>NZ_JASPGD010000010.1 GCF_030232885.1 Corynebacterium sp. MSK297
CATATCTTTCTGACCTGGTCGGTCGTTATGGTCTCCTATGTTAAGTCATCCGGTCCGAAAAACCCCGCCCACACCAGAACCAGACGGCTCCATGGCGTTTACGTTCAAGGACGGCACCACCTTCCAGGCCTGACCCGGTCGCATTGATCCAGCCTGCTGCCTACGACGCGAAGTACCGTTGAGGGCATGGCTGTTGCCCTCCTGCCTTGACGGCGCCAATTCTCCCAGGTAATCCGCGACACACTACATCGTGCTCGAAACGGGCGGGTTCAGGCAATCCCAAGCTAGAACGAAGTCGCTATACGTTTAGAGCGATAACGATACTGTACTGCGTTATCGATAATGATGCCGCTTCTAAGCACTATGAAATCATAACAGGTAGGTAATAAATGTTTTCAGGCACATGAACTTGTCGTTCGGTATGGCGAGTGAAACTATCTCTTATAGAGAATAAGTAATGCCCCATCAGCACACTCGAGCAATCATATCTACCATAACGACCGTATCGGTATTTTTAACAGCACTGCATCTTCCTTACGCTTCGGCGCAATTACGAACCGTTGAGTCACGGGAGAAGACCAGAGTAAACGAACTGTCTAATAATCGGTGCAAGGACCATCAACAGCCTGGAAAATCTCGGCGGGAATACTTTCCTCAGCCGAGATGGAAGCACTGTCGAATATATGGTTAAGGAAACCGGAATCGACGCACAGGTCACAGCCGAGCTAACTTCGACAGGCACATTGATTGTGTGTGAACGGCATCTCGGAAGGCGAGAAGATTTCTGAGGTCTATGACGTCGATAACTTTGCTGTCACCGGAGAGTCCTCCGACAATTTCACTGCTGCACTAACTGGACGAACGACAGGGCAATCTGTTTTAGTCAACAGCGAGACAGCGACGACGCAAGCGATTCCCGCAGTAATCGTGCTAGGGATTTTAACTCGAATTGGGCTTCGTGCGGCGATCAACCAATTCGGTAAGGCTCAGGTCGAAAAGGCGGCAAAATCTTATCTTTTGCGACAAAACGCCAACAAATGGGGACACATCATGGCCCCAAAACATTGCTGGAGCGAGGTCGGGGCTAAATCTAAGGAACAGATTGCGGATTTGCTAGGGCGTGCCATGGCTGAAGGGCACCACAGTGATCGTGGTTCACAGGCACGGAAGGCTGAATGCTCTTATCAGGGACGAACGATCACCGCAACCTATAATAAAAATGGCGGTCAAATCAGCGACAGTTGGGTTAACAAGATTAGAGGAAAGTGCTGATGAATAGTTCTGATTTCGAGAGCGCAATAGACGCGCTCGAACGGGGGGATTTCGATGCAGCCATCCGCACTTTTAACAGGTTCTCGGCTGCGGAATGGGGAGGCGAACTATACGAATGGAAACAGGAAAATGCGTTACGCGTAAGTGAGTTCATCCAACAAATCGTGCGTGTCCTTCCATTAAACACTGAAGTTGATAAAGTGCAAGCACTAGCGGAGAACTACGTTCTTGCCTTAGTCGACCTACCCCATTCAATTGACCTAGCAGCAGAAGCTTTAGTTACATTTTGGAATCGGAATCCAAGTGGAGATCATGAAAAGCTAAAGGAATATCTTGAATTGTTGTCTCAGCATCCTGACGCTGAACACGTTGTAGAGCTTTCAGCTCAGGCTATAGGAATCCACTCCTAGTTTGCAGGTATCCATGTGAGCCAACGATCTTTACTACTTGGAGTTTGCTTAGCCTTAATTATATTATCAACTATAGTTACTGCGGTTGTGCTGAAATTACCAGTTGAGTCCGACGGGGTGGCACGTCCCACGGTGGTTTTTGTCGACGACGGTGTGACGGTGTCAACGAAGCCAAAGTTGATCGTTCTGAATGATGCCGGCAAGTCCGGGGAGCATATTAATGATCTTTATGTTAGCTTTTACGGCGCCAAGAGCACACCTTCTCGAGATATCGTAATTGACGTGGTCGCGGAGAATGGCATCGCCCAACCCGCCGAGATCGCCCGAGCAGTCCATGTTGCAATCGATGAAGAGGCGGATATTGTAAATATAAGTCTTTCGATAGAAAAGTCGACTGACGAGCTCGAGGAGGCTATTGCTGCCGCCTCCCGGAAGGGTATCGTGGTGGTTGCAGCTACGCAGAGTGGGCTTGAAAAGGTGGATTCTTATCCAGTCGCATTCGATAGCGTTATCGGCGTTTATCCGCGTCCTTCAGTAAAAGACGAATATTGGTTTGGCAATCCTGTCGGGGCTGACTTTGGTATGGTAGTTCCTCCAGAAGGTGGTTCGTCACTTGCTGCGGTCTTAGCAACTGCCAAGATTGTGGAGTGCGTAGGAGATCCTAAGCAGGGTAAAATGTCTGTGCTTTCGTTGCTTTATAAATGCTCCGATGGCCCGGAGATTGTCAAGTTATCTTGACGCCTTTAAACATGTCTTCTCTTGTTTATTCTTCAGGTCTCTTCGTGTTCGCTGGCGAACCAAGTGCCGGTACGCATGATCCCGGCTTGAGTTTCATCGGCGATAAACACCACGTCCTTGGTGCGGCACCAGTCGACGATGCGCGGCAAGAATCCTTCGGCAGGCACGATGAAACCACCCTCGCCTTGGATTGGTTCGATGACCACGCACGCCAGGTTGTCGGCGCCGACTTTTTCTAGTTCTGCGATTGTGCGCTCGGCGGCCTTGTCGCCGGCTAAGCCATCCCGCAGCGGATACGACATTGGTGCGCGGTAGATATCACCCGTGAACGGGCGAAACCCGGCCTTGTATGGGTTTTCCTTCGCGATGATGGCCATGGGCAAGTTGGTGTGATCGCTGGTTATATTGTGAAGTAACGCTTATTGCCCCGCTAGTGACCTTTGCTCCCTGCAGCTTGTTAAAGCAGAACCCGAAAACCGGCACCACCTGCGAGGAATACGACGTGCTACCTAGAGGGCATTGTGGCTACGATCGGCGGAACCGCCTGGACGTGGAGAAGCACCGGGCGGCAAAACCGTAGCATCCACCAGGTTCGATCGTGGGCGATTCTTCATTTTCTAATGCACTATCTTGCGCCGTTTTTTGAGGCGCGAAGAGTGAAATTATATTTGTCAAGGCTTTGGATAACAATCCTTGGTACACAAAAACCTATGGCGAACTACCCCGGTAGGGACAAACGTCACTATTGAACTATTAGAAGGTCCGGAAACTGTGAGTAACTAAAACTACGGGTAAACCACGCTACTGATTGAGTTCTAGTCCTCAAGCGGTTCCCCAAGCCGGGGAGTTGAACAACGCTGGGGACTTCGCTGTGTGGAACGTGGAAGAAATCGGTCTAGGGATGATCCACCTGGTGAGTGCCGGTAACGGTCTGAACCTCTAGTCTGGCGGATGCATCCTCGTCTGGTTTACCACCCTGTGGAGCCTGGGGTTTCGCGAGCGAACCAACGCCTGTCTGCGCCGCCGGGGACAAGCCAAGCAGGTGTCGATCATCCACCTTGTTGCGGCGGGGATAGTCGATGAGAACGTTTGTGACTCCCCGGCGAAAAATCTGACACCCAGCAGAGTTGATCAATGCTGTGTCGGCACAGATCCACGAGAAAGGAAAGAACTCAAGCTCCCAATGATTCACCGCTATGCTATGCCAACAAGCCGCGAAAGTATCTGACTCCGAATTTTCTAGAGTGAAGAGGGAATAAGTATTGCATCTTCCCCCGCACGGTTTTAGTCTGATCTTACACGACCCTTCCTAAGTTTAAGATAGGATGTCAATGTTTTCCAGTCGAACAACAAATTCATTAATCGCTGCTGCGGTCGTAGCGCTAGCGACAGCAAACGCACTCACAGCAATCGCGTCACCAAGCACCACTCAGATAAGCACAGACGCCTACGCTCGAGCCATTGAAAGAACAATGGAACTTCGTCAAGAAGAAAACGTGCCAGACAAAGTGAATACCCCGCGCCACATTGTCGATCAAGTCGTTGCTGCAGAACTAAAACGTCCAGTCACACGAGACTCCGGAGATCAGTATGGTGTCAATCCGGGGAAAAATGAACTCACAGTATGTGTAACCAACCCTTATGACTGTGCACGAGCAAAATCGGCGATTCAGGACGCTGAACGAATCTCCAGCGAACGCTTCCCCGGCCCAAGTGGTGACAACATCCAAGACGCAGATCGTCACTGCATATGGCAAGCACTAACCACAATCCGAGCCAACGTGGATTTCGCACGGAAGATTGGTGACGCACATGAGGATGACCACCCGGGAACACCTGAATCTAGAGAAATGGACCAAGCCAACAACCAAACTGGCCGAGACATCGGTCTACGCCACGAAGAAGACGAAGAAGGCGCAATCGACGAATGCCACGCGAAGGCTGAAGACGGACAGCTAATGGTGATCGCATAAAGGAAAGAGTATGAACGTGCAGATAAAAAGAAGTATCCAAGCCTTTTTAAGCTTTCTCTTTGGGGCCGTCACTCTCTACTTTGGGGGACTATTCACACTCACTGTCCTCGACACATCAACTGCGGCCGGGTTGATAGCTCCCATCATCCTTGGCCCTATCATGGTCATGGTAATCCTCTGGAAAACAGCAACCACCCGAACCCGCACAGCGAGAACTACCGGATACATCATCGCCGCAGCTTTTACCACAGGATTCTTACTCGCAGCTATACTTTGGCTGTTCTTGGTGGGAGCTGCAGTAAGGCCCATCGCCAATATGGGTTAACCACCATCCGTGGTGACGGCGGTTTTGGATCGACCGGAAGCAAGTAAATCGCTATCCGCTATGCTCATATGGCTGGGAACTTGGCTAGATGAGATGGGCATGGGACTAGCGGATGGTGTTCTCTCGACCGGGCAAACTTTAGTAGCAAACCAATCCCGCCGCGCCACCGCCAAATCCTGCCACGCTAAATCTAGACTGGTGCAGACGATTCACCGCATGATCAGCATAGAAATGACGAGGGCACCGTGGCGAAGAATTCTGAGCGCGCAGAGCTGCATAAAACTATTTGGCGCATCGCAAATGATTTGCGGGGCAGTGTCGACGGCTGGGATTTCAAGTCTTATGTTCTCGGGATGCTTTTCTACCGCTTCATCTCGGAAAATTTGCGTGATCACATTAACCGCGAGGAACGCGCCGCGGGTGATGAGAGCTTTGACTATGCCCAGCTGTCGGACGAGGAAGCGGAGTTCGGCCGCGAGATAACCGTCAAAGAGCGCGGCTTTTTCATCCTTCCTTCGCAGCTGTTCCATAATGTGCGCGACCGGGCGCAGAACGACGAGAACCTCAACGAAACCCTGGAGAAGGTGTTCAAGGGGATTGAGGGTTCTGCGATCGGCACCGACAGTGAGGAAGACATCAAGGGTCTGTTCGACGACGTCGACGTCAATAGCGCCAAGCTTGGCGGCACGGTGGCTAAGCGGAATGAGAAATTAGCAAAGTTGCTCTATGCTATCGGTGATTTGCCGCTCAACCAGGGCTTTACCGAGAACACCATCGATCTTTTCGGTGACGCCTATGAATATCTCATGCAGATGTATGCTTCCCAGGCAGGTAAATCGGGCGGCGAGTACTACACCCCGCAGGAGGTCTCGGAGATGCTGGCCCGCATCACTGTGCAAGGCAAGCAACGTGTGAGCCGGGTGTATGACCCAGCAGTCGGCTCTGGCTCATTGCTGTTGAAGTTCCGCAAGGTGTTGGGCGAAGGCGGTGTGACCGATGGTTACTATGGTCAAGAAATTAACTTGACGACGTTCAACCTTGCCCGCATCAACATGTTTTTGCATGGCGTTAGCTATGACAAATTCCACCTCGCGCTCGGCGATACCTTGGTGGAACCGCAGCACTGGAGCGACGAGCCTTTCGAAGCGATTGTTTCCAACCCGCCTTATTCCATTAAATGGGAAGGCGATAATAATCCGGTTCTGATTAATGATCCGCGTTATTCTCCGGCCGGTGTACTGGCGCCGAAGTCGAAGGCTGATCTCGCCTTCACCATGCATATTCTTAGCTGGCTTGCAGAAAACGGTACGGCAGCCATCGTCGAATTCCCCGGCGTGCTGTACCGCGGGGGAGCGGAACAGAAGATCCGGAAGTACCTTGTAGACAACAACTACGTTGATACTGTGATTCAGTTGCCGCCGGATTTATTCTTCGGGACGACGATTGGCACATGCATCATTGTGCTGAAGAAATCGAAGACCACGAACGATGTTCTTTTCATTGATGCCTCTAAGCAGTTTGAGCGCGTCGGCAACAAGAATAAGCTCACCGAGCGAAGCCAAAGTACGATTCTGGAAACGATCGCCAACCGTGAAGAATCTGAGCACTATGCCTACCGCGTAGACAACGATAAGCTCGCAGAAAACGACTACAACCTTTCGGTTTCGTCCTACGTTGAGCCTGAAGATACTCGCGAGATCATTGATATCAAAGAGCTCAATGCAGAGATTGAAAGTATTGTTATGCGCCAATCGCAGCTTCGCGACGCCATCGACGAGATCGTTAAGGACTTGGAGGCTGACCAGTGAGCCGAGTAGATGAACTGATTAAAAAGCTCTGCCCGGATGGTGTGGTTTTTGAAGAAATCGGTGCCGTCGTTGAGATTAAAAACGGCAAAGACTGGAAAACTGAGCGCCCCGGAAAGATTCCCGTTTTTGGAAGCGGTGGCCAAATGGACGTTTATGTTCAAGAAGCTTCCTGTGTAGGACCAAGTGTTTTACTCCCGCGTAAGGGTTCATTGGCAGTGCAGTTTGTTGACGCCCCATTCTGGAATGTAGATACGGTCTTTTATACAAAATGTAATCCTGAACAACTCGATATCAAGTATTTCTATTATGTAATGGAACGAGTTGACCTCTCCAGAATTTCGACAAGTTCAACGAGACCAAGTATTACTCAAACAGCGCTAAAGAAGCTTGTTATCCCAGTTCCACCTCTAGAAATTCAGCTGGAAATCGCTAGAATATTAGATAAGTTTACTCAGCTGGAGGCGGAGCTGGAGGCGGAGCTGGAGGCTCGGCGGAAGCAGTCTGCATACTTTCGTGATCAATTTTTCGATCATGATTCTCCGTTTTATAAAGCCTCTGTTCTTGGCAAAGTTGGTGAGTTCCGTCGCGGGAGCTCTTTTCAAAAGAAACATATCGTGAAAGCTGGTATACCCTGCATACATTACGGCGAAATTTACACCCACTACGGTATCAGTGCGAAGGAAACAAAATCATACCTTGCATCCGAATTCGCCGAGAATAAACGGCTAATGGAGCCAGGAGAAGTATTCATTGCGACAACCTCAGAAAATGATGAGGATCTTGGAAAAGCTGTCGCATGGATTGGCGCGGAACCGGTAGTTCCCAGCAATGATGGTTTCGTATATAGCCCTGTCCGTGAACAATTAGATCCACAGTATGTTTCATATTTTCTAAGCTCTGGGAACTTCCAAAATCAGAAGCGCAAGCATGTAACAGGGGCTAAAGTGCGACGGCTGTCGAAACGTGCACTAGAATCCATCGAAATTCCGCTCCCACCGCTTGAAGAACAGCGACGAATCGTTGCGATCCTCGACAAATTTGACGCCTTGGTCAATGACATCAGTACCGGTTTGCCGGCAGAAATTGCAGCACGCCGGAAACAATACGAGTATTACCGGGATAAACTACTGAGCTTTGAGCCGGTCTAACCCACATGGCCGCGAAGCAGATCGATGAGCCAAGGAATACCGCTCGAAGGGTTGTCTCCGACAACCCCGTTTCCCGCGTAATGCTTGCTGTTCTTGGCTCGGGCATGGGCTTGCTCGAAATTCTCAAAGGGAAAGCTTCGGTGCAATTCCTTATCGTTTTTTGGAGAGACCAAATTGTGCTCACGCATCTTTTGGCGCAAAACCCGTGCCGTAATAGCTGCGTTTTGATCTTGCGCGTGGAGCAATAGCCACAGCTCAAATTGAGGATTGGTGACCACCGCAGCCGTATTCTTGTACTTGGAAACTTCGCGAAGTACTTCGGGAAGCGTTGGGTGGTCGTCGTGATCTAATACCAAGCAAACAAAATCGAAGTCACCACTATCCATCCTATTGCGACATTCATCCCACACTCTGCGGGGCTCCCCACCGGCAGCTACCACCTTGAGGCTGGGGGAAGTAGACCTTGGCAGCCTTGAATGTATTTGCTTGAAATACTCCTCTTCTGATTTCCCCGGGCTTCCCTCAACAACTACTAAAATTGTCTTCCGCTGTTGACGCGGTTTCCTCTTGTAGTTTCGTCGTGGCATAGATTTATACCAGTGCTCCAGTGCCCTCGTGGGCGCCGTCCAACGCGATTTTCGATATCAACTCGGGAATCACCCTTGGGGTGGCTCCGTACCTATCCTCCAGGAATTGCTTTGCTATATTCGTGCCTCCCCGGATATCAGGGAAATCTCTCAAGCTGTACAGCTCGCTTGCACCATCTACCTCTTTCTCAGTAAACCAGATTTGCCCAGGCTGAAGATTAAGTTCTGCTTGCGGCATGAGCAGGGAAATATCATGCGTTGAGAAAATGAGCTGTGCATGGTGGGGATTCAGCTCCGGTGTTTGGAAAACCCTGACAATTTCCGCGGCGAGCTTTGGATGCAGGCTTGAACTCAATTCATCAACGCACAACACAGTTCCGTTCCGTAGTACCTCCACCATCGGAATCGCTAATGCTAGCCACGCAAGCGTTCCGGAGGACTGGTCATTGATTCCGAACTTTGGCTGTGGGGCGTCGGAATGAATAGTTTTATGGGTAAACTGCAGTGACCTTTGAATAAGCTCGTGCGTTTCTTTCTCACTATGTTCGCGCTTGGGAATCTCTGCGGATGCAGCATGCTCGGGAGCGTCGTTCTCAAATACATCCATGATAGTGCGCAGGCGTTTCGCAATGTCATTCGGCAGCTTTTGGATATCCACGTCAATTTTTTGGATGCCGAAATCACTTACTTGCGCAAGAGCGCTGAAATCATCGAGATGGATATTTCCTTTATCCAATTCTTCGGTGATTCGGTGCAAGCGCAAGTTACGTTCCTCATCATCGACGCCTATGATGAGTAAACCATCCCTAATCTTTTGTGCAATAACCCCGAGTTGTCCGCGGCCAGTCATGCCAGCACGGGATAAGGCTAACTCTCGGTGCGTGACTTCGAACTTGCCACCCAAACCTGCAGCAAGCTTTAACTTCACACCGTCTTCTGATTGTTCTCGGGAAAGAAGAGTAGTTGCGCGTGAGGATCGGTATACTTGAAGAATTTCATGCCTAAAACCCCGTGGCGTCACATCGAACTCGTAATGGAACCGTGTTTCGCCGGGGGTAGGGTTCGCTTGGCTATAGTCTGCATCGAGGGTGAAGTCGATGGAATATGCGCTCGGTTGTTCACGAGCCTCGCCCAGTAGGAATGGTGCGTGGGGAACACTTGCGCGATTCAGCCATTCGCCAGAAGATGCACTGAGCGCAGACCACAGATATTTCAAGGCGTCGATGACAGTCGTTTTACCTGAAGCGTTCGCACCGTAGATGGCAATTACTGGAAAAACGTTTTCGGCCCAGCTATCACCAGAGTCCGGAATATTCGAGGTGAAATGCGGGCGCGTCAGTTCCAGATGGAATTCGTCGCGAAAACTCCGGTGGTTTTCAACGACGAGATTCAGCAGCTTCATGCTCCCCACTGTATCCCAAGACCGGATATTCGTAAAAAAATTCCGATAAAGACATTTCAAGAACTATTCGGTTTGATTCTTCTGTGCCTGCTAGCATCAAAGCAACAGCGCGAGACCGTACACAGCAGCTGCATGAAGTAGGCCACGGCATCGGCAAATTCGATGCTTTGGTCAATGACATCAGCACTGGCTTGCCCGCAGAAATTGCTGCAGGCCGGAAACAATACGAGTATTGCCGGGGTAAACTACTGAGCTTCGAGCCCGCAGCTACAACTCAACAGTGATGGCCAAACTTTGTGAATTAGAACTGGATGTTTTCGGATTTCAGAAATTCAAGGTTCGTGTAACAACTGACACCGAAAGCAGCTGCAGCATCAGGAATCTTCACACGATTAATTTTTTGCGGGCTCGCAGTCTCATTCGTTAACAGTGTGAGCCTGCGTGCTGCTGCACTCGCAACCAACCAAGAATCCGCGTGATTAAGAAAATCCCGCACAGCTTTCGTCTGGTAAGCAGGATTCCGTTCGAATCGGGCCCATTGAGTAACCTCAGCGTACAAACCTAACTCGGCAGAATCCTTTGTTAGCAGACGATCTTTGGGCACGGTGGCCTCCAACCAACGAATCTTATCGTCGTCTTTTTTCTTTAACTCTTCATAGACCTGTTCGTGAACACAAAATTCACCGGAAGAAAGTCTGGCCTCAAAAACCTTCCAGTACGAGGGAAACACCGAGCGCGGGTAATAGTTAAATGCATTAAGCAAGATGTTTGTGTCTACTAAATACATTTAAGCGACTCCCTGGACACGTCCCACAAGAGCGTCGAGCGTCGCTGTCTTTGCAATACCCAGTTGGCGGGAAGCCTCCACACCATCGATATCACCATCGAGCAAAGCCCCAGTTACTGATTCAACAAACCGCGCACCGAGGCGACTATTTATCGCGCGATAATAATCTCCTCCACCGCTTGGCGCCGTGTTCACGGGGCGATCAGGGCGTGACCTAAGGAAAGCAGAAGCCTCACTGCGGGAAACTAACTGTGCATCAACCAAGCTCCAGGTTGTTACTTCAGCCGAAACACCAAACCTCTTAGATGCCCTATCGCACGCATCCTCGAGGCTCATTGATTGCGCCCAAATCTCCGCGAGCGCTGCTCGTGGCAATAATAATTCCGCAGCAAACTGATTACACCAGCGCTCAATTTTCTGATGCTCGTTTCGCTCACCACTAACCCCGGGCTTTCCCAGAAGCACATGCCCAAGCTCATGCGCCAAGCTGAAAAACTGACCGGCCTTTGCATCAGTGCCGTTCACGAAAACCAACGCAAACCCGCGGTCCAGCAACGTGAAACCACGAAATTCTGCGACATCCAATTTCCGACTCGTGTTGTTATCAACAATCGCCGTGCGCATCACCAACAAGCCGAGATCTTCCATCGCGTGGCTCAAAGCCGTACGAACATCGCGCCCGTGTTGCGGGCCCGCATTCCACTTCGTGTTTTCCAAAAAGTATTCAACGGCAGCAGCAGGAGTATCTGCTAAGGAAAATCGGTGTACTAATTCCGGAGGGGCTTCCCCAAGAAAAAACTGATAATCCGTATACCAGCGCAGGCGTCCCTCGCAGTTAATGATCGTCTGCTCAAGCTCTGGGCTAATTTGTCTAAGCTGCCGACTGCCGGTCGTGCGGAAATCGGGCAGGGCAGGAGTATCGTCGACAGGCTGGTCAAGCAACAGATAACCGAATGGCACCCCAGCAAGGCCTGCTAATTTTTCGGCTTGCTTCAAAGTTGGTTGTTTCTCGCCACTCAGCCACTGCGGCAACGCGCGGAAATCCTGCTTAGCTTCAAGCTCGTCCTGCGACATCCGGATACGCGCAAGAGCCCACCGCAAGACAGGTTGTGCAATAGCTACGCGTAGAGTCATCACGGCCTCCTTGTGCTCACGCCGTTGTGCGTCGATGAGATAACAACAGGCTACAACACCTGCGAAACATATGGCTCGAGCAGCAATAAAGCCTGCTAGCATCAAAGCAACACACGGCGTCGGCAAGCAATAATCGGAAGGCTCAGATGATCGACAACCCCGCACGCAATTACGATCCGGTTGCGGTATCGGAAGAATCGACCGTCGTCGCAGAATACATCGCGGAACCAGCCGAAGAAACCGCCTACCAATCCGAGGCAGAACTCGAACGTGAATTCATTAGCATTTTGCGCTCCCAAGCCTACGAGCAACTGCCGATCCACACCGAAGACCAGCTGCTGGCCAACCTGCGCACCCAGCTCGAGCGCCTCAACAACGTGCAGTTCAGCGATGCAGAATGGACCCAGTTTTTCGATAACCACGTCGCCGGTGCCAATGACGGCATCAAAGAAAAGACCATTCGTATCCAAGAAGACCACATCCAACCCTTGGTGCGTGACGACGGCAGTACCAAAAATATCCGCCTGTTGGACAAGAAAAACATCCACAACAACCACCTGCAGGTGATCAACCAATACGAGGTCGGCAAAACCGAAGGCGGTGCCGCCTACTCCAACCGCTACGACGTCACCATCCTGGTCAACGGCCTGCCCCTCGTACACGTCGAGCTGAAACGCCGCGGTGTGGATATCCGCGAAGCCTTCAACCAGATCGACCGCTACCAGCGCCACAGCTTCTGGGCCGAACGCGGGCTGTTCCAATACGTACAACTATTCGTCATCAGCAACGGCACGCTGACGAAGTATTATTCCAACACCACCCGCGCGCAGCACGTAGAAAACTCCACCCGGGGCGGGAAAACCAAAACCTCGAACAGCTACGAATTCACCTCCTGGTGGGCCGATGCCAACAACAAACCAATCGAAGAACTCCCAGCCTTCGCCCGCACGTTCTTCGCCAAACGCACCCTGCTGAACATCCTGACGAAGTTCTGCGTGCTCACCTCCGACCATCTGTTGCTGGTCATGCGCCCTTACCAAATCGTGGCTACAGAGCGCATCCTGCAAAAGATCACCATTGCCACCAACTACAAAAAGCTCGGCACCATCGACGCCGGCGGCTACGTGTGGCACACCACCGGATCCGGCAAAACCTTAACCTCGTTCAAGACGGCACAGCTGGCATCGCGGATGGACAGCGTCAACAAGGTCCTGTTCGTCGTAGACCGCAAAGACCTCGACTACCAAACCATGCGCGAATACGACCGCTTTGAAAAAGGCGCAGCCAACTCCAACACCTCGACGAAGGTGCTGAAACAACAACTTGAAGACCCTAACGCGCGCATCATCATTACGACGATCCAGAAGCTCTCGACGTTGTTGAAACGCGAGAAAAACCACGATGTGACCAATCAACACGTCGTGATCATTTTCGACGAATGCCACCGCTCCCAATTTGGGGATATGCACACGCTCATCACTCGTTCGTTCAAACGCTACAACCTCTTCGGATTTACCGGCACGCCTATCTTCGCCGTGAATAGCGTCGGCGGCGGAAACCCTAATCTGCGCACCACCGAACAAGCCTTTGGCGAAAAGCTCCACACTTACACCATCGTGGATGCCATCAGCGATAAAAACGTGCTGCCGTTTCGCGTGGACTACATCAACACGATGCGTGCTAGCCATGCCAGCGAATCTAATGCCGCCAACGGCTCTGGCGACACAGGCTCTGGTGCCAAGGGCTCTGGCGAGGTGGAAGTCAGCGCGATTGATAGGGAAGCAGCTCTGCTGGCCCCACAGCGCATTACCGGGGTGGTCTCTTATATTCGGAGGCATTATGACCAGAAAACACTGCGTGCCACCAGCTACGAACACTCCGTCGTCACCAACGTTGCGCAGGCCTCCCGCGGACGCAAAGCCGAAGAAACCGTGAACGCCGCGCGCCGGGTAAAAGGCTTCAACGCGCTGTTTGCAGTCTCCTCGATCACCGCCGCGAAACTCTACTACCAAGAATTCGCACGCCAGCAAGAAGGACTACCCAGGGACAAACGGTTGCGCTTAGGCATGATCTATTCCTACGGCGTCAACGAAGCCACCGCCGACGGCAGCCTGGATGAAGAAGGCTTCGATGCTGAGCGCTTGAGCGGCGATTCACGGGAATTCCTCGACGCGGTCATCGCCGATTACAACAACATGTTCGGAACCAGCTACGACACCTCGGCAGATAGCTTCCAAAACTATTACAAAGACTTGTCCATGCGGCTGAAGAACAAAGAGCTCGACCTGGTGATCGTCGTGAACATGTTCCTCACCGGCTTCGACGCCACCACGATGAACACGCTATTCGTCGACAAGAATCTTCGGGCCCACGGGTTGATCCAGGCGTATTCACGCACCAACCGCATTTTGAATTCTGCCAAAGCCTACGGCAACATCGTGTGCTTCCGTGACCTGGAAGAAGAAACGAACAAGGCGCTGGAGTTATTCGGCAACAAAGACGCGCGCAGCATCGTCACGCTGAAACCATTTGTGGAGTATTACGACGAGTACGCCGAGAAAGTCACCGAACTGCTGGATACCTACCCGCTGGGCGAGCGGATTGTCGGCGAGCATGCACAAAAGGAATTCATTGCCCTGTTCGGCGCTATCTTGCGGCTGCAGAACATTCTGACGGCGTTCGATGATTTTGCCGGTAAAGAAATCTTGAGTGAACGGCAAGCCCAGGACTACCGCAGCCGCTACCTGGACTTATACAACGATTTCCGCAGAACTGAGCAAGTAGAAAAAGAAAATATCAACGATGATGTTGTCTTTGAGATAGAACTGGTCAAACAAGTTGGCATCACCGTCGATTATATTTTGCTGCTGGTAGAAAAATACCGGGAGGCACACGGAGACCGCGAAGGCAGCGACGATGCCGAAATTCGCGCACAAATTACCCGTGCGGTAGATTCCAGCCCGCAGCTGCGGAACAAGAAAGACTTGGTAGAAGAATTCGTCGATTCCGTTACCGTGACAACCGCCGTTGATGAGGCCTGGCCAGCATACGTGCGACGCAAAATGGCGCAAGAACTGAACCGCATTATCGAAGGCGAAAAATTAAAAGCAGATGCTACCTGGGATGTGGTACCCGCTGCTTTCGGCAGCGGAGCGACCTACCTGGGCGGGGCGAAAATCGCGAAACTGCTGCCTCCGATGTCGCGGTTTAGCCGCGGCGGCGAGGACCGGAAAGAAAAACAATCGCGGGTTGAACAGAAACTGCACGAGTTATTGGTGCGGTTTGATCCGCTGTTTGTGGAGGATGGGTCTGCTGAGCTCATGCAGATTCGTGGGGCGTAGCGCGCCTGCCAGCGAGTATGCGGGGCAGAGCCTCCGCAGCGGTGGCTGTGACAACCACGCTGGCTAGCTGTGATAAATCCGTCGGTTGCGGGCTGACCTCCACGATCGGAATACCACGCCTATACGCCGTCACAGGCAGCCCGGCGGCAGGGTAGACCACCCCAGAAGTGCCCACGATGAGCAGCGCGTCCGCCGTGGACATTCGACGTTCCGCCTCTACCCACTCATTTTGTGGCAACGGCTCGCCAAACCAGACCACGCCTGGCCGAATGAGCCCACCGCACTCCCTGCATTCTGGTGGCGTAATCTTGTCCACTGGTCTGGTAGGCAGGGCAATCTGCTCACGATAAGGCGTTGCGCAATCCGTGCAGCGGAATTCAAACAAAGAACCATGCAAGTGGGCAACATCTTCACTGCCTGCGCGTTCATGCAGATTATCAATGTTTTGCGTTGTCACGGTCACTTCTCGTGCTGCTGCCAGGGCGTGGTGTCCGGCGTTGGGCTCGGCGCGTTGTGCCAAGTGTGCGCGCCACAAATACCAGGCAAACATGGTTTCTGGATCGTGATGCCACGCGTCAATCGAGGCCATCGCCTGCGGGTCCACGTTCTCCCACAAGCCAGTCTGCGCGTCCCGGTAAGTGGCGATCCCACTATCCGCACTCATACCCGCGCCAGTGAACACTTCCACCTGGTTGGCGTCGGCAAGAATCTCGTGGGCGTCGATAAGAGATTGCTTCATGCCGCAAGCCTACGGTGTGGTGCGGGTTAGCCACCGTAATCAGGCTCAAGAGTGCATGTAACTCACTACCTAGCTCGCGGCAGATTTGCCCTGCTTGCTCTGCGAGTTACTTTTCGTGCCACCACTCTGCACGCGTTGTTTCCGGTTGGATAGCCACAGCCAGATCACCAGGATGAGCAGAAAACTCAGCACTGCAAATGCCACGAATGCCAAAGAGATCACCACGGTATTGCGCGGCTCGTCGAAAAAGATCATGACCACGACCGAGGCTGCGAAGATTGCAGCGAAGAAGGTGATCAGCCAATTCTTTTTCGTGTGCTCTTTGAAGGACATATTTTTAATTTTAAGGGGGGTGCGTTGTGGAGACAATTTTTACCGTGCCACAACAATTACACGGCGTATTCAACTGGCCGTTTATGGACTTACATCTTTTGAAGGAACCTATTAGTGACCCTGCTGGTTATGAATTATTTTTTGAATATTTTATGAGGTATTTATAGGACTGTACACAGGTTTTCTGTGGGCAGTCTTATAGATGGGATTTGGGTCATCATGTCTGAAGTTCAGCGCGCGTCCTTGGCAGAGGACGCACAAGATCGGTCGAAGCCGGTCCTCGCATTCAATAGTGCATGGGTGCAAGGTGTTGCACTCACCATGCTTTTCGGCTTTTTCGTCATGGGCTTTTTGGCATATCGAACTTACGATGCCTCCATGCCGCAGCCAGAAAAGATTGTTTCGCAGGAGTCCGGTGAGACCATCCTGACTTCTGAAGAGATCACCCATGGCCAGGAATTATTCCAGGCCCGCGGCCTGCAACAATATGGCTCTGTGATGGGGCACGGTGCATACCTGGGCCCTGATTTCACCGCGGAGTACCTGCGCATGGCCACTGAGCATGCCAAAGAGCAGAACTCAGCGAACGGTATCCCAGGCTTCATCTCGCCGGAGGCAACGGAAGATGAAGCCATCGTCGAGGAATTCCGCACCAACCGGTTCGACGAACAAACTGGTGTGCTGGAGTGGACCCCGAATCAAATCTCGGCATTCGAAGAAGCACAAAAACACTACCTGGACTATTTCGGTACTAACTCCGGTGTTCACGGTCTGCCGAAGGAGTTCATCAACAACGAAGATGAAATTCACGACCTCACCGGCTTTTTCGCTTGGACCGCGTGGGCTTCTGCTGCAGAACGCCCAGGCCATGATTATTCCTTCACAAACAACTGGCCAGCAGAGCCACGTGTGAACAACACTCCGACGGCGGACTTAGTTGTGTGGTCGGTGCTCTCGCTAATTGCACTGATCGGTGGTATCGGTCTGATCTTCGCCATCTACGGCCGCTGGTCGCGCCAGATTGGCTGGCACGCTGAAGAGACCCCAAACCTCGATTTCAAACAGCCCGGAGAAGTAAAACTCTCTAAATCGCAAAAAGTGGTTGCCTGGTTCGTTCTGGTCACCATGCTGCTGTTCCTCATCCAAGCGCTGCTGGGGGCCGCAGTACAGCATTACCGCGTGGAAATCGAAGGCTTCTTCGGAATCCCGCTGCAAGAAATCTTGCCGTACAACGTCGCGCGTACATGGCACCTGCAATTATCCCTGCTGTGGACTGCCGGTGGTTTGCTGGCAGCCGGAATCTTCCTGGCACCATTCATTGCCCGCCGCGAACCTAAAAAGCAAGGCTGGCTGACATGGGCTCTGCTGGGCGCCATCGCCTTCGTCGTCTTCGGTTCCATGGCCTTTGAATGGCTCTCGTCCTTCGGCATCGTGCCAGAAGGCAGCATTTGGTCGCAGCAGTGGGAGTTTTTGGATCTGCCACGCTTCTTCCAGATCCTGCTGACCATCGGCATGTTCCTATGGATCTTCATGATCTTCCGAACCCTGCACGGTCGCTTGAAAACCGAGCACAAGTCGAATATGCCGTGGTTGTTCTTCTTCTCCGGCCTGACCATCCCAGGTTTCTACGCCGTCGGCATGCTTGCAGGCTCGTCGACGCACCTGACTGTTGCAGAGTTCTGGCGTTTCTGGGTTGTCCACCTTTGGGTGGAAGACTTCCTGGAACTCTTTACGACGATCATGGTTGCCTATGTCTTCGTGTTGTTGGGTGTTATTCGCGAAAAGATCGCCCTGGGCATCATCTACTTGGACATCATTTTGTATTCCATTGGTGGCGTGATCGGCACCATGCACCATCTGTATTTCTCCGGTACTCCGGTCGAGCACATGGCGCTGGGTTCGTTCTTCTCTGCCGCCGAGGTGGTCCCGTTGACGCTGTTGACCGTCGAAGCCTGGACGTTCATGCAGCTTGGATCTAAACAGCGTGCGTCCGGCAAGCGACCGTTCCCACACCGTTGGGCTGTGATGTTCCTGGTTGCCGTTGGTTTTTGGAACTTCTTGGGTGCCGGCATCTTTGGATTCTTGGTCAACTTGCCAATCGTGTCGTACTTCCAGATCGGTACCGCCCTGACGGCCAACCACGCGCACGGCGCGATGATGGGTGTTTATGGATTCCTTGCCGTCGGCCTAGGCGTGTTCGCGCTCCGTTACCTGACACCTCCGAAGTACTGGTCGGATAAGTCGATGCAGTGGAGCTTCTGGCTGCTCAACATTGGCCTGCTGTGGATGGTCTTTATTTCGCTGCTGCCGTTAGGCACCTTGCAGCTCTACCACTCGGTTGCCGAAGGTTATGTTGAAGCTCGTTCGCTGGGGTACATCACCCAGCCGGATAACGCCCTGATCGAATGGCTGCGCCTGCCTGGCGACGTGATCTTCATGGCCGGTATTCCTGGCTTGATCTGGGGAGCATTCAAGGCCGTGCGTCATAGCGGTGAGATCCCAACGATGGAAGATGAGCAAGAATTCCCGGTCACGCCACTGTTTAGCAAGGTGGAATCTGAAGAAAACCTGGAGCCCGTCGGTACTGGAGCACAGGGCCAAGGCTCTCCGGTTGGATTGGTCTCCGGTGGCCATGGCCGCGTCGACAACCGTACGGGCGCAGAAGTCTCGGATACACTGGATAAGCACAAGGCCAACAGCTCCACCAAGTGGGGCGGTAGCTACAGCTCCGACAAGCGTGACGACGACGGCAAGTAAGCAAGCGAGATAGCAATGGAATTACCTGCGGTATTTACCATCCTCAGTTCCATCTATGGTCTGTTCCTGCTCGCCGTGGCGTGGGGCTTTGACCGGATGGCTCGGTCGGCATCCAATCGCACCAATGGCGATAAGACAGGTGGATTCCGCTATATGGAATCCCACGATGCTTGGCAGTGCCCGGAAGACCAATGGCTGTGGCCTTCCAGCTTTGACCCAGAAAACCGCGTCATGCGTTACCGGGGTAACCCGACCGTGTGCAACACCTGCCCGGTCAAGCAATCCTGCACGATCAGTGCGAAAGGCCGCGAGGTTACCCGTCGGCTTGACCCGTGGCCACATTCGGAGACCGGACGTTTCCACCGTGGGGTTTCTTTGGCGGTGGCGTTGATGGGCTTTATTTTGCCGCTCATGTCATTGCTTGTGCATTCGTCGACCGCAGATTTGATGTTGACCGGTGGAGTGCTGGTCGTGCTGGTCGGTGGCACTATTCCTTTGGCGCGTCACCTGTGGTACACCCCGTCGAACTTCCCCGAAGAGCTGCCATCGATGGATAATATCGAGGCCGAGGTTAATGCGGCCGTAGCTGATAAATACGGCGTGAAGTATCGTTCGACGAAAGAAGCCATCGCTGGCGTGCGTGACGACGAAGTCTCGCGCCTTGCGAAGAAATACGGCTCCGAGCGCATTCGCGCAACCGGCGAAAACCACGACGAAGTAATTGCTGCAAAGTACAAGCACCACTATCGGTCGGATGGCCAATCGCTGCGTCGGTCGCGCAGCAAACCAGTGGAAAACTCCTAAAACACACAAGCCTCATTAGGCATAAAGATAAGGCACAGGCGAACTTTTCATGAGCGCACTAGTATTTTGGCCGATCATGGCATTGCTGGCATTGGGAGTGCTGGTGGTGATCATCAGCTATTCGTTTAAGGTCATCAAACAATACGAAAGGGGAGTGGCCTTTCGGTTCGGGCACTTGCGCCCGTTGATGGAACCGGGCGGGCATTGGATCATCCCGGTGATTGACAAGATGGAACGCGTCGACCAGCGCGTGGTTACGTTGACCATTCCGCCGCAGGAGATCATTACGAAAGACAACGTCTCGGTGCGCGTGAATGCCGTCGTCATGTTTGAGGTGACTGATTCGATCAAAGCTGTGTTGCAGGTAGAAAACTATGCGGTCGCGACCTCGCAGATCGCGCAGACGACGCTGCGTTCGCTGCTGGGACGTGTCAGTTTGGATGACTTGTTGGCGCACCGCGATGAGCTCAACGAGGATCTTCGACGCATCATCAATGGTCAAACGCACCGTTGGGGTGTAGAAACTCGGATTGTCGAAATCAAGGACGTGGAAATTCCGGAACTCATGCAGCGCGCCCTCGCGCGTGAGGCGGAGGCCGAGCGTGAGCGCCGTGCGAAAGTCATTTCGGCACACGGTGAACTGCAATCGTCGAAAGAGCTGCGTGAAGCGGCTGAGGAATTACAAAAGGCGCCAGCCGCTCTGCAGTTGCGCTACTTGCAGACCATCTTGGAGCTGGGAGCTGACCAGAACTCCACCGTGGTGTTCCCATTGCCCATCGATATTCTGGGTGGGTTCATGGACAACATGGGCAAATTCCAGCAGGGATTTAGTGATTTAAACCAAAACCTCAGCTCATTGGTGGGAAATAAGACTGATGAGCCGCCAATGAGTGACAACGACGACTCGCCTGCGAACAACAACTCCGATAGTGGCAAGCAGGCTGGTGAATTCACCTCGTTGGATCTGCGGCCAGAGAATGCCGAATACAAGCTTGACGACGGGTATGGCAAGGACGTCGACGGCGATAAAGGCGACGATAAAACCGCCGACAAAGAGTAATCGCGCGCCGCGTTATTCGCAGGCTACGCCGTCGTTATCACCATCAAGCTGTGAGCGATAGCCCGGATCGCCTGCGTGCAGGGGAGCGGCACCGGCTGCACGAGCAGCCGCGCAGTTGTGGAAATACGTCTCGCCGCTAGGTGCTGCCGGTGGAGCGGCAGGAGCGTCAGCGGGAGCAGGCGCCTCGATGTGTGCCGGTGCCACCGGTTGTTCGTTCATCTCGGGATTCGGCCCCTGAGCCTCCGGAGCTGGTGGCTGTTCCGCTGGTGGTTGCTGAGCGCGCGGGAATCGGTCGTCATAGCGTTCCGGGAGCACCGTGCCATTGCCACGCCCAGCATGTGCTTTAGTGTCAGCGGGGTTTTCCGCTGCGTCTTCAGCACGTGTTTCTTCCATCGACGATGCCGACACGGTTACAGTTTCCGTGAATGTTTCCGTAGATGTTTCGGTAACCATCGCTTGGCCCGTTGAAGAATCCACATCCGTGCACGACGCTAAGAAAATGCACGTGCTAGAAAGCGTCGCTAAGAGTGTTTTGTGCAGGGAATTCACATGTGGTCATATTTCCTGATGGCTACCTCTAAAGCAACTCTTACCTTGTTAAAAAAAATTGTGATGCATATAATGGTGTTTATGACTATTGCAAAGACCTCTCGTCGCCGTACGCTCCGTTCCGCAGCCTTGGGCATCACCGCCGCATCCGCACTGGTGCTGGCCAGCTGCTCTTCTGATGAAGCCGCAGACACCGCGGCATCGTTAACCTCTGAGGCTGCCGAAGCCGCAGAATCCGCCACTGAGGCGGCTGGCGAGGCCGCAGAGTCCGCCACCGAAAAGGCCAAAGAAGCCGGGGACAAAGCGATGCAGGCCATTGATACTGAAATGCGCGTGACCCCGGACCCAGACGCTGGTGTGGAAGCTGACAGCGAACTGAAGATTGAACTGTCTGGTTTGAACCCAGAGCAAGGCTACTACGTTGCCATTTGTGCTGACGAAGACGACGACGCCGAGGGTCGTCCACCACTATGCACCGGTGAGCATGGCGACGAAGCCACCCAGGCTTGGGTCAAGACTGAGGGTGGCACCGTGGACATGAACGAAGATGGCACCGCTGTAGTCACCCTGCGCGCCACCCCAACTGGCGAAGGCGTCGACTGCACCACCCAGGAATGCAACGTGCAGTTGTTCGGTGACCACAACGAAGGCTTCAAGCGTGTAGAAGAAACCGATATCAAGTTCGTTTAGGGCTTAATATTTCCGGTGAGCGTTATATTTATTTATAAAGGCTTGCCATGTTCTGTTAAGCTTATGCTATTCTAAGTAGGCTACCCTGAAAGGCGGGAAGCTGAAAGGACTATAATGCTTAGCAGGAAAAACACCCGCGCACTGGCTACAGCCAGTGCGCTTGCTCTATTCGTGAGCGCTTGTAGTGGAGATAATTCCGCTGATACCTCAGCAGGCAATGAATCGTCCTCGTCGGATAGCGGTGAAGCCGTTGCTTTCGAACATCCCACAATTGAGGGACTCAGTCTAGAATTCGAGCAGACCCCCGAAAAATTGGTGATGGATTGCTATGCGTATAGCGCTTTGGACCATCTAAACATTACCCCAGACGCAATTTTCGGTTATGACTGCGATGATCCGTGGGTCATGGGCGATACCGATATCAGCAATATCGAGCAGATTGGCAAAGACGGCGAGATTGATATGGAAAAGCTTGCCGAGCTTCGCCCTGATGCTGTAATAGGGCATGGTGATGCCGACGGTTGGAGCTGGTTCGATGATGATGTCAACAAGCAATTGGTGAGTGTCGCTACGTTTATCCCGCTCCCTGATGGCGACAGCATTGAAGAAAATATTGAAGGCACAGAAAAATTAGGTGAATTTCTCGGTGCCGACCTGAGCGATCAAAAACTGGTTCAGGCACGCGAAGATTATGAATCGGCTAAAGACGATTTCAGCGCTGCTGTCGAGGGCAAAGATCTTGATTTCATGCTGGCTAGCCCAACAAAAGAAATGCTCTACACCGCTGTAGGGTTCAATCATGCAAACCTGCTCGAAGAGCTTGGTGCTAACATCGTCGGAGCTGAGTCGCCGACAGAAGGCAATCCATGGGGCAAGGTTGCATGGGAGGAAGCTAACACCTACCCGGCTGATGTCATATTGGTCGAGGGGCTGGATGATGAACAGCCGTTTTCTGCTGAGCTGTGGGAGAGTTTGCCAGCTGTTGAACAGGGGCAGATTAGCGGATGGGCTTCCAAGGGCGCGATGACGTATTCCGCGTTTGCACAGTGGTTGCAGGGGTTGGCTGAAAAAGTCAAAGACTTTGACAAGCTGAGCTAGGGCTCATTCACAGTGCTTTCTCGCTTCCGAACGGCCGGGCTGGTTGTTCTCGTCATCGTCACGTTGGCGTCTTTACTGCTCAGCTTGGCGATCGGAGCCCGTTCGATCGCCCCCGACGATGTACTGCGTTACCTTTTTCACCCAGAACTCGGAGATCCCATTTCACAGGTGGTCTGGCAGTCGCGTGTACCTCGAACTATCCTGGTGGTTTTAGCGGGTGCGTCGTTGGGTGTGGCCGGCGGGCTCATGCAAGCAGTAACCCGCAACCCGCTGACTGACCCAGGAATTCTCGGTGTCAACGCTGGTGCATCATTGGCTGTGGTTGCAGGATTGGCCTTTGTGGGGCTCACCGATCTACGAAACTACATGTGGTTCGCGCTCGCCGGTGCTTTTATTACCTCGATTGTCGTTTTCATCGTCGGTAACACTGGAAAAAATCGGGGTAATGCCGTGCGAATGACCTTGTCAGGTGTTGCCATTGGAGCAGTACTGAGCGGATTTAGTTCCGCAATTTTGCTGACCAATTCAGATGTATTGCGCCAAATGAGGGGCTGGGCTGCAGGTACTACAGCTTCACAATCACTCGAGGATGCACTCTCAGTGGTTCCACTGATTGCGATTGGCCTCGTGATTGCATTTCTCAGCACACGAGCCTTAGATGTATTGGCCTTAGGGGAGGCAAGTGCCGTTGCGATGGGGGCACGACCGAACCGAATCCGGTTGGTGGCTTTGGTAGCCATTACGTTGCTGGCGGGTGGTGCTACAGCGGCCACCGGCCCCATTGGCTTCGTGGGCTTGCTTGCCCCACACCTCGCCCGCATGATGGTTGGGCCGCATCAGGGGTGGATCACTGCATATTCAATGTTCTTGGGAACTCTCGTTGTTGCCGTAAGCGATGTGCTGGGACGAATCCTTTCTTCAGGTGAAGTGCCTGTTGGCGTAGTAACCGCATTCATTGGTGCTCCAGTGCTCATCTGGATGGCGCGGCGATTCCGGCTGAATGAGTTATAAGGCTGACGTGAGCGCCGTAAAGAGCGGAATCGGCGGCGAAGCACGAAACGAGCGGATAGGATCCCGCGATCAGCAGTCAGCACAGACAGGAGAACTCGTGCATACAGCGCAGAGACTTGATTATGGAAGGCAATGTTACGAGTTGCCTATTCCTGGGAAAACTCACGGCGTCTGGCGCATTGACGCGCGAGCGCTGTGGGTCAGTGTTGCGGTCTGGATCGCGATAATCGCATTAGGAATTTTTGCGCTTTTTACCGGATCTGCTTCAGTAACACCAGCCGAGACGTGGAATGCTGCGTTGGGGCGGGGAGATAGCTTCACCACGATGATCGTCGTGGAATGGAGAGCACCTCGCATCATTATCGCTGTACTCCTCGGCGCATCACTGGCTATGAGTGGATCTATTTTTCAAACACTCACAAACAACGCGCTCGGTTCACCGGATGTTATCGGCTTCCAAACTGGCTCTTATACCGGTGCATTATTCATCATGTTGGTGGTCGGAGGCAGCTCGATTAGCGTAATGATTGGGGCCCTGGTCGGTGGGATCATGACTGCACTGGTGGTATTTTTCCTATCGATACGCAATGGCAATACCCGTGGTGTGCGTTTAGTCATCGTTGGCATTGGAGTCAGTGCAATGTTGGCTTCATTGAATACGTGGCTGCTGCTGACCGCGACAGTAGAAGATGCTCTGATGGCAAGTTTATGGGGAGCCGGAAATCTATCCGGTGCTACCTGGTTTAATGTGTGGCTGATCGCCGGCGGGGCAATAATCTTCGGCATCGGCGCGGTATGCCTGTTACGTCCGATGCGCATTATGCAAATCGGTGTCCCCTTCGCTACCGCTCTTGGCTTGCATGTGCATCGGGTGCAGTTGCTTGCCATCGTGGTTGGCATCGGATTGGTTGCAATAGCTACGTCCACTGTCGGGCCGATTGCCTTCATTGCCCTCGCAGCTCCCCATATTGCCCGTCGTGTTGTGCGCCTCGACGGATTGGTATTAGGCACGTCTGCTGCCGTCGGAGCATTGTTGTTGTTATTGGCAGACGTTATTGCTCAGCGGATATATCCAGATTCACCGTTGCCGGTGGGCATTGTTACTGTCTCGATTGGTGGCATCTACTTTTTGTGGCTGCTGTTCCGGGAAGGAAAAGCGCGATGAGCAGATTGCAAGCTGCACATGCGAGCTTGGGTTACGAATCGACCGTGATTTCACAAAATTTGTCAGTGGAAATCCCAGATGAGAAATTCACGGTGATTGTTGGCCCCAATGCTTGTGGTAAGTCGACCTTGTTGAAGGCATTAGCTCGATTATTGCGTCCGACGCAAGGGCACATCATGTTAGATGGGGAAATAATTCAATCTTTACCCACGAAAAAGGTGGCCCAAGAAATTGGTTTACTGCCGCAAGGTCCTGTGGCGCCGGAAGGCGTGCGGGTCGTGGACTTGGTTAACCGAGGCCGATATCCATATCAAAAGCTTTTTAGTCCTTGGACGCACGACGACGATGCGGCTGTGTCTCGAGCTATGACGGCAACTGGAGTGCATGAATTATCGGGGAAGCTCGTCGATGAACTATCTGGTGGACAGCGGCAACGGGTATGGATGGCGGTCGCGCTAGCTCAAGAGACCGGCATTTTGCTTCTCGACGAACCCACCACATATCTCGACCTGAATCACCAAATTGAGCTACTGGAACTTTGTCGTAGGTTGAATCAAGAAACAGGAGCGACCATGGTGGCCGTGTTGCATGATCTCAACCAAGCCGCGCGCTACGGTGACCACATCATTGCAATGAAACAGGGGGCAATTGTTTCACAGGGCAGCCCCGACCATGTGTTTACAGAAGACTTGCTGAGCGAAGTTTTCGGCGTGAATGCGCGAGTTATTCGTGACCCAGAGTCGGAAACACCGTTGATTATTCCTCGTTGGGTCCACACCTAGAATCCGAACGCGACGATGCGCAATGAGCAGCGTGTGTCGGTGACAAAAGGTAACCTGGGCTGCTATGAACCCAGTGTCGAGGAAACTGATCAAAGCGCGTTATCTTTCAGGTCTGCCCTGGGCAGTGTTATTTATTGGTGCCTCCATCGCGGCCGCCGTGTTCTGGAGCAATTGGCTGTGGATTGCCACCGCCGTCATAATCGCTTTCGTCCTCTTTCGCATATGGCTTATTCCACGGCAGGTAAAACTGCTTGGCTGGAAGGAAACCGACGACGAACTTCTGATCACCCGCGGTAAAATCTGGCATACCTTCACCGTCGTGCCGTATGGGCGGATTCAATTCGTGGATGTTTCTGCCAGCCCCATCGATAAAATCTTTGGTTTAAAAAACGTGAAGCTACATACGGCTTCGTCTTCGTCCGACTCCGATGTCCCAGGGCTAGAAGCTGCCGACGCAGATGCATTACGTCAGCGCCTGTCCGAAAAGGCCCGTGAGAGGATGAGCGGCCTATGAGTTCAGCAGAAAACCCTCAGCCACACGATCAGCACCCCAACGGTTCGCACCCAACTGCCGCACAACCAGCAGCCACACAGCCAGGGGCCGAGGCGCAGACCAACCAGCAGCAGTGGCACCGCGTCCATTTCCTCACCCCGATCCTGGAATTCTGGTCGCTTTTGGTTGGTTTGGCCGTCGTCATTGTCGTCAACATCAATTCGACGATTATCAACACGGTCTCGAGTTGGACAGATGGCGAGAGCCTGACCGACTTGCTCGTTGGCACCGCGATTTTGCTCGGCATCGCGGTACTTATCGTGGGGCTGTCGTATTTCTGGTGGCGGGCCCTGGGTTTCCGGCTTGACGACGAAGAAATCGCGCGCAAAAAGGGCGTGTTTTCTACCCAAGTGCGCTCGGCACGGTTCAATCGCATCCAAGCTGTCGACATCGTCGAACCGTTCGTCGCCCGCATCTTTGGCCTCGCGAAAGTTCGCGTCGAGACCGCCGGCGGCTCGGATTCTGTGATCGAAGTCGAATATCTGCGCAAGAAACAAGCAGAACGCCTACGCGCGGAAGTTCTGCAGCGCGTGCGTGGTGAAAAATCAACCGAGCCTGATGCCGCGCACTCGGGCATCGCAGAACCCGGTGCACCGGAAGCGACGCCAGCAGAAACCCCAGCCGGTGATGCCGCGCAAACACACAAGCCTGATCTCGCCCATCCGGCTCATTCAATTGACCAGCCGAACCGCGTAATCATCCCGCCGATTCCTGATGGACGGGTGCTCGGCTCAAGGGCGCTGCGTCCCGGCACCATGATCGCGGTTATCGTCGTGCTTGCTCAGTTGTTTACCCCTCTGAATATCATTTCCAGTTTCGTCATCGTCGTTGCCGCCCTGGGCACGTTGCTTGGCCATCTCAACAACGCGTGGCAATTCACCGCCACGCTCAACGAGACCGGCGGGCCGAACAACTCACCGTCCCTCGACATCGCGTACGGGTTAACCAGCAGGCGTCGGCAATCAGTGCCGCTGGACCGCATCCATACCGTCGAAATCAGCCAACCCGTCCTGTGGCGGCTGACTGGCTGGTGGATCGTGCAGGTAGACGTCGCAGGTTATGGCGCGTTGTCCGGTGGTGATTCCGGCTCCACGATGATCTTGCCCGTCGGCAGCAAACAACAGGCCCAACAGATTGCCGCGCTGGTCACCCCGCTTGCCGACGAGCAGCTTGCCGAGTTTGCCCGGCCAGACGGTTTCACCCGCCCCCGGTACACCTCGCCGAAGCAGGCCCGTTGGTGCTCACCAATTGACTACAAACAACAGGGAGTCACGCTTGTCGACGACGCCGTGATCATCCACCACGGGCGCATCGGGCGGAAAGTCGCAATTGTTGCAGAACCGCACATCCAAGAGCTCTCGTTGCGCAGGGGGCCGATACAAGCGTTGCTTGGTCTGCGCAGCCTGGGTCTAGACCTGGTCGGCGGGCCAGTGCGCATGGTAGGCGCGGATCTTTCCCTAGACGATGCCGAAGAACTCCTGGAATACTTGCGCCAGCGCACATTGCCAGAACTAGAACAGGCGGGGACTTTTCACTAAATTCCGCCACTGATAGACCCCCTCGGGCCCGCTGACAGAGCCTGTGGGTAGGCCCCTCGGGGCAAGGCCCTACACTCCACCGGAAAAGCCGAGCTGGCGCCAGGCTTCAAAAACCGCGACGGCAGCGGAATTCGACAAATTCATCGACCGGCGCGCCGGCAACATGGGAATGCGTACCTGCTCGGTTATCCGCGGGTGCGCTAGTGCCTCGGCAGGTAGCCCGGTGGGTTCTGTGCCAAAGAGCAAAATATCGCCGTCTTGGTAGTTCACCTCAGTGTGAAAGGTGCTGGCACCAGTGCTAAAAGCAAACACCCGGCCGTCGCCAAGCGATTCCAAACACGCATCCAAGTTGGGGTGAATCTGCAGATCCGCCAGATCGTGATAATCCAGTCCAGCGCGTTTCAAATGTTTATCGTCGAAGTTGAACCCCAGCGGTTCCACCAAATGCAGATGGGCTCCGGTTACCGCAGCTAAGCGGATCGCGTTGCCGGTATTCGCGGGGATCACCGGATTATCAAAGACAACATGCAAATCGGCCATGGCAAGAGTCTAGAATGGTAGCCGTGACTGCATTGACATTGGATGGAAAACTCTACCGAGACGAAATCTTCGACGATCTGAAAAAGCGCGTCGACAAGCTACGCGAAGCCGGCATTACCCCTGGTCTGGCCACCGTGTTGGTGGGTGATGATCCAGGCTCGCACAGCTACGTCAAAATGAAGCACCGCGACTGCGAAGCCCTGGGCATCAACTCGATCCGTCGTGACCTGCCCGGCGATATCCGCCAGGAAGAACTGCTCGCCGTCATTGATGAGCTCAACGAGGACCCAGCCTGCACCGGCTATATCGTGCAGTTGCCGCTGCCGAAGCACCTCAACGAAAACGAGGTGCTGGAGCGCATCGACCCCGACAAGGACGCCGACGGCCTGCACCCAGTGAACCTGGGCAAACTGGTACTTAATGAGGATGCACCTTTGCCGTGCACCCCGAATGGTTGCATTTCGCTGCTGCGCCGTTTCGGCGTGGAACTTGATGGCGCAAAAGTCGTGGTCATTGGCCGTGGCGTGACTGTGGGCCGCCCAATCGGTCTGATGCTGACGCGGCGCAGCGAAAACTCCACTGTCACCCTGTGCCACACCGGAACCAAAGACCTGGCTGCAGAAACCAAGGCCGCTGATGTCATCATCGCTGCTGCTGGTGTGCCACATATGCTTACCGCAGACATGGTGAAAGAAGGTGCCGCAGTGCTGGACGTGGGCGTTTCGCGTGTCGACGGCAAACTCGCCGGAGATGTGGCACCCGAGGTATGGGACAAAGCTGGCGCGGTCTCGCCCAACCCCGGCGGTGTGGGCCCACTGACCCGTGCCTTCCTGGTGCACAACGTGGTGGAGCGCGCAGAATTGCATGCCGGATAAACCACGCTCGCGCCAGGCCAGCAGCCGCACCAAACCGTCGGTCGGTGCTGGTGCTCGTCGCCTGAGCACCCACCGAAAAAAGATCGACCGCAGCGGCTTGGCTAACCCGCACGACCTGAACCTGGCGCCCTCGCGCGTACCCGGGTGGTTGCAGTGGGGCGGGATGGCCGCGTTTATCGTGCTGCTGGCCGCCGCTGTCTGGTTTTTGGTGGCGGATCATTGGCGTCGTTCCACGTTTGCCCTGGGTGTGGCGATGCTCTGGCTGGCCGTGTTGCGGCTGACCTGTGATTCCTCGACACTGGGCGTTTTTGCTGTGCGTTCGCGCCGGTTCGATGCGTCGTTTAGTGCTGTTGCAGGCGCAGCGCTGATGTTTTTGTCTGCCTCTGTAGATGCACTGGGCAGTTAGCGCGCGAGAATTTGCTCGCGCTGGCCAGCTAGCTGGCATACGGGGCAGTTAGCGCGCGGCGCAGTTGGTTGTGCGCCGCAAGTAGTAGAAAGTTGCACGAATGTCACCAATGGATACCTGGGAGCCCACGCTGGGCACCGCATCGCTGTTAGGCATCGCTGCGGCCGCCGTCGCAATGATTTTGCTGCTGGTGATTTATTTCCGCATCCACGCCTTCATCACCCTGATCACTGTCTCCGCACTGACAGCCTTGGCCACGGGAATCCCATTAGCAGGCGTCGTCCCGACCATGACCGACGGCTTCGGATCCACCTTGGCCTCGGTGGCCTTGTTAGTCGGTCTTGGTGCGATGCTTGGCCGCTTGGTGGAAAACTCGGGTGGCGCGCAGTCGCTGGCGGAACTGCTGGTGCGTAAATTCGGCGATAAGCGTGCCCCATTCGCCCTGGGCGTGGCATCGCTGCTGATGGGCTTTCCGATCTTCTTCGACGCCGGGCTCATCGTTATGCTGCCGGTCATCTTTGCGGTCGCACGGCGCCTGGATGGCCCGATTTTGGCCTATGGTATTCCGGCAGCCGGTGCGTTTTCTGTCACCCACGTGTTCTTGCCACCGCACCCAGGGCCGGTAGCAGCCGCCGAATTTTACAATGCGGATATCGGGCTGATTTTGCTGTTCGGCCTGCTTATTGCCTTGCCGACGTGGTATATCTCCGGCTACCTGTGGGGACAATTCCTGGGGCGCAAATTCCCGCTGCCAGTACCTGATTTGCTGTTGGGCGCGCGCTCCGAGGCTCCGAAAAACCCGGCGGGCGCTGGTTCTGTAGCTACGATCCTGCTGCTGCCGATGCTTCTGATTTTCGGCAACACCGGCGCAAACACCGCCGCCACCGCTGGCTGGATCGATGGTGAATCCGGGGTAGTGCAGTTCCTGCGTTTCCTTGGGCAAACCCCGATCGCCCTGCTGATTACCGCGTTCGTAGCCATCGCTGTGTTGGGATTGCGTAGGGGAGTAAGCCGCGAAGCCATTGAAAAATCCATGGACGGCGCGCTCGGCCCAATCTGCTCTGTCGTGCTGATCACCGGCGCTGGCGGCATGTTCGGTGGCGTATTGCGTACTTCGGGCATTGGTGATGCGCTCGCCGAATCCATGGAAGGCATGGGCATCCCGCTGATTCTCGCCGCCTACCTGATCGCTGCCGCACTCCGCGTTGCCCAAGGCTCGGCGACCGTCGCCTTGACGACGGCCGCAGCACTGATGGCACCGGGCGTGGTTGCCGCGGATTACTCCGAAGTCGCGCTGGCACTGATCGTCTTGGCGACGGCCGCCGGTTCCGTTATTGCCTCCCACGTCAACGATTCCGGCTTCTGGCTGGTGGGCCGACTGATGGGCATGGATACCGCGACTACTCTGAAAACCTGGACGGTAAACCAAACACTGATCTCCGTTATCGGTTTCGCCCTGGTCATGGTGATCTACGGCGTCAGCGCGCTGTGATCCATTCCTTCATGGCCTCCGCCACCAGGGTTGGCGGTTCGGCTACATCAAAACTCGCGCCGGGTTCATCCGCACGTAGCGGCTCCAAAGTTGCCAGCTGCGAGTCCAGCAAATGCGCCGGCATGAAATGCTTTGTGCGCTCCAGCATGCGTTGCTCCAGCAGTTCGCGTGAGCCCGTGCAGTGCACAAATACGGCGCCAGGGCATGCAGAAAGCAGTACCTCGCGGTAGCTTTGCTTTAACGCGCTGCAGGCAACGATGGCGCCGTGCTCCTGCTCGGCGAGCCAATTGCCGACGCGCCGTAACCACGGGAGGCGGTCGGCGTCGTTAAGCGGGATGCCGCTGGCCATTTTGTCGATATTGGCTTGTGGGTGAAAATCATCCCCATCCAGGTAGACCAAACCCATCAGGTTCGCCAGTTCCGTGCCGACGGTGGTCTTGCCGCTGCCAGAAACCCCCATCACGACGATGTGGTGGGGCAGTGGCGCATCCGGTGCATGTTCAGCCATGTTGGTGATCCTAACACCTGCCGGGAACCTCACTGGCGGCTGTGTTGTTGCGCCTCAGCGTTGTGCTCCTCAGTGTTGTGTGCCTCGGTGCTGTTGTGTTGTGGCAAGCCCAAACTTTCTGCGTACGACGTAACCGCACTAGCTTGCGCGGGTGCGGCGATCGCGATGACGTCGCGCAGGTACGGCCACAGACGCGGGTGGTTTTTGCCGTAGTAGCCTTCTGCCAGGAACGCGAAATTCACGCAGTAGTCTATGCCGGTGGGCCCCAAGGCTTCCTCGGCAGCGTAGGCGGGCAGACGGGGCGCAATATCTTCGCTGAAAAAATAGGTCCAGGTTATCCAGCGCGCGATTTCCGCCTCACCAAATGCATTCGCTGAGCTCACCACAGCCTTGGCCGCGGATAAATGCAGGGCAAGAGCATCGTTCAGCGTATTTTTTGCCGTCTCACTTCCTGCCAGGCTCAGCGTACGGTTGCTGGCAAGTTGTTTTATGAATTCCTCGAGATACGGAAGCATCAATTCCGTGTGCCCATGGTCAAGGAAATGCCGAAAAATCACCATCATCTCTTCAAACCGAGCAGTTTGCTCGCGCTTGCCGACGCCCGCGTTCAGACCTGAGTGCGCACCAGCCCCAGATGGCGGGCTATTTTCTGTCCACCGCGGTGGCAGAAAGCTTCCGATGGCTTTGCCCAGGTGATCTTCGAGAAACTCCGAAATGCTCACGGTTGTGCCAGTATGCGCCAAGACGTGTAGTTGTAGCGGGAGCTGGACCTGTGGTTCCCACTGAAAAATTTTCCGGAACGCACTAACGATTTCACTAGGGCTGGCGGTGTTGACGAAGTTTTCTAGGAAACGATCCTCGGGCGCTTGGAATAATGCGATGCTGCGTAAACCGACGGCGACGCAGTGCTTGCACCATTGGTGCTGCACAGGGCAGGTGCAATAGGTGATGGGGGTTCCTTCGACCAGCTTGATGTGCACCTCGTACGGATGAATTGCCGAGCCTTGCACGAAAGCTTTAATAGATTTGTCGGTCACTGTGTGGCCGGAAATTGCTGTGGGATCGATCTTTGATCCCTTGTGGAAGCTTCCGGAATCTGTGTGGTCGGCGATGTAACTGGGCGTAAGGAGGTTAATTAAATAAGACTGCTGTGGCAACGACATAATTTAAGAATAAGATGCCGCCGCACACAGACCTCACGGGGTCGAACAAATGTTTTATCTATTCGACCAACTTAGTGAAACAATCGAATTAAATCAATATATCGATTTTAGTGAATCGAATTCTTTATCGATTAATGAATTCAAGTCAGGGCTGGCCTGCTCTGTAGTTTCACCTGCACCCGCGCTCTCGGAGGCGTCAGAACTTCCAGAGAAACGGGAGCCAGCGCAGCTGCTTGCCGACGCCCGCGCAGCCGTATATTCGTCCACCGCCGAAGCAATCGCGGCGCCGATCAACCAGTCATACGTGTCGATGGTGAATTGATCAGCACCTGGCATGCGTGCGGCCAAAGCGTCGGCAAGCAAATGTGGGGACGTGTTGCCGTAATGCTCGGCGAAGGTGAATTTCGCTGCACTAATATTCGGCATCGTCGCTACCTGCTGCACTACCTGCATTAACGCGACCATCGATGATTGCTCGCCGGTGCCGGTTCCAGTGTCAGTGCCCGCGATGCCTCGCGCAGTGCCAGTGCTAGTGCCAGCATCGGTTTCTACAACAAACACCGCGCGGGCGGCTTCCACCACGGAAAAATCTTCCGGCACTTGTGCGAAGGCCTCAGTGATCTCCGAGCCGTGCAAATGGATAAACCACAGCAAAGCCTCTTCCATGGACTGAAAATAATTGTGGAAAGTGCGGGTGGACACCCCGGCAGCCTGGGCCACGTGGGCGACAGTCAATGCCTCTGTGCCTTCACGCAATACAACATTCGCTGCAGCGCGGGCGATGGACTCTTTGGTTTCTGCCTTCTTCTTCTCCCGAAGGCGGGTGTTGTTGCGGGAGCCACGGGGCTCGTAGCTTTCTGCGCTATGCCCTGTATGGCTAGTCATCGTTGGCCTGCTTTTCCGTGCGCGCCAACAGCTTGTCCTTGTCGTCTTCCAAAGCTTCGCCCTCGATATCCAGGTTCGGCAAAATTTTCTCCAGCCAGCCTGGGAACCACCAAGCGCTATTACCCAGCAAGTACATCGTGGCCGGAACCAACGTCATGCGTACGATAAACGCGTCCAACAGAATAGCGACGGCCAGCGCGAATCCCATGGTGCGGATGAATGGTTCGTCGAGAAGCATGAACGCCGCGAACACTGAAATCATAATCAGCGCCGCAGCTGTGACCACACGTGCGCCGTGCTTGAAGCCATTTGCCGTTGCATTACCGGCGGTCTTGCCGACGCGCACGAAGTTCTCGCGCATGCGGGTGACCAAAAAGACCTGGTAATCCATAGCCAAACCGAAAGTCAGCCCGATGAGCATGATTGGCAGGAAGGACAAGATCGGCTGTGGATCGCTGACGATGCCGAACCCGCCTTCCTGGAAAATGAATACCGTCAGGCCGAAAGTTGCAGCAACCGACAGGGCATAGCCCGCGGCGGCGATCAGTGGCACCAGAATGGAGCGGAATACCAGCATCAACACGATAAAGGCCAGGCCCAGCACGATCAGGATATACGGGATCAAAATACTGGTCAGCAGCTGTGAAATATCATCGAAGATCGGGGCAATGCCAGTGATGCCAAATTCTGCACCGTATTGTTCAGCGAAGTGCGACTGGTTCTCGCGCAGGCGCTCCAGGGTATCGGTGGTTTCCTCATCGGTAGCGCCCGTGGTGGGGGTGATCAGCATCTGGATGCCATCGGCTTCGGTGGTGGTGTCTACCACCTGGGCATTGACGACGCCGTTGGTGGTTGCAAACGTGGTCATTGCTTCTTGCATCAGCTGCGGGCGCTGCTCGGCAGGGGTGCTCGTCGCGTCGATATACGCGAGCATCGGTGCGTTGCGGCCTGCACCGAAGGCCTCGGTAGTCATCTCATAAGCGGTGCGTTGCGGGCTACCAGGTGATTCCTGCCCCTCGGTAGGCATAGCCAGCTGTAGTTGCGCGGCGGGAATGGCCAGAATGCCCAGCATGACGACGCCAACCACAAGGTTCAGAATTGGATGTTTGCGGATCTGCCGTGCCCACCGCAGGCCCACGGTAGGGTTGTCGTTTTCTGGGTCCGGCACTTTCGGGCCCGGGATGCGAAGGACGAAAACCTTGGAGCCCAGCAGGCCGACTAAGGCAGGCAGGAAGGTGAGTGCCACCAGCACGGCGAGCGCGACGGTGCCTGCTGCTGCCAGGGCCATGGCGGTTAAGAACGGAATATCGATGATGCTGAGTGCCGCCAGGGCGATCAGTACGGTGATACCCGCAAAAATCACGGAACCACCGGCGGTGCCCAGCGCCATGCCCATCGCGTGCGCGCGAGTTGGCTTATCTAGCCCACGCAGGGTCTGAGCGAATCTCTTCGGGCTTTGGTGCTGCGCACCAGTCAGCGTAATTAGTTCATTGCGGAAGCGCGAAAGGATAAACAGCGAATAGTCGATGCCCACGGCCAAACCGATCATGCTGGCCAGAACCGGGGTCATGTCATTGATGGCGTCGGTGAGTGCGGTCCCGGACATGACGATGAGTAGGCCGGTGGCAACACCGACGATCGCAGAAATAAGCGGGATGCCTGCAGCAACGGCGGAACCGAAGGTCACCAGCAGCACGATGGCGGCCACCGCTAAACCGATCATTTCCGCGGTGGGATCCATACCCATCTCGCCCATGAAGGCATTGCCGGAATAGCCGGCCTTAAAGCCTGGTTGCGCGCCGAAAGCGTCGGCAAGCGTGGTGATGGCCTCGCGATCTTTGGTGTCGATTTCCATGGCGGTCTCGGCAGCAAAGGTGAGCGAAATGGTGCCGGTGTGCTCGTCTTCCGACAGCGGCGAGACTGCGGCCAGGTCCGCCTGGATTTTTTCTTCCGGCATGCCTTGGGCGGCCAGCTGCTCACGCATTTGCTGTTCCATGCCTGCAGCCGCCATAACTGGGTTGACCACGGTTTCCGGGTTGGCGAGCACCCCGGTGGCTTGCAGGTCGGCGACTAAGGCGTCGACGTCTGCCATGACCTCTGGGTCCGTCAGTGGGGCATCCTGTGATTGGATAACCACTGTGCCTTCGGGCGCGGAAACAAAATCCTGTTTATCGGTTTCCTCGCCGTGGGCGGCTTTATCGCGCGTGAAATGCTCCTGCATGCGTTCTTGGGTGTCGGTGGAATCCATCGACGGCATGGAGAAGTTTGGCGAGGGCTGTTGCGCGATCGTGGATACGGTAATGCCGAGGCCGGTGAGAATAATGAGCCACAAGGCGAGAAACGGCCAGGCGCGCCGGTAGGCGAGGCTACCGAGTCGGTAGAGGAAGCGTGACATGACAATCCTTCGCGGTGTGCAGCAAGTAAGTGTAATTGCACATGCTATGCAAAATTGCATTCTGTGCGCAAGATTGCAGTGGGTGCGCAAGTATTGTGTGTGGCTTAAGGATTGTGTTGTTGCGCGGATAGCCGGGGCAGCCTAAATCCTAAATACTGTAAGGCTCCGGCAGGGAAAGCTTCAAGAATTTCCGTAGCACGCGGTCGAGCTGCCGGGTTTCCGTCAAGAATGCGTCGTGGCCAACCGGCGAGACTATTTTCGCCATGCCCAAAAAGTTGCCAATATTGCGGGAGAGGTGTTCTTGCTGGTGGTATGGGTATAAAATATCCGTGTCGACGCCGACGATCATCGTGGGCACGGTGGATTTTCCGAGCGCGCGGTTGAGACCGCCGCGCCCACGGCCAATGTCATGCCGGTTGAGTGCCTCGGTGAGCGCGACGTAAGAACCGGCATCGAAGCGCTTTGACAGCTTGAGACCTTGGTGCTCCAGATAGCTATTGACGGCAAAGCGCTGGGTAGGGTCGCGGAATTCGCCAAAGGGGTTTTCGCCTTCGTTCGCATCGGAGCCGAAACGTTCGTCGATCTCCTGCTCCCCGCGATAGGTCAGGTGTGCGATCCGGCGGGCGGCGCACAGACCCTCGAGAGGGTAGTCCTCTGTGTCGTAATAGTCGCCACCGTGCCAGTTGATATCGCGCTCGATCGCAGAAATTTGCGCACACTGAATGCCGATCTGCCAGCCAGAAGCCCGGGCAGAGACCGCCAAGATACATACCGCATCCATCATTTCTGGGTACAGCAGCGACCACTCGAGCGCGCGGGCACCGCCCATGGAACCGCCGATGACAGCGTGCACCTTTTCTAACCCGAGCTTGTCGAGCAGACGACGTTCTGCGGCAACGATATCCCGAATCGATACTGCGGGGAATCGCGATCCCCAGGCGCGTCCGTCGGAAGCAATGCTGGATGGGCCAGTGGATCCGTGGCAGCCGCCCAGTGCGTTGACGCAGATGAAGCACCAGCGCGAAGTATCGAGTGCCCGCCCCGGCCCGAGTAGTTCGCCCCACCAATCCGCGATGTTGGAGGAGCCGGTCAGGGCGTGCTCGATCAGGATGACGTTATTGGGTCCGTCCAACTCGCCACGGAAAGCGCCAAAGACGTGATACCCCAGCGTGACCTCATCCATCATGGCGCCAGCCTCCGTGCGGAATTCGCCGATGCTGGCGTGGTTCAGCGTGGAAGTTGGGCCAAAAGGCGTGGTATGAGGCATATCTGTCGCTTTCCGACGTGGACGGTAACTTGCTTCACACAGTCTAGATGAACAGAGCTGTCTACTTATAGAATTATATTCTGCCTCTGTGGCGGGGTTCGTCGACAAGCCACATGTAGCTGATGTGGTTGTGCTTCAGATTTGGTTTTTATTCTTGTGATGTGGCTGACATAATGGAGTGGACTGCTCAACAATCTATGATTATTAATAATCATTCTTGACGACGGAAAGGCTCCAGCTCGTGAGCGAAAAACACACTCCTGCCTCAGGGCACACCGAAACCGCAGGCGGCCAAGGTACAGCTGGCGATCCCGGCACAACCGGAGGCTCTGGCTACGATCAGGACGTTCGCGGCGAAAAACCCAACAACTCGAAGTGGGCCCTGGCGCTGTTTGGTACCGCAGTCGGTGCCGGTATCCTCTTTTTACCCATCAATGCCGGTAGCTTCGGATTCTGGCCGCTTTTGGTGGCCACCCTTTTGATCGGCCCTATGGCATTCCTGTCGCACCGCGCCTACGCGCGCATGCTCAGCGGATCCTCGCAGCAAGGCCAAGACGTTCTGGAAGTAGTCACCAACTTCTTCGGCAAAAACGCCGGCATTCTGGTCGCCCTGATTTACTGGTTCACGGTGTTCCCGATCGTGATGATCTACGGCATCTCGATCACCAACACCGTTGACAGCTTCATCCAAAATCAGCTGGGCGGCCCAGAAATCTCGCGCCCAATCTTGGCGACGCTCTGCGTCGGCTTGATGACGCTCGGATTCGCCCTAGGCCGCAACACCGCGTTGCTGGTCGCGCAGTTCGTGATCTACCCGTTGATCGTGGCGCTGGCAGCGGTGTCTTTGTACCTGATCCCGCAGTGGGATTTCAGCTCGTTCTACCACTACAGCGCTGATGGCTTCGTCGCTAATCTCGGCGACATCATCTTGATCATGCCGGTACTGGTGTTCTCCTTCAGTTTCCTGGCGGCAATTTCGCAGTTCGTGCTGGACACGGAACGCTTCTACGGTGACGGAGCCGAGAAGCAATCCTCCAAGATCATCCTGATTGCCACGGCTTTGCTGACGCTTTTCACCATGTTTTTCGTCTGGTCCTCCGCACTCGCTTTGGGCGCGGACGGCATGCAAGAAGCTTACGAGCAAAACATCCCAGTGCTGTCATACCTGGCGAATGAAACTGGAACGCAGTTCCTTGCCTATATTGCGCCGATCGTGGTGATCTGTGCGATCATTTCGTCGTACTTCGGTCACCTGCTGGCCACGGTGGAAGGTACCCGGTACTTCGGCAAACTGGTGGCCCCAGGCATGATGCGGGATACTAGCCCGCGTAGCGTGGCCATTGCTATCTACCTCTTTGTTTTTGTCGTGGTCACCGCCGTGGCGATTATCAACCCATCCATCCTGGATATGATCACGCTGATCGGCGGGATCTTCATGGGCTTTATGACGTACCTGTTGCCTGTATGGGCGATCTACAAAGTCGATGCTCTCAAGCGCTTCCGTTCGGTAGCCAGCAACTGGTTCGTGGTCATCATCGGTATCGTCGTGATGGCCGGAACCTTCTGGGATGTGCTGCGCAACCTGGTGGGTTAAGCGAGGCTGCGGTCGCTGGGGGGGGGAGCTAGACTGCGGGCGCTGGCTGGTTAAACTGCCGGGATGCTCGGGTGGGGCGCCCTTTCGGCTTCCTGCGCGGACTCCTGTGCGATCGGCGTTGAGGCTGGATGCGGGGCGTGGGTTCAGCGAAAGCCCAGGTGAAAATTTTTGTAAACCGAAATTAGTGGTGCTGTTTTACAAATAGACGCTGAAAACTGGGCCTTTTTACCCCACTATTTGTAAAAGAGCGCCAGATCGCAGCAAAAGCACCCAGGGAACCGAGACCACCCAGGCAGCAAACCCGAGCACCCAACCACCCAACAAAAAGCGCCCGAGGCAAAACCCTGCCTCGGGCGCTTGAAACTTTAAATGTGTGTCTGCGCCGGAAATCCGGCGCAGACACCGCAGTTTTGCACGAAGTTTTACTTCTTCAGCTCTTCCATCAGCTGGTTGTACGTAGCCGATGGACGCATGACCTCGGAAGCCTTGTCGTCGGATGGCTGGTAGTAGCCACCCAGATCAGCGCCTTCGCCCTGAACTTCCATCAGCTCGGCGTCGATCTTGTCGGCGGCCTCGGAGAACTTCTCTGCGATTGGTGCGAAGTGCTCCGCCAGCTCAGATTCCTCGGACTGTGCCGCCAGTTCCTGCGCCCAATACATCGCCAGGTAGAAGTGGGAACCGCGGTTGTCGATTTCGCCGACCTTGCGGGAAGGCGACTTGCCTTCGTCGAGAAGCTTCTCGGTGGCCTTGTCCAGCGCCGAGGCCAAAACAGAGGCCTTGGAGTTGTCGTTTTTCGCTGCTTCGTGGCGGAAGGATTCTGCCAGAGCCAGGAATTCACCGAGGGAGTCCCAGCGCAGGTGGTTTTCTTCCAGGACCTGCTGCACGTGCTTCGGAGCGGATCCGCCAGCACCAGTCTCGAACAGGCCGCCACCAGCCATCAGTGGAACCACCGATAGCATTTTTGCGGAAGTCCCCAGCTCCAAGATTGGGAACAGGTCGGTGTTGTAGTCACGCAGCACGTTACCGGTTACGGAGATGGTGTCCTTACCGTTGCGCATGCGCTCGACGGACTTCTTGGTGGCCGAGACCGGATCCATGATGGTGATGTCCAAGCCCTCGGTGTCGTGATCTGCGAGGTACTTGTTGACCAGCTTGATCAAGGTGGCGTCGTGGCCGCGGTTCTCGTCCAACCAGAAGATGGCTGGCATGCCGGAAGTACGCGCACGGGAAACAGCCAGCTTGACCCAGTCCTGGATTGGCGCATCCTTGGTTTGGGTGGCGCGCCAGATGTCGTTTTCTTCTACGTCATGGGAGATCAGCACTTCACCGGCGCTGTTGCGAACCTCGACGGTGCCTGCAGAAGGGATCTTGAAGGTCTTGTCGTGGGAGCCGTATTCTTCGGCCTTCTTGGCCATCAGGCCCACGTTTGGCACGGTACCCAGGGTGGTTGGGTCGTATTGACCATTCTTCTGCGAATCCTCGATGACGGTCTGGTACACACCAGCGTAGGAAGAATCCGGGATGATCGCCAGGGCGTCCTGGGTTTCGTCGTTCTTGTTCCACATTTGGCCGCCGGTCTTCATCATGGCAGGCATGGAAGCGTCCACGATGACATCCGAAGGCACATGCAAGGCGGTGATGCCCTTGTGGGAATTGACGTAAGCCAGTGGGGCGCCGTCTTCCTGCGCCTTGTCGAAGGCCTTCTTGATCTCGTCGCCGTTGTCCAGCTTGTCCAGGTTCTCCAGGATGTGGCCCAGACCGTTTTCGCCGTTCAGGCCCGCTTCGATGAGCTCGTCACCGTACTTGTCGAAGACGTCGTGGAAATAAACACGTACGACGTGGCCGAATAGAATTGGGTCGGAGACCTTCATCATGGTGGCCTTCAAGTGCGCCGAGAACAGCAGGTTGTTTTCCTTGGCGTAGGCAACCTGGTCACGCAGGAAGGAATCCAAGGCTTTGGCGGACATGAAGGTGGCGTCGACGACCTCGCGGTCTTCTACCTTCAGGCCTTCTTTGAGAACCTTCTCGGAACCGTCGGCGGCCTTAAGAACGAAGCTCAGCTCATCGTCACCGTCAATGATGACGGACTTCTCGTTGTGCGCGAAGTCGTTGTCATCCATGGTGGCCACAGCGGACTTGGAATCTGCTGGCCAGTCCTGCATGGAGTGTGGGTGCTTTTTCGTGAAGTTCTTCACAGCCTGCGGCGCGCGGCGGTCGGAGTTACCTTCACGCAGCACCGGGTTCACAGCCGAACCCTTCACCGAGTCATAGCGGTTGCGGATGTCTTCTTCTTCGTCGTTGGCAGGCTTGTCTGGGTAATCAGGAAGGTCGTAACCGTCTTCCTGGAGCTCCTTAATGGCGTTTTTGAGCTGCACCAGGGAAGCCGAGATATTTGGCAGTTTGATGATATTAGCCTCTGGTTTTTTCGCCAGCTCACCAAGCTGTGCCAGGGCGTCGTCCATTTTCTGTTCGTCGGTGAGACGCTCTGGGAACTGCGCGATGATGCGTCCCGCCAAAGAAATATCGGCGGTTTCGACATCAATATTCGCGGTAGAAGCGAACGCCTCAACCACTGGCTTGAACGAGTAGGTAGCCAGCAGTGGGGCTTCGTCGGTACGGGTCCAAACAATTTTAGCCATTTCAGACTCCTTGAAATATTTCGTCACTAAAATGTTGCGGCCCCAGGTTACCTATAAACTGACTAGTTTGCTGTTCGACGCCGTAAATTGTGACCCACCTATGCCGTGAATTGTGACCCACGTATGTAGGTTTCGCAGGACAGTTGTGGCACCGGACACAGAAAGTCTGGCGGACTAGGCACCTGCGCTTTTATGGGCGTAGGGTCTCATGCGTGCCACAGTTGAGTCATTTGCGCAATTTAGCTTCAAGCCCCCGTCGTCGAGCCCTGCCACGGCAGACGGAGATTACCGAAAAGCGCCGATATATCGTCATGGTCGCCCTTGGGTTGGGCGGGTTCGGAATCGGCGTGACGGAGTTCGTCTCCATGGGCCTTTTGTCGTTGATCGCTGAAGATTATGGAGTCACTGAGGACACCGCAGGGCGCATCATTTCGCTCTACGCGCTGGGTGTTGTGATCGGTGCGCCAGCGATTACGGCGGTGACGGGTAAAATCCCGCGTCGACGCCTGCTGTTATTGCTGGTCGGCGCGTTTATTATTGGTAACTTCTTGTCGGTCGTTGCTCCGACATATGAGTTTTTGCTGGTAGCCCGATTTATTGCCGGCCTGCCGCATGGTGCGTACTTCTCGGTGGCCGGTTTGGCTGCGGCCTCCATGGCGCCGGAGGGCGAGCGTGGACGTGCGATTTCCTTCGTCTCGATGGGACTATCCTTTGCCACCGTCGGTGGTGTGCCTGCAGCACAGGCACTCGGTCAGGCCTTCGGCTGGCACGCTTCCTACGTGTTTGTCACTATCGTGGGAGTGGTCACTTTGGTCTCCTTGTGGTACCTGATGCCGCACATGGTGCGCATGGGTGCGACCTCGGTTCGCACGGAACTGGGTGCGCTACAACGCGGCCAGGTATGGCTCACTCTGGCGATGGGCACCGTTGGCTTCGGTGGCATGTTCGCGGTATATACCTATATTTCCTGGACTATGACCGAACAAGCAGGCCTGGATCCGTCGCTGATGTGGATTGTGCTCATGGCCTACGGTATCGGCATGGTGGCTGGTACGTGGTTCGGCGGTCGCGTTGCTGACTGGAACCTGGAAAAGGGCATTTTGTTCGCCTTGGCAATGATCTGCCTGGTGTTGGTCGCGTTCTACTTCACTTCGTCGAGCCCGTGGTTGGGTACCATCAATTTCGGCTTGGTTGGCTTCTTTGGTTCGACGCTCGTGCCGTCGCTGCAGATCCGCCTGATGGATACTGCTGGCGACGCCCAAACCCTGGCCGCGGCTTTGAACCACTCCGCTCTCAATATGGCTAATGCCGCTGGTGCCGCGTTGGGCGGTGCCGTGATTTCTGCCGGTTACAGCTACAGCGCACCTTCGCTTGCCGGAGCTGGTTTGGCCATTGCTGCCATCGTCATTTGGTTCCCGACCATCTGGTTGCGACACAAGTCTTTCACTAACACAGGTTAGTTTCCACACTGTGACGCCCACCCCTATACAGTGGGGGCCATGTCTGAACCTCAACTGACGATAGCCACAGTTAACGTCAACGGCATCCGTGCCGCCTGCAAAAAGCGTAACGACGACAACCTGGGAATGAACCACTGGTTGGAAAATACCTCGGCCGACGTCGTTCTCATGCAGGAAGTCCGCGCGACCCCGGAACAAACCCAGAAGGCATTAGCCCCCGCGCTGGAGGCTGGCTGGCACCTGGTGGTTGCTGATGCCGAAGCCAAGGGCCGCGCCGGGGTGGGAATTTTATCGCGTAGCCCACTTGCCGACGTCCAGGTGGGCTTCGGCGACGCTAGTGCATTTACCACCGCTGGCCGCTGGATCGAAGGCACTCTGAACTCTAGCTTTGGCGATGTTCGCGTCGCTTCGCTGTACCTACCGTCGGGTGCGCAGGGGACCGCCAAGCAAGATGAAAAATACACTTTCCTTGATGAATTCGATTCGATCTTGCTGCAGCGTGCAGATGCGCACGAAAACATGGTCATTGGTGGCGACTGGAATATTTGCCACCGCAGCCAAGATCTGAAAAACAACAAGCCAAACGAAAAAGTTTCGGGCCACTTGCCTGAAGAACGTGCTTTCTTAGATTCCGTCTTTGGTGCGTTTCCTGATGAAGCCCCGCAGGAAAAGAAATACCTTGGCGACTACCAGGGCGTCGTGGACTATGCAGCGAACACCCAGCGCGAGCCAGCCACTGATCCGCAGTGGTTTGACCTGGCCCGTCGCTTGAACCCAGATCCGGCGCACGACGGCCCCTATACCTGGTGGACTTACCGTGGTCAGGCTTTCAACAATAATGCCGGGTGGCGTATCGACTACCAGGCTGCCACCCGTACCATGCTGGAACGCGCACAACGGACGTGGGTAGAAAAGGCCCCGACCGTTGAGCAGCGTTGGTCGGACCACTCGCCTTTGCTGGTGGAATTTCACTAAGCTCGATTCTCGTGTAAAGGACGTGCATCTATGACCGTGACGACGTTATTAACCGCGACGTATGTGGTCGGTATATCCGCGGAGGCGATGACTGCAGCTTTGTCCGCCGGTCGCCAACGCCTGGATTTCTTTGCGGTCTCACTGTTGGCCGCGATTACGGCTTTCGGTGGGGGAACCGTGCGCGACGTGCTGCTTGGACATTACCCGCTGGTGTGGGTGGATAACCCGATATATTTGATCGTCGTGCTGGTGGCAGCGGCGGTGACGGTGTCGTTGTCGTTTTTCATGCACTATTTTCGATCGCTGTTCTTGGCTCTCGACGCAGTGGGGTTGGCAGCGTTTACGGTGTTGGGTACCCAGGTGGCGTTGTCGGAAGGCCATGGGCCATTGATCGCTATCGTGGCTGCGATTTGTACCGGTGTTTTTGGCGGAATTTTGCGCGATATCTTAAGCGACCGGGTGCCGCTAGTTTTCATGGGCGATTTGTATGCAGCCTGCGCGCTGATTGGCTCGGTGACTTATATGGTCTTGGAACAATTAGGTGCCCCACCGGCAGTGGTAATTCCCGCAGGGCTGATCGTGACCTTCGCTGTACGCATGTGGGCAGTGAAGTACAACAAGTCCATGCCAATTTTCGCGTATAACGACGAAAACCAGCCGGTGGATCCGCGCCTGCGCCTATCTGCGCAGTTTGTGCGCGAAACCGCGCGGAAAGCGAAATCGAAGGTTGCTAGGGGGATCAAGCCGGAGACGTCGAAGAAAACTAAGAATCCTGAAAATGAGCAGTCAAAATCGTCGGAAAGCGAGTAAGCTGCTAGCATAAAAGGGACTTATTTTTCTGATACTGACCGGAAAGAGAATTCAGTATGATTCGCGTTTTATCCTGGCTGATCATTGGCATTGCCATCCTGGCCGGCTCGATTGTCTGGTACATGAACGTACAGTTCTCCATGGCAGGGCTGGTTTCGGGTATCACCATGGGAGTAGGTGGCGCGTGCATCGTTGCTGCTTTCGCCACTGCGCTGGATCTCTATGATCCAACCTCGCGCAAGGTGTAGCCGAATACCTACAAGCTACCGATAGCTTCGCGCCCTGCTGGCTGTACTCTGCGCCAGCAGGGTTTTTGCGTGCCAGAAACTACTGAAAACCGCTGAGATGCCACTGAAAAACCACATTAAGTGCCACTTTCAGTACTGAGTAAAGGATAAAAAGATGACCGCATCGGTGCCTATTACCGACAAACCGCGTGTGCTGTCTGGCATTCAGCCAACCGCCGATTCGTACCACCTTGGAAACTACCTTGGAGCCCTGAAGCAGTGGATCGAACTGCAGAATGATTTTGACGCGTTTTACTTCATCCCGGACATGCACGCGTTGACGGTGGAGCAGGACCCGAAGCAGTTGCGCGAGCGCACCTACGCCGGTGTTGCGCAGTTGATTGCGTTGGGCATTGATCCGGAGCGGTCCACGCTGTTCATCCAGTCGCATGTGCCAGAACACGCTGAGTTGAACTGGGTTTTGCAGTGCCTGACCGGCTATGGCGAGGCCGCACGCATGACACAGTTTAAGGACAAATCCGCTAAGCACGGTGAGGAGCGCACTTCGGTGGGGTTGTTTACCTACCCGATGCTCATGGCCGCCGATATTTTGCTTTATCATCCGCAGTATGTGCCCGTGGGGGAGGATCAGCGCCAGCATTTGGAGCTTACCCGTAACCTAGCAGAGCGGTTCAACACGCGCTTCGGCACAACTTTCGAGGTGCCAGAATCACTCATTCCCGAAGGTTCGGCCAAGATTTACGATCTGCAGGATCCGATGATCAAGATGTCGAAATCCACCCCGCACCCCAAGGGGCTCATCAATCTGCTGGATCCGCCAAAGACTTCCGCAAAGCGCCTGAAGTCCGCCGTGACTGATGACCGGGGCGTGATCGCCTTTGATCGTGAGCAGCAGCCGGGGGTTTCCAATTTGCTCACCATCCAGTCCGCCTTAACCAATACTCCTGTCGATGATCTGGTTGCTTCCTATGAAGGCAAGGGCTACGGCCACCTCAAGGTTGATACTGCTGATGCGTTGGAAGAATTCACGAACCCGTTGCGTGCTCGTTACGATGAACTCATGGATGACCGTGCACAGCTGGGCCAGATTCTTGCCGACGGCGCGGATCGTGCCCGGGAAGTGGCTGCTGGAGTGCTTGCCGACGTTTACGACAAGGTGGGTTTCCTGCCAGCGCAGCCGCGTTAGCTACCGTTAGCTACGGATGCGTTAGAGTGAGTAAGCAAAGCTCACAGAGAAAAACCAGGGCAGTGCAAGCCAGCGCGAACTAATGCTAGCCAGCGCAAGACCATTACCAACTTAAAGGACACTGAAGTGGCAGCCACCACCACAAAGTCAGCTGAGAAAAACCAGGACAACTACGGCATCGAACGCGTGCGGGACGATGATCCTGGATTCGTCGAGAAAATGCGGCACAAGTCAGATTTTTTCGACCACATCATGCGCACTGTCGAGCGTTATGGTGCGCAGGGTGGTAATCAGTTTGCCGCCGGTATTACGTATTTCTCGGTGTTGGCGGTTTTTCCCATTGCGATGTTGATCGTTGCGGCTGCGGCGCAGGTCTTGGCGGGCCGTCCAGAACTTTTCGCTAGTTTCCAGGATCAAATTACTGAGTCACTGGAAGGACAGATGGGCGAGATTGCCAACGAAATCCTGGAAGGCGCGGTGGAGCGCCGTGGTGCGGTGGCCGGAATTGGTGGTTTGACTGCGCTGTGGACCGGTCTGAACTGGATGCATAACCTGCGTGCTGGCATTTCTTCGATGTGGAACATGGATCCGAACGACGGTGCAAATTTCGTCGTCAAGAAGTTCAATGATTTGCTGGGTCTGATTGGCTTGATTCTGGCATTCATCATCGCTTTCGGCATTACCGCTGTGGGTTCGTCTGGCATTGTTTTTACCGTTTTAGAGTGGCTGAATGTGGACGATGTCATGCCAGGGTTGAACTATATTCTGTTCTTCTCCGCGCTGTTCGTTGGTATTCTCGCGAACTTCCTGGTCATGTGGTGGCTGGTGGTTATCCTGCCGCGTAAGAAAGTGCCCAAGAAGGCCGGCTTCATTGGTGCATTGCTAGGCGCACTCGTTTTTGAAGTGATCAAACAGCTGTTTACCGTGATCCTGTCTTCGGCTACGGGTAGTCCGACTGGCGCGATATTCGGGCCAATCATCGCTTTGATGATTGTGTTGTATTTGATCTGGCGCGTGGTGCTCTACGTTTCTGCGTTTACCGCCACCACCAAGCAGGCTCGTGCCACCGAGGAAGTTCCGGTTCCGGAACCAGCCGTGATCCGAGTACGTCACGAGGTGAAAAAGCGCCCGTCGACCCGCACCCTACTAGGCGCCGGTGCAGGCTTAGGTGCTGCCGGTGGTTGGGCGCTCCGTAAGATCTTTAAGGCGAAATAACTAAACGTATAGTGAATCGTCGCTGGAATATTCGGTCGCTAGTATTCGGTTGTTTGAATATTCATCAGGATAGTGGTTTCAATAACGTTGAAGGCGTTGATGACGTTGCCTGGCGTTGAGCCCCAGAAGTCCTTAACGCCGACGTAAGAAGAATCCAGCTATTGCCGCAATTCCGGCTCCAGCGGCGATGACAGCGAGCACCACAATCAAGATCATCTTTTCGTGGGACTCAGCATTTGTACCGGCATTATCCGCGTCCGCGCTATCTGGCGACGCATCGTCGGAATTTTGTGGTGCCGGGCTAGCCCCCTCTGTCAGGGTGGGTTCGGTGTCTACATCGGCGACTGGCTGCAATATGCCGATATTCGTGCCCGGTGCCACAGAGAATCCCGAATGCAATAGTTTTTGCGCTTGCTCCCACGCGCGGGCCTTGTCGACGGTGGTATCGAGAATTACCGCCATCAATCGCCGACCGTCACGGTTCAGTGCACCGACGAAGGTGTGGTTGGCATCGTCGGTGTAACCAGTTTTACCGCCCATGCCGTCCGGATCATTCATAAACAGGTGGTTGTCGTTCCAGACTTCGAATCCTTCGTGCTCGTCGAATCCCGGGAATGGAATGAATTCGGTGTTCACGATGCGATCAAAAGTCGGGTTTTGGTAGGCCGCGCGATAAATCAATCCCAGGTCATAGGCTGAGGCTGAGTTGCCCGCTACGTCCAAGCCGGAATAGCTCGCGGCGTAGGTGTCCGTGGTTCCCAGATCGTCGGCAAGCTTATTGATCTTGCGCAGCGCCGCTTCGTCGCCGCCGAGTTCTTGTGCCAGAGCGTGCGCGGCATCATTACCAGATGCCAGCAACAAACCGTGCAGCAGCTGCTCGATGGTGTATTCGCCACCAGCGCCGATGCCTACTCGGGAGCCGACTTGATCGGCAGATTCCTGTGAGACGGTCACGGTCTTTTCCAGATCGAGCTCTGCAATGGCGACCAAGGCCAGTAATGCCTTGATAATCGAGGCCGGGCGGTAGCGCCCGTGGGGGTCTTTCTGCGCGATGATCTCGCCAGAATCGATATCGGCAACCAACCAGGCTGAAGCCAAGACGGATTCGTCGACATGAAAACCCGGAGCAGTGCTGACCCCGCAGTTTTGTTTCTCCAGTGGCGGCAATGGGGTAGGAGAGGGCTGACCGGGCGCGACAGCCTCAGAGGTGGTGCGAGCCTGCGGCGGATGCACACGGTTCGGGCACGAGCTGGTATCGGGCGCTTCCTCGCGGCTGAGTGGCTCCGGAGCTGCCGACTCGTCGCCCTCGCTTGGAGCTGGGCCTTCCAGCGGGGTGGGTTCTTCCTGCTGGGCGCGGATCAGTGGGGCCGCAGCAGCGTGTAGGGCAGCGAAGTCGGGTGCGCCGATGCCAAACGCGGTGGTTCCCGTGACCATGCCAGTGGCAAGTAAAGCCGCGCAGCAGGTCGATCCGTATCTCACAAGGGCGCGGCGGCCGGGTTTGCTCTCATCCATAACAGCCGATAAGTCTACTCCTTGTTACGGAGGCCGTTGTTATGGCAGCGTTGCCTTTTTGTTTGGGTGGGCCGCAGAATTTGGACGGGGCGAAGAAACTGAGCGCGTGAAATTCGCGCGGTACCATCGTGGGCATGATTGAGACCCCTGCGATTAGCCCCGAGCACAAAAATTTTGCTGCCCAGTTGATCAGTGGGCTCCCGAAAGTCACGCTCGATGAGCAGTTGCCTACCCGCACCCAGGACGGTGCCGCAGTGACCACACGCGAGGAGCTGGCTGCACACATCCAGTCCACCGTGCAAAAATACCGCGACGACAATGTGGTGTACCTGGAATTACGCGTTGTGGTGGAGGATTTTTGTACCGATAACTTTGTGCTTGCCGACGCCTTCGCCACCGCTGTGGATGCTGTGGCGGTGGACGGAATCCGAGCGCGATTGCTGCCAGTTGTGCGCGCAGACGGCGATGCCGTCGCTGAGTTGACGGAGCTTGCGCTGCATGCACAAGGCGACCCGAACTTGGCTGGTGTGGTGTTCCTGCTTTCTGGAAATTCCAATGATGCCAATCCAGGCGCTACTGGCTCGGCTTTGGCAGCTGCCTGTGCCAAGCTGCGCGAAAATTTTCTTCCGTTTGCCATCGACGGCGCTGCTGATATTGAAGCCATCGGCGCAGCCGTGCAACTGGGGGCGCTGCGCCTGGGGCGCCCGTTGGCGTTGGTTGATGATTTTTCTGCAGATATGACCGGCATCGTGCCGGGAAAGATTTCTGGTTGGGTGCGTGATCGTGGCATTGCTGCAGAAATGACACCGGTATGGGATCTTGCCGACGACTCGTTGGGCGATGCAGCTGTTGATGAGTTACCGGATCATCCGCTGCCGTTGTTTCAGCAGCTTGGTTTTAGTTGCACGATTTCAGCCGGGGATGTGGCAACCGGTAATTGCACCGATGTGATGAATGCGTTGACCGAAACTTTCGGTTATGGCCTGGAAGAATTTTTTGACCTCACTGCGAAGACAGTTGCGGCAAGTTTTTTGTCGGAGCCGGAGCGTCAGCAGCTCATGGAGACCCAGATTTTGCCGCGCTATGAAAAACTGGCTGACGCGGAACTGCGCCAGCCAGATGATGCGGATGAACAAGATGAGGGCGATGCTGTGGTTAATTAGAAGCCTGGTTAGAATTTCGCGAAGCGCTTAACCAGCATGTCTTCCAAACCGCGCCACCCCTTTGAGTGGTCGGTATACGGCTTGGACGGCACGTAGCCGCTGGTTTGCTGCGAGCCCAGCATGTAGCCCAGGTAATCCTGGAAGCGTGGGTTGGCCACCATATAGGAGTTGATGGAATCGTCGCCAGCCCAGTCGGCGGCGTCGGCAAGTAATTCGTAGCAGGCTGACATCTGTGGGATGTCTACGGCTTCGGGGCCTTTTTCCATGTCCTCGGTGAGACCGCGGAAGCTGTAGGCATTATCGCGGTGGACGGTCAGCTCGAGTTCACCAGCATTAGCGGCGGTGACGATATCTTCCCAGGTCGCAACTTTTGCTAGATCGTGTTCGTCATTTTCGATGATCCAGCGCAACAATTGGCGGCCGGTGGGGAAGGTGTTGATGGTGCCGAAACGCCCCAAAAAGATCGGCGCGCCGTCCAGATAGCAGCGCAATGTGTAGACGGATTTGCCGTCGATGGTGATTTTTATTGGGTCGATGCCTGCCGCCGCCCAAGCCGAAGAATCATACGGATCCGCAGCCTCAGCCTGGCGTTTGCGCTCTTCTTCGCGCTCTGCGCGTTCTTTGTCGGCTTGTTCTTTCGAGTGAGTGATGCGTTTTTCTGCATCGGCGATCGTGCCTTTATCCACGCTGTCGAAATCTTCGGTGACATCGACGATGCGCACGCTCTCTGCCAGGTTGGATTCGATCTTTTTCCAGTTTGACAGTACCGCACGCCCTACTGATGACCACTCGGAAAGGCCATGGTCTCCGGAGTAGTGATCAGCGCCGCGTTGCACATTGCTGAGCACGGAGTGGGTGGAAAAGAAGATCATTGTGTCATCGTCAGTACAGACATTTCCCAGCGCCTTGGTAATGGACAAGATCTTGGCTGAGGTTGCCACTGCGTCATAGGACGGACGGTCGGCCAAGTAGTGCGGCAACCCAACGATGTCGTAGTGGTCGCGGTCTTCTGGGTGCGCTCGATATTCTGGAAGCTTCGCGAAACTCTCCCATTTCGGGTGCTCACGAAGGTCGTGCTTGGTGGTGTTTTCTAGATACACCAGCATTTCGGCCACTGTGGGAAAGACCAGGACGTTGTCGTCGTCGCCGAGGAAAGCTTCCCACTGCGAGCCGTTTTCTTTCCAGGTCGGAGCCCACAGGGTATAAAAATCACCGCTGCTCAGCGATAGGGAAACCGGGATGATCGCGCGATTATTCATGGGCACTAAGTTTAGCGAACGTGGTGCAACAGTGTGCCTTCCTGGTGCCTTCGGTGCCGTCGGCCCGCAGTTCTGCGAACGCCCGCAGACACGCTAGACCGTTGGTCGGTAGACACATTACGCGGTTGGCCGGTAGAAACCATGAAAATTCATATCCAGGTTGTTTGTGCGCAGTGGTGAGGTGGAAACCGGGCTGCCGGCCTCAATCAGTTCACCGTTTCCTGCGTACATGGCTACATGCCCGTCCCAGACAGCCAGGTCTCCTTCGCGTAATTCACTGGCAGAAACCTGCTGGCCGACGGCTTGTTCATGCGCCAACCGTGGAATATCCACACCGGCTTGACCCCAAGCCCATTGCGTAAACCCGGAGCAGTCAAAACCGACTCCGGGGGTGGTCCCGCCCCATTCATAGGGTGTGCCCAGCTGGCCGCGCGCGGCAACCACGGCTTGGCGCCCAGCTTCAGCGCCGGCATCATCGCTCGGGGCGGGTGTGTTTACCGCTGCCGGTGCGAAAGCGGGATCAGAAGTGGTAGCTGTTCCGCCATCGCTGGTGGGAGTCGGGCCTGGTGGTGGGCCAGCAGTGGAGGTCGCTGCAGCGGCCTGGGTTGCTGCTGGTGCCTCGGTAAGCGCAAAAGGTTCTTCGGCAATACTGTGCAGCCGACCCGCCAGGGTGGAAAGCGTTTCGTCTAACCTACCTGCAACCGCTTCTGCTTGGGCAATATGCGTACGTGCCACCGCTTCAAGCTGCGCGATAGCAGAGGTGGCTGCACCCGGGGTTGGCTGCAAAGCAGAAAGCGCAACTGGCGCGGCGTGGTGCAGAAACGATTGTCCTATTCCGAATAGTTGTTCTGCGGTGGCGCTCATCGCCGCTTGTGCCTCGCCGGTGATCTCGGAGATCTGGTGATTGTGCCTATCAATCAGCGTTGCTGCAGCGTCGATATCGGCTGCGCTTGCCCCGCTGATCGCTGCTAATTCACCGGCGGCAGACACATCCGGCATAACGGGGATGGAATAATCACCCAACTGGGCGGGCACTAACTCGCTAATGCGGCTTACGGTTTCCACAACACTCATCCGCGCACCTCCTCAGCCGCAGGCACGGCGTCGGCAAGCGAATGTATCCCAGCCATCGTGGAATTTTCTGCCAAGGAAGCATCGCGCACCATGGCAAAACCAGAATCAGCTGCTGCGTATAAACGTTGCGCTAACTGGCGTGACTGCATGGCGGTAACGGAGCTGGCACGTTCCATCGCAGAGAGGAAATCCCGGTAGCCAGCAGCATAAGCGGCCGCGGAGAGATCGACAGGTGGGGCAGTGGGTTCGCGCACATGTGTGGCAGCGCGTTCCAGATCCTTCGCTAGTGCAGTGGCGTGGTCATAATCTAAAGCAAACGTCGTCATGGTCCATTAGACAGTGCAATCCGCGAAATGGTTCCGACGGATCCCGAACATCACTGAGCATGCACTGAGCATGACCGAACATCACCGAGCACAGTCACCGGAACTACTTCGCCATGGCATAGCATGAGGTATATGGATATCACCGTGGTAGAACACCCCCTGGCCGCCGCACGCTTGAGCTTGTTGCGCGATCAACGTAGCGACAATGCCGCCTTCCGTGCTGCCCTGAAAGATCTCGGTTCCATGCTGGTTTATGAAGCCGCCCGCAACCTAGATGTCGACGAATTCACCCTGACCACCCCGGTCGCCGACACCACCGGCACCCGGCTGTCGAACCCACCGATTATCGTGCCAATCATTCGCGCCGGGTTGGGCATGGTGGACCCGGCCTTGGCGATGATCCCGGATGCGCAGGTCGGTTTTATCGGTATGGCCCGCGATGAGGACACCCACGAGCCCGTGCCGTACCTGGAAGCACTTCCCGACGATCTCAGCGGCCGCACGGTTTTTCTTGTTGATCCCATGTTGGCCACTGGCGGCTCCCTGTTGCATTCGTTGCGATTGTTGGCAGACCGCGGCGCGCGTGATATCACCGCGGTGTGCATTGTCTCGGCGCAACCTGGCGTGCAGGCGCTCCAGGATTCCGGTTTACCGGTTCGCTTGGTTACCGCGGCGATTGATCCGGAACTCAACGACAATGCGTATATCGTTCCAGGGCTTGGCGACGCAGGCGACCGCTTGTATGGTCCGCGTAATATCGAGCTCTAAACATCGACCTGTAAGCATGTACCTGTAAGCATCGACCTGTAAGCTAGGCCTCATTGCATGTGATTTCGGGGGATTTCGGGGAGGATCTGCAATGGGGCAATACCACCGTTGGTATTGGGCGAGTTTTGGCCATGCACTGGCGAATAACCTGCGCGCTTTGCGGAAAATGCGTGGTCTTTCGCAGGCCAGGCTGGCGCAATTATCTGGGCTGTCGCGCACGGTGATCTCTAACTTGGAGCGCAACGAATCCGGCGTGAAAGCCTGTGACCCACAGCTGTCCACCGTCTATAAACTGGCCCAAATTCTCTACGTCCCGCCTGGGGTCTTGCTGCCGCAAGCCGATGCGTTAATCGACGGGCCTTGTACGGCAAGTACGCCGCATCTGCGCAGGGTGTGGCCTGTTGATGAGGTCGATACCGCGCCGTTTAGTTCGGGTTATCTAACGCGTGCGCGAGCTAACGAGCTGCCGAAATTTGCTGGTTTCCAGAACCGATCAACAGACCAGCATGCCGACGACACCGGCCTGTAGCTGCAACCGCGTATAATCTGCACTCATGTCGTAAACTACGGCATGACTAATGACTGGCAGCCGCATTTAGGTGCCTGCAAGACACAGAATAAAAGACACAGAATACAAGGCTCAGAAAACTGAGAAAATAAGACTCAGAAAACTAAGAGCGTGAAATAGCTGAAGAAAGGATCGGGTTAATGGACATTGCCTCGTTCGTTGCTGAGTGGATCGAGCACCACCACGACGAGGTGATCGGCTGGCGGCGTCACATTCACCGCAACCCGGACCTTTCACACAAAGAGCACGCCACCACGGATTTCCTCTGTGGCGTATTAGAAGAATATGGCCTGCAGCCGCATCGCTTCCCAGAAACCGGCCTATACGTGGATATCGGTGATGACTACGGAAAAGGGCGCTTGGGCTTCCGCGCCGATATTGACGCGCTACCGATCCAAGAACTCACTGGTGTTGAATTTGCCTCGCAGATTGATGGGGTTTCGCATTCTTGTGGCCACGACATCCACACCACCGTAGCTTTGGGTTTGGCATGCGCATTGGGGCAGTTGACCAACGCCTATCCGGGTGCTTTGAGCTTCGGGGTACGTGTCATTTTCCAGCCCGCAGAAGAGGTCATGACCGGTGGCGCGGTCAATGTCATTGAGTGGGGTGCACTTGCGGGCGTATCTGCGTTGTATGCAGTCCACGCTGAACCAAAATTGAAAGTTGGCCAAATCGGCATCCGCACCGGTGCAATCACCTCGGCTTCCGACGTTATTGAAATTTCGGTCTCTGGTACTGGCGGCCACACCTCACGCCCGCATCTCACCAGCGACGTCGTTTATGCGCTGGGCAAACTCGTGACTGAATTACCGGCGGTGCTTTCGCGCCGGGTTGATCCGCGCACCGGCACCGTCGTGGTTTTTGGCGCTATTCATGCCGGTTTTGCCCCGAACGCGATCCCGGAACAAGGCTCTGTGATGGGCACGCTGCGTACCGCGGATATCAGCGTGTGGCGGTGGTTGCGCCGGGAGCTATCGGAGATTATTGGCGAGATCCTGGCCCCGACGGGAGTTGATTACGTCGTTACGCATGATCAGGGCGTGCCACCAGTGCTCAATGACGAAGTCGCCACCGCGCTGCTGACAGAAGCAGTGACCAGCATTGATCCGCACGCTGCGGTGCAGGCGCCGCAGTCGTCGGGAGGCGAAGATTTCTCCTGGTATCTCGAACACGTGCCAGGCTCGATGGCGCGGTTGGGCTGTTGGTCCGGAACTGGCGAGATGCAGGATCTGCACCAAGGCAATTTCGACCCTGATGAGCGCTCGGTGTCTGTGGGAATCCGTCTGTTCGCAGGCATCGTTGCGCGTTACGAAGCCCAAGCACGTTAGAATGGCTGAAAGTGTAATCTTCGCCGCAAAGTTTTGTGCACCAAATCAGGTGTGCGGGCGTGTGGCGAGGAGCAAATTATGACGAAACCCAAGACTGCACAAAATTTTTGATGAGAGTGTAAGGAGCCCGCGTGTCTCACACCGCAAAGCGAATGGTCATCATAGGCGGCGGACCAGCCGGGTATGAAGCAGCCTCGGCGGCTACCAAATATGGGGCCAAAGTGACGTTGATCGATGATCTGGCTCCGGGCGGCAACTCGGTGCTGCTGGACTGTGTTCCGTCGAAATCATTTATTGCCGGCGCGAATATTAAAACCGACTTGCGTCGTGCCGACGACATGGGTCTGAACGAAGGTATCGGTGAAACGAACCTTTCGGTGAAAGCCCTGAACGAGCGTGTGCAGGTGCTGGCCAACGAGCAGTCTGCTGATATTGCTGAAGGCCTGGAAGAGCTGGGGGTTCGCGTGATTAAGGGCCGCGCCAGCTTCGAAGAAATGGTTTCTGGTGTCACCCACTTGGTTACCGCGACCCATAACGAAGACGGCCGCGAAGAACTTATTCCGTGTGACCTGGTGCTTTTGGCTACCGGTGCGAGCCCACGGATTCTGCCGGGCGCGCAGCCGGATGGTGAGCGCATTTTGACCTGGCAGCAGATTTACAACTTGGAAGAGCTACCAGAACACCTCATCGTGGTGGGCTCAGGTGTCACTGGTGCTGAGTTCGTCTCCGCGTTTTCTGAGCTGGACGTCAAGGTCACGATGGTGGCCTCTCGTGATCGCATTTTGCCGCATGACGACGCCGACGCCGCCGATACCCTTGAGGAAGTTCTGGCAGAACGCGGTGTGGAGTTGGAAAAGCATGCGCGTGTTTCCGAGATCAAGCGCACTGACGGTGAAGGCGGGGAAGGCGTGGTCGTCATTACCGACGACGGCCGCGAAATCCACGGCTCGCACGCGCTGCTGTCGATCGGTTCCATCCCGAATACCTCCAATATGGGCTTGGAACGCTTGGGCGTGGAGATGGAAAAATCCGGACACATCATGGTGGATCGCGTCTCGCGCACCAACGTGCCCAACGTTTACGCCGCTGGTGACTGCTCGAATTTGTTCCCACTAGCGTCGGTGGCTGCCATGCAGGGGCGCATTGCGGCGTATCACGCGCTGGGCGAAGGCGTTTCTCCGCTGCGTTTGAAGACTGTGGCTACCGCGGTGTTCACCCGTCCAGAAATTGCTGCTGTGGGGGTGACAGAAAAAGAAATCGAAGACGGGGAAGTGCTGGCCCGCAAGTTCAAACTGCCACTGCACACCAATCCGCGCGCCAAGATGCGTTCGCTGCGCCACGGTTTTGTCAAGATCTTCTGCCGTGGGCAGTCGGACTTGGTCATTGGTGGTGTCGTCGTCGCCCCGCACGCCTCAGAATTGATTTTGCCGATCGCTGTTGCAGTGGCGAATAACCTCACTGTGACGGATCTGGCTGATTCGTTTGCCGTGTACCCATCGCTGTCCGGCTCGATTACCGAGGCCGCGCGTCGCCTGATTGCGCCAGATACGCTGACCTAAAGCCGAATTCGCTAGCGCCAGATTCCGCAATATCTGTCGAGTTATCACCCCACCCGCCGTGCCCCACGGCGGGTTTAGTATATTGAGACCTAGATTACCCAGGCGCCTGTGTGTTGTATGCCTAAATACGAGGGTGCCGGTTGGGTGATTTCTCTTGTATATATCCGAAAGGAAGTTGACGTGGCACAGTCAGGCTTGCCAGCCTTCAACAAAGTTCTGGTCGCTAACCGCGGTGAGATTGCCGTTCGCGCATTCCGAGCCGCTTTCGAAACCGGGGCGCGTACCGTCGCGGTGTATCCGAAAGAGGACCGCAACTCGTTCCACCGCGCTTTTGCTGATGAAGCAGTGCGCATTGGTGCTGAAGCCCAGCCGGTCAAGGCTTATCTGGACGTCGACGAAATCATCCGTGCTGCGAAAAAATCCGGCGCGGACGCTGTTTACCCGGGTTATGGTTTCCTTTCTGAGCGCGCGGATTTGGCGCGTAAGTGTGCAGAAAACGGCATCAAGTTCATCGGTCCCACTGAGGACACTTTGCACCTGACTGGTGACAAGTCCGCCGCTGTGCATGCTGCAGAAGAGGCTGGCTTGCCGACGCTGAAGGACTCTAAGCCGTCGTCAGACGTCGACACGCTGGTGGAATATTCTTCGGAGTTTGACTACCCGCTGTTTGTTAAGGCCGTGGCTGGTGGCGGCGGACGCGGTATGCGCTTTGTGAAAAACGAGAAAGAGCTGCGCACCAAGATTGCAGAGGCATCCCGTGAGGCCGAAGCCGCCTTTGGTGATGCCAACGTGTATCTGGAAACTGCGGTGATTAAACCTCAGCACATTGAGGTGCAGGTGTTGGCGGATTCGCAGGGCAACGTCGTCCACCTGTACGAGCGTGACTGCTCGCTGCAGCGCCGCCACCAGAAAGTCGTTGAGATCGCCCCGGCACAATTCCTGGATGCCGAGCTGCGCGAAAAGATCTGTGCCGATGCGGTGCGTTTCTGTGAGCACATTAACTACGAGGGCGCCGGTACCGTCGAGTTTCTTGTCGACGAAAACGGCAAGCACGTCTTCATCGAGATGAACCCACGTGTGCAGGTCGAGCACACCGTCACTGAGGAAGTGACCTCGGTTGACATTGTGAAATCGCAGATGCACATTGCCGCTGGAGCTACTCTGGAGCAACTCGGTCTCACCCAAGATGCCATCACATTATCCGGTGCCGCGCTGCAGTGCCGTATTACCACTGAGGATCCTGCCAACGGCTTCCGCCCAGATACCGGCACGGTCTCGTCGTACCGTTCCCCGGGTGGTGCAGGTGTGCGTCTCGACGGTGCTACCTCTGTTGGTGCAGAAATCACCCCGAACTTCGATTCGCTGCTGGTGAAAATGACCTGCCGCGGGGCGGATTTCCAGATCGCGGTTGCTCGCGCGCAGCGGGCACTGAACGAATTCACCGTTACCGGTGTGTCCACGAATATCGGCTTCCTACGCGCCCTGCTGAGGGAGCCGGAATTCGCCAATGAGCGCATCAACACCGGTTTCATCGCAGATCACCCGCATTTGCTGGAAGCTCCACCGGCTGACGATGAACCGGGCCGCATTCTGGAATACATCGCGGATATGACCGTGAATAAGCCGCACGGTGAGCGCCCCACCGCATTGCGCGCTTTCGACAAGCTGCCGAAGACGCTGGCACCGGAGATCCCGAAGGGTTCGCGTGATCGTCTGCTGGAGTTGGGCCCCGAAGGTTTCGCGAAGTCCATTCGTGAGCAAGATGCGCTGGCGGTCACTGATACCACCTTCCGCGACGCACACCAATCGTTGCTGGCTACACGCGTGCGTACCTCCACGCTGTTCGCCGCAGCCCAGCACGTCGCACGCATGACACCAGACTTGTATTCCGTGGAAGCCTGGGGTGGCGCCACCTACGACGTGTCCATGCGCTTCTTGCACGAAGACCCGTGGCAGCGCCTGGATCTGCTGCGCAAAGAAATGCCGAACATCAACCTGCAGATGCTGTTGCGCGGTCGCAATACGGTGGGTTATACCCCGTACCCCGATGCCGTCGCCAAGGCTTTCGTGCAGGAGGCTTCTGATTCTGGTATCGACATCTTCCGTATCTTCGATGCGTTGAATGATGTCTCGCAAATGCGCCCGGCTATCGACGCTGTCTTGGAGACCAACAAGTCGGTCGCAGAGGTTGCCATGGCGTATTCGGGTGATATGACCTCGCCGAAAGAAAACATTTACACCCTGGATTACTATCTGCGCCTGGCAGAAGAGATTGTGAAATCGGGTGCACATGTTCTGGCTATCAAAGACATGGCTGGTCTGTTGCGCCCTGCCGCAGCCACCAAGCTGATTACTGAGCTACGGAAAAACTTCGACTTGCCGGTGCACGTGCACACCCACGACACCGCGGGTGGTCAGTTGGCTACCTACCTGGCAGCAGCCAATGCGGGTGCTGATGCCGTCGATGGTGCTTCGGCACCACTGGCTGGCACCACCTCGCAGCCGTCGCTGTCGGCGATTGTTGCAGCCTTTGAAAACACCGAGCGTGACACCGGACTGGACCTGCGGGCCGTGGGTGATCTGGAACCATACTGGGAAGCAGTGCGCCAAGTTTACGCGCCATTCGAGTCCGGTATCCCTGGTCCAACTGGCCGCGTGTACAAGCACGAAATTCCGGGTGGCCAGCTGTCCAACCTGCGTACGCAGGCCAGCGCTCTGGGGCTGGCCGATCGCTTCGAGCTCATCGAAGACACCTACGCTGCCGTCAACGAGATGCTGGGTCGCCCAACGAAGGTGACACCATCATCGAAGGTGGTTGGCGATTTGGCGTTGCACCTGGTGGGCGCCAACGTCTCGCCAGAAGACTTCGCTGCTGATCCGCAGAAGTACGACATTCCAGATTCCGTTATTGCCTTTTTACGCGGTGAGCTGGGCACGCCACCGGCTGGTTGGCCAGAGCTGAAGGATAAGGCGCTGGCGGGCCGTTCCGAATCGAAACCGCAGTTGACTGAAGTACCGGAGGCAGAAGAAAAAGCGCTTGCCGACGACGACAAGTGGGTACGGCGCAATGGATTGGACCGACTTCTGTTCCCGAAGCAGGTCGAAGAATTCGCCGAATTCAAACGTCGCTTTGGTGATACCTCGGCATTGGACGATCGCGTGTTCTTCTACGGCTTGGTGGAAGGCGAAGAGACCGTCTTGCACTTCGCACCGGATGAGACCGGCTTTACCCCGCCATCCATGGTGGTGCGTCTGGATGCCGTGGGTGATCCGGACGAAAAGGGTATCTGCAATGTCGTGATGAACGTCAACGGGCAGATCCGTCCGATCAAGGTCCGAGATCAATCCGTGGAATCCTCGGTAGCTTCGGTGGAAAAGGCTGATAAGTCTAACCCAGGCCATGTTGCCGCACCGTTCGCTGGTGTGGTGAACCCAACCGCACAGGTTGGTGACAAGGTTTCTGCTGGCGATGAAGTGGCCATTATTGAGGCGATGAAGATGGAAGCCCAAATCTCTGCCACCGTCGACGGCACTATCGAGCGCGTCGCTATGGGGCAGGCGACGAGCGTTGAAGGTGGCGACTTGATCGTCGTGATCAAAGAAGACTAGTGCTGTTATGTCCATGAGGTTTTTGGACTTGGAGTCCAGCTACTTTTTGGACTCGGAGTCTAGGGACTTTGTGGACGCGGAGTCTCCCCGCTTTTTGGACGGGGAGTCCACAGAGTTTTTGTACTGGTGCTAGCTTGGCTTCTTCCGGCGGCTTGGCCGTGGCCCAGAGAGGTTGGGTTTTAGCTCTGGGGGTTGTCGGTGCCACATGCCGACAACGTGGTTTATGTTGATGTGACCGCCGGGTGGACGCTGATTCAGTTGGATTGGTAGCGGAAATGACAACAGTTTCTCACCGTCGTGATCAGTAAAAAATTCCACATAGTCATCGGCTACGCTGCTGTAGATGGCTCGATTTTTGAAGCGCAGCCCGACGTAGAGGCCGCGTCCTATAACGCGTACCGCCCCGCTTTTGTTGATCCACAGCTTGTCCGGGATAGGCCAGAGTGCATGTACACCGGTAGAGCTTGGCATTACGGTTGAGGAATCGGCATGGGGTGTATCTTGCTGGATCGCCTGAGTGTCGTTACTTGGTGTTCTGTCTGAAGCTGCAACTTCAGGCAGGGTATTATCTGTCGTGACCACTGTCTCGGCTGCTAAGGCATCTGCTTGGTTGTCGGGGTGAATCCGGTGATATTGTTTCGTGATTTTTGTCCATAAAACATCTGGGTCAATCGGCTGCGTCGGTGGCTGGGCATGCGAGATAATCTCCCAGGCTTGGGCTGGGGTGATGTGCATCTTGCCTTTGAGAAGTCCTTGGTGGCGACGGCGTGTGTTGTAGAAGTTGCGGTAGTCGACAATCAGCTGTTGGACCTGCGCCAGCGTCGTTGGGGTACGAGCATCCAAAAACCTGGTCATGGTTTGGTGCGATCGCTCGTCTTTGCCTTGCGTCGTGGGAGCAAAGCCTGCACTTGATTGAACTCCCAGGCTGGCGAGCCAGCGTTCGGTTTGCGACAGCCGGCCGCGATGGTAGGTGGCAAAGGCCTCACCGTTGTCAGAGAGGACTTCTTGGGGAAGTCCGTAAGCATCAATGGCTCCACTTAGCGTGATGCGGGCATCGGTGCCGTTTTCTGGAGTTCCAAAAGCTTGGGAGCCGACGTCGAAGCGGCTGGTATCGTCGACGACTTGGTAGATAGTTACTTGCGTGTGAGGCACATCGAAGAGTCTGTAGGTAAACGCATCGATCTGCCACAGTTCATTGACTTCGCCCCTGGCAAAGTGCCTGTAGGACTTACGCGGTCGTTTACGTGCATTGATGTCAGCGACGCCAGCCTCGTGCAACCATTGTGCGATTAAAGCTCGTGACGGTGGTTGGTCGTAGCCGAGTTCGTCGAGGAAGAAGTAGAAGATTGACCATGGGCCGCAGTCTTGGCCGCGGGCTTTTAACGTACCGCGAGCTTGCAGGACTTGTTGTCGATTTTTGTCATCGTAGACCCGTCGTGGGTTCAGCGGTGCCGTGCTGTCGGGCACGATGCCAGCCCGCCCGCGTTCGGCGATACGTGCTTTGATGTTGTAGTACGTCTGCTTTGATACGCCGATGTTCTTGCAGAACTGCTGGACCGTGATGCCCTCACGGATGGGGTCGAAATGCGCTATCTTTTTGCGGAGAGTAATGGGAATTGCCATCCCCACATTGTCAACAAGCCAGAGTCCAAAAAGTCGTTAGACATCACACAGCTAGTCTGCGTCCACTTCGAAGTACTCGGCGATATCGTCGAGTACTTCGTTTGCTCCATAAATGCCGACGGCGCTCATCCAAATGGTGTCGTCGACATCGTGGATCTCACCTTTCAGTTGGTTCCAGAGCGGATTGCGCTGGAATTCTTCTTGTGTCTTTGCGGCTTCGCCATCGTTGTCGCCATACGCGCTGGTAAAGATGTAGTCTGCATCCGCTTTGGCGATTTCTTCTGCGGAAATTTCGGTGCTGAACCCAGTGCCGGTGGAAGCGTCATTTCGTGCGAAGCCGAGATCGGCAAAGATCACCCCGATATAGCTGTCGTCTTTATAGATCCGGGTCGGCCCATCGACGAATCGCACGGACGTCACGCTAGGGTTTTTCCCGAGCTTTTCGCGTACGCGATCACCGATGCGCGCAGCACGCTCTTCGTAGTCGGTGATGAGCTCGTCGGCTTTTTCGGATTTATCCGCTACTTCACTTACCAGGCGCAAGCTGTCTTTCCAGCCATGGCCTCCAGAATCAGAAAAAACCGTCGGCGCGATGCTGCTCATCCGTTCGTAGAGATCTTCATGCCGGACTTTCGACGACAAGATCGCATCGGGTTTCAGCGCAGCGACTTTCTCTAATGACGGGTCACTAAGTTCACCAACCGAGACCGCGTCACCTGCGTATTTCTCGCCATCATCGCCGAAATAAGCAGGGATTCCGCTGTCCCCTTGGAGCTCGGTGAAGCCAACGACGTGCAAGCCTAGAGCGATAGCTGGGTCCAATACCGTGCGGTCGAGTGCTGCAACGGTGGTAATTTCTTCGCCCAGCTCCGTCGATCCCATTGCGTGCGAAATTGTCCGTGTAGCAGACGATTCTGCAGGTTTGAATGTGCTGTCTGCAGTGCCGGTGGTTGTATTCTGGCTGGAGTGCGCAGAATCATCGCCTGGTGCGGTACATGCAGTCAGTAGCCCCAAGCTGCAGGCGACTGCGAGGAATGCGCTTCTGGCCTTCCGGCTGTGGAATGGGCTGCCGAGCGATTGGCTGCTTATCGACGTTGGGCGTGGGGAGAATTGCCTGTGGGGAAGTGGTGAGGAAACTGCTGCTGCTTCGGGCAGTGGGGATGCTGGCATTGTGGCTGTACCTCCTGGTCGCAAAACTGAAGTGCAGACCAGAAACGCCGAACTAGCGTACGGTGTTGTTAGTCTACCCTTATTACGGCCAATAGGTTAGCATAGTCAACTTTATAAGTTATTGTGAAGCTGGGTGATGAAGCGGTGGTGATGATGTGGAGACCATGAAATAGTCACGGAGCCGTGGCGGGTTAAATCCCGCTCAACGTGCAGACTGGCCCCGCTAGACTCCCACAACGCGCCCGCTAAACGCGTGGAGTCGCGAACCACTTGACCATCGTGGAATCCGTCTTGTATTCGAAGCCGAATTTCTCATAGCGGGAACGCGCACGTGGATTGTCCTTATCCACGAACAAAGAGATACCTGGGGCGCCTTGTGTGCGCGCGAGTTCCACACCGGCCTCCAAGAGCCGAGTGCCTAACCCGAGGCCGGCATAGCGGCGCTCAACAGCGATCACGAGCTCCGGAACCTCTGGGTAGCCCACCCAGCCAGAGCCTGGATTGTTGGACTTCCAGTAGCGCAGGAACAAGCCGCCAGCTGGTACCGCATGGCTTGATATTGCGACGATACCACCCTGGGTGTATGGATCCCACTGGCTGACGTATTTGTGGTGGTCAGCAGACTCGCTTTCGGGAAGATCCCGGCTCTCGTCACCAAAAACGTCGGCAAGATAGTGCAGGCGAGACAGATACGTGCGATCGTCGTTGGTGGCAGGGCGCAGGGTAATTGTTGTGTCGTTAGGCATAGCTACTCATGATAGTCGAATTGTATTGCTTCCGAATTGTTTCGGTGATAGAACTAGCTCGACAACTACTTCAGTTCTAGCATGACATCGCCTTTGCTGATCTGGCTGCTTTCGGAGATATTCAGGCCGGTCACCGTGCCAGATTTGTGTGCCTTGACTGGGTTTTCCATTTTCATGGCCTCGAGAACGACGATGACATCACCTTCTGCGACTTCCTGACCTTCTTCCACAGCGACCTTAATGACGGTTCCCTGCATCGGCGCTGTGACTGCATCGCCCGAGACAGCGGATTTGGAACCGCCCCCACGGCGCTTTTTTGCCTTCTTCTTTGGCGCTTCGCCGCCTCCGCCGATGGTGAGCGCACCCGGCAACGCCACCTCGATGCGGCGCCCATCGATCTCGACGACGTATTTCTGCGGCGGCAGGTCTGGCTCGGCTTCTGGCTCCACGTGCTCGCCGGAAAATGCCGGGAGGTCGTTCGTCCATTCCTCTTCGATCCATTTGGTGTAGACCGCAAAGCCCTCGGTGTCGGCGGCGGCAAATGCCGGATCATCGATGATGGCGCAGTGGAAGGGGATAACCGTCGGCATGCCGTCAACCACAAACTCATCCAAGGCGCGACGTGAGCGAGCCAGTGCCTCGTCGCGGTTTTCTGCGTGCACGATGAGCTTTGCCAGCATGGAGTCGAATTGACCACCGATCACTGTGCCTTGGCGCACGCCGGAATCCACGCGGATGCCAGGGCCAGCTGGCTCGGAGTAGGTAGCGACGGTACCTGGGGCAGGCATGAAGTTCGCACCCGGGTCCTCGCCGTTGATACGGAACTCGAAAGCGTGGCCCACCGGCTGCGGATCTTCGGTAAAGCGCAACTTTTGGCCCTCGGCGATGCGGAACTGCTCGCGCACCAGGTCGATGCCGGTGGTGACTTCCGTGACCGGGTGCTCTACCTGCAAGCGGGTATTGACCTCCAGGAAGGAGATCAGCCCATCGGAGCCAACCAGGAATTCGACGGTACCGGCGCCGTAGTATCCGGCCTCGCGGCAAATGCGTTTGGAGGATTCGTGGATCTCTGCACGCTGCTTGTCAGTCAAAAATGGGGCAGGGGCTTCTTCCACCAGTTTTTGGAAACGGCGCTGCAGTGAACAGTCACGCGTGCCGACGACAACGACGTTGCCGTGCTGGTCCGCCAGCACCTGGGCTTCGACGTGGCGGGCACGGTCCAAGTAGCGTTCGACGAAGCATTCGCCGCGGCCGAAAGCTGCGGTAGCCTCGCGGGTGGCGGATTCAAACAGCTCGGCGACTTCCTCGCGCTCATAGGCAACTTTCATACCGCGACCACCGCCGCCAAAAGCCGCTTTAATCGCGATCGGCAAGCCATGCTCGTCGGCAAAAGCTTCTACCTCTGTGGCATCCGCGACGGGGTCTTTGGTACCCGGGGCCATCGGGGCATCGGCTTTTTCTGCAATGTGGCGAGCGGTGACTTTATCGCCTAAGTCCGCGATAGCTTCCGGTGATGGGCCAATCCAGATAAAACCAGCGTCAATGACTGCGCGGGCGAAATCCGCGTTTTCTGATAAGAAACCGTAGCCGGGGTGGATGGCGTCGGCGCCGGATTTTTTCGCGGCATCGAGCACTTTATCGAAGTCCAAGTAGGATTCTGCAGACGTGGAACCACCCAAGGCGAAAGCTTCGTCGGCAAGCCCAACGAATGGGGCGTTGGCGTCAGGTTCCGCATAGACCGCCACGGAACCAATTCCGGCGTCTTTGGCGGCGCGGATGATACGTACCGCGATTTCGCCGCGGTTGGCGATCAATACCTTGGTGATTTTCGTCTGTTCAGCCACGTTGGCCCTCCATAGTGCTTGATAAAAAATCGTTCTACGTTTTACGTTCCACGTTCCGCGTGCCACGTACCGCAACGCCTGATTTCGCCAACGCCTGATTTCGTCAGCGTGTGGTTTCGTCAGCGCGTGGTTTCGTCTCAGTCTATTCTTGCACACCAAAACATGAGAAAAACATCAGGTTTTGTTTTGTGTCTCAAAATGATGCCGCAATTTGTGCAAAAACAACAATTCCCAGCAATACGCACGCGGACATTCCACACAGTTACACTGCGTGGTTGCGTACTCAGCCCAGTTATGACGTGCCAGTGCCTTGGTCGATTGGCATACCGACCATATTTCCCCACTCGGACCAGCCGCCGTCGTAAATACGGGTTTTTTCATGACCAAGCAAAAACCGACCGACGAACCAGACCAGCGCCGCACGGGCCCCTACCTGCGAATACACCACGCTGTCCTCCGCAGGCCACAGCTGGTCCAATTCTTCGCGCGAACGGAACATCCCAGATGGTGTCATCAGCGATTTCCACGGCAGATGGATTGCACCAGGTACATGGCCTTGCCTGCGGGTAGTAACCGCGCCAGGGCCCGAACCCAATTCCTGCTCGGCAGCGTCCTGCTGGTTTGGCAGCCCAGAAAATTCCGCAGCGGAGCGCACGTCCACGGCAGTTAAGGCGTCGTCGTCGGCAAGCTCATCGACGAAAGCGCGCACACCGGAATCGTTTCTTTCGCACACCGGGTAATTAGATGGATGCATGACCAGCGCGGGGGTAAGTGAGGTATCGCGTTCTTCTTGCATCCAGCCTTCACGCCCGCCGTCCAAAATCCGGGTATCCGGGTGACCGAAAAGCTCAAAAACCCACATAGCGAAACACGCCCACCGGTTGCCGCGATCGCCATAAAATACCACCGTGTCCTCGCGGGAAATACCCAACCGGGACAGCAGCGCGGCAAATCCCTCACCGTCAATAACATCGAGCGTGGCGGGATCAACGAGTTCTTCTGGATTGATCCGCAGCGCGGAGGGCAAATGCCCGATGTTATACAGCACGGAATCTTCATTACACTCAATAACGTGTAATCCTTCGACTCCTAACCGCGCGGATAACCACGACGCAGACACCAGCCGCCCCGGGTCCGCATAGTCCCGAAACGACGGATGGTTATCGAAAGCAACAGCCACGGGTCAGCCTTTCAAGAGGTGGAAAGTATACTCTACAAATCTTATCGAAAACTCTCTAGGCAAGGAGCAACCATGCGTCGCGAAATCCACCAGGCGGTCGTCATTTTCGAAATCGAAGGCGGCAACGACAAAACCATTCACGGCAACCGGGTCGATACGAAGCCCATCGTCGACGCGTTGCAGGCTGCGGGCTGGCACGCGGAAGTTGTCGTGTACCGCCCGGAATGGACGGATAAGATTTTCGACTACGTGGCCGGTTCCTTCGACGCCTATATTTCGCGAGTCAATCCAGGCAATATCCCCGGCGGTGAGGGCGGATATTTTGCATTGCTGGAAAGGCTTGCCGATGCCGGGTTGGCCGCGTTTTCCCGCCCTGCAGAAATGCTTGCTTATGGTGCCAAGGATGCGCTGGTCAAGCTCAATGACACTGATCTGGTGCCTGCCGATACCGCAGCCTACTATGACGTAGCAAGCTTCCGCTCTGCGTTTCCGGTGTCGTTGGCTCGCGGCGAGCGTGTGCTCAAACAAAACCGGGGTTCGACAGGTGAAGGTATTTGGCGTGTGCAACTGGCAGATGAATCCGTACGTCCGGAACCAGGTGCCCCTATCCCGGCTGATGCGCTGGTCACGTGCACCGAAGCGGTGGATAACCATACGGAAACCCACACGTTGGATGAGTTCATGACACACTGCGAGGATTACTTGGACGGCGATAACGGCATGCTGGTAGACATGCGTTTTCTGCCGCGCATTGTGGAAGGTGAAATCAGGATTCTTCTGGTCGGCGATGCACCGGTGGCTGTGATCCACAAAAAACCGGCGGCTGGTGGAAATAATTTTTCCGCGACACTATTTTCCGGGGCGCAGTACACCCACGACACCCCGGATGCGTGGCCGGATTTGCTGGACGTATTCGAACGGTTCCGCCCGGTGATCGCTGAACGCCTCGGTGGCGAGTTGGGCGGTGCCATGCCGCTGTTGTGGACCGCCGATTTCATTCTTGCCGGTGGTGACGAGGGCGACGACGGTGCAGTGGGCATCAGCATGGAGGCCACCGGCGCGAAGAGTATCGGTGTAGAGAGTGTCGGTACAGAAAGTATCGGTGCAGAATCCGAAGGTGCGGATAAAACCCGAGACGCCTATGTGCTTGGCGAGATCAACTGCTCGTGCGTAGGCTTTAGTTCCCAGCTGGAATCTGGAATCCAAGAAAAAATCGCCGCGGAAGTGATCTCGCGGGTGCAGGCGCGGGCTTAACCCAGGAGCTTTTCGACGCTTCCTGGGTCCGCATCCGAGAGCATCTGGCGGCAACGATCGTATTCGTCGTCGTCGCCGATGGCTTTCGAAGCGAGAGCTAACACGGCGATTGCGCGGAGCACACCCTGGTTGGGCTCGTGGGAAAACGGAACCGGGCCCCAGCCTTTCCACCCGTTGGCACGCAGGCGATCTAGGCCGCGATGGTAGCCGGTGCGCGCACAAGAATAGGCAATGAGTTTTGTTTCATTGCGCGATAAGCCCTCCGCGGTGGACTGTGAGGCCCACAGCGAAGATACGGATTCTGTTTCGCTCGTATTGAGCATCTTCAGCGTTTCTTCGGCGCGAAACGCCCACACCAAAGGGCTTTCCGGGTACTTCAGGGCGGTATCTGCAGATTGCAGATCCTGGCCTTGGGCCGGATCGGCTGGCAGTTTCAGTGGTTCTGGGGCAAGCATGTCTTTCATTTCCATGCCCCATAGACTACTGGAGAATTGTGTAGCCCACTGTGTAGTTAATCCTGCAGCTTGTCCCAGAAATCGGAGACGTCAAAGCCGAAGTGATACAGTGCGCGGCGCACCACGGGTAGCGACAAACCAATGACTGACGATGGATCGCCGTCAATTCGGTCGATGAACCAGCCGCCCAGTGCTTCTAAGGTGAATGCGCCGGCGCATTTCCACGGCTCACCGGTAGCGGCATAGGATGCAATATCGGATTTGCTCGCTCGGGCGAAATCAATGCCGGTGGTGGCAGCCTCCGTGTAGATTTGTCCGGCGACAATCAGGCAGTGGCCGGTCAGTAGCTCTGCGTGGCGCCCAGCTTGTGCGTGCCAGCGTTCCACAGTGGCGTTTTCGGTATGCGGCTTGCCTTGCAACTCGCCGTCGAGAAGCAGCATGGAGTCACCACCAATGACGACATCATCGGGATAAGCGTGCGCGATCGCTTCGGCTTTTGCCTGCGCCAAGGCGGTGACGATCTCGGCGGGGGAGGCACAAGCCAGCCCGGCTTGGATCGCGGCTTCGTCCACATCGGCGGGAGCGATGAGTGGCTCCACTCCCGCGGAACGCAAAATCCCAGCGCGCGATGGCGACTGGGAAGCCAGCACAATGCGGGGTCGGTGCGAGTTAGTCGTCATGGCACTCACTAATCAAAGTGCACATTTCGGTAGGCCGAAGGGTTGTACACGGGGCGTCCGCCGAGGCTTCGCCCAGTGCCCCAGCGATTGCGTGGAGCGTGCACACCAGCGGCTTCGGCGCGGGCGCGGGCATGTAATTGCGCGACGACGACGGTCAGCGCGGTTAATTCACCCTTGCTTGGGTCGCCGTTGACGACAGAATACGATTCCACAGCGTTGATTATTCCTTCCAGCGTGATGGGATGCTGTTATCTGCAGTGTGATTATCTACAGCGTGCTTATCTACAGCGCGATATTGCCGTGCTTTTTCTGCTGCGTCATGACCACTTTGCGGCCCAGCATGCGCAGGGCTTCGACCAAGTGACCGCGGGTTTCATTTGGCGGGATGACGGCATCGACGTATCCGCGCTCCGCAGCGGCGTAGGGGTGGATGAATTTATCTTCCATTTCCTTGGCTTTGTCTTCCGTGGCGTCAGCACCAAAAATGCCGCGGGCGGTTTCTTCTGCTTCTGCTACCGCGATCTGGGCGGTCGGCCAGGCATAGACCAGGTCAGCGCCGAGATCCTTCGAGCCCATGAAAACATAGGCGGAGCCGAAGGCTTTCCGCAAGATGACGGTGATTTTCGGAACCGTGGCTTCCGCATATGCATAAGCCAGCTTTGCGCCTCGGCGCAGTAGGCCGGAGCGTTCTTCAGCGTCGCTGTGCACAAAATCTGCCGCGTCCACGAATTCAATGATCGGGGTGTTGAAGGCATCGCAGGTTCGGATAAAGCGCGCGGCCTTTTCAGCTGCCTGTGAGCTCAGCGCACCTGACTGGTGTGCGGATTGGTTGGCGATAATTCCCACGGCGCGGCCTTCGACGTGCGCGAAGGCGGTGACGATATTCGGTGCGTATTCTTCTTGCAGCTCGAAAATGCCGTCATCGGTGACGATATTAAGCACTTCGCGGACATCATAGGCGGCGAAGGCATCATCTGGAATGAGATCGTCTAATTGGTAATCAGTATCAGTGACGTTGTCTTGTACGGAGCCGACTTGGATTTCTGCTTCGGTCCGCACCGCTTCTGCCATGTTGTTTACTGGCAGGTAGTCGACGATGGTGCGTGCTAGTTCTAACGCCGCAGCGTCGGATTCGGCTCGCAGGTGGCAGGTGCCGGACTCGGTGGCATGTACCTGTGCGCTTCCCAACGCTTGTGCATCCAGGCGAGTCCCGGTGGCATGAGCGATGGCCGCTTCGCTCGCATGGTGCAGGCTGGCATCGCCATCCACCATGATCGTGATATCCGAAAAAGCTGGGCCAAATGCATGCAGCCCAGTGGTTTGTCCGGTGACTACCGAAATTTGTGGGATTACGCCCGATGCTGCGGTCATGTGCGACAAAATCTTGGAGTACATCGCCAGGGTGACAATCCCTTCGGCAAAGCGCGGGCCGGTGCCTTCGTGGATTGCGACGATTGGTTGGCCGGTTTTGGTGGCCAGTTGATAAATCTTGCAGATCTTTTCGCCGTAAACTTCACCCAGCTGCCCGGAAAAGACCGTGTTGTCTTGCGAGTATACGCAGACCCGACGGCCGCCGATGGTTCCGTAACCAGTAACTACACCGTCGGTGAGCGGCTTGTTGTGCTCGAGATCGAAATCGCTGATCCGGTGCCGCGCGAGAGCATCGGTTTCGACGAAGGAATCGGCATCGAGCAGCTGCTCTGCACGCTCGCGCGCGGTGAGCTGACCGGCCTCGTGACGCTTGTCGACGGCCTCAGCTCCAACGGGTTGCGCAGCGTTTTTTAAGCGCTGGGCTAGGTCGGCGAGCTTGCCTGCGGTGGTAGTCATATCCGGTTGGGAAGCAGTCATAATCTTCTAGTTTAGAGAACGGGTACCAAACCAGGAAATAGTACCGCGAAAATTTTAATAGATTTTGATAGAAGCGGACGTGGGGGGGGGGGAACCGGACCGGCAAGTATTTGCCGTCGTAGCGCAACAGCAGCGATTAAGCCTCCAGCGAAAACCAATAAAAACCATGCGGTGGCAGCATCACGGTCCACGGCGTAGTGCCGCATTGCGGAAAGCGCGCGCCACCGGATAATTCCACCGGCGTGCACCCGGCAAAAGCCGAAAGATCCAGGTGTGCGGCCTGCGCGGAATCTGCAAAATTAAACGCGCACAGCACAACTTCGGCAGGTTGCCTATCAATCGGTCGCTGCTTGTCGACGGCTGGCCCCGCCGCACCGTCGGCCGCACCACACGCCCGGGTAAACGCCAGAATCGCGGGATTACCACAAGCGGGAGTGCCGGTGCTGTTTTCTGCACTAGTTTCTGTAGCTACTTGTGCGACCTCGTGATAGGTTCCTTCGCCAAACGCCGGGTGTGCTTTGCGAATCTGAATCAACTCGCGGAACCAGCGCAACAACGAATTATCCAGCTGCAGCTGCGCAGCCACGTTCACTGCTTGATAACCAAAGCGCTCATTCGCGATCACCGGGCGTCGTAAAGCTTCTGGCTCTGCGGTGGAAAAACCTGCGTTGCGCTCCGACGACCATTGCATCGGGGTGCGCACGGAATCGCGATCCGGCAAATACAGATTTTCGCCCATGCCGATCTCATCGCCGTAATAAATAAACGGCGAACCCGGCATGGCCAGCAACAAGGCTTTGAATAATTCGAGCTTATTTCGGTCACCGCCCAGCAGCGGGGCCAGGCGGCGCGAAATGCCCACGTGGGCGCGCATCTGCGGATCCGGCGCATACATCTCATACATGAGTTCTCGCTCGGTGTCGTCGACCATTTCCAAGGTCAGCTCGTCGTGGTTGCGCAAAAACGTGCCCCACTGCGCGGTGGCAGGCAGAGCTGGCATCTCCGCCATGATCTCCGAAATCGGAGCGGCCACCCCACGCGCTGCAGCCTGGTAGATCCGCGGCATCAGTGGGAAGTTGAAGCACATGTGGAACTGATCGCCGTTGCCCTCGCCGAAGAAATTCACCACCTTCTCCGGCGGCTGGTTCGCTTCAGCGAGCATGATCGCTTCCGGATACTCAGCATCCAGCAGCGCACGGATGGAACGGATAAATTCGTGGGTCTCCGGCAACGACTCACCACCGACGCCATCACGCTCATACAGGTAGGGGATGGCATCCAAGCGGAAGCCGTCCAGGCCCTTGTCCATCCAGAAACGGATGATGGCATAGACCTCATCGTGCACCGCGGGGCAGTCGTAGTTGAGGTCTGGCTGGTGGGAATAAAAACGGTGAAAATAATACTGCCCGCGCACCTCGTCATAGGCCCAGTTGGAGGTTTCTACGTCAGTGAAAATCACGCGGATTTCCGGGTAGCGGTTCGGATCATCACCCCAGACGTAATAATCCCCATAGGGCCCTGTTGGGTCCGTGCGGGATTGCTGGAACCAATAGTGATCACTCGAGGTGTGGTTGAGCGCCAGGTCAGTGATGATTTTCATGCCGCGCTTGTGCGCCTTGTCCAGCAGTTCTTCCAGGTCTGCCATGGTGCCGTAGGCAGGAAGGATCGATCGGTAATCGGCGACGTCGTAGCCGTCGTCACGCAGAGGCGAATGGAAAAACGGTGGGAGCCAAATACAATCCACGCCCAACCACTGCAAATAATCCAGCTTGGCAGTGACCCCGCTGATGGTTCCGGTGCCGCGGCCTGCTGCATCATAGAAAGCCGGTACCAAAGCTTGATAGAAAATCGCGTTTTTGTACCACATGGTGTCGATACTCCTTGCAGTAGTGGGGGAATATGGCCGGGTAGTAGCAGGGTAGTGGTCGGGATTGGGATTATGGTCTAGCGCGCCAGACAAAGACGCAGAGAATGAGCATGCCAGCAAACACGAGCGCTGGCAGCACCCCCGGCTCATCCTGAAACACGTTCCACACGGCTTGAACGCCGGCTAGCACGGTGAAAAACCCGACGAAGCCGGCGATGGTCTGCCACACGAGATTATCCCGCTGACTGTAGTGCTCCGGGGGCCGACCGTCTCGCATAAAGCTTAAGCTTTCACGCCGCCAGCAGTCAGACCGGAGACGATGCGGTGCTGGAATACCAACACCATGACGATCAACGGAATGGTGACCAAAGCTCCCGCAGCCATGGTGGCGGCATACGGGTATTCGAACGCCGACGGGCCGGAAAAACGGGCAATGGCGACGGTCACCGGCTCGGTTGCTCGGTTGGACAGCTGGCGTGCCAGCATGAACTCATTCCACGTGGTGATAAACGCGATGATCGCAGTGGTAAACAACGCTGGGGCCGCCAGCGGCAGCAAAACCAACCGGAAGGCTTGCCCGCGTGATGCGCCGTCGACGCGCGCGGCTTCTTCCAATTCCCACGGCAGTTGCCGGAAAAACGACACCAGGGTGTACACGGTCAGTGGGAGGGCGAAAGAAATATTTGGGATGATCATCGCCCGGTAGGTGCCGATCCATTCTAGGTCACCGAAAAGCTGAAATAGTGGGGTAACCAGAGCGATCGCCGGGAACATGGACGCAGCCAGGATCAAGCCAGTGATAAATCCTTTGCCCGGAAACTCCAGGCGCGCAATGGCATAGGCAGTAAACACGCCGACAGCGACAGCCAGGCCGGTCGTCGCCAAGGAAATCAACAGCGAGTTAAAAATCGCGCCCACAAAGTCGTTGCCCTTGTCCGTCGCCAAGGCATCGGCGAAGTTATCCAGGGTGACGTGCGTAGGCCACGGGGTGGTATCGAAGGTGTGGTCAGAATCGCGCAGTGCGGTGACCACCATCCAATAAAACGGCGCCAAGCCCCAGAAGATGATGAACGCCAGGCCCAGGTAGTGCCAAAGCTGCGCAGGCCGACGGCCTGAGCGCGTGCGTGGAGCTGCCGTAGTGTGCGTCGTGCTCATTTAGGACACCTCCTGCGGTGTTGTACTGCGCTTGCTGCCGGACACATTCGCACCCAAAAAGCGGATCATGAAAAACGCCACGGCGAAGATCAGCAGGAAGATCAGTGTGGAAAGGGCAGAAGCGGAATTGAAATTGCCCTGCCGCATATCTTCGACGACCAACTGTGAGATCACCGCTGTCGGTGAGTTGGAAGATCCAGAAATCATGATCACCGGCAAGTCATACATGCGCAGCGCATCGAGGGTGCGGAACAAGATCGCCACCATTAACGCCGGTTTGACCAGCGGCAACGTGATACGGACAAAGCGCTGGATGCGGCTTGCGCCGTCCACCTTGGCGGCATCGTAGACTTCCTCCGGGATCATCTGTAAGCCAGCGAGGATCAGCAAAGCCATAAACGGCGAAGTTTTCCACACATCGGCGATGATCACCGCAAATCGCGCAGCCCACGGGTCTGTGGTCCAGTGAATATTGGCGTCCAGCAGCGAGTTCACGATGCCGTGATCGGCAAACATGAACTGCCACAGCTTGGCCGTCACCGCCGTCGGAATCGCCCACGGGATCAGCACCGCAGCGCGCACCAGACCGCGGCCACGGTATTTCCCATTCATGATTAACGCCATGGCCATACCCAGAATGATTTCCAGGCCGACGGTCACGACGGTGAAAAACAGCGTGATGCCCACCGCCGGCCAGAAATCCGTCGCCAGAGAGCCCGGCGGGCAGGTGATCGCGGTGCCATCAGAGCCCATGCACCGGCTGTTGACCCAATACAGATAATTATCCAGGCCGACAAAACCGCCTTCGGTAAACAACCCCGTTTCGGGGTCGAGTTGGCGGTTTCCTTGAAACGACAAGAAGATCGCACGCACCACCGGATAACCAATCACGATGGCGAGCACGATCAACGCTGGGGCAATGAGCCAACCAGCCTGCCGAAGTTGTGAACTCCAGGTAGTGCGTGCAGGCATATTAGTTAGAGGCAGCCTCGATAGCTTTCTTCATGTCCGCAACAGCCTCATCGACTGGCTTGTCGCCCTGCAATGCCGCATATGCGTTGTCCTGGATGGCCTTCGAGATCGCCTCGTAGAATGGTGAGACCGGACGTGGAGCGGCGTTTTCCAGGGATTCTTTCAGTGCTGGCAGGTACGGGAACTGCTCGATCAAGGATTCATCTTCGTAGATGGACGCCAGTACTGGTGGGAAGGAGTTTTCCGCGAACGAGGTCTGGTTTTCCTCGTTGATGATGAACTTCATGAAGTCCAGCGCAGTTTTCTTGTGCTCAGAATTGACGTTGATGCCGTTGTTGTAACCACCCAGGGTGGAGACTCCGACGCCATCCTTGCCGACGAGCGGGGAGACCTCGAACTTGCCAGAAGTTGCGTCTGCTTCTTCAGCGTTGGTGTACATATATGGCCAGTTGATGGCATAGGCGGTTTCGCCGCCGGTGAATGCCAGGTTGGTTTCTTCTTCGGTAGCAGACAGTGACGACGAGGAGATGGTGCCGTCTTCGAAGGCATCAACCAGTGCTTGCAGGCCAGCTTCGGCTTCGGCGCTATCTACGGTGACTTCGTCGCCGTCCAGCACGGAACCGCCCCAGCCTTCGATAAAGCCAATGGTGTTGACGGTCAAGCCCTCGTACTGCTTCAACTGCAGAGTCAGGCACTCGACGGCGTCATCCAGATCTGCACAGGACTGTGCCAGGTCATCGAAGTTTTCCGGCGCGGAATCAACCAATTCGGTGTTGCGGAACAATAGCTGGCCGTTGGTGTTTTGCGGCAATGCGTACAGGGTGTCGCGGTAGGTCGCGGATTCCACGGTGGCATCCAGCAGGTCCGAGGTATCAACTTCGTAGTCGCCCTCGAGTGGCTCCAGCCACTGGTTTGCTGCGAAATCGGCAGTCCAAACGACGTCCAGTGCCATAACGTCATAGTCCGAGTTACCGGCCTGCAGCGATTGCACGAGGGTTTCGCGCTGGTCATTGGCCTCGCCTGCGAGCTCTTCGAGCGTGACTTGCTCGTCGGGGTGCTCTTCGTTCCACTTTTCGATAATCGGGGTGATCTTATCGGTGTCGTTTCGGCCCATGGCGAAGGTGATCGGGCCGCGGCCTTCTTCACTCGAACTGGATTTCTCGGCGGTGGATTCTGCCGAATCTGCCGAGGAATCAGAGCCAGAACCAGCGCTGTCTGCTGAATCTTCCGAAGAACAGGCGGCAAGTACCAGGGAGGAAGCAAAGACGGTGGCAGCAACTTTGCCGGTGCGTCCGGTGGCCAGGGAACGCATGGACGGCAGAGTCCTGGTCTTGAGTGGCTTGGAGATCATGGGCGAGGCACCTTTCTGGTCGGGAGTGTGTGACTTGCTGCGCGAATCACTTGCGAGTGGCGGTGTGCACACAGGTGTTGTCTAACTTTAAAATGAATCCACAGTATTGCGCGCTGAAATCTGGAAATTCACCCCCAATATAGGGAACGTTGGAGGTGGAAATTACTCGTTGTGTCCGCTGTCGTTGTGAGTACTGGCAGAGTTTCCGCTGACAGCACGGCCGGTTTCGGTATCGAAACGGTGGGCACTGGCAGGATCGAAAGACAACGTCACTGTCTGGCCACGCCGGGGGTGCGTATCGGCGTGCCAGCGAGCCACGAAGCGGTGGGGATTGCCGACGAGGTAAATATAGGATTCCGCGCCTAGTTCTTCGACAATGTCGATGGTTCCGCGCACCGTGGCGTGGGAGGCGGGAATTGCGGGGGTGTTCGAGGCTCCAGAGGGTTGCTGGCTGGTGTCGTCGACAGGGTCGATGTGGACCTGCATATGCTCGGGGCGTACGCCAAAATGAATGTCAGCAGCATCCGCATCGTCGTCGGCAAGCACAGTGCTGGCCGGGAAGATATTCATCGCTGGGGAACCGATGAAACCGGCGACAAACTCGTTGGCTGGGTGGTCATAAAGCTCACGTGGCGGGGCAACTTGCTGCAACAGGCCATCTTTGAGCACCGCTACGCGATCACCCATGGTCATTGCTTCGACCTGGTCGTGGGTGACATATACCGTCGTGGTGCCCAGACGCTGTTGTAATACGGCCAGCTCGGAACGCGTTTGCACGCGCAGTTTCGCATCCAGGTTGGACAGCGGCTCGTCCATCAAGAATGCTTGCGGTTCGCGCACGATCGCCCGTCCCATGGCCACGCGCTGACGCTGACCACCGGAAAGTTCTTTCGGTTTGCGCTTGAGAAACTCCGTCAGCCCCAGGGTTTCCGCGGCTGCTGCAACCTTTTTCGCGATCTCAGCTTTGGGCACTTTCGCAAGTTTCAACGCGAAACCCATGTTCTGCTCGACGGTCAGGTGCGGGTACAACGCATAGTTTTGGAATACCATCGCGATATCACGCTCACCCGGTTCGGTACCGGTGACGTCTTTGTCTCCGATGAAAATGTGTCCGGAGCTGATATCTTCCAGCCCGGCGAGTGCGCGCAGCGTAGTGGACTTGCCGCAACCAGAGGGGCCGACCAGCACCAAGAATTCGCCGTCGGCAATCTCAAGATCCAGCTCGGACACCGACGGTGCCGCCGCGCCGGGATACTGAATAGTGACCGACTCAAACCTGACTTTTGCCATGCAAGCAATGTAGCACCAGTAGAATATCGAGCATGAGTTTTGATGCCCACCAGCTTGCCGACGCCCTGGATTTCGCGACTGTCTCCTATGCGGAATCCACGGAATCGACGAATACCGATGTGCTTGCCGACGTCGACGCTGGGCCGTGGACCGTGCGCATCACCACGAACCAAACCGCGGGCAAAGGTCGTCTGGGTCGCGTGTGGGAAGCCCCAGCCGGGGCGAATCTGGCGATGTCGGTGCTGCTGACGCCTATTTCGCTGGACCGCATCGGCACGATCCCGCTGGCTGCCGGGCTAGCAGTCGCGGATGCGATTAGCGAAACCCGCCTGAAATGGCCCAATGATGTGCTGTTGAGGGAGAAAAAGCTATGCGGAATTTTGGCGGAAGCTGACGCATCGCCGGCAGCTCGCGTGGTCGTTGGTTGGGGCATCAACGTGGCCTTAAACGAGGAGCAATTGCCTGTTCCGCATGCCACCAGTTTGCAGATTGCCGGAAAAACGACAGACCACACCCAGATCGCGGCAGATGTGTTGCGCAACTTCCACGAGCGCATGCAGCAATGGCAGGATCACGACCCGCAGTTGATGGATGACTACCGCGCGGCCTGTGCCTCAATTGGAGTGCGGGTGCGCCTGCAAACCCATTCGGAAGCCATCGAAGGCACCGTCGATACTGTTACCGATGATGGGCGCATCAGTATTGACGGCAAGGCGTTTTCTGCTGGCGACGTTTCCCATGTGCGTCGACAAGATGGGAACTATAGCTAATGGCGGGCATGGGCACTGGTGGTGGCCGCGGGCTGGCGATCAAATCAGACGAGCAGGTATTGGTGGATATGACTGCACCAACCAGCGCGCTGGTCTTTCCGTTTTTGGAAGTAATACTGGTTACCGGGGTGGCTTGGATGGGCATTGGTTGGCTGGATAACCCGCATAACCTGCCGGAACTTGCTACTAGTGTGTTTGCTCCCGTGCTGCTGCACAACAGTGTGGTGACGGTGTGGTTGGTTTTGGTGGTATGGCGATTTGTGTTGCCGTTGCTGCGCAGTCGCAAGCAGCGTTTTATCGTGACTAACCAGAGGATTCTCGCCCGCCCGGCCAAGCTGACAGCGAAGGTCGATTCCATTCCTTTAGGGCAGGTGTTGGATGTGGCCCGGCGTCGCAAAGGGATTTCTTTGGCGGTGCGTGGGTTTTCGTATCCGCTGTATTTCGGTGGAGTTCCGAAGTCGAAAAAAGTAGTCGGGAAAATCCACAACGCTTTGCATCCGAGCCCATATTTTTAACTCGCAGCGTGCAGCAGCCTGAAACAGCGATGGTTTCCGGCTTAGTGCGAGCCCGGTTACAATGAGTTTTTGTGACTAAGCCATCTGAGACTAAGCCGTCCGAGACATCTGAGACAGAACAATCCAACTCCGCTGCAGTTGCACGCCCGGCGCCGACTCCTGCTGCTGATCTTCCGGTAGTCGCAGTCGTCGGCGATGGGCAGTTGGCACGCATGATGGCCCCGGCGGCCAGCGAATTGGGGCAATCGCTGCGCGTTTTGGCTGGCAAGCCGGATTCTTCGGCGGCCCAGGTTACCAGTGATGTGTACATCGGCGATTACCGTAATCTGGATGATTTACGTGCTGTTGCCGCTGGTGCTGATGCCGTCACCTTTGATCATGAGCACGTGCCGCTAGAGCACCTACGCACCCTCCAAGCGGAAGGTGTGAACATTCAGCCAGGCCCTGATGCTTTGGAAAACGCGCAGGACAAACTGGTGATGCGCCGCAATCTGGATAGCCTCGGTGTGCCGGTGCCAGCATTTGCACCGATCACCGATTCTGCGACCGCCCGTGCGTTCTGGGAGGAGCACGACGGTAAGGTCTGCTTGAAAGCCTGCCGTGGCGGATACGACGGCAAAGGGGTCTGGTTCCCGGAATCGATGGCACACTTGGACGCTCTTGTCGACGAACTACTGGCAGAAAACGTCGAATTACTGGCAGAAACCAAGGTGGATTTTGTCAGTGAGCTTTCAGCAATGGTTGCGCGTGCGCCATCTGGCCAGCTGCAGACCTGGCCAGTGGTGGAATCGGTTCAGGCCGGGGGAGTGTGCGCCGAAGCCGTTGCCCCCGCGCCGGGGCTGCCGGAATCTCTGCGCACTGAAGCCGAACAACTGGCTGTGACCGTTGCCGAGCACCTGGATGTAACCGGTGTTTTGGCAGTCGAATTGTTCCATTATGTTGATGAATCAGGTACCGACCGGTTGAGCGTCAACGAGTTGGCGATGCGTCCGCACAACACGGGGCACTGGAGCCAAGATGGGTGCGTGACGTCGCAGTTTGAGCAGCACTTGCGGGCGGTGCTGGACTATCCGCTTGGTGCTGCGGAGACTACGGAGCCGGTGACCGTGATGGCGAATGTCCTGGGCGGCGAGGCTGATCCGGAGATGCCGATGCGCGAACGTGTGCGTGCAGTCTGGCAGCGTTTCCCGCAGGCTAAGGTGCATTTGTATGGCAAGGATTACCGTCCGGGCCGCAAGATGGGGCACGTGAACATTAGCGGAGGGGCTGACGTTGCGGAAGTACGTCGGCAAGCCAGATTGACCGCGAATTTCGTGGTTAATGCCTGGTGGGACGATGGCTACACCGGCTAGGCTGAATACAGCCAACAGAAACCGCGTACGAAAATGCTGCTTGCCAGCACAACGAGCATGAGCACAATGCGCATGGACGCAACGAGTATGAGTACCACGCGCATAAGCACAATGCCCAAGAGAACAACGAGCATGAGGAGTAATCGGAGATGAGCCAGGAAACCACACAGAATACCCCCGCGATTGGGCTGATCATGGGCTCGGATTCTGATTGGGACACCGTCAAGCCTGCCGTAGAAGTATTCGCGGAATTCGGGGTGCCATTTGAAGTCGGCGTGGTTTCGGCTCACCGGACCCCGGAAAAGATGTTGGAGTATGCGAAACAAGCACACCAACGGGGTGTGAAGTGCATCCTGGCGTGCGCAGGCGGTGCCGCTCATTTGCCGGGCATGGTGGCCGCGGCCACTCCGCTTCCCGTGATCGGGATTCCTCGGGCACTAAAAAACCTGGATGGGCTGGACTCTTTGCTGTCTATCGTGCAGATGCCAGCGGGAGTGCCGGTGGCTACGGTCTCGATTGATGGGGCGAAAAACGCCGGGCTTTTGGCAGTGCGTATTTTGTCGGCGGGGCAGCCAGAGCTGGTCGACGCCATGGTGAAATATCAGGAGTCCATGGCCGAGGACGTCGAAAACAAAGATCAGCGTTTGCGCGAGAAACTCGAAAGCATGGCCGAAAAAGAAGCCTAGACGGGCTGAGGCTGCGCGATAGAGTACACGGGATCCTGCAGCGGCCATAGCACCCTGAATAAAAATCCCCGGAAAATTGTCTGTGAACTGACAGTGCGCGTGTGATCCGTCATACTGTCGGAATGAAAACCTCCGAGGATCGTTCCGCGAAGCTTGCCGTTACCGTGTTCCCCATCGCCATTCTGGTGGGGATCACGATTGCGTATTTCTTTCCGGCACCGTTTCTGCCGCTCGCGGATTACATCACGTATTTCCTGATGCTGATTCTCTTCGCGATGGGGTTGACACTCACCATCCCGGATTTTCAGGAAATCGCCCGCCGCCCGTGGCCCATCTTTCTTGGCGTGATCGGGCAGTTCGTGATTATGCCGTTGTTTGCGGTGGGCGTCGCCAAGCTTTTTGGTCTGGATTCCGCACTCGCCGTGGGCCTGCTGATGCTCGGCTCGGTTTCTGGTGGAACCGCCTCGAATGTGATCGCGTACCTGGCGCGGGGAGACGTTGTACTGTCGGTGGCGATGACCTCAGTATCCACGCTGGTCTCACCGATTGTGACCCCACTGCTCATGCTGGCCTTAGCCGGGGAGGACATTGCTGTTGATGGTGCCGGAATGGCCCAAACCTTGGTACAAACCGTGTTGCTTCCGGTGCTGGGTGGCTTGGTGCTGCGCTATTTCTTCGACAGCTTTATCGCCCGGATTACTCCGATCCTGCCGTGGGTCTCCATCGTCGGTATCTGCTCGGTGATGTTTCCTATGGTGGCAGGTGCGGGCGAGCGTTTGGCACAAGTCGGGTTTGTTCTGGTGATCGCCGTATTGCTGCATAATGTCATCGGGTATGTGCTGGGATATCTTGGTGGCAAACTAATGGGCATGCCGCAGTCGTATAACCGCACCGTCGCCATTGAAATCGGTAGCCAGCAATCAGGTTTGGCCTCGGCGATGTCGGCAAAATTTTTCAGTCCAGAAGCCGCACTACCGGGCGTGGTGGCTGCAATTGTCCACAACATCACCGGCGCAGTCTTTGCTACCATCGTTCGCCGGACGAGCAGCGATGTTGCACGACCTACTCAACCCGCTCGTTAATAATAAAATTTCAGAAAATGACCACCGACCGTGACAATGAGAGCCTCTGAGGACCGCTCCGCTGCCACGAAGAAAGTCTGCGGATAGAATATAGGTATGTCCACTTTCATCATAGTTTTCCTCGCTATATACTCGCTGACCATATCATTTATGTTCTTGAAGCAAAGTAAGGAGCTTAAAAAGAAACGCGAAAAATAGCTCTCAACAAAGCCCGCCAGGAAACGCACTTCCGGGCGGGCCTTCTTAAGCGAACGACTTCCACTCATAGAGTAAGGGTTAAGTAGCAAAGGGGATACGGACGAAATCTTGGAGGATTTTCCGCATGACTAATCCGGCATGTCTTTTGATGCCGTTACAGCCGGACTGTCGCTGAACTCGACAATGAGCGTTGAGGTTACCCTCGTTTAGTGGACACCCGATTAATGCGGATCTTGTGTCCGTAAGAGAGGATGCTCATTGTGAGTCA
>NZ_JASPGD010000011.1 GCF_030232885.1 Corynebacterium sp. MSK297
ATCGGCCCTATAAAATTATGATCATCACCACCAGACAAACAAGAAACACAACCACCAGAACCAACATCCTGTGAAGTTATTTTCCCTGTCAGCCCCTCGCGGCGACTTGGATTAATCTACACACGTTATAGATTGTTCACAAATCACCAGTTTAAAGGGTAAAAACTACGACTTATAACGGGTTATAAGTCGTCTTAAACCGCTACCCTAGCGCCTGCGAAATTTTTCTTACCGCGGCGCAGTACTAGCCAACTTCCGTGCAATAGATCTTCTGCCGAAGGCTCCCATTCCACAGATTCGATGCGCTCGTTATTCACGTAGGCACCTCCCTCTTTGATGGTGCGGCGCGCCGCGCCCTTGGAATCAACCAAACCGGTAGCTATCAACAGGTCTACGATCGATCGCGCATGTCCAGCGCTAATTTCCGCAACCGTCGTTTCTTGCAATGCCCCCTGCAAGGTAGCCTCATCCAGCTGGGTTAAATCAGCCCGTCCAAACAATGCTTGCGAGGCGAGTTGCACCGCTTCGCGGGCTTTCACACCATGAACCAGATCGGTCATTTCTTCCGCCAAACGACGCTGAGCAGCCCGCTTGTGCGGTTCTTCAGCTACAGCACGCTCATACTCACCAATCTCTTCTTGTGAGAGGAACGTGAACATCTTCAAATAACGCACAACGTCGGCATCGCCGGAGTTCACAAAGTACTGATACCACGCATAGGGGCTAGTCTTTTCTGGATCCAACCACAACTTGCCGCCACCGGTAGACTTACCGAATTTCTTGCCGTTTGCGTCAGTCACCAATGGCACGGTCAACGCGTGCGTTTTAGCGCCAGATACGCGGCGATTCAGATCGACACCAGAGATGATATTTCCCCATTGATCCGAGCCACCGATTTGCAAGACCACGTCGTGCTCTTTATTCAAATGCACGAAGTCGTTGGCTTGCAGGAGCATATAGGAAAACTCGGTATATGAGATCCCATCAGACTCCAGGCGACGCTTAACGGTATCGCGATCCAGCATTGTATTCAGGGAAAAGTTTTTCCCGACATCACGCAAGAATTGCACAATAGACATCCCCATTGTCCAATCAGCGTTATTAACCAGGGTAGCGGCATTGTCGCCGGTAAAGTCAATGAATTGGCGCAGCTGCTTTTTAATAGCAGCGACATTCGCTTCTAGTTCTTCTTCGCTCAACATGGAGCGCTCCCCCACATCACGTGGGTCACCAATAAACCCAGTGGCACCACCAGCCAACGCGAACGGCTTGTGTCCAGCTTCCTGGAAACGGCGCAACATAATCATCGGCACCAGGTGCCCAGCATGCAAAGAATCCCCGGTTGGATCGAACCCGCAGTACAGCGCGATGGGTGTCGACGTCGCCTCGCGCAACTCATCGAGATCAGTGGATTGGTTAATTAGTCCGCGCCATTGCAGCTCATCCACAATATTGTTCATGGTTAGTTCTCTCCTTGGCAGTCATTTGGCCAGTCCATCGCTTCTTCTGCGAGCAACACGGGCACGCCGTCGTCGATACGGTAGGCAATACCTTTCCTCTCGTTCACCAGGACGTTGTCTGTGTCGCGATAGTGCAATGGACCTTTGTCTTGTGGACAGGCCAAAATTTCCAATAACCGGGGATCAAGGCTCATGCGGCTAGCTTATCGCTTTGCCTTATCCGCGACAGTGATCGAGGCCCATTCCCGAAACTCTACCGCTGCTTTTTCCACGGATTCGCGCTGCTCGTCGACGCGCTCACCAGCGGTTCCGCCACGGGTTGCCCGCGATGCCACTGCCCCATCGATGGTCAGGACATCGCGTACCTCTGGGGTCAATCGCTTGTCGACGCTTGCCAACTGCTCGTCGGTCAGATCAACCAGATCAACACCCGATTCTTCAGCCAAGCGTACGCACGAGCCAGATGCTTCGTGGGCCTCCCGGAACGGTACTCCTTGGCGCACCATCCACTCGGCTAAGTCAGTAGCCAGCGTGAATCCACGCGGTGCAAGTTCCCGCATCCGGTCTTCGTGGAAAACCAGGGTGGAAACCAGCCCAGTCATAGCGGGCAACACCAGATTGAGCTGAGCGAAGCCGTCGACAAGCGGCTCTTTGTCTTCTTGCAGATCCCGGTTATACGCCAAGGGCAAGGCTTTGCACGTCGACAACAGCCCGGTCAGGTTGCCAATCAGGCGACCAGTCTTACCACGCTGCAGCTCCGGAATATCCGGGTTCTTCTTCTGCGGCATGATCGATGATCCCGTGGACCACTCGTCGCTAAGCGTGACGTATCCGAACTCTGGGGTCGACCAAGCGATGATCTCTTCCGACAAGCGAGACATGTCGACGGAGATCTGTGCCAGGACGAATGCGGTCTCCGTGGCGAAATCACGGGATGAGGTGCCATCCAACGAGTTTTCCGCGGAGCTATCGAAGCCCAGCTCCTCCGCGATAGCTTCTGGGTCCAGCTGCAACGACGAGCCCGCCAATGCCCCGGAGCCATAAGGCGATACTGCCAAACGCTTATCCAAATCACGCAGGCGATCAAGATCTCGCAGCAACGGTTGTGCGTGAGCCAGCAGACCGTGCGCCAACAAAATTGGCTGAGCTGCCTGGAAGTGAGTCTTGCCCGGCATGATCACACGAGGGTGTGCTTTTGCCTGCGCCGCCAGCGCGTCAATAAGATCCACCAACTGCATGGCAACATCACGAATGGCATCGCGGACCCACATCCGAAATAGCGTGGCAACTTGGTCGTTGCGGGAACGGCCTGCGCGCAAGCGACCACCCAGTTCCTTACCGACGCGATCGATCAGGCCTCGTTCCATGGCACCGTGGACATCTTCATCGCCTGGATCTGGGGTAAATTCACCGGATTCAACGTCGCGACCAAGCTGATCCAACCCGTCGAGCATCGATTCCAGATCCTCATCCGACAGCAACCCTGCCTTGTGCAATACCCGGGCGTGTGCTTTGGAGGCCAACACATCGTAGGGCGCCAACACCCAGTCAAAGTGCGTCGACACAGACAGCGCAGCCATGGCATCGGACGGACCGCCCGAAAAGCGGCCGCCCCACAGCGCGCCTTCGTTCGTAGAATGCGCCTGAATTCCAGCCATTAGTTATTTGCCTCGCGATCACGCTTATTGGAAATCTGGGTGGACAGACCGTGCAGCTGAACGAAACCCTTGGCAGCGGTTTGGTCGAAAGTATCGCCGGTGTCGTAGGTAGCCAGGTTGAAGTCATACAGCGACTGGTTCGAGCGGCGGCCGTTAACGATGATGTTTCCGGCGTGCAGTACCAGACGGATATCGCCGGTGACGTGCTCCTGCGTCGACTGGATGAAAGCATCGAGGGACTTTTTCAGAGGGCTGAACCACAAGCCGTCGTAGACTTCCTCAGACCAACGGGCATCGATGCTGCGCTTGTACCGAGCAACCTCGCGCTCCAGGCAGACATCTTCAATAGCCTCGTGAGCCTTGATCAACACCATTGCGCCTGGGGCTTCGTAGACTTCACGGGACTTAATGCCCACCAAACGGTCTTCCACCATGTCCAGTCGGCCCACACCCTGTGCGCCGGCACGACGGTTAAGTTCTTCAATAATCTCTAGCGGCGAAAGCTTCTTGCCGTCGACAGCAACTGGACGCCCGGCCTCGAAAGAAATGATGACCTCATCCGGGGCGTTGCCCAGTGCTGGGTCCTCGGTGTAGGCGTAGAGATCCTTTGTTGGAGGGTTCCACAGATCTTCCAAGAAACCGGTTTCGACAGCACGGCCCCATACGTTTTGGTCGATCGAAAATGGCGATTTCTCCGATTGCTCGATAGGCAAATCGATCTCGTTGGCAAACTCGATGGCCTTATCCCGAGTCCAGGCGTAGTCACGCGCAGGTGCGATGATGTCCAGGGTTGGGTCCAAAGCACGGAAAGAGACCTCGAAGCGGACCTGGTCATTACCCTTACCGGTGCATCCGTGGGAGACATGTGTGCCGCCGTGCTCTTGAGCAGCCTGTACCAGGTGCTTGACGATCAGCGGACGCGAAATCGCAGACACCAGTGGGTACTGCTTCATATACATGCCATTAGCCTGCACCGTCGGCAAGCAATATTCTTCGGCAAATTCGTCGCGGGCATCAACGACGATGGACTCGACAGCGCCGCAATCCAGTGCCCGCTGACGAACCGATTCCATGTCTTCACCGCCCTGTCCCAGGTCCAGAGCAACGGCGACGACTTCACCTTCCGTCTGACGTGCCAGGTATGGGATAGCTACCGAGGTGTCCAAACCTCCGGAGTACGCAAGTACGATGCGGTTTTTCATGATCGTTCCTTTACTGTTGTTTGTTGCTTTCGGTTGTTCCGGGCGCTATCGACGAGAAGCGTGACCCGCCGTTGGTACTCCGTTGGTACAGAGCCAACACCGTCCGGAATCAGTGTAGAAGCCCATCATTGTTTAATAATGTTCGGGGGTTTTGGGTACTTTTCGCGCTGGGTTTACTCGGGGCCAATCGTGGCTGCCCCATCCGCCAAGGAGTCGATGAGTTCCTTTCCAGTGAGCGGATCACGTGCGAGCACAAATACGGTGTCATCACCAGCAATCGTGCCGACGATGTCGGATACACCCAATCGGTCAATGAAACTCGCAAGGTAGGGCGCGGCACCGGGCGGCGTACGCAGCACCGCGGTGTTCGCCGAGTGATCAGCTGCAACCACGAGATCAGCCATCATTTTGCGGAGTTTATCCCGAGGGCCGGACGCAGACGGTACTTGTAGTGATTCAGCGTCGCCGACCGCATAAAAGCTGCGCCCGTCGACGGGTTTGACCTTCCGGGCACCAAGCTCGTCGAGGTCTCTAGACAACGTGGCCTGGGTTGTTTCGAAGCCCTCGGCCAACAAGAGCTTGGATAGTTGCGCCTGCGAATAAATGCGCGTCTGTTCCAGCAATTCCACGATCCGGGCTTGGCGCCCGGTACGGGAATAGGTGTGTGTCATAGCATCCTCGCTTTCGCTACTGGATTACCAGCGGCAAAGCCCAGCAACCACACAAGCACCGCCTTTTGTGCATGCAGACGGTTTTCTGCCTCGTCAAATACACGTGAAGCTGGGCCATCGATGACCTCTGCCGTGACTTCATTACCACGGTATGCCGGAAGGCAGTGCAGGAAAATTGCGTTTTCTGCTGCCTTGTCCATGATTTCTTGCGTCACCCGGTACGGCACGAATGGCGTGGTGCGATCTTTACCGTCGTCTTCTTGCCCCATGGACACCCAAGTATCAGTGATCACAACTTCCGCGTCCGCCACATCTGCTGGATCCGCACTCACGGTCACACTGCCGCCAGTAATCTTTGCTTGCCGACGAGCACGATCAACGAATTTCACCTGCGGTTGAAAATCTTCGGGTGAAATGATCCACACATCCATACCAGCCATCGCCAGGCCCAGCATGTAGGAATTAGCCATGTTCTGGTCGCCGTCACCCAGATATGCAACCTTCTTGCCAGACAATCCTGCCACTCCTGTGTCTGGGCAGAGGGATTCCACCATGGTCTGCAGGTCTGCCAAAATCTGGCACGGGTGGAAATCATCCGAAAGCGCGTTGATGACAGGCACGGTGGCGTGTGCCGCCATATCTTCCAAGCCCGCTTGCTCGTAGGTGCGCCAGGCAATCGCCTCGACGTAGCGTGAAAGCACCCGCGCAGTATCGGCAACAGTTTCGCCTTTGCCCATCTGGGAGGCGCCGGCCTCAGTGACGATCGCACTTCCTCCCAGCTGAGCGATGCCGGCATCGAAAGAAAAACGAGTACGAGTCGAAGTCTTATCGAAAACGACGGCCACACTGCGACCGCCGGACAATGGGCGGTGGCTCAGCGGGTCAGCTTTCAATTCAGCAGCAAGAGCAAGAATTTCTTTTTGCTCAGCGGGAGTAATCGAATCATCCGCCAATAAATGACGAAGCTGTGAAGGTTGTGCTTGCGATGTCATAAAAGTCCTTAATCGAGTATTTCTTGCAGTATTGTTACGCATTCATCGACGTGTCGTCGTTCGATAATCAGCGGTGGAGTCAAGCGCACGACCTTGTCACTTGGAGCATTAAGGATCAGCCCGCGCTCGAGACCTGCAACGACGACTTCTTTCGCGTTCGCTGATTCGAGCACCACTCCGAGCATCAACCCGGTACCGCGAACTTCCGAGACCCCGGAAAGCTGCTGCAGCTGGCTGCGAAGATACGCACCGATTTCACGTACGTGCTGCAAGAATTTTTCATCCAGAGTGTTGAGCACCGTGCGGGCTGCTGCCAAGACCACAGGATTTCCACCAAACGTGGTGCCGTGCTGGCCGGGCTGGAGGTATTGTGCAGCTTCGCCGCGAGCAAGCACTGCCCCCATCGGCAGGCCGCCGCCGAGGCCTTTGGCCATGGTGACGACGTCTGGAACCACCCCGGCGTACTCATGGGCGAAAAATTTTCCGGTTCGTCCTACCCCGGTTTGTACCTCGTCAGCGACCATGAGGATGCCATAGTCATCGCACAGCTGACGCACTACAGCCAGGAAACCTTCCGGCGCGGGTATAACACCAGTTTCTCCCTGAACCGGCTCGGCGAAAATTGCGGCGATACCGTCGGGATCTTGTTCGACGATTTCGCGCAGTTTCTGCACGTCGCCGTAGGGGTAGAAATCCACACCACCTGGCAGGGGTTCAAATGGGGCCCGCTTTTCTGGTTGTCCCGTCAGCGCGAGTGCGCCCATAGTGCGCCCATGAAAGCCGGCCTCTGCTGCCAATACCCGGCCACGACCTGTCAGGCGGGCAATCTTGAACGCAGCCTCATTAGCTTCCGCTCCGGAATTGCAGAAAAACACCCGAGCACTGTCGTCGCTGCCAGCAGCGAAGCGTTGTTTCAGCGCGGTTGCGACCTCAATTGAATGCGGGGTGGCGAAGATGTTTGAGGTATGCCCCAGTGTGGCGATCTGCGTGCTGACTGCCTCGACAATATCCGGGTGTGCCTGCCCTAAAGCATTAACCGCGATGCCAGCGAGCATATCGAGATAACGCTTCCCCTCAGTATCGGTGAGATACATGCCTTGCCCACCGGTTAAGCTGATAGCGGGGGTCCCGTAGTTATTCATCAATGCACTAGACCAATCGTTTGCTTTTTTCTGCATCATGCGTGATCATCCTTTCGCAGCACGGTTCCTCCGGGATAGTCCGTGCTTCGGTGATTATTTGGCAACACCATGGTGCCCACACCGCCTTCGGTAAGTAGCTCCAGCACCACCGAGTGCGCTTCCCTGCCGTCGATAACGTGGGCTGCGTTAACGCCACCGCGAACTGCATTGAGGCAGGCTTCCATTTTCGGGATCATGCCGCTATCCAGACCCGGTAACAAGGCGTCGAGTTCGTCAACTTCAATGGTAGAAACCAGCGAGTCGCGGTCCGGCCAGTCTTTATAGAGGCCTTCCACATTGGTCAGGACCAACAAACGTTCTGCGCCAATCGCGGAAGCTAATGCTCCAGCAGCAATATCGGCGTTAATGTTGTACACCTCGCCGTCGTGATCAGGCGCAATTGTGGAAACCACAGGAATGCGCCCGGCATCAATAATGTCCATCAAGGCTTCCGGGTTGACGCTGACGATATCGCCCACGTGTCCGATATCTACTTGTTCTCCCTCGATATCCAGGTAGCGCTTTTCTGCGGTAAACAGCCCCGCGTCTTCGCCAGAGGTTCCCACCGCATACGGCCCGTGGGAATTGATAAGGCCTACCAAATCACGGCCAACTTGCCCAAACAACACCATGCGGACGACATCCATGACTTCTGGAGTAGTAACCCGAAAGCCGCCTTTAAACTCGCCTTCAAGGCCAAGACGCTCTAGCATCTCCGTAATCTGCGGTCCACCGCCGTGGACTACTACGGGTCGAGCCCCGATCGTGCGCAACAACACCATGTCTTTCGCGAACGCTGCTTTTAGCTCGTCATCCACCATGGCATTGCCGCCATACTTGACGACGACGATCTTGCCGCGGAGGTGTTGTAGCCACGGCAATGCTTCAGACAGCACTGCTGCTCGGTCGCGGTTACTGAGGTGTTCCAACATGGCCACCGGCTCCTTATTTCCTAGTGTCTGTCTTGGGGACGCGTTATGAGCTGTATGCCGAATTAATTTCGACGTAGTCATGGGACAAATCAGTGGTGCGCACGAAAGCGCTACCCGGACCACCGGTGCCGAGATCTACTCGGACGTCGATATCAGCCCCGGACAGGTCGACCTCGCGTGCAGCCGGCGTACCAGTGGTGGCTTTGCAGACCGCGTGATTATTGAAATAGACGCTGATGTTATCCGGATCCATGTCCGCATCAGCCATACCGACGGCGGCCAAAACGCGCCCCCAGTTGGGGTCTGAACCGAACATGGCGCATTTGAAAAGGTTGTCGCGGCCGAGCGTGCGAGCGGCATTGAGCGCTTCTACGTCGTCCGTGGTGCCTTCGACAGTGATTTTCACACGCTTGGTGACACCTTCGGCATCCGCTTGCAATTGGTCTGCCAAGTCCGCACAGGCCGCGAGAACCGCTTCATTCAACGCTTCTTGCGTGGCAGTTTCACCGGATGCGCCGTTGGCCATGAGCACGACGGTGTCGTTCGTGGACGTTGAGCCGTCCACGTCGAGGGTATCAAAAGTCACTGCCGTCGCATTTTTCAACGCCGTGGTGAGTTGTTCTGGGGTAGCTGACAAATCCGTCGTCAAGCACACCAGCATGGTTGCCAGCGATGGGGCCATCATCCCCACGCCTTTGCCCATTCCGCCGAGGTTCCAACCATCGCCTTCGACCACGGTTTGCTTCACGGTGGTATCAGTGGTCATGATTGCTCGTGCTGCACCCTCGCCATGGTCTGGGCTATCCCCTAATACACCAGGTAGCTTTTCGATACCAGCTGATACGTTGTCCATCGGCATCGGCTCACCAATCAGCCCGGTTGAACATACAGCTACGTGGTTGGAGTCGAAATTCAGTAATTCAGCAAGTTCAGTCTGCATCTGCTGTGCGTCGCGAAGCCCCGGTGCACCATTGCACGCGTTGGCATTGCCAGCGTTATACAGCACTGCGCGCAACTGACCGTCGGCAAGAGCTTCGCGCGAGACCTTGACCGGCGCAGCCACCACGCGGTTACGGGTAAAGACACCAGCCGCAGAAAATTCTGGGCCATCGTTGACGACTAACGCGAGGTCAGTCTTGCCGGAGGGCTTGATTCCCGCTGTGACACTCGCCGCCCGAAATCCCTGTGGCACGGTGACCCCACGGGTGTGATGAGCAGACTGCGCAGTCCCTGCTGCCTGTTCCGTGGCATTGTCTGTGCTGTTGTCTGGGGTGCTCATAGAAAATCCTCGTCGCTATTTGTGGCTATTCTGCTTGTGCTGTGGTGAGTTTCGTTGCTTATTGCCGTACCGATACTGGTGCGGCAGGTGGATGCACGGGGTACAGATTCCTCGGTTTAGGGCGCTAGGCCTGGGTGAGTAAGCCCGGCGGTTTCCGCAAACCCCAGCATCAGGTTCATGCATTGCACAGCCGCTCCGCCGGTACCTTTGGTCAGGTTGTCGAGTACTGCGGTGATCAACAGAGTATTGGTTGCCTCGTTAACTTCGGCTTGTATCTGGCATGTGTTTGCACCAATGACATGTTGCGTTTCCGGTTGCTGACCTGCGGGGAGTACCTGAATGAATGGCTCATCGCGGTAGAAATCATGAAAGATATCGGTGATTTCTCCTTGCGACAACGGTTTCGCAAGTTGTGCGGTAGCCGTGGTCAAAATTCCGCGGGTGGTTGGTGCAAGCACCGGGGTGAAGTTGATGCGGTAGTCCTGATCTTGGACTTCGCGAAGGTTTTGGATCACTTCTGGGTTATGGCGGTGGACGCCGGAAGTGTTATAAGCACGCAGATTTCCGGTGGTTTCAGACCCTAACAGCGGAACCGCGGCCTTTTTACCAGCTCCCGAAGTACCGGTAATGGAAACAATATTTATAGTTGGTTCTATTACCGCGGATGCCACGGCCGGTAGCAAAGCAAGCGTCATCCCAGTGGGGAAACACCCGGGAACAGCAACCTTTTTTGCTGCCGCAATTTCAGCGCGGTGCCCTGGCATTTCTGGAATACCATACGGCCATTGGCCTGCATATTCCCCGCCATAGTACGCATCCCAGTCCGCTTTGTTCTGCAACCGAAAATCGGCCGCACAATCAATAATGATGGTCTCTTCCGGCAGCTGCTTCGCCAATGCTGCAGAATGCCCATGTGGCAAACCTAAGAACACAACATCGTGGCCCGACAGCACCTCAACAGTGGTGTCTTCCACCATTCGGTCGCGGAGCTGCGGCAGATGCGGCATCTGTTCCACGACCGGCTTACCGGCGTGTGAGTGACCAGTCAATGCACCGATTGTCAGGTCACCGCTGTGGTAATGCGGGTGGTTCAACAACAGACGAAGAATCTCGCCGCCCGCGTAACCGGTGGCTCCTGCTACAGCAACTGAAGTCGTCATAGCGCCACCCTAGCAAACTTTATGCAATAAAATGCAAATTATTCATTCAGGCATATTTACCACCGCAGTTAGTGCAAAGTCGTGATAACCCTCTCGACAGCGTACAGTGGGGTTATACCGTAATGCAGATCACGCAAAGGAGTGTTCCATGTCTAGTACTGGCTCAATTTCCGCATCACCCGACGGCTTACTCATGGCCCTTGTGCAGTACCGCGTCCCCATCGTCGAAAGCCCAGAAGACGTACAGAAAAACGTGGACGAAATCTGCCGTCGAGTAGCATCCACCAAGGCTGGTTACCCAGACTTGGATCTGATTGTCTTCCCGGAGTACTCCACCTCCGGTTTGAACACCGCGATCTGGTCTTATGATGAATTCCTCATCGCGGTTGATTCACCCGAAGTCAACAAATTCCGTCAGGCCTGCAAAGACAACGACGTCTGGGGTGTGTTCTCCATCATGGAGCCGCACCATAAAGAAGGAAAGCCGCCGTTTAATACCGCGATCATCATCGACAACAATGGTGAGCTCGCACTCCACTACCGTAAGCTCCAGCCATGGACCCCAATCGAACCGTGGTCCCCAGGAGATCTCGGAATGCCAGTCTGCGACGGACCAAAAGGATCCAAGCTTGCCGTCAATATTTGCCACGACGGCATGTTCCCAGAGTTGGCACGCGAAGCCGCCTACAAGGGAGCAAACGTATACATCCGCATTTCTGGTTACAGCACGCAAGTGCAAGACCAATGGATCATGACCAACAAGACGAATGCATTCCAGAACCTCATGTTCACCGCATCCGTCAACTTGGCAGGGTATGACAATGTCTTCTATTACTTCGGTGAAGGCAATGTCTGCAATTACGACGGCAACCTCATCGCTGAGGGTCACCGCAACCCAGACGAAATCGTCACCGCCGAAATCTTCCCAGCACTTGCAGATAAAGCCCGCATCAACTGGGGCCTGGAAAACAACATCTTCAACCTGGGCAACCGCGGTTATGTCGCAGTTCCAGGCGGAGAGACCGGCAACTACCTCACGTGGATCGATGATCTTGCCAAAGGCCAGTATAAAGTGCCGTGGGCGGATGAAGTCCGAATCAAAGATGGGTGGAAGTACTACCCTGATGGCCCACAACTAGGACCACTGCCGGACAAGTTTAAGAAGTAAAATTTCTGAATATTCCCGTCCGCCCCACAATCAGGAAGCTGATTGTTTTTCGCGGCCAGCACAGCATCAATTCATGGCTGTGTTGGCCGCTTTGTGGTTGGCCGCTTTATGCTTGTCGACGCCCTTGCTCCGATGTCGCCGTTTCTGCGTCAAGTACCCTGCCGCTGCATGGGCAGCCTCCACAGTGATAACTATTTCGCACAAGTCCCATTTTGTTCAACAATACCGCTTGTTTTTATAACCTCAGTCACTTATTCTTATAACGCTTGGGCGTAGCCCGTATCACATTTTTACATGTGATGCATGCAGGCACGTAGACCTACGATGTACTGCATTGCACTGCATTCCAACGACTAGAAGGCGAGAAAGTCATATGTCAGAGCAAACTCCCCAGCCGCAAGGCGGCGCGATGGGGCCTGCAACAGATGGAAGGCGTGAATCCTATCTTGATGAAGATCAAGGCCTGTCCAAAGGAATGGGTCAACGCCAACTGCAAATGATCGCCATCGGTTCCGCGATCGGTACCGGTTTGCTCTTAGGTACCGGTAGCCGTCTGGAACAGGCCGGCCCATTCCTGGCTGTTTTGTACCTGGTCTGTGGTTTCTTTGGCTACATCATCCTGCGTGGCCTTGGCGAGCTCATCGTCTATCGCCCATCATCGGGATCGTTCGTTTCTTATGCCCGTGAGTTCTACGGCGAAAAAGCAGCCTTTGTTACCGGATGGTTGTACTGGGGTAACTGGGCAATGACCATTATCGCAGACTCCACTGCCGTAGCCCTATACATATTGTGGTTCGACCGGTACACATCAATTCTGGATTCGATCCCGCAATGGGCCCTAGCCCTAGGGGTGGTGGTCTTCATTCTGGGCTTCAACATGCTTTCGGTGAAGATCTTCGGTGAACTGGAATACTGGTTCTCTCTAATCAAGATTCTCGGACTGTTAGTCTTCATGGCACTGGGTATTTGGGTGGTACTCACTGGCCACCCACAGGGCTATGACACTGGCTTCCAACTGATCAGCGAAGGTGGCGGCTGGCTTCCCAACGGCCTGCTTCCTGCCATTGTTGTCGTTCAGGGAGTTGTGTTCGCCTACGCCGGTATCGAATTGGTCGGCACTACCTCAGGTGAGACCAAAAACGTCGAAAAGATCATCCCGAAGGCCGTCAACGCGGTGTTGTTCCGCATCATCTTCTTCTACTTCGGTTCCGTACTGTTGCTCACGCTGGTTCTGCCGCACACCGAATACATCGCAGGTGTGTCACCATTCGTGACCTTCTTTGATTCCTTTGGCATCGGCGTCGCCGCACCCATCTTCCAATTGGTTCTAATTACCGCGGCTTTGTCTTCCTTGAACGCAGGCCTGTACTCCACCGGCCGCGTGATGTACAACATGTCGATTTCCGGTTCTGGTCCGAAATTCGGCAAGGCACTGTCCAAAGACGGCGTGCCCTATGGCGGAATCTTGCTTGCGGGCGCAATCGCATTCGCTGGTGTGTTCTTGAACTTTGTGGTTCCGGAAATGGCCTTTGAGATCGTACTGAACCTGGCAGCTCTGGGCACCATGGCCAGCTGGGCGGCGATCAGCATGGCGCACTGGAAGTTCGTCAAACTATCCAAGACTGGAGAGTACGAACGCTCTAGTTATGCGAGCCCATTTCACGGATGGGGCGATATCGCAGTTGTGATCTTCATCGGAGTTGTCATCATTCTCATGGCCTTCGACTGGCCGGTGGGAACTTATACCTTGGCGGCTTCTCTCCTGCTCATCCCGATGTTCTGGATTGGATGGAAGGCATGTAAACCAGAAGTAATGGCACAGCTGGAAGCTCGCCAGTCGCGCATGAAAGCGTACAATCAGGGAAGCAACAGCCAGGAACCTGGCGAGTAAATAAAGTTCACATGGATCTTCCGGCTTGAGCTCAGTGGCACAGAAGAAGTCACGTCGGAACCGATTCGAAACACAGAAACTCAGTACGAAAGGAGACCACACACTAATGGTCAAATTTGTAGATGTCGACAACATGGCACGCTGGATCCAGCGCGAAGGTGTCGAAAAGATCATCACCGGTATGGTCGGCTACTTGGAGAAGGATTACGCCGAGTGGGAGCGTTTCGACCTCATCCCTCGCGTTGCTAGCCACACCCCGTTTGGCGTCATCGAGCTGATGCCGACGTCGAACGGCGAAGAATACTCCTTCAAGTACGTCAACGGTCACCCATCCAACCCGGCACGTGGTTTCCAGACTGTTACCGCGTACGGTATGCTTGCCGACGTCGACAATGGTTATCCAACCTTTTTGTCGGAAATGACGCTGCTAACTGCACTGCGCACCGCAGCCGTTTCTTCCATGGTGGCCAAGACGCTGGCACGCCCGGATTCCAAGACCATGGCCATGATCGGTGCAGGTTCGCAGGCTGAATTCCAAGCACTTGGCTTCCGCGGCAATTTGGGCATCGAAGACATCCGTATCTACGACGTAGACCCTGAGGCCTTGGAGAAGGTTCGCCGTAACCTGGAGCCACTGGGCTTCAACATCACTGTCTGCTCCAGCACCGAAGAAGCCGTCGAGGGTGCCGACATCATCACCACCTGCACCGCGGATAAGGCACAAAACCAGATTCTGGGCACCCAGCACGTCAAGCCGGGAGTACACATCAACGCCGTTGGAGGCGACTGCCCTGGCAAGACCGAGTTGGTAGAAGACATCCTGGATATGTCCACCGTCTTCGTCGAACTGCCTGAGCAGACCCGCATCGAAGGCGAGATCCAGCAGAAGCCAGACGACTACGAGGTTGTTGAGTTCTGGAAGGTCATCACCGGCAAGGAAAAGGGCCGTTCTTCCGATGAGGAGATCACCTTGTTCGATTCCGTCGGTTTCGCCATCAATGATTTCTCTGCTCTGCGTTACCTCCGCGATGATGTCGCCGGTACCGAGCTCGAGACCGACATTGACTTAATCGCCAACCCAGAGGATCCAAAGGATCTCTTCTCGCTGGTCGCAGAAGTTCCTTCCCTGGTCTAAGCTTTCGTCGGCTGGCCGGGAGGGCTCCAGGGCTGCGAAGGACCTGGCGCCAAGGGCCGCGGGCCACGGGCAGGATCTTGGGCGAGAACCGGGCACGAATGCAGAAATTACGACCAGTTTTACAAATAGTGGCTTAAAAGTAGGCAGTTTTTGACCACTATTTGTAAAAGAGCGCCCTACCGCACGGTAGGGCGCATTTTTAATGCTCAACGAGCCTGGCGACTGCAGGCAACCCCGCTAGAGCACAAGGAAGCTCGGCGAGGCAGCGAACCGAACTGTCCATATCCTGCCAAGGCCAAACAAGTTTAGGCACGCATGTGCGCACCCAGCTCCACTCGTGCTTTCTCCGCAGCTTGTACACGGTATTCATTAACCTCTTCGTCGGTCAGTGTCCGGTCAGCAGCACGGAATATCAGGTTAAAAGCTAGCGATTTCTTGTCAGCTCCAACCTGCTCACCGCGGAAAACATCGAACAGTTCCACGGACTCCAGCAACTCACCAGCCGCGGATTCGACAACCCGTCGCACAGTCTCGGCCGGAACCTCGTCGTCGACGACCAGTGCCAAATCTTGGTGCAAAGCAGGAAATGCCGACAACCGTGGTGCCGGGAAAGACTCATCCAACGGCAATGCGGAAAGATTCAATTCCATAGCGCACGTACGCGCCGGTAATCCGAGAGCCTCGACAACCTGTGGGTGCAACTCACCGGCGTGACCGACCACGGTGCCCGCAACGCTCAGCTGCGCGCAGCGTCCCGGGTGCCACGGCAAATATTCTGCGTTCGCAATTTCGAGTTCTACGCCACAGGCCCGCGCCACAATGCGCGCAGATTCGATCGCGTCTGCATAGGTGTAGTGCCGACCACTGCCCCACGGCCCAGTAAATTCCTGCTCACCTGAACCAACGGTTACCACGTACAACGGCTGACGCGGCAAACTATCGACGACACTCGCCACGGTGGCATCATCTGGCCGGTCGGCAACCAACGGCATTGGCGTGTAATCCGCAGAAGCAAAGCTCACCTGCTGGAGGCCAAACAAAGCAACCGAGTCACGGCCCCGGGCGACATTGCGGCGTACCGCATCCAGCATTGATGGCAACAACGTGGTGCCTAAAACTGCGTGGTCGGATTCCAACGGGTTCTGTACCGCAACGGTATTCCGGCGTGGATCGTCAGCGGCCAATCCCCAAATATCGAAGGTGTCGTTGGCGATAAACGGCGTCGGCAAGATCTCCGCATAACCGGAATACGCCAAAGCATGGCCAACTGCGCGGCGACGTTTTTGTGCGGGGTTCAAGCCACGGCCCGCCGAAGGCGTCGGCAAGATCGTCGGAATATCTTCCAGCCCTTCTAGGCGCAAGACTTCTTCCACCAGATCGACTGCAACCCCGAGATCAGAACGCCAGGTTGGTGCAGTCACACGTAATTGGTCCCCATCCTTGACGACGTCCGCGCCGATTTCCTCCAAACGGCTGATAACGGCCTGTTCGGGGTAGTCGACGCCAGCGATCCGCGATGGGAAACTCACATGCATGGAAATTTCCGGCCTGGTAGGAACATCCCCGTGCACAGTACGGGTGGCTTCTATGGTGCCGCCAGCGATATCTGCAAGCAGCACGCAAGCCAGATCGAGGCTCACCTCAACCAGTGCCGGGTCGACACCTCGTTCAAAACGACGGGATGCTTCCGACGACAACTTGTGCCGACGCGAAGTGCGAGCCACGGTGATCGGATCCCAGTTTGCAGCCTCGAAGTAGACGTCGGTGGTCGTATCACTGATTTCTGAAGTGGTTCCACCCATCACTCCAGCCATGGACTGAATTCCAGAATCGTCGCAGATCACAACGTCTTCCGCATTCAGGGTACGGTTGACGTGATCAAGCGTCTCAAACTTCTCGCCTTCCTCTGCGCGGCGTACGGTAAGCCCGCCCTGAATCTTGCCCGCGTCGAAAGCGTGCATCGGCTGCCCCAACAGCAACATCAAGTAGTTCGTGATGTCCGTGGCGGCGTTGACCGGGCGCTGTCCGGAAAGCATCAATTCGCGCTGCATCCACCATGGTGACTGCGCAGTCGGGTCAATCCCAACGACTTTGCGTAGACCAAAACGGCGGGTCTTGGTCTCCTCGGCGATGTTGACAGACAGGGTTTCGCCGTCGGCAGCAGGTACGCCGTCGATGTTCAACCCTGCAACAGTAGGGTCGACTGCGGGATCAACATACTTCAGATCAAACGCCGAGGCGATTTCGCGGGACAATCCACGAGCGGACAGCGCATAACCACGGTCCGGAGTGATGTTGACATCAAAGATGACATCATCCAAGCCCAAATAACCACGGGCATCCTCGCCTGGGTCACCGGCATCAGCCGGGAGAGTCAGAATGCCGTCAGATTTATCGGTGAGACCCAGCTCAGCCACCGAGCAAATCATGCCGCGAGACATTTTTCCGTAGGTCTTACGCTCGCCGATGGCAAAACCACCCGGTAGCACGGTTCCGGGAAGCGCGATAACCACGAGATCACCTTCCGCGAAGTTGCGCGCACCGCAGATAATTCCCTGCATCTCGCCGGTGCCATTGGCCTTGCCAACATTGACTTGGCAATAACGGATGGGCTTTTTAAACTCGGTCAGCTCTTCGATTTCTTCTACCCGCCCGAATACCAATGGGCCGGTGGTTTCTTCGATTGCCTCGTAGCCTTCGGTTTCGAATCCAACGCGGACGTAACCGCCGTCAAAATCGGCCGGGCTGACGGCCCACTCCGGGTTGTGCTGGTTGAGTAGACGGGTAACCCAGTTCTGGGTGATCAACATAGTTGCGGCTCCTTATTCTGGGTTGGTACTTAAGCGTGGATTCCGAATGGCAGGGTGAAGCGAACGTCGCCTTCGACCATGTCGCGCATATCTGACAGGCCGTTACGGAACTGCAAGGTACGCTCCAGGCCCATGCCGAAGGCAAAACCGGTGTATTCGTTCGGGTCTACCCCAACGGCAGTCAAGACGTTGGGGTTGACCATGCCGCAGCCGCCCCATTCGATCCAACCTGCACCGCCTTTTTTGTTGGGGAACCAGACATCAACCTCAGCGGATGGCTCGGTGAACGGGAAATAATTGGTGCGCATACGCGTCGTGGTCTCTGGGCCGAACAGCGTTTTCGCCAGGTGATCCAAGGTGCCGCGAAGATGAGCCATATTCAGGCCCTTGTCGACGGCCAAGCCTTCGATCTGGTGGAACACCGGGGTGTGAGTGGCGTCGAGTTCGTCGGTACGGAACACACGTCCTGGGCAGGCGATGTAGAGCGGCACGTCGCGCTCTAGCATCGAACGCACCTGCACCGGCGAAGTGTGGGTACGCAGCACCTGCTGTGAGCCTGGCTTGCCGACGTGGAACGTATCCTGCAGCGTACGTGCTGGGTGGTCTGGCTTGAAGTTCAACGCATCAAAATTAAAGTACTCGGCTTCCACCTCGGGACCATCGGCGATCTCCCACCCCATACCGATGAAAATATCCGAGATGCGCTCAGACAAGGCAGTAATTGGGTGTAAAGCGCCGGTCTGATGCCGGGTGGTTGGAATCGTGACGTCAACTTTTTCCCGAACCAGTTGCGCTTGGCGTTCCTGTTCTTCTAATTCCGCCTGAATGCCTGCGAAGAACTTCTCTGCTTTGCCGCGCGCCATGTTCACAGCTTTACCGGCGTCTTTGCGCTGATCCTTCGGCAACGAACCCAACGATTGCCGAGCACGCGGAATATAAGCACCATCACCAAGATGTTGCCGACGAGCTTCAGTGAGTTCTTCCATGGTGGATGCCGCAGAGAAATCTGCTATCGCTTTTTCGGCAGCGGCATCCAGGGCTTCCTGGCTCAAATCAATGTCAGTTCCATTATCAGGTGCATTCGACACGTCAGCTATCCTCGCGCTAATCGTCAGGTGGTTAATATTAATGGGTGAAATTTCAGTATCGTCCGCATGCCAGTCTAGCGATCGTTATGACACAACCGTTAGCGGCATCTGTTTTATGTATGCAGCCTGTCCGCTCACTCTAAAAGAGGCAACACCCCATCCGCTAGAGGGCCCGCTTCTGCGCTTTCGCAGATTCGTATAGGCAAATTGATGCCGCTGTCGCCAAGTTCAGCGATTCTGCGTTCCCACGAATTGGGATGGACACGCGGTGGTCAGCTCGGCCTGCGACGTCGTCAGAAAGTCCGTGGGCTTCATTGCCCAGCAACCACGCTGTAGGTTTTACCAACATGCCGGTTTCTTCTGCTTTTTCTAGGCTGATCTCGCCATCGGCAGCCGTAGCGAGGATCTGCAGATTGGCAGCGCGCAACTGGCCTAGCACGTCATTGATTCCTGTCTCGCGAGCAACCGGAGTATGAAATAGCGAACCAGCGGAGGCCCGCGCGACCTTGTTAGAGTGCGGATCGACGGTGTTTCCCGCAAACACGACGCCATCTGCTCCGAGGGCATCCGAGACGCGAATCAATGTGCCCGCGTTGCCGGGTTCGGAGGTTTCTACCGGAACCGTCAGCAATCTGGGTGCGGACTTGATGATCTTGCCAGCGCTAAACATCACCGGCAAGCACACGGCAAAAATACCGGGAGTGGTGGTGGTTTCTGATAGCAGATTGGCGGCACCGTCGGTGATGGGATGGATATAGACGTCCATAAACCCAGCGGTGGTCACGATGTGCGCGAAGCGCTTCGCCGCAGATTCGGTAACAAACACGTCAGTAGCCGCACCCGTCGAAACTGCAGCATCTACCGCATTTTCTCCCTCAATAAGGAAGCGTTGTTCCTTTTTGCGGGCGGCTGCACGGTGCAGTTTTGCAGCGCGAGATACGCGTGGGGTGCGCTCTGTAAACGGCTCAGAGAAATCTAGCGTCATGGTGGCTAAGTCTACGGGAACAGCCTCGCGGATTCTAAGGCGGTGTGAGCACAGCAAAACGCCCCCGGAATCTTTCCGAGGGCGTGCGACGCATACGTACGGTATTGCGCGGGAAATTAAACCTTTGCTGGTGCGTTGACGTCTGCAGGCAGTGCGGACTTGGCAGCCTCACACAATGCGGAGAAGGTGTCGAAATCATTGACGGCCAACTCTGCGAGCATCTTACGGTCAACCTCGATCTCGGCCAGACGCAGTCCGTGGATCAGACGGTTGTAGGTGATGTCGTTTATGCGGGCTGCAGCGTTGATGCGCTGGATCCACAACTTGCGGAATTCGGACTTACGCGCGCGACGGTCGCGGTAAGCGTAAGTCATGGAGTGCAGCCACTGCTCTTTCGCTACGCGGTAGCGGCGAGAGCGCTGACCCCGGTAGCCCTTAGCGGACTTCAGGATAGTGCGACGCTTCTTCTTGGCGTTAACGGACCGCTTTACTCGTGCCACGGTGAAACTTCCTTAAATCTTATTGTTGGTACTGATGTGGGATGAAACGAGCGGGCCTTTAGGCCTTGCCAAGCAAACGCTTGATGCGTTTCTGATCAGACTGTGCAACGTCAACGTCACCCTTCAGGCGGCGGGTGCGCTTAGAAGGCTTGTGCTCCAGCAGGTGGCGACGATTCGCCTGCTCACGACGCAATTTTCCGGAGCCAGTCTGCTTGAATCGCTTTGCTGTGCCCTTGTGGGTCTTCTGCTTCATGGAGTTTCCTTAATTCCTTAATTGACGGTTCGTTATTTCTTGCCCTTGCGTACTGGACCAAGCACCATGGTCATGTTGCGACCATCCTGCTTCGGCTTAGCTTCCACCACGCCATATTCTTCGACGTCGTTGGCCAGCCGTTCCAGCAAGCGGAAACCAAGTTCAGGGCGCGACTGCTCACGACCGCGGAACATGATGGTTACCTTGACCTTGGAGCCCTTTTCCAGGAAGCGGACAACATTGCCCTTTTTGGTCTCATAGTCATGGTCGTCGATCTTCGGACGGAGCTTTTGCTCCTTGACGACGGTCTGCTGCTGATTCTTCTTGGACTCACGGGCTTTTTGGGCTTGTTCATACTTGAACTTGCCGTAGTCCATGATCTTGGCGACAGGTGGCTTTGCCTTTGGGGCAACCTCAACTAGATCGAGATCGGCCTCGTAAGCAACCTTGCGGGCATCGTCGGTACGAACGACACCAACCTGCTCACCTTCAGGACCGATAAGACGGACTTCCGGTACTCGAATACGCTCATTGATGCGAGCTTCAGCGCTGATGTGTGACTCCTAAGTTCAAAAGGGGCGAATGAAACGTCTACCCTGCCACAATAGGAGTACTCCCCCGAGAAAAACACATACCGGGACAGTCGGCATATGTTGCCGTGGTACCGGTATGTACCTTTACCCGTAGCCAACCTAAGCAGCGGCATGAGGTGGGAGGAGACTCCACTTGTGACCTAAGTTCCTGGACGGAACCCTAGGTGGTAGTGCATTAGAACTTAGCATACGCACTGAGCCAACACAAATTGCGACAGGAAGCCCATCGCCGTTTTGTCTCAGCGCCGTTTTAAGCATTGAGTATCTCTGCCAAGAATTGCCCGGTATACGAAGCTTCCACTTGCGCCACATCTTCTGGGGTACCTTGCGCTACCACGGTGCCGCCACCGGAACCGCCTTCCGGCCCCATGTCTACGATCCAGTCCGCAGCCTTGATCACATCGAGATTATGCTCGATGATCAGCACGGAGTTGCCTTTATCCACCAGGCCTTGAATTACCAGCATCAAGCGGCGAATGTCTTCAAAGTGCAGCCCAGTCGTCGGCTCATCCAAAATATAAACGGTGCGTCCGTGCGAGCGCTTCTGCAACTCGGAGGCAAGCTTTACGCGCTGCGCCTCGCCACCGGATAACGTCGTTGCCGACTGTCCCAGGCGCACATAGCCCAGGCCGACGTCGACAAGCGTGTCCAGATAACGGTGGATCGACGTGATCGGCTCGAAGAACTCCGCGGCTTCGGAAATTGGCATATTCAGCACTTCGGCAATGTTTTTGCCCTTGTAGTGCACCTCCAGCGTCTCGCGATTATAGCGCGCACCGTGACACACCTCGCACGGCACGAACACGTCCGGGAGGAAGTTCATTTCGATCTTCAAGGTGCCCTCGCCCTGGCAGGCCTCACAGCGCCCACCCTTGACATTGAAAGAGAACCGGCCGGGCTTATAGCCGCGCACCTTGGCCTCTTGGGTTTCAGCAAACAGGTTGCGGATCTTATCGAATACACCGGTATAGGTCGCTGGGTTGGAACGCGGAGTTCGTCCAATCGGTGACTGATCCACCTGCACCATTTTGTCCAGGTTATCGATGCCTTCCACGCGCTTAGCTCGGCCGGGAACCTGGCGGGCTCGGTTGAGCTCGTTGGCCAAAGTCTTTGCCAAAATTCCGTTCACGACGGTGGATTTACCGGAGCCGGAAACACCGGTAATACAGCACAAAACCCCCAGAGGGATGGTGACGTTGATGCCACGCAGGTTATTTTCTCGGGCACCGACGACAGTGAGCTGCCGCTCCTTATCAATGGGGCGGCGCGTCTCCGGAACCGCCAAAACCTTGCGACCGGACAGGTAATCACCGGTCAATGACCCAGAGCAATTCTCGATTCCCGCAGGCTCACCCTGGTAGACCACTTCACCACCGTATTCACCGGCGCGAGGCCCGATATCTACCATCCAGTCGGAGGCACGAATCGTGTCCTCATCGTGCTCTACGACGATCAACGTATTCCCCAAATCGCGCAGCCTTTGCAGCGTGGCAATCAAGCGATGATTATCACGTTGGTGCAAGCCGATCGACGGCTCGTCCAACACGTACAACACACCGGCCAAACCTGCACCAATTTGTGTTGCCAGGCGAATGCGCTGTGCCTCGCCGCCAGAAAGGGTGGAAGCACCGCGATTGAGCGTCAGATAGGTCAGGCCGACGTCGACAAGAAATTGCAGGCGCGCTTGGATCTCTTTGAGCACGGCACCGGCAATGATTTCGTTGCGGTGATCCAGCTGCAGCGTATCCAGGAACTGCGTGGCTTCTTCGATTGGCAGCTCGGCCAGCCCGGCAATGGAGAGTTCACCGTGCGAAGTCGACGCCAACCGCACCGCGAGGATCTCCGGCTTGAGGCGCGTGCCTTTGCACTTCTTACACGGCACTTGGCGGGTATAAGCCATGAAACGGTCTTTTTGCGAATCGGATTCTGCGGTATCGAGCTTGCGCCGCACATAGCCTGCCGCACCCTCAAACGGTGCCGTCCAATCCCGCTGGCGCCCGTAACGGTTGCGGTAACGCACACGAACTTCAGTCTTCGTGCCGTTGACCAGAGCATCGCGCTGTTGCTTAGTAAGCTCCGAAAACGGTGTTTCTGGATCAAAATCCAGGGCCTTCGCCAAACCTTCGACCAATTTGATGAAATAACGCTGGTTTGGGCTGGCGTACCACGGCTGAACAGACTTATTCGCCGGCGCATCCGGGTCCGGAATCAACAAATCCTGATCCACCTCATGGCGCGAGCCCAATCCATCGCAGGCCGGGCAGGCACCATACGGGGAGTTGAAAGAAAACGACCGCGGCTCGTACTCGTCGATCGTCAAAGCGTGCCCATTCGGGCAGGCGGATTTCTCAGAAAACATCCGGGTAGATTCTGGGTCATCCACAAAATCAATCGTGACCAGGCCGTCGGCAAGCCGCAAAGCCGTCTCGACCGAATCAGTCAGGCGTTGTTTCTGCGAAGCCTTAACCTGCAAACGGTCCACGATGACGTCGATATCGTGCTTGATCTGCTTTTTCAGCGTCGGCGGGTCACTGAGCTGATAGATTTCGCCGTCGATGCGAGCACGCGAAAACCCCTGCGCCGCGAGATCAGCAAACAGATCCACAAACTCGCCTTTTCGCGTGCGCACCACCGGTGCCAGCACCTGAAACTTGGCTCTTTCTTCATGCTCAAGCACCTGGTCGACAATCATCTGCGTGGTTTGCCGCTCAATCACCGCGTCGCACGTAGGACAATGCGGGGTGCCCGCGCGCGAAAACAGCAAACGTAGGTAGTCATAAATTTCGGTAATGGTACCCACGGTGGAACGCGGGTTGTGGTTGGTTGATTTCTGGTCAATCGAGACCGCTGGCGATAGACCTTCGATGAATTCCACGTCCGGCTTGTCCATCTGCCCCAAAAACATCCGGGCATACGATGACAACGATTCCACGTAACGACGCTGTCCCTCGGCGAAGATGGTGTCGAACGCCAACGACGATTTACCCGAGCCAGACAGCCCGGTAAAAGCGATCATTGTATCGCGCGGCAAGTCAATATCCACGCCCTTCAGGTTGTGTTCACGCGCACCTTTGACCACTAAACGGTCTGCCACGGAGCCACCAAGCCTTCCCACAAATTGAGCTGTAAAAACCGGTTTATATAAGAATTAGACTCTTTAAAACTACCAGGACGCAGGCGAAAACAGCTATCTCAAGGAAGTATCCGTAAACTGTCGGTATGAGCACTCTCGCGCTACATTCTTTATCCGTGTCCGAGATGGACAATCAGTGTTATTTTCTTGTCGACGGCGACCAAGCATTGTTGATCGACGCCGCCGACGATGCCGCGAAGTTGTTGGCATTCGCGGAAGAACTCGGGGTCTCCATCACCGCCGTGTTGACGACTCATCGCCACTGGGACCACACCCGCGCCGTGGAAGAGGTAGTGAAAAAGACCGGTGCGAAACACTACGCGTCGCATCTGGATGCCCCGGCGATCCCAGGCGACATTGACGTCGAACTGCACCACGGTGATGTCGTGGAATTTGCAGGTGAAGAATACCCGGTGATTATTTTGCGCGGTCACACTCCTGGTGGTGTTGCCTTGGCCGCTGCGATTGATGGGGTACCGAATTTGTTCGTCGGCGACTCGCTGTTCCCCGGTGGTTTGGGAAAGACAGATTCTGAGGGCGATTTTGTGCGTCTGTTCCACGACGTGAATGGACGTATCTTCGAGCAATATCCTGATGAAACCAAAGTCTGGCCAGGCCACGGAGACCCGACGACGTTGGGTGAAGAGCGCGGAAAATTGGAAGAATGGTGGGAACGCCGCTGGTAAGCCCATATGTGGGCAGCAATTAGGTAGTAACCGTCCGGCGCTGAGGCGCGATGCACCCGCACTGCTCGTCTTCGAATCGGCGAGGCTGCTAGCGGGTTTCTGTCAGTAATACTGACCACATTATGCGCGCTGATGGCGTAGAATTAACCCCTAGTACTTCTAGCTACTATTACAAGGAGCATTACTAGCTATGATCCGCAAGATTGCACGACCAATGCTGGCTTCGGTCTTTATTCTCGACGGCGTTGACGCGCTGCGTAAGACCAACGAGCGTGTTGACACCACCGAAGACCTGATCAAGCGCGTGCGCAAGCTTGTCCCAGCGGATATCGCGGACGCTATTCCAGACAGCCCAAAGACTGTCGCCCGTATCTTGGGTGGCACGAAGGTGGGTGCTGGTTCCCTGTTCGCCATTGGTAAGGCACCGCGTTTCGCGGCCGCTACTTTGGCTGTCACTACCCTGCCGACGCTGATTTCTCGTGATGCTTTCTGGGCTGCCGACGAAGACGGCGAGCGTCGTGCACGCCTGAACAACTTTGCTACCTCGTCTGCTCTGCTGGGCGGCTTGTTCATCGCCTCGCAGGACACTGAGGGCAAACCTGGTTTGAAGTGGCGCGCGGAGCACGCTTCCAAGCAGGCCGGCAAGAAGATGCAGCAGGCACTGCCGACCAAGTCCGACTCCGAAAAGATGTGGGATGAGGCCCGAGAAAAGGCAGGCGACTTCACCGACCAGGCTGGTGACTGGATTAAGGATTCCAGCGAAAAGGCCCAGGCCTATGTCAACGACAACAAGGGCGACTGGTCCAAGACCGCCAACGAATGGCTCGACGCTGCGCGTTCGAACGCCAAAACCGCCAAGAAGAGCACCGTCAAGGCTGCCCAGAAGGCTCAGGATAAGGCCAACGATGCTCTGAAGGAGGCCGAGAAAAAGCACGGCAAAAAAGCCAAGAAAGCGCGTAAGAACGCTGAGAAGATTCAGAGCAAGGCGGATAAAGCTCTGTCTAAGGCAATGAAGAAGCTAGACAAGAAGATCGATTTTTAAGATTTAGGAAACTACCCCACAGTGTCTCCTCGTTTTTCTCGGGGACACGAATCCACAGCTACGCAGAAGAACCAACGAGCACATAACTCAGAGTTTTCTGCGGAGCTTGCTGCCGAACAAAGCTATCTGGATGCTTTGTTCGGCATTTTGGATTCTGATGTCTCCAATGCACGACAGCGTCTTGCCGACGCCCAATTAACTATTGATCCAGCCAACGCTGATTCCGACGCTTTACTGCGCCGGGAAACCGAATACCACCAGCTGCAAGAAAAATTAGATCAACTCAACCTCGCACAGATCGGGCTGGTCTTCGGCCGCATCGATGTCGATGCACAAGGCGAAAACCCAACACCAGAAGGCTTAGATCGCCGCTATATCGGGCGCATTGGTCTGATGGACCGTGACGACGATTACCACTCGCTGTTGATCGACTGGCGTGCACCCATGGCACGACCGTTTTATTTGGCGACCACCGCACACCCAGAAGGCGTGCGCAAGCGGCGGCATATCCGCACCGCGGACCGGGTAGTCAAAGATATTGACGACGAATTGCTCTCCGGCACGGCACCAGACGATGCAGCCCGCGCGGATGTAGCCGGAGAAGCTGCTCTTCTACAGGCAATGAATACCGCCCGTGGCGAACACATGCAGTCGATCGTTGAAACCATCCAGCGGGAACAAGACGCGATTATTCGTGATGCCACCCGCGGGGTACTTGTTGTGGAAGGCGGGCCCGGCACTGGAAAGACCGCTGTGGCTTTGCACCGAGTGGCGTATCTGCTCTATACCTGGCGTGAACAGCTATCACGCACCGGTGTGCTGATTATCGGGCCCAATCCAACGTTTTTGAACTATATTTCGCAGGTATTGCCCGAGCTGGGAGAAACCGGTGTAGTTTTGAGCACGATAGGGCGCCTCTACCCTGGTTTGCGGCCCACGCTGCACGAAAACGCAGAGACTCGTCGGGTTAAAGGCTCGCTGCAGATGGTCGACGTGTTGAAGGCCGCGGTCAAGGCTTATCAGCAGGTACCGAAGCACAACCGCGAGGTGGTATTAGAAGGCACCCGCGTGGAGCTTACCCCAGCGATGGTGAAATCTGCGCGGACCCGGGCACGTCGTTCCCGCAAACCGCACAATGAGGCACGCGAGGTCTTTACCGAGCAGCTACATTCGGAATTGGCGCATGGATTGGCAGCTATCATTGGCCAGGACCCATTGGATGGAGGCAACCTGCTGGATAGCGCGGATATCTCCGCGTTGGGCGAGGATATCTCGGACGAGGCCATCATCGAGGAACTTGTCGACGAATTCTGGCCCCAGTTAGGGCCGCGCCAGGTGCTTCGAGAACTGCTTACCGACTACCACGCGCTACAGGCTGCCTGCCGCGGTAATGGTGGTGAGGAATTCGTTTCCGCGTTGTTGCGCAGTGCAGAGCCCTCCGCACACAGCTGGGCAGATTCTGATGCCGCGCTCTTGGATGAGCTCGCGCAATTGCTCGGTAGCAGTGATGACGAGCAACAAGCTGCTGCAGATGAGCGAGAATGGCAAGAAGCCTTGGACGAAGCCGAGGGTGCACTCGATATTCTGGCTACGTCTGAATCCACCGATAACGATGACGTATTTGATTCGGAGATTCTCTCCGCGCACCACGTGATCGATGCAGAAACGCTGGCGCGACGCCAGCTGGCCCGCGATTACCGCACGACCGCAGAGCGTGCAGAAGGCGATCGCACCTGGGCATTCGGTCACGTGGTTGTTGACGAAGCGCAAGAGCTTTCCGCGATGGAATGGCGGATGGTCTTCCGCCGCAGCCCGAATCATTGGATGACGGTGGTGGGTGATCCTGCACAGACGAGCTCGCCAGCCGGTTGCGATAATTGGAGTGAGGCGCTCGAGCCATTCGTCGGCAAGCGCTACCGCCAGCATCAGCTCACGGTCAATTACCGCACCCCGGTGGAGATCGCAGAATTAGCAGAAGCGATTGTCCGCAAGTATCAACCTGATGCCACGGTGGCGCAAGCAATCCGGAACCAGGAGGCTGCCGTGCGGTGGTTGCCGAGTGGGACGTCTCCGGAATCAGTGCGGGAGCAATTGCGTGCCGACGAGCCACAACGCAGTTGTGCAATCATTACTGCGCAGAATGCATCCCAGCATAAAGGGTTGGAGTATGACCACGTCATCGTCGTAGAGCCTGCGGAGATCATCGCGGCCACACCGCGTGGTTGGCAGGATCTGTACGTCGCCTGTACCCGCGCGACGCAAACGCTGAGCATTATCGGCGAGCTGGATTTAGCCGAATAGCGAAAGGTGTGAGGCTCCGGCTAAGCGACGGTGTGCACGATAATCACGTCGCAGTCGGATTGCCGCGCAATATCTGCTGGTACGGATCCTAATAACCGGCCTGTTAACGTATTGATACCGCGGTTGCCTACCACAAGCACATCGGCATCGTGCTGGGCGACGATACTCATCAATGCGGCGACGGGGCTTCCGGTTTGTACCGCGCTGCTTACTTTTTCTGCGCCTAAAGCGCGGGCTTCTTCTACTGCTGGTTGCAGGATGGCTTCGGCCTGCTCTGCACCCACAACAGGGTGATCACTCACTGGTTCTTGTGGGCCTGCTACATGACCGGGTTCGTAGTACGCGCAAGCGATAAGCAGCTGTGCATCAAAGGCGGCCGCTAACCGTGCCGCGCGTCGCACTGCCAACATGGACGACTGTGAGCCGTCACTGCCAACGACAATGCAGGAATAATCAGCACTGCGTGGATAGTCAGCACTGTGTGGATCGGTGGTTTCCGCCGTCTCTGAAGTCATCGTATCCGCTACCCTGCTGCCCTATCCTTCGCCGCTGGCAGAAGTTGCGGCACCGTCACTGTTGACGACCAAGACATCGACGTCAAAACGGCGGGTAACTTCACTCGGAATGCTGCCGAACACGCGGCCGGATAACGTCTTCAGCCCGCGGTTACCCACCACGACGAGATCCGCTGCGGAATTTTCCACGACTGTGCGCAGCACTGCCACGGGGCCTCCGTTGACCGGGCGAAGTTCTATGTCTTTTGCGCCTTCGACGACGGAAACTTCGCGTGCCTCGCGCAAGATCTCCTCGGCGGCTTCCCGGTTGATCACAGGCAACGCATGAGCATCAGCTTTCGCGTCAATGACCAGCCCGTGTTTTTCATAATAAGCAGACACGATGATCAGCCGCGCATCGTACACTCGAGCCAGACTCGCGGCCGCGCGCACAGCATGCAGGGATGAATCCGACCCGTCAGATCCGGTAACGATGGTGGAATATGCAACCACGGGGTGCTCCTTCCAAGTTTGGCGTTAGTGTGATTCTAACGCCTGGGTGTAGCTCCCACCGGAAAATCACCGCCGTCGCCAATAAATATGATGCGTTTATCACGCTCGCGGGCCTGTCAGGTGACGGCCGATGGTGAGCTGGTGTACCTCATCGGTGCCTTCATAAGTACGCACCGATTCCAGATTGTTCGCGTGGCGCAGCGGGGAATACTCCAGGGAAATGCCGTTGCCGCCCAGCATCGCGCGAGCTTCGCGTGCGATAGTGAGCGCGACGCGTGTGTTATCGAGCTTTCCGGTGGAAATTGTCGCCGGCAAGAGCGAGCCGTGTGGAAGCCCGGTGGCCTGTTCCGCGGCACCAGCGCTATTTTTCGTGCTATCTTTCATCCGACCGATCTGGTGCGCGAGCAAGTAACCGCGATTGATGCCGTAGCGGGCCTCGTTCAAACACCGGAACGGGCCGCCAAGCCCCACTGCGGTTTCTGCGGGCAACATCGCCGATTCCGGCAGGCGAAGATCATTCAGGTGAATTTCACACTGGATTGAAGCACGCATGGACATTTTTGGCTCGATAACCTGCGCCGAATAGCCTTTGGTGTCGGTGGGAACCACGAAACCACGCACGCGCAGCGCGACGTCTTTTTCTTCCGCAGAAAACAGGGAAGCAAGCTGGGTGATATCCACAGCGCCGAGGAATGATTCCTGGCCTGGTGTGCTGGGCTTATTCGGCATAGTGCGACGGGCTCCTCATCTCGCGATTGTGCACATCACACTATAAGGAGGCCAAACTAACTTCAACCGATTATGGAAAGTTTTGTCACTTCGCCTTTCCCGGTATTAGCTCCTGGTATTAGCTCCCGGTATCAGGGGAGCCTAGATTCCGGCTTCTTTCACCCCGCGCAACTCCTTTTTCAGATCCGCGATCTCATCACGCAACCGACCCGCCAATTCGAACTTCAGGTCCCTGGCGGCAACTTTCATTTGCTTCGTCAGATCGTCGATAAGAGTTTGGATCTCGCCTTCTGCCATGGATGACACGTCTGGCTTGTCGACGAGCGCCGCATCGCCAGATTCCGAGTTGCTTGCCGCATCCCCGTCGTCGTCCGATTCGTAGACCTGGTCGAGGATGTCTGCGATCTTTTTGCGCAGCGGCTGCGGGTCTATGCCGTGTTCAGTGTTGTAAGCAATCTGCTTTTCGCGGCGACGTTCCGTTTCATCGATGGCGTTTTGCATCGATTCGGTGATCTTGTCGGCATACATGATGACTTCACCGGATACGTTACGGGCCGCACGACCAATGGTCTGAATAAGCGAGGTTGTCGAACGCAAAAAGCCTTCTTTATCCGCGTCCAGGATTGCCACCAACGACACCTCGGGCAAGTCCAAACCCTCACGCAACAAGTTGATGCCTACAAGCACATCGAACTCGCCCAACCGCAGCTGACGCAACAGCTCTACACGCTGCAAGGTGTCAATATCGGAGTGCAGGTAGCGTACCTTAACGCCGTGCTCCAGCAGATAGTCGGTGAGGTCTTCGGCCATGCGCTTGGTCAGCGTGGTCACCAGCACGCGCTCATTTTTTGCCGTGCGTGTTTTGACCTCATCGATAAGATCATCAATCTGCCCCTTGGTTGGTTTCACGGTGACCTTCGGATCCACCAGGCCCGTCGGGCGAATGACCTGCTCGACGTATTCACCACCTGCGGCAGTAATTTCGTAGTCACCAGGTGTCGCGGAGAGATAGACAGTCTGGCCGACGCGTTTTTCAAATTCATCGAATGTCAGCGGCCGGTTGTCCAGCGCGGAGGGTAAACGAAAACCGAAATCCACCAGGTTGCGCTTGCGCGACATATCGCCTTCGAACATGCCACCAATCTGTGGGACGGTCACGTGGGATTCGTCGATGATTGTCAGGAAGTCCTCCGGGAAATAATCCATCAGCGTGGCCGGGGCACTTCCTGCTTCACGCCCGTCAATATGCCGCGAGTAGTTCTCGATGCCGGAACAGAAACCGACTTGTTCAATCATTTCCAGGTCGTATTCGGTGCGCATGCGCAGCCGCTGGGCTTCCAGGAGCTTTCCGCGATTTTCCAGCTCAGTGAGACGCTGCTGCAGTTCTTCTTTGATATCCGCGATGGCTTTTTCCATGCGCTCGGGGCCGGCGACGTAGTGCGTGGCTGGGAAGATGCGTACTTCATCAACCTGTTCGAGGACATCACCGGTCAGCGGATGGATATAGTACAGCGCATCGATATCGTCGCCGAAAAATTCGATACGCACAGCGCGTTCCTCATAGGCCGGGATAATATCGACGGTATCGCCATTGACGCGGAAAGCACCGCGGGTGAAACCAACATCGTTACGCTCGTACTGAATATCGACGAGCAAGCGCAGGAACCGATCACGCTCTACTTCATCATCAACTTTCATGACCACGGAACGGTCCAAGTAGGACTGCGGGGTTCCCAGGCCGTAAATACAGGACACCGACGAGACCACGACGACGTCGCGGCGTGACAGCAGCGCGGAGGTCGCGGAGTGACGCAGCCGTTCGACGTCTTCGTTAATCGAGGAGTCTTTTTCGATATAGGTGTCTGTCTGCGCGACGTAGGCTTCCGGCTGGTAGTAGTCGTAGTACGAGACGAAGTACTCCACCGCGTTATGCGGAAGAAGTTGGCGCAATTCGTTGGCCAGCTGTGCCGCCAGAGTTTTATTCGGCGCCATGACTAGGGTTGGACGCTGCTGTTGTTCAATCAACCAAGCTGCGGTGGCGGATTTACCGGTACCGGTGGCACCGAGCAGGACGACGTCAGATTCACCTTCTTTGAGGCGCCGATCTAGCTCTTTGATTGCTGTGGGCTGGTCACCGGCCGGTTGATATTCGGAGACAACCTCGAACGTCTTTTTCCGGCGCTCGATTGCGCCGACTGGACGGTGTTCGGATTCAGATAAAACGGGGTACTCAGCAGCAAAAGCCATAGTCGTCAGTCTACTCTGCTAACTCGGTTGCTATTGCTTGGTCAACTGCTTAATCTTGTCGACGGCTTGTGCTATTTGCTGTGTTAGATCTTCTTCGCTGCCGTTGTTGTCGAGGAGGATATCTGCGTATTGTTTGCGCGTCTCGTCGTCAATCTGTGCGTTGATGCGCCGTCGGACATCGTCGCTATCGAGGCCGCGCTTGGTGGTCAGCCGTTCGAGGCGCACGTGCTCGTCGGCATGCACAACGATGGTGGCATCCATGTCTTCATGCAGGCCCTTATCGATGAGCAGTGGCATATCATAGATGACTGCTTCTGCCCCATTCCTGCGTGCTTCGTCGAAAAGTTCTTGTGTGCGTTGGTTGATGCGCGGGTGGGTGATTTCGTTGAGTCGTGCGGTGGTTTCTTTGTTTTCGAATGCACGTGAGGCGAGTAGTCCGCGGTCGAGTACACCGTCGGCATCGAGGATGTCGGCGCCGAATTCTTCGGCTAGTTCTTGCAGTACCGGCTGGCCGGGTTCGACGATTTCGCGTGCGATGTGGTCCGCGTCGACGATGGGGTAACCGTGTTCGTTGAGGGCGCGGGCGACGGTTGACTTACCGCTGCCGATCCCTCCGGTAAGTCCGATGATTTTCATAGGCCCAGTGTAGAACGCAAAAACCCACTTCTCAATGCCCCGGTTGGGACAGAAAGAAGTGGGTTGCGATCTTGCGACACTAGCCGGCGGGCGGCTAGCTAAGCGTGCTGGCTAATTTAGTTGCCGGCCAGCTTATCGCGAAGTGCAGCAAGCTGCTCATCGGAAGCCAGGGAACCTGCATCCTCGGTGGTGCCTTCGGATGACGGAGCGGCATCCGATGCGCCGGATTCGGAGGAGTAGTTAGCGGCTTCATCGCTGTTAGCAGCGGCTTCAGCTGCGGCACGGTTGCGCTCGATCTGCGCGGTGTGCAGCTGGAAGCGACGTTCGGACTCGGCGTAACGAGCTTCCCAGGCCTGACGCTGTTCGTCGTAGCCTTCCTTCCACTCGTTAGTCTCTGGGTCGAATCCTTCTGGGAACAGGTAGTTGCCCTGCTCGTCGTAGGAGTCGGCCATGCCGTACTTGGAAGGATCGAATTCCTCAGTGTAGTCCTCGTCAGCCTGCTTCAGGGACAGCGAGATACGACGACGCTCGAGGTCGATGTCGATGACCTTGACCATGGCTTCTTCGCCAACGTTGACAACCTGGTCTGGAACCTCGACGTGGCGCTGAGCCAGTTCGGAGATGTGAACCAGGCCTTCGATGCCCTCTTCGACGCGAACGAATGCACCGAATGGAACGAGCTTGGTGACCTTGCCCGGAACAATCTGGCCCACAGCGTGGGTGCGGGCGAACACGCGCCATGGATCTTCCTGGGTTGCCTTCAGAGACAGGGAAACACGCTCGCGGTCCAGATCAACGTCCAGAACCTCAACGGTGACTTCGTCGCCGACGGTAACAACCTCGGATGGGTGATCGATGTGCTTCCAGGACAGCTCGGAAACGTGTACCAGACCGTCGACACCGCCCAAGTCCACGAAGGAACCGAAGTTGACGATGGAGGAAACGACACCCTTGCGAACCTGACCCTTTTGCAGCTGGTGCAAGAATTCGGAACGAACCTCGGACTGGGTCTGCTCCAGGTATGCACGGCGGGACAGAACGACGTTGTTGCGGTTCTTGTCCAGCTCGATAATCTTGGCGTCAAGCTCCTGGCCAATGTATGGCTCCAGGTCGCGAACGCGGCGCATTTCAACCAGGGAGGCAGGAAGGAAGCCACGTAGACCGATGTCCAGAATCAGGCCGCCCTTGACGACCTCGATGACGGTACCGGTGACGTGCTGATCGTTTTCCTTGAGGTCCTCGATGGCACCCCAAGCGCGCTCGTACTGGGCGCGCTTCTTGGAAAGCAGCAGACGGCCTTCCTTGTCTTCCTTCGTCAGGACCAGGGCGTCGATCTGGTCGCCCAGCTCCACAACCTCATCTGGGTTGACGTCATGCTTGATGGACAACTCACGCGAAGGGATAACACCCTCGGTCTTATATCCGATGTCAAGCAGTACCTCGTCGTGATCGACCTTGACGACGGTGCCTTCTACAATGTCACCGTCATTGAAGTACTTGATGGTCTCGTCGATCGCGGCGAGAAAATCCTCAGCGGTGCCGATGTCGTTTACGGCTACCTGAGGGGCCTTAGAAGCTGTCATATTGTTGCGTGCTCCGAAATGGATAGGAAATCGATTGTGTACATTCGCAGTCTCTCACGGGGCTCCTGCTCTGATACGGAAGCGTCTAGCTCGGTATTCAGCGGTGAAGACCCGCAATCTCGCGCTACAAGTGCGTCAAACTTCCTATCAGAGCTCACGCACTCCTAACGCATAGACATGCCCTACAAAGCATAAACCCGTAACCCGAGCTACGCAAGCCTTTCTTCGAGCTTCTTCCTTATAACGAGCAGCTCTATCCCCAATGGCCTTGTTACCGCACACAACGCCGCAGCTGGGTCAGCACAGTACGACTAAAATGGGCTTATGGCCCGCACACGTACTTCGTACCCAGCAAGCACCCGTTTTTTGCAGGTGCTGCGCGTCCAGGATGTCACCGACGGCATGCGTCGGGTCACCCTGGGCGGTCCGCAATTAGCAGCACATACTGCCGACAACGGCTACGCCGTCCCAGAGTTTCGCTCAGATAATTTCGACGACTCCATCAAACTAATCCTGCCCAGTTCTCCCGGAAAAGAACCCGTGGGCCCGTCGCAGCGGGACCGCAAGCTGGATTGGCCTGCGAAATCTTCGTCGTCGCCACGCCGGACTTATACCGTGCGCCGTTTCGATAGCCAGCACGGCGAGCTAGACGTAGATTTTGTTTTGCATGGCTCCGGCCCCGCCACCTCGTGGGCTTCGCAAGCCCAACCCGGCGATATTCTGCAAATCGCGGGCCCGAAGTCGACGTCTTCCCACCCGCACGGCGCTGACTGGATCCTTGCCGCCGGCGATGCCACTGCGTTGCCCGCGCTGAGTCGTTGGCTGGAAGAATGGCCTGCCGGGCAGCGCGGCAAATTTTTTATTTTGGTTGACGAGCACTCCCACCGCCAACAACTCCCCTGCCCAGATGGCGTGGAAATCACCTGGTTGTTCCACAGCGATGCGCACACGCTTTTCGACGCCATCTCCACCACCGATTGGTGGGACGGCGAGGTTTTCGCCTGGGTGGCTGGCGAGTCTGCCAGTTTGAAACCGATTCGCCGGTGGCTGCAGGAGGCCAAGGGGCTACGTAAACACCAAATGCATTTTTCTGGTTATTGGAAATCCCGCACGAAACGCTACTCCACGCCACCGCGCCGGGCGACAGAAACGCTAGCCAGCCCCAGCGCGCATAGCGCAACTACGAACGCTGCCGAACCAGCACAATTAACACCGCACAAGGATGGGCACGCTGGGAACGGTACGTCAAGCCACAACGCTCAGGAAGAATTTGTTGCCCTGAGTGACCTCACCGCGGCTTTCGCCATTCGCACGGCAGTAACCGTGGGGCTGGGCACCACCTTGGCCACCGCCCCGCGTTATGTGCACGAGCTTGCTGCAGCCACGAACACCCAAACAGTTGGGCTGGAAAAGCTTTTGGTGTACCTGGGAACCCTGGGCTTGGTTTCCCGTGCCGAGTCTGCGCAGTGGCAGTTGACTGCTTCTGGCCGCATTTTGGCTGAAGACGCCACCGTCGAGCAGCTATCTGACAACAATCAGCGTAACCAAGCAGCATTGGCGGGTCTTGTGCACCTGCGTACCGCGCTTGTCGACGGCTACCACCCGGGAGTTGCGGCTGCGGCCGGGACATCCACGGGATTAGGCACCGCAGCAGCACCAACCGAGGCAACAGAAGCAACAGAGACAACAAACACAACTAACTCAGTGATTCCGGTGACCGCAGATCTGGTCCAACGCGACGATGCGGCGGCAACCGAGTATCTGCAGGATCTCTACCGCAAGCAACAACACGCCGGGGCAGATTCGCTGCGGCTTGCTTGCCAGTGCCGGTTGCCGGATTCCACTGGTGAAACCGGTTTCTCCGCACCGTCTGCTGCCTCACGTTCTGACACCGCGCAGTCTAGTGTCACGCAGTCTAGTGCTGAGCGGTCTAAAGCCGCGCGGTCTAGAGCAGAAAGCGCACTGGTCACCTTCGCACTGTACGGCGAGAAGCTGCGCAGCCGGGAAGAGCTGTATTATCTCTTCGGCCGCGCAGGGTTGCCGGCGCCGACCGTCGGCAAGCACGGCTCCGATCAGCCAGGTGCGGGCAGCGTAGTCTTCGAGTTTCAGACCTAGAAGAAGTGGCTCACGCCCCGACCGCAATGCCGAGCAACTCACGGTTGGCTCTCGAGCACTCCAGAATGCTGCCGGGTGCTAGCTAGGCTAGTGCTCGGCAGCTTGCCAGTTGGTGCCCGAGCCGGTGGACACCTCCAGCGGGACGGTCAACGTGATAGCTTGATCCATTTCGCGTTCCACCAGCTCACGGACCTGCTCTAGCTCGCCTTGCGCGATTTCCACGACCAACTCGTCATGCACCTGTAACAACACCCGGGAACGCAGCTTCGCTTCCCGCAGCGCATCATCAACGCGGATCATCGCCACCTTAATGATGTCTGCGGCAGTACCCTGAATCGGCGCATTCAACGCGGCCCGTTCGGCGTTTTCCCGGGCCACGCGGTTATCCGAGTTCAGCTCCGGCAAATAACGACGCCTGCCAAACACCGTTGCGGTAAAGCCATCATGCCGGGCCTTGTCGACGACCTCATCCAGGTACTGCTTCACCCCACCAAAGCGAGCGAAGTAGTTTTCCATGATCTTTTTCGCCTCCCCCGGTGGAATATTCAGCTGCTGCGATAAACCATAAGCAGACAAGCCGTACACCAGGCCGTAGGACATCGCCTTAACGCGGCGGCGCAGTTCCGGGGTGACTTCTTCCACCGGAACGTCGAACACGCGCGAACCGACGTAATTGTGCAGGTCTTCGCCTTCTTGGTAGGCCTGGATCAGCCCCGGATCACCGGATAAGTGCGCCATCACGCGCATTTCGATCTGCGAGTAGTCCGCACTCAGCAGAGTTTCAAAACCTTCACTGACCTGGAATGCCGAGCGGATTTTGCGTCCGGCCTCGGTGCGCACCGGGATGTTTTGCAGGTTCGGATCGGACGAGCTCAACCGGCCGGTTGAGGCCACCGTCTGGTGGAAGCTGGTGTGGATGCGCCCGTCACCTTGCACGGTTTTGGACAAGCCTTCCAGGGTGGTCTTCATCTTCTGGTATTCGCGGTGGGCCAGCAGGCGGTCTAAAAATGGGTGCGGGTGCTTCGCGGCCAAGGCTTCGATCTCACCAGCAGCGGTGGAATAGCCGGTTTTGGTTTTCTTCGTCTTCGGTAAATCCAAGGTCTCAAACAGCACGGTTTGCAGCTGTTTGGGCGAGTTCAGATTCAGGTTCTCATCACCGGCCAGCTCGCGGGCGGCGTCTTGTTCTTCGCGCACCATATCGGCGAAGGTCTCGGCTTGCTCATCCAACACGTCACGGTCGACGGCAATGCCGGTGGCTTCCATCGTTCCCAGGATCTGCACTAACGGCAGCTCCAGGTCGCGGTACAGCTCGAAACTTTCGATCTTCAGCAGCTCGGTGGTCAAAAGCTCCGCCAACTCGAGGATCGCCCCGGCTTTTTCCAACAGCTGCTGGGTTTCCCCTTCCCCGCCCGGCAGGGTTTTCTGCAGGTGGCGCTGGTATACATCGGCCAGATCATAACCGCGCTGGCCTGGGCGCAGCAGATATGCGGCGATCGCGGTGTCGTGGCTGATGCCGCGCAGCTGGTAGCCACGGCCTGCCAGCATGTGGAAGGCTGCTTTGGCCTCGTGCAAATATTTGCTGGCGCCGTCGTCGGCAAGCCATTCTGCCAGGGCTTTGTCTTCGTCGGCGGAAAGATCTTCCAGCACCACCGTGATGCCTTGCCGGTTCGTGTCAACGAACGCGATCGCCGTAGCATCACCCTGCCCCGGCGCGCCGTTGCCGTCGACGAACATGGCGACGCCTTCGGTGTGCTCGGCGAGCCAGTCGGTGAGTGTGGCTTCGTCGTGTGTGATGGCGGGCAATTCTGGGGTGTCGTCAATCTCGGCTTCAGCGCCAAATACGCCGAGTACGCGGTCGCGCAGGTTGGGGCCAAATTCGAGGTCGTCGAAATGGGCGGCCACTTGGTTGGCGTCGACGTCGGCAAAAGAAAGATCATCCGGGCTGTGCGAAAGTTGCATATCGGTGATCATTTGCGTGAGTTCACGGTTGAGGCGCACTTGTTCGATGCGTTCGCGGAAGCTGTTGCCGGCTTTGCCTTTGATGTCGTCGGCGTGTGCGATCAGCTCGTCGAGGCTGCCGTATTGTTTGATCCATTTTTGTGCGGTTTTTTCGCCGACGCCGGGGATGTTGGGCAGGTTATCGGATGGGTCGCCACGTAGCGCGGCGAAGTCCGGGTATTGCTGCGGGCTCAAGCCATATTTTTCTTCTACGGCATCCGGGGTGAAGCGGTGCAGTTTGGATACCCCGCGCATGGGGTACAGCACGGTGGTGGTGTCGTTGACCAGCTGTAGGTAGTCGCGGTCGCCGGTAACGATCAGGGTTTCGTATTCGCCGGACTGTGACCCGGCTGCGGTGGCCAGGGTGGCGAGGATGTCGTCGGCCTCGTAGTTTTCGACTGAGAGCGTGGTGATGCCGAGTGCTTCGATGACTTCGCGGATGAGTTCGACTTGGCCTTTGAATTCTTCTGGGGTGGCCGCGCGCTGGGCTTTGTAATCCGGGAATTTTTCGGTGCGGAAGGTCTTGCGCCCGACGTCGAAGGCCACTGCGATGTGGTCGGGTTTTTCATCGCCGACGATGCCGGTGAGCATGGTGAGGAATCCGTAGACCGCGTTGGTGTGCTGGCCGCCGCCGGTGGAGAAATTTTCTGCCGGGAGTGCGTAAAAAGCACGGAAGGCCATGGAGTGTCCGTCGATGAGCAAGAGGCGTTTCATGCCCTACACTTTAGCCGTCACCGGCAGCACACTACAGCCGCAGCGCTAAAGCTAGAACACAGCAACCAGCGTGGCGTGCTGCTCCGTTACGCTTGACGACGTTCGAGTTCCTGCCATTCCACGTTAAGTTCAGGTTCCGCCAGGCCGCGCACCCGCTCGGCGAGGAAGCAGTACAGGTTATCGGTGCCGTCTTCGATGCCGTCGGCAACGTCTTCTCCGGCGGAGGTGATCGCCAGTATGGCCCGGCGCGAGAGCTCGTCGACGTGTACTAGTTGTGCTCCCCATCCACCTTCGCCACGGTGGCCGTTGTCGTCTACCGAGAGGCTTTCCAGCCAGGCGTGGGCTAATGCGCAGACGTCAGCGCCTTCGAGGACTGCACGCACTGTAGCGGGGGTGCCGTCGTTACCGGGTGGTGTGCCCCAGAGCCAATCCAGGTTCACACGGTAGGGATAAAGCATTGGGGGTTACCTTTCGCCGTATTCTTCCCTGGCATTCTAGCTCTGCGAGAATGGAAGAATGAGCGCTTCAGAATCAAATAAGTCTTTTACCGAACGCGGAATTCCGACCCACCAGCAACTCGTTGTGCCTGTGCTCAAAGCAATGCATGTTTTGGGTGGATCTGCCAGGGCTAACGAAATTACCGAGCACGTATTAGAGCTAGTCCCGGGTTCAGAAGACCTTCAGCAAATTACTTATCCGACTCGCCCAAATCTCTCTGTGCTGATTGACCGCATTGGGTGGGCTCGTACTACGGCTAAACGAATTGGCGTGCTCGAACAACCAGGGCAAGGAATGTATTTGCTCACCGATAAAGGCGAAGAGCTTCTTGAGCTTACGGAAGTGGATGCTTTCGACAAAGTTCAAGACCTTGATCGAGAGATTTCCCGAGCACAACGGCAGCGGAAGAAATTAGAAAAAGAAGCGAAAACTACAGACTCTGAAGTGGAAGACGATATTTCTGACGCAGAGATTCGCGAAGACTCCGACGACGAAGAAATGGATAGAGATTGGAAGAGTCAACTACTGGAACGACTCCACCAATTATCGCCGGACGGCTTCGAAAAGTTTGTTATCTATTTGCTTCGGCGACAAGGCCTGCACCTGCAACAAACCGGCGGTTCTGGTGACGAAGGCGTCGATGCCATCGGTACAGCACCAATCAGTTCAGTGCTTTCTTCTCGTGTGGCAGTACAAGTCAAGCGCTATGCCCCAGATAAGCCTATTGGCCGTGATACGGTGGCGCTTTTCCAACGCGATGCTCATACCAAGGGAGCAGAGCGCGCCATTATCGTCACTCTGAGCCGGTTCACAGAACCCGCCCGTAAAGCTGCTACGGCATCGGTACCCACAGTAGATCTCATTAGCGGTGACCGTCTCGCGGAACTGATTCGCGCGGACGGTGAATCAGGCGTCAAGCTACGCCCAACTGTGGATCTTCGGTGGTTCGACAAGTTTGACTAAGGTGTAACGCAAAACCATTTTCATTCCGCTAGGACACGCATGCGTACTAAGCTCGCCCTACTGACTGCTATCGTGGCCGCTACTGCATCTCTTACTACTGGTGCTGCCGCAGCTCACACGGCACCTCCGGGAAATACCGTATTGGCCGGTGACAGTTTGGTCGCCAACCCCGTGCCCTTCGATGTTGTGCGCAATAACATGCCGCTTTCATCAGATAGCGCCACTGATATGTCCAGTAGTAGTTCTGCTATGTCAGGCAGTAGCAAAGACATCATAACCACCGGTGTCGGTTGCGTTACCGACGGCGCCATCGCCAACGAGATCCGTCAGGCGTCCGGCGTTGCTCGAGTGGATCAGTATCAGTGTTCTGGTGCTTCGTTAGCTAGCGGTGAGCCTCGTATTGACGATACTCTCCGCACTGCTACAGAACAGGCCGATCTCACCCGGAGTACGAAAAACGTGGTTATTGTTGCGGGGGCTAACGATACCTACCGTTACGGACTCGATACGCAGGCGGTTGATCACGCGGTCCGTAGTGGCTTGCAGAACGCCATCGACGTTATCCACGAGCACGCACCGAATGCCAAGATTGTGGTGGTTGGATATCCCCGTGTCACCAGCGATGGCACAACATGTGCGAACAGTGGGCTGCATTCATCTGACCCGCTACCTATCCCTACTCCCCTTATTGCCGCTACGGAGCAGCGTTTGCAGAACAACCTGCGTGAGGTAGCCGAGCACAATGGGGCCACCTTTGTCGACGCCTGGCCTGCCTCTGCAGGCCACGATATGTGTTCGCCGCAACGTTGGTGGCGCAACCTTTTTGACGTTGCACCACCAGCACCGGGAAACATCCCGCTGCACCTCAACGCTCTCGGAATACACGGATACGGACAATTGATTGGGCAGCACCTCCACTAGCAGGCCGCGAAAACAATGCGACCTTTGGCTCTTCAACGCGTGCAGTATTGAAAAATGCATCCTCGGATCATCGACGCTGACGCTGGAAAAGAATTACGTCGAGCCGTAGGATCCGCGGAATACTGTGCATAGCTCCACGCACCTAGGCTAATTATTATGCTGATGGACGTATTCTGATGTTTATCGTCATGCTAGATGGGCGAAGCTCATTATGGTTCGCAAAAATCAAAATGGCAAGAAAATCGCCCAAGATCACCGAAACAGCTGCGACGTTAATTAAATCCCGAATGGTCCCCATACTTGTGGGACCTGAATGAAAGGAATCAACACAATGACCTTAAAACAAGCATCCGCCCTAGGAGGAATCGTTGTTGCTGCAGCGTATTCGATCATTGCTGATTCTCCGATTTGGGGGATAGTCGTGGCACTCGCGGCACTATCTGGCTACAACTTAGCGACGGCCACTTCCTCCAAAAAGAAAGACAGTGCAGCATAGAATCATTAACGCGGGCACTGGCCAGGAACCATAGGCTGGGCCGTTCGATGAGGTCTGCCGCTGATCCGATTGGAGCTATAACAACGGCCAGACCGACACGGGCATCGATATGGTTGCCCACCGCTATATCATCTCGACGACGGATCGGTGGTCCTCGAATGCCGAGGCCGCGCTGGCGAACGAAATCATTGAAACCAGCCGTATCGACATCGCAGATATTGCCTCTGCCCCGGTGAACTGGGATATGGCATTCCCTAGTTCAGAAATCCAAGTGAAACTGGAGCGTAAAGAAGCTTTCCAGCCCCTCAAACACTTTGGCAACGAGCTTAGCGATGAAAGCGCGTGAGCATCCTCGAAATTTTCCACCCAAGTTGGGTACGAACGCGCGCGAACTACGTTTTGGCCGTTTGATTGCTTCAAAACTGAGGCCGCTGGTTCACTTCAGCGCCTCGCTCCTATTGCGGGGCCACCTGAGGCTTGACGTATCATGTAAAATTAAATTGCATTCGTCAGTTGACGACCTACCCGACCCGAGGAGTGTGTGGTTCCGGTGAACATGTGATCTCCACTCAGCCTTGCTGAGACGTGACCGAAGTTATTTCTACGTCTTGGAGCTCACCATGCCCGATATTTTCCTCGATAGTATTTCCTTTTCATTCGGCTCCCGCCTCATTCTCGATCGTGTGAGCTTGCACGTGTCAAACGGTGAACGTGCCTTTGTGATTGGCCCAAACGGGGTCGGCAAGTCCACTCTGTTAAGAATCCTCACCGGCGATCTGACGCCTGATACGGGCCGAATTGTTCCTGGCCCTGTTCCTCAGCACGTTCCCGACCCAGAGCGTTTCGACGGCAGTGTTGCGCAATTCCTTGACTCGGTGCTCAAACCGTTTAATGAACTACTCACGCGCTTCCACCAAGCCACAGAAGCCATGGCAGCAGGAGACACTCATCGAGCACTGGAGTTTGACCAACTCCTTGCCCGATTGAATGCCCTTGATGTGTGGTCGTTGGATGCACGGGTGAATGAAACACTCGCAGGACTGGGACTCGTAGATTTCATAGGGGCAGGAAAAAATCGAATGATGCATGCGCTATCGCCAGGTCAGCGTGCACGGCTGAAACTGGCCGCCCTGCTGATGGTGCGACCCGAGGTGTTGGTCCTAGACGAACCGACCAATCATCTCGATCGTGAAGCAGCCGATTTCCTTTCGCGTGTAGTCGCGAACTGGGGCGGCCCAGTGCTTGCGACTAGTCACGACAGGTCTTTTATCGAAAGCACCGCCACCGTCATTTACGACATGGACATCACAGTGTGGAAAGAACTCGCCAGGGCTGATGGTGAGACCATTGTGGGCGTGTACCGCAACGCAGGCAACTACACGGACTACCTAACGGCGAAGACGATTGCCCGGGCAAAACACCAGCAGATTCACTCCGCGCAGCAGGCGGAAAAACGTGATCTACACGAACACCGCCGCGAGAGTATGAAGATCGCCCGTGGTGGGGTTCGGGTGGAAACCGCAGCTCGCAAGGAGAAGAAGTTCTTCACCGATCGCGCAGCAGCCACATCTGTAAAACGAACGCGTAATGACGATGTCCGTCTGGAGCGCCTTTCCCAGCGAGAAGTGCGAAAACCCCGCCACTATGGCCTGACGTTTCCCTCGTACAAATCTGACCCCGGATCTGGTCTGGCCGTCTCACTCAGAGATGCAGCAGTAGCAGGTCGGCTTGCGCCGGTCACGTTCGATTTAGGACGAGGAGAACATCTCCTCGTGACGGGAGCAAACGGGGCAGGTAAATCAACCCTGCTGAACTGGATCGCCACAGGTAGCGCACCTACAGGGACTGTGAAGAGTGGCACCATGACCCGTGATGAGCCAGTAGGTGTGGTACCACAGACACTCCCCGACGCTTCATCGGCAGGATTTGGCACGGAAAGGGGGCAAAGTGGCATTGGTGAGGCAGGGAAAGGGATCTTGCATCCGTCGATGTGGAGCATTCCCGTTGCGGACTTGTCTGCAGGGAATCAACGCCGGGCCCAATTTGCAGTTGCACTCGCCACAAACCCGGCCGTGTTGATCATTGATGAACCAACCAACTACCTTGATCTGGAAACGATGGACGCACTCGAGGACGCGCTACGGGACTGGCGAGGGCCCCTCATCATCGCCAGCCATGACCGCTGGCTGATTGAGCACTGGCACGGACGCCATCTTCACCTCGATCCTATGCGCCAGTCAGCATCTACATGAGACTTGGGAGTCGTGGTGATGAGGTACGCATACACATTAGTAATGTGCGTCTTCGGACCCAAATGCCCTCGAGCTGGTACACACCGACGGCGTGATGGTCGAGTTCGGTTCCCGTGCCACTGGAGCCCAACCCACAGAAAGCCGTTGCCATGAGCGTTTTTGGTCGGATACACCTAATTCGAAGTAGCTAGGGCAACGATTCCGGTTACGAGGAAAGCCCCGTAGAACGGCCAGATCGCCCAGGCTGTCATCACCGAGCAATGCTCGAAGAAGGAGTTCTTGCGGGTATCTCCTGAGTTCTTGTAATTAAGTGAGTACGGTGGAACATCACCAGTCGCTATCCGCTCATAGAGATCGCGGTACTTCCGCTCGGTTCGCAGGTATCCAACGTCAAGCATGCCGAATACCACTGTCGCAACAATGCCGAGAACTGCCACAGATATGGATGATTGTGTGAACGCATACCCGTAAGTTGCGGTCACAACTGGAAGGAACCAGCTCTTCGTGTTTGATGAGGACTGAGCCATGCGTGTGATGATGTCCTGAGCAAAGGATAGATGCTGTCTCTTGTCCTCTGCGTCAACTGTAGGACCTGGTAGCACTGTGCTCGCGCGGAGCTTGGACAGTACACGATCCTTGTCCTCGTCTGAGTAATGCGACGCCGGTGGCCAAATCTCACCGATTATGTCATCTTTCCATCGTGGTAGGACGTGTACGTGGACGTGCGGCACGCTTTGGCTGGCGGCCTCGCCGTTGGACTGGATGATATTGATACCATCCGGCTGACATGTTTCCTGAAGACTTTTGGCCATTGCCTGCGCCGCGCTCATCACACGGGATACCTCGTCGGTAGTCAGTTCCGAGAAATGCTCGACGTGACGGAGTGGGGTCACCATGCAATGGCCCAGCGCGGCTGGTTCGGTTGGGAAGAACACAACCACCGAATCGTCACGGGCAACCTCGCGTACAGCAGCGTCTTCCCCCTGAACGATCGAGCAAAAAGGACAGAGGTTCACCGGCCCCGCCTTACTCGTCCTTGAGAACTCCAAGAGCGAACACTATCCGCAAGCTTTCGGTAGGTTGCCTTCGAATCGATATCTCCAAACCGGTCGTTTACTGTGGGATCGAAAATCGGGAGTCCTGGGTTACTCCCCTCATAGCCAGATATTTGTGTGAATGGGTCAGAGCCGATGGTGTCGACTTTTCCCATGGAAGAAAGCCCATGAATGCGGATCCCGAGCAGCGGTTTCTTGGCATCCCAGGCCTTTTGGACTTCGTACTGCACCCAAGGCCGCAATGCGGTCTCCCGTCCTATGAGGACAATGACAGCAGTTTTGTACTTCATCTGCTCGTCAATCCAGTTAGCGATTGCTGAGCGACCACCCGCTCGAACTGATTCCCAATCTTGGGAATTGAGAATCCGCTGTCCTTCAATGAGCCCCATCTGTCTGATGAGCTGCACTCGGTTGGCGTCACGTTCGTAATGGAAACTGTAGAAAACGGCCATTTCATTGCTACCTTTCCTTTGGTCTTATTACACTACGACTTTTTTGATCATGGTGACGATGTCGTCGCGTTTGAGTTGCGGGGCGAAGTGGACGGAGATGTTCTCATCACTGATCGACTCGAAGAACTTCCGAGCAGCCTTGATGCGTAGTTCCTCGGTTCCTCGCAAGTCAGCCTTGGAATCGACGTCTTTGGTTTCAACGATGAAGTTCAGCGACATTTTGCCGTCAGTGGTTTTGAGCACGTACATGAAGTCCGGGCTGGTCGTCCCACCAAAATAAACCGGCACTTGGATTGATCGGCGTGGGATCTTGCCATAGACAACGACCTCGTCGAGAACAGAGTCACGCATCGTGGTCTGTTCCTTCGGGGAGTCGTAAACGAACGCGTCGTAAAGGAACTTCTCTGGCACCTCGGAGGTGGTGTCACGGTAAACACCGACGTTTCCTTGCGCAATCGTCTTCAGCGGTTCACCGTCAGGGTCGGTCAGCGCAGTGGCGCCCATTGGCCCGTCGATACGGGTGTAGGAGAACCGTTTGACATATTCGCGCTGCATCCAGCCATTGAACTGCGCAACAAACTCACCCAGTGTGGCCTTGTTGAAGAAATCTCTGGGAAGCTTTTTCTTCGCGTTGCGTCGCACCAAGCCCGCGTGAATCTCACTGATGGGTAGATAAGTTTGGGTGTAGGCCAGCTTCAGCCACTGCCCATAGGGCATCGACCCGTCAACGGCGTAGGTTTCCTTCGTCGACGAGATGGTCGTCAGCACCCCGTCTTCGCCGGTCGTGACCAGGTCTTGGGTGAACCTACCAGTTTGTGCCTTGTAGATGCCCTCGTCCAGAATCTCGTCGATGCAGGTACTGATTTCGGCAGGTGTGAGGTCGTCGAGTCTGAGGTAGTACTTGGCGTTGACCGCTTCCCACAGTTGCTTGAGTTCGGAGTAGCGATTCTTGCGGATTCCGACTCGGGCTTTCTTTTTGTCGGTGACAACTTTGCCGGGTTTGAGCTTGCCTTCTGCGAATTGCGGATAAAGCTCAAAGAGCTCCTCGGCCTTGCCTTCGATTAGGTTCTTTTCGCTATCGACCAGGCCTTTTTGGAGTAGTTCAATGAACAGCTCGGTTTCGTCCTTGCCCAGTTTGGCTGCCACACGCGGCAGCAGTTCCTTAACCGAGGGGGCCTGGCCACCGGTGTCTGCGTTGATTTCATGCACAAGACTGTTGGCGAATGATTCCTCGGTGTAATCGATGAGGTAGGTCAGCCGGAAGTCCTCATCAGCTAGTCGACTGCCGCTGACATCAACGGGAAGGCGTAGCCCGCGCCCGACCTCTTGGAGTTTCGAGATTTCCGATCCCGACGAGCGTAGTTTCACGATTTGGAAGACATTGGGGTTATCCCAGCCCTCACGCAGCGTCCACTTCGAGAACACGAACCTCATCGTGTTCGACGACCCATCCGCTTTCGTGAATGCCAGCATCGATTGCTTATCGCGCAGAATCAGGTCCACCTCGGCCTGGATTGCCTCATCGGTGGACGCATTATCAGCAGAGAAGTAACCACCGTTTGTTGCCGACACATCGGCCAGCGAATCCTTCAAGTATGCGACGTAGTCTTTGGCTATCTGTGAGGTCTTGTCCTCGTGTTCGGCGATGACCTCTTTGAGCTTGGCAGCCAGCAGTTCCTCGAACCTGCGGCGTAAGTGGCCTGGACCGTCCTCACCACGGTAGGACTCGATCGAGTCAATAAAAAACAGAGTCAAGGTTTTCACGCGGGTAGCGCGCCGGAAGTTTTCCCACTCCGTCTCGAAGTGATTATCCAGCGCACGGGCAATCATTAGTTCTTGATAGGTCTGGGAATACACTCCCGCAACCACGGTGTCGCCCTTACCCAGGATCTGACCATTAGACAGCGTCACCCCAGACTTGATCGTCGGGTTCTCTGTCTTGCCCACAGCCTCGATCGTGATGCCTGCGAATGCTCCATCCGCCCCAGCCAACGAGCCGCCCAACCCTACGGTCAATGTCTTGGAGGTACCGAGGTTGGTGAACGTGGCCTGTTTCGGCTTGCGAGCCGACAAGCTTGTCAACTTCAGCCTCGTGGAGTCTTGCCCATCGTCCTCCGGGTACTGCACAGCCACGCCCTTAACGAGCTGTTCGTTGAACGCCTCGACCGCGCCAAGATTGAACACCAAATTGTTGTAATCGATCTGGCCGGTCTTATCGTTCTTCGGGAAAGTCGCACCGAACCTGACCACAGCTTGGGGTTGGATCTGGTCAATGATCGTTTGGTAAGCCTTGTTCTCACGGCGGAACCGATGCGGCTCATCAATAATCACCACCGGCCGAGTCGCCGCCAATGCCTCATACGGCTGGCTCGACATACCCAACACTGTTTGATCATAGATAGCACCCATCGTCGCTGCCGAACGCAACATGCCATCAGTCATCAACAACGCATGCACACGGCCCTTGGTTAGCCGGGATGCCGACACGAAATTCGCGACCGCGCTAGGGAAGAACTTCCGTCCCTTGGAACGCTTCTGTGGATCAAGAACATCCAGCTCCAGCTTGATGCTGCCACGATAATTATCGTCGAAATAGTTACGCGCATACTCGGACGTGATGAATGACCTGGTCCCCAACTTGATCGCTGTCGACGGCACCACAACGATGAACTTGGTAAATCCATAGAGCCTGTTGAGTTCGTACATCATCTGCGTGTAGACCAACGTCTTACCCGTGCCGGTCTCCATCTTCACGTCGATACCGAGCACACCATCATCCACCCGGCCCCGCCAAGCACGTGGGATAGCAGGTACACCCTCGACCGCGCCGTTCTGCAACTCAGAAATGTTATGAGCCAGCTGCGAATCAGCAAGATTGAAGGTCGGATTGGCCTCCATCAACCCGCCAGAATCGAAATCCAGGCCATGAAAAACGCGGGTAATCGCCGTCAGCGCCCGCTGTTGGTGCTCAAGGGTCTGTAGCCTCATCTGCATCGCCCTACAGCCTCTCAATCACAGACACAGTGCGACCAGATTTCAGCACCGAGAGATTCTTCTTCAACTCATGCATCACACCAAACGTAACCGAGTACCCGAACACCACAACACGAGAAACCGCAAGATCCCCGTTCTCAAGCAAGCAAACAAGCTCCACCACGTCATCACTCGTCAAACCCGGCGAGATGATATAAGCAGAATCTCCGCACACATCCAGCTCATAGCCAGCCAAGGTAACCTGTTGCGCGCCAGTGACCAGCCCATGTCCGTCTTCAACTAGCCACGTCGCCAGCACCGTGTCATGCCCAGGCGTACCGTTCAGGTCGAACTTTGAGACATAATCCCCAGCTAGCAACGTACCGTCCTGCTTCGGATCAAACGTCAGCAGATCATCAAGAATCTGCCCAGACGGCTCGTTCAGCCTGTAAAGCTTGAAACCGTAATCAATATCCGCGCCAGTTTCTTCCTTGATCTTTGCAGTTGCGCGTTTGATTCGTTCGCGGCCAATCTCGTCAATAGTGTGGTAACCAGCGCGGAAAGCAGGCTTGTCATGCTCGATCTTCTCGGGCAATTGAACAATGATGAATTTCCGGTGGCCACCATCCTCAGCATTGAGTTGTATTACTGCGTCGGCCGTCGTAGCAGATCCAGAGAAGAAATCTAAGACAAGTGAGGATTTGCCAGTGGCCATACGCAGAACTCGTTCAATGAGTGCAGGTGGCTTGGGCGCTTGAAACAACTTGTCTCGAGAGTCAAACAGATCATCGAAGTCTTGTTGTCCTTCTTCGGTGCGCATCTCTGACTCGGTCCACAGCGATTTCACCTGCTTCCTGACCGCTTCATCGCCATCATGACCATACGCTTTACGATAAACCTTCCATTGGCCATTGACTTCCTTAGCAACTAGAAGGTTCAAATCGCGGCGAGCGAGCTCCTTACTCCAGGTCCAACAACCTTCGAAACCATCTCCCCAAAGAGGAAGCACTTCAATTGTCGCTTCAGGGCTCTTCTCAAGTAGAACCTCCCCTGACGCTGTAACGAAGAATGGGTAATAGAGATTTGGCCTATTATGGCGTCCAAACTCACGGTGAGTGTTCCGTAACTCAAGCTCTCTGTAGGCTCTGCCGTCCTCATCTCTAAGGGGGTAATCTTTGGATATCTCTTTCGCTGTTTTAGGGATTGACACCGACCCTTTTGGCAAGACTGTGCGCGAATATGCAAGAAGATACTCGTGATTGTTGGCGACATACATATCTTGGCTTCGCCCCTTGGGGTTTGTTAGTCGAATCAGCTGACTAACAAACCCTTGTTCACCGAAAACTTCATCGCAGAGGAGTTTTAGATTAGATTGCTCGTTGTCGTCGACGCTAATGAAGATAACGCCGTCGTCCGCGAGGAGTTCCTTTGCGAGTTGCAGGCGTGGGTACATGAAGGTGAGCCATGCTGAATGAGATGATTTTCCTTGGAGGTCAAGAACGCGTTCGGCTTCATCTTCGGTGAGCCCGACCTTTTCAACGAGTTGGGGGGGTGAAGCCGAAGTCGTCGTTGTAGATAAATCCGTCGGATCCCGTGTTGTAGGGCGGGTCGATGTAGATGCATTTGACTTTACCTGCGTAGGAGCCAAGCAGATGTTTGAGGGCATCGAGGTTGTCGCCGACTATGTAGAGGTTCTCGGAGTCCTTGTTTTCAGGTTTCGAGTTGTGCTCAAGGTCTGGCACGACGACTGTTTCGGTCTTCATGGACGTGAGGTACTTCGCGTAGGATTTGCCGAGGAATTTCAGCTCGTATCCCTCGCGGGTGAAATCGACGTCTCCGTCTTGGAGTGCCTGTTGGAGTCGGTCAATCATGAAGTTGCCGTCGCCGTCGAAATACTCGGGCAGGGCAGCGCGAAGCCGTTCCATTTCGAAGTCGTTTGGCTTAACGGTTTCGTTGTGTTCGCTGGTGTTTCTGATCATTTCGTTGGCTCCTTGATAGCTTCACAGATGCTCACTATATCAACCACTATTGCCATACATATTCACGCAAGGACATTGATTATGACGTTTCCGTCCCACCCATCTTGGCGATGATTGCATCAGACAGACCGGTCGCTACGCGCAAGACTTCTTTGATCATGCTTCGGTCGATCAGGAGTTTCCACATTGGCTTAAATCTAATGGTCACTTTGCATCTGTGGGGCAACCTCACTACCGATTGACGCTGTGGAATCGCGCGCAAACGAGTTAAGCAAGCGGCTAGCCGCATGACATTTCGGAATTCGATGCACCATTATTCATTTGACAAGGCCTGGTCACTCCCACACGCCAGGCGGCGTTCAACCAGATAATTGAGCGGGCCGTTGAATTAGGGGATATGCGACAAAAAGGGTGCAGATCTTTTGCAGTCGCCAGATTTTAGCAGGTAGTATCTGGTAACAATCTTTCATTTTCGCCTGCCTAGTGGCATAAAATTAACGACCAACCTGGTAGCGGCCAGGGGTTATTTTGAATGTGTTTTGAGTGCTGGAAAATGACATAAATTTAACTTAATTCCAGTTTACTAATACCGTACCAGTGCGGTAGAATGATTATTGTCAGACCGAAAGGCGCTACAACAACTAAATAGAAGAACTGAAAATGTCAGCTACACAGACATCATCGCGACAATCACACTGATCGTAATGATTTTGATCTGGCTCGACACTCGCAAGTAGTGCCGAATAGCCACTAACAAAAGTCCCGGCCATAAATAGGATGGCCGGGCACCCCTCACCATACAACACGAAAGGAAAATCATGCGATTTACGCTCATCTCCACCGCTGCAGCCACCATCATGGCCTTGGCGGGTGCTAGCGCGTTATTCATTCCTGCTTTCCTTGCCGTCGGTATCGCCATCGACAGCAACGAAAGGAAAAAGCATGCAGCCTAAGATCATTGACGCAGACACGGGGAAAGAGCTTTGGCGCGCCGTAGAGTGCGCCAAACACTGCGACATCACCACTCGCACGTGGGCGAGTTACTACGCGAATGGGCGCACGCCCGACCCTGTGGCCATGCTCGATGGCCGTAGTGCATTGTGGTTTGCCGAGGATATTAAGCACTGGCACGCAAACCGGCCCGGCTCCCCGGCTCAGCTACGCCGGTAGCGTTATCCTCCAACCGTTTTCCAGTTATCAGCGATGCTTGGTTCGGAGCGACCCCCTGGCGACTATCGATAGAGACAGCTTTTTCATCTCAAATCATAGGATTGAGATGAAAAAGCTGGAGCTAGATAGCTAAGCACCTCGGGAGCTGAATAGAGACAGTACTCAGCTCCCGGGGTGCCCACCCTCTCTCAAAATACCACAACCCAGAAAGGACACATCATGGACATCATGTCTAAAATTTCCAACGCACTAATCGTGCTCGCGATACTTATCGCACTCACCATAGGAGATACCCCAATATTCTGGATGGTCATGGGCGCCACTGCGGTTACGCTCACAATTGAGACCGTACAGCTCGTACAGAAATGGCGGGAACATGCAGCCTAAGATCATTGACGCGGACACCGGTCAAGAACTCTGGACCGGTGCAGATTGCGCCGACCACATTGGAGTGAGCTACGCAGCGTGGCGAAACTACTCAGCCAACCACCGCACCCCAGAACACGTCGCCATGATTTTGGGCCGCACGCGACTGTGGCTTGCGGACGAGGTGCGCGAGTGGCACACAAACCGGCCAGGATCTCCCCATCAACTACGCAAATAGTGCTAATCCGTAATTCCGCTAGATCTCGCATAGGATCCTCATTAAGCAGTCCCCATCCCTAACGCTGCACGAATCGCAGGGCCAGCGGTATTGACATCATCGACCCTAAGTTCAATATCAGGTTGGCCCCATTTTTCGCGGACGACAGCTAGTGCTTGGGCAACCGTAAGATCATTATTCGCACAATCAATGATTAAATCCTGCAATTTACCCCCAGCACCCCAGTCAAAGACAGCATCATCTACGGTCGAATCGTCACAGGTAAAAATCCGCTTTTCATCGCAAATAACCGGGATGACCTTATCCCGAGTGCGATACACCATAGCAAGACCAGGCCGAGGCTCATGCGACCAAGCGCCGTAGTGCTTATTCGGCAACATCTCTAAGCCCATTTCCTTATAACGATCAGGCATCTTGACCGATCACCTCCACAAATACGTCGTAGCCAAAAATTACTCATTCCCCACTACTTCCTTACCAACTTACGTGTTAGGAAGTAGCTCCGCACTGCGAAAACCAGATAGAACTGGTGTGTTCTGCGTTAGCCTTCGGTCCCGGGAACTCCACAAACTATTTCCGCCAGCTAGACCTGCTCCCGCCACTTCCATGCGTTCCCCAAAGCGTCGCCGTGAGATCACCTGCCGCAACAAAGCCTTTCGATGGCGCAGGCGTTACACCACACGCAGGCGGCATTACTGGTGCAATCTTTTGACTCCTGATGTTTTTCACGCTTGCTTTTTAGCTACACTGGTTAAAACAACTTGGCTACCCCCGATGTGTCCACTTTCAGGAGGCGGGCCCAATGCCAAATGAATGGCCCGTAGGCAAAGCTGAAGTCGATGCTCTCGTTCGCTATGCCCTCACCCGAAAACCGGGACTGATGCCCGGAAAGCCTCAGACCCACTAAAGTGGAATAAGTAAACCGCAAGTGGGATTAGAAAACCTCCGCACAATACAGAAGGAAATCAAGAGATGACAACCATCACCGCGCTTATCAGCGCATTATTCATCATCACCAAAGCTCCAGCTTGGGCTACCGCCACAGCACTTGCATCCACGACCGTGTGCTTAGCCCTGGATACCCGCGAGCAATGGCTAGAAAGGAAACACCATGCGGCCTAAAATTATTGACGTGGATGCAGGGAAGGAACTTTAGCGCACTGTAGAATGCGCCAAACACTATGGCATCACATGGTCCCGCCCCGTTTGGTGCGCACGCCCATTACCTTTCACCGGAAAACATCTCCTCATACGAATTTCACGATCCCTCTTACAGAGCACCCCAAAAAGATCTGGGCAGAGTAAACCGCCGCCACCAAGCACCCATAAACGGTCCCCAACAACAAGGGTTTCTAGTACACCAGTAAGGAATCAAACCTTACCCAAACCCCACCAAGGTAGCGCCATCTCAATTACACAATTGATTAAGTCGACGCATTATCACCAGCAATGCCAAACCTATCAACCGCTTCATAGTAAAAACGCACCCATAATTCATCCCGAATTTGATCAGTGATGAAGCGGTCAACAACATCTATTACTTCGCGGGCGAGAGGAGCATTTATCGTATCGAATAACGTAGCTAGCGCAATGTCCGGATAACTAAACTCGTTATCAACTTTTGCGTCCTCAATAGCATCTCGGGGGGCTGAAACTTTATCCACTAGCCATTCAAACAAGTCACGCTCTTTAACGAAACCGTACGGCCTACTCATTACGGGTAACCCCCTTTCCTGACACGGGATAGGCAGTCATATCATACGGCTCATTGTCCCTAATCTGGTACACAACCCGGATCTTTACACCATCAACCTGACCAAGAATTGTACACTTATCTCCATTCTTCCTCGCGTTGATCTCCTTAGCCTCTAAAAGACCACGCACGGCGTCAACAATCTTTTTGCTCTGACCACCCCGAGGAAACTTCGCCGCACCAGGGCGCTGAGAATCCCCCCATGACCCGCTCGAGTCGAGGCCAAATGTAACGGCATATCGCCATTATTCGTAGGCCGATCCTGCCCCGTACAACACAGGGCTTGTCCCCCGGAAAGCAGACATTACAAAAATCCCTCCTTAAGGGACCTTGTTAGTTATACGAATTTGCCGTGCACCGGCCACGCATCAGGAAACGAATAATCCGTGGCATCTTCCTTCGAGGAAGCACCTGGCTTCAAATCCTCTACCGGGTAATCTGACGGAGGTGCGGCACGCTTCGCAGCCTGCGCCTGTAGCTCCCCAAGACGCTTCGCGTTGTCATCGAACTTCTGCGGGTCCGAGCCAAGCAGATCTGCGTTGTCCTCCGAGATTCCGTACTTTGACAGTGCCTTCGACCGGGCAAGCTCCACCTGGAACTGCGTCGCTTTATTACGCTCAGCTTCCAATGCCTCCTGGGCGCGCTGCAGCTCAGTCTTTTCAGCATCCTGCATTTCACGGAACTTTTCAGCATCGGCTCGATACTCGTTACGCTCGGTGCGGTATTTCGCGTTTTCCTTACGTAATTTTTCAAGCTCTTGCTGGTAGGACTCCGTGGTGCGCTCCGGTTTTGAGTTCCCCTCCTCCTGGGCAGGGTCCTGCTGGGCCACCTCGGCGGCTTCGTTGTGTCCATCGTTGGTGGCGGTAGTTTCTTCTGCCATTGCGTAACCTCCTGGGTTATCTAATTTTGGGCATGAAAAATCCCCCGCCACCAACCAAGTGGTGTGGGGTTGCGCGCTAAAGAGGAATCGAACCTCAACGAACTGTCACCAGATAGCACAGAAGCCACCCCATAAAACAGGGTGGCCAAAGATTAGAGTATCTAAACAGGCTTATGTGCCTAAAGCGGCTCGAAGCTCTGGACTCGCATCATTGACATCCGCAACGGGAAATTCAATATCAGGTTGGCCCCATTTTTCACGGATGACAGCCAATGCTTCAGGCACCGTAAGATCATTATCCGCGCAATCAATGATTAAACGTTGCAGATTTTTACCAAGCTCCCAGTCAAAGTCAGAAGCATCGACGTCTCCATCAGCACAAAGAAGTATCTTTTCTTGGTCACTAAGGACAGGAATTACCTTACCTGAGGTGCGGTAAACCCATACGATTCCGGCGCGCGGCTCATGTGACCATGCTGCGTAATGCTTATTCGGCAGCATTTCTAAGCCCATTTCCTTATATCGATCAGACATCTCGACAGATTACCTCCACAAATACGTCAACGTCGCAAACTATTTCCTTCAATTTGACCTGCTCCCACCGTTTTCCATGTATTCCCAAAACATCGCGATGAGATCGCCGTCATCGACACAGCCGGCGCCGTTATAAGGATGATCCCTTCTTCAGAACGCCATAGACTCATAAATGAATCCCCATCATTATTCATACTCGTATCAATTTGCGGCACTATGTAAGGTCAGGCTACCGGAACTACCAGATGGCTGACAATCGTTGTCAGGGAGAGCACACCGAACCAACCAAAAACGATTACCCCTTAACCGGCAAATCCTCTCCTCATGCGAATTTCTCAACCCCTATTACAGGACGCCCAATAAAGATCTGGGCATCACGCCCCGACATCAGGGCCCAATCCCAGGGCACCCAACAACAGGGGTTTCTAGTGCACCAGTAAGGAATCGAACCTTACTCAAACACCCACCAAGGTGGCGCCATCTCAATTACGCAAAGCTAAGAAGATGCACCGACGCGCTGCTTCGCCTTTATCAAAAAAGCCTCAACACCAGACGCATCACGGTTGAATTCTTGTAGACGCGGAATAAACCGTTCAATTATTTCCACAGCTTCCGCAGGCAAAGGCGCATTTGCTGCATTCAGCAAACTCGCAACACCTATCGCTGGGTAACCGCCATATTCCATGTCCTCAAACGCATCAACCCAACTAAACTCGGAAACGACAGGGCGCATTAGGGGCGCAACTGCATCCCACAAATCATATTCAATCTGATTAACCAATTCTAATGCCATCGCACTCTACCATTTCGCTTCACATTTGACGTCCCAGAATCTGGCGTAGGCAATGGATACCCAAAAACGCCCTGCCCTTTCCTGTCCGCCACAAAGTATTTTATTCTAATAAAAACCCCGTCAACCTCGTCCTCAATCATTCGTTTATCATTATCCACCATGATCTCCCCGTCTCAAGAATACCCGCAAAAGAATTAACGATCTTTTGATCAGACCACGACTGTGGGGTCAAGTCCGTTTGAGTGGTGTTTCTATCTTTCGATAAAGCATGCAGTGTGATGATGTCAGGGGCCATCACGTGCT
>NZ_JASPGD010000012.1 GCF_030232885.1 Corynebacterium sp. MSK297
CCTGGTCCGACGCCAATCTCCTTAGCTACATGAGCAATTGGGCGTTCTGACTCGATTACTAGGTTCGCGGCTTCACGTCGATACTCAGGTGTGTATTTCTGGCGTTGTTGACTCACAATGAACATCCTCTCTTACGGACACAAGATCCGCATTAATCGGGTGTCCACTAAACGAGGGTAACCTCAAACCCCCTTGGTCAGTGTGGAGTGGCCAAGCCACCCAGCAATCGTTGAAGTGGGGTATAGGTCTTTTGACCGCCAGTATGAAGTGCCCCGAGTTTTGTTCCGCTCAAAGCTCACGATGTGTTGGATAAAGAAGTCGACAAAGCATTTGGAGCGCCCCGCAAACTCACGAACGAGCGTCAGCGGCAGGGGTTGCTGTTCGCCAATTACGTGAGATCTCTTAACGGATAGGGCGCGGTTGTGGCAGCGCGTTCGTTCATGATTGTGGTGAAATCTTTAATCGCTGCGATCAGTTCTTGATGCTGCGGTGTCGCAGGAACCTTTCGTCCCGCACGTAAGTCGTGGGTCATTGTTCGCACCAGTTTTGCCGCGTCTGCGGCTTGTTCATCGGGCATGCGAAGTGCCAACTGCTCCCGTGCTTGCGCAACCTCGTCGCGGTGGCGTTGCTCGCGTCGTTCACGGCTGGCTGCGGCTCGGCAAGCGTCAGAACAGAACCTTGCGCGTCGACCTCTGGGGTCGGAGCGCGGAGGAATGGGCTTTCCGCAGTGCTCGCATGGTCCTTGTGCGCTCACAGTCCGAGCAGCTTTCGCGCGGCGGTTTCGTCGCGCTCGGTCTCCTCAGCTTGAGTCGTTAGGGTGTCGGCGATTGCTCGCTGTTCTGCTGCGTCCAGCGCGTCGAAGTCGTTGGCAAGCGCGGTGAGGATTGCGGCGAGTGCGCGCTCGCTGCCTCCCAGTGTTGCATCGTTTGCGTCCCATTCGAGTGCGCGAGACAGGCGAGGGTGGTCGGAAAACATTGCACGAATCGTTTGTTTCATGTGCCCAATTATAGCGAACGTTCGATTTAATTGTTGGAGTATTTCACATCAAACTGAACACGGTTCCGCGTCGACAGGACGCACCCCAAGTAGCCACGCTATGAGCAATCCCAGAACGACCGGCAGGGTTCGGCTACCTCACAGAGGTGCTGACGCGAACGCCTACGGCGTTCTTGTCCCCGAAGAATCACTACCGGGCTTCTCCTCGTGGTAGCGGTCGGCATTGATCGCGTCTTCCATCAGGCCGAGCGTGATTTCCTCGAAGGCGTCTTTGATCGCGAGCGATTCAAAGTCTTTCGAGACTTGCTCCCAGTGCATGCGCTCCAGGGTCGGAATCATTGCCCATAGCGCCATACGTAGATATGTCCCGCGACTGCGCCCAGTGCGCTCGGCGAGCGCGTCGAGTCGCTCAACAAGTTCATGCTCTAAGCGCACAGTGACAACCGGACCGCGCCCGATCACACCGTGCTGCTTTCTCGTTGCCATGATCATCGCCTCCTTCTTTTTCACTCCAACGTTGCTTCCTTCCTCTACATGTAAACATTGTTTACATGTAGAGGATTGGGTAAAAGCGAAGACCCCTTTTTCGGAGCGCTCGCCCGTATTGGGGGGTGATGTGGCCGGGGAACGCATCAACGGGCCAAGGAGTCTTCTGACGTTTCAAGGGATGCTAGCCTCCCCCAAATCGCTGCCGCATAGTCTAGCCAGTCTGGCGACGCTCGCGGTGAAAATCGCCCAATTTTCCCTTTCCCTTCCCCTCCCCAAGGCGAGCGCAGCTAGCGCTTGCTTTGTTTTTGAAGCCTGGGGGCTTTATTTGTTGTCAAAGTTTCTTGTGCAGTTGTCTCATCAATATTTTGCTCAACTGTGTGAAAAAACTCTTGCATTTCTTCAACTTCTTATTCTGAATAGCCGCCTACTCCGTCGACCGAAAGCGGGGGAAGATCACTGGCAAGGGTGACGGTCGCTGGGGCTTGGCTAGCTGGGACTGAAGGATCCGCATAAGCGATGTTTGTCGTTGTTGCAGACCCTATAAGCGCTACGAGCGCCGCGAACGTTGTGAAAAGATGCTGTTTTAACATGTGATCCCTCATGCCTTTTTGTTATCTGTATCTCAGTTTATTCAAGTATGCCAGATGAAACATATTTGGTGTGGAAACTTACAGATTTATGCCAGCTTTTTTGGTGAAGCCGTAATGCTGGCGAGGGTCTAATTTGAGGCATCGCGCCCTTCCACCCTGTGGGGTCCTGTGTCTAGAATGAACGCAATGGACGATGCACTGATAACCAGCACATCGATAGCTGGGGGAACGCTAACGGGAGTAACGCAGATGCTGGTATCGCTATCGCCGTGGTTGCAGATGCCGATTGTCGTGGTGGTCGCAGGAATTGTGGCGGCGGTATTGGCGACGGTAATCGTGCGCGGCTTGAACTTTGTGCTAACTGCCTGGTTGTCATTGCGGGACAACGCACGTGACAAGCCGGAAGCGAAGGCACAGGATAGCCAGTCGACAACTCAATGACGGAATGAGCGGTAAAAAGGCTAGGCTAGTGGCATGGCGAAGCAGAAGAAGTACCCGCGTTCCCGTGTGCGTTTTGCACTTATTACCTTGCTGGTACTGATTGTCCTGGTGTATTTGTTCAGTCGTATTTAAGTCGCTGTTAGTTCACCGCTCCAGCGTGAACGCCCGGTATGCGGGCGTCGTCCCGCACTAGCACGTCCGACTTCGAAGCAACGCGGGGTGGGGGAGTACAGTTGCCCTGAGAGTAAGTGGAACGGCGCGTAACCACCTAGGAGAACTGTGCGAGAAGCCTTCAGCCCCGCGAAATACACCATTGAACCAGGCCAGACATTATTGACCCTGACCATCGATGCGGTGAAAGCCCAGCCGAAGGCGGAGATGTTCAGCCGCCCGAAAAACCACACCTGGGTCCCGGTGTCCCGGCAGGAGTTTCTGGACGAGGTCTATGCGGTGGCCAAGGGGCTGCTCGACGCTGGTGTGCAGCATGGTGATCGCGTGGCGCTGATGGCCAATACCCGCTACGAGTGGATGCTTCTCAATTACGCTATTTGGGCCGCCGGTGCCGTTGTCGTTCCGGTTTATCCGTCGTCGTCCCTGTCGCAGGTCCAGTGGATCATCGAGAACTCCGGCGCCGTGCTCGGCATTGGTGAAACCCAAGAACACAGTGAGATCCTGCGCATGTTGCAGCTTGCCGACGACGGCGAGCCGCGTGTGAAAGACTCCACGTCGCAGATGCGTGCATTCTATGAAATTAACGACGGCGCGGTAGCAGCGCTGCAAGCGGCAGGAAAAAATATTGATGACGACGCCGTCGACAAGCGCATTGCTGCGACCACGTCGGATGATTTGGCTTCACTGGTCTACACCTCGGGCACCACGGGGCGGCCGAAAGGTTGTATGCTCACGCACCGCAATTGGACTGCCCAGGTCCTCGGGTTGCTCAGCAACCCAATCGGGGGCATTGCGCATGCTGGTAACCACGTGTTGACCTTTTTGCCGCTGGCGCACGTGTTGGCATTTTCAGTCTCTGCTGCGGCCATCATCAGCGGACCGACACAGAATTTTTGGGCGGATTTCGCGACCTTGCCAACGGAATTCCAGCGCTCCAAACCAAACTTGATTCTGGGTGTCCCGCGCGTTTTTGAAAAAGTCCGCAATGGTGCGCGTGCGAAAGCACATGATTCCGGAACTATTCAGGGGAAGTTATTCGATCGGGCCGAGGCGACCGCGATCGCTTATTCCCGTGCCTTAGATACAGAAAATGGCCCGTCGTTGGCGCTGCGCGGCGCACATAAAATCATGGATAAACTGGTGCTATCCAAAATCCGAGCGGGGATGGGTGGAGAAGTCGACTACTGCATTTCCGGCGGTTCTGCGATGAGCCCGGAAGTGATGCATTTCTTCCGCGGAATCGGTGTGCCCATTTATGAAGGCTATGGCTTAACAGAAACTGCCGCTGCCGCGACCGTTGATTTCGAAAACCAGAAGATTGGCACCGTAGGCCCGCCGTTGGGTGGAACCCGTGTGCGCATTGCCCCGGATGGTGAGCTGCAGCTAGCCGGGGATTTGGTATTCGATGGGTACTGGCGCAATGCGGAAGCTACTGACGAAGCATTCGATGGTCAGTGGTATTGCACGGGAGATCTGGGCGAGATTCTGCCTTCCGGTCACGTGAAAATTGTCGGGCGGAAAAAGGATCTGATCGTCACCGCGGGCGGCAAAAATGTCGCCCCGGGTGGGCTGGAAGACGGCCTGTGCGCGCACCCTTTGATCTCCCAGGCGCTCGTGGTTGGTGACGGCAAACCATTCGTTGCTGTTTTGGTGACGTTGGATGAGCAAGCACTGAGCCGCTGGAAGTCGCAGCACAATATTCCTGCCTCCCGCAGCGTTAACGAATTAGCGCACGATGCAACGCTGCGCGCAGAAATCCAGGACGCCATCAACGCGGTGAATTCCACAGTTTCGCACGCGGAAGCGATCAAGAAGTTCTATATCCTCGATAAAGACTTCACGGAGGAATCCGGCGAACTCACCCCGACGATGAAGGTGAAGCGCAACGTGGTTGTCCAGCGCTATTCGGAGGTATTGGAGAAGCTGTACTCGCGCTAGAATCCACAGCCTATGGGGTAACATGTCTGACGCTTCGAGCCTGCCACCAGCAGTATTAGAAGCACATCTCCAGGAACCGTCGGCAAGCTTATAAACTGCTGAGTTTTTTCCGGCGAGTCGAACCATTTTTGGGCCGCCGCTGCAATAGGCTACAGCGCAGAGAAACTCTCAACTAGTACTTCAGGTTGCGAGCCTCGCGGGCTGCCCTGTGCGGCGTTGCGGGTCGAGCAGTGAGTGCGGTTGGGGATTAGGGTATTCGGTCGCGACGGTCTAGAAGGAGGCAGCCCCCTAATGCGCAAAATCGCTGCTGAGCTGCGCCATCGTGAGCTCACCCAAGAGGTGTACAACATTGGCGACGAGGTGGCCGAATACATCGAGCACGTGATTGAAGCGATTGAAGACTACGACGCGGAACTCGTCGAGGATTGCCTGGCGGAGTTAGCAGAGATCGTGGAAGACGCACGCCGGGATTCCCGGGACGTCGTCGGTGAGCTGATCGGTCTGCGCCAGGCACTGGTTTCCGGGGTGGCTTCGGGCAGCATTTCTGCGGCCGCCGACGGCACCAAGCGGATATCCGAGCCCGAAGCCGTGACAGTAGAGTCGCTGCAGGCATTTTTCCCGTTGTCCGGCCCGCCGGTTGTGGTCAACGAGCTCGTGCACACTCTGCATGAGCGCACGACACACACCGTGGACTTCCTGCGCGAGTTGGTGGAATACGTACTCGAACAGACTGAAGCCGTCGCCCGCGATTTGGATGCAGTCTCTTTACCACACCTATACAACAAAGTTGGGCGGATGGCTGCGACGGCGGCGCATGCGTGGGACACCACTGCGGTTTCTGCGCACCCTGCTTTTGCCCGCAGCATGCGTGGGCGCAAGCCACCGGAATTTTTGGAAGAGCGCGCCCGCGTCGACCGGATCGTCGCCAAGGTTGCTGCAAAGCGCGCCCGTTTGCGCGCTGCGAGCGTGGGCTAGCGGCAGCGGGTAGGACTAGGAATTCTAAGCTTCCCGCTCCAGCTGTTTTGTGATCTCCGGCCACAGCTGGCCCATGATGTCGTCCCAGTTCAGAATCCACAGCGATTCGCTGTTGCCTCCGCGACCAACGACGACGATTTGCTCGCCGAGTGCGCGCATGTGCTCGATGGCGTGCTGCACTTTCGTGGAACCAGCCAGCGACAGGGCTGGGCGGGCGACATCGGCGGCTGGACTATCTGGGTCCTGTAGCAAAGTATCTCGTACGTGCACTACCCGCGGCACCGCCGATTCTGCATCGGAGATCACCACACGCAGACGGTTCATCGACCGGCTCGCCTCTTGCACATCACGCACCGTGGCATCATGCGGCAGGGGAGTGATCTCCACGCCATGCGCCCGGGCTAAAGCAGAGACCGTGGAATTCTCCAACTCAATTACACCACTGATCTGCTGTGCGGACTTCTGATCCATCGCACCCGTATGCCCAGAATGCTGTACCAGTGTGCGCAAGGTATCGGTGTCATAACCCTGCGCACCGGCACGATCGACCGGCTGCACGCCAGTAGCCGCAACCAACTTATTGGCAATAACGTTGATCCACTTTAACAACGGGCGGAAGATCCAGATGAACCCGCGGGCTGGTAATGCAATGATCCGCACGGCAAGCTCTGGATGCGCAATCGCCCACGACTTCGGCGCCATTTCACCAATCACCAGGTGCACGAACGTCACCAGCAGCAATGCCACCACAAACGCGATCGTGTCGGCTAAACCACCAGAAACCCCGACGGCGGCAAACACGGGCATCAGCACATGATGGATCCACGGTTTGGTGATCGCACCCAGCGCAAATGTCGCCGCGGTAATACCCAGCTGTGCGCCGGCCAACATGATGGTCAACTCATTCAAGCTCCGCAATGCCGCGCGCGAGGCCGCAGAAGACTCCGCGGTTTCTTCCAGGCGGTGCCGACGGGCACCCATCAAAGAAAACTCGATGATGACGAAAAACCCGGACAATACGACGATCGCCAGGCTCAACGGGCCAGCGATATACCATTCCTGCATTCCCTAGCCCCTTTCTGCTTGTCGACGATTGCGGGTCGCAGAATCAGGATCAGAGTTTTGCCCGTCAGTGTCTGCGCTGCGGTTTTCTTCACCCTCGAACTCCTCAACCAATTCCAGAGACAAACTCGATGGCACGTGCCGCTCTACCTCGTCCACCGTGATAATCAACTGGCGGTTCGGTGCGGCATCCGCATCAACCCAGTCCTCCGGTTCTGCATCCAATTCGATGGTGTGGGTTTCACCTTCTTCCACCAGTGAGCCCACCTGGGCAATCAACAATCCAGCGACGGTCTCGTAGTCGCCTTCTGGCAGGTCGTGCCCGATGGCACGCTCAACCTCATCCAACGGGGTATCGCCATCGACGGTCCAGTGATCCTCGGCGGTTTCGGTGATCTCTTCGGATTCTTCCAGGTTGACGTCATGCTCGTCGGTGACGTCGCCAAGAATCTCTTCGGCTAGATCTTCCAGGGTGACGATGCCGACGAAGCCGCCGTATTCATCGATCACGCACGCCAATTTCTCATCGTTTTCTTGCAGTTCGACGACGACGTCGGGAAGTGGCATCAGCTCTGGAACCACCAACGATTCGCGCATGAGCTCGGTAGCCAACGTGCTATCAGGCTTGTCGGTCAGCAAAATATCCGTCAGGTGCACCACGCCGATTGGGGTGTGTTCGTCGTCGATGATGGGGTAGCGGGTGTGCGCAATGGCCATGAGTTTGCGCAGCTCACCGAGGGTGGTATCGGGATCGATGACGTCGACGCGCGAGCGGGGGATCATGGCGTGTTCGACGTCGTGGTCGGGGAAGTCCAACAGGCGGTCGAGCACCATGAAGGTCTCATCGTCAATGTCGCCGGTTTCGTGGGAGCTTTCCACGATGGACTCGAATTCTTTGGTGGTCGCAGAATTATCAATATCGGCAACTGGCTCGATGCGTAAGACGCGCAGGAAAGCGTTGGAGGAAAAATCGAAAAATTTGATCAGCGGGCCGAAAATTCGTAGGTACCAGGCTGTAGACCGCGACAAAAACAGCGCGGATTTCATCGGCGCGGCGATGGTGTAGTTCTTCGGGAATAGTTCACCGAAAATCATCTGCACGATCGTCGATACCGCCAGCGCAGCGACGGTGCCGATCGCGATGGCCGCGGTCACAGAAAGCCCGGTTGCACTTAGCAACGTGCCTAGTGACTCGCCCACCAGCGGCTCTGCGACGTAACCCACCAGCAAGCCGGTGACAGTAATGCCCAGTTGCGCGCCGGAGAGCATGAAGGAGGTGCGATGCGTGATTGCTAAAGCGCGTTTGCTGGCTTCGTCGCCCCGAGCGGCATTGGTGTGCAATTGTGCACGATCGACGGACATGAAAGAAAATTCCTGGGCCACGAAATAGCCGTTGGCCACGATGATCAGAAAAATCACCGCGAGCCCGAGAATGAGGAACAAAACCGCACTTAACATGGTTGCACCGCCTCGGTGCTCATGGATTGTTCGTGCGGTTCGTCGATACTTCGACTCGGAGGTTCCACCATCATCCTTTCTGCCCTGCGGCAATCTCACTGCAAACTTATTTCACGCTTAATATGAGCGCGCAATAAATACGACCAGCGTACACCTTGGTTGGCAACGCGAACAACTATTAGGCTGGTGCTATGCAATCGCAGATGCCCAGCCAGTTGTCCAGCCGCCTCACCAGTCAGTCTGGTGAACCGTTTGGCTTGTATATCCATGTGCCGTTTTGTGCTACACGCTGCGGTTATTGTGATTTCAATACCTACACCCCGCGCGAAGCTGGTGGCGCGAATCCGCAGGGCTATCTGGATGCGTTGGACGTGGAGCTTGACATGGCGGCCCAGCGCGTTGGCCGTAAAGCGGATACGGTATTTATTGGCGGCGGCACCCCATCGTTGCTGGGGGCAGATGGGCTGAGCCGAATCTTGTCGACGGTGCGCAATACCTTTGGTCTTGCCGACGATGCGGAGATCACCACCGAATCCAACCCGGAATCGACCTCCCCGGAATTTTTCACGGGCCTACGGGAGGCTGGTTATAACCGTATCTCTTTGGGGATGCAGTCTGCTTCGCATGATGTCTTGCAAGTGCTGGAGCGTGCACACACCCCAGGTCGGGCGTTTGCTGCTGCTCGGGAGGCACGCCAGGCAGGCTTCGAGCACATCAACTTGGACATGATTTATGCGACGCCTACGGAAACTGATGATGATGTTGCCCGCACCCTGGACCTGGTGATTGCAGCCGAGGTAGACCACGTTTCGGCATATTCACTGATCGTGGAAGACGGCACTGCGATGGCGCGCAAGGTGCGCCGCGGCGAGATCCCGGCCCCACAAGAAGACGTGATGGCTACCCGCTACGAGATGATTGCGCGGCGCCTGGCCGAGGCCGGTATGGGGTGGTACGAGGTCTCCAATTGGGCGCGGTCCGGCGGCGAATGCCAGCACAATTTGATCTATTGGCGCGATGGCGACTGGTGGGGTGCGGGCCCGGGTGCGCACTCGCATTTGGGCATGCAGCGGTTTTCCAATGTGAAGCATCCGAACCGCTATTCCGCTGTGCTTGCCGACGGCGAGTTGCCGATTAACGAGGTGGAAGATTTAACCCCGGCGGATCGTCACACGGAGCTGTTGATGTTGGGGCTGCGGTTGCGCGAAGGCATTGACTACGCCGCTGTGGGCGCCGGTGCCGCGGGCGTCGTGCAGAATTTTGTGGACCGGGGCCTATTACACTTTCCACAGCCAGACCGGTTGGCGTTGACGGATGCAGGCAGGTTGCTTGCCGACGGCATCATCACCGATATTTTGGTCGCCGAAGATGACACTACAGCTGATGCGAAAGCGAGGGCCTGATGGCTGGTGCGACTGAAGAACGCCGGGTGGAAGTTCTGCGCGCGATCGTCACGGATTACATCGCATCCCAGGAACCCGTGGGGTCGAAGGCATTGGTGGAGCGTCATCAATTGGGAGTGTCCTCGGCAACGATCCGGAACGACATGGCGGTGTTGGAATCGGAGGGCTTCATTGCTCAGCAGCACGCGTCGTCGGGAAGAGTGCCCACCGAGAAGGGGTACCGGCGGTTTGTTGATGGTTTGGGCGAGGTCAAACCGATGTCGGAGGCGGAGAAACGCGCTATTCGCACTTTCCTGGAAGACGGTGTCGATTTGGAAGATGTGCTGCGACGCTCGGTGCGGTTGTTGGCACAGCTGACCCGGCAGGCTGCGGTGGTGCAGTTGCCGACGTTGAACGTTTCGCACGTCAAGCATGTAGAAGTTGTGGATCTGACGCCAATGCGTTTGCTGCTGGTGTTGATCACGGATACTGGCCGGGTTGACCAGCGCAACGTGGAGTTGGATGCCCCGATCGGGGAGTCGGAAGTTCATGAACTGCGGCAATTGTTAAACCGCGCGCTCGCGCGGGTGCCGATAGGGCAGGCGGCAAATCGGGTGGCTGATTTGTTGGAGCATTCACCGGCGGATTTGCGCCATCACATGATCCGCGTGGCCACAGTGCTGATAGAAACTTTGGTGGACCAGCCCAACGATCGTTTGCTGATGGCAGGGGCGTCGAATCTGACCCGGGCAGGGCGTGATTTTCCACAGGGTCTGCCACAGATTATTGACGCGCTGGAAGAACAAGTGGTGATGTTTAAGCTGTTAGCGAACGTGCCGGACCTCGGCAATGTCGACGTGCTGATTGGCCAGGAGAATGAGGACGAAGAATTGCAGCAGGCGTCGATCGTTACCGCTGGTTATGGCAATGAATTCGCTACACTCGGTGGGCTTGGTGTGGTGGGACCGACCTTTATGGATTATTCGGGAACAATTTCTTCGGTGCGTGCTGTTGCACGGTATGTCAGCCAGATTCTGGCAGGCACGAATTAGCCTGTAGGCTGGTAGATCGATTAATGCACGAAGATGCATGCGCCGTTGCAGTTGCAGATGCAGCGAGAAAACGAGAAACCCTATAAACCAACTGACTCGAAGGAATCGATACAACAGTGGCTCGTGACTATTACGGAATTTTGGGAGTATCCAAAGACGCCAGCGAGGCGGAGATCAAAAAGGCGTACCGCAAACTCGCCCGTAAATATCACCCGGATGTGAACCCGTCCGATGAGGCCGCCTCGAAGTTTTCCGAAGCGACCGACGCTCACGACGTTTTGATGGATCCGAAGAAGCGCAAAATTGTCGACATGGGTGGCGATCCCATGGAGCAAGGCGGCGGAGCCGGGGGTGGTGGCGGCTTCGGCGGCGCCGGTGGCTTTGGCGATATCTTTGAAGCCTTCTTTGGCGGTGGCGCCGGGGGTGGGTCCCGTGGCCCGCGTTCGCGTGTGCAGCCGGGTAACGACGCGCTGCTGCGTACCTCGATCACGCTGAACCAGGCTTATACCGGCATGAAAAAACAAGTCACCGTGGATACCGCGGTGTTGTGTGACCGGTGCACAGGTTCCGGCTCGGCTGATGGTGAGAAGCCAGTGACCTGCGAGGTATGTAATGGCGCTGGGGAGATCCAGGAGATGCAACGCAGCTTCTTGGGGAATGTGATGACCACTCGTGCCTGCCACAATTGCCAGGGCTTTGGCGAAGTTATCAAGGATCCGTGCAATCACTGCGGTGGTGATGGCCGTGTGAAGAAGCGCCGTGATCTGACCATCAACGTCCCGAAAGGCATCGACGATGGCATGCGCATTCGCATGGCAGGCCAGGGCGAAGTTGGTCACGGCGGTGGGCCAGCTGGCGACCTGTATGTGGAAGTCCGGGTGAAAAAGCACGATATCTTCACCCGCGATGCCGATACGCTGCACCTGTCCATCACCGTGCCGATGGTTGATGCTGCGTTGGGCACCACCTGCAACGTGGAAGGTCTGGACGGCGAAGAGATCGAATTTGAGATCGCAGCCGGAACTCAGCCGGGCGGCCAGATTGTGAAGGAAGGCAAAGGCATGCCGCGCGTGCGCACCGACGGGCAAGGCAAGATGATTGCGCACGTCGACGTCGCCGTGCCGACGGACCTGGACAAAAAGACCCGCCAGTTGCTGGAAGAAGTCCGCGACAAGCGCGAGGAATCGTCGCGTGTGAATTCTGAGGCCGACGGCCATTCGGACGGATTGTTCAGCCGGCTGCGCGGACGCTTCGGGTTTTAAGTTCGATTTCTAGCGCACAAGGTTTTTGCCATGTCACTCCCGGTATTTTTTGCCTCCGCGCCCTTGCCTCAGGTCGGTGAGGCCACGGAGCTCACTGGGCCGGAGGCCCGCCACGCCGTCACGGTCAAGCGTATCGGGCCCGGAGAGCTTATCCAGCTGATTGATGGCGCGGGCGGCTGGGTTGAAATTGAGGTCACCGAAACAGTCGGCAAAGATCGCTTGACTGGCGTGGTGCTGACCGCTGGTGAAAGCGAGCGCCCGGACCCCTACGTCATCGTCGTACAAGCATTACCGAAGGCCGAGCGCAGTGAGCTAGCCGTGGACTTGGCGACGCAAGCCGGGGCCGACGAGATCATCCCGTGGCAAGCCGCCCGCTGTATTGCGAAATGGCAGGGCACTAAACGCAGCAAAGGCGTGCAGAAATGGCAATCCGCGGCGGCTGCGGCGGCGAAACAATCGCGCCGGGTGACAGTGCCGGAAGTCTGGGAGCCGGTGAGCACCACGCAGCTCACGCAGCTGATCGACGGGCACACCGCCGTCGTTTTGCACGAGGAAGCCAGCAAGCCGCTAGCACAGCTGGCCCCAGAATTTTCCGGGACGGTGTTTCTTATCGTCGGGCCAGAAGGTGGCATCGGCGATGAAGAAGTAGCGCTACTGCGCAGTGCCGGTGCGCAGCCAGTGGCTCTGGGGCCGCAGGTGTTGCGCACGGCTTCTGCGGCGATGGTGGCGTTGTCCGTCATCGGTGCAGCCACCAGTCGCTGGGGTGGGTAACCCATACGCTTATGAATTCTTATGAAGTTTATGAATTTATGCGCTGAAGTGGGGAAACGGTGGCGGACAAGTGTTCGCATACCGTCGAACTATCCAAAAGTAAACGAATACAAGCTCAAACCGGGTGAGACCTCGACCTCCAGGATCCCCGCTTGTGCTTGGTCGGATTCCAGAAGATTGACGGTTCCGTCGTCGGTAACAGTGAATTCTTTCCCGTTGGCCTTGATGGTGCCGCTGCCAGACACCACTGCCTGCACCAAAGCTGCGCGGTAATTCAGTCGGATCTTGGCGTTGTCACCTGCCGTGATGTTTTCCCGGTCGATGGTCCAGTCACCTTCCAAGGTGTATTGACCGATCTCTGGCTCTGGTCCAGACAAGGTGCCGGACTTATACGCGGGGTTGGCGTAGTAACGGGCACGCTGGCTGCCCAAATAGGTCTCTGGGTTGCGGTGCTGGGTGGTTTCGTCGTCCGAATCTTCCAGTGGGGCAGGAAGCTCAACTGACGGATCACGCTTCTGTAGTAATTCGCGCACGAGCTGCTCAGTACGGGCATAGGCGCCCTCGCCTTCGTGGATTTCCCGTACGGTGCCCTCAGCGTCGACAAGATAATGCGCTGGCCAATATTGATTGTTGAAGGCTTTCCACGTCGCGAAAGAATTGTCTTGCGCAACTGGGTAGTTGATGTTTTGCTCGGAAACCGCCTGGCGCACATTCGCGGTTTCCCGCTCGAAGGCATATTCCGGAGAGTGCACACCGATGACGGTGAAACCGTAGTCGCGGTAGTGATCATAAAGTTTGGTGATGTGCGTATTCGCGCGCTGGCAGTTGATGCAGGCATAAGCCCAGAAGTCGATCAGCGTAACATCACCAGAGGTACGCGGGTCGACGGGGGCGTCCGTGTTCATCCAGTTTTCCAGGCCCACCAGCTCTGGGACGGTGCCGCAATTGCTAAGCTCACCGTTGCCGCGGCAATCTTCTAGTGAGTCTGAACCCTCATTTTGTTGTGCCAGTTGCACGGTGACGGCTTTTTCGGCATCACCTGTCCAGTTTGGCAGTTTTTGCTGGATCCACGCAGGAGCACCCAATGCCAGGGCACCGGCCATGGTGATGACGATGACGCCAGCGGTCGCGCGGAAGATGCGTTGACGCGACTGGAAGAAATCTACGCGCTTGCCCACTTGCTGGCCGCCCAGAGCGAAAGCCAACAGCGGGATGGCTACGCCAATCGCGAACGAGACGCAGAGAACGGCGATGCGGGCATCGATTTCGCCCGTAGCCCCCGCCACGGTGATCGCCGCTAATACTGGACCTGCGCAGGGCACAAAGACCACACCCATGGCTAGGCCGACGGCAAACCCGCCCTTATCGCGGGCGCGGGCCTGCAACTTATGTGCCCGCGGCAGGAACTGGAATGGCCACTCCAGTAGTTCCTGCAGCTTCGGGAAGATCATTCCCAGGCCGACCAGAACCAATAGTGCAATGCCGAGCTTCCACAAAATATCTGCGGGCAGTCCCAGCGCATTGAGCAACGTGGTGGCAAACAGCGTGACGATGGTAAAGCTGGTGACCAAACCGCCGATAACCAGCCATGGGCGGGCTTTGGAGCCTTGGGATACTGCCAGCACTAGCGGCAGGATCGGCAAAATACACGGCGATATACCCGTGATCAGGCCACCGATAAAACCGATGGCGATGGTGCTGAGCATGATGTGCAGCCTTTCTGAATGTCGCGCGCGTGATGGCGAATGCTCGTCGCACGCGGGCTCGTATTTTCTCGGTCATTGATTTATCCGGAGCGAAGCGTCGTAGTGGATTGGTCTTTGGCGGTGTGGAGCCTGTGACAAAAAGTTTTTATTTTTTCCAATCCGGTCTGCGGGGTGGTTCCGCAGTAGTAGTTGAAGGCAGGAAAAACTGCTGAAAACTACTAGCTGTTGAGGAGAACCCAATGTCTGCACATACTTCGATGAAGAAATTTTTGCTCACTGCCGCTGCTATTGCGATGAGTACGGTGGGCCTGGCTGCGTGCAGTAATGATTCTGCTGCAACTCCGACGAAGTCCTCAGAAACGAGCACCGAGAAAAGCTCAGAGGAGAGCACAGAGAAAAGCTCGGACAAGATGAGTTCCGAAAAGGCGACTTCGGAAAGCACGAGCAGCGACAAGATGGAACACGACAAAATGGAGCACGATGACAAAATGGGCGGCGAAGGCGACAAGATGGGCCACGATGACAAGATGGAGCATGATGACAAGATGAGCCAGTAGTATGTAACGCTGTGTCTAGTTGCAGCCCGGAAGAACATGCTCGCCTCGACGCGCTTGTCGCGGGCGTGGCCGACGGGGACCAGCGCGCTTTTTCACAGCTTTATGATGCGCTTTCCCCGCTGGCCTATGGCGTGATCATCCAGATCCTAGGTGATAATTCGCTCGCGGAAGAAGTGTTGCAGGAAGTTTTCGTGGAAGTCTGGAATAAAGCAGATAGCTTTGACCCAGGCCGTGGTCGCGCCCGCACGTGGGTGGGTAGGATCGCGCATTCCCGCGGAATTGATAAATTGCGTGCGCATAATGCCAGTGTGCGCCGCGACGATGCCGATTTTGTTCTTGGGGAACGCATTCGCGACATTGATGTGGAAACTGAGGCTCTTACTAATGTGGAGGGAAAACGACTGCGGGCAGCCGTCGACAAGATTGGCGAGCCACACCGCACGGCCGTTCTGCTGACGTTTTTCGATGGGCTAAGTCACGCGGAACTGGCAGAATCCACCAATGTTCCATTAGGTACCGCAAAAACTCGGGTGCGTGATGGGGTACGCAAACTAGCAGCTGTCTGGGGAAGGGGTGAAGCCCACCATGAGTGATCGCGATAAAAACGACATCACTAGTAATAAAGCCTCTCAGGCTAACTCGGAACAATTCGACGACGAGGTTTTCGATTCCTTTCTTGATGCTGTTCCGGAGCACACCCCGCCGCAGCATGTGAAAGAGCAGCTGCTCGCACGCCTTGGCCACTCCGATACTGGTGCAGCTTCCGTCGATGGCACGCAGCGTGAATCGGCGGTAGAAGCAGATAATGTGGTTCCGCTACGTGCGAAAGCGTCATCCGTGACGGCTCGGTCAGCGTCTTCTCAGAAGAGAGCGCCGCGAAAAACCTGGGCGCTGGCCGGTGGCCTCGCGGCTGCTGCATTACTGGTCGCAGTCACGGTGCTTAGCCCCGTACTCGATAATGCTATCGATGATGCTGGTGAAGGCACGATCGTTGCAGAAGATGCTGATTCCACCGCGGACGGACCTGAACAGATGCATGAGATCATGTCGGCGACTGATCTGGTCAGCGGCGCGACCACCGCGGAAGGCGCACGCCTGAAAATTGTTTCGTCGACGGAAATGGACAAAGCCGGTGCGATGGTGGATGGGCAACCGGATCTTGCCGACGGCATGGGCGCGCAAGTGTGGTCCGTCGACAAGAATGGTGTGGTGCGTTCGGCCGGAGTTATCGGCCAAGATCCGCACGAGGACGTGTGGATGCCTTTCGACGCTGCCGCCCATAAGGTCATGGTCACTGAAGAGCCCGCAGCTGGCAGCACGAGCCCAAGCGGTCGGATGCTCGCTGAGGTTGTGTTGAAAGCCTAAAACTAGAAGCGTGCACACTTCGTGGAAAGTTAGTTGCAGTTGGTAGGCTAGCGACGTGCACATTCAAACCCGCAAGATCGACCTGGACCCCGCTTATGCACGCACAGTGTTAGGCACTACTGATGAAAACCTGCGCGTGCTGGATAACCAGCTGGACGCGGATATTTTTGCCCGTGGCACGATGGTGAAAATCACCGGCCCGGATTATGAGGTTGCGCGTGCAGTGAAAGCGTTTGACGAATTAGAATCCATGGCACGGCGCGGCCACACCGTCAGCCCTGATGGTGTAAAGCACGTGTTGTCGCTGTTGAGCGAAGATTCACCGGTCTCTGTTGCCAAGGCACTGGGCGGAAGTATTGTCTCGCGCCGCGGGAAGAAGATTCGCGCGAAAACCGTTGGCCAGGCTGAATACGTGGATGCGATTGATGAAAACACCATCGTTTTCGGCTTGGGTCCAGCCGGTACCGGAAAGACTTATCTGGCGGTGGCCAAGGCTGTGCAGGCGCTGCAAAATAAGCAGGTCCAGCGCATTATCCTGACTCGCCCGGCAGTGGAAGCCGGCGAGAAACTGGGCTTTTTGCCGGGCACGTTGAATGACAAGATTGATCCTTATTTGCGTCCGCTGCATGATGCGTTGCGGGACATGCTGGACCCAGAGGCTATTCCGCGTCTCATGGAAGCCGGGATCATTGAGGTGGCCCCGCTGGCCTATATGCGTGGTCGAACGTTGAACGACGCGTTTGTGATCTTGGATGAGGCGCAAAATACCACTCCCGCGCAGATGAAGATGTTTTTGACACGTTTGGGTTTTGGCACCACTTTCGTGGTTACCGGTGATGAATCCCAGGTTGATCTGCCGCGCGGGCAGAATTCTGGGCTGAAGACCGTGCGTCGCATTCTCGGCGGGGTGGAAGGGATTCACTTCGCGGAAATGGGCGCTGGCGATGTTGTGCGCCATGCGTTGGTGGGGCGCATCGTCGATGCTTATGACTATCACGAGCAGTCGGAAAGCTAACTCTTGATATTGTGCTTCCACGAATCAACGAAGCAGGAACCGTACTAGGAAACCACACAGGATCGGCAGATGAGTATCGAATTTTTCAATGAGTCTGGCTTTGACGGCATCAACGAAGAAATGTTGTTGGATGTCGCGGGATTCGCACTGGCAGCTATGGACGTGAGCCCAGATGTGGAAGCCACGATCACGTGTGTTGATGAAGACACCATTGCTGAGCTGCACGTGCATTGGATGAATTTGCCCGGCCCGACGGATGTGATGAGTTTCCCGATTGATGAGCTCACCCCGGGATTTCATACTCCGCGCCCGGATGGTGAGTCTGCTGGCCCGGCGATGCTCGGCGATATTGTGTTGTGCCCAGAGTTTGCGCAGAAGCAAGCAGATGCTGGAGGACACAGCTTGGCACACGAGCTTGCACTGTTGACAACGCACTCGTGTTTGCATTTATTGGGGTATGATCATGACACCCCGGCCGAGGAAAAGGAGATGTTCGCGCTGCAAAATGAGATTCTCGCGGACTGGTACGACGATGTTGCCCGCCGCGGGAAGAAGTTCCCGCCAAAGCCCACTGGTCCCCAGGCCTTCCCCTCGGCGGCTGATCGTGCTCATTTGGATGAACAGTTGGCGGGGACAGCGCTTGCCGACGGCCACATCCCGGCGATCGCGCAACCACAGGACAAATCTGGCGATAACGAAGAAAACTAATTCAGAATTGCGCGTAATTTCAGGTGAAGAGGTAGCCGTTTTATGAACATGAACACTGTGTTGTCGATCCAATCGCACGTGAGTTTCGGTCACGTGGGCAACTCCGCAGCGGTGTTTCCGCTGCAGCGTGCTGGCTATGAGGTCTGGCCAGTGCATACCGTGAATTTCTCCAACCATACTGGTTATGGTGATTGGGGCGGCCCGCTACTTCCGGCAGACCAAGTCGCTGATGTCATCGACGGTCTGGAACGTCGTGAGGCATTCGACAAGATTGATGTTATTTTGTCTGGCTACCAGGGCAGCCCAGAGATTGCGGATGTCATCATCGACGCGGTCACGCGTATCAAAAAAGAAAACCCGAATGCTATGTATGCCTGCGACCCGGTGATGGGCAATGCGAAATCCGGGTGTTTTGTGGATGATTCGATCCCGCCGCTGCTGCGGGACAAGGTGATTCCGGTGGCAGATATTGCTACCCCGAATCAGTTTGAGCTTGGTTTTTTGACTGGTAAGCCAGTCGACACGTTTGAGCAAGTTCTCGACGCTGTGCGCGCCTTGCAGGAGATGGGCCCGCGCGTGGTGTTGGTGACTTCCCTGGTGCGCCCGGAAACAGGTGATGATGTCATTGAAATGCTTGCCGTTGACGGTGATGAGGCCTACCTGGTGCAAACCCCGTACCTGAATTTCAAACGTAATGGTTCCGGCGATGTTACAGCCGCGCTGTTCAGCGGCCATTACGCCAACCATGGTGAGGCATCGCAAGCGCTAGAGACCACGGCGGCGTCGGTCTATGAGCTGTTGGAGACCACCTACAAGCGTGGTTCCGCGGAGTTGGATGTGATCTTTGCGCAGGAATGTTTCGTGGATCCGAAGCAACACTTTGATGTCACAGTCGTGGAAAATTTTCCTACAGGCGGGAAATAACTAATGAGTCTCGAAAGCTATCTTGATGTACCGGAAGGCTTCCGTTCTGGTTTTGTCAGCTTCGTCGGGCGCCCAAATACCGGCAAATCGACGCTGACGAATGCGCTGGTGGGCCAGAAGATCGCCATCACAGCCGACCAGCCGGAAACCACTCGCCACGCCATTCGCGGGCTGATCCACCGCGAGGACGCGCAGGTCGTGGTGGTGGATACCCCTGGATTACACCGCCCACGGACATTACTGGGTGAGCGTCTGAATGAGTTGGTGAAGGATAATTACTCGGACGTCGATGTGATTGGTTTTACCGTGCCGGCCGACGAGAAAATTGGCCCGGGCGATCGCTGGATTCTGGACAATATTCGCAACGTAGCACCGAACGTGCCGATAATCGGGATCGTGACCAAGCTGGATAAGGTGGGCAAGGATACCGTCGGCAAGCAGCTCATGGCGTTGCACGACATGCTCGGTGGCGATAGCGAAGTGGTTCCGGTTTCTGCGACCAAGCGCACCCAGATTGATGTGTTGACTGATGTGATCGTGCAGCATTTGCCGGAAGGTCATAAGTTCTATCCGGATGATCACCTGACTGACGACGATAATGCCACCCGTATCAGTGAGCTGATCCGTGAGGCCGCACTTTCCGGTTTGCGTGATGAGCTTCCGCACTCGGTGGCAGTGGAAATCGACGAAATTCTTCCCGACGAAGACCGCCCGGGTGTCAGCAATGTGCACGCGGTGTTGTATGTGGAACGCCCTGGCCAAAAGAAAATCATCGAGGGTAAAGATGGCCGGCGCTACGGGCGTATCGTGCATAACGCGCGCAAGCAGATCATCGAGCTGCTGGGCCATAACGTATTTTTGGATCTGCGCATCAAGGTATTGAAAAACTGGCAGTCGGATCCGAAGTCGCTGGGACGGCTTGGTTTTTAAATAGTGGCACGGAACAAACCGTATCGCGACGATGCAGTGGTGGTGCGCACGTACGATTTCGGCGAGGCCGACCGCATCATCGTGTTGTTGACCAAGCAGCATGGGGTCGTCCGCGCAGTGGCCAAGGGTGTGCGGCGGGCGAAGTCTCGTTTTGGTTCGCGCCTGGCGCCTTTTGTGCACTTGAATGTGCAGCTGTATCCCGGACGTAACCTGGATACCATTACCGGTGCGGATACGGTCGCGTTTTTCGCCGCCGGAATTATCGATGATTATGAGCGCTATACCGCTGGTTGTGCCATGTTGGAGGCTGCCGAGCGTTTGTCGCAATCCGACGATGCGTCAATGTTTAGCGCATTGGTGGCGGCTTTGAGTCTGCTTGGCGACGCCCACGATCCGGTCGCGGTGTGTGATTCGTTTTTATTGCAAGCGATGGATTATGCCGGTTGGGCACCGGTGTTATTCGAGTGCGCGCAGTGTTCTCGGCCCGGCCCGCACCATGCTTTTCACCCGGGGGTCGGTGGCGCGTGTTGTCATCAGTGTCGGCCGCCAGGTTCGGCGGATATCGCTGAGGAGGTCCTGCACTATATGTGGTTGCTGGCTGGGCGCTATTGGGATAAAGCCGCCGAGCTCAGCAGAAGAAATTCGGAAGTGTCCAGTACTGCGCACAGGCTGGTGCGGTGGCATCTGCAGTGGCATATGGAGCGCAACGTGACGGCGTTGAGCATCATGGAACAATCTTTGTAAGCAATTATTCTTTATAACCAATCATTCCGTGCTCGCTTCCTGCGCACTAGACTGTCAGGCGATGAGTATTTTCGACACAGACCACCAGATCCCGCAGCAGTTCATTCCGCGCCATATTGCCCTGGTTATGGACGGCAACGGGCGGTGGGCGCAAGAGCGCGGCATGGAGCGAACCGAGGGGCACAAGCGCGGTGAAGCGGTGTTGATGGATGCTGTGGATGCGTGCCTGGAGCTGGGTGTGGAATATCTTTCAGCGTACGCGTTTTCCACGGAAAACTGGCGTCGTTCTGCTGGTGAGGTTCGTTTTCTCATGGGATTTAACCGCGATGTGTTGCGCCGTCAGCGCGACGTGTTGCATGAAAAAGGTGTGCGCGTGGTGTGGGCTGGGCGGCGTCCTCGGTTGTGGCGCAGCGTGATTAAAGAGCTGGGTGAGGCCGAGGAATTGACGAAGAACAATACCCGGATGACTCTGGTGATGTGCGTCAACTACGGTGGCCGGGCTGAGCTTGCCGATGCCATGCAGCTATTGGGCCGCGATATCGAGGCTGGGAAGCTGCGGGCCAGCGATATTAATGAGAAAACTATCGGGCGTTATCTTTATGATCCCGGCATGCCGGATGTGGATGTGTTTTTGCGTCCGTCGGGAGAAAAACGCACCTCGAATTTCTTGTTGTGGCAATCGGCGTATGCAGAGATGGTGTATCAGGATAAATTGTTTCCTGATTTCACCCCGCAAGATTTATATGACGCTGTGGCGGAATATGCGCGCCGTGATCGCCGATTCGGAGGCACAAAGTGAATCAGCAGCAAGCCCCATCTGAGCAACAACTAGAGCGCTGGCGTAGGTATCTTGCTAATGAGCGCTCGGAAGCCGAGGTTTATAAAAACCTGGCTGCCAGGCAGAAGAACCCGGAGGATCGTGAGATCCTGACCAAAATTGCGGAAGCGGAATCGCGGCACCAGCAGTATTGGCGAGACAAATTGGGCGATCAGCTGGGCTCGCCCCGGAAAGCGGATTTCAATACCCGGGCGTTGGGTTTTCTGGCGAAAATCTTTGGATCTGTGTTTACTCTGGCGCTGATGCAGTCGGCGGAGTCGCGGAGCCCGTATCTTGCCGACGACGATGCTTCTGATCAGTTGGCGATGGATGAGCAAGTTCACGCGGAAGTGGTGCGCGGGCTGGCCACGCGTTCGCGTGAGCGGATGTCGGGAACGTTCCGGGCCGCAGTCTTTGGCGTTAATGACGGCTTGGTGTCCAACCTGGCGTTGGTGCTTGGCGTGCTGGGTTCTGGAGTGGGCAGCACAGTGGTGTTGATCACCGGTGTGTCGGGCTTGCTCGCGGGCGCGTTGTCTATGGGAGCCGGTGAATTTATCTCGGTGAAATCGCAAAACGAGTTGCTGGGGGCGTCTACTCCGCAGACCTCGTCGTCGGCGATGGCGGCGAATGTGGATGTCGAAGCCAATGAGTTGGCTTTAGTCTTCCGCGCCCGTGGAATGTCGGAATCGGAAGCGCAGCAGAAAGCTGATCAGTTATTCGCCAAAATTTCGCAGGAGACTGAACCCCACGGCGGTACTGTTGTCGAAGATGATGAGTTTGGACAGGTGAAAACATCAGGCGGTGCCTGGGAAGCGGCCATCTCGAGTTTCTTGTTCTTCGCGGGTGGCGCGCTGTTGCCGATTTTGCCGTTTATTTTCGGAGCTTCCACCAGCCTGGGGGCCGTGATTGCGGTCGTGCTGGTGTCACTGGCGCTGTTGCTCACTGGGGGAGTAACCGGAATTTTATCGGGCAAACCACCAGCCTGGCGTGCGGTGCGCCAATTACTCATTGGGCTGGGGGCCGCCGGGGTCACGTATCTGCTGGGTCTTGTCTTTGGCGGGATCGTCGGTTAGTTGTCGATAAACCCGCTGTGCGCTATTGAGTGCTGGCGCTGTCTTGTTTCTTGCTGCAGTCTGCGCAGATGCCGAAGACTTCGGCATCATGTCCGGTGAGTTGGAAACCATAGTTGGCGACAACGTCTTGTGCCCAGCGTTCTACCGGGCCGCCGTCGATCTCTTCGGTGCGCCCGCAGCTGGTGCAGACTAAGTGATGGTGGTGATGGTGGGATTCGCAGCTGCGGTACAGCGTTTCGCCGGACGGCATGTGTAGCACGTCCACAGCGTCAATTTCGGATAGTGATTGTAGCGTTCGGTAGACCGTCGTCAAGCCAACCTGGCTGTCGCGATGCACTAATTCGTGGTGAATGGTTTTTGCCGATGCAAAGTTGTCCAGCTCGTTGAGCACCTGGATGACGGCGGTGCGCTGGCGGGTATTGCGGGCGCCTAGCTTCGGGATGGCGGACTGTACGGAAGACATTGCTCCAGTCTATTTAAGGAGCGATGCTGGCCGCAATGGCTGCGATATTGAGTGCTTCCCGGCGGGTGAGTTGATAGGTTACTTCGCGTCCGCAGGAGTGCGAAGAGACCAAGCCGGATTCTTTCAAAATCCGCAAATGCTGGCTCACCAGTGGTTGTGAGCGGCCAAGTTCGCGGACCAATTCGTAGACGCAGCAGTCGCGTTGGCTGAGGCAGTGCAGAATCTGCAGGCGCAATGGAGAATTTAATGCACGGATAATAGTCGCAGCTGCAGTGGTGTTCGCGATAACGTCGGTGGGCATCACGAGTCCTTCCTGGTGGGAGCCTATCTAGCGCCAGGGATTTGACGGTAGATAACAATCTCGCCGATAATGGGATCGATCTTCAATAAGTCTCATCTTACTGGTTTTCAGGCGCCTGAACAAAACTAACCAAGTGTTGCCTTATGTTTGTAAAGGGCATGGTTTTGTCGCTACCCCCATTCGGGGATACTTATGGATTGTGTGATTGGTCTGGGATGCAACAAAGTGCAACAGAAGTTCTAGGGTCTGGACCACCTAACTCCGGTGCGGTTGGGTGAGCACTGTAGGATGGCCTGCGAGAACTGACTTATCCCCTACCAGAGGAGTCCTTGTAACAATGGCGAATGTCATCGACACCGTCGTAAACCTGTGTAAGCGTCGCGGTCTGGTCTATCAAGCAGGTGAAATCTATGGCGGCTCGCGCTCGGCATGGGATTACGGCCCGCTCGGCGTCGAATTGAAAGAAAACATCAAGCGCCAGTGGTGGCGTCACATGGTGCAATCCCGCGATGACGTCGTCGGTATTGACTCTTCCATCATCCTGCCACGCCAGACCTGGGTCTCGTCCGGGCACGTCGAAGTGTTTACTGACCCGTTGGTGGAATCGCTCTATACCCACAAACGCTACCGCGCTGACCACCTGCTGGAGGCCTACGAAGAAAAGCACGGCCACCCACCAGAAAACGGTCTGGCAGATATCAACGACCCAGAGACCGGCCAGCCTGGCAACTGGACTGAGCCACGGGCTTTTTCTGGTCTGCTGAAAACATTCCTCGGCCCAGTCGACGACGAAGAAGGTCTGCACTACCTGCGCCCAGAAACCGCGCAGGGTATTTTCGTGAACTTCAAGAATGTGCTGACCTCTTCGCGCATGAAGCCACCATTCGGCATCGCGAATATCGGTAAGTCTTTCCGTAACGAGATCACCCCGGGTAACTTCATCTTCCGCACCCGCGAGTTTGAGCAGATGGAAATGGAGTTTTTCGTCGAGCCAGGCACCGACGAAGAATGGCACCAGTATTGGATCGATGACCGCCACCAGTGGTACATTGACCTGGGAATCAAGCCAGAAAACCTGCGTTTGTACGAGCACCCACCAGAGTCGCTGTCGCACTACTCCAAGCGCACCGTGGACGTGGAGTATGCCTTCGGTTTCCAGGGCTCCAAGTGGGGCGAGCTGGAAGGCGTGGCCAACCGCACTGACTACGACCTGCGTGTGCACCAAGAAGGCTCTGGCGAAGACATGTCGTATTTCGACCAGTCGAAAGAAGAGCGCTGGATCCCATACGTCATTGAACCAGCCGCTGGCCTGGGGCGTTCCATGATGGCTTTTCTTGTCGACGCCTACCACGAAGAAGAAGCCCCGAATGCCAAGGGCGGCACTGACAAGCGCGTCGTCCTGCGGTTGGATCGTCGCTTGGCACCAGTCAAGGTCGCGGTTTTGCCGTTGTCCAAGAAGGAAGAACTGACCGGCCCAGCCAAGGAACTGTCGCAGAAGCTGCGCCAGCACTGGAATGTTGACTTCGATACTTCCGGTGCTATCGGCCGCCGCTACCGCCGCCACGACGAAATCGGTACGCCGTTCTGTGTGACCTATGACTTCGATTCCCTGGAAGACGGAGCCGTCACCGTGCGCGAGCGTGACACCATGGAGCAAGAGCGCGTGGCCATCGAGGATCTGGAATCCTACTTGGCTGCACGCCTGGTTGGCTGCTAAACGCTGATAGCCCCGGAAGACGGGCTCGATAGAAAGGCACGCGCATGCGCTATACCAGTTGGGACCGCAATGATCGCAACACCCCGGTGTTGTTGGAAGAAGACGGGCCGAACCGTCTGGGCGTTTTCAGTGATGAGCTAGCGCGACTCGACGGAACCAACTGGCAGCTGGAGGTGGAGCAATCCCGCGGGATTGAAGCCGTGGATGCTGAAACCTCGCAGCTGAAGCTGTCTGTCGATGGCAACCTTGCTCGTGCCCCGCGTTTGCTTGCTCGAGTGGGCGAGCGCGAATTTACGTTGCTCAATGAATCCGGTAAGAACTGGATTATTGACGACGAAAACGGTACCAAGGTTGCACAGTTCAGCGGTGCCAACCGGGGCGTTCGCCGCGCCATTGTGGAGTTCGATGGAGAACAATCACTGAGCCGGGATGAGATCATCGCGCTGAGTTTTACCGCGCGCATGATCCTGGAATCACGGCTGTCGTCATCGGCAGTCGGCATTATCGCCACGTTGGTGCTGTGCACGATCGTGGCGATTCTCACGTTTTTGTTCTAGCTTTCTTATCTTAGAACGAACCGCCGGAGTGGCCGCCGCCGAAGCCGCCACCCCCGCCGAAGCTTCCGCCGCCACCAAAACCACCGCCGAAGCCACTGCTTCCACCGGAACCACCCAAGATGGATCCGAGCACCATACCGGTCAACAAAGAGCCGGTGGAGCTGCGACCACGGCGGTAACCATAGCCACCGCGTCTGGTGGGGCCGCCGAGACCACCATGCGAATTCATTGAGCGCTGGTGATCTTTGACGTCATCTTCGGCACGTTTAATCGCTGCTTGCGCGGCCTGACCCGCGCCACGAGCGGCCTCGATGGCCAACCGGGCATCGGTTTCCCGCAACTGCAAGGCTTCTGCGTGCATGCGCTGAGCGTCGGCAAGCGCGGTCCGAGCCCCGGACTTCACGATACGGCCGCGGGACGAGATTAAATCTTCTGCCGACTGAATCCGGGAGTTCGCAGACTGCAGCTGCTGCTGTAACAACTGCAGTGTGCGCTGGTGATCCGCGGATTTTTCGCGTACCCGGTCCAGCTTGTCGTCGAGCTCAGTATCGGCATCCAACAGCTGGTTATAGCTGCCCAACGGATCGGTGTTTTTGTTTTCCTTGGCGTGGGCCAGTGCTTCGTGCGCAGAACCGACGACAGCATCGAGCCGGTCCCAGTCCGCCGGGGTGCCATCTTGTGTGCCCTGTTGTTTCAGCTGGGCAGCCTCGGCAATTTCTTCCTCGACTTCGGCAATAAGATCGTTGATGCTGGATTTCGCGGTGGCGATATTCGAGCGAGCATTTTCCACACCGTCGAGCAGACGCGTGGTGACTTCCAACGCGTGTTCAGTTTCGCGAATCGTTTCCACCAGGCCCTGCTGCTGGCCAGCTGGCTTATCCTGCAGTTCGTTCGCGTGGGCAAGCAAATCTTCGGCCTCTTCGAGTGAGACCTCAGCCATCTCCGGGTTATCGGCGATGGTGTGCAGTACTTCTGGCGAGTAGTTTTCCTGCAATGAGGCCATGGTGGATTGCGCCCGCTGCAATTGGGAGCGGGCGGCGACGCTGCGCTGGGTAAGTTCAGAAATCTTGGAATCTGCCTGTGCCAGCAAGTTACGCATCTCCGCGAATTTCTCGGCTTGCGAATCCAGCTCGCGGTCGGCTTTGCCACAATCCGAGATGATTTCCACCAATCGGGCACGCCGTTGGTCTTCGGCTAAGGCGTTGTGTGAATCCAGCTCCTTCTTGCCGCGGAAAGCGCGCTGCATGACGGATTTTGAGTTGTTCATCGCGCGAGTGAATTGCCGGGCGCGGTCGGCGCCGAATTCCGCGATCGCCAGGTCGAGTTCTTCTTTGGCGCGGCGGATGGACTCATCAGTCGACGTGATTTCCTCATCGGCGCGCTCTTCCAACGTGGCCACCGGCAGGCGCAGCAGCGAGCTGGTGTCATCCGGCGAGATCCCGCGGGCATCGCTCAGCAGCTTGGACGAGTTGCGCTTGCTTTGCCTGCGGTTGTAGTACCACACACCGCCGCCACCTGCGGCGAGGGCTAGACCACCGGCGGCGAGCCAACCAGCACCAGACGAATCACCACTGTTGCTGCCGCCGCTGGCACTGCTGCCGCTGCCACTGTTGCCGCTGCCACTGTTGCTATTGGAGCCGACTCCCCCGGAAGAACCGGTGCGCACGGCTTGTGCGGCAGCCAACCCAGCACCAGCGAAGTTGTCGTTGATCAGCTCGTCGTAGGCAGCCTCTGAAGCAGCATCGAGCTTGTTTTGGCTCCAGGTGCCACCTGGCGAGGCGTAGACGTCGTATTGCCGGTCATCCACGGCGATTGCCAGCACGCCAACATTGCTGCCTTGCCCGCCGCCGTTAGCTGCGGCGGTGGATTCGGCGTATTCTTGCGCACTCATCCCGCCGAAGGTGTCGGTGTAGACGATATAAAACTGAATGCGATCCGACTGTTGCAGCTGCTTGAGCTCATCGTTAATGGCTTGTTCATCATCCGGGGATAGGATGCCCACACCGTCGACGAGCTGGCTGTCGAGCCGACCTGCATCCACGGCCTGGGCAAGAACCGTGGCATGGGCGGGCAATGGGCGCTCGGCGGTTGCCGCTAGGTGCGTTTCGGCTACCGCAGGGGACTCGGTGGCAGCGCTGGCGTCGGCAGCACCGATGCCAAACGACGCAGCCCAGCCTGCAGCAGCCGCTGCCGCAGTAATCCCGGCTGCAGTGCGGAACCCACCGTGGGTGCCTGAACCGAGCAGGCGGCGTCGAAAAGCGACGGCCGGGCGGGCACCGGAAGCCTGCGCGTGCGCTGTAGAAGCTGACGATTCGAAAGACACTGAATTCTGCCGCATGGCGACGATACTACCCGTCTGCAGTAGCCCGGTAAGGCAGACTATAGGACGTGAAACCACTAACAATCGCACGAGCAGGGCTGGCAACACTTGCACTCGCACCCGCACTAATCGCGGCAGTGCAGGCATCACGTGTGCTCACCATCGCTTATCGGCGGCGCTACCTGCCGGTTTATGATCCAGAAGCCATCGTGGTTTTGGGCACCGCACAGTACAACGGCACCCCGTCGCGGCAATTCTCGGCGCGTTTGGATCAGGCGGTGTTTACCGCGCGCATTTTCCCGGATGCCCGAGTGCTGTGTGTTGGTGGCGCCTTGCCCGGCGATACCGTGACCGAGGCGGAGGTTGGCGTGGGATATCTTTGGGCTCGCGGGATTGTGCGAGCAGAAGCCGTCGGCAAGGGCTCTGATAGCGCGGCGAGCCTAGCGGCGGCGTTGAGCCGGTACCCGAACCTGCAGGGCCGCGATGTGCTATTGGTGACTGATCCGAATCACAGTGTGCGGGTGGAGAAAATCGCGCGGCGCTTGGGCGTGTTGCCGCAGGCGTTTCCTACTCCGTATTCGCCGAGCCAGTTTCCCAGCCTGGCCTGGTGGAAATCACTGCTGCACGAAATTGGTGGGCTGACGGTGGCGGATGTGTATGTGCTGGCAGGCGCATCGGTGGCGGTTAGGCTAGAAAGCGTGTTGCGCAGGGTGCAGGCGATCGTGTGGCCATCGCGGCGGACGCGCCATGAGTATTTGCGTGCGCAATATGCACGGCAGCAGCAACACAGCAACAACAACACCGCGGGGAACAAGAACCAAACCAACAACAGGGGAGCAGCCAGTGACAGCAGCCGGGAATGACTACCGCTATAGCCAGGCGGATATGCAACGCCGGTATGGAGAGCGCGTGAAACAATCACTCTTGACGACGGCTGGGACCGGCGGTGCGGCGGGTTTGGGCAGTTCCATTGACCCCGCGACGGCGGAACAGCGCGACGAGTTTTCCCGGGATCGTGCCCGCGCGTTGCACTCGGCTGCGCTGCGTCGGCTAGCGGATAAAACCCAGGTGGTGGGCCCGCTCGACGGCGATACTCCGCGCACCCGGCTGACGCATTCCCTGGAGGTCGCGCAGATTTCCCGGGGCATTGGCGAAGGCCTAGGCCTGAATCCGGACTTGTGTGAAATGGCGGGGCTGATCCACGATATTGGCCACCCGCCGTACGGCCACAATGGCGAGACCGCGCTCAATGAGCTTGCCGACGAATGCGGCGGCTTCGAAGGTAATGCGCAAACCTTGCGGATTCTGACGCTGTTGGAACCGAAAATTCTGGACGACGCTGGCGCCAGCCGAGGGCTGAACCTCACCCGGGCGGCCCTTGATGCGGCGTGTAAATATCCACGTACCAAGACCAATGCGGACGGCAGCACGAATCGCAAATACGGGTGTTACGACGAACAAGCCGACGTGCTCGATTGGATCCGCGACCATGATCCTGTGGGAAACCACCGTAGCGGCCAGGCGCGGCCCACGATGGAAGCGCAAACGATGGACTGGTCGGATGATATTGCTTATTCCGTGCACGATGTCGAAGACGGCGTGGTTGCCGGGCGGGTGAACCTGGCGGTGCTGTGGGACCTAGTGGAGCTGGCCGCGTTGGCAGAAAAGGGAGCCAAGGCTTTCGGCGGGGATGCCGAAGAACTTCTCGACGCTGCCGGGGCTCTGCGCGAGTTGCCGATCATCAATGCCGCGGTCGATTTCACCCCCAGCTTGCGCGGTTATGTGCAGCTGAAGGCCATGACTTCCGAGCTAGTCGGCAGGTACGTCGGCGCGACTATTGCGGCAAGCCGGGAGCACAATGCGGAGCTCGTCGGCAAGGGCCAACTCGGGCGCTACCAGGGTAAGCTGCTGGTTCCATCGCAGGCATCGGCCGAGGTGAAGCTGTTGAAAACCTTGGCTGTGCTGTACGTGATGGATGAGCCTTCGCATTTAGCGCGGCAAGACCGGCAGCGCGAGCGGGTGTATAACGTCTACGACTATTTGGTGGCTGGCGCGCCGGGTTCGTTGGACCCGATGTTCGGGCTGTGGTGGCTGCAAGCAGACACTTCGGCGCAGCGCCAGCGGGTGATCATTGATCAGATTGCCTCGATGACGGAATCGCGGTTGGAACTCTTGGCCCAGCAGGCTGCGCAGCTATCCGGGTTTCTGCACTAGCACTAGTGTGGTGCCCGGCTGTCCCCGAGCATTCGGCCCAATCCTGGTGGCCAGCTACGCTGTTGCGCCCGGAAAAGGTAGTCTTTGGGCATGGCTCAAGGACGGATCCCCGATAGTGATATTCAGGCAATCCGCGAACGCGCAGCTATCGACGAGATCGTCGGCGAGTACGTACAACTCAAAAACGCGGGCCATGATTCGCTCAAGGGGCTGTCGCCGTTTAAAGATGAAAAGACGCCGTCGTTCCATGTGCGCCCACAGCGCGGCTATTATCACTGCTTTTCTTCCGGCAAAGGCGGTGATGTTTTCAGCTTCCTGATGGAAGTGGAACAGCTAACGTTCCCCGAGGCTGTCGAGGCCGTGGCGGAAAAAATCGGTTATCACATCACGTACCAGGGTGGAACCACTGGTGGTCGCCGAGAAAAACCTGGTACGCGTCAGCGTTTGATTCAGGCCAACCGCGTGGCGCACGAGTTTTATCGTGAGCAGCTGGAAACCGAGCAGGCGCGCACAGGTCGCGAATTTTTGCTGGACCGCGGGTTTTCCCGCGAGCAGATTTACGAGTTTGAAATCGGTTACGCCCCGGCGGGTTGGGACACGATGACCAAACACCTGCTGCGCAAGGGCTTCGAGTTCGACGAGTTGGAGAAGGCTGGCCTGTCGAAGATGGGCAAGCGTGGCCCGATTGACCGGTTCCACCGTCGGCTGTTGTGGCCGATCAAAGATATCGCCGGCAACGTGATTGGTTTTGGTGCCCGCAAGCTTTTCGACGACGACAAGCTGGGCAAGTACATGAACACCCCGGATACCATGCTGTATCACAAATCAAAGGTGTTGTTTGGCCTGGATATGGCGAAAAAGCATATTGCTGCTGGGCATCAGGCGGTGGTTGTGGAAGGCTACACGGACGTCATGGCGATGCATGCCGCGGGGGTAAAAACCGCGATTGCTGCCTGTGGTACCGCTTTTGGCCAGGATCACTTGCAGGTGATCCGCCGGTTGATGTTGGACGATAATTACTTCAACGGCGAGCTGATTTATACCTTCGACGGTGACGAGGCCGGGCAGAAGGCTGCGCTGCGGGCGTTTTCCGGGGAACAAAAATTTTCCGGGCAGTCTTTCGTGGCGATTGCTCCGCCGGGGATGGACCCGTGCGATCTGCGTCTGGAACGTGGCGACGCTGCGGTGCGGGATCTGGTGGCTGATCGGATTCCGATGTTCGAGTTCGTGATCCAGTCCATCTTGGCCAACCATAAGCTGGATACTGCTGAAGGGCGCCTGCAGGCTTTACGACGCACCGTGCCGGTGGTTGCTGGTATTCGTGACAAACCGCTGCAGATGGAATACGCTCGGCGGTTGTCCGGGTGGGTCGGCTGGGAGAGCCCGGATGAGGTCGTCGCACAGGTGCGCAAGGAGTCTGCGAAGGTGCAGAACCCGCAGGAAACGGTGAAGCGTGCGCGTCGGTTTGATAATGACAGCCAGCGTGATGCCCGGCAGGATAAGCCCGGCATCGTCGCGCCTAATCCGCGGGATACGTATTTGTGGCCGCAGCGGGAATCGCTGAAGCTGGCGCTGCAGTACCCGCAGCACGTCGGCGAGTACTTCGACGGCTTGGGCGAAGATGTCTTCAGCAACGAGGCTTACCGTGCGGTGCGTGCCGCGATTTACCAAGCCGGGGGAGTGGCTAATGCCAGCGACGGCGTCGACTGGATTGCTGCGGTGGCCGAACACATGGCGGATTTGGTGGGGCGTTCGTTGGTTTCGGAATTGGCGGTGGAAGAAATTCGCTACGCGAGTGCGGGACTGGAATCCTACGTTGACATGGTGTTATCCCGGCTGCAGGAAGCCCGGGTAGGCGATCAGATCGCGCAGTTGAAAGCACAGCTACAACGCATGCGTCCGAGTGATGATGAGCAGACCTATCACTCGTTGTTTGCCGATTTGGTGGCCTTGGAGCAGGCGCGCCGGGACCTGATTGCTCGGGCGTTCCGGTAGTTAGCTATTTGCGGGAGGCGCCTTCCGAACGTAGCGCGCTGCTAGCTAGTTTTCGCCCCGCTCGCTGTTCTTCGCTTCGCTCGCTATCCCTCGTCGCTCGCGCTAGTCGTCGCGGCCCTCATTAGTGCTCGCGGCGCTCATTAGTCCTCGTCGTGTTCGTAGATGCGGTCTGCTTCTTCGTGGCCGTTGTAATCATCGCGGTTGCGGCGGCCGTTTTTGCCGGCGCGTAAGTCTTTGACCTCGCGCATACGCGGTTCCGGGTCTAGTTTGTTGGCGATGGCTTTGCGGGTTGAGCGAGCCACGGATCGGGTGACTGGGGAGTTAATGGCCTTTTCGTAGGCGCCTTTGATTTGGTGGAACCGCTTTCGGCCCGCCTTCGTGCCGAAGACGTATCCCGCGGTGGCACCGACGACGAACTGAATCATGATGAAACGTTTCCCTTTTCCTTGCGGTTGTTGTGCACGTGCTTGCGCAGGGGCGTGCAATGAACTGTGCTCTAGCCTACCTGTCTCAGCCTAGCTGTCTTGAAGGCTAGGTGGTATGGGGATGTTTGGAATCCCATCGTGGCGTGGTGGCGAGAAATAGGGCTTTTTTACGTGGCTCTCTAGCTAGCGTGGCTCTAAAATACCGGTTTTCAGGGTATTGGCTAGCCGTTCTAAGGCAAGCGTAACCACGGTCACCAGGTTGTTTGTTGTGATATATGCCTCACAATTGGGGCCTAGACGCAAAGTTGACGTGTCAATGTATGTATACTCGCTTATCGTGTCGAGCTGGAGTTCTCAGGGGCTAGACACCGCCTCCCCGGCAAACGCTGGGAAACTCATAAGACTCACAAGAAGGGTTGAAGACATGAAATCGAATACTTTCCGCCGAGTGTCCGTCGTAGCTGCCACGGCTGTTCTGGGCCTGACTCTGGCAGCCTGCGGCAATAACGGTAATGCTGCCCCAGTGACCGTCACTGAAACCGCAGCACCAACACAACAGAATAGCCAAGACAACAAGGACAGTGGCAAAGAGACCGTTACTGTTACTGAAGGTGCCGACGCAAACGCTGGTGCTGGAGCCGGAGCTGGCCAGGCAGGTGGCAACGCTGCTACCAACAACTTGCCTGCTGAAATCACTGGCTACACCGGTGAAGCGGAGCGTGACCTGACCGAAGAGCGTCTGACTAAGGACGAAGTAGCTCAGGTCCTGCAGCGCGCCCACAATGGTGAAGGCAAGTTCAAGTGGGACGATGACGGCTACTGGGAAGTTGAAGTTGGTGGCATCGACATTGATATCGACCAGAACGGTATGGTTCTTGACGTTGACCGCTAAATAGGTCATCCCAGCTTCTGCATAGCTAGCTTCTGCATAGCTTTTGTGACTATGCAGGGCACTTAATAATTGGTTCTTTTGGGAACCCAGCGAAGCCGCTCGATACGCGCATAGCGTACCGGGCGGTTTTCCTATGCCGCGGTGGCGATGAGACATCATGCCGCTGGGAGTCCTGTCGCCCGGGAACCGTGTCACGCGGGAAGTATGCCGCGGGGATCGTCGCGCGCGGGAAATATGCCGCCGGGAATGGTGACTTTGGCGTTGATGGTGTCGATTATGGTCCCGTTTTGCAAATAGCGAACAAAAAAGGTCGCTTTTAGCGGCACTATTTGCAAAACAGGACCAAAACTCGACGCCCCGACACGGCGTAACAACCCCAGACATACTTTTTGTCGCACAACCCTCACGCAACGTAGGATGGTTCAAGCACGGCAAAAACCCCGCTAGACAGTGAATTCACTACCTACCGGGGTTGCAATATTGCTCCTCCAACTGGGCTCGAACCAGTGACCCTTCGATTAACAGTCGAATGCTCTGCCAACTGAGCTATGGAGGATTATTTTCTACGTCTTCCGGCTTGACCTTTGGTTCTGGTTTGCTCTGAACTTTTCGGTCTGTGCCTTCCGGCGCAACGTTGATTAACTATATAAGCGTATTTAATGCAGTGCAAATCGCCAGTTCATAGGTGTTTTTTGGCGGTGTTTGTACCCTTCTTATCTACTGTGATGACTGTAACCTGCCAGCAGGGAATTATCCGGGGCTCCTTGTGGTTGCGGAGGGTAGCAACACCGATTCGTGCCGACTGACACCGATTGTCACCGATTGACGTCAATTGGTATCAATTGGACAGATTGACTGAATGAACGAAGATGCTGACCGAAAGAACGAAGAAAGGCCTAATAACGAATGAGTGAAAACATGAAGGTCGACGTTCTGGTTATTGGTTTCGGTAAAGCCGGTAAAACCATTGCGATGAACCGTGCCGCAGCAGGCGACCGGGTGGCTTTGGTGGAGCAATCCAGTGCGATGTATGGCGGAACCTGCATCAACATCGGTTGTGTGCCAACGAAAGCCCTTCTCACCGACGCAGAACGCCACCACGCCAAACCCACTGCTGATGACTCCACGGCTTTTACAGAAGCCATCCAGCGCCGCGGAACGCTGACGTCGAAGATGAACCAGGCGAACCTGGACCTGGCGGAAGGCAATGGCGTCATTGTAGTCGATGGCCACGCTAGCTTCATTAGCGAAAAGGCCGTGGAAGTCACCGGCGGCGACGAGCGCCTGGAGATCACTGGCGAGACCGTCATTATCAACACCGGCGCAGAGCCCGTCGTCTTGCCGTTGCCAGGCGCCGACTTGGAGCGCGTCATCGACTCCACGGCAGCACAGCAACTTGATGAGCGCCCGGATTCGCTGCTGATCGTTGGCGGCGGCCCGATCGGCATGGAATTTGCGACCTATTTCGCGAAATTCGGCACGAAGGTGACCGTGGTCGATACCGTCGACAAGCCGTTCGCCAACTTTGACCGGGACATTGCAGATCACGTCGGCACGATCATGGATGATTTGGGCATCACCTGGGTTACAGGTGTGCAGGTCACTGAATTCCGCGAAAACGGTGCCGACGCAGTCACCACTGTTTGGAAAGACGACGACGGCAATGAACAGACTGCCGAGACTTCGCACGTGTTGGTTGCAGTTGGACGCAAACCGGCGACGAAGGATCTCGGTCTGGACAAAGCGGGCATTGAGCTGACTGAGCGGGGTGCGGTCGCCGTCGACAAGCACCTGCGCACCAACGTCGAAGGCGTCTACGCTGCGGGCGACGTCAATGGTGGACCGCAATTTACCTATGTTTCGTTCGATGATCATCGCGTGATTCTGTCGGACCGTTGGGGCGATGGCTCGCGGACGACCGAGAACCGCGTGGTGCCAACGACGACGTTTATCGATCCGCCCTTGGCGACGGTTGGTTTGGGCGAAGAAGCTGCCCGCAAAGAAGTCGAGGGACGTGGGAATACGCTGGATGTTAAGGCTGCGGATATTAAGGACATTCCGATCATGCCGCGTCCGAAGATTCTGGGGAAGCCGGAAGGTCGCGCGAAGATCCTGGTGGAGCGTGAGACTGATCACATCGTCGGCGCAACCCTGCTGTGCGTGGATGCGCAAGAGCTGATCAACACGCTGGCATTGGCGATGTCTGCGGGTATTTCAGCAAGTACCGTCGGCAGTGGAATTTATACCCACCCAAGCTCAAGCGAGGTTTTCAACGCTTTGTTGGGGTAGTGGCAGTTTACTCAGCCTTAACTTGAAAATGGGATTGTTTTGGCTGAAAAATTCTTGCTACTATCACTGAGGCATTACTACTTTCTGAAAAAAGAATGTGAGTCAGTGTAGTGAGTGAGCAAGGCCAATATCAATCAGGACAATTTGACGGCGCCCAGCCCCAAGCGAAGAAAAAACCGGGTTGCCTGAAAATCGGTGCGATCATCTTAGGCGTCCTTGTCGTTCTGGGCATTCTGGTCACAGCGTTCGGTAGCGACGATGAGACCTCCAGCGAACAAAAAGCTGGAAATGACGCCGGGCAGACTGAATCGGCGTCGGCAGGCGCTGAGGAAGCTCCTGAAGAACCCGAGGCGGATGTTATCCGTGGTGTCGGAGATGTTTTCACCTCTAAGAAAGGCCTGGAAATTCGGGTCAATTCATTCGAGCAGCGTCAAGAAGATTTCCTTGGACCGTTCGTTTGTGCCAACGTGACGTACACCAATAACGGAGACGCAGAAGCAAAATTCCAGGGTTATTGGGACTGGAAGATTCACAACCCGCAGGGAGTGATTACCGATCCTGAGTTCACCACCGGTAATATGCTTGAATCCGGAAGCTTGGCTCCTGGAGGATCCGTCACCGGCGATGTCTGTGCGGATGATGCTGGACCAGGTGAGTATCGCCTGATTTTTGAACCGCAGCTCGACTTCTTCTCAACCGATAAAGAAGAGTGGGTAGTAGGTTACTAGATGTTCACCCCTAGGCACATCTAGCTCTGGCTTGGTTAGTTGGTTATAGTGTGTTCTGGTGGCGGTCGATAATCATGACCGCCACAGGGTAGAAGGGGCTATAGCTCAGTCGGTTAGAGCAGTGGACTCATAATCCATTGGTCGCGGGTTCGAGCCCCGCTGGCCCCACAGAATGGCATCAGTTGCGGCATAGTTGGCATTAGGGGTCGCAACGTGGTGGATATGCCGGCGGTATCTGTTCTGATTCAGGTGCCGTCGGCTGTTCTCATTTTCGCCCGGATTTCCCGGTTAGAGTTAGGCAGTCTATTTCCGCTAGCAAGCACGGTATTGCCAAAAGCTAAGGTTCTTATTCGCAGGCTACTCCGTCACCGTCACGGTCTAACTTGGTGCTATAGCCTGGATTTCCTCGGTACAGCGGGGCAGCGCCAGCTGCACGTGCTGCAGCGCAGTTAGGGTAATAGGCGCTCGGAGCCGGAGCCGGAGCCGGAGCCGGAGCCGGTGCAGGTGCTGGAGCTGGTGCTGGTTCAATATGTTGTTGTTGCTCTGCTGGCTCCGAAGGGAGTATTGGGCTTGGCTCGTCGACATATTTTTCAGGTACATGAGAACCACTAGAGGTGCTTGTCTTCGTGCTAGAAGACTTGCTAGAAGACTTGGTGGAAGACTTTGTAGTTTTCCGAGTCGTGGAACTTGCGGAAGTTGTGGTCGTTGACTTCCTGGTAGAAGATTCCGTCGGGGTACTCGACGAACTAGTCGTAGCAGCAGGCTTGTTATCTGGTTGCTTTGTTTCTTCAGTTGGCGGAAACAGAATCAATCCAAGTACAAAAAAGAGAATGGATACAGGGGTAACGATCTTCCAATGCCGATTAAGTGCTGAGGACGGGTTTGAGCGATCTCGACGTTCATGCAACAAGAACCAGGCCCCAGGGATTGTGATTGCCAGTCCAATTAAGATGGCTGCGAAGAAGCCCGCAAACCCACCGTACGTAGGTGAGGTAATAAGAATCAGGAATCCGAACCCAACGGAAACCCAGGCAAGGGCCATTTTGATGCGAGAGCCATTACCAGGTTGCTGGGTAGAAAATTGTCCAGGGGTGGTCAACGTAAGGCCTTTCAATTATTTGCCAGGAACTTGAACAGAATACCCTAGAAAATAAAGAGAAAGTTACGTTTAGCTGATATCGGTGGACCAGGTGTGCACCGGCTCGCCGGACTTCTGATTGTCGATATAAGCGCTGAGCATGAGGGCGATGGCTTGCTGACGCAGCGTGCTATCCGGGCCGTCATGATCCCCGGCAGAAACATTGGCACCAGCCTCAGCCCTCAGCGCAGCGGTCACATTATCGAGTGCTGCTAGTTGCCAGGTTGCGCCATTTTGTCGGTTCCGTGCACGCCCTTCGATGATCCCCAGATGCTTCTGAATCAGCGCCGGAGCCACCTCGAGTTGCTTCAAGCCCTGCTCAGCTTGCTCCAACAAGTGATCGGTTACCAATTCGGCGACGGGGATAGTTCCCAACGTCGGCCAGGTCATGTTTCCATGGATGCCATCGCGGGCACCGGCGAAGAAGTTGTTCGCCGCATCCTCGAAAGACAAACGCGACCACACAGGTCGTGTCTGGCCGACGAGGAAGTTCACTAGGCCGTAGTAAAAAGCAGCATCGGCAACGATGTCCGCCACGGTGGGGCCAGCGGGCAACAGGCGGTTTTCCACGCGGATATGGGACAGCTCCGTGTTCGGATCATAAATTGGGCGGTTCCAGCGCCAGATGGTGCCGTTTTGCATATTCAGGTAGTGCAAACCAGGTTTGCTATCGGTGACTATCGGAGTGCCGGATTCCACGCGATCTTCAGGTAGCAATGGCGAAAAGTAGCGCACGTTTTCTTCGAAGAGATCGAAAGCACTGGTTATCCAGCGTTCGCCGAACCACACGCGCGGGCGTACACCTTGCGTCACCAATTCCGGGGTTCGGGTATCGATGGATTGCTGGAAGACAGGGACGCGGGACTCATGCCAGAGTTTGTGCCCGGCGAAAAGCGGGGAATTCGCGCTCAGCGCGGTTTGCACACCCGCGATGGCTTGCGAGGCATTCCACGCGGCCGCGAAATGGTTCGGGGAAACCTGCAGGTGTAGCTGGATCGACGTGCACGTGGATTCCGGGGCGATATCGTCAAAACCATGCTGGTATCTCTCCTGGCCTTCCAGCTCAATATGGACGAGCTCGCCGCGTGATTCCATCACAGAATTCGACAGCGCCTTGTAGCGGTTCTCGGAGGTCATCCAGGCTGGATCTTCTAGAAACTCCGTGGTTACGCTGGGAAGCGTACCGATCATGGCGACCTCCGCATCAGCCTTGTTCGCGGCCGCGCGCACAGTGTTGAGCCGCTGGTTTAGCCCGTCTTCCAGGTCTTGCAAGCCGGTGCCAGAAATCGATAGTGGAGGGTGGTTCATCTCCACGTTATAGGCGCCGATTTCCGACTGGTATTCGTCGTCAAGCGCAGCCAATACGTCGCCGTTGCATGTCTTGGGCTGCATATTCTTGTCGACGAGATTGAGCTCGAGTTCCAGCCCGATGGTGCCCTGATCGATGAATTCGGCCTGTTGCAAATGGCGGTCGAAGACCTCGAGATCGTCGATCAAACGTTGGCGGTAGCGCGTGCGCTGGCGCGGTGTATAGGACTCGGTACTGACTGCATCACCCATGCTGGCCAAGTATAGACCGGCGTGTGCTGGGGATTCCGACTTTTATGCAGTGCCGGGACGGGCGAGGTGGAATGGGGCGACTTTATACTTCTTTATACTTTCGGCCAATTTATAAATAAGTATAAAGTGGGGCCTGATGTCTTTTACGGCGCCTGGTTTCGGGGACTATATCCGCAAGCTGATCGGCGCCGATGAATAAAATCCGCCCAAAGTAGGTCGACGTTCGCTATATCCGCATCCCGGCGACATAAGTGGCTTGCGCGAGGTGCGCGGTGGCGTCGTCAATAATTGACACCAAGCGGGTGCCGCGGCTGATCGGTTGGCCTTCATATTCGGCGATGATGTCACCGAGATCATTATCAGCGAGGCTGCCGCAGTAGGCGGCTAATGCATCGAGCGTTGCAGCTACATAGCTGCGCAGATGCTCGAAGTCTGCAGCATCCTGGAGCTGGATCTTCGCGGCATCGTCGGCAGAATGCCCATAACCCAGGCTGTCGCCGGCGTCGCCAAGCGCCAGGGCAGCCCGGCACTGGTTGGAATACCACAGCTCGTCGTCGCCGGTAAGGGCCGACAGCTGTACATCAATCTCGCGTCCGGTGTGCCAGAGCAACCAGGCGATGGAATTGGGGTGCCCCTCCGGATGTTGGTTGAGCTGCTCGGTACTAAGGACGGGTAGTGCGGTGAGCACGTCTTTCGGGCGGGCTGCGAAGTCAAGCAGTACGTCGATTCCGTTCATGCGCCCCATCGTAGTGCTCACTAGTTATCGCGGCAGCAACTCCGCAATGCCTGGGCAAAGCGAGACCGGGGGGCGGTGGCGATGGTGGTGAGGGGAGCGGTGGGTGTTTTTCACAAGCCACAGGCTACGGAGCTAATTTTGACTTGTAGCGCGCAGTAGAAATGCTTTCTCGTGTTTTTCCTTGCTCTGGCGAAGTAAAACGAGGATTGATACTGTGAGGTCAGTCAATTTCTATGGGGGAGGGAATTTGCCGTTCATGTGTGGAACTGAACTGGCGGCAAACAAAGATTAGGATATGAAGCATGAAGATGATCCGCAAAATTCTCGACGACGTGACGAAGATTCACACGTTGCAAACTCCGCGGGTGGAGCAGGCAGCTCGCGAGATGCACTTGAGGTCAGCGACCAGAACTCAGCGCGCCTTTGGCCGAGTCGGGGGACGGATCAATTACCAGATGAGCAGGTACTCACAGGAACTGGAAGATTCGCGGCGGTAGCTTTCCACGGCCCAATTCCGCCGCCTTCGGTAATCGAGGACTACAACCGGATATCTGAGGGTGCTGGTAGTCAGATTCTCAGAGACGCCCATGAAGACGCGGTGCAAGACAGAGAAGTCAGTAGAAAATCTTTTGAGTTTGCGATTTTTGAGTCTAAGGTGAGACTTGTTGCAGCGGTAATGCTGCCTCTAATTGCTTTCTTGTTCATCTCCTTATTTTTATTTTTCCTGGAGCCACCGGAATCATTAGTCGGTGCAGGGGTTGCAGGCATTGGCGGGATTACGCCGTTAGTTCATGCGCTACTCAATCGAGGCAAACATGAATGAGAACCTTGGTTTTTGCTTCGATTGAACTTACTAGGGAATGCTTTACGTAACCCCTACGCCACCAGACAGGCGGCAATAACCCCTATGCCAGCATTCCCGTTGCAAAGGCGATACCCACGATAATTACGGAGAATACCCACGCGATCGGGAAGGCCAGCTTCAGGTAGCGGCCCATCTGCGCGTTTGCCAGGCCGAGTGCCAGCCATAATGCTGGGGAGAACGGCGAGACGAACGTACCAATCACATTGCCCAGAATCAGCGCGCTGGCAGCACCTAGGCCGGAAATATCGTAGGCGGCGACGGTTTCTTGCACGATTGGCAGCACCGAGAAGTAATACGCATCAGTCGAGGTCAACAGGTCCAGCGGCACGCCCAGCATGCCGACGGCAACGTGCAGGTACGGCCCGGCGGCTTCCGGCAGCACGTTAATCAGGGACAGCGCGATGGCTTCCAGCATCCCGGTTTCGTTCAGCACGCCCAGGAACATCGCGGCGGCGATAATGATTCCGGCCATCGACAGCGCATTTGGTGCGTGCCGCTTCAGCGCATCGGCCTGCTCTGCCTGCGAGGTGAAGTTGATGATCAACGCTAGCGTGGCGGCAATGAGGAACGTCGGTGCAGGAGGCAACAGCCCTGCCAGCAACACCACCAGCGCGGCCACAACTACCAGCACGTTAAGCACCGTCGGCACGGTGCCGGAGCGGAATTTGTAGCCTTGTTCGAGTTGTTTTTCGCGTTGCTTCTGCTCAAATTCGTCGGCAATCGCGTGCACGTCAATGCTGTCAGTGGCGGGAAGCTCACCAGCAGCCTGCAGCGCGCTAATCCGGCGCTTTTCCCGTATACCCAGCGCAAAAGCGATGGCCACCACGAACAACAACGCCAGCCCTTGCATCGGGATCAGGTGCATCCAAACTGTGTTCGTGTCTTGTGAGATCACCGCACCCGCGCGCCCCAGCGGCCCGCCCCATGGCACCATGTTCATCACGGAAGCCGCCAGCGCGACGATGGTCAGCAGCACATACCGCGACATATGCAGCGCCTGATAGAGCGGCAGCAGCGCGGGGATTGTGAGCAAAAACGTCGTCGAGCCTGAACCGTCTAGGTGTGCAACCACACCAATGAGCCCCGTGCCGACGGCTACTGCCACCACGTTTCCGCGCGTGGTTTTGATCAGCGTGCGGATGATCGGAGTGAACAGCCCGACGTCTTGCAGGATGCCGAAGAAGATGATCGCGAAGATGAACATCACGACGACCTTCATCACTGAACCCAGGCCCTCTTCGAAGAACGTCGAGAGATCTTCCAGCCCAAACCCGGTGATAAACGCACCGATGACTGGCACCAGTGTCATCGGAATCAACGGGTGGGTTTTGCCGCGGATCAAAATACCGACGGTGGTGCCTACAATAAGCAGACCCATGAGGGTCAGGCCGAGTTCTGATTGCATGGCATCAGATTAGCGGGTCTGAAGTGCACACCACATTTCACGGACAAGAAAGATTCATGTCAGCCGCGCAAGATTAAAATCGATAGTGAATTCGTATCTATTGCAGTGCATGTGATGCTTTAGTAGAATGAAGGCAACATGACCGGTTCCGCTGCCCACTTTGATGTGGGAGCCCAGGGCCGGTCTTTGTCATAGGCAGGAGCTAGGGGTGGAGCGGGCCTGCCCCCGACGTGTCCACTTTCCGGGGGCAGGCTGAGAGCTGGGTTGATGCCGTGGTCGGCGGTGGATTAGTTTGGTGTGACGGGATAGGCCACGAAATTGCCGCCACACCGGAGTAGTCTGGCGCTATGACTCAACGGCAAAACTTCACCATTGAAGGCCACCATGGCACCGAGTTAGCGGCACGGTTGGATAGTCCGGCCAACCCGAGTGCGTATGCCTTGTTGGCGCATTGTTTTACCTGCTCAAAGGATTCTCCGGCGACGTCGCGCATCGCTAAGCAGTTGGTGCAGGAAGATATCGCGGTGCTACGGATTGATTTCGCGGGGCTGGGGAATTCCGAAGGTAATTTCGAAGATTCCACGTTTTCTGCCGACGCCCAGGATGTGGTGGCGGCCGCGGAGTGGTTGGAGGAACATTATCAAGCCCCACAGTTGCTGATTGGTCATTCGCTCGGTGGTGCGGCGGCGTTGGCTGCGGCTGCCGATATTGATTCGTTGCGTGCGGTGGTCACCATCGCCGCGCCGTACGACCCGGAGCACGTCACAGGTTTGTTTGCTGGTGCACTGGGCGATATCGCTGAAGATGGCTCGGCATCGGTGAAAATTGGTGGCAAGACCGTCTGCGTCGGGCAGGGGCTTGTCGACGACCTTCGCGGATTTGATCAAAAAGAGCGCATTGCGGCGATTGATGTGCCATTGCTGGTCATGCATTCGAACGCGGATGAGTTGGTGGATATTCACAATGCGCAGGGGATTTATCGCGCGGCACACACCGTGAAGTCGTTTATCATGCTGGACGGCGTGGATCACTTGCTCAACAAGGATAAGCAGGCGCAGCACGCCGCGCAGATGCTGGCTGGTTGGGCTCGGCCCTATTTCCCGGATATCCCGGATGTGGACAGCGATGACTGCGCCGATGAGCGCTACAGCTACACCAAGGAAGGCGTTGTTGAAGCACGACTGACTGGTGATGGTGATTTCGCCACTGAGCTTCGAGCCGGAAATCATCGCTGGATCGCGGACGAGCCGGCGAGTGTGCCCGGGGCTAAAGATACTGGCCCGAACCCGTATGACATGCTGCAAGCATCGCTGGCTACGTGCACCGCGATGACGATGGGCATGTATGCTCGACGCAAGAAGTGGGACATGGGTGATACTAAAGTCACCGTGACCCATGAGCGCGACAAACAGGGCGTGACGACGTTTACCCGCGTGCTGCATTTTGATTCTGCATTGAGCGATGAGCAGCAAAAGAAGCTCATGGCGATCTCCGAAAAGTGCCCAGTGCACAAGACATTGCATGGCGAGATCCATATTGCGACGGAAACCAGCGGCTAGCCGTCGACGGCAGAGCCATCATGTAGTTGGTATCCCATTATTCACGTAGTATGTGTTGCATCACTCTTCAGTGGGCGAAATAAAACGCGCGCCGAAGATTTCTCGAATGCGTATGACGCGGAAGGTGATGGACCATGACTGCACAGGAGAACACACCAGCTAGCGCTGCAGAAACAGCTGCTGCGGACGATATCGTCATCGTCGGTGCTGCCCGGACGCCATTTGGAAAGCTATTGGGCGGGCTTTCTTCCCTGCCTGCCACCGAACTCGGCGCGCACGCCACACAGGCTGCCTTGCACAACGCTGGTATTGACCCTGAAGTTGTCGACGCCTTGATCTTTGGGCAAGTGTTGCAGGCTGGCGCGGGGCAAAATCCTGCGAAACAAATTGCCCTGGGTGCGGGAATTTCCCGACGTGCGCACACCACTACCGTGAATAAGGTGTGCTTGTCAGGCCTGAGCTCCATCATTGATGGGGCTCGTTTGCTGCGTAGCAATGAAGCCGATGTGGTCGTCGCTGGCGGTGCCGAATCGATGTCTAATGCTCCGCATCTGCTGACGTCGTCACGTGCTGGCAAGAAATTCGGCAATATTGTCGGTGTTGATCACATGGCGCATGACGGCCTGGTAGATGCTGACATGGGCATTTCCATGGGTGAGTTGACCGAGAATTATGCCGAGGAATATCCGGTCAGCGCAGAAGAAGAAAACGCCTGTGCTGCACGCTCACACCAGAATGCGGCGCGGGCACGGGATAACGGTACCTTCGAGAAAGAAATCGCCCCGGTGACCGTGAAAACTCGGAATGGTGAGGTCACGGTGGATGCTGATGAAGGCATTCGCGATGGTGTGACCGCGGAAAAGCTGGCCAATTTGCCTGCCGCATTCGTCAAAGATGGCTCGATCACCGCCGGTAATTCTTCGCCCATCACTGATGGTGCCGCAGCCGTGGTACTGACCCGCCGAAGCCACGCGCGCAAGCAAGGGTGGGCGGTGCTGGCTACCTTGCGGGCGCCAGGCCAGGTGGCAGGCCCTGATGGCTCCTTGCAGACCCAACCGGCAACTGCGTTGGAGGCTGCGCTTGCTCGCCAGGGCTGGAGCGTTAGTGACCTGGACTTGGTGGAAATTAACGAGGCCTTCGCGGCTGTCGTGGTGAAATCCGCGCAGCAGCTTGGGTTAGACCCGGAGACGGTGAATCGTTCGGGTGGTGCTATTGCCCTGGGCCACCCGATTGGTGCCTCGGGTGCTCGTTTGGTGGTACACGTGGCGCATCTTTTGGCCTCTGGTAAGGCACAGCGCGCCGGGGTGGCTTTGTGCGGTGGCGGCGGCCAAGGTGAGGCGTTGCTTTTGGACGCTGCGAAATAAAGCTGGGCGCGCGCAATCAGAGCGATAGTGAAAAGCTAACCTGTCACACAGATGTGTGGCTCAAGCGAGTTACGCACATGATCACGTTTCACAAGGAGGAGATCCTCATGGCTACACACAACGATATTACTGCCCATAACGATTTTGAGACTATTCAGACGGAGACCCGCGGCCGAGTAGGCATCATTACGCTGGACCGCCCCAAAGCATTGAACGCTTTGAATCAGCAGCTCATGCTCGAGGTGATTTCCGCAGCACAAGAGTTTGACGGTGACGACGGCATCGGTTGCATCGTGCTCACCGGATCCGAGAAAGCCTTCGCAGCCGGCGCTGATATCAAAGAAATGGCGAATAAATCTGCCACTGAAATGTACATGTCGGATTGGTTTTCCGAATGGGAACAGCTGACGCAGGTACGTACACCGTTGATCGCGGCGGTGAATGGTTATGCGTTGGGCGGTGGCTGCGAGCTGGCCATGATGTGCGATTTCATTATCGCCGGGGACAAGGCACGATTCGGCCAGCCAGAAATCAACCTGGGAGTCCTGCCAGGCATGGGTGGTACGCAACGGTTGACCCGCACCGTCGGCAAAGCAAAGGCAATGGAAATGTGCCTGACTGGCCGCATGATGGAGGCAGCAGAAGCCGAGCGTGTTGGTTTGGTTGCCCGAGTTGTCGAGGCAGACAAGCTTGTCGACGAAGCCGTGTCCGTTGCCGAGACCATTGCGAATAAGTCGCTGGTGGCAACAACGATGGTGACAGAGGCCGTTGATGCAGCATATGAAACCACTTTGCGCCAGGGGCTGCTGCAGGAGCGGCGTTTGTTCCATTGTGCTTTTGCCTCGGAAGATCAGAAAGAAGGAATGGATGCCTTCGCCAACAAGCGTGATCCGGAGTTCAAGCACCGTTAGTGCACTTCGCATGCTGCGCACTGTAATCACCGCCCGCTGGATCTTCTGCTGCGTTTAAACTGGTGAACATGACAAACCAGGAACCACTGACATCTTTCGAAAAAATCGCTGACTGGCCGGCCGACAACGTTGCTGCTGCGCTGATTCGTGACGGGGAGGTCGCCCACACCCTGGGCGATGACGAGCATGTTTTTGCTGTGGCATCGGTGACTAAGCCGGTGGCCGCGTATGGCTTTGCCATGGCCGTAGAAGAAGGCGTGTTTGCCTGGGATACGCCGGTTGGTCCTGAGGGGGTTACGGTGCGCCATCTGCTCGCACATGCCAGTGGGATCGGAAAAGATGCGGAACACCCGGATCGTGCCCCGGAGGACCGCCGCATTTATTCGTCCGCGGGGTTCGAGGTGCTGCAGGAAAAGCTTGAGGACGAAACCGGCATGGATTGTGCCGAATACCTGAAGTTAGGGCTGTTCGAACCGTTAGGTATGAACAACACTGTGCTGAAAGGTTCGTCTGGTTACGCGTTGGAAACTACCGCGGCTGACCTGGCTCGATTTGCCCAGGAAGTGCTGGAGCCGAGTTTGCTGGACCCGTCGACGGTAAAAGAGATGCTGACACCGCAGTTTGCGGACTTGCGCGGTATTGTTCCGGGCTACGGCATGCAGAAACCGTGTCTGTGGGGGCTTGGTTTTGAAATTCATGGCGCGAAGAATCCGCACTGGATGGGGACGGAGTTGCCGGACAATGCCGTTGGGCATTTTGGCATGAACGGTTCTTTCCTCTGGTTGGTGCCAACCACAAAGACCGCGCTGCTCGCTTTGACTGACAAGGACTTCGGTGAGTGGGCGAAGCCATTGTGGGCGGAAACGAACGACGCGATCTGGAAAGAACTAACTGCTTAAGCCTGGTGTGGCGGCCGGTTATCCCGCGGCCTAACAGACCCAACGCTTTAAGCCTGCTTCTGGAAAAATTTCCAGGACAGCAGGTTTTCCGATGGAACGGCCTTGAACCAGGTATGTCCGTTGTTGACTTGCGGGCTGACGATGGTGGCGAACTCGTCGAAGACCTCGCGCGAAATCCCACGGACGTGGATGGTGCGGAGGTCGAAACCACCCCAAAATTACGAATATTTTTGTAACGCGCTGGGATTTTTATGCGTGATCTGGCTTTCCACGCATGGTGTAGAAGTGAACTAGTGGGATTACAGTGATGTAACTTTCTGAGCTGCAGGTACGGCGAAACCTTCAAGTGCTGCTTGATAGATCGGGGGGTTAAAGATGTTATCGAGGGTTGCTAGTGGGGTGGGAGGGATAGTTGAATCATTCCTGGCGCAAGCGAGAGCGAGCACGTTGGGGAAGACGATGCTCGTCTGGCACCGCTTTCCGCCTGTCATGGTCATGTGATCGTTACGCGGTCATGTTCGTGACAGGCGGGCATTATCCGGGCAACAGTGTCGCGGGTGGTGGGTGCTGTGCACATTCGAAGGGTCGTGAACCTGCAGATGGCATTACTCGCTGCTTTCTATCAGCCCGCGCGCCTGCGGGCTGCCCTGACGTCGGCAAGCGCTGAAGAGTTGGTCCGTCCTGTCGTAGTGGCGGGCGAGGTGGAAACCCAGCGGTCTGCGGCTTCGGAGCCTAGCAACGCGCGTCTGCCCGGTTATAGCGAGGCAGTGTTGCTTGTCGACGCTATGCCTAGTCGTTTTCGGCCTGCCGTCGAACGCGCGATGGCGGTGTGCCTGCGTTCGGAGCCGGTGGATGCGCCGTGTGGTACGGATCCGCTGACCGCCGATTGGTGTACCCGTTGGGTGCGCGATGTGCGGAGGGCCCAGCCGGAGCCTTCTACCCAGGATTTTCGCTGCGATGGGGAAGTCGCGGACGGGAAGCTGGAAGCTATGGGCACCGCAGCGACATCGGCGGCTGGGGAGGTCACGGTCGGGTGCTCGCAACTAATTTGCGCACCGACTGCGGAATTAATTCGGCTGCGTGGAATGGTGGAGCAACTGGCTGCCCGTGGCGGTTTTCGCGCGCGGTTGATGATCCGTGAAGATTAGCTTTTCGTGCCGGTGCTGCCGTTTGCACTGTTCCCGCTGTGCTCGTCAATATGAGAAATGATATCTGCGACTGTCGACCAATCGCGTACGGTATTTTCTTCGAGCCGCACCTTGAATTCGTCTTCGACTTTGACGACGAGCTCGATCATCGATAGTGAATCAATCGCGAGGTCACGCAGCTTGGCGTCGCGGGTGATGTCGTCGCTATCTGCTGCGCTGGCCTCATCGAGCAGGGGAACCAGGCGGGTAAAAGTGTCGAGCTTATCGGCGAGATCCATGCTGCCAGTCTAGATCATGGGTGTGGCCTGTTGGCGCGGTGCTGGGCTACGAGGGTACGGAGAAACTTTAGCGCCGTAGAGAAACCCGCATCACGCTTAACTTGCAACCGGAAATAGAACCTGTGAGCACCACACGTGGAGCTTGTGGGTGTGGCGTAAATCAATATGAACGGTCCCACCCGAAGCCGCAAACTATTGGCGCTGCTGCGGCGATGGGCTCGACATCGTGTCACTAATCCAATGATTTAAGCAATGTGGGCATAATACGTCGGTTAACCCTTGGCATCTTGGCCGGAGATATACATGACTAAACCCCGGCGAGAGGACTCTATGCGGTGAATAGCGTGAAAGCCTCCAGCCGGGGCACGCCAGCTGGCCTGGTAGCCTGCTAGCCAGCAAGCACGCTGGCCAACCAGCCGGGGAAAGCCAGCCGACAAAAATTAGCCAGCTACTGCTTAGGCCTTAGTCGGATCATCCAAGTGGAATTTCTTGGCTGCCTTCTCGGCAACCTCTTCGTCCACGGTGCCTTCCTTGGCCAGGTTCAGCAGGGTAGCGACGACGATGGATTCGGCATCGATGTTGAAGTAGCGGCGCGCAGCCTCGCGGGTATCGGAGAAACCGAAGCCGTCGGCGCCCAGTGCGGTGTAGGTGCCTGGCACGTATGGGCGCAGCTTCTTCTGCAGGTCGGTGCCGAAGTCGGAAACACCAACGAATGGGCCGTCGAAGCCTTCCAGCTGCTTGGTCACGAATGGCTTTTCTGGGTTGATCTTGCCCTGCTGCAGCGCTTCCTTGTTGCGTGCGGCAGCTTCGCGGGCCAGCTCGATCCAGGAGGTCACGGAGAACACAGACGCCTTGACGTCGAAATCTTCGGCCAGGATCTTCTGTGCGCGCAGTGCTTCTACCATGCCCACACCAGAGGCCAAGATGTTGGCCGGGATCGAGCCAGATTCTGCCGTGTTGTAGTGGTAGATGCCGCGGTGCAGGCCTTCGACGTCCAGGTTTTCCGGCTCGGCAGGCTGGTCCATTGGCTCGTTGTAGACGGTGAGGTAGTAGATGACGTCCTCGCCGCCTTCTGGGCCGTACATGCGGTCGATGCCGCGGTGCACCAGGTGCGCGATTTCGTAGGCGAAGGCCGGATCATAGGTCACCACTGCCGGGTTGGTGGCAGCCAGCATTGGTGAGTGCCCGTCCATGTGCTGCAGACCTTCACCGGTCAGAGTGGTGCGACCGGCAGTGGCACCGATCAGGAAGCCGCGGGCCATCTGGTCGCCAGCTGCCCAGATGCCGTCGCCGGTGCGCTGGAATCCGAACATCGAGTAGAAGATGTACAGCGGAATCATTGGCTCGCCATGGGTGGCATAGGAAGTACCGGCCGCGGTGAACGACGCCACCGAACCGGCCTCGTTGATGCCCTCGTGCAGCATCTGGCCGTCCTTAGCCTCGGTGTAGGACAACATCAGGTTGTGGTCCACTGGCACGTAGTTCTGGCCGTGCGGGTTGTAGATTTTCAGCGTCGGGAACCAGGAGTCCATACCGAAGGTGCGGGCCTCATCCGGGATGATCGGAACCACGCGCTTGCCCAGTTCCTTATCGCGCATGAGCTCTTTGAAGGTACGGACCAGCGCCATGGTGGTGGCAACCTGGTTCTTGCCGGAACCCTTGCGCACGCTGCGCAGCTTGTCCAGCGGTGGTACCTCGATTGGCGAATACTTCGTGCGGCGCTCCGGCAGGTAACCGCCGAGCTCTTTCCGACGCTCCAGCATGTACTTGATCTCGTCGGCGTCTTTGCCCGGGTGATAGTACGGCGGAACGGCTGGGTCCTTCTCCAGCTCTTCGTCGGTGAACGGGATGCCTTGCTTGTCGCGGAACTGCTTCAGATCGTCCAGGCCGATCTTCTTCATCTGGTGCGTGGCGTTACGGCCTTCGAAGTTGTGGCCCAGGCCGTAGCCCTTGATGGTCAGTGCCAGGATGGCGGTTGGGCGGCCATCCTTCTTTTCGGTGGCGCGCTTGTAAGCGGCGTAGATCTTTCGGTAGTCGTGGCCGCCGCGGCGCAGTGCCCAAATTTCCTCGTCGGTCATGTCTTCGACCAGCTTGGCGGTGCGCTCGTCGCGGCCGAAGAAGTGCTCGCGCACGTAGGCGCCGTCGTTGGCTTTGAAGGTCTGGTAGTCGCCGTCGGCGGTGGTGTTCATGATGTTGACCAGCGCGCCGTCTTTGTCAGCGGCGAACAGCTTGTCCCATTCGCGGCCCCAGACAATCTTGATCACGTCCCAGCCGGAGCCCAGGAAGAACGATTCCAGTTCCTGGACAATCTGCGAGTTACCACGCACTGGGCCGTCGAGACGCTGCAGGTTGCAGTTGACAATGAACGTGAGGTTGTCCAGTCCGTTCAGGGCTGCGAAGTGCACCAAGCCGCGGGATTCGGCTTCGTCCATCTCGCCGTCGCCCAGGAAGGCCCAGACGTGCTGGTCTGAGGTGTCTTTGATGCCGCGGTTTTCCAGGTACTTGTTAAAGCGCGCCTGGTAGATGGCATTCATTGGACCCAGGCCCATGGACACGGTAGGGAATTCCCAGAACCAGTCCATGCCCTTCGGGTGTGGGTAGGAAGGCAGGCCGTTGTTTGGGCCGCGGGAGACTTCCTGGCGGAAGCCGTCGAGGTCTTCTTCGTCCAAGCGGCCTTCTAGGTAGGCGCGGGCGTACATGCCGGGGGAGGCGTGGCCTTGGAAGAAGACCTGGTCGCCGCCGGAGGGGTGGTCCTTGCCCTTGAAGAAGTGGTTGTAGCCGACCTCATAGAGTGGGGCGGCGCCGGCGTAGGTGGAGATGTGGCCACCGACTTCGATGCCTTCGCGCTGTGCACGGTGCACCATCACCGCGGCGTTCCAGCGCATCCAACGACGGTAGCGCTTCTCGATCTCTTCATCGCCCGGGAATTCTGGTTCCTGGTCGGTGGGGATGGTGTTGACAAAGTCCGTCGACGTCAATGACGGCAGCGGCACACGCTTGGCCGAGGCTCGTTCCAGCAGGCGCAGCATGAGGTAACGCGCGCGGTCTGAAGAGGCGTTTTCCAGCAGCCCGTCGAGAGAGTCCATCCATTCCCGGGTTTCTTCCGGGTCTTGGTCATTGAGGTAGGAGGCAACGCCGTCCCGGATCAGTGGGTGGTTGGATTCGTCGCTACCGAAGTCCTGCGCGGGGTTTTTGTTGTTTGCAGAATTGTCAGAATGATCCGCCATGTTGTTCTCCTTGCACAGATATTTTGCACCAGTTTTGCACCGATAAGGCGCGCTCACCCTGCATAGCCTCGGGTTCGGGCCGTGTTTCACCGGTGGGCAACCGGTGTCGCGGCAGCGCGCGGGTGGGTGGTCTCTATGCTACCTGCGCCCACCGATGGTTGAACAACAGTAAGTAATTACGGCGGAATAACCCCGCATATCTCACATTTTCAGCGCTAGTCGTTGTAGGGTGAGGCTTGAAGCTGTAATCAAGCTGTAAGCGAGAAAACTCAGGAAGGATTAACACAGTGGTAGACACTCCGGGTGGCGAAGAGCGCACCCAGGATCTTGCACAACGCCTTGGCATCGAAAAAGGCATGGTGGTGCAGGAAGTTGGTTGGGACGAAGACTGCGATAGCAGCATTTCCGAAGCCATTGAGGACGTGATTGGCGAAGAGCTATTGGATGCAGATACCGATGAGCTTTGCGACGTCGTCTTGTTGTGGTGGCGTGAAGAGGATGGCGATCTTGTCGACGGTTTAGTGGATTCGATTACTCCGCTTGCCGACGGCGGCTGCATTTGGTTGCTTACTCCTGGCGCGCAGAAGCCGGGCACTGTGGAGCCTGGTGTGATCTCTGAATCTGCTCAGCTGGCTGGAATGGTGCAGACAAAGGCTGATCGCTTTGGTGATTGGCAGGCCTCGTGCTTGGTGGGCCGCGGCTATACCAAGTCCAAAGGCGCTTCTGTATAACGTTTCATAACCCCATAAAAATGCTTGCTGGCCTGGCGATTTGCCAAGGTTTATGGTGATCATGTTATGGTGTTCCAGTACCTCGCACAGAGGGATGCGGCTTTAGCTCAGCTGGAAGAGCAACTGGTTTACACCCAGTAGGTCGGGGGTTCGATCCCCTCAGGCCGCACAGTTGTGAAGTCTCGAGACATCGTTCCTATTTCGGTGTCTCGAGACTTTCTTCGTTTTGGGGGTTCGTTTTGGGATATGCGACAAAAAGTGTGTCTGGGGTTGCTACCCCCGTGTTGGGGTTGGGTTAAGTAGCAAGAATGTGTCTGATCGGCGTGTCGCCGATTCCCTAGATTTGGCCTTTCCGGATACCGATTGAGTGTGTGTATTCAACATCGATACCCTGGTCGTAGAGGGCTGGTCGTCCTGTTTGGTGGTCGGCTTCGTTCTCGTTGTGGGGCGTGGTGTTGACTTTGGCGAGTGCATCGCGCCCCCAGTTTTGTTGTTTGGCTATTTCGATAGGTGGTGTGGGGTTTTCGGTGTGCAGGTAGAGCCACCATTCGAGCATTCGTCGTTGTCGCTCTCCTGATCTGCCGCGGTGGAGTCTGGTCAGTAGTTTCAGTTGCGCGTTGACCCCGCCTTCTAGGCTGTTGGTAGTCGATGCCCACTGGTAGTTGTTGGTTGTTGGTGTTTGTGGTGGCTGGAGAAAGCTAAATAGCCATTGTTGCTGGTAGAGATGTTTCAGGCTGTTATAGGCCCTGCGCACGGATAGATGTGTGTATTCGCGCTTGCCGGTTGTGATGCTGAGTGTTTTTCATCCATCCATGTGCGGTAGACGGTGTCGAATTCTTGCAGGTGCGCGGTCCATTGTGTGGCTTGGTCAAGTGTGGTTATGCGTGTGAGGTCGAGGGCTAGTTTGTAGAGTGTTTTGCCGGCATCGGTGCGTGGTCGGGAGGTGAGATGTCTGCGTACGACGCGTTGGGCATGGACTAGGCATCGTTGGATGCGGGTTGTTGGCCAGGTTTGTTTGATGGCGTAATAGGCACCGCGGCCACCATCGAGGACCACCATGGCAGGGGCTTGTAGGGGTTCGAGAAGTTGCTGGTAGGCCGCGGTTGTTTCCTGGTGTGCCCATACCCAATTGACAACGTGGTTGCGTGTGGCGGCGATAAGAAGGCACCCGGCGCCGGTGTAGGTTTTCGTCAATAAAGATCTGGTCGTAGATGTGGGGTTGCCCGCAAATCGTGGACACGTAGTGGAGCTACCTAATGATTAGGCAGCTATTTCTTTTCTGCTGGTGGT
>NZ_JASPGD010000013.1 GCF_030232885.1 Corynebacterium sp. MSK297
GTTTGTTGAGTGTTGGAAGAAAGAAAATCTCGAGGTTACCAGTTAAGGTCACTGGTCCGATATTCCAGCCCACTCCAACACTATGGGCTGGCCATGGTTTGGAAAGATTCAAATCAAAATTGTTGACCCTGACAACCCTGACCAACCTGTTCGAAAAGGCCAACAAGGTGTCGCTGTAGTTCGTGGTAAGTCTATTACGACTGGCTACCTAGGAGATGAAGACCAATATCAGAGGAAATGGCATAAAGGTTGGTGGAACACCGGTGACGTTGCTTACTTAGACAAACTTCTACGAATCAAGTTTGTCGATCGTAATGCTGACAAGTTCGGCGACCGCAGTCTAACGCACATGGAAAGTGTGTTACTGCAACAGCTTTCCGCAGCGCAGGAGATCATCCTCTTGCCCGTAGCACACCAAGAGTTAGTGCCTGTAGCTATTCCCAACGCAGGTGAAACAGAGCAGCTCCTAGAACAATGGGCTCTGGTAGACATTCCGGGCGTGACTCTTCGAGATCCTGTCCTGGTGTCATGGGATCAAGTCCCACTGACATCCACCTGGAAGATACGCCGCAGGAACTTAATGCAAAAACTAGGACTTAACACAGAGTGGATCGATCGTCGCTATGCATAACAATTGTCCTCTCCATCGTTTCTTAACCGTCTGCCAAGAAGAGCTAGCAGCAACCGTCATTGGAATGCCCTATTCTTCGTGCACGCCTTTAATACGCGCATTTCATGAAACTACTCCTGCCGAGAAGTTTGGCGATGTGTGCGTACAGCAGCTTTTTCAAGTCACAGATCGAGTAGCTATAAGAACGGGCATCTCCTTTACCTATCTCAGAGATGGCCGCCACCTTACTGGTGTAGCTAACGTTCATGGGACGATGGTCGTAATCGATCCGTATCTGTCACATCTTGAACCGATTGTTTTCCTTGAGAAGTCCGACCAAGACGAAACAACCGTCAGAGTTCCTGCAGCGCCCTTCACAGAGGATCACAACGGCGAGCTGCGCGTTGGTTTCGTAGAAGCAGCATGGCTGCCAGCTAAAGGCCAGCTACACATTGCACAGATCAAATGGTCAAAAAGCAAAAGAACTTATCAAGTAAGCAGAAAGTTCTCTCTATCTTCCTCCAATAGCGTTGATAGAGCATTAACCGGATTTGATTACCGGCCATTCCTGTTCCATCCAGAACAAACGTCACTTTCCGTTCGTTACATCGATCCGGATAGCTTGGCTTATCTTGAAGCTAGACTTCCTCTAAAAGCCGGAGGGAAAATCGAATATCGAATCAATAGCTCGCCGCTTAACCGAGATCGTGAAAGCTGGTTCTGGTCAATCATCAATCGATATGGCCACACGGATCAGTTAGAGATTGAAAACTATATTCATAGAGCCGAATTATGCTACTGGGAAAACAAGCAGGCATGGGAACTAGATAGCTATGAATAGCACATCTACACCACGCAACTTCTGCATTGTTGGCCCTATTCAAGCGCATGGAAACGCCGACCACCGAGAGCCTCAAGAGTATCGAACCGAAATTTCTCAGGTAGTCCTAGGGCTATTCCCTAATTGTGTACAGTTTCACCCTGACCAAAAAGTCATACAGATCGCGACTCGGATCCTCGGCTCCAGAAAACAAGGAGCCTCCCCCGCAGAACAAGATATCGCAGCGATCAAGGAGGAGTTCCTTTGGGCGACTAAGAAAGTCGGAACCTGCGAACTCGTAGTGGGCTATCTACCCTTGGGCACCCTAAGCATGGGCACAGCAATGGAATTATACGCCGCCCATCTTGGGGGAGCTCACATAGTTCTAGTGTCAGAAAACACTGAAAATCTTGCACTGGCATCGACGGTCAACAAATTCGTTCCAGATCTAGAATCCCTCGATCGACACCTCAAAGAGACATTCGTTACCTAAAATTTGATCTAAATCGAGCATAAGGTGCACGTCCCTTATAAAAAGATCCGTTAAACGCATCATGTCTTTATTGGATTTCCGACTTTAATGTACTCGTACAACGTAGTGCGCCCCGGGCTTGACCCCGGAAAGTGGACACGTCGGGGGTTAACTATGCGACTTTAGCCAGTGTAGCTGAAGTCGTAGCTTCAAAGACATCAGGAGCTACAAGATTGCACCAGGAGTGTCGTCTGCGCGTGGTTGTAGCGCATGCACCACCGAAAGACTTCCTGACGGCAGGCGATCGGATCGTCAAAGACTTTCTGCTCACGCAAAACTTCCCGCTTTAAGGTCGCGTTAAACGATTCTGCTAGGGCATTATCAGCGCTAGTTCCCACCGCGCCCATGGATTGGCGCACACCAAGTTGGGCGCAGTGGTCTTGAAATTCCTGTGAGGTGTACACACTGCCGTGATCGGAATGGAAAACAGCCCCATCAAGGCTGCCTCGTACACCGTGTGCGTGGGATAGCGCATCAATAACCAACGAGACACGCATATGCACGGCAAGTGCATAACCTGCAAGTTTCCGTGAATAAGTGTCAATGACTGTAGCAAGGTACATGTTCTTGCCTCCCTTACAGGGCAGGTAGGTAATATCGCCGACATAAACGCGGTTCGGTTTGTCAGCTGTGAATGTGCGTCCCACTAAATCGGGCATGACACGGTGGCCTGGCTTGCGCTTGGTGGTGATGCACCGACGCCGTGTGCTAAAGCCTTGTAGCCCCATGGCTTTCATGATTCGTGCAACCTTCTTGTGATTAACCGGGGTATACGCCGGGTCTTCCTTGAGGCTTGCGGCGATGCGTTTAGCACCATAAAGACCATGCTCATCATTAAAGATGGACCTGATTCTTATGCCAATAAGACCCTCTGATTGCATCTTTAACCTGCGTTTTTCCCGTGTGCTGACCCATTGATAAAACGAAGAACGATTCAGCTTTAACACATCGCACATCCGTGTAAGCCGAGTACTCGGTTCGGTGGTCATAGACAAACTGGAAACCGGTCACCAGTGAGTCTGCTTTAAGCAAAATATTTGGCAGCCTTGCGCAGAATATCGCGTTCTTCGCGCAGCTTAGCGTTTTCTTTTTCTAACTGGCGGATTCGCTCAGAATCATTCGCCGGTTGGGCTTGATCGTGCACGGCTTTTATGCGGGAACGCTTTCCGGTGCCGTACTTTTTGACCCATGAATGTAGCGAGACTCGGTTGACGCCGAGCTCTGCTGATGCTGTCTCCAGTGAGAGCCCCTCATTGTTTTCATACAGGGCCACGGCATCGCGTTTGAATTCTTCAGAATACCTGGTCATGGTGGTAGATTACCTTTCTTTCCAGCCCGACTGGGTTGGGTATCAGGTGTCCACCAAACAGGGGTCAGGCCCACTCACTAAAAATTTACTTAACCTCTATCGTGCACTCACCAGGAGTCCCCACGCGACCTTCCGCATGTACTTTAATATTCGATATTAAAGAATTTGGAATGTTGGTTGGTAGCTGCATTTCAGCCTGCATGCTTCCCATCTCAAAAGATTGAGTCTTTGATTCTTTAGAATTATCCATAAAGATAATCTCAGCCCTAATTTTGTCTCCAGGTTGTCCCTTGTACGTGATATGTGCTGTAGGTCGTTCATGGTCAATATCAATCACTGACTCATCACATTTTCCATCTGGTGAGACGTCTCCAAGGATAGGATCTGTCGGGTTGCGAACTGGAATCTTTGAGACATTGCTACCGGGGAGACTGACAGGAGAAGAATCAGCTCCTTCCTGAGCGTTGGAACATCCTGCAATGAGGAATGCACCAGATACGAGGAGCAAAGCTATCCGATAGGGGTTTTTCACCAATTAGACCTTCTTTCACATTGGATTCCGTTGGGGAAGAAAGCTGAGCCAGGTTTGCCAGAAGAATCTCAGAACGTAGCGAAGTTGCCGCGAGGGAAAGCGATTAGCACTTCTCCCTTCCCCATCATATCTTCATGACAGCCTGTGATAAGGCGAATTCCTGTTAATCGGAATAGTTTCTGATTAATCGCCCATAAAATAGCCATTTGGCTGACCAAATTTGTGGGGTGTTCCTATATAGGTTGTCAACTCCGTGGGTGAGGTTGTTGGGGGTGTAAAGGGCTTCTTTTTCGCTTTGTGGATGTTGTTTTCGGGCATCGTGAGGAGCCGATTGGGCTTTTTGTGCAATCGGCTTGGATAAGGGGCTGTTGGTTTTAGGCTGCTGCGGCCTCCTGGATTGTGGACATGTCTCGGTAGAGCTCGCCGCTTCGCATCATGGCGAAGACAACGTTGAGACGTCGGCGTGCGAGTGCGACGACTGCGGCGTTGTGTCTTTTGTCTTCTTTGCGTTTTCGCTCATAGAATTGCCGGGAGCGCTCGTGGAATCTGATCGATGCAAAAGACGATTGCCATAGGGCGTTGTTTAATTTTTTGTTGCCAGCCCGGTTGGGCGAATTCGACATAATGGACGTTGTCGACTGATTCGGGGTTTGTGCTGCTAGGGGTGTAGATTTGCGGGGTTTGGCACACACTTTTTGTCGTTTAACCCCTGCATCGGGGAAGTCGGACATATCGCCAACAGTCATGAGGATCTGCGCGGTGTTACGCGGGCCGATGCCGGGCATGGATAAAAGAATTTCGGTCTGAGGAATGTCCTGAATAAGTTCAAGTACCTGCGCCTCGATTTCTGTACGATGGCCAAGTTTGGCCAGTGCATCTTTGGCGGACATTGCTACGCCAAGTTCGGTGTATTCTGCGCCGGCAATGGACACGGTCTGCCCGTGGATGGCAGCAAGCATGGCATCGATGACAGGCTCTGGATTGCGCGCGTTGTGACTGCGCGCAAAGGCTTTCAGGCGTGTGCTACCGACGCGTCGATCTTGGTGGGACCACCGTATTTCGCAAGTAGGTGGAGGATCCACTTTCTGTGAATCGTCTGTCCGCGCAGGACATGTTCGAATGCAGGATAGGTTCCCACGAGCGCGGATCGCATCTGGTTAATCAGGCGTGTGTAGGCCCGTGCGAGGTCTTCGTCGATACCGTTGAGAACTTTCAGCTGGATAAAGACTTCTTCAACGCGGTCGAGGTTGCGCAGGGCATCTGGAAGGTTAAGACCGGCATGGGCGATGACGTAGGCGTCGTCGGCGAGGAATGTGCTGAAGAGCTTGCGTAGTGAGCCTTCATGCTGGTTGATGCGTTTGGATAGGACTTGTCTGCCTTGGGGATCGAGGACGCAGGCGTGGTGGAAGTATGTGCCAACGTAGACGCCAATGACGAAGTCATAGGCCATGGGTGTATGCCTCCTAGCGATGAATTAGAGGTTGGATTATTTAAGCTTCATCGCTGGGGTTGTCGGACATACTTGGTACTGGCATCCATATTACTGTGAGACCTCATACCACCTGGGCTGGGTCAGGTTCCTATTAGCAGTTGAAGTATGTCACTGTCTTCGGCGGCATCACCCCCTGGATCATTGTCAGACAGGGACAGGAATAAGCCATACCGAAGCCAGCGACTAGTTCCACTGTCTTTTCGGACGGCGCGAACGAACATAAACATAGCCTGCCCAGTCGGGTGGACAGGTTATGAATCTTCGGTGCCCTGATGTGGAACTGCTAACAACGTAATGGGAGCGGGGGCAAGGTCAGTAAATTGAGCCTGGCGTAAATCTATCAGCATTGCCTAACCTGATACTGTTTTAGATGGTGTTCCCGATCGGGAATCGGCAACGGAAACGAGGCGGTGACGATGAACGGAAAACGTGGATCGACCGGAGAACCCCTCTCCGGAGGGGGAGCCGGGGACGCGGTGGCGTCGCAGACGGATGACGGGCGGTTGGTGCACGTTGCACCGGTCGCAGCGGCTGGCCGACCATCCACCCGCGACATGCTCGTCGCCGCCGCGATCGGCGTCGCGGGGTCTCTCATCATCGTGCCCCTGACCTACCTGCAGGTGTTCGCCGGCATCGCCCACGTTTATCTCGTCGCGGCGACGCTCGGGTTGTGGTTCCTGCAGTGCGTTGTTCCCCTCATCGTCGTCTGCAAGCCTGGCGCGAGCCTCATCGCGTGCCTTGCCATGGGCGTCGTGTCCGCGGCGACCACCCCGTTCGGCGCCGCCGCAATCGGGGCGCTGATTATGGAAGGATTGCTCATCGAGCTTCCGTTCATGGTCACCCTGTACCGGCGGTGGACGCGCCCCCAGTTCGTGGCGTCGGCGATGTTGTTCTCCGCGCTGATGGGAACGATGGCTCCGCGCGCAGTCGGCGTCGACTCGCCGACCACGCCCATGACCCTGATCAGCTTCGCCGTAGCCTTGGCATCGAGCCTGGTGTTTTTGGTCCTGGGCTTTGCCGTCGCAAAGGGGCTTCGCGGCCGCGGGGTCACCCGGTGACCGGCGGAGCACCCGCGTGCGCCGGTGCGACACGCGGGACGGCCCCGGCCCGGTTGCGGGTCAGTGGCGCGGGCGTGCGGCACGCCGATGGGCGATGGGCACCCGACATGGTGGATCTCTCCTTCGATTTCGGCACGATAAACGCCATCACGGGACCCGTGGGATGCGGAAAGACGAGCCTGGCCCACCTCATCGCTGGACTGATCCCCTCGCACATCCCCATCGACCATGCCGGATTCGTGCACATCGTCGATGCCGACGGCACTGAATACCCCGTGGACGGGGACCGGGTCACCTTCGTCGGGCAAGACCCGGCGACGCAGGTGCTCACGCTCCGAGTCGTCGATGACGTGTCCATGGCCCTCGAATTTTCCCTCGTGGAAGCCGGCATCGTCGCCAAGCGATCAGCCGAGTCCCTATCGGAGCTCGGGCTGTCAGAGCTCGCGGAAAAAGATCCGTGGGCTTTGTCGGGTGGGCAACGCCAGCGGATGGCCATCGCGGGTGCGGTGGCCAGGGCGCCGGAGGTCATGATCTTCGACGAGCCCGCGGCCCACGTCGACGAGGACGGTCGCCGGTCGCTGTTCGCCGCCATCCGTGAATTGCGGGCCCCGGGGCGCGTCATCCTGCTCATCGAGCACGACCTCCGCCCGTTCGATGGGTGGGTCGATACGGTGACAATCCTCGATGCGGACGGGAACGTCGCCGCGCACGGAGCGCCGGAGGGCATCGCGGTGAAGGACATTGCGACGTCGGCCGCGACCGCCGGAGCGCCGGACGCCAGTACGCCGGGCACGGGGGCGGCGGACCGTCCCGATCCGGAATCGGAGGCGGATGCCGTTCCACTGCTGGCCTTGACCGGAACCCACGTGGCCCGAGGCGGGGAGAGGATCCTGAACGGGGCCGATCTGGCACTGGAACGGGGCGAGATTCATGCCCTAGTCGGCGCCAACGGAGCCGGTAAGTCCACCTTGCTGGCGGTGCTGTCGGGCCAGATGAAGTCGGGAGCGGACATCCAGATCGACGGCGCGTCCGCCCGGCGCGTCCCCGACGCCTTCGCGTCGTGGGCGTTCCAGAACCCCGAGCACCAGTTCACTCGCGCGACCGTCGCCGCGGAAATCGACTCCGCGCTGGCCGGCACGGACCCGCACGGGCCACTCGGCGCCGATGAGCTGCGGAAACTGCGGGAAGCCCTGTGCCCCCGGGCACTTGACCCCGTCTCGCCGTTCGTCCTGTCGGGCGGACAGAAAAGACGGTTGGGCATCTTCCTGGCGGTGGCGGCCAATCGCCGTTTGCTGCTTCTCGACGAGCCGTTGGCGCACCTGGATTCGCCGAGCTCGCGCATCGTGCTGGATGCGCTGGCGGAATACGCCGGGGCCGGCGGAACCGTTGTGTTCACGTGCCACGACCGCCGTGTCGCGCGAACGTGGGCGGATCGGGCGAGCATCGTCGCCGAAGGGAAGGTCGCCTGGTCCGGTCCCGCGACCGACGTGCCGGCTGCCCCGGAGTCGTCCCGGCGGGATCGCGCACTGCCCGCGGCCGGCGCACGGACGTCCGGGGACGAAAGCCCCTGGACCGGTGAATCCGACGCTCGGAGGCGCGCGGGGTTGAACGCCATCACGATCGTCGCGGCGGTGATGCTTGTCCTCGTCGCCGGGCTGCTCTCCGGCGGAGACGCCGTTCTCGCGCTGACGGGGGTTGCGTTCCTCGCACTCGCTGCGATCGCGGAACGCGACGTTCGGGCGACGGCGGGGAAGGTCCTCCTCGTCCTGTTGATCGGGGTGTTCTTCGGCCTGCTCGGGTGGCGCTCCGAGTTCTACGGCGGTGGGGATCCGGCGGAGGCCGTCCGCCACGGCATCCATCACGGACTGCTGCTGACGGCCGTGTTCGCGGGGACGGTCCTGGTCTCCGCGTGCATGCGCGTCGAGGAGCTTTTCGACGCCATGGTGCAACGCCTCCGGGTTCCCTACACATGGTGCACCATAGCGATTTCCGGGGTGAGCATCGCGGCGTTCCTGCGCAGCGAAATCCCCCAGCTGACATGGGCGATTAGATTGCGCTCGATGCGACCGAAGCAGTCTTTCCGCTCCGGTTTCATACGCGCGACGACGCCCGCGCGCATCGCCTTCCCCTTGTTCGTCAGCGCCGTGCGCTGCGCCGAAAAGCTGTCCCTGACCCTGGCGATGCGCAACTTCGGCCTCTATCCGCGGCGTACCTTCCGCACCGTTCACCCCTGGCGAGTGCGTGACGGGTTCGCGGCCGCAGCGTCCGCCGCGGCCTTCGTCGCCGCCCTGGTGTCCACAGTGACTTGACGGGCACTCGGAACCGGCGGGTCTCGGGCCCGCGAGCGTTTCCGAGCTTGTGCGGGGACGCGCCCCACCCAGTTGCTTCACCCCTTCAACCCTTCAGACACATCCTCCGGGTCACGCCATGCGGGCCCGGTCCGCCCGGAACCGGCATGGCGCCGACAACCGAAAGAGGTACCAGTGAACACGATCCGGACCATCAGCGACGTGCTTCGGGACAAGGCCGATGAGACGAAAAAGGGGATCACCTTCGTCGAGAATCGGCGGGACGTCTTCGTCCCGTACGGCCGGGTCCATGCGGAGGCGGTGGCGGCTGCGACTCGGTTGACCGAAGCCGGCATCGGCCCCGGCGATCGCGTGATCTTCCAGGTTTCGGAGAACCGCGGGCTCATCCGGGCGTTCTGGGGCTCTCATCGGGGAGTACATCGAACGCCGGTGCCGGGCGCCGGAAACGGACGACAGGGCAGTGGACCCGTCGTCCGTGCTTGCATCGACTCAGGCACCGGGTACATCGATGTCAACGATTCGATCGACGCCCGCCGCGCAATCGTGGCCCTCGACGGGGATGCCCGGCGCGAGGTGTGCCCCTCGATCCGTGGATATTCCTACCACGTCGCCTTCGATGCCCTCCCCGATGAGTCAGTGGAGAAGATCCGCACGTCGAGACTGTACGCGATGCCCTTTGTCTCCGGTCTGCTCGCCCGTCTCGGGGCGGCCGTGACATCGCGGAAGGCGCGGGCGAAGGGCACTCCCCAACCCGCTGAGCTGGTCGTCGCACTGTCGTCCGCCGACGCGGGCGATGCGGGCATCCATATCGAGGTGCCGCATGACAACCCGACCACGGGGCCGCTGCCGACAGCGGCCCACTGCGATACCAAAGAAAAGGGGAAACGATGACGGATCAAGCTGAACGAGGTGCGGCGATCGTCGTCCGCGACCTCACGAAGAGCTACCCGATTGCGGGCAATGCGGGCACCCCGCCCGAAGGCGGGGCAGGTGCCCCGCCGGACGGCGGGCGCAAGGGAAAGCGCGGCGCCCGGATGCGCAAGCATGTGCTCGACGGCGTGAGTTTTACCGTGCCCGCCGGGGCGATCGTGTCGTTCCTCGGCCACAACGGTGCAGGCAAGACCACCCTCATCCGAATCCTGTCGACGCTCATCACCGCCGACTCCGGCGAGGTGAGCATCTTCTCGCGCGATGTGAAAGAGGACCCGGCGGGCGTGCGCGCCGACATTGCCACCACCGGCCAATTCGCGGCGATCGACGAGAACCTCACCGGCCGGGAGAACCTGGAGTTCTTCGGGCGGCTGCGCGGACTCGACCGCGCCGCCGCGGCCGCCCGCGCGACGGAACTGCTCGCGCAATTCTCGCTCGCGGACAGTGCCTCGACGCTGGCGTCGGCCTATTCGGGTGGCATGCGGCGCCGCCTCGACATCGCTGCGTCGCTGTGCGTCGTGCCCAGGCTGCTGTTCCTCGACGAACCCACGACGGGGCTGGACCCTGTCAGCCGCGAAGAGCTGTGGGGCTTCATCCGGCAACTGCGCGACGACGGAATGACCCTGGTGCTGACCACCCAGTACCTGGAAGAGGCGGAGGCGCTGGCCGACCACGTCCATCTGCTCAAGGATCGCCGCATCGTCGCCAGCGGAACGCCGGAGGAATTGCGCCGCGACTTCGGGTCGCACGTGCTCCGCGTGTCCTTCGCCACCGCCGCCGAGGCGGAGGCGTTCGCCCGCTGCCTCGGGGGAACGTGCCTAGACGGCGCCCGCGTCGCGGGGAAGTCGGTGTCCCTCGACGTCGACCCCGGACCGCGGGTCCTCGAGGCGGTGGCGCAGGCGATGGAGGCCTCGGAAGCGTCGCCGGATTCGCTGAGCGTGTCGTCGCCCACCCTCAACGAGGTGTTCATATCGATGAACGCGGGGGGTGCGGCGCGATGAGTGCGACGTCGGTCGCGGCGTTTCTCCGTCGGGATCTGCTGCTGTTGCGACGCAACACCGCGTCGCTGATCTCCATGTTCGTAGTTCCGCCCCTCTTCCTGCTGTGCCTGTACGCGGTGTTTGGATACTCGGCGGGGCAATCCGGCTTCGGGTACCTGCGTTTCGTGCTCGGCGGCTGCCTGTTCCAGGCGGCGATGTTCACCGCCGCGGCGTCGGCGATGGCGGTGGGACAGGACGTCGAATCCGGGCTCGTTGACCGCGTGCGCGTGTTGCCCGGGGCCACAGGCGGCTATGTCGCCGGCAGGCTCGCCACCGATGTGCTGCGGATGTCCGCGTCGATCGCGGCGCTGCTGGTCGTCGCGTGGGCCTGCGGCCTCGACATGGCTGTCGGTGACGTCGCGTGGACTGTCCTGTGGTCGCTGCTCGCCGCGGCGGTCCTGTCCCTGGTTACGGACGGGGTGATCCTGATGGTGCCCGCCCCGGTGTCGACGGCCTCATCGATTCAGGCGCTGGAAATGCTGCTGCTCATGTTCTCCACCGCGTTCATTCCGGCGACCGCTTTGGACGGCTCCCTGCGCGACGTCGTACGTCACATGCCGTTTTCGCCGATGATCGAGGTGATCAGGGCGGCGTCCCCGGACGCCTTCCCGGATAGCGCCGGGGAAGAGGCAGCCCTGTGGCTCGGTGTCGCGATGGTCGCCGGAATCGTCCTGTTCATCCGCCGGTTCACCTCGAGGAGCGAATCATGATCGGCGCCATCTTCGTGCATCTGCGGCGCATCGCCCACATTTGGCTGCGGCGCCCCGACTTCTGGTTCATGACGTTCATTGCTCCGCTCGTGTACCTGTTCATCGTCAACCGCATGTTCGGTGGCCTGGTCAGGCAGCTCACCGGAGAGTTCGAACTCCGGAACGCGGTCATCCTGGTCGTGACGGCGTGGGCGTTCATCCTGGCCATCACGGGATCGTCCACCGTGTTCGTTGAACGCAGCAATGGCTTCCACGAGCGGTTAATCACCATGCCGTCACCGTACGCGGCCGTGCCGGCCGCACGGATCATTGCCGAGTTCAGCCGGATCATGGCGATGACGGCCGTCGTCGCGGCGGTGGCCGCCTTGCTTTCCGACGGCCCCCCGGAGATGTCCTGGTGGTGGAGGATCGCGGTGACCGGGGCGATGGTTGCCGCGGCGGCCGCATGCACCGGCACGTACATCGCGTTCTCCATCACCAGCCCCCAGGGTTCCGTGGCCCTCATCCCGTTAATCATCGTTGCGATGTTCGTCAACACGGTGCTCATGCCCGCCGACCACTTCCGTCCCCTCCTGCGCGGAATCGCCGGGCACACCCCCGTATCCGCGGCCGGCGAGGCCGTCAACGGCACCGGGGCTGCGGGTCTGGTGGTCTGCGCGGCCTGGTTCTTAGGCATCGCCGTGCTCGCGGCGTGGGGCATCGCCGTGAAAACGAGGCCGGGGGAGTCTGCATGACGGGCACGTCCACGGGGGCGGCGCCGCCGACGACGGCCCGCGAACCCGAGCACCTAACCCGAAACCGCCGCGTGGACGCGGCCCACACACCCCGGAGACAGAACCAGATGAAGTCGATTGCCCAGATCGTCCAGAACAACCGCAGACTCCTCGCGGCCTACGAGGACAAGGTCCAGCCGAGGTTCCTCAGCCGCTATGCGCGTGAACCGATGGACGCCGCCGCCGTGTATCGGAAGCTCCGTGCGCTGGATCCCGGGCCGGATGCGCCGGCCCGGGATCTCGACCTCGGTTGCGGAACCGGGTGGCTCGCCCACATGCTCGCCGCCGAGCCTCGCTATCGCAGGGCGAACATCGTCGGCTACGACCTGTCGCCCAATGCGATCCGCATCGCCCGCGAACGCGCCGGCATGGTGTACTTCTGCACTCTCACGAAGAAAAGCGCGATCGGGGAGGCGGGCAAGTGAGCGCCGTGGACGGGACCGTAGGCCCGTGGTCGCTGCTCGCCCCGATCCGGACCCGGATGCGTGCGGTGGTCGCGTTATCCGTCCTGTCGTCGGTGGCTACCGTCGCTTCGCTGGTCGGCATCATCGACATCGCGATGACGTACCCGGAGGCCCCGGAGCATCGGACGTGGTTGGCCGTGGCTGTCATCGTCGTCGCCGCAACGGTGCGCATGGCCGCGGACGGCGCCGCCGGCATGCTCTCGCACCGGGCGGATAACGACCTGCAGCTCCACCTCCGGCGCCGGCTGGTCGCCCAAATCCGGAAGTTGCCGCTGGGCTGGCTGGACGCCCGGCGCTCGTCGGGAATCATCGGGTCGGTTGAGAAGGACGTCGCGGCTGTCCACCAGCTCATGGGCCACACCGTCGGTGAGACCGTGGTGGCGGTGCTGGTTCCCCTGCTTTCCCTCATCGCGCTCGTCGCGGTGGATTGGCGGATCGCGGCGGTGGCGGTCGTCCCGGTGCTGGTCACCTTCGCCCTGATGGGCGTGATGATTTCGCGCGGAGCCGGTCTTCAGCGCGACTACGAGCGAGCCTCCGAAGGAGTGACGGCCGCGGTCATCGAGTTGGTGCGCGGTATCCCGGTGATGAAGTCCTTCGGACGCGCCAACCAGGGCGCGGGTCGCTACGATGCCGCGGCGTTGTCGTTCGTCCGCGCGTGGTCCGCCTGGTCCCGGCAGTCGAACATCTATCTCGGGTTCATCGACGTGGTGACGTCCCCGATCACAGTCCTCGCAGTGGTGTGCTGGGCCGGCCTCGCTCTGAGGGATGCCGCGGGCGGCATACCGGAAGGTCTCGTCGCCGGGCTGGTTCTCAGCCTTGGACTCTCCGCGGCGATCGTGCGGGTGGCCATGAACTCCGAACCCATCATCGCGGGGATTGCCGCCCTGAAGTCCATCGCGGAGGTGCTGGGCACGCCGCCAATCGCCGAGCCCGCCGATCCGGTGCCCGTGCGCGGAGGCGCGCTCGAGGTCCGGAACCTGGTCTTCTCCTACGGCGATGGGCCGCGGGTCCTCGACGGGATGTCCGCGACGTTCGAACCGGGGACCCTCACTGCGCTGGTGGGGTCCTCCGGTTCCGGAAAGTCCACCGTCGCCCGGCTGTTGGCGCGTTTCCACGACCCCGTTGAAGGCTCGGTGCTGCTGGGCGGCGCCGATCTTCGCGACATCGCCGTGCGCGACGTGCACCGCTCGGTGTCGGTGGTGTTCCAAGATCCGCAGTTGCTCACGCTGCCGTTGCGGGAGAACATCCGGCTGGCCAGGAGAGACGCCACCGACGGCGAAATCATGGAGGCCGCGAAGCTCGCGAACCTCGATGCGGTCATCGCGGCGCTGCCGAAGCGTCTGGATTCGGTGGTCAACGTCGACGTGACCTTTTCCGGCGGTGAGGCGCAGCGCGTGGCCATCGCGAGGTCGATCGTCACGGACGCGCCGGTGCTCATCTTCGACGAGGCAACCGCTTACGCGGATCCGGCTTCCGAGGCCCTCATCCAGTCCGCAATCGAGCGTTTGGCCCGTTCGCGGACGGTGATTGTGATCGCGCACAGGTTGAGCACGATCCGCAACGCCGACCGCATCCTCGTTCTCGATGGGGGAGCGGTCGCGGAGGCGGGTACCCACGACGAGTTGCTTGCGCGCGGTGGCCGCTACCGGGATTTGTGGCGCGCGTTCGCGCTCGACGACGAACCATCCGCCCCGCGGGGCACTGAATCAGACGACGAAAAGGCGGGGAACCGATGATTCGGGACTTGTGGTCGATGACGGATCGGCGCTCGAGAATGACGCTGGCGTGGCTCATTGCGTTGGCCGCGCTTGCCGCGCTGGCCCAGGGAGCGGCGTTCGTCGCGCTGCTGCCGCTGCTGTCGGCTCTGGCCGAGGGAGATGATGCGACGGCGTGGCGTTTCACCGGCGTCATCGCCGGCCTCGCGGTCGCCCATGCGGTGCTATCCCTCGCCGCGGGGACGGTCGGCAGGGCGAATTCCGCAGCGGTGCTGTCGTCCTTGCTGCATTCCCTGGGCGAACGCGTGCTGACGTTGCCACTCGGGTACGTCACCAAGTCCACGGCCGGCCGCTTTTCGGAGATGGCGTCGTCGGGTATCGCGTTCGCGGCGTCCGTGCCGCACGTAATCCTGCGGCCCGTCATCGCCGCGGTGGTCGCGCCGACCGTCATCGCCCTTGGAATTCTGGCGGTGGATTGGCGCGTCGGTTTGGTTCTCGTCGCGTCGGCGCCGGTGATCTTCTTCGCCTACCGGGCCATTGGCCGGGTCGGCGGGGAGTCGGACAAAGCGCATGCTGACGCCGTCGCTGCCGTCTCCGGCAGGCTAATCGAGTTCACCCGCGGCCAGCAGGCGATTCGCGCCGCGAGCGACGGTTCGGCGGCGGACGCGATGGTGGATGAGGCGATCCGGGCCCAACACGATACGTTCGCGAAGGCGACGTCGACGCAGGGGGCGGCCATCGGACGGTTGAGTTCGGTCGTCCATGCGGTGTTCACGGCGGCGGTAATCGTCGCCGTAGCAGTCGCCGCGACGGGCGGGATGGCGCCGGCGCAGTTGGCGCCAATGCTCATCGTGGTCGTCCAGTTCACCGGACCGATCACCACGGCGGGAGCGTTGTCCGGCGGTTTCGGTGCGGGCCGCAACACGTTGGCTGCGTTGCGTGACCTGCGGGCGATCCCCGCCCTTCCCGAACCGACCGCACCGGAGCTGCCCAACGGGCATGACGTGGAGTTCTGCGGCGTGAGCTTCGGGTACGGGGATAAGAAGGTTCTCGACGGCGTCAGCTTCCGTGCACCTCAGGGAGCGCTGGTTGCTGTAGTGGGACCGTCGGGGGCGGGCAAGACGACGGTCATGCGGCTGCTGTCGCGTTTTCATGATCCGGACTCGGGGGAGATCCTCATCGGCGGGGTGCCCTTGCCTCGGATCGGCACCGACGGCGTGAACTCGCTGGTGACCCCGGTGTTCCAGGAGACGTTCCTTTTCGACGCGTCCGTGCGGGACAACGTGGTCTTCGCCGACCCCGGATTCGGTTCCGGGCCCGGTGACGGGGACCGCTTGCGCGAGGCCGCCCGGCGTTCCGGGGTGGACCGCATCGTGGAGCTGCTGCCTTCCGGGTGGGATACCCCGGTGGGGGAGGAGGGGACGCTGCTGTCGGGAGGCGAGAGGCAGCGCATCGCCATCGCCCGGGCGCTTCTGAAGGATTCCCCGGTGGTGCTTCTCGACGAGCCGACGTCCTCGCTGGATGCGGCCACTGAGCGGGCGATCGTCGGCACGATGGAGGCGTTGCGCGGCGATCGCACCGTGATCGTCGTCGCCCATCGCCTGCACACCGTCCGCGATGCCGACCTCATCGTCGTGCTTTCGGAGGACGGGACGGTCGCAGAACGGGGCACGCACGATGAATTGCTGGCGAAGGGCGGCCGCTACGCCGAGTCGTGGGCGTGCCGGACGGGGAGCTCCCCGGGCGCCTGATCCTCATCACCTGGTCGATGCCCTCACGGGCGCCCTGTCGCAGCTTCCCGAATCCCACCGCCAGGCGCTCGGTGGGCAGAGCGAAACCGCCGACGAAAACGCCGAGCAGCACGAACACCGACGAGCTGTAAGGCTGAAGCTTCCTAGAAAGCGAAAATAGCCCTCTTCCTCATCCCCGTGAAAGCTGGGAGAGAAGGGGGCTCTTTGCTGCCTTGCCGCTAGCTACTACCGCCCGTGCACCTGGTTTTGAGCAATTTCCAGCCCGTGGCTGGCGATTATCTCCACTGCCTCCGCCGCGGTGGGCAGAGTGAAAGCGAGCTCCTCACGCTCCTTGGCATTGAAGTTACGGAGCACATAGTCGGCCGGATCCAGATCGAGCTCATCGTGGACCACCACGACGTCGGTAGGTGCGACATTGAAGAACTTCGCCAGCGCCGCGACCGGCCCACCCGACAGATTGAAGTGCCCTGGGTTTTGTTCCTAGGCATTTGCCTTATTTTCCATTATTTCTTGGGCCGGTTGTCAGCTCCAAAACTCTGATTCAACCTCCGCTGGCGTGTGATAGCCAAGGCATTGATAGAGCCTTGATTCATTCCACCAATTCACCCACTCAAACGTCGTGATCTCTACCTCAACAACGTCTGCCCACCTTCGGCTATCAATGAGCTCACTGTTGTAGGATCCGTTGACGTTTTTAGCCACAGCATTGTCATAGGAATCACTGACTATCCCGGTAGACGCAGTGATCCTGTACTCGGCTAGCCGCTCGTTGTAGACAATGCTGACGTAGCGCGAGCCATGGTCCCAATGGTGAACAAGCCCTGCCGTTTTTTGGTACTGACAATCGCTTGGTTGAGCGCCTGCAGACCAGAGTTAATCGATACCTGCAACAAGCCTTTGCCCAGTTCGCTGGCGTCATCAGCAGAACTCGACAGCTCGCCGATCAAGCTGGCGAGCTTAAGGATTTTCCATCTAGATCAGAGCCTCACACACAAACCCCCTGACGCTCTCACCAAGCCCAGCTAGTGCCTGGTCGTCGCCCTATAAAACGAAGCGCAGAACTAACGGTTCGCCGGCTCCCAACCCAAAGCAGGGGCCACATGCTCGGCGAAATTCTGCAAAAGCCGCAGGTTCAGATCCACACCCAGCTGGTTCGGGATCGTCAGCATCAAAGTATCCGCCTCCATCACGGCGGCGTCGTCTTTGAGCTGCTCGATCAATTGCTCCGGCTCGCCGGCATAAGTGCGACCAAACGTGGATTCATAACCATCAATAATGCCGATCTGATCATTCCCGCCACTCATGCCAAACAACGTACGATCCCGATCGCTGACAATCGGGAACACACTGCGGCTCACCGACGTCCGCGGCGTCCAATCATGCCCAGCCTGCCGCCACGCCTCGTGAAAAGCCTGCAACTGCGCCGCCTGCAAATCACCAAAAGCCTCACCAGTGGCTTCCGTCAACAACGTGGAACTCATCAGGTTCACACCCTGCTCAGCGGCCCACTCGGCAGTTTTCTTCGTTCCAGCACCCCACCAGATATTGCGCTGCAAACCAGGCGAATGCGGCATCACCGGTAGTGGAGTACCTGGCTGGTAAATCGGTGGATACGGGTCCTGTGCAGACTTGACGACGGCCTCACCACGCACACCCTGCATAAACTTCGCGAATTTCTCCCGGGCAAGATCTGCACCGCGCGGATCGTCGGAACCGGTGTAGCCGAAAGCCTCCCAACCGCGGTGCGCAGGCTCCGGTGATCCCCGTGAAACTCCCAACGCGACCCGGCCGTCGGCAAGCAAATCCAGTGCGGCGGCCTCTTCTGCCAAGTACAAAGGGTTTTCGTAGCGCATATCGATCACGCCGGTACCGACCTCAATGTGCTTTGTGCGCGCGGCAATCGCAGAAAGCAACGGCATCGGCGCCGCCCCCTGTGGGGCAAAATGGTGCACGCGGAAATACGCGCCATTCACGCCAATCTTATCTGCCTCCACGGCAAGCTCCAGACCCTGCTTGAGGGTCTGCTGGGCGTTAGGCCCACGCTGGCCGGGGAACTTGTAATGGCCGAAGCTAAGGAATCCGAATTTCTTCATGACACCATAATAGATGATGTGTCAACTACTCGGGGTGGCTGCGCCTTCTTTCGGCAAAACCTGCGATGAATCCCGCTTTTTCTCACCGCGTTGGGTAATGAATTGCTGTGCAAGCCCAAGCACCAACAACCCTGCGCCAACTGCATCGCTTGCCAACCCTGGTAACAACAGCGCCAAACCACCGACGCCAACTAACACGCGCACTACCAGCGGCAAACGTGTGCGCGCAAAACCCTCCACCGCAGCAGAGAGCATGCACACACCAACGATGGCGGTGCCGACGACTAACGCGCCGCTGGCCCAGGTGACATCCTGCAACAACAAACCCGGGTTGTAGACGAACATGAACGGAATGAAATAACCAGCAATCGCCAGGCGCATCGCCTGCACGCTGGTTTTCATCGGATCATCGCCCGCCAAACCAGCTGCGGCAAATCCCGCCAAAGCTACCGGCGGGGTGATATTCGCGAACAAACCAAAATAGAACACAAACAGGTGTGCCACCAGCGCCTCGACGCCGAGCTCCGCTAATGCCGGTGCGGCCATCGTGGAGGTGATGATATATGCCGGGATCGACGGCAAACCCATGCCCAAAATGATGCAGGCGATCATCGTCAGGACCAGTGACAACAACAAGCTGCCTTCACCGAGGATCACGATCGCATTCGCTAACTTCACGCCGAACCCGGTCAGCGTGACGACGCCGACGATAATGCCAACACAGGCACACGCGATCGACACCGCGACGGAGGTCTTGGCGCCGTCGGCAAGCGCATAAATGATGTCTTTGACAGACATGCGTGTATTTCCGCGCAGCTGGGCGATCACGATGGTAGCCAGGATGGTAATCAGTGCAGAAAATAAAATCGTCTGCCCAGAAAAGAACAGCATGTAGATCAAGATGACGAGTGGAACCAGTAGGTGGCCACGCTCTTTCAACACCTCTTTTACCGCAGGTAGGTTGTCACTGGAAATTCCGCTCAAACCATCGCGTACCGCGCGGAAATGCACCTGCATGATCACACCGATGTAGTACAACACCGCAGGAATCAGCGCCGCGATGGCGACCTCCGTGTACTGCATGCCCAGGGTTTCTGCCATGATGAACGCTGATGCACCCATGATCGGCGGCAGAATTTGCCCGCCCACTGAAGCAGAGGCTTCCACACCACCGGCGAAGTATGGTTTAAAACCAACTTTCTTCATCAACGGGATGGTGAACGCACCTGTGGTAACCACATTCGCGATGGCTGAACCATTGATGGAACCCAGAAAACCGGAAGAAATGACCGCGACCTTCGCGGGGCCACCACGGGAACGGCCCGCCAGTGCCAACGCGATGTCGTTGAAGAATTGTCCCAGGCCAGATTTCTGCAGTACCGCTCCGAACAGCACGAACAAGAAGATATAAGAAGCGGCGACGGCTACTGCAGTGGAGAAGATTCCCTCGTTGGTCAGGTACAAAAAGTCCAGGATGTCGTCGAGCTCGTAGCCACGGTGCCGGAAGCGCAACGGCCCGTATTGGCCAAACAGAGCAAAAGCCAGAAACACCAGCGACAAAATGGGCAGGGCCCAGCCGGTGACGCGCCGGGAAGCCTCGATAACCAGCACCACCAGCACAGCAGCGAAGACGACGTCCGCGGTATTAGGGGTGACGATGCGGTTCAGGATGTCCTGATAATTCAGCCAGATATACACAAACGTTGCCGCCGAAGCGATGATCAGCACGTAATCGTATATTGCGATGGATCCGCGCGAGGCCTTCTTGTGCGCGGGGTACAACGCGAAGCACAGCATCAAAATCGCGCCAACGTGCAGCGAACGGTGCAACAACGCTGGCGGGGCGCCGAAATAGGCGATGTACATGTGGTACAGCGAAACCAACACCGCGAATGCGATGAAAATCCAGTGCGTTACCGGCGAGGTGAATTCGCGGGTGCGTGATTCGCGGTCGAATTGCTCGAGCTTTTCGCCGACATCAGGGGTGCTTACCGACGGCTGGTTCTGCTGTGTTGCGTGGGCCTGGGAGTCTGATGTGGCCTGTGACGTGGGAGTTGTTGCAGCATTCATTACAGTGCACCTACTTCCTCAAAATAGCGTCGCGTGCCGGGGTGCAGGTCTAGCACTAGGCCGTCTTCGACGCTATCGAGCGTGATCTGTTGGGCAGCTTTCGCGGAGGCATGAAGCTCATCCAAATTTTCAAATAATGCTTTGGTTGCCAGGTAGACGTCGTGTTCCGCAGCGTCTTTGCGCACCACCAGTTGATTCATCATCGCGATGACCGGCACTTCTTTAGTGTTGTCGTAGGTGCCTGCGGGGATTGTGCCCGTATTAATAATCGGATAGTCCGCGAGCAGATTCTCCAAACCCTTGCCTTCAATTGGCACGATGCGCACGTCTTGTTGTGCAGAAAGATCCATGATCGCGGAGTTTGGGATGCCGGAGGAAGTGAAAGCGGCGTCGATCTGTCCGTTTTGTAGTTGGTCGGCGGAGTCGGAATAGGACAGGAAATCGACGTCGAAATCGTCGTAAGTCAGGCCAAAGGCATTGAGCAGGATCTTCGCGTTGGCTTCCACACCAGAATTCGGTGAACCCACGCCGACGCGCTTGCCCCGCAGGTCGTCGACGGTTTTAATACCCGAGCCTTCCAAGGTGACCAGGTGTAGCCAGTTGGGATACATCGCGGTGATGGCAGCCAGTTCCGGGGTATCGGTCTTGCCTGCGTAGGGGCCGATTCCTTTTTGCGCCTGGTAGACGGCATCACCCATCACGAAGGCGATTTCTGCGCGGTGCTGGCGTAGCAACTCAATATTTTCAATCGAGCCGGTGCTGGGCTGTACTGAGGTGCCGACTTCGAGCTCGTCGCCAAGAATAGTCTCCATGGTGGAGCCGATTTGATAATAGTTTCCGGACGTACCGCCGGAGGCGACCGTGATGAAATCCCAGTTTTGCAGGGTGGCTTTGTCGTGATTATCGCTGGCATTACCGCTGGTGCTGCTGCAGGATGTCACGATTCCAGCGAGCAGGATGATCCAGACTGTGCTGATGATCTTGGTAGATCTGCGCATCCCATGTTCTCCTTGGAGTTAACTGTCATAAAGCTGTTGTGATATGCAACACTATCACCGGGGTTGCACATTGTATATGCTTGCACTCAGATCACAATAGAAACTCCTGTAACAGAGGCTAAGGAGCATCCCGTGCCAGAGACGAATACCCTCACCACTTACGACGCCATTATGGACGCCATCACCACCAACAGCGACAGTCATGGCAGCACCGAGATCCACAATCCCGCCACCGGCGAGCTCGTTGGCAGCTACCAGCTGCAGGACGAAAACGACCTCAACGATGCCGTCGCCGCCGCCCGTGCTGCGCAACCGAAATGGGAAGCCCAGGGGGATCACGCTCGCTGCGAACTGCTGAACAAATTCGCTGATGCCATCGAAGAAGCCGCAGAACCACTAGCCAAGCTGCTCTCGCAAGAACAAGGCAAGCCACTCAACGGTCCGAATGCCCGCTTTGAGGTCGGCGCATGTGCCGCGTGGCTGCGCGCAACCGCATCGTTTGCGTCACCGGATTACACCGCCGTCGACGATGACATCACTGCTACCGTGCACTACCGCGCGCTCGGTGTCGTCGGTGCGATTGGTCCATGGAACTGGCCGATGATGATCACCATCTGGCAGATCGCTCCGGCGCTGCGCATGGGAAACACCGTCGTCGTCAAGCCATCGGGCTACACCCCGCTATCGGTCAGTGCGCTGGTGGCCATTGCGAATACTGTGTTGCCGAAGGACGTTCTGCACATTGTCACTGGTTCCGGTGGGGTTGGTGCAGCACTGACAACCCACCCAGGCATCGACAAGATCATGTTTACTGGTTCGACTGAAACCGGCAAGAAAATCATCGAGGCTTCTGCCAACAACATCACCCGCCTGACCCTGGAGCTTGGCGGTAACGATGCCGCCGTGGTGCTTGACGACGTCGACCCGCAGGCGATTGCCGAAGATCTGTTCTGGGGTGCGTTTATCAATACTGGGCAGACCTGTGCTGCAGCTAAGCGTATCTACGTTCCGGATGCGATCTATGATGAGGTGGCAGAAGCACTGGTAGCTGTGGCCAAGCGGATGCCGATGGGCAATGGTCTGGATGAGAACAACGTGCTAGGCCCGTTGCAGAATAAAGCCCAGTTCGACATTGTCGATGGCCTGGTCAAAGCCGCAAAAGATGGTGGTGGGCGCGTGCTCGTTGGTGGAGATCCAGACTATGATGCGCCGGGGTTTTTCTATCCGGTAACGATCGTGGCTGATATTGATCCGGATAACCCATTGGTTGCTCAAGAGCAGTTCGGCCCGGCGGTACCACTGATTCGTTATTCTGAGCTGGAGCAGGCCATCGGGTGGGCCAACAGCTTGGACGTGGGGTTGGGTGCGTCGGTGTGGTCGGCGGATGCGCAGAAAGCCCGCGAGGTGGCAACGCGTTTGCAGGTCGGCACGGTGTGGATTAATAAGCATGGTGCGGTGGATCCGCGGGTGCCGTTCGGTGGTATTAAATCCTCCGGTTATGGTGTGGAATTCGGCACCGAAGGCCTGAAGGGGTTGGCTTACCCGCAAGCGATTAACGCTTAGCGGGGAGTGTTTGGCGCTGTTGCGATCCAGCGGGTTCCCGAGCCGCGTTGTGGACCAGCTGGATCGATGTGTGCTCGGCCCAATGTGCGCAGATGGCGCAGCACGTTGGTGATTTCACCACGCGATATGCCGAAACGTTCTGCTAATTCCGCTGCAGCAACGGAGTTGCCGTCCTGGAGCTGCGCCTCAATGCGCTCTTGGACGCTGGCAGCCGCGGTGGGCAGATCCTTGCCGGACAATTGTGCCACCTGCGCGGATAATACCCATTCATCTGCATTGTTTATGCGCTGAACAACGCCGTAGTCTTCGAGTGCATTTAATAGTTCACGAGCTTCGAGCTGAGATGTTTGGGTGCTATGCGCAGTTTGCTTGAGGGTTATAAGCGGTGCGTGCCAGAGCTTCCACAGCACGAGCATTGTGTTTAGATTATGGATGATTTCATCGCCGAATCTCGCTGTGAGTTCGTGAATTGCTTGGATGAATGCGACGTCGGGAGTTCCGGCTGCGAAAATGATCTCGACAAATTCGTTCGAAGTGATGACTTCTGGAACTTCGCGCCCAGTGTTCAGCATCGCCAACCACATACGATCAAAACCGCGAGATGATTCTTCGGCTAGCCCAATTGAACGCATGCTCGCCATTAACCGTCCGTTTCGGGGGACGGATTGTGTTGTGAGGAGACGGTTTTCGTCGACACCAGGGACCAATGGACCGGGTGACCACACTTTCAAGATGCGTGGCGACTGGTCGATGACGACCGGCTTCTCCGTGCGCCAGTCGCGATGGATGATGGCATTGGTGATGGCTTCGTCGATAGCCTGCGCAGGAAAACGAGGGATCGCCGATTCTTGCCCGCTGTCGAATTGCACCCGGACCATTTCTTGATCAGCTCGTTCTAGAATGAGCCGACGCAACGCTGGCAGTGCCTCAAGTAATGGAGTAGAAAACTCTGTGGCTTTTGGGTCTGCTCCGGGTAATGCTCGCCATAGGTGGCGAATTGTGACTTGGGTTGTGGATGCAGGCGTAAGCAGAATTTCACCTGCACGTTTGAGGCTGCCATCATCGCTGAGTAAACCGACCTCGCGCAAGAGTGCCTGGGCACCGGTTGGGGTGGCAGCGTCGATGCCGCGACGTTGGCGGTGTGAGCGTAACAGTCGTCGCAATTCAGTGAGGACTTCATGAGACAAATCTTCTACCGGATAGGAAGAAATACGATTGGAATAGTCATCATCCTCTCGGATGCGACGGATCAGGCGGCGTTCTTCTTCAGGAATTGGGCGACAATTGGTACCATCACGCTTTGTTGCCTGCCCTTGTTTGCGCGTATACAGCGTTAAAGCTCCTGGAACGTGGATGGCCAGTAGTTGAACGCCACGATAATCCATCCTCCAGGCGTCGACGCGCAGGTTTGGGACGGTGTTATTGAAGATTTTTTGTTTAATGTCTATCGGATCAAAATCCGTACCCATGAAAGCTTGACTGCCTGGAGTTTTGTCTTTGACACCGACGATGATGTGGCCGGTTGCTGCATCTCCATTGGCGAGGCAGATCGCTTCGTCTGTGAGTTTTTCGATCAGGTTTGCGCGTGGGTTGCCGGAAATTTTTTTAGTTCCTGGTTTCGCTGCAACTACTGAAGCTGGGTCCTCTTTGAATTCCAGCACTGAGGATTCTTGGGAGTCCGCCGTTTGGCCATCCCAAATTGCATCGAGGCTTTCGATGATGTGGTGCGGCAGTTGGGTAGCAGTGGCATCCATGAGGTTAAGTATAGACAAAAACCCAGGAAGTTGTTTTCTGCCCGGCTTTTCTTCTTCTAAAACAACTAGCAAACAACTCGGAAACAACTTGCGTGGTGTCAAGGCGGACAAAGTTGGTTATTTTCACAGCTCAGAATAGTTGTTGCTAGTTGTTTAGAGTTGTTGTTAGTTGTTTCAATAAATAACAACAACTGCAATTCCGTGAAGCGTCTCAGATCAATGCTTGAGTGCAATGTGGTTGTCAGGCACGCTCGCACGAGTATTCTCGTTAACAACGACGAGACGAGGAGCAGGCACAATGGCCAAAGAACCAATAGGAATCTGGGATTTCAAAAAAGATAAAGACGCCAACATCGATTTTGCGCCCCTGGTAGAAACGATCAAAAAAGAAGCGGCGCGCCGGGAGGAAAACTACAAAGCCGAAAAGGACAATGTCGAAAAGAAAGATGTCGAAACGGACAATGTCGAAACTGAAGGCCAGCAGCAGACTGGTCAGCACCGGGACAGTCGGCAACAGGATGAACAATAGAGTACGGATTATTTAGCTCATCGCAGACTGTCCCAGCCCCTAACCTGACCTCTTAGTTCCGCGGCTCCCTAGTTCCGCGGCCCGCGCGGACCGTAGTCGAATTCCGCGGTCATCGGGCCGAAGGCCTGCAGGCCAGCAGGGGCATCTTCTGGAGCCAGGTGGATTTCCAGGAACGCACCCTTGTTGCTGTTATTAATAGTGGCGAAGGCGTCGGCAAGCTCGTCTTCAGTGCGTGCGGTATAGGAAACCATCTCGGTTCCGGGGACAAAAACCTCCGGTAACTTGTGATAAGCCCAATCGGCGATGTCGTTGTACTCGCGGTCCATGCCCAAAATGTAGCGCTCGATGGTGTAGCCGCGGTTGTTCAACAACACGATGATGGGTTTTTGCCTCTCCCGCAGAATCGTCGACAATTCCTGGGCGGTCAGCTGGAAAGAACCATCTCCGATGAACAACAGGTGGCGCGTGTCCGCATCCGCCATTTGGCTACCCAGCAAAGCTGGCAGGGTATAACCAATCGAGCCCCAAATAGCACTGTTGATGTAGCGCACATTCTCCGGCATCCGCTGCGGTCCCAGACCAATATTGGAGGTTCCGGCCTCCGCAATCACCGTGTCACCAGGGCGAATGAACTCGCGGACCTGCGGCCACAAGCGCGCCTGCGTCAGCTCGGCACCGGCGCGGGCCTCAAAAGGCTCAGGCAGTACTGCCTCCGGGTTCACGCTGCTGGTTTGATCGTCCGAGTTCGCCGCGCCAGCCCCGTCGGCAGCAGGCAGCCGCTCCAGCAACTCGGCCAGCACCTCCGTGGTGTCCAAGCCCACGATGTGCTCGCCGTAAATATTGACGTGCTGGTCACCGAAATCCACGATATTTTCTTCGTGCAACTCATGCGAGAAGCTACCCGAGTTCACCTCAATGAACCGCGGGGTGCAGGTGAGCAAGAAATCTGAGCCTTCCACGCGCTCGCGCACACCCGGCCACGAGGCCTTACCGTTATAGGTGCCCAAAAACAGTGGGTGCTGCTCGCTCAACAGTGCCTTGCTGGAAGCCATCTGCGCATAAGGCAGCTGAATCTTGTCGACGAGCTGGGCAAACAAATCCAAGAATCCGTGGCGCTGCGCGTCCTGGTCGACGAGCAATACCGGGTTTTCCGCCGCCGCGAATTCCTGCACCAGCCGGTCCAACACTGCCTCGAGTTGCACCGGATCCGACGGTTCGAGCGAAGTATCTAGTGGTTCCTCCGGCACGGTGATGCTCAGGTGGGAGATATCGGAGGGCAGCTGCAGGTGCACCGGTCGCTTTTCCCGCAGGCAGGTCCGCAACGCACGATCAATTTCGGTAACCGCATTCATGGGGCTGATGCGTTCGGCCAGCGCGGTGAATGGGCGCAGCGAATCGAGCATGTTGCCGAAGTTGCCGTCGGCAAGCGTATGGTGCAGCAACCAGCGTTTTTCCGTGGCAAACAGCGGGGGAGCGCCGGCGATCGAGACCATCGGGATGTGCTCGCAGGCGGCACCGGCCAGGCCGTTGAGTGCGGAGAGCTCGCCAACACCGTAGGTGGTCAAAAGGCACGAGACCCCGCGGGCGCGCGCATAGCCGTCGGCAGCATACGCGGCGTTGAGCTCATTGGTGCTGCCCACAAAGCGGATGCCGTCGGCAGCTTCAATTTGCTCCAGCCAGTTCAAGTTGAAATCACCCGGCACACCAATCACTTCAGTGATGCCGATTTCTTGCAAGCGGCGGATAAGAAAATCGCCAATCGTCATGCGCATGTTGTACTAGCCCTTCTGTGAAAACGGGACGTATCCCGTAAACCTATTAGACTATAAAACCATGAGCGAAGCGCGTGAAAACACTGAAAAAACTAGTACTGGCCCGGAACACCGTTATACCCCGCAGCTTGCCAACCAGATTGAGTCGCGGTGGCAGCAGTACTGGGACGAGACGGGCACGTTCAATGCGCCAAACCCCACTGGTGATTTAGCCCCGGCAGACGGCGCCGCCCTTCCTGAAGACAAACTCTTCGTGCAAGATATGTTCCCGTACCCGTCGGGCGCGGGCTTGCACGTGGGGCACCCGCTGGGCTATATCGCCACGGATGTGTTCGCCCGGTTCAACCGCTTATTGGGCAAAAACGTGCTGCACACCTTGGGCTATGACGCTTTTGGTTTGCCGGCTGAGCAGTATGCGATCCAAACCGGCACCCACCCGCGCACGACGACGGTGGCGAATATCAAAAATATGCGTCGTCAGTTGGGTGCCTTGGGCTTGGGGCACGACAAACGCCGTTCGGTCGCTACCACCGACCCGGAGTTTTACCGCTGGACGCAATGGATCTTCCTGCAGATTTTTAATTCCTGGTTCGATGAACAGCAGCAAAAAGCGCGCCCAATCGACGAGTTGTATCCGCTGCTGGAATCCGGCGAGCTGGCCACTAAGGACGGCCGCGAGTACGCGTCGTTAAGCGAGGAAGAAAAGGCCAAGGCCGTCGATGAATTCCGCCTGGTCTACCTGAGCGATTCCACCGTCAACTGGTGCCCTGGCCTGGGCACGGTGTTGGCGAACGAAGAGGTTACTGCCGACGGCCGCTCCGAGCGCGGCAACTTCCCGGTGTTCCGCAAGAACTTAAAGCAGTGGATGATGCGCATTACCGCGTATTCTGACCGCCTGTTGGATGATCTGGAACTGCTGGATTGGCCGGAAAAAGTGAAATCCATGCAGCGCAACTGGATCGGGCGCTCGCGCGGTGCGGAGGTGGATTTCCGCTGCGAGGGTCACGACATCACGGTGTTTACCACGCGCCCGGACACGCTTTTTGGTGCGGAATACGTTGTGTTGGCCCCGGAGCACCCGCTTGTCGACGCTTTGCTCTCGCCGGTTCCGTACGATGATGACGTCGACGCACGCTGGACCTATGGTCATGAGGATCCGAAGGAAGCGATTGAGGCCTACCGCAGTGACATCGCCGCGAAGTCGGATTTAGAGCGCCAAGAGAATAAGGAAAAGACTGGCGTTTTCTTAGGCAGCTACGCCACCAACCCGGTCAACGGGAAGAAGCTGCCGGTCTTTACCGCGGACTACGTACTAACCGGCTACGGTACGGGCGCGATTATGGCTGTTCCTGCGCACGACGAGCGCGATTACGAATACGCGCAGGTCTTTGGCTTGCCCATCACCGAGGTTGTCGCTGGCGGGGATGTTTCTTCTGCCGCGCACACCGGTGAAGGCACTTACGTGAATTCCGCCAATGACGATGGGCTGGACCTGACCGGCAAATCCAAGGCAGAGGCGATTGCGACGACGATCGAGTGGTTGGCTGCGCGTGAGCTAGGCGTCGAGAAGATCCAATACAAGCTGCGCGACTGGCTGTTTGCCCGCCAGCGTTATTGGGGCGAACCATTCCCGATTGTCTACGACGAGGCCGGTCGGCCACACGCGATCCCGGAAGATCACCTGCCGGTGGAGTTGCCGGAGGTTGATGACTACCAGCCGGTGTCCTTCGATCCGGATGATCACGACACCGAGCCACAGCCGCCGTTGGCGAAGGCACGCGAGTGGATTGAAGTGGAGATGGACTTGGGCGAAGGCACCAAGACCTACTACCGCGATGCCAACGTCATGCCGCAGTGGGCAGGTTCGTCCTGGTACCAGATGCGCTATATCGATCCGACGAACAGTGACGCTTTCTGCGATATCGACAACGAGCGCTACTGGACCGGGCCACGCCCAGAGTTTCATGGCCCGAACGATCCGGGCGGAGTGGACCTGTACGTCGGCGGCGTGGAGCATGCCGTGCTGCACCTGTTGTATGCGCGTTTCTGGCACAAAGTGCTGTATGACCTCGGGCATGTGATCTCGAAAGAGCCGTACCGTCGCTTGTACAACCAGGGCTATATCCAGGCCTATGCCTACACCGATTCCCGTGGCGTTTATGTGCCTGCCGAAGAAGTCGAAGAGCGTGACGGCGAGTTCTTCTACCACGGCGAAAAGGTGAACCGGGAATACGGCAAGATGGGTAAATCGCTGAAGAACGCGGTCGCGCCCGACGATATTGCCGAAAACTTTGGTGCAGATACCCTGCGTGTTTATGAGATGTCGATGGGGCCGCTGGCGGATTCGCGTCCGTGGGCCACTAAGGACGTCGTTGGTGCGCAGCGTTTCTTGCAGCGCCTGTGGCGCCTGGTGGTCAACGAAAACACCGGCGAGGTGGCCGTCGTGGATGCGGAGCTGGGCAAGAAGGATCTGCAGCAGCTGCACCGCACTATCGCTGGTGTGCGTGACGACTACGAGAACTTGCGCGTGAACACCGTCGTCGCCAAGCTCATCGAATACGTGAACTACTTGACGAAGAACTACCCGGACGGTGCTCCGCGCGCTGCCGTGGAGCCGATCGCTGTGATGGTCGCTCCGGTGGCGCCGCACATCGCCGAGGAGTTGTGGACGCGCCTGGGTCACGAGGGCACGATCACCTTTGTGCCGTTCCCGAGCTTCGACGAGAAGTACCTGGTTGATGATGAAATCGAGCTGCCGGTGCAGGTCAACGGCAAGGTGAAATCGCGGGTGCAGGTCGCTGCCGATGTCTCCCAGGATGATGCCGTGGCCGCCGCGCTTGCCGACGAGAAGGTGGTGGCGGCGATCGGTGAGAAGTCCGTGGTGAAGAAGATCGTGGTGCCTGGCCGCATGATCAACCTGGTGGTGAAGTAACCGGTATTGTGACTCGGCAAACAGGCTAGACTAGGTGCATGAAACCTTATGCACGGAAACTCGCCCGCACGCTTGGCATCAGCGCTGTCATTGCTTTAGGCGTGGCGGGCTGTTCTAATCCAGAAAATCGTCCTGATCCGCAGCCTGCTGACAGTGCTGCCGACAGTGCTGCGGATAGCGCTGCGGATAGCACCGCCGATGCCGCAGCCAGTTCCAACGCAGCCAGTGAGTCTGCTGGCGCGGGATCGGAAACCGGCTCGGCTACAGCGTCGGATTCTGCAGTGTCGGATTCTGCAGCGTCGGATACGTCCAGCAATTCGGCGTCGGCAAGCGAATCCAGCTCCAGCAAGTCGAGTTCCAGCAAGGAACCAACCCCGGCGGCTGACCTCGGCGACGGTGAGACCATCGAACCGACCATCACAGACGGCTTCTACCGTATTGCGCTGCCGGACGGCTCGTTGTGTGAGCTATCTGAAATAGTCGCGCCGGGCGAGGATGGACTGCGGTGTTTGCTGAACATCGATAAGCCGCTCAAGGATGTCAATGGGGGCATGACGCGTGGCATCGTATTTCGTAACGGAATGTTTACTCCAGATGAACAACTTTCCACCCCCGAGGCAGCCGAGGCGTTCATGGAACGGAATGATTCTGCCGAAGAGTTGAAGGGTGCGCAGGCTGCTGCCTTCGCTGGATACTCTGTGGTGGCGGAATCTGCTGATGAGATTGCGTTTGTCGGTGCTACTGACGATGGCTTTGGCACGTTCTTTATCGCAGGTCAGACTGTGTCTCCGTTCTGGAACCCGACGCCAGCGTGGATTGAGGCACCGACCGTGCAGGAATACCTCGAGCGCATCATTGCTGCCGACGAAAAAGCAGGGCGTCGTTGATCTCGTTAGTTTGCTCACAATCTAAAAAGTTTGCTTGCTTGTAACCTTGTGTGAACCTCGTATTTCCGCACGCGCTATACATTGCTTGCTATAAAGCTCCGAGTGAGTTTGAAACAGACCAATCAGTGGCAGCACGCACGTACTAGTTTCCTAGCGGGTGCGGGTTGCAAGTGCGAAGCAAGGTGTCAGGAAACGAATGAAGTCACACACTTCCTCAGGGCAAACGCTCCCGGATCAGACCGCATCCGACCGTACCCTTGACGACGCTCAACAACAGCTGGAACAGGGCGTGCAGGAAAAGCAAAAGGCTCCGCGTAATCCACTGAACCGCCTCGGCATCAACACTGATAAGCAGTGGGTGAACTGGGTTGCTGTCGCCGTCAGCGTGTGGTTGTTGATCACCGCCGTTGGCGTGATCGGTGACGGCTTTAAGGCTGCCACCGGCGATCATGCAGAGGAATTGTTCGCTTTCGCGCAGAACCCACTGATCGCTCTCATGGTCGGCATCCTAGCCACTGCGTTGATTCAGTCTTCGTCGACGACCACCTCGATTGTCGTCGGCATGATGGCTGGTGGTTTGCCGGTGCAGATCGCCATTCCGATGTTGATGGGCGCAAACGTTGGCACCACGCTGACCTCGACGCTGGTCTCGTTGGGCATGGTGCGCGACAAAGAATCCTTCCGTCGTGGTTTCGCCGCAGCGTCCGTGCATGACATGTTTAACCTGCTGGCGGTGTTGATCTTCCTGCCGTTGGAGCTGATGTTCGGTCTGCTGGAAAAGGTCACCGGCTTTTTGGTTTCCGGCATGAACGCGGAATCCGAGCAAGCTGGTTTCCTGGCTACCGGCATGGAAGGTTTGGGTACTTTCATTGGCTTCATCACTGAGCCGGGCAAAGACCTGTTGGTTGCGTCGACAAGCTGGTTGCCAGAGACCATCGCTGGTGTCGCACAAATTCTGATTGGTATTGTGCTGATCCTCGGCGTCGTCAACTTCATCGGTGCGCTGCTGAAGGTCGTGATGGTTGGTAAGGCCAAAGACATTCTGCACAAGTCCTTGGGCCGAGGCCCGATCTCCGGCATTGGTGCTGGCATGGTCATCACCATGCTGGTGCAGTCTTCTTCCACGACAACCGCTCTGGTGGTTCCCCTGGCTGGTTCTAACACCTTGTCAATCCGTCAGGTCTACCCATTCACCATCGGTGCGAATATTGGTACCACGATCACCGCGCTGATTGCCGCATTCGCATTCACTGGTTTGGAAGGCCAGGTTGCTTTGCAGGGCGCGTTGATTCACCTGATGTTCAACGTTTTCGCTGCTCTGGTGATCTACGGCATTCCAGGTGTGCGTGAGGTGCCGCTGAATTTGGCTCAGGGCATCGCGAGTATCGGTGCGCGTAACAAGCTGTATATCGCAGCATGGGTGCTGGGTATGTTCCTGGTGCTGCCGGGCGTTTTGATCCTGCTCACCACTGTATTCTAGGAATCACCACTCATCCCGGTGTAGAACATGCTCGCCGGTGATATGAGATAAGGAAGTAATAACGATGATGGATCCGCACCGCGACACAGGGGCTGACAATCTGCGCGGCAAGTCCGTAGAAGAACAGCTGGAAAAGATTCTGCGTGAGGCCGAAGCATCGTTAAGCGAGCTGCGTAGTGAGCTGGCGGAGCAGCGACGTCGCAAAGAGCTAAGCCTAGAGATTGAACGTTTGCCGGAGCATTTGGAAAACACCACCGTGCAGTGGTCCGTTGTGCGGGATTTTTTCTCCGAGTTGATCGGGGAGCTGCGTGAGACCCGGGAAGACAAGCTTGGGACTAGGGAAGCTGGGGAGATTGACAGTGGCGCTGCTTCTGGGCAACACCAGGATGGCGGCCACGAAGATAACAGCGACGATCTGCACAGCGACGATCAGAACGGCTTCGAGCACGGTGACCACGATGACGCACAGAACACTAGCCAAGAGAACCCATGCGAAGCGCACCGCTCACAGCGCTAGGGTTAAAACCCTGAAGCGCTAGCGCTAAAACCCCGATGAGCCACCCGCGCCAGAGAACCCAGAACTAAACGACGTATTCATATTCGTGCTCCCGCTGTTCGAGCTGCTGGATTGCGCCTCGACGGTGGAAGCATGCCAGCTGCTCAGCGCCCAATAAGGCACGAAGTTATTCCATCCATAACCCGGCCGGTAATCGGACGAAGTCAATCCCGGGGCTTGCGGTGCATCCGCTTTCGATTCGTCAATATCGCTAAACTTCTGCCTGCGTAGCTCTGTTAGCGCCGCCTGATAATCACGCAGCACGATAATAAAATTGTCCAGGAAATCCTCGGAACTAGGTTCTTGGGCTAGAGTTTCGGTTCGCTGCTGGATCGCAGCCAATTCCTGGTAAAGACCGGAATCAACATTCCGCACCTTCTTTTTCGCCTCGACGACGTCGTCACGCAATGACTGCGCCTCGGTGCGCCGGGTGAGTTCATCACCATTTTCCAAAGCAAAGATCGTGTCGATGTTGTCTTCGGCATGGTGCATTTTCTTCGCGGTCGAGGCCGCGTCACTGAGCTGGCCCGCGTACTGCAGGAAAGTCTTGTCGTCGCTGCGCGGGCTGAGTTCGCTGAACTTGGAGACGTCGTCATGCATGTGCAGAAAACGGTCCCGCACCTTGCGCCACTGGTCACGCAGCTGCTGATCCGCAAAAGCGGAGGTCAGTGAATGCGCGCGGATATCGATGGCGTCTAAACGCTGTGCGAGTGTGCCGAATTCAACGGAAATATAGTCGAAGTCTTCCCGCGCTTGGGCGATTTTCTTTGCCCGGCTACGCCGATACCCTCCGGTTGTGGCTGCAAAACCACCACCGAGGGTTGCGGCGCCGAGACCTCCCATAACGATGGCGGAGGTACGGTTGGATTCCGCGCTATCGAAGCGCGCTTGCTCGAGGGCAGCGAGGTCGGTTGCTACGGATGCGCCGTGGAACAGGCCGCCGGGGATATTGCCGTCTTTGACACCGGGTTTGATCGCATCCAGTGATTCGCTCAGGTGGCTGCTGTCGCGCAGTTCGAGTAATTCTGCGACGTCATCACCAGCGAAGATGAAAGCTTGCCGGGGATTAAGCCCCACGCCAACAAACAGTGTGCCGTCGGTAAAACTATCGTCGCCGATGAGCTCCGGGTGGTGATCGCGCAGGTAGTTTTCCACGGTGTCGTTGACGTTGTCGTCGTTATCTGCGAAAACAATATAGTGCAGCTGCTTGACGACGCCCGGTACTTCGAGGCGTGCGGCATCACGTTCGAGGATTCTCTCGTCTTCGGCTGTGAGTACACCGTCGGGGTTATGAATGCGCAGGGAGATATTGCTGTGCGTCGGCGAGTCGATCTTGTAGTGTGCACGTTCCGGGGAGTCATAGGTGGTGGCGATGCCTAGTGCTGCACCACCGCCAAGCACCCCGGCGCTAAGAATCGAAGCAGCGACAATCTTTCCGACGGTTGGCTTCATGCGCTTGATCTTACACCGCGGGGTGTGGGGTGCGGTGCGACCGCAGATGGCCTAGCGATGCTGCTTGCGGTTTTGCACCAGCACTGTTGTGCTGAGTGCTGTCATTCCTAAACAGTTGAGCCAGAATTCTTTGCCTAAAAACTTTGCCTTCACATGCGCGAAGATTGCACAGGCGAAATAAGCCACGACGCCGGTGGATGCGGCAGTTGTCAGTTGCGGACTGTTTTGCGCGGTGCCGCGCACAAGCCCAAGAGCGGCCAACGACTTGATGACGATCAGTGACCACCACCAATTTTGCGGAAAATTCACCCCATTCAGGCAATCCCGAATGAACTTAGGAGGTTTGATTGACATAGCTGCATCCCCAGCGAGAACTGCTGCCAGAAAATAATTCCCGCGCTTTACCTGTGTGTCCATACTAGGTATCTTATAGAGCCTTAATTGCTTTAGCTATCCATTGACCCAAACCTTGTGATGGCGGTGCAAGCCCTACCACTGTAAAAACTCACAGAAACGCCAGATTCTAGGGGTCGTGGAAACACGTCTTATTTTTAGGAGAATGCTTGTCTTTCCACACCAGTTAACTGGCCCAGCCGTCGGGCTGTTGGCAGGACTTTGGGATGTCTTGTGGATGCCCTGTCACGGTGACCGCCAGGTAACGTGCCATCGCTATCAAGATCAATGCAATCAGCCCAAAGCTCGCTGCCGTCAAAGGCAAAGCTCCGGCGCCGCCAATTGTAAGCGCAATACCTCCAACAGCAGCCCCGATTGATACACCGAGATAGGTTCCCGACGTGTTCAGTGCTAGAGCCTGGGGTGCTACTGGCCCGGCCAACATGTACAAGCGAGCTTGGATGGCTGGAGAATTCCAGAACGCCAAGCCGCCCCAAAATGTCACAACGCAGATAACCACGGGAATCGGGGCCGGCCTCGCCATCCATAGAAGCCACAAGATGACCATTGTGACGATAATGCCGCCGATTCCGACGCTCAAGGTCCGGTCAGCGCCCCATCTGTCAGTTGCGATTCCACCTAACCAAATCCCGAGGATGCCAGCTATACCCGACAGGCTAAATGCCAATGCCCGTTCATCAACTCCAGCTGAGCTCGTGGAATCGAGGTAGGGGGCAAGGTAGGTCAGCATCATCATGGAGCCAGTCATCAGTGCGCAGTTCGCAAGCAAGCCGAACGAGATCGGTCCGGCACTTAGCGTCCGGAGCTGATCCTGGAGGAGTGGCACCTCCCGTTCGCCATCTTCACGCGGTAGCGTAGACAAGAGTGCAAGAAGGACTATCAACCCTGCCACGGCCATGGTGGCAAAGGATGCACGCCATCCAAGATGTCCGCCGATCCACGTCCCGATCGGGACACCGGCAGCAATAGAACCGGTCACCCCCAGGGATACAATAGCGATGTAGCGGCCGGTCTTACCCGCAGGAGCCCGTTCCGCGGCGAAGGCGAACACGGCAGGAGTCATCCCAGCTGCAGCCACAGCGGCTACCACCCTCAACACCAGAAGGAGGGGGTATGACGGCACAATTACAGCCAGACCATTTGCGAGAATGAACAAGCATAGACCGACGGTAAATAATTGGCGTCGTGGAATTTTTGCCAGGACAACTGCAGCCAAAGGCGCCACTATAGCTACGGTCAGCGAAAATGCGGTAATGAGCTGTCCCGCATGGGATTCACTCACTCCCAGATCAGCGGCGAGTTCAGGTAGAATTCCGGCGATGACATAGTCATCCGTATATAGTACGAATCCTGCGGCGAGCAGGGCGAAGAGCCATGCAGGCATCAGGCTACCTTTCTGTATTAAGAAGATTGCGTAACGCATCTCGTAGCGTCGAACGCAATTGATATACGGTGAGGGCCCCATGAGGTGTGACGGTGTCAAGTGTCAGGCCACCAACAATGGCCGAGACTTGCCGGGCTGCGGCGCTTGGGTTGGGCACTTCGAGGCAAGCTAGTGCCGCAGTAATAATGTCATGGAGATCGCTCGCCATCTGTGCAGCGGATGATGCAAATACCGTCTGTGTTCTTGAGGCACGTATGAGCTCAAGGACTATGATCGCCTCCATCCTCCGCTCCTCATCGACAGGAAGCACTTGTTCCAGAAGATCTTGCAAAGCAGTTAGTGCCTCTTCGCCGTCGAGGCCCCTCAACTGCTCGACCGGATGGTGCATGAGTCGCTGTCCCATCCGGTTTCCGGCTTCGTGAGCTGCAGCGGTCAGTAGGTCTTCTTGTCCATCAAAAAAGTGCCGTACCGACCCTATATTGAGGTTCGCTTCAGCTGCCACCTTTCTTAGGGTAAGTCCTTCAAGGCCCTCTGCTACGATCAACCGAAATGCAGCATCGATGACATACTGGCGACGTTCCTCTGCGTCTATGCGTGCAGGCATGTGTTTTCATCCTCATTTTCTTTTGACAGATTCGTCCCATACAGGATGGTCGGTTTCGTACGTCTGTCCGTCCTTGGTGAATACCAAGAAGCGATCGAAATCTCGGGCAAACCAACGGTCGTGGGTCACGGCAAGAACTGTCCCCTCGTAGGCTCTGAGCGCTCGTTGGAGAGCCTCCGCTGACTCCAAGTCGAGATTGTCAGTCGGCTCGTCGAGAAGCAACATTGTCGCACCGCCAAGTTCGAGTAAAAGGATCTGGAAGCGAGCTTGTTGCCCCCCAGACAGGGAATCGAAGTTCTGCTCGGCGGAACGGGCGAGCTCGTAACGAGCTAGCACTCGGGACGACTCATCTCGTGGCATTCCACGTCGGTGCTCGTCACCGCGATGCAGTATCGAGAGCAGACTACGGCCGCGAAGGTCGGGGCGTCCATGTGTTTGCGCGAACCAACCCGGACGGACTCGGGCGCCGAGACGTGCGGTACCGTCGTGCGTCACCGGATCAATCTGCATCTCGGCTACAGGTTCGTGTTCAGGGGTGGGGTCATCGCCGCCGGCTGCTAGCAGACGAAGGAAGTGCGACTTTCCAGATCCGTTCTCGCCGAGAACGGCAATGCGGTCACCGTACCAAGCTTGGAAGTCGAAGGGCCGGACGAGTCCGGTGAGTTCGAGTTGCTCACACGTCACAGCCTTCTTGCCCGTTCTGCCTCCATGTAGACGTATCGCAAGTTCTTGCTCCCGTGGTTGCGCCTCAGGCGGACCAGCCTGTTCGAACCTGGCCAACCTAGTCTGCGCCGCCTTGTACCGGGAGGTCATATCTGAGTTATAGGCTGCCTTCTGTTTATACATCTGAACAAGCGAACGTAACTTTGCATGCTCGTCATCCCATCGGCGCCGCAGTTCGTCCAGCCTTTCAAACCGCTGTGTGCGTGCCTTCTGATACCCGCTGAAGCCGCCAGAGTGAACCCATGCGGTGTTACCTGCGCTGCCCAGCTCAAGAGTGACGATACTAGTGGCGGTGTTTGCGAGAAGTTCGCGGTCATGGCTGATATAAAGCACGCTCTTATTACATTCGACCAGCTGGTTTTCAAGCCAGCGTTTGCCGGGGACGTCGAGGAAGTTGTCTGGTTCATCGAGAAGAAGAATCTCATCAGGACCACGAAGGAGCGCGTTAAGTATGAGGCGCTTCTGCTCACCGCCCGATAACGTCGTCACCGGACGGTCCCGACACTTCTCGAATGGCAAGCCCAGAGAATCTGTGGCGCACGCATCCCAAAGAACTTCGAGATCATAACCACCCTTCTCGCCCCAAGCGGCCAGAGCGGATGCGTATTCCATCTGCCGGTCAGTATCGTCTGCAGTGGCAACTGCTTGTTCGGCGCGACGTAGTTCTGCAGCGGCTTCCTGCAAGGGCGGAGGAGCCACTGATAGTAACAATTCTTGGACCGTCCCGGAATCGACGAACTGGCGCATCACTCCAATCGAGCCATTGCGCGAGACTACCCCCGCCTCGGGAGTGATCTCGCCTGTGATGATGCGTAACAGTGTTGTTTTGCCTGCTCCATTCGCTCCGATCACCGCCACCCTCTCCCGAGGGCCGACACGGAACGAGACGTCGCGGAGCAGGGGTCGGCCGTCGGCCAGCGTGTAACTCACCGACTGTGCTTCGAGGTAGCTCATGGGCGACCAAGGTATCACGGTTGTGATAAATGATGGAACCCAGGCATTAGTAGTGGCGTTGAGCTGGAGTGTCGTCCTAGCTGATACCCCACTCAAGGTCGTGGCCACGGGACAGGGTGGCGATGACTTGGGGCGAGGGGGTAAAGTGTGTCACGCTCGTGCGATATATCATGCCCGTGATAGATTCGGTTCGAGTACAACGCATAGAAGCGCTGAGCGGTGGCTCGTTAGCACCGCAGTCGCCTGATCAACGCCCCACCGCGCAAATGGACAAGACGCCAACGGCTTCAACTCTCTCGCCCAACTGGGATATGTCGCCAAACAAGAGACTTGAGGCCGCCCGGTTGGTTACATCAACCTCGCGGTCAAGCGGGACGGCACCGGATCAGTACCGTCGCGGGAAGACGGAACTGATCTTGCAGCGACCACGATTGCGTTCAGGCGTAAAAGACGACGATCCTGAGGTTACCCTCGTTTGGTGGACACCCGATTAGTGCGGATTTTGTGTCCGTAGGAGAGGATGTTCATTGTGAGTCAACAACGCCAGAAATACACACCTGAGTATCGACGTGAAGCTTTGAGCCTGGTAATCGAATCGCAGCGCCCAATTGCTCATGTAGCTCAAGGAGATTGGCGTCGCACCAGGTCTTTTAGGCCGGTGGGTCAAAAATCAGCGTCAACGCCGAGGATCCTCTGATGGATTAAGCGAGGCGGATCTTCGTGCTGAGAACGCTCGTCTGCGTCGTGAGCTGGCACAAGCCAAGATGGATAATGAGTTTTTGTCAAACCCGACAGCCTTCTTCGCTTTAAGGCAACGCGATCAGAAAAGTTCGAATTAATGCAGCAGGAGAAGGCTAACTACAGTATCAAACGTATGGCACGGCTATTAAAAGTGTCTCGGTCTGGATACTACACATGGGCTCATACGCAGCAGAAGCGGCTATCCGGTGAAGATTATCGTACAGCTTTTTACGATGATGTTGACCGCAAGATTCATCAGATTTGGTCGGATTCCGACGAGGTTTATGGTGCCCCACGGATCACCGCAGAACTTACCGAGCGCTACCGTATTTCGCTTAACCGTAAGACTGTGGCCAAGCGGATGCGCATGATGGGCATTGAAGGAATTTCACCACGTGCCTTTGTCCCGGTGACAACGATTCAATCTAAGCGGAAGTCGAGTCTTGATGACCTGGTCAAGCGCATGTTTGATACCGGTGAGCTCAACAGGGTGTGGATGTCAGATATTACCTACCTGCGCACCAACGAGGGCTGGTTGTATTTGTGCGTGGTCCGCGATGGCCATTCCCGCAGGGTACTGGGCTGGGCTATGGATAGCGTGCAAGATACTTCCCTGGTCGAACGAGCTTTGCGGATGGCGTATACACTGCGCGGTGACGTTGCTGATGGTCTGGTGTTTGACGCTGACCGCGGAACTCAATTCACCAGCGAGAAGCTTTGGGAAGTATGCCGTAACCTGGGCATTGCTCAGTCCGTGGGGCGTACCGGGGTGTGTTTCGATAATGCGATGGCCGAGTCGTTCTGGTCGACGCTTAAGACCGAGTTCTACGACCGGAAGCGCTGGCCCACCCGTGATGCCGCACGCAAGGCCGTTGCCTACTGGATTGAGGTGGTCTATAACCGTCGGCGTCGGCATTCCTCACTGGGGATGGTCAGTCCCGTCGATTTCGAGAACCATATTGGTTTAACCACCAGCAGAAAAGAAATAGCTGCCTAACCACTAGGTAGCTCTACTATGTGTCCACGATTTGCGGGCAACCCCAGCGCTTGCAGTGAAGCGGTACCGGGGAAGAAGCCTGAGCTTAGCCCCTGAAAACTGGAATGGCCAATTTTAGACGGGTGGGGGCTTGAAGGGTCTGTTGAACCCATCGGCGGGCAATGCGCCATGAAACCATGGCTTTGGGGCTACTGCCTGACTCGACGCCTACGTCGACATGGTTTCTGTCAGGATTTGATCTTCTACTAATTGGATAACTCGGTCCTTCGCATGTTGATCAATTTTGTGGGTATGCTTGAAGCATTTTCCCATCTACTTAAACGGAGCAAAACCTGGGGCACTTCACTAGGCGTTTTCAACGCTCTATATACGGTAGGGCTTGAACGGAATCCTTGTAGGCACAATCAGGGGGTATAAAAGATCGCATTACTTGCATCCAAACCTGTACATTCAGAGAATTGCCTTGGATCGGCGGTAACAGGCACCAGATATGCGTTAGTAAGATCAGCGTGCGTTAATGTCGCTCCACGAAGGTCCGACTCGCTAAGAATTGCGTGCGTAAAATCTGCATCGGTAAAATCCGCCGATTTCAAGTTAGCCCACGCCACCATAGAACCTCGGAACGAGCATCCTTTGCATATGCTTCCTTCGAGATTGATGTCCGTCAGGTCATAGTTGGACATATCTTTCCCGGAAATGTCTTTACCAGCGAGTCCCGTGACCCACGATCGAGGCATCGTTTTGTACATTTTCTATTTAATCTGCGGTGAATTGATGATCCATTGCGAGCAACGGCCTTGGTAGCCAAGGCCGTGGGTGGTTACAACTTTATAAGGTTTGCCGTCACCCATCTTATTGAAACCGACCACGGTTAGTATGTCTGTGGTCTCGACTTTCCCGCCAGCACACGTCGGCTAATCTCCACTACTTGGTTTGGGCTAAGGGAGGGTTCGCGGTTTTCGTATTTGCCGGCGTTTTTCGGCAACGTGAGATTCTCATGCACAAAAATAACGGTCACACTTTTGCTGGAGAGTTCACCAACAATACCGCGAAGATCCGTTAGCGATCAGATGAGGCGATCAATCGACGAGACGACGAGTTCGTCGCCGTCGAAATACGGATATACCCCTTCCACTTCCCACGCATTAGTCTTCGTCCCGCGAGGGTTGAAAGTCAGCATTCTCCTGGGCAATGACCGCATCCCCTCCTGCTACTTAACCCTTAGCCGTTAGCTTTGCGGGGTACGGGAGGCTTCAAGCATTTCTTCAAACTCTACGAGCTTCTTGCGCTCGCGGCCTTCGGCCTCACCCAAAGCTACTTCGCGGGCATCCAGCAACTGGAAACCCTCCCAGTTGGTCACTTCGACGCCGCGGGATTCCAACAACTCCACCAAGTCGGTGTTGTCGGCAGCGGACAGCTTACCGGCCGCAATATCCTCCAGCAGCATGCCGATAGTCTCGGCGGCATCGGATTTCGTGTTACCAATCAGGCCCACCGGGCCGCGCTTAATCCAGCCGGTGGTATACAGGCTTGGCACAATTTCGCCATTCGGTTCTGTGAGCACGTGGCCGCCGTCGTTGGGGATGACGTGCTTCTGCTCATCAAACGGCACACCCTCGATGCCCACTGACCGGTAACCAACCGCGCGGTAGACAGCTTGTACCGGCCATTCGGTGAATTCGCCGGTGCCTTGCACATTTCCGTCGCCGGTCAACTCGGTGCGCTCGGTCTTCAGCGCTGCAACCTTGCCATCCTTGCCGATGATCTCGACCGGGTTTTCAAAGAAATGAATCTGCAGCGTGTGCGGTGCTTCCTTCGGATCGCGCATCGCGTACTGTTCCAGAATTTGGCACACCTGATCTTGCGACTTCGATGCGCGGCGTGCCGCCTCGCCGGATTCGTCGTAATCAATATCTTCTGGGTCGACGACGACGTTGATGGTGTCCGAGTGGTCGAGCTCTTTCAGTTCCTGCGGGGTGAACTTAGCTTCGGCGGGGCCGCGACGTCCGAACACGCGCACGGTGTGGGCCTGGTTTTGCGCCAGTGATTCGTAGACATTGTCCGGAATTTCGGTGACCTTCAACTCGTCGCCCGTCTTCGCCAAAATACGGGAGACATCCAGGCCCACATTGCCGACGCCGATGACCGCGACTTGCTCGGCGGAAAGGTCCCAGTTGCGCTCGAAGCGGGGGTTACCGTCGTAGAAGCCGACGAATTCGCCAGCACCCCACACACCTTCCAGGTCCGCGCCAGGGATGTTCAGGTCACGGTCGTCGACGGCGCCGGTGGAGAAAATAACGGCGTCGTAATGATCCTTGAGTTCTTCGACGCTGATGGTGTGGCCAACCTCGACGTTGCCGATAAACCGGATCTTCTCGTTGCTGAGCACGCGGTGCAGCGATTTGATGATGCCTTTAATACGCGGGTGATCCGGAGCCACGCCGTAGCGGATCAAGCCGAAGGGGGTGGGCATGCGGTCGAGCAAGTCAATATCGACGTTGCCGCCGGTCTTTTTAATCAGGATATCGGAGGCGTAAATACCGGCTGGACCAGCACCGACGACGGCGATCTTGAGCGGTTTATCGCCCTCGGTGTTGGGGTTGCTGGTCACTGCGTCAGTCTGCTTGGACGGAGTTGCGGACGTAGTGGAAGTAGTCATTCGCGTTAATCGTGCCTTTCGGTTGTTAGTCGTTAGTTGTTGGTTTCTCGTGCGAGTGCGTTCTTCTGCGCGTGCGTGATCACGCGCTTATTCGGTTCGCGTTAAGCAAGCAAGATCTATTTGAACCTATTTGTCTCTATTTTGCTAGCTAGCGAATTAAATTCAAATGATGTGGGCCACATTACTCCAGGTCGCATGCAGGATTGCTTGTATGAATTAAATAGACCGACCGGTCTCATTGGGTTAGACTAAGTGGTTCAATTACTGTGAACGCATTGGTTCGGCCGGGATTGTGACTTTCCGGTTGAACAACAAAATCTACAACTAACCCCGAGTAAAACCCCTGCACATCGCCGAAACCGTTTAGTGAGGCAACTTATGACTACAAACGCACCCGCACGCCCAAAGCGGAAGCCCAAACCAGAAGGGCAGTGGAATATCGATGGCACTAGCCCGCTGAACAAAGAAGAGGAGGTGAAGCAAGAACAAGAAGCCTTCGAGGTGAAGCAGCGTGTGATCGACACCTACTCCAAGCAGGGTTTTGATTCGATCCCTGCCGATGACATCAGCAAACGCTTCAAGTGGCTCGGCATTTATACCCAACGCAAGCAGAATCTCGGTGGCGAATACACCGGTCAATTAGAAAACCACGAGCTGCAAGATAAATATTTCATGATGCGCGTGCGTTTCGACGGCGGTCAAGCCACCCCGGAGCGCCTGCGCGTCGTCGGTGAGATCTCCCGGGATTTCGCACGGTCTACCGCGGATTTCACCGACCGGCAGAATATTCAGCTGCACTGGATCCCCATCGAGGATGTCCCAGAGATTTGGCGCAGGTTGGATGCCGTTGGTCTGACCACGATGATGGGCTGCGGCGACGTGCCGCGCGTGATCTTGGGCTCGCCCACAGCTGGGGTGGCGGCCGACGAGATCATTGATGCTAGCCCGGCGATCGAAGAGATCAAAGAGAACTATCTGCCGCGCGCGGAATTCCACAACCTGCCACGGAAATTCAAAACTGCCATTTCGGGTAACTCCCGCCAGGATGTCACCCACGAGATCCAGGACGTGGCGTTTATTGGGAAAAACCATCCGGAATACGGCCCTGGGTTTGATTGCTTCGTTGGCGGCGGGCTTTCCACCAACCCGATGCTGTCGCAATCGCTGGGGGCGTGGATTCCCATCGAGCGCGTCCCGGAGGTGTGGGCTGGGGTGGTTCGCATCTTCCGTGATTATGGTTTCCGCCGCCTGCGCAACCGGGCGCGGTTGAAATTCCTCGTCGCTAAGTGGGGGATTGAGAAATTCCGTGAGGTGCTGGAAACGGAGTATCTGGATTCCCCGCTTCTCGACGCCGAACCGACCCCGTTGCAATCCGGCATCCGTGATCACATCGGCGCGCACCCGCAAAAGGACGGCAACTTCTATCTAGGTGTGAAACCGACTGTTGGCCACGCGACCGGTGAACAGCTGATTGCGATTGCAGAAGCCGCGGAAAAGCACGGGATCACGCGTATCCGGACCACACCGATGAAAGAACTGCTGTTTTTGGATATTCCGCGCGAAAAGCTTGCTGAGGTAGCTCGTGACCTGGATGCCACGGGCCTGTATTCCACACCCTCGGAGTTCCGCCGCGGCATCATCTCCTGCACAGGGTTGGAGTTTTGCAAACTTGCCCACGTAACCACCAAATCGCGCGCGATTGAGCTGGTCGACGATCTGGAAGAGCGCATTGGCGATATTGATTCCAGCCTGACGATTTCCCTGAATGGCTGCCCGAATGCGTGTGCGCGTTCGCAGGTTTCGGATATTGGTTTGAAGGGCCAGACGCTGACTGACGACGAGGGCAACCGTGTGGAAGGTTTCCAGGTGCATCTCGGCGGTGCGTTGGGCATTGAGCAGAACTTCGGCCGCAAGCTGAAAGGCCACAAGGTTCTGGCCAGTGAGCTGGGCGATTATGTCGTGCGCGTCGTCGAGAACTACAAGCAGCAACGCGAAGAGGGCGAGTCTTTTGCGCAGTGGACTGTCCGTGCGGATGAGGAGGCTTTGTCATGAAGTTTCGCCGGAAACCGAACCCGAACCGGAACCACCCGCTGTTTTGCCCGTATTGCGCGGGGGAGGGGCTATTCCCGGACGAGGAAACGGAGTTCGCCTGGAGCTGCAGCGAATGCCTGCGGGTGTTTTCCGTGCAGTTCCACGGCCAGGATGAGCAAGAGGCCGCGCCGGAACCGGCGGTGTCCACTAACGAGGCGCTGCAGAACTCCCTGCACAAGTCGCTGAATTTTCTCAATGTTTCACGTGGAACATCGGGCGCGGAGCAGAGTTATCGCGACCCGGAACAGTCCCCAGAAGGTGCTTCCACCACGACGGAGCCGCTTGCCGACGACATCGCGGCACACAACCGGCAGCTCGTAACCGACTACGCCGACGCGCTATATGACGCCTGTGCTGAAGACATCCTGGCTTGGGCGGACGAACACGTGCCCGGTGACATCGTGGTGACCATGTCCATGGAAAACACCGTGTTGGCAGAACTCGCCAGCCGCTATGCCCCACGCGCCAGCCTGTTGTTCTTGGACACCGGTTATCACTTCGACGAGACCCTCGACGTCGCCAAGCAGGTGCAGCAGCGCTACGACCAGCAGTTTATTACCGCCAAACCCGCTCTGGAACGCAGCCAGCAAGACGAGGTCTACGGCCCGCGGCTCTATGCCTCGAACCCGACGGCCTGCTGCCGGATGCGCAAAGTCGAACCACTCGCGCGCAACCTCTCGCCATTCGCGGGTTGGGTCACCGGGCTGCGGCGTGACGACGGCCCCACGCGCGCACAAGCACCCGCGCTAAGCCTCGACGATACGGGCCGGCTGAAAATCAGCCCGCTGGTGACGTGGAGTTTGCAAGACACTGAGGACTACGTCGACAAGCACGACCTGATCGTGCACCCGTTGACCAAGCAGGGATACCCGTCAATCGGGTGTGCGACCTGCACCTTGCCAGTAGCGGAAGGCCAAGACCCACGCGCGGGGCGCTGGGCCGGACTGAACAAAACAGAATGCGGACTACACACATGAGCACAAGCGTGAACAACCCCACCCACATCAACCAACCACCCCAAAACAGCCAGCCAACCCACACAACCGGCACCGAGTTATCGCCGCACCTGCACGAACTCGAAAACGAATCCATCCACATCTTGCGCGAGGTCGCGGGGCAATTCGACAAGGTCGGGCTGCTGTTTTCCGGTGGAAAAGACTCCGTCGTGGTGCTGGAACTGGCCCGGCGGGCGTTTGCTCCGGGTGCCATACCGGCGGAACTGATCCACATCGATACCGGGCACAACTTCCCAGAGGTGCTGGAATTTCGCGACCGCACCGTCGAGAAATGCGGCGTGGACCTGCACGTCGCCAAGCTGCAAGACTGGATCGACCGCGGTGATCTGCAGGAACGTGCCGACGGCTCGCGGAACCCGCTGCAGACCGTGCCGCTGGTGGAAACCATTGAACAACGCGGCTACGACGCGGTGCTCGGCGGGGCGCGGCGCGACGAGGAACGCGCGCGAGCGAAAGAGCGCATCTTCTCTGTGCGCGATAGTTTCGGTGGTTGGGATCCACGGCGGCAGCGTCCGGAACTGTGGAATATCTACAACGGTGGCAAATTGCCGGAAGAAAATATCCGCGTGTTTCCCATCTCGAACTGGACAGAAGTTGACGTTTGGCAATACATCGCCGCGCGCGGGCTGGAGCTTCCCAGCATTTACTTCGCGCACCAGCGTGAGGTTGTTGAACGCGACGGCATGTGGCTAACTCCCGGCCCCTGGGGTGCGGGCAGCTCAGCCGCACGCGCAGCTGGTGCAGACCAGGCCACCCCGGTAACCCGCACGGTGCGCTATCGCACGGTCGGCGATATGTCCTGCACCGGGGCGGTGCTGTCCGAAGCCGAAACCATTGATGAGGTGTTGGCGGAAATCGCGGCTTCTCCACTCACAGAACGTGGCGCGACTCGCGCTGATGATCGCATCTCCGAATCCGCCATGGAAGACCGCAAGAAGGAAGGCTACTTCTGATGACTAGCACCGCAACCATCCTGAACAATCGTCGAGCGTTGCGCATCTGCACCGCCGGATCGGTCGACGATGGCAAATCCACATTCGTGGGGCGTTTGCTGCACGACACCAAATCGGTGTTATCCGACCAGTTAGAAGCCGTGGCGGCGAGTTCGTCGAAACGCGGCTTCGATGGTCTGGATTTTTCCTTGCTTGTCGACGGCCTGCGCGCCGAACGCGAACAAGGCATCACGATCGACGTCGCCTACCGATATTTCGCCACTGACCAGCGCAGCTTCATCCTCGCAGATACTCCGGGGCACGTGCAGTACACCCGAAATACGATCACGGGCATGTCCACGGCGGAAGTCGTCATCCTGCTCATTGATGCCCGCTATGGGGTGGTGGAACAAACCAAGCGTCACCTGCATATTGCGGCGCTGTTGGGAATCCAGGACGTGATCATCGCGGTGAATAAGATCGATCTGGTTGGCTATGACCAAGCCGTGTATGAGGATATCCAAGCCCAGCTTGCCGACGCCTTAGCTGAGCTTGGTGCGTTGGCGCCACGCCATACTCGCGTGGTGCCGATCTCCGCATTGGCAGGTGACAATGTGGTGGAAAGATCTGCGCACACACCGTGGTACGACGGCCAGCCGATCGTGGAACTGCTCGATACCATTCAACCGGCGGAAAGCGATATCGCTGCCGGGCTGGATTTCCGTTTCCCCATCCAATACGTCATCCGCGAGCCGCAGACTGATTACCGCGGGTACGCCGGGCGGGTCACCACCGGTTCGGTTGCCGTGGGTGATGCCGTCACCGTCAGTGGCGGGCGTACCAGCAGCGTTGTTGGCATTGATACTGCTGATAGGCAGCTGCAGGAGGCGCACTCTGGTGATTCCGTGGTGCTGCGGTTGGCTGATGAGATTGATTTGGTCCGCGGTGATTTTATTTCCGCTGGTAGCAGCCCACGCAGTACACGGAAATTTACTGCCACGCTGGTGGGCTTGTCCGATAAAGGCGTGCGTGCGGGGCAAAAACTGCACCTGCTGTATGACAGCGGCAAGTATAAGGCGCGCGTGGCCAGCATCGAGACTCGCCAGGACCGGTCAGCGCAGGACGAGCCACAGCCAGCACAAGCCCAGCTAGCGCTCAACGAGATCGCCACCGTGGAATTAGAAACCGCCGTGGAGATCGCAGTGGATGATTACGCAGCCCGTGGCAAATGGGGCGCATTCGTGCTGGCAGACCCGCACGATGGCAACTCGCTGGCTGCGGGATTAATCGGGCAGAAGTAACGGGGGAGAGCTGATAATGACTGCGCTGATTACTCTTTCGCACGGCTCACGCCACCCGCAGGCTGTTGGTTTGATCGATGAGCTCAGCGCAGCAGCCGCGAACAGCGCTGGGGTGGAAGGCTACAGCAGCCACCTGGAATTCAACGAACCTGATCTGCGCACCGCCGTGGCCGAGGCGATTGCTGATGGGCACAAGCATATGGTGATCGTCCCGTTGCTGTTTACGCGTGGTTTTCACCAAAAAGTTGATGTTCCGGAACAACTCGCTGCGGTGCGCCAGCAGGCACAGCGCGCCGGGGCGGACGTGGAGCTTGCCGACGGGCTGGGCACCGGCCTGGCCATGGAGGAATTGTTGTCCCGGGTGATTGCCCGCGACGCTCCGGCTGGGGCGCACGTGGTGTTGGTGTCGGTGGGATCTTCTGACCATGCGGCCAATGCGAGCGTCGACAAGCTCGCCAGGCGTGTTGCTGCAAGGCGTGCCGGCGTGAACCAGGCCGGTGCTCATCAATCCGGCGTAATTCAGTCCGGCGTAAATCAGTCCGATGCCGAACAGAGCAGTGCCGATGGCATCAGCGTGGTATTTGCCACCGGCCCGAACCGGTTGGCAGAGCTGGCCCAGGACCACGAGCGAATGCACCTGGTGCCGCTGTTTGTCAGCCACGGCTTGTTGCTGGATCGAATGTATCGCCAGGCCGAAGAAATAAATGCAGCGCAAGCAAGTGGAGCACAAGACGGTGCAGCACCAGCCGGTGCTTCGCAAGCAGGAGAATCCGCAGAACAAGAACGCAGAATCACCTATTCCCAACCACTAGGCACGGCACTCGCAGAGGTAGTAGCCGCGCAGATTTGAGGAAAATCATGAGAGGTTTAATTTTTATCGCCCTGGCTGGTTTCGCCGCGCAGCTTGTCGACGGCGGCATCGGCATGGGCTTCGGGGTGACCTCAACAACGATCCTCCTAGGCCTCGCTGGGTTGGGTGCTGCACAAGCTTCGGCCGTGGTGCACGTGGCAGAACTGGGAACCACCGCGGTTTCGGGTTTTAGCCACTGGCGCTTTGGCAACGTGGATTGGTCCGTGGTGGCGCGGCTGGGATTTCCCGGGGCACTCGCCGGGTTTGTCGGCGCAATGTTTTTATCCAATCTGCCACTGGATAAGGCACAACCGATTACCGCAGCTGTGCTGGTGGCCATCGGGGCAAACCTGGTGTGGCGATTTAGCCAAGGGCGCACGAAACGCAAGCTGGCAAAAAAGGCGGAATATTCCACACCATTTTTAGGTTTCTTGGGTGCCGTGGGTGGTCTGGTGGATTCCACCGGTGGCGGCGGCTGGGGCCCGGTGACTACCTCCACGCTGTTGGGCGTCGGCCGGCAACAGCCTCGATATATTGTCGGCACGGTTTCTGCCTCGGAGTTTCTGGTGGCCGCGGGCGCATCTGCTGGTTTTGTGGTGGGCCTGTGGGAGGAAATCGTGTCGCATACCGCCGCGGTTGTGGCTCTGCTGATTGGCGGAAGCATTGCCGCTCCCATCGCTGCCTGGCTGATTTCCCGCATTAACCCGGTGGCACTAGGTGGGCTGGTGGGTTCGGCGATTATCGCATTGAATATTCGCTACCTGCTGCCACTGGATACGGTGTGGCCGGTGCAGCTAGCGATCATGGTGGTGGGTATCGCGTTGACGGTGCACGGGGTGCGCCGTTACCGCACACGCATGCGGGTGGAATCGCTGCAGCGTGCAGCCGCGGAAAGCACCGAATCGCGCACAGAGCCGGTGGCTGCTGAGTCGGTAACTCGTGAGCCAGCGGGTGCTGATCCGGGCGCTACTGAACAGAAGGTTCCAGCCCGGCTACATCTCCGATGACGATCACCGCAGGTGGTTCCACCGAATTTTCCGCAATGGTTGCGCCGAGCCGTTCGAGCTGGCAGCGGAACACCCGCTCGTCGGCAAGGCTTCCTTCCTGAATGACGGCGGTGGGGGTAGCAGCAGCCATGCCTGCTTCGATCAGTGCGTCCGCGATTGCACCGGCGTTGCGCACCCCCATGATGATGGACAGCGTGGCACCGGAGCGCGCCAGTGCAGACCAATCAACCAGGGATTTTTCGTGCCCCGGTGGCAGGTGCCCACTGACGACGGTGGCGGCATGCACGACGCCACGCTGGGTAACAGGTATGTGTGCCAACCCCGGAACAGCATAAGCGGAACTTACGCCGGGAATGACTTCACAGGCGATCCCAGCTTCTGCGAGTGCCGTGATTTCTTCAAAACCGCGCCCGAACACAAACGGATCGCCGCCTTTGAGCCGCACCACCTTGTATCCGGCTTGGGTGTATTCGACGAGAATGCGGTTGATTTCTTCCTGGGCGACCTGCTTTTTATACGGCAGCTTGGAAGCGTCGACAAGCTTTTTGCTGGAAATATCGCACAATCGATCCAGAAACGGGGTGGGGCCCAGGTGGTCTGCGACGATGACATCAGCCTCGTGGAGTGCGGTTTGGCCGCGTAGCGTGATGAGATCCCACGCGCCGGGGCCGCCACCAATTAACTTGACTGGGTACAAATTCGCGGCGGGGCCAGCGGCGGCAGCGGAAGCAGCATCGGCAGGGGCAGAATCTGGGCCGGAATCTGGAGTAGTCATGCCGCTAGTTTAGAGCACCTGGTCATGCAGATCATAGGCTCCACTAGGAAGATATTCTTTGACCGTGTTGCAATTTTGCTTCTCGTTTCCCGGGCCGAATTTTGGGACGAACTGCTCGGCATCCTGCTCAGCGATGGGGATGCTGGTTTTATGGTTTCCGTATACGTATCCGACGATGCCATGATCTGATTCAATTTTTGCTACCTGGCATTTTACGGTGAACATTCCGTGGTCATTGTGAACTGGTGCAGTGGGTTTGCCGTTGTGGTCGGCGTCAGGGGTGTCAGGGGCGTCAGGTGTTTCTTGGGGCTGTGTTGCCGTGGCCTGTGATGTTGGGGACGTGGTGACTGGAACGTGCGTTTGAGACGTCGGAGGTTCGCTCTCGGCTGTGGAGCACGCCGATAACACAGAAAATGCTACTGCCGTCGGGATAAAAGCTGTCTGTAACCTCATAGACACAAGGGTACTGTGAATCCCGTTATAAAGACGCTAATTCGTCCAATTCCTCTCGTTGCCTGTGGATGAAGAAGTGCTGGTTTCGGTAAGCCCGAGAGCTTCTTTGAGAACCTCGTGTTGGATTTCTTCAACTTCTTCGCAGGCGACGAAATAGGCCGGAAATCGACATACTTCGCCACCAACCGGCGCTCCAAGAATGTGAAATAGTTGACAAATCATCTTTTTCTTGGGGGTGCAGCAGCTGGGCTTCATGTGCATCGTATTTTCTCTCGATACCGTCTTGAACAGCAGTTATGTCGCTGTGGGCGAGAATTTCCGGCTCGAAATCGCGGCGTTTTTCTGCCTCTGCCGCAAGACTCATGAAGAAAAATCTCGCCAACGAAGATTCAGCGAAGCGTATTCTTGGTGTCGTTGTCCTCCCGGGTGCAACGCACTTGCGGGTACAACACATTTGAAGAACATTAGATAGCTCACCTATATACAAGGAGGAAGTTATGCCTTCCGCACTATTCGTAGTTACTGCCGCAGATAAATGGACGCTGGCCGACGGCAGCGCCCGCCCTACCGGTTACTGGGCCGAAGAGCTGATTGCTCCACACCGCGTATTCAAAAACGCTGGATGGAACATTGACTTCGCGACGCCAAATGCTAAGGCTCCAGTAGTAGACCAGTACAGCCTCGATGTTCTGTCCGACAGTGAGCGCGCGGAATACGAGAATTACCTCGGAGAAATCGGCTCGGAGCTGAACAACCCGCTTAATCTGGCTGATGTTAACGAGGCTGACTATGACCTCGTCTTTTACCCTGGTGGCCACGGCCCAATGGAAGACCTGGCTTATGACCAGGATTCCGCCAAACTGCTGCAGGACCGTATTGAATCCGGTCGTGCGCTTTCCCTGGTATGCCACGCTCCAGCTGCATTGCTCGCCATGGACAATGACAACTGGCCGCTGAAGGGCTACACGATGACTGGCTTTACCAACGCCGAAGAAGGCGAGGAGACCATCGCAGCCGCCAAGTGGGTAGTTGAGACTCGTCTGCGTGAACTCGGTGCTGACTTTAAGCAGACCGATCCGATGCAACCGTACGTCGAAGTAGATCGCAACCTTTACACCGGCCAGAACCCAGCATCGTCTGAGCCTCTGGCACAGCGCATCCTGCGCGACTTTTAATACGAGCGCTGAAATAACCTGCGCTTCAACAGGGCTCTGACAAGCCCGCGCTAACCTGCTCCCAGGGCACCGTTTTGCCCGGGGGCAGGTTATTTGTCTATAGCGCGCACGATCTTATCGCCCAGAAATTTCCGGGCCGTGCGACACGCTCGCGGTCCAGCAGGCCGTCGTCGGAAAGCGGGTGCCGGTAGCATCCAGCCACAGAGCCGAAGGCCCGGGAATAATGCGGATGCTATGGTGAGGCCAGCTGGCGCGTACTTTTGCTAGATTGCCTCCGATGCCGCCGGTGGCGGTAACCACGGATGCTGCATTCAGTTGAAATTCGCGCACGGCTTTTCTGCTTGAGGCATGGCCGCGGGGTAGAGCATCATCGGCTGCTAATTCCACTCCGCGTACACCGGTGACTCGGCCGGACCCGCATTACGCTGCCCTGAGAAACCGATTTCTCTTACTCGTTGGTCCCGCGATTATCGCGCTTTTTCCACCTGTACCTACGCACAAGGAAAAACGGCAGGACCAGAAAGTAATAGAAGGCAAGGAATTGCGCTGAATAGCCTAATAGTCCTTCCGAGCTCACCTCGCTCCACGAGACTCCTTCTTCGTTGGGTGAAGCTACGCCGCGCCAGCCGGTTACTTGGCTGATGTAGAAACTTGCTACGACCATGGCCGGTAGGACAATAAACGAGAACCAAGCCGGTGGTACCCACGGCCTACCGTCTTTGCTTGTTCGTTGCAGAGCACCGCCGAATCCCATCGAAAGAAACCTTTCTACTTACATCTGTTCATTTTTTTTGGGGGGTCCATGAATTCCGCTAGTGCATCGGCCTCTTGGGCAGATAATCCGTGTGTAGCAGCGCTGTCGTAATTTGGCTCCAACGCATTGCTATGAGTTCGATTGGTCGGAGCAGCCAATAGTCTACATAAGGATCCCGCAATTTCCAGTGGAGGAAAGTCGACTGAGACCCTGGGGCCGGTACCAACGCAAGAAGCAGTGACGGTTTTGAGCTGCTTTGGGTGTTGCTGGGGTGAAGTGTCCCAGGTTTTGTTCCTTTTGAGTAGACGGGAAAATCTTCGAACATGCCAAGAAAATTTGACCAGGATGC
>NZ_JASPGD010000014.1 GCF_030232885.1 Corynebacterium sp. MSK297
AGCTTGGGGTACCGTACCCCGGTCGAGGTTGAAGACGCGTTGTGGGAACAAGATGGGTCCCGGGAACTAATGGAAAACAACGTAAATGCCTAGGAACAAAACCTAGTACACTTCACTGTGAGTTGATCTGGGTGGCAGACAAACTCACAGAAGAAAGTAAAAGTATTAATCGTTTCCATAAAGTTGGTGCGTAATTCTCTGTTATTTAAATGACTTCTCCACTTAGTCTATAAGCTCCACTCGGACGGTATTTCTTGACTGTTGTGCAATGCCTCTTGTTGTGGCCGGTGCCGAATTGTTGGTGATTTCGATCTTATCTGTATATTGCAGCATAGTCAATAGACTAAGTGAGATAGATTATATTACTTGTCTATAGCGAGCGCTTCTCCCACGCGTTTGCCGGAATGGATGCAGCCGCCTAAGAAGGTGCCTTCCAGCGCATTCTTCCCGTGCATGCCGCCACCGCCGAAACCAGCTGCCTCCCCGCAGGCAAACAAGCCAGGGATGATATTACCGTCTGAATCGAGGCAGCGCCCGGAAAGGTCTGTTTCTAGCCCGCCTAGTGTTTTGCGGGTTAATACCTGCAGCCGTACAGCAATGAGCTGCCCATGTTTCGCATCTGCGAGTTTGTGCGGTGCGGCAGCGCGCACGATCTTATCGCCCAGAAATTTCCGGGCCGTGCGCAGATAATTCACCTGGGCATCCTTGGAAAACGGGTTATCCAGCTGGGAATCCCGATCAGCAACGGTGCGTGCGACACGCTCGCGGTCCAGCAGGCCGTCGTCGGCAAGCGTGGCCATTTTTGCGGTTAACTCATCGAGGTTATCGGCGATCACCCAATCCACGCCATGGTCTTTGAAAGCCTGCACGGCCGGGTGTGTTTTCGGCCCAAGCTTACTGGCCAGTTGCCGGATTGTTTTCTGTGTTAAATCTGGGTTTTGTTCGGAACCAGAAAAGATGAATTCCTTATCCGCGATGGTGGAGTTCAACAAAAACCAGGAATAGCCGTGGCCTGTTTTACCAATATGGCTCAATGCAGCGAGGTTATCGGAGCCCGGAAACAGATTCGTGGGCAAGCGCTTGCCGGTAGCATCCAGCCACAACGACCACGGCCCGGGAATAATGCGGATGCCATGGTGCGGCCAGATGCTGTCCCAGTTGTGCATTCCCTCTGGGTAATGCCACATTCTGTCCGTATTCACTAGGTTTGCGCCGGCGTGCTTGGCGACGTCGATGCCGCTGCCGTCCACGTGCGCCGGAACGCCAGCTACTAGATCGTCGGGACACGGGCCCCAGCGATCGCTTGGCCAGCTGGCGCGTACTTTTGCTAGATTACCTCCGATACCGCCGGTGGCGATGACCACGGATGCTGCATTCAGTTGAAATTTGCGCACGGCTTTTCTGCTTGAGGCCTGGCCACGGGGTAGCGCATCATCGGCTGCTAATTCCACTCCACGTACACCGGTGACTCGGCCGGACTCGTCTTGTAGCAGGCCTTCCACGCGGTGGCGGAAGCGCCAGGTGAGTTGTCCGGTTGCTTCTGCCCGTTCGAGTGGTTCGCGGAAAACCCGCACCACTTCTGGGCCGGTGCCCCAGGTGAGGTGGAATCGTGGAACGGAATTGCCATGGCCACTGGCATCGCCGCTACCACGCTCGGCCCAGCCAATCGTCGGCAAGACATTGAGCCCCAGCTTTTTTAAATATTCGCGTTTTTCACCGGCCGCGAACTGCACGTATGCCTGGCCCCAGGCCTTCGGCCAGCGATCATGGGGAGCGTCGTCGTAATCCGCGCTGTTTTCCCAATCGCGCCAGGCGAGCTCATAAGAATCGCTCACCCGCATCAATTTTTGCTCCGGGCTTCCCACATAAAACAAACCACCCAGCGACCAGAAAGCTTGGCCGCCCAAGTTATTGCGGTTTTCTTGGTCGAGGATTACGACCTGTTTCCCGCCTTGTAATGCCTCGTAGGCTGCAACCATGCCCGCCAAGCCGGAGCCGACGATGACTATGGGGGCGGTGGACGAGTCTGTGGGTGTCTCTGTGGGACTGCTTTGCGACGACGTCTCAGATGTTATGTAAGTCATATTGCAAGTCTAAATTAATAGCTTGCTGAGTGTGGGAAAATCTATTGAAACCTAAACGATCGTAAGACTTGCAAGGATTTGTACACTCTGGGATCCCTTGGCGAAAGGCAAAAAGACTGAAGTCGGCTAGGGATCCGTTGTGCACTTAACGAGGTTCGGTCTTCCTCGGTTTACTTTAATCGCTCCGGCTAATTTCGTCCTCGTGAAAAAGTGACTTGCTACATTCCTCGTCTAGTTAATTACTTATGTTACGTTAAAAGAGGGTGTTGGACTAAAACAATACCCATACTCGGGCCACTTTCCAGGGGCTGCCCCCCCCCAATTAGAAAGTCATTTCCATGAGAACCATTAGCCCCGTACTAGAAGTTCAAGCAGTTGCCGTCAAGGCGACCCCAAAGCACAGCGCCCCTTTAGCGTTGCCACTAGATTTTGAGCTTACTCACGGGCAAAAAGCATTGTTATCAGGTCCTTCCGGATGTGGCAAGACTACATTCCTGAACGCAATCGTAGGCTTACACCCCCTACACGAAGGAAACGTAGTGCTACTTGGCGAGTTCAACATATCTAAGACCTCAGTATCGACCCGCCAAAAATTACTCCGAAGCGATATTTCCTACGTCGGCCAAGAACTAGTAGCTTTCCCAGGCCTTACGGTAAAAGAGTATTTAGAATTCAATTTACAAGTTTGCAAGAAAAAAGTGAGCTCAGGGTTGTATATCGGAATTCTCGAATCATTAGGTGTAGAACACACTGTAAACCAGATGCTGACCGAACTTTCAAAGGGGCAATTACAGAGAGTCATGATCACTGGTGGACTCATACGACAACCTAAATTACTGCTACTTGATGAGCCGAGCAGTGCATTAGATAGCGACTCGCGGGACAACTTATTCAGTGTCGTTGACGATGCGGTGCACGAGGGAACGGGAGTTCTCATGGTGTCACACGACCCAGTCGTCGAAAGCTTCGTTGATTCTGTAATCACTATGGAAAAGGACGATGCAAACCATGAATAAGAATTTGCAAAAAATTGGGGCGTCGATCGTCGGCGAGGCCAAAATATATTTCTTTGTCCTCGCACTAGCCCTCGGAATCACCACCAGCTTTGTTCTTGTTTTAGGTTCAGTCTGGTCGCGATTGATTGACGAGTTTCCGGATGACCAATTCAAGTTTATTGGTGGCAATATGCTCTTTTGGGCGACATTTGTCGCCATCGCCATGAACATTCCGCTTGCAGTTCTCGGTTCTTTACTCCTTCGGGAACAATCCATAACGCTTATACGCTTTGGACTAGGTCGGCGTCACTTTATCCGCGTAATGCTTGGGCAAATGTGGAAGCCGTTCCTCGGCGCCTTACTCCTCGCAGTCGTGCTTTATTTACCATTTTCTGCACTCTTAGAATGGCTTCCTGATGATAATGGAACTTCATTAATCAGGGTCAGTGGATTTGGCGTTCCTACTTTTTTCGGCATTGTTCTCGCAATAATCAGCCTCTTCATTCCACTAACCATCTCGGTATTGTTTTTGAGCACGAATTTAGTGACGAGGGTGAACAATAGCTTCAGAAGGTTACGCTCCATCAAACGCTGGCTCTTGCGAGGGATTTTCGCTTTAGGCGGGACCGCATTAATTATATTCGGAATAGTTTATGAAAACGGACAACAAGGTGGAATTCTCTTTACGGTAGGGATACTGCTTGTTGGTTCTACTCTTGTTCCCCAGGCGGCTCCGCGTATTGCACTCAATCTTACGACACTCGTTGCAAGGTTATCCTCGTACCGTCCCAGCCCCGTTTTGAGTAAATCTGTGACTTCCGAATATCGGTCACGTTTTTCAGGCATCTCGTTATTCCTGTTCCTCATTGCAAGCATCCCTGCGTTACTTTTCAGCGCATCTGGTATGCAAGCCCGCGCCATGGGAGAAGGCGGTATTGCGCAGTGGGATTTCTGGGTCCTCATGGCCGTTCCTCTAGCCTTTACGCTACTAGCGATTATCTCCGCAAGTCTCATACTTAGCCAATTGCTCAACCGTAGTCTCCATAAATTCCTCAAACTAGGGATTATGCGTCGTGAATACCATTTCGCATTACTGCTCACACTTGCTTCAATAGCTTTTTCGGCGCAGGCGTTAGTGCTTGCTTGTGTGTTTTTTCTGGGACTACTCATGATGTTCGTCTGGAATATCAGTTTGATTGAAATGTTGAGTGAGTTGTATTGGCAGCCACTAATATCTGTGTTTATTCTCGTCATGATTTTTGTGCCGCTCCTGTATCTGGGATTCTCGGGTGTAAAGGGCAAAGAGATCCAAGCCGCTTTGGGATCGAGGAAATAGCCGAAAAGGAATCTCTTGCCTAAGTGAAGTGCCCCAGATTTCGACTACGGCGCCCCGGGGCGGTCTAAATTAATCGGCGATCCCGGGCAGCGGTGACGGCGGCGGTGCGCGATTCCGCACCCAATTTCTGAAAAATATGAATCAGGTGCGTTTTCACTGTCGCCTCAGAAATAAAAAGCTTCTTTGCCAAGGCCTTATTGCTCGCACCGGTGGCGAGTTCCCGCAGAATTTCAATTTCACGCTGCGAAAGGCTCTGCTGCGGTTGTGAAGTCCGCTGCGCCAGTGCTGCCGCCACATCCGGCGACAACGTGCGCTTGCGTTCATGGGTGGCGATGATGGCGTCGAATAAACTTGTCTCCGGCGAATCCTTCAGCAGATAACCCAACGCACCGGCCTCAAGAGCAGCGACGATATCGGCTTCGGTGTCGTACGTCGTCAAGATCAACACTGGTGGACCGCCTGCCTTCGCTAATTTGCTGGTCGCGGTGATGCCATCAACCCCTGGCATCTGGATATCGCATACCACCACATCCACATCAGTGATGCTGCCGTCGACAAGCCCATCCACCGCGCTACCATCGGCGGCCTCGTGGGTGACCTGCACCCCGTCGAAGCTATTCAGGATTGCGCGCAGGCCAGCGCGGACAACGGGGTGGTCGTCGAGAAGCATAACGCGGATCATGGTGGTCTCCTGGAACTAGCTAGCTGGTGTGTGCTGCGAAGTCAGCGGGATGCGGGCCGCAACAACCGTGCCTTCACCCGGGGCCGATTCAATATTTACTGTGCCAGATAATGCAGCAATGCGTTGCTGAATACCACCAAGCCCGTAGCCGTGGCTGGACTCTTGCTGGGGTGCTTGCGTCGGGTCAAAACCACGGCCGTCGTCAAAAATATCGACGGTTAATTCATCGCCAAGCACCGCGACCGACACCACCGCATGATCAGCATGGGCATGCTTGGCGACGTTATTCAATGCCTCTTGCACGCATCGCACCACCGCGGTGACCACGGACTCGGGCAGCCGACGGTGTGTATCACCAGAGAAATTCGCCCGGAATTCGGTGGATTCGCCCAAGCCGCTACCGCGGCGACGCATGCGCTGGAGAATCTCAGTGATGGCATCTGGCAGATCTGCTTGCGCAGATGGTGCGGTCAGATCCTGCACGAAACGGCGTGCCTCCGCCAGGTTGTCACGGGCGGTGTCCTCGATGGTAGAAAACACGTCCGTTGCTGCATTTTTGGACTTATTGTGGGACTCATTATGGGATTCAGCAGATTCCGCATCCCCGGTGCTAGCGCTCGCCCGTCCAGCACGCGCCAACAACACGATGGAACTCAACCCCTGCGCGAGCGTGTCGTGAATATCGCGGGCCAGGCGCTCACGCTCTTCCAAACGCCCGGCCTGGTGCTCGGTGGCTGCTAGTTCCCGCTGGGTTGCGGCTAATTCTTCCGCGATACGCCGCTGGGTCAGTGCCTCACGGTGCAACGCGCGATAACTCACATAAATCGCTACGGCAAAAACCGTGCCGATGCCCGGGCCAATCGCCACCGCAATATGCCAATGCTGCGGGTGCAACCATGCAACCACGACCACCCCAGCAGCCCACAACACCGCAGCGGCCAGCAAGTTCGCCGAACGGGGCAATACGGCAAGCGTGACAAAAACCAGCGGGAACAACACCCAAAGAAAATCATTCGCCAACACGAGTGCACCCAGCCACAGCACGACGACGGCGGCCCACCACCAGCGCGCGCTCCGTTGCTGATTCACAGTCGGGCTGGAAAAACTGCCCACACCGCGCCGGGCTCGGTATTCCACAACGATGCCACCCGCATAAACCAGCCCTAGCGCGGCCGCGACCAGCAAAACGACCGGAAGCTGGGCGTGCGCTGCGTCGTCGGCAAGCCAGACCCGCACTGCCCCAAGAATGAGCAGCGCGCAAAACATCACGTGTAAACCCACCCGCAGGTTGCGCAATACCGTGGACAGGCCGGGGCCTGCTGGGCTCGCAGGGCTTGTTGTGTTTGCGGGGCTGGATGCGGCAGAAGCGGCGAGATTTCTCGGCGTAGTCACCCAGCCTAGGTTAGTGCGGAAGGCTGAGTGGCCGCGATCAACCATCTGGTTGATAGCAGAATCAACTAGCACCCCGATGCCGCACTGAGCTGCAAAAACAACAATAGGTATTATGTTTTTGGCACTCAGAGATATCGTCTCCGCCCGCGGACGCTTCAGCTTGATTAGCTTCGTCGTCGGGCTGATAACCGTACTGTTGGTGATGCTCACTGGCCTGACCGGTGGGTTGGCTAAGCACAACACCTCTGCTTTGGAGGCCCTGGCCCCTGAGCGATACGTGTTCACTAGTGACGAGCCGTCTTTTCAGGAATCACAAGTCACCACCTCTGATGTGCAGGAATGGCAGGAGCTTGTCGACGCCGATAGCCAGGTTATCCCGCTTGGTACCGTGCAAACTCGGTTGGAAGCTGGTTCTGCGATGGGTGTTGCCGTGCTGGGCCTGCCTGCGGGGACTAAGGTTCCGGCGCCTGTGGTATCCGGTGCGGGTGCCGCAGGATCAGAAATAGCTGGTGCCACAGCCGCAGATGCAGCAGCAGAAGCAGATTCGGCCGCCTCGCAGGAGCAGCAGGAGGCGCAGGAGGCGGTGCTAGGCGAAGACGGGATTGTCCTTAGCCGCGAAATTGTTAGCGAAGCCGGTGTGCAACCAGGTGAGATGGTAGAAATCGGTGGCGCCGAACAGCCCGTGACTGCCGTCGTAGAAGACGAGCACTATTCGCACCAGCCCGTCGTCTGGGCAAGCACACAGGTGTGGCAGCAGATTTCGCGCGCGCATGACGACGTCGTCGGCACTGTCCTGGCGGTGGATACCCGGGACCGGCACGCAGGTGCCTTGCGCGATGAGGAATGGCAGGATGCCGAAAACCAGACTGGGGATAGTGTTGCAACAGTCGAGGATTCTTCTTCTGGCTTGGCTGCCTACCAGTCGGAGCAGGCATCGCTCCAGTTGATTCAGGTGTTGTTGTATGCCATTAGTGCTTTGGTGACCGTGGCGTTTTTGAGCGTGTGGACAATCCAGCGCAGCCGCGATCTTTCTGTGCTCCGCGCACTCGGTGCCAGCCCGGCGTATGTGTGGAAGGATGCGCTGGGACAAGCCGCTGTGGTGGTTGGCATCGGCGTTGTGCTTGGCGCCGGCGTCGGCTGGGCAGCAGGCGTGTGGGCTGGCAACTCTGTCCCGTTTGATTTGCGGTGGACCACCATCGTGGTGCCCGCCGCGGGCATCTGGGTGCTCGGTATGTGTGGCGCATTGGTAGCAACCCGACGAGTGAAAAAGATTGATCCGGCATCGGCTTTGGAGGGCAAATCCTAATGAATACTGAATATAAAAACGCGCAAGTTAAAAATGGTGAAAATAAAAACCTAGAAAATAAAAATCCAGTGGTCGCTTGCCACAACGTCACCGTTGATTTCCCAGATGGCACCGGCACCGTGCGCGCTTTGGATCAGGTGTCCTTGCAGGTTCTTCCGGGGACGGTGACCGCCATCGTGGGCGAATCAGGATCCGGCAAATCCACTTTGCTTTCATCTATGGCGGGGTTGTTGCAGCCCACGGAAGGTGAGGTGCGTATCGCCGGTGAACTGATGAGCGTCGGCTCGGAGGAAAAGCGCAGCGAATTACGGCGCCAACACATCGGGATGATTTTCCAACAGCCGAACTTGTTGGAATCGTTGTCTGTTGCCGAGCAGTTGCTGATCACCGACCATCTGCGTGGACACACCCCGCGCCGGGAGCGGGCAGAAGAGCTGTTGGTTAAGGTGGGTTTGGAGGGGCTTGGCAGCCGCAGCGTCGGCAAGCTATCCGGTGGTCAACGGCAGCGGGTGAATATTGCACGCGCAGTGATGAATGATCCGGATGTTTTGCTTGCCGACGAACCTACTTCCGCGCTGGATCAGGAATTGTCGCAAGAGATCATGCAACTATTGCAGCAGGTATCACGCGATTTGGGGATCGCTACGTGCGTTGTCACCCATGACCGGGGAATGCTGAAATACGTGGATGAAGTGGTGGAAGTAATTGATGGCAAAATCAAGTAAAAATTTCACATATGGGTATCGCTGATAGCCGCACGAGGTTTAAAGTATCGATTTGTGATTTTCCATTCAGGCGCACGCCACCGACGGGGTTTTAGCCCCGCGCAGCTGGTCTCCGTGAGCTTCCTGCTGCTCATTCTCGCGGGCACAGTCCTTTTGTTGCTGCCCGTATCCCGCAGTGGGGTGGACAACCCGGAGTTCACCACTGCACTATTCACCGCTACGTCCGCGGTGTGCCTCACCGGCTTAACAGTTGTAGATACAGCGACGTACTGGTCTCATTTCGGACAGATAATCATCTTGGTGCTTGTCCAGATCGGTGGTCTTGGCATCATGACCTTGGCCACGGTGGTGAGTTTTGTGCTGGCCGGGCAGATGGGCGTCAAGGGGCGGCTTCGTGCCGTTGCAGAACAACGCGGAAGAAACCTCGGTGAGGTGCGCACCGTCATCCTCGGCACAATTGGTTTTTCCTTAGCCGTGGAATTCGTGATCACCGTAGTACTCACTATCCGTTTTGCCACGACATACGGACATGCCTTCCTGCCCGCAGTATGGCAGGGGGCCTTTCACGCCATTTCTGCATTCAACAATGCAGGATTCGGACTTCAGTCCAACAACTTGATTCCCTACGTCAACGATTCTGGAATTATCTTGCCGGTCGCCGCGGGCGTGATCGTCGGTGGTTTGGGGTTTCCGGTACTGCTAGAGATCAAGGAGCGGCGTTGTTCGAAAGTTCAACGCCCGCGGTCGTTGACTTTGTTGTTTACCCTGGTTGGCACCGCGATTTTGCTGATTATCGGCACCATCGGGTTTGGGATCATGGAATGGACGAACAGCTTGCGCGAGCTGAGCCCGTGGTCGGCGGTGCAAGCGGCATTTTTTCATTCTGTATCCACCCGCACTGCCGGATTCAACTCGGTTGATCTATCGAACCTGCGGCCTTCTTCGCTGATGTTGACGGATTTTTTGATGTTCATCGGTGGCGGATCCGGCGGTACCGCAGGCGGAGTGAAAGTAACCACCGCTGCCGTACTAGTGGCAGTGTTGATCGCCGAAGTGCGCGGTGACGACGAACTACTGGTTGCTGGTCGGCGCATACCCGGGCGTATCGTGCGTCAGTCGATGGCAGTATTCATGATGGCTTTCATTCTGATTGCTGGCTCCATCATGGGGCTACAAATGCTGCTACCGCAGTTCAACTCCCACCAGATCACCTTTGAAACCATCTCTGCATTCGCTACCGTTGGTCTGACCACCGGTATTACTCCGGATCTGCCGGAATTCGCGCGTGTATGGCTGGTAGTGCTGATGTATGCCGGGCGTATCGGCCCGATCACGGTTGTCGCCGCCCTAGCTGCCCGCACCAACCAACGCCGCTATTCATTCCCCGTAGAAAGGCCTTTCATTGGCTAAGCTGCCATTCCACCACGCTAAACAACCCGTCGTCATCATTGGCCTTGGCCGATTTGGCATGGCGTTGGGTGAGGAACTAGTCCAATCCGGTGTAGAAGTACTGGGCATCGATGTAGACGAAGCGGTAGTAACCAAAGCCGCCTCGCTACTCACACACGCCGTCGTCGCCGAAACCACCGACCAAGAAGCACTACGCCAACTCGGTGTACACGATGCACACCGAGTGGTGATCGGCATCGGATCCGATATGGGGGCGTCGCTACTAACGGCATCTGCCGTGATGGACCTGGGTGTGCCTAATGTTTGGGCGAAAGCAGACAACCAGCAACAGGCCAAGATCCTGACACAAATTGGCGTGCACCACGTTGTGCGCCCAGAGCGGGATACTGGCCGACGCGTGGCACACTTGATCGCTGGGCACGTGCAGGAATATATCGAGTTCGATTCCGATTTCGCCATGGCTAAGCTAGCCCCACCGCTGTGGATGCATGGGCGGAAAGTAGAACAGACCCCGCAGGGGATCGCCATTGTTGCAGTACGCTCGGCAGATGCGCACTTTTCTACTCCACCTGCTGGTTACGTGCTCCGCTCCGGTGACCTAGTGATTGCTGCCGGGCGGATCAATGACCTTGACAAGTTCGCGGATTCTTAAAGCCGAATCTGCGCATACCAATTATTCTTTATTTGCCATTTCTCTCGCGGTGTGTGCATCCGGGCCAACAGCACGGGCGACGTTTGCCTTCGTGGAGTTCTTCGCAGGTGCGTCGGATGCGGCGGGCGCGGGTTCCTTCCTTTTTCGCATCTGATACCCAGCAGATGAATTCATTGCGAGCTAGTAGGGTGAGTCCGTTCCACAGTTCTGCGAGATTTTCGTGGACTAGGGCCTGTTGCAGGTCGTCGGGTAGTGGGTGGACGGCGCCGTCGTAAAGCACAGCTTGTGTTGTCATGACAACCAATTTAGTGGAAGTGGTTCGGCAGGGGGTATTCAGTGTTCTTTAGCGTAATTCCTAGCATGGCATTCTTGGCTATCTGACGTGCTCAGATTTTGCCACCTAGTCAGACGGAACAGAACCTGGGGCACTTCAACAAACCACGCAAGCACTTAACTGGCGTACCCAAGCCGAAGTTATGACTAACGCACTGAAACAAACTGGAGCATCGAACCAAAGTAACCGTCATCGTTGCGTCGACCTCTAGAATCCAAGGTTGCCGGAAAATCGGGGGTCGCTCTTCGACTATCTCGGGCGACCTTACTGGAAACTCGTTGCCGACGTTGGAGACCATGGCCAAATTCGAAGCTGGCCTCAGCGTTTGCCTGTGGACGGGGGTAAAGACCACCCGACGGGATACGTAGTTCGTTTTGCAAATCTCCACCGTGTCGCGGGAGGGAACAAACACCAGTAGAAAATAGTGGGTTAATTCACTGCATCGTAACGGGACGGCGAGTCGCCTTAGACCGCTTTAGCGAAATAATCCGGTACACCGTTACGAGCACTGGCGCGCCCACCCTACTCGCAAACCAAATACGCGTTTCCCTCGGGGTGTTTTTTCTTCCGTGCCTGTCGCTGTCTCGGCTACCATAAAGTGTGCATTATTTGAAAGCCCCGACAGACGAAACGAGGCAGCGAGACGGTGGCCGGCGCGAAACAACTACTTGAATTGACCTGGTTCAACAAAGACAAGGCGCTCATTCCTAGTGAAGAGGGACGCTACGCATACGAATGGGTCGACCCGAAAGACCCTCGGTATTGCGAGACTCGGGCGCTCGTTATTGACGAAGTGGTCACCGGCAAAAAATCGTCAAAGGACCAAGACACGAAATACTCAGAGCGGGCAGACCTGGACCCGACCGATGAAAACCTGCTCATCCTCGGTGAGTCCGGCGACGTGCTCGAAGCCCTTACTCGTGTACCGGAGTTGCGCGAGAAGTACCTCGGCAAGGTGAAGTGCATTTACATTGACCCGCCGTTTAACACCGCACAAACCTTCGCCAACTACGAGGACAACCTCGAACACTCTGTATGGCTCACCATGATGCGTGACCGCCTCGTTCACCTACGCAAGCTTCTTAGCGATGACGGGTCGATTTGGGTCCATCTTGATGATGTTGAAAACCACCGCATGCGAGCGCTCATGGACGAGGTGTTTGGGAGTGGGAACTTTGTGGCGGAGGTCATGTGGAAGCACACCGCACAGGCCACTAACAACACGTCCCTAATCTCGAATAACCACAACACCATTACGGTGTATGCACGAAGCAAATCCCAGATACCGAAACTGCATTTACCTAGAGAGGACTGGCATAACCGCGCGTACCGCAATCCGGATGGTGACCCCAAGGGACCCTGGAGGAGTGGTGACGTTCGCAACCCCGGTTACCGGCCAACACTTAAGTATCCACTGGAAACACCATCGGGTCATATCATCGAACCGCCCGAAAACGGCTGGAGATGGAGTCAGGAGACACTCCAGCAGAAAATTGCCTCAGGTGAAATTATTTTCAGCGACGACCAAACACGAATCATCCGGAAGATCTATCTTGCGGACCAACCAGGCCGAACTCCTGAAGACGTTTGGCTGCAAGATGAAGTCGGAGGGACGCGCGAGGCCAACAGTGAAATCAAGACTCTTTTCCCCGGAGAATCGCCTTTTTCTACTCCTAAACCGGAGCGCCTGTTGGAGCGCGTGATTCGACTTGCCACGAAACCCGGCGACATCGTCCTCGATGTGTTCGCCGGTTCGGGAACGACCGCCGCGGTAGCCCAGAAGATGGGACGTCGCTGGGTGACGTGCGAGCTCGTGGAGGACACGTTCAACCGCTTCACTCGTCCACGTCTAGAGAAGGTCATCAATAACGAAGACCAGGGCGGAATCACCATCCAGAAGCAAGAGCGCGTTGACGCGACCGAGGAAGGTCTGCCCGAGGGGCTCTCACCGGAAGACGCCCAGAAGTTCAACAGCGCTCTCAATAAGGTGCTCGCAGCGAACGCCGAATTGAAAACCGAAGCGGTAGTCAAAGCGCTCAAGACTGCGACGAAGACCAAGAACCAGAAAGGCGTCGTCAACTGGCGCGGAGGCGGCGGTTTTACAGTCGCCCACCTTGCACCGCAGTGTTTCGACTACGTCCCCGAATTGGGCCTCGTCACGCTTACCGAAGCGGCAACCGGCGCGACGTTCGTCAACTCTGTCGCCGCGAACCTGAATTTCTCGCTTATCCCGGAAAGCCGCCATTTCGACGGCAAACGAGGCTCTATGTTCCTCAAAGTGGTCTAAGGCCGACTCGACAGAGACAAGGCCTAAGAGCTTCTCGCCCACCTCAATGAAGGGGAAGGCGTCACGCTCGCCGCGCCGGAACTCGAACCGGGAATTAGGCAGTTCGCGAGGACAACGGACAAGCCGTGTCAGATTGTCCACATCCCGAACGACATTTTCACTTACTCGGCTACGCAGGAGGGCAAGTAGACATGGCACTTCCGATCGCACTTGACCAAGGACTCATCGACAGCATTGCGACAGAGTTCCAGCTACGAGGCCCCAATAAGCGTGCGCTGCGCAAGCTCATCTACCACCTCACTGGAGACTTTGACCCGTTAGAGCCCATGGTCATGCACATGGCCACCGGCGCGGGCAAGACCTACCTCATGGCGGCGTTAATTGAGTATCTGTCGCGCTTCGGGGTGAAAAACGTCATGGTGGTCGTCCCGCCTTCGACGGTGCTGGAGAACAAGACCGTCCAAAACTTCACTCAGGGTTCGCGTCGCTACGTCGACGGCTTCTCCTCCGCTCCCCAGGTGGTTTCGCCTGGCAACTACGGCGCGTGGCGTGCCGGCCAGCCGGAGCTGTTCCGCAATGCCGCAGACGGCCCGATGGTCTACGTCTTCAACGTTTCCCAGCTCATCGAGCCGAAACGTGCAAATGCAAGCGCAGAATCCGATGACGGCATGCGTCGCAAGATTCGAGACCACCAGGAGGAGTCTGGCTCGCTTTACGACTACCTGGTCAACCTCGATGATCTCGTGGTTATCGCAGACGAATCTCACCTGTTCGGGGCGTCAGCCAAGGCCTTTAACAAGGCGCTAAAGGACTTGCGTCCCGCAGCAACGATTGGGCTGACCGCTTCGGCATCCGATACGGACCACGTCATCTTCCACTACCCGCTGTACAGCGCCATCGAGGATGGCTACGTGAAGTCGCCAATGCTGGTCTACCGCGAGAACGGCTACCCCAAGGACTCAGCCGAGGAAAGGCAACTGCTCGACGCGGTCTCGCTGTTGCGAAACAAAGAGGCGGCCTACGCCGCTTTCGGCCAGGCGAACTTCCCTGGAGAAGCAGGCGAGAAAAAGCGGACGAAGCCGCTTCTGTTTGTCGTTTGCGAAAGCGTCGCACATGCAGGAGACGTCACCAAGATCCTCCAGGGGCCGGGCTATTTCGGTGCCCCTGAGGCGGTACTCCAGTTCGATAACAAACACAACGACGCGGTCACGCTGCGCCGCCTCGATGAACTCGACAGCCCAGCCTCGATGGTTCGTGCCATTGTCTCTGTTGACCGACTCAAAGAAGGTTGGGACACCAAACGAGTCGCGGTGATGTGTGCGCTGCGCGCCATGTCGTCGGACATTCTCACCCAGCAGACCATGGGCCGTGGCCTGCGCCTGCCCTTTGGGGCGCGTACTGGCGTAGCCGAACTTGACCAACTCGACATCTTGAGCCACAAGTCGTTCAAGTCCCTCCTCAAGGACGAGGACGTGCTCCGCTCCTTCGGTCTCTCAGATGCCGCTGAGGGCGCAATCTCGGGCATGGACGTCGAAGAAAGCTTCCGCCAGGGCGAAGGGCAGGTGCAGCCAAACACGAACGATCTTTCGTCTGAGGCTGATACGAGTTCGGTTTCCGCCTCGACCGCGTGGTCTAGCACTTCGGCAGGCGAAGCGACGGACGGCTCGAGCGACATCGGCACCAAGGCCGGCGAAACTACCCAGGTCACTGGTGGGCACACCGGAGGTGTCTCATTCCGACGAGTCGGTGACAACGAGATCATGCAGCGGGTCGACTACATTCCGGCAACGGAAATCAGGGTTAACGAACAGTTCGCCGGAAAGACCTTCCTGTTTCCGTCCACGGTCATGGCGAAATCAACCACACCGTTCCTTCTCACCCACATTGACGAAGAAGACATTGTCCGGGCAGCACGCCGCGTCGCCGACTCAAAGGAAGCGCTCACCCGCGAAGAAATCGTGGTGCGAAAAACCAAGCTCGACACGAAACGCACCACCGACGCGGAAGTCGAATCGGCTCCCGTAGCGGAAGACGCCGTGATCGGCGAACTCACACGCCGCGTATTCGGTCTCGGGGTTGTTACCCAGGACAAAAAGAACGCGATCAGACTAGCCCAATACGTCCTTCCGACATTCATGGCGAACGCCGGTATCGACCACTGGACCGAAAAGGCCAAGCAGTCTGCGGTGGACGAGCTCGTCGCTTTAGTCAACGACAAGGCCAAGGAACACGCCAGCAGCCTGCAAACCGAAACGACTATCGTTCCGGTCGAACTGCCAATTGACCAGGTCGTGACCTTGCCGTTTGGCAAAGAAGTGCTCCAGCAGCTCTCTAAAGACCAACAGGCGAAGTTCAAGCCCCGCGAGTTCTACGACGGCTGGAATCGCGGCCTGTTCCCCGCAGCGAGTTTCGACTCGTGGGGCGGCGAGTACCTCCTCGCGCTTTTGCTGAACTACACCTCGGACATCGTGTGGTGGAAGCGCCTCTACTCAGCCGATGGCGCGTCGATCATGTACACCACCCGAGACACCTACTACCCCGACTTTGTCGCCCAGGACTCCGACGGCACGATGTGGATTATCGAGGGCAAGGCCGACAAGGGCCGAGACGACGAAACGGTACAGGCGAAACGAGCCGCGGCCCGGGTGCTCGTCCGGGAACTGCTCGGTGAAGAGGATTTCGTTGGCCAGAAATGGGGCTACGTCATTGCCTACGAGTCCGATATTCGATCCTCCGAGTCGTGGGAGGACTTGAAGCGGAAGTCAAATCCTGGCTTGTAGGGCGATAGATAGCGAAAGATTTTGGATGAAGGAAGGTCTAAAGGCTTGGACAAAAGGCGAAATCCAGATTCGGTAGCAGCGCTAACCGAACTTCTCGACGCGAGGAGAGACCGGATGCTCTACACATACCGTACTCAAGAGAAGGCGGCTGACCGCTATCAGCAATGGGAAAAATGTCGCAAGACCACTTCGATCATTTTGACAGCCTTAACTGCGGGTGCTTTTCTCGCGAGCTTGGGGGGCCTGTTTTTCGATCCCGAGGTGAACGCAGCTCTGGTTTCCGGAGCGGCAGCGTTGGCCACGATGCTTACATTTTTGGGAGAGTCTGTTGACTGGAAGATGTCTGTAGAAGCCCATAGGGCGGCAGCAGTGGACCTACGCGCCATTCACAATCGGTACGAGTCACTCACCTGGGATATTGAAAACGATGCAATCTCTTTTGAGGATGCTCTAGTCAAAAGAGACGAACTGGAAAGGGACGAAAGGAAACTGCTTTCGACATCACCGCGCACAACAAGAGGTGATTACAACGAGGCTGATGAGGCGATTAAAGGTAACGAAAAACCGCAATCCACGCAAAAGGAAATCGACGCACGCACGCTATGGCGGAGGAAGTAACCAAATTGGACCAGAACGAACTTCTCAGTGAAACATTAAACAACCTGAAGATCGACAATGCGGGTATCATCGAGCAGCGTCGCGATGAAATCACCAAGTCCCTGAACAAAGAATTTACCGGTTCAGAATCCAACTCAGCCAACCGGTTAATGGTCGGGTCTTGGGGCCGTCACACCGCTATCCGTGGTATCTCCGACCTCGACATGCTTTACCGTCTACCCGCGACTATCAAGGATAAGTTCGTCACGACTGAAGGCGCTTACAAGGCTCTAAACCAGGTTCGAACAGCTCTAAACCGTCGTTATCCTAAAACCTTAATTCGCGTGGACAGACTAGTCGTTAAGGTCCAGTTTGGCGATTTCAAGTTCGAAGTGCAGCCGGTTTTCGAAACCGACGATGGTCATTTCGAATACCCCGATACCCTCAAAGACCGATGGAGAATAACAAAGCCACGAGAAGAAATTAAAGCTATCAGTGAACTTGATGGATCAACAGGAGGTAAAGCCCGAAAGCTCTGCCGGCTAACACGCGCGTGGAAGAAGCAACACACCGTCCCGATTAACGGCCTCCTCATCGACACGCTTGTGCATCGCTACATAACCTCGCAGCAGGCTGATGATGCAGTTCTTCCGACGCTTCCTGTGCTGGTAAAAGATTTCTTCGCTTACCTATCTGAACTCCCAAAGCAGGACACCTGGTATGCGCTCGGCAGCGGGCAGAAGATAACTAACGAATCGAACTTCCAGAGCAAAGCTAAAAAGGCACTTTCGCTTTGTGAGGACGCAATCGCGGCCAATACGAAGTCAACGATGAATCAAAAATGGCGAGCCATTTTCGGAACGTGTGTTCCCCTCGACACACGCGATCAAGCACGGGCCGCCCGGTTGGAAGCCTCCAATTATATTGACACAGAACAGTTCATCGAAGAGCGGTTTCCGCGGGCAGCTTCCGTCAGCGAATTAAGTGTGGAGTGCAAGGTAACGCAGAGGGGGTTTCGGCCTGAATCTTTGAGCCGAATACTAAGAAACTACAATTTCCTGCGTCCCGACAAGCAACTTGACTTTGAGGTGGACACGAGATCACTACCGCCCAATACTGAACTCTGGTGGAAAGTCCTCAACCGCGGGGACGAGGCTAAGCGGCGGAACCAAATCCGCGGCCAAATCTTCAAAGATTCCGGGAAAGGGAAACACAGAGAATCCACCCTGTTCAAAGGTCATCACTATGTCGAGAGCTACGCCATCAAAGATGGAAATCTAATTGCGCGCGGTCACGTAGATGTTCCGATTCTATAAAATCCAGCGCTTGCCCTAGCTGCAAGTACTTGATCTGAGTTCCGAGCAGCAGAAAGGATCCTTGCAGTGCGAGGCGAGCACCGCACCCCCGCCCCTGCTACCGGAGCGGAACTTCCTCGAAGAAATTCGGGTCGGAGGCAAGTTGAACCAACAAGTCCGTCGGCTGGGCTTTTTCCGGCATGAGTGAGCCCCAAACCATCTGCTTCATCTCGCCGGAAGTGATCAGGTCACCGCACTGCCGGTTGCCGGGTACGCGTTCTAGGTAGCCGACGTTGCCCCACGCAGAGCCATTGGAGACGATCTGGATGCCAAGGTCTATACTGCATGCTAGGTCAACGCCTTCTGAGGAGTTATTCGTCACTTCTGCCGTAATGGAGACCTGCTCGCGGCCTTCGTGGTCCGGCATTTCGACTTCCGTGACGATAGACCGGTCGGCGACGTCCACGACAGTGATCACAAAGTTGCCAACCTTGTAACCGGCTTATGTCGTTTTATGCGGCTGGGAAGTGCCTGGTTCCGTGCCGGAGCACGACGCGAGGGCGGCAATAGTTTTCTTCATGCCAGCAGACGTTACCCACTCAGTCGGCAGTTCGAAACTGTGGGTTGAGTGACGGGCAGGGGCCGGGTTGGGGTAAACGGTTCTACAGACGATTCGTGGACTCGCTCCGGCGCGGCGTGCCGCTCTGGGTTTCGCAGCGGCGGGCGGAGCGGGTTTCCGTGGCGGCGGTCGTTTCGGTTTCCGCTGCTTGAGCGCGGCTTGTGGGCACCGGCTAGGATTAATTTGGAGCTAAGTAGATATAGAACCTGTCCGCGTTGATAGTAGCCAGAGAGTTTTCCGAAATCCCCGAAGCATCGTCTTCTTTGCGCATCAATACTTTCAGCGCGCAATTTTTTCACGCTAACCAAACGCGTCATGATAGCGAGCGGCCCCGTGGGGGCCGCTTGGCCAAAAGGCAGGAAAGTAAAATACTCCGCCGACGCGCCTGGAAAATATACTCCTGGTACTTGCTTGAAGCCGAAGCGGCAGTAATTCCGGATCCCCTAAAGCAACTGCGCCGGCAGCACCAGCCTTTTTAACTGGTTTAGAGCGGCTTTGATGAGCGCACTGCTGATGCCATTTCCCTGCTGATCCTGCAGTGCTGATACAGGGTCAAGGCCGAACCATCCAGCCGTGGAACTAACCGTGACTGGGGCGCCGCGATATGGCCTATGACTTGATTATTCTTCTCTGCTACTAGGGACACGGTTAGTGCGTTATCATCGCGCAGTCTAGCGACAATATCTTGTTCCGTACGATCCGAATGCTTGACCGGGCGAAAGACCACTTCAATCCCCCGGTGGACGGACTCAATATCGTTACAGGTTTCAGGGCGAGGGGCGACCATTAGTTCTCCGTTCTGAGTCTTCGTCTTACGCTGCAGCTGCTCGCCTTGGTCCTTGAATGACCAATTCGAGACTATGCTCGGCCTGTTCTTGATTTTCTGCGGCCCGGTGAACCTGTAGCGCACCAATAAACCCCAACGCCAGGAATGCGGTCGCAGCAAGAAGGGAGTAGTGGGCGGCGTCCGTCATGCCGCCGCTAAGTGCCTGCATTGCCACGCTGGTCTGCTCACCAAAGGGACTATGCCCACTTTGACATTATGCACCGGCACGAGACTTACTGCGGGCTACAGATACACCACACTAAAGGGCGCAACCCGTCTGATCGGCGTGTCGCTGGTTGGGCACTGTTGCTATTTCATGAGCCTCTTCTGATTCCCATGCAGTGTGAGCATTCGGTTGAGATAGCGTTGTCGTAGAGGGCTGGTCGTCCTGTTTCTAGGTCGGTTTTGTTGAGGTCTTCTGGGACGAGACGTGTGACTTTGGCGAGTTGGTCTTGTCTAAAATTGCACTGCCTAGCGATCTGTAATGGGTCGTCAGGTAGTAGACCCAAAGCTCGGGGGCTCAAGGCACACCGCCCGCTAATGGGTTTTACAAGCCTGCTGGGAAGGCAGCGCTACTGGTACCGAAGAAGACTTGGCAGCTCAAAAAGTTATCAGCTCCATCAAAGCTTGGGATACTGAGCCCGGCCGAGGTCGAAGACGCCTTGTGGCAACAAGATGAGTCCTAGGAAAATAATCGAAATCAAAGTAGATTCTTAGGAAAAACCCAGGACACTTCAGTGTGTGGTGTGGCGTATGCGCAGAGCCACTATTCACCACTATTTGCAAGGCCCGCCAAACGAAGGCTTTCGTTTAATTGGAAAACTGAGGCCCAGAAAACTCCTGTTTTTGCGGCAAGCGCATTAGCAAGCAGGGATCCGGTTACATCAAATTGCTCTAGCTGAGGATAATAAATTCCAAGTAGGTTATGCTCATGGCTAATTTTCTTGTCCAAGATACAAGCATGCGCCCATTGCCCTGAAAACTGCCTGCGTAGACCTTCTCCAAGGAACATCTCGTATTCAATTCGGCGAGGGACAGGAATCGTTTTTGCGTTCGCAAGGAACCATTTTTCGCAGGCCTTTAATGATTCTTGGCTCCACGGGGTGCTTTGTTTTATTCCAGGGAGTAGAAGGTGCTGTTTTGAATCGACGTAGTCTTTAGCCTTCTGCGTCCAGTCGGCAAGATTTACCTGCGAACTAGCCACCATACTGGCCCTACCTTTCATAATTTAAGTTAATCTGATCATAACTTCCGGAAAATCGGGGCAGTCATTTTTCGCAGTAAACTGGTGCTAAATGCCCCTCGTAAGCAAAGGAACTGTCATGCGCATTAATGAGCACGAATGGGAACTGGTAGAAGGTCTCAATCTGCCATACCAGGAGGGTGCGGACTCCACCCATGCGCAGTCGCGCCAAGCCCGTGCGGTGCCACAAGTAACCAAGGTCGCCGAGCTAGAAGGCGCCACCGTGGTGCGGTTATCCTTCCGTGCCGGTGACACTATGGCGAACCACAAGGCCCCGCGCCCGATCCTGGTGCTGGGGCAAACGGGTTCAGTCACGTTCACCATCGGTGACGCGGATGCTGGTGAACCCGTCGATGAAATCACACTCGCTCCGGGTAAAGCCGTACACGTCGACGAAGGCAAAATTCACGCCTTGCATGCCGATGCCCCGGCGGTGGTCACACTGTTGATCCTGGGCTAACAAGGCCACCGGTGCAGCGGTGATTGCCCCAGCCCCTGCAGGGAGCGGTGCTTGTTTTCGCCTTACTCGCCTTACTGGTCTTACTTCCTGGAGAAGTATGCCAGCGCCCGGGGTATCGTGGTAGCAATCGCGCTTGCCGACGTCGGCGCCATCCCAAATTCTGTTTGTGCAGCAAGCTGCGCGGCCCAAGAATGCACGACGACAGCGCGCCGGAAAACGTCGGCAAGACCCGCTTGGGCTGCCTCGTTGTGTTTAGTCTCCGGAGCGGCTGCTGGTGCATTCCACTCGGCGAGGAAAGCTCCCAGAATTCCGGAGAGCACATCACCGGAACCAGGCGTGGCAGCCCACGAAGAACCCGTATTCACCGACACCAACCTGCCGTCAGGGCTGGCAATCAGAGTGATCCGCCCTTTTCGCAGCACCCACGCATTGAGTTGTGCCGCCAGGGCGCGGGTAGTGTGCAAACGGTCGGTGGTGCCAGAAAAACCAGAGGTGCCAGCGGTACTAGCCGTAGTGGCGTCGGCTGTAGAAGCATCCTGATCCGGCGCAGGCAGCACGCCTGCTAAACGCTGGAACTCTCCATCATGCGGGGTCAGCAGCACCGGGCTAGCGCTTGCCCGGTCGCGCAGGAGCTCCCGCAACTGCGCGCTGGTCGCTAACAACGTGATGGCGTCGGCATCCAACACCAGAGGCTGAGCGCCCCGCAACGCATATTCCAATTCCAACGCTGCGGAAATATCTGTTCCACGCCCCGGCCCAACAACCAATGCTTGCACCCGCCCGGCGGTGCGCACACTGGTATGTGTGACTGCTTCCGGGTGCGCGCGCACCACATCACGCGTGAGTTCAGCAGGCCCAAGCACCCGCACCATCGATGGCGTAGCGGCGATTGCACCGGCCGCAGATAAAATGCCCGCGCCGGGATACGCCGCCGAGCCAGCGCACAGACCAACCACGCCCGAGGAATATTTGTCCCCAGCTGGCTGCGGTTCTAGGTTTCCGGGGCCGTTGCCGACGCCGACCGTGCCATGCTGGAATTCCGGCACACCTGGTGCTTGTGGTGGTTCCGCTGCGCTGCCGCTTGCCGACGCCCGAACCTTGGTTGCGATTGCTGGAACCTGGAAAAACTCGACGGTGCCCTGCTTGAAGCTGGTGCTGGTGCCTGTGCTGGCACCGGCGCTGTTGTTTTCTGCAAGGTTTTGGTGTGCAAGTTCTTCTGAAAACGAACGCGGACCCTGCGGCAATCGCAGATCGGCGATCACGACTTTCCCGCACGCCGGTGCTACTGCGTGCGCTAAGCGGCCAGCACCAAAGGAGATCGTGACCGTCGCACGCACATAGCTATCGCCAGAGCGGCGCTCACCTGCTGGTGCTTCCGGAGCAGTGGCGCCAGTATCGCAGTGCACCCCGGTAGGTACATCAATGGCAAGAACATCGGTGCCTGCGCGCCGCTGCGCGGAAAAGAACTCGGCGAGTTCGCCGTCAAGGCCGCGGCCTGCAGATAAACCAGCGATCGCGTCGATAATCAGTGCTGGTGCTGTCGCTGCCCCCGGCGCTGTCACAGCTCCCGGTGTCGTCGCTGCAGCTGCCGCCTTCGCCGCGGCAACTAGTTCCCGGGCACTTACCTGCTCACCACCGGCGGCGCAAAAGGCCTGCCACGCAGCGGAGTGCACCTTCGGGGAGCCGTCGGCACGCGTAGCTACCGGCACTGCCTGCACTCGGTAACCCGCCAACAACAAATGCGTGGCGGCAAACAGACCATCGCCGCCATTACCGCCGGGGCCGACTGCAACCACGACGTCTGCCGTCCCCGGCGCTTGCATGTCGCGCCCGCCTGTAGCCTGCTTAGCCGTTTCCTGGTGCGCGGGGGTGCGCCGAGATTGCGCCCGCAACATATCCAGGGCGGTATCGGCCACGGCAGCGGCGGCGAGCTTCATCATCTCGTCGTCGGCCACCTCATGGGCCAGGAGTGCTTTTTCCGCAGCGCGGATCTGATCAGCAGAATAAGCGAACATAAACCCAGCTTAACCACCCCGGCCTAAGCCTGTGGTGGCAAGCTACGCCCCAATGATCAAGCCTGGCAAGTCGGGCACCAAAACAGATTGCGCCCCTCGTAAGCTTTCATCGCAATATCTGAACCGCAGACATAACAATCATCTCCCGCGCGCCGGTAAACATAGACTTCGCCGCCGTGCTCGTCGTCACGCGCCGGGCGGTGCATCACCTCTGGGGTGTGCTCGTCGCGCACCGTATTAATCTCGCCGTCGACCACGCCCTGGCGCATCAGAGCCACCAGGTCTTCCCACATAGCGAAAAACACGCTGCGATCAATCGCATTCCCCGGAGTAAACGGCGACTGCTGATGCCGGAACAATACCTCCGCGCGATAAATATTGCCCACCCCCGCAAACAGTTTCTGGTCCATCAACAACGAGCCGATGCTGCGCTTCGAACGCTGCACCTTCGTCCACACCTGCTTCGGATCGGCATCATCGCGGATAGGATCTTCCCCGATCTTGCCGACGGCGATGGCGTATTCCTCGTCCGTGATCAGCCGACACCACTGCGGGCCGCGCAGATTCGCCGCCAGGTGGTGCGAGTTCCTGCTGTCGGAGCTGCCTTCGGTGGCAGAGTTGTTTTCGGCGGCAGAGCTGCTTCTGGTTTTGGTGCCAGAATCACTCGCACTGTCGTCGGCAAGTGCTTCGATGCGCAATCGGATCTGCCCCCAGACCTTCTCGCGATCCTCAAAACGCAAGTGCCCAATCAGGCCCAAGTGGATATAGATGATGTGCTCGTCGGACGCGGCGTCGAAGTGCAAAAATAAGTGTTTGCCAAAAGCTTCCGCGCGCTCGAGCCGGGAGCCGTCGACAAGCGCTGCTTCCGTGGCAAAACGGCCCTGTGGGCTGGTGATATGCAGGCGCTGGGTGCCAAAAATGCGGGTGAATTCGTCGGCAAGACGGTGGATGACGTGTCCTTCAGGCATGTCTCTAGCCTAGCGCTGTGCTTGCGCTGTGTTCGTGCTGGACGCGTATAATAGTCATGCGTCATAGATTTTTCGAGGCTGCACGCGGGGATCCTCGCGAGAGAAAGTAAGGCACAATGGCGCATAAGATCGGGTTTGATCGCGAGAAATACATTCAACTCCAATCGGAGCACATCAACGCGCGACGGAAAGAAATCGGCGGCAAGCTTTATCTCGAAATGGGGGGCAAGCTTTTCGACGACCTGCACGCATCACGCGTCCTGCCGGGATTTACCCCGGATAATAAAATCGCGATGCTGGAACAGTTGAAAGATGACCTGGAGATCATGATCTGCGTGAACTCCAAGGACCTGCTGCGCAATAAAATTCGTGCGGACCTCGGCATTACCTACGAAGACGACGTGCTGCGGCTTGTCGACGTCTTCCGTGAACGGGGATTTTTGGTAGAAAACATCGTTATCACCCAGCTGGAAGACGGCAACCACCAGGCAGAAGCCTTCATCCAGCGTCTGCACCGCATGGGGCTGAAGGTTTCTCGCCACCGCACGATCCCGGGATACCCCACGGATGCCGACCGCATCGTGTCCGAAGATGGATTTGGTCGCAATGATTTTGCAGAAACCTCCCGCGATCTGATCATCATGACCGCGCCGGGGCCGGGTTCCGGCAAGATGGCGACCTGCCTATCGCAGATTTACCACGAACACCAGCGCGGCGTGAACGCTGGTTACGCAAAATTTGAAACCTTCCCCATTTGGAACCTGCCGCTCGAGCACCCCGTCAACCTGGCCTATGAGGCAGCCACCGCAGATCTGGACGACGCCAACGTCATCGACCCATACCACCTGTCGGCCTATGACAAAAAGGCCTCGAATTACAACCGCGACGTCGAAGCCTTCCCGCTGCTCAAGCGCCTGTTGGAAAAGCTGGTGGGGGAATCGCCGTATCAGTCGCCAACAGACATGGGCGTGAACATGGTCGGCTACTGCATCAGCGACGATGAAGCCTGCCAGGAAGCCGCCCGCCAGGAAATCATCCGCCGTTATTTCAAAGCCCTGGTTACCGAGCGCACCGAGGAACTCGACAGCACGTTATCTGGGCGCGTGGCCGTGGTGCTGAACAAAGCCGGTGTTGCCGTCGACGATCGCGCGGTACTTGCTCCGGCGCGCCGGGTGGCTGAGGAAAGTGGGCAGCCGGGTTCGGCCATTGAGCTTGCCGACGGCACCATGATCACCGGAAAAACCTCCAGCCTGCTGGGCTGTTCGGCGGCAATGCTGTTGAATGCTTTGAAGCACTTGGCTGGTATTCCTGACGACGTCTTGTTGCTGGCTCCGGAAGCCATCGAACCGATCCAAACGTTGAAAACCCAGCACTTGGGTTCGAAGAACCCGCGTTTGCACACCGATGAAGTATTGATTGCGTTGTCGGTGTCCGCGGCGAATTCCGCCGATGCCCGCGCGGCACTGGCGGAGTTGAAGAACCTGCGCGATTGTGACGTGCACACCACCACGATTCTGGGACCAGTCGACGAAGGCATTTTCCGCAACCTTGGCGTGCGCGTGAGCAGCGATCCGGTGTTCTGGCGTAAAGGCTTGTACCACAAGGTTTAAGCCTGCGGCTTCTTCCACCCAGCCCTGGCGTGCCCGGTGTTTTAGCACCGGCCCCGGCGTGCCCGGTACTTCGGCCCCAGCCCTGCAAGGTATAGATGTATGGGGTAGAAACACGAGCGTTTAGGAAAACTTCCAGCTGGTTATTACAATGCGGCTTATGACTAGCCGCAGCGAATCGCTTGAATCCAAAATCCTGCTGTATTACCAGTTCACCCCTATCGCAGACCCGCAGGCGGTGATGCTGTGGCAAAAGGCTTTGTGTGAATCGCTGGGGCTGAAGGGCCGCATTCTCATTTCCAAGCATGGCATCAACGGCACCGTCGGCGGCACGGTCGCTGCCTGTAAGCAGTATCGCAAGCGCACCCGCGAATATGATGGCTTCCATTCCATGTCCTTCAAATGGTCCAATGGCAGCGCTGACGATTTCCCGCGCTTGTCGGTGAAAGTCCGCGATGAAGTTGTTGCTTTCAACGCTGCTGATGAGTTGAAGGTTGATGACAACGGCGTGATCGGCGGCGGCGTGCACCTGAAACCGGAAGAAGTGAATAAACTCGTCGAAGAGCGTGGCGACGACGTGGTCTTCTTCGATGGCCGCAACGCCATGGAAGCCGAGATCGGCAAGTTTAAAAATGCGGTGGTGCCGGATGTGGAAACCACGCATGACTTCATCAAAGAAATCGAATCCGGCAAGTATGACTGGATGAAGGACAAGCCGGTGATTTCCTATTGCACTGGCGGCATCCGCTGCGAAATTTTGTCTTCGTTGATGAAGAACCGCGGCTTCAACGAGGTCTATCAGGTCGACGGCGGCATCGTGCGCTACGGCGAAAAATATGGCAACAAGGGCCTGTGGGAAGGCTCGTTGTACGTGTTTGATGAGCGCATGCACATGGAATTTGGGCAGGACAATGATCCCAATTTTGTGCAATTAGGGCACTGCATCCACTGTGGAGTGGGCAATAATAAGTTCAATAACTGCATTAATGAAGACACCTGCCGCAGGCAAGTGCTGATTTGTGATGACTGCTACGCCAACCCTCGCACCGCGCATTGTGGACGCGAGGACTGCCAGGAAGTTGCCGAAGCTATCGCGCAAAAAGAGGAAGCACAAAAAGCAGACGCGCAAAAGCAGGGCGCGTAGCTTCTGTAGTTTTATAGCGCTAAAATCTGCACGGCGCCGAGACCCCAAAACATGGCGTTGGGTACTAGCACCCAAAACACGCCCATCCAGGTGCGCCACCGTACACCGGCGCGGAGTTTGCGCACCATGATGATCGCGCAGATCACCATGCTGAAAAATGGAATCGTCCACGCGAGGATCGGCCACCAGATGTGCGAGGCTTCGGTACATAACCAGGCCGCTTCGCCAGATTCGCACAACTTGCCGCCCAGCAGCCGGATGATCACCAGCGAACCCAGACCGACGATGAACGATCCCGCCATCGCCCAAATGAGAAAACGCAAGGCCTGCCGGGAGGATTCTTCGTCTTTGCCCGCCCGCATATACGGGTCTGGGCTGTGAGCGAGCTCGTCGAGGCTGCGGGGATTCTGCGTCAACCGAGACGGATCGTCATCATAGAGATCGTTTTCTGGGTGCGAAAAATTCGGTGTAGCAGACATGTCACCAGTCTAGGGGCCTGGGACTAATTTGGCCGTGACCATATTCGTCCGGTCACACATCGCCCGGCCACACTTTTGCCCAGCCGGATTCTCTCAGCCTAATGCTGTCGACCTAATGTTGTCGGCCTAATGCTGCTGCGGTGCAACGGATTCGGGGTGTGTGAATTCTGGCTGCTGGTAATCCACAGGCAGCACAACGGTGGGAACCCGGATATGCTGCAAGAACTCGGAAGTCGGGGAGCCAATAAACACCCGAGGGGCAGGGCCGGCGTTGCTGGAATCCAGGCACAACAGATCGCCTTTCTTCCACTTCAAGGCATCAATGGCACCACTCCAACCGTCGCCGGAACCGATGCCCGTTTCTACTGTGATGTCGGGGAAGCAGTCCATGATGCGATCGCGCGCCCGATCCAGCATCGCCAGCGCATTTTCGTGCCACTGATCAGTGAGGTCTTGCACCAAAGATTTCTTGATCATCACCGGGATATCCACCAGCCCGGTCGGGGAAAATGCCATGATGCGCAGAGGAACCGACAGCTTGTCCGCTAAATTCGCGGCATATAACAAACCTGCCTGTGAGGTGTCTTCACCGGATTCTAAGAACGCGTAATTCAGGCGGGTGATGCCGTTTTTCGACAGCTTCGTTGCCCGCGGCGCCAACCCCAGTGGGCTTGGCGACGAGTGCAGCAGCGCGGATGTTGTCGAGGACGTATTGAAACGGCCCTTGGGTGTGGACGTGCTCGATCCGACGATCACGAGGTCAGCGTTAAATTCTTTCGCTGCGTCGGTCAGGATCGGGGCAGGCGACGAGCCGTCGACAAGCACCGAGACTTCATCATCCCAGTACTGCTGGTCCACCCCAGCCTCAGACAAAACTTGTTCGACGGCTTCCCTGCACGCTTTGGCTTCTTTTTTGAAGGACTTTTTGTATTTCCCACCGAGTTTCGCCAAAGAAGTCGCTGGCCATGGGCGTAACAGAATGGATACGATCCGGATTCTGACGGGCATGGCGCGGGTGAGCCAGGCGGCATAAGCAATGGCCTCGTGCCCAGAAGAAGAGGGGTTCCAAGCGACGAGGATACGTGCGGGTTGGCGCGTGCTTGTCGACGAGACAGCGCCGGCAGAATCAGGGGCCATGAACCCTAGTGTAGTTCGTTGTGTTTCGCGGGGGTATAACGCTCCGCTAACTCGACGATGACGTCGGCAAGCTCAAGCGCGTTGGTTAAAGTATCTTCATCCAAAGTATCCAGAAGCTGCGCCAACGTCTTTCGGCGTGCCTCGCGCGCTTCTTCATATTCAGTCTTGCCCAAGTTAGTCAGGGCGACTTTCACTCCACGACGATCAACGCTGTCGCGTACACGACGAATTAACTCCCGGCGCTCCAACTGCACCAAGGCATTGGACGCGGTGGGCATCCGGATGCCTTCGGCTTCAGAGACTGCACTAATACGGCTAGCGCCATTTTTGTACAGAAACTCCATGATGGTCATCTGTGCGGGGGTCAACGAATAGTGACTAGCGATGCGGTCGTATAATACTCGCAAGCGAGTCATTGGTTCCTGGAGTTTCGCTGCCGCTTCTTCCGCTGTTTTGCTCATGACTGATAGCTTAGTCACCTTTTGTAATGAATGCTTCTAGCTTGGCCGAAGCTTCGTCGTCGGAAAGCTGAATCGGTGGTGATTTCATGAGATAGGATGACGCGGAATCCACGGGACCAGCTACTTTCCTATCCAAAGCGATTTTGGCCACACGTACGGCGTCGATGATGATACCCGCAGAATTGGGTGAATCCCAGACCTCAAGCTTGTACTCCAGATTCAGCGGAACCTCGCCAAACGCGGAACCTTCCAAACGAACATACGCCCACTTGCGGTCATCGAGCCATTCGACATAATCCGATGGTCCGATGTGCACGTCGCGGCCGGATTTCAAACCCGCCAACGGGCCATTGTGCAGATTCGAGGTTACCGCTTGCGTCTTGGATAACTTCTTCGATTCCAAACGGTCGCGGTCCAGCATGTTTTTGAAATCCATGTTTCCACCGACGTTCAACTGCATAGTGCGGTCCAAACGTACGCCACGATCCTCAAAGAGCTTCGCCATCACACGGTGGGTGATTGTGGCTCCCACCTGTGATTTAATATCGTCGCCGACAATCGGTAGTCCGGCATCGACGAATTTCTGTGCCCACTCAGGATCGGATGCGATAAACACCGGTAGCGCGTTAACAAAAGCACAGCCAGCATCTATAGCGGCCTGCGCGTAAAACTTATCGGCTTCTTCCGAGCCAACCGGCAGATAAGAAACCAATACATCAACTTCGGCATCACGCAGCGCTTGGGCGACATCAACAGGCTCTTCCGCAGATTCCTTGATAGAGGCAAGATAATGCATACCCAAACCATCCAAAGTCGGCCCGCGCTGCACGGTCACCCCGGTGTGCGGGACATCAGCGATGCGGATCGTGCAGTTTAGCGAAGCGTCGAGGGCGTCGGCAAGATCAGTGCCGACCTTTGCAGCATCCACATCAAACGCCGCGACGAATTCCACATCGCCGACGTGATAATCACCCAACTGGGTGTGCATCAGGCCTGGGATTTTCTTGTCGACGGCGGCATCGCGGTAAAACTCCACGCCTTGCACCAGGGAAGTAGCGCAGTTACCGACACCGGCGATGGCCACACGAACTTTAGACATTATGGTGAGCTCCTTTCGTTAGCCAGCCCAGCATAAATCCGGCAGGACGCAGAAACCGCACCCGATGGATGGTGTATCGATCAAGAAGAACCAGGTGAATCGATCAAGATCGACCATCAGGGGCCCGCGGTGGTTTCCCCGAATTGGACACACCCCGTATTCTTTGAGGAGATATTTCTACAAGGCAATGACAGAGGTTTGACGGTGACTCAGAAATCCCAGATTGACACCGACGATTCCCGCACCGATGATGCCCGGCAGCCGCGCACACGGCGGCAGAAGATATGGATCACGCTCGCGATCATCTTCGTGGCCATGTTGGCGATCCCCGGCATGATTTTTGCGGTCGCCTATGTGCGAGCTGATACCCCAGAACCCGGGGAGGTCACCACCGCACAGGTGTCCCATATTTATGCCGCCGATGGCACTACAGAACTGGCACGGTTGGTGCCACCGGAAGGCAACCGCACATTCGTCTCATTAGATGATCTCCCGGACTACGTCTCTAATGCAGTACTAGCTGCCGAGGACCGCGACTTCTGGGACAACAGCGGATTCTCCTTGTCTGGGTTTTTGCGTGCTGCCTGGGGGCAAGTCACCGGCAACACCAGCGCGGGTGGTGGTTCTACGATCACCCAGCAGTACGTGAAAAACGTCATCGTGGGTGACGATCACTCCTATGCCCGCAAATGGAATGAACTTGTCCACTCCATCAAAATGACCAATGAGTGGGACAAGGCGCAGATCCTGGAGTCCTACCTCAACACCGTGTATTTCGGGCGCAACGCTTATGGCATTGAAGCCGCCTCGACTGCGTACTTCAACAAACCGGCCACCGAGCTGACCATTGAAGAAGCAGCCGTGCTGGCCGCGACTATCCAGGTACCGAACCAGCTGGATCCGTGGAATAACCCAGAGCAAGCCGAAGGCCGCTGGAATTACGTGCTGGACGGCATGGTGGAAATGGAATTGCTGCCCGGCGAACAACGCGCCGGAATGGTCTACCCAGAAACCCGCGACCCGGCAGAATACTCGGCATACACCGAGGCAACCGGGCCGAACGGGCACATCAAAAACAAGGTCATCGAAGAGCTTGAAACCTTGGGTATTACCGAAGATGATGTGACCAACCGCGGCCTACAGATCACCACCACCATTGACCAGCATGTGCAGGATTCCGTGCTGCAATCGGTAGAAGAAAACATGGCCGGGCTGCAGGAAGACGCGCGCTCTGCCGTGGCCACCATCGAGCCGAGCACGGGCGCCGTGCGTGGTTACTACGGCGGCGACGAGGCCTCCGGCTGGGATTACGCTTCCGCCGGGCTGCAAACCGGTTCGACCTTCAAGATCGTCGGACTGGCCGCCGCCCTGCAACAGGGCATCCCGCTGGGCGCGAACTACGCATCGACACCAGTAACGCTGCCAGGTGGCATTGAAGTCACCAACTGGGACGGCAACGGCTGCGGTGTGTGTTCGATCGCCACTGCATTGGAATACTCCTACAACACGTCGTTCATCCGGCTGCAGGACGATTTGGTCAACGGCACACAAGACACCGCCGATATGGGGCATGCGCTCGGCGTCGCCAAGTCATTCCCAGGGGTGGAAAAAACCCTGACCGAACACGGCGAACAACCTTATGAAGGCATCGTGCTGGGCCAGTACCAGTCGCGCGTGATCGATATGGCAACCGTGATGGCCACCCTGACCAACCACGGCGTCTACAACCAACCGCACTTCGTCTCCCGCGTAGAAACCTCTCGCGGCGAGGTGCTCTACGAGCACAACGACCGCAAGCCGGAACGACGCGTTTCCGAAACCGTGGCAGACAACGTCATCCAGGCCATGCAACCGGTGGCAGCCCACGCTGGTCAGGTGCTCGCCGGCGGACGCCCGTCGGCAAGCAAGACCGGCACCGCGCAATTGGGTGATACCGGATTGAACAAGGATGCTTGGATGGTTGGCGGCACCCCAGAATTGTCCACCGCAGTGTGGGTCGGTACCGCTGATAACACCTCCGCGATCTTCAACCAATACGGCGGCAATATGTACGGCGCTAACACACCGGGATCGATCTGGAAGGATTCCCTGGACCGCGCGCTGGAAGGCCGCGAGCAGAGGTCCTTCGAAAGCGCAGCTCCGGTGCGCTGGCGAACCTACGGCGGCAGCGGCTCCAACCTGATCGAAAGCTACGTTCCACCGGCATCCAGTGGTTCGGGACGTTCCAGTGGAGGTTCGCAGAGCGGTGCTGCAACCCCATCTGAGAGCCCAGAAACGCCGGAAAATGAGGACGACGGCGAGCCAAACGAGGGCGACGAAACATCAGCGCCGAGCGGACGCCCAGGTGGACAGGGCGGCCAAGGCGTTCAAGGCGGTGGCCGGGGTGGACAACAGAGCGGTCAGCAGGGCAGCCAGGGAGGACAACAAGGCGGCCAAGGTGGTCAACAAAGCGGCCAGCAGGGTGGTCAGGGCGGTCAACAAGGCGGCGGACAGGCCCCACCTGCGGCACCAGCGCCTGGTGAGGTTATCGAAGACGCCATCAACGAACTGGAGGACCTGCTGTAATGACCAACCGGGCTGGCTGGGTCGCGCCTGCTGAGACCGAACCGGCGGCCCGGAAATTCATCGATTTCCTGGGCGGTCCCGTCGACAAGCACGGCAGGTTGGCGCAGTCGCGGTGGTTCAACCCAGTGCAGGCGATCGTCTCGGTGGCGATGCTGTTTTTGGCTGGTGGATTTCTCACCAAAGCACACTGCACCAGGGGCAGCATCAACCCCGATACCGGCGCGATCGATCTGGACTGGTCCGGTAACCGGGCATATGTTTCTGCTTGCTACAACGATATAGTTCCCTTGTTTGCCGGGCGCGGGCTGGATACCGGGGGATTTCCGTATGCCTACTCTTGGCAAGAAGACGACCTCACGCGCTACCTGGAATATCCCGTGCTCACCGGCTATTTCCAAGGAATCATGGGATGGTTAGCCCGGGTTAGCTATACGCCAGTGGAGGCTGTGAGCAAATATCTGGTACCAGTGCCTCTGGCTGGCTGGTATTTCATACTGACCGTCCTGGTGCTTTCCCTGTTCTGGGTAGCAACCGTGCGCATGGCGTGCGCCCTTGCTGGACGACGAATCTGGGACATCATGTTGGTTGCCGCCAGCCCGTTGGTGCTGGTGCACGCATTTACCAACTGGGATATTCTGGCGATCTTTTTTGCGGTCGCTGGGTTGCTGCTGTTTGCTCGCGGTCGGCCCGCGTGGGCGGGCGTCGCCATTGGCTTGGGCACGGCGGCGAAACTCTGGCCGCTATTTTTGCTGGGCGCGATTATCGTCTTAGCGCTGCGTCTGCGTAGATTCCGCGCGCTCATCATCGTGGCAGTGACCACCGCGGTGACGTGGCTTGTAGTCAACTTGCCAGTGATGCTGGCATACCCCGAAGCCTGGAACGAGTTCAGTCGTTTAAACAGCACCCGCAGCTGGGAATGGACCACCATTTATGCAGTGGCCGCACGGTTGACGCTTTTCGACGGCTTTGACCCGGACGGTGTGGAGGTGCCACAGATTCTGAATATGGTGAGCCTAGCACTGTTTATCGCCAGTTGCGTCGCGATTGCGGTCCTCGGGCTCGTCGTCAAGCGGCAACCACGTATCGCGGAACTAGTATTCCTGATTATTGCCGCATTTTTGCTGTTTAATAAGGTCTGGTCGCCGCAATATTCGTTGTGGCTGGTTATTCCAGCGGTACTTGCGTTGCCACGGTGGCGGCTGCTGCTGACCTGGATGGCCGTCGACATGCTGGTCTGGCCGGTGCTCATGTGGCATATGCACGGCGCGGATAACAACGGCTTGCCTTCAGAATTTTTGGATGTCGTTGTGCTCACCCGCACCGGATTGCTCGTCGTGCTGGTGGTATGCGTGGTGCGGCAAATGCTCGGAAAAAATCTAGCGGGGAAACAGATATCGGGAGACCGGAATCAAGCAGATCCCGTTTACCGTGCACATAATGGGTATGACCCACTGGCGGGGCCGTTGCAAGTGCCACCCGTGAAAGCCGCACAACACATAGGCGAACACCGCGCAGGCGCGGACAGCGCATAGCCGCACAACACGCAGGCGGACAACACGTAGGCGAACAACAAGCCCCTGAAACCAGGCAAGGACACCCAGCTAAGGAGACTGCATGAACGTCATCGTGATCCTCGGAGTTATCTCTATCATTATCGGGCTGTCCTGCATAGGTGCTGCGTATTGGGCAATCCATCGCAAACCTACGCGGCGCCCGGCTGTGGTACTCGGGCTAGTTGCGCTGCTGTTTTTGACCGTGATCCCGACAGTGCTGGCAATATTTTTCGCCACCACCAACGCCGGATAGTCACAGTTGCCGCCGACACCCGATGTGGTTGTGCGGTGTCTGCCACGGCGGCGCCTCGGATGATTGCGGAAAGACCCTGGGTGCGCTAGTCTTTGAGGGTTGCTTGACGCAACGAACCCTCCTGCCATATCCGCGAAGGTGATATGGCCGAAACAACAAGACCATAGGAGGTGATGAGGTCCGTGCGTCGCTACGAAGTAATGATCATTCTGGATGCTAAGCAGGATGAACGCACCGTTGCCCCATCCCTGGATAAGTTCCTGGAAACTGTCCGCAAGGATAACGGCAAGGTGGAAAACGTTGATGTGGTGGGCAAGCGCAGCTTGGCTTACCCAATCAAGAAGAGTTCCGAAGGCATCTACGCCGTCATCAACCTGGAATGCGAACCGGATTCGGTTAAAGAGCTTGATCGGCGTTTGAACCTTTCCGATACCGTACTGCGTACCAAGGTTCTGCGTACCGACAGCTAAATCCGGATACTGGAGGTCGTAGACCACGAACCTGCATCCCGGAAAGTACTGAGGAGAAAACATGGCACAGGGAGATACCAACATCACGGTGGTCGGCAACGCGGTTGCGGACCCGGAATTGCGCTTCACCCCCTCGGGTGCAGCGGTGGCTAACTTCCGCATCGCTTCCACGCCGCGGCGCTACAACGCGCAAACGCAGCAGTGGGAAGACGGTGAGGCCCTGTTTTTGACCTGCAACGCATGGCGCAACATGGCCGAAAACGTTGCAGAATCAGTGTCCAAGGGCATGCGGCTGATCGTGACCGGCCGGTTGCGCCAGCGTTCCTTCCAAACCAAAGAAGGCGAAAACCGCACTGTCTTTGAAATCGAAGTGGATGAAGTAGGCCCATCGCTGAAATACGCTTCCGCACAAGTGAACCGCAACTCGCGTGAGGGCGGGTCCGGTAACTTCGGCGGTGGCGGAAACAACCAGTCCAATCAGGGCGGTTTCAGCGGAGGCGCACCTGCTGGCGGTTCTCAGGGCGAATTTGGTGGAAACCAATCCAGTCAGTCGAACAACAACGGCCCGGATAACGACCCGTGGAATTCTGCCCCACCTGCTGGTGGATTCGGCGGAGACAGCGAACCTCCGTTCTAAGATTTAGCTCGTTTATTCACCGCAAAACTGCTACACCGCGCCATATTACCCATATCACTGGCGGGGCCAAAGCACACAAACAACGAAAGGCAGGGATCATGAAACTGATCCTCACCGCTGCCGTTGAGAACCTCGGCGCCGCAGGCGAAGTCGTAGAGGTTAAAAACGGCTACGGACGCAATTACTTGCTGCCGCGTGGCCTGGCTATCCCAGCCACCGCCGGAGCAGAGAAGAACATCGAAGGCATTCGCCGTGCTCAGCAACAGCGCGAGATCCGCGACCTGGATCACGCTGTTGAGGTCCGCGAAGCTCTGGACAAGCTGTCCCTGAACGACGTCGTCGTCAAGGTTAAAACCTCCTCGAAGGGTAAGCTCTTCGGTTCGGTTACCGCAGAAGACGTCGCCCAGGCCGTTGCTAAAGCCGGCGGTCCGAAGTTGGACAAGCGCATCATTGACCTGCCAAAGGCCTTGGTGAAAAAGACTGGTAACTACCAGGCTGAGGTTGAATTGCACTCCGATATCAAGGGCAAGATCAACTTCTCTGTCGTCTCTGCTTCCTAGAGAGTCCTAGAGAAGCTCTTTAAGTTAACGACAACAGCATTAATAACACTCCCTGTTCGGGTGGTCTGTGAGGGGACCACCTGGGCGGGGAGTTTTGTCGTAGCTATGCCTGCTCTTGGATTCTAAGGGTCGTTGCACCGATGACGATTACTTAGCTGCTTGGATTCCAGGGGCGTTTGGGGAGGGAAGGGCAAAGTGGCGCTTTTTTACAAATAGTGGCTCAAAACAGGGCCTAAATCGGTGCTTATTTGTAAAAGTGGACAATGCACGCCGACCTGCCTCCCAGTATGACACCATCTGCCCCCGAAACCTCCGCTCCGACCACACAGACAACTCTTTCGGCGAACACCACACCCCGCGCAAACCACACCTCTGCACCACACTCTCGCGCCAGAGCTGCACACAGTGACGAGCGTGCTTGTGGATAACTTGTGGGATTTGTGAGAATTTTTCCGCGTCCGATGGTGCTGGTGATGTGCGATTTGCGAACAATCCAACATTGTGGGCAGAGAACTTTTTGCTGGTACAACGATTATTCAGAGTTTGTGCACAAGCTGTTCAATTCTCTATACCACCGTCGAGCTGGGGTTTTGCAAAGATTGGCAAAAATACTTGCACGGTTATCCACAAGAATTTCACAAGCTACGGAAAACTAGCAGGTCGCAATCACTCACGGTGGCAGTCTCCACGGACCTCCCGCAACGCATGTGGATAAGCCTGTGGATAACTTTTGGTTGCGGTCGTGGCTGTGGTTGCGGTCGGGTCGTTAAAATAAACTCCACAGAATAACCCACCACGTTAAGGAGACCCCATGAGTCCGGAAGCCAATGCGAACTTCGACGACGACTATCAGCTTCCGGAACCACCGCCGGAGGAGCCAAGCTTCGATAACTTCGCGGTTCCTGATCCGCACGATGCGGGCTTCAGCGTCTCCGACAGCAGTTTTTCCGCAAATACTTTCTCCGGTAATGACGCGCAGTTCCGCTCCCGGAACAGAGGCAGGCGCGGTAAATTCCGCCAGGATCAGGGCGATGAGTATGCGGAATTGCGTCAGCCGCCGCACGACCGCGACGCAGAGCAAGGTGTGCTGGGAGCGATGCTAATGAGCCCGAACACCGTGATGGAAGTCATCGAGGAATTAGATCCCGAGGATTTCTATTACCCTGCGCACAGCCTGATTTATGAGGCCATGCTGGATCTGTATGCCAATGGCGAAAATATTGACCCGGTGATCGTTTCCGATCGGCTCAACAGGTTCAACAATCAGGAGCGGGCCGGCGGTCCGGTATATTTGCACACCCTGATTTCGACGGTTCCCACGGCCGCGAATGCGTTGTATTACGCGGAAATTGTCGCGGAGAAGGCCGTATTGCGCAAGCTTGTCGACGCCGGTACCCGGGTGGTGCAGTTGGGGTATTCCGGAACGGAAGACGCGGAGGTTGCGTCGGTGATCGACCGTGCCCAGCAGGAAGTATTCGCGGTTGCGCAAAAGCGCAAAACAGAAGATTATCAGGCGTTGAGTGACCTGATTAAGCCGACGGTCGACGAGTTGGCGGCGTTGGAGCGCGTGGGTGGTTTGGAATCCGGAGTGCCGACGGGATTTATCGACCTCGACAAGATCACCAATGGTTTGCATTCAGGCCAGATGATTATTGTCGCGGCCCGTCCGGGCGTGGGTAAATCGACGCTTGCGATGGATTTCATGCGCTCGTGTTCGATTGAGAACGGCAAGACTTCGGTGATTTTCTCACTCGAGATGTCTGCTTCGGAGATCGTGATGCGTTTGCTTTCGGCCGAGGCAGAAATTCAGCTGACGGATATGCGTGCCGGAAAGATGGATGAGCGGGCGTGGGAAAAACTCACTGACAAACTCAACACGGTGCAAAACGCGCCGATCTTCATCGATGACTCGCCAAACTTGACGATGATGGAGATTCGGTCGAAAGCCCGCAAGTTGAAACAGCAGCATGGTTTAGATTTGCTGGTGTTGGACTATTTGCAGTTGATGAGCTCCGGTAAACGAGTTGAGTCGCGGCAACAGGAAGTGTCGGAGTTTTCGCGGCAGCTGAAGCTGTTGGCGAAAGAACTGGAGGTACCCGTGGTAGCTATTTCCCAGCTGAACCGTGGCCCGGAAGCTCGTACGGATAAGAAGCCACAGCTGGCGGACCTACGTGAGTCGGGTTCGTTGGAGCAGGACGCGGATATGGTCATGCTGTTGTACCGGCCGGATTCGCAAGACCGCGACGATTCACGTGCGGGTGAGGCCGATATTATTCTTGCGAAACACCGTGGCGGCCCGATCGATACCGTTACCGTGGCACACCGGTTGCGTTTTTCGCGTTTCGACAACTACGTGCAGAGCATTTAGACCGTATAACAGATTTGGGCCATGCAGCAGGTCTGAATCCAGGAGCAAGAAGCGCGGGGTTGGTCCCTTCTCCCTAGCTAATCAGCCGAGATAATCAACTGGGAAACAACCGATGGAATAGCGTCGGCAAGTTAGTTGTTGTGTCATATGTGCGGCATATTTTCGGTGCGCATCGCTACGGCGTCTAGGCAGCCCGTCGACGCGAAGGCGAGCATGTGCGCGTACCGTGGGAAGCTGTCGATAAAAGCACGTAGACCCTATGCGATCAATTAGAGGAGAATGCCACCATGGCAACCGTGGACATTACTGAAGACACCTTCGAAAGCACTGTCGCGGATAACGACATCGTTATCGTTGACTCCTGGGCTGACTGGTGCGGTCCTTGCCGCCAGTTTGCGCCTACTTTCGAAAAGTCATCGGAAAAGCATGACGACGTCGTGCATGCCAAGTTGGACGTTGATAACAACCAGGGCATTGCTGCAGCATTGCACATTCAGTCGATCCCTACTCTGATGATCTTCCGTGATTCGATCATGGTCTTCCGTGAGGCCGGTGCTTTGCCACCTGCAGCGCTGGAAGATGTTATTCAGCAGGTGAAGGGGCTTGACATGGATGATGTACGCAAGCAGCTTGCAGAACAGAACGCGCAGCAGGACAATTCCTAGATTTCGGCCCTAGATCTCTACGAGTTTCTTGTGTGATTCTTGCCCGGATTTCGACCGGTGGAATAAATAGAACGAAGCCAATGCGACGTTCCGTTTATTTCGCCGGTTTTGTCCATTCCTGGGGTTTTGCAGCGGATTCAGCGATATCTTTCTGGGTCGGCGGACACAGCAATGCCGACATAATGCCGACATGAGACGGCACAGAAGCGCCCGTGCCTGGCTACTATGCAATAGATCACTGAAAAGCCGCCCAGAATTCCGTATTATTTTTGGAGTACGGCGATAGACGAAATTCGATTTCGGAATGGAGCAAACGTGGATCTATACGAGTACCAAGCTCGTGACTTGTTCAGCGCACACGATGTCCCTGTGCTGCAGGGCATTGTCGCAACGAACCCAGAGCAGGCAAAGCAGGCAGCCGAGAAGATCAACTCCGATCTTTTCGTGGTTAAAGCACAGGTGAAAACCGGTGGCCGTGGTAAAGCCGGTGGCGTCAAGCTGGCCAAGAGCCCAGCAGAGGTTGCGGAAAAAGCTGAGGAAATCCTCGGCTTGGATATTAAGGGCCACACCGTTAAGACCATCATGGTTGCCGAGGGTGCAGACATCGCAGAAGAGTACTATTTCTCGATCCTGCTGGACCGCACCAAGCGCCGCTACCTGGCCATGTGCTCCAAAGAAGGCGGCGTGGAGATTGAAACGCTCGCCGCAGAGCAGCCAGAAAAGCTGGTGCGCAAGAACTTCTCGCCACTGGAGGGGTTGACCGAGGATATCGCTCGGGATATCGCCAAGGAAGCCGGCTTTAGCGACGAGGAAACTGAGCAGCTGGTTCCTGTTTTCCGTAAACTTTACGAGGTTTATGAGCAGGAAGACGCCCAGTTGGTTGAGGTTAACCCGCTGGTCAAGACCGATGACGGTCGCATCATTGCTCTCGACGGCAAGGTGTCTCTCGACGACAACGCAGTGTTCCGTCATGAAGACCACGCGAACCTGGAGGACGCCGCCGCGGCTGATCCTTTGGAGCGTCGCGCCAAGGAACTGGATCTGAACTACGTCAAGCTCGACGGCAGCGTCGGTGTGATTGGTAACGGTGCTGGTCTGGTTATGTCCACGCTGGACGTTACCGCTTACGCCGGTGAAGAATTCGGCTCGAAGCCAAAGCCAGCGAACTTCCTGGACATCGGTGGCGGTGCCAATGCCTCTGTCATGGCTAATGGCCTCGAGGTCATCTTCAGCGATGAACAGGTGAAATCCGTATTCGTTAATGTTTTCGGTGGTATCACCGCTTGTGACGAAGTAGCGAATGGCATTGTGCAGGCCAACAAGATCCTGGCTGATCAGGGCGTGCAGGCGAAGCCAATGGTCGTCCGTTTGGACGGCAACAATGCAGAGTTAGGACGCAAGATCCTCAGCGAGGCTGGCTTGGCACACGTTGAACAGGTAACCACCATGGACGAAGCAGCACGCCGTGCAGCCGAACTGGCTGACCAGGCTTAAGGAAGGGGCATAAAAACAGTGTCTATTTTTCTCGACTCAGATTCGAAGATCATCGTTCAGGGCATGACCGGCTCTGAAGGTATGAAGCACACCCAGCGCATGCTGCACTCGGGTGCCAATATCGTTGGTGGTGTCAACCCAAAGAAAGCCGGCGAACAGGTGGAATTCGAGGGCGGTAAGACCGTCCCAGTGTTTGGCTCCGTGGAAGATGCTAAGAACGAGACCGGAGCTAACGTCTCTGTACTTTTCGTTCCAGCGAAGTTCACCAAGGCCGCTGCGGAAGAAGCCATTGATGCCGAGATGCCACTCGTCGTCGTGATCACCGAAGGTGTACCAGTGAAGGACACCGCGGAATTCCACGCTGCTGCACAAAAGAGCGGCAAGACCCGCATTATTGGACCAAACTGCCCTGGTTTGATCTCCCCAGGCAAGTCCAATGCAGGCATCATTCCGGCAGAGACTGCTCCAAACCCAGGCAAGATCGGCTTGGTTTCTAAATCCGGTACCTTGACCTACCAGATGATGTACGAGTTGCGTGACATCGGATTCACCTCGTGCGTTGGTATCGGTGGTGACCCAGTTATTGGTACTACGCATATCGATGCTATTGAGGCATTCGAGAATGATCCTGAGACTGAAGCCATCATTATGATCGGTGAGATCGGTGGCGACGCTGAGGAAAACGCAGCGGAATACATCAAGGAAAACGTCACCAAGCCAGTTGTCGGTTATATCGCGGGCTTCACCGCTCCAGAAGGCAAGACCATGGGCCATGCTGGCGCTATTGTTTCTGGTTCTTCCGGAACCGCAGAAGCTAAGAAGCAAGCTTTGGAAGCTGCTGGCGTCAAGGTCGGCAAGACTCCAACCGATGCTGCCAACCTGATGCGCGAAATCATTGGTGCCTAAATCCTGCCGTCACTGTCAGGCAGCTTTGACGCTGGCTGGCCAGTGATGCAGGGTAGAACGCATAAGCTTGCGGTTACCGGCCCGCTGATCCACAGAATCTGGATCGGCGGGCCGGTTTTGTCTGTCTGCGCATTCCGGAGCCTCGCACACAGATTCCGTATTATGGGCTGCAAGAATGCAATTAAGCTACGCAGCGAATGCTATTGCAAAGCAGCCTATTGCAAAGCAGATTGTTGCAACCAAGGAGTGAAGCGAACATGGCTAACCCGATTAGCAAGGGCTGGAAATACCTTATGGCGTCGTTTGACAACAAGATCGACGAGCACGCAGACCCGAAGGTACAGATCAAGCAAGCAGCCGACGCTGCGAAACAACAGCACCGGGAAATTTCTGAGCAAGCATCCAAGGTGATTGGTAACCAGAAACAGCTGGAGATGCAGCTGAACCGCTTGTTGCAAAGCCAAGAGGAATATCAGTCACAAGCTCGAGAAGCTTTGCAGGCGGCAGATAAGGCTGAGCGCGACGGTGAAACAGCGAAGGCCCAGCGATTCACTGAGACTGCAGAGCTGATCGCTTCCCAGTTAGTCGGCGTGGAAAAAGAGCTGGAACAGACCAAGGAAATGTATAGTTCCGCGAAACGTTCTTCGGAACAGGCGAAAGCGGAGCTGCAAAAATCCGAGGCGCGGTTAGAAGAACAGCTCAATGAAGTTCGTCGCCTGGAGCAGCAGGTCGATCAGACCAAGATGCAGGAAAAGACCAGCGCGGCGATGGACTCGATGAATGAACAGATCGGCAGTAATGATTCCGCCCCAACGTTGGATGGGGTTCGCGATAAGATCGAGCGTCGTTATGCGAATGCGCTGGGAGCGCAGGAACTTTCACGTAGTTCTGCCAGCGATGCCATGGCGGAAATCTCTTCTGGAACTTCGACCCGTGATATCAAGGCCAGTGCGAAATTAGACGAGATTCGCGCCTCGATGGGTGCTGGTGCGGGATCGCACAACAAAGCTATTGACTCTGCTGCTGACAACGCTGGCGGCAACGGCGACGTTGACAGCGCTGATTCCACAGACGATGGCAAATCCGCAGACGCTTGTCGGTAACTAGTTCGCAAGTTCAGATCGGCAGCAGTAAGCAGGCTCAGATCGGCAAGAGTATGCCGGTTCTTGTTCGCAGTCGTAATCGAGTAGCCGACGGTTATCAGCCGTCAAGGCCAGCTTCTGCGCTTTTGCACAACGAAAAGCGCGGACCACGTTGAGGTGGCCCGCGCTTTGTGTTTCGCGGATATCGACTGTTTATCCGGTCGTCTCTGCCCCTTTAGTTATCGCGCGCAGCGTTGAGCAAGACACCGCGGATTCCGGAGTGGAACCCGTCACGCAGTTTTACGCGTTGGGTTTCGCTCAAGGTGTATTCGTGGAGCGTTTCGCACGCGAACTGCAAAAGTGGCCGGTCTACCTCCGGAGGTAATCCACCACCGGAAAGCAGGTGCGCCTGGTCGCGTTGTTCAGTCGACGCTGCGTTGTCGTACCACCAACGAGCGTACTGCTGGCCGACGTCGTAAGGGGTTTGGAATCCCGCCGAGGTCCAGACTTCTTCCGGCAATGGCACATAGCGGGAACGAAGTTTGCGGCGCGGCGCCATCATGGATGGGGATGGGCGCGGCGTGGCTGGTTTCGCGGCGGATGCCGATGCTGCGGGCTGGGAGCCTTCGTTGTTTTTAGCGTCGGCAGGCGATTCAGCCTGGTGCGTGCCCGGGGTTGCGCGGCTCTGCGCATGCAATTCGGCCTCGACTTCGGACGGATCGTTGTCGTCGTCAAGTTGTTCGCCTGGCGAAGTATCGGGCTTGGTAGTAGGCGCTGCCGGGATGATTTTTGGTGCAGGGTTTTCCCCACCGGGAGTAGTGGGTGGGGTTGGCGCCACATCGTCAGACGCTACAGGTGCGTCCTTTGTCGTGGACAGTTCGCTTGGTTTCGGAGCAGGCGCGACGGTCTCGGCGAATTCGTCGCTGTCTGGTTTACGTAGGTTTTCGCCGGGTTTTGCGCCGCTTGCCGACGCCGAGTGCTTGTTTTCAGACAATTTCGTTGACCCGCTCGTCGCCGGAGCGGAAGGGGAAGCCGGGGTACCCGGAGCAATCGATGCAGCGCGGTCGGTCGCGGTATCTGAAGTTCCCGGTTTGGAGGCTTTGGCAGTGGCGCCAGCGCCCCCAGTTTCGGGTGTAGTTGATTCACATGTTGTCGGTTCGGTGTCGTCGACTGCAGGTTGTGCAGAACCTGGTTCCGCATCGGTGCCAGCTTCTGATTCGGCGTTGTCTGCTGTTGGGGGCGCGCACTGGGTTTCTCGCACGGTAGGCGGCAGGGGACCTTCCAACACCTGAAGTTCCATGGCCCCGGTGAAATCCTCCCGGGGGTCCAAGATCGTGGTCGTGTCGCAGGCATGACGCAGGGCGGCGGACATAGAATCCCAGCCAAAGCCGTAGAGGTGCACCCGGATTCCGGCGTTGGTTGCTTCCTGTACGCCTGGGATCATGTCGGCGTCGCCAGAAACCAGCACTATATCGGTGAATTGTTGTTTGCAGGCGGTGGTCACCATGTCTGCTACTAAGCGCGTGTCGACGGCTTTTTGCGTGCGTCGTTCTCCCCATTCGATTAATTGGCCGGTGCGAAGCTGCACCCCTTCGCAGGTTCTTAAGGCACGTTGGTAGCGGTGCGGCCCGGTATCGGGGATGCCGTCGTACCAGTTCTGACGGTGGACGCGTTGGCCTAGCTGGTTGGAGATCATGCCATCAAGGATGGCGACAACCTCAGGTAAATCGATTTCTAATTGAGCGCGGGCGCCGATCTCCCACGAGTTATAAAAGCTCGCAAGCAAATAAGAGGTATCGACGTACACAACTGTGCGTTCAAGCATGTCTCCTAAGTCCGTTTCTCGAATAGATCTAAATAAGTTTCTCTACCTAGTTTGCCTGAATACGGGCAATGAGTCGATTAAACCGGTCCGTTAACAGGGACATTCAAGGAGAAAGCCAGTAAGACACTGAGAAAATCTGGCGTAGAGGTGCCGTGAGTGGGGCGTGGAACACAGTAGCGCGTAGGAAGGTTGCGCAGGAAAGACGCGTAGCAAGGTTTAGTTGGAATTAAGATTTAAACACCGGGTATAGGCGCGGTTATAAGCGACTTATAAGTCGGTTAAGTCGAAGTGATGGCATCGGGAAAATAAGCTCTTGACCGGCACTAACGAAAGCGTTGAACAATCGATTTGCGTTAACTTTTGTTATCGCTTAAGCTTATCCAAGTCGCCGCGAGGGGCTGACAGGGAAAATGACTTCACAGGATGTTGGTTCTGGTGGTTGTGTTTCTTGTTTGTCTGGTGGTGATGATCATAATTTTATAGGGCCGAT
>NZ_JASPGD010000015.1 GCF_030232885.1 Corynebacterium sp. MSK297
CAAACAAGAAACACAACCACCAGAACCAACATCCTGTGAAGTTATTTTCCCTGTCAGCCCCTCGCGGCGACTTGGATAAGCTTAAGCGATTAGTAAACACATTGCAAATTCCAGGTTTATTGCAAAAGTCTTTGCAGGTACGGCGCGGTTTTTATGAGCGACACCATGACACATAACTCGACCAATGTTTGCGTGATAATCACGATCGGAACTGCCTCAAAACCATCCGGAAGCGCTAAAGCAATCGGCATAACAACTAAGGAATTTCGGGTGACACCAGAAAATACTGCTGCCAGCCCGTCGTCGATACGCAAATTAGCTATCCTTACGGCAACAATTCCACCCGTCACCATGATTATTGCGAAGACGACATAGATAACTATCGCAGGTACAAGATCGCGGCCTTCGCGGAACACATCTGCACCGTGCGTCGCGGTGATCGCGAATAACGTCACCATCATCAACGGCACCATCGCGCCATCTAAGCTGATTCGAGTGTGTCTTGCTATCTTTCCGATGCGCCGGTGCCGCGATATGCGTTTCCACCACTGCAGTAACCACGCACAACCCAGTGGAATAGCCAACATCCCCACAACGGAACGCAATAATGGTTCCATTGCAGAATCAACAAATTCCGCACCAATCAACCGCGGGAGTAGCAGACTGAGCAGTATTATTTGCAGCACGAACAACAACGGGGTGATCGCCAATAAGCGATGATTTGCGGCTCCCGCCATGCCTGAAAAGGGCACAACGTAGTCGATGCACGGGGCAAGCAAGACCAAAATAATTCCGATGAGAATCACCTGGTCACCACGTACAGGCAGCACTAAGACCCAAACAACACACGGCACGACGAGAAAATTTAACGCCAATATTACCGCGGTTAGCCGTGGGGCTAATCGCACTCGCCGTAGCGGCAGCGCGGAAAACGTCGACAGCATCAGGAGACCAAGAACCGGACCGACCAGCTTTCCCAAGTCCCACGGGGAGACGAAAAGGCCGAACAGTATCGCGGCCACATAGAAAAGAACCTGGTGTTCAACGAGGAAATCTATCCAACGCTGTATTTGCTGTGCCACCAGGTTCTGAATCATCAATTCGCCATCATATTTTCGCTGTCACATTCTCACCGTCGTCGGTTCTTTTAGTGGTAGCAGGCCAGCAGACCGTCCGGACCATCAATCACGGCGATGTCCGTATTAAAAATCTCGGTAAGAATGTGATCCTTCATGACCTCGTCTGGAGTACCGAACTCGCAAATCTGGCCGTCTTTTACCGCGCAAATATAGTCCGCGTAGCGTGCAGCGAAGTTAATATCATGCAGCACCAGGATGATGGTCCGCCCGAACTCGGGACCTACTTGTTTCAGGTGACGCATCATCTCGACTGAATGTGCAATATCAAGGTTATTTAGCGGTTCGTCGAGAAGCACATAATCGGTTTCCTGACACAACACCATCGCGACGTACGCGCGTTGGCGCTGCCCACCCGATAGCTGGTCCAAGTAGCGGTTTTCCAACTCAGTGAGATTCAGAAAATCGATGTACTTCGAAATGATTTCTTCATCAGCAGGTGTCAAGCGACCTTTGGAATACGGGAAGCGCCCAAACCCGACGAGCTGACGCACCGTCAAACGCGTAATGAAGTGATTTTCCTGGCGCAGAATGGAAACGATGCGCGCTAAGTCTTTCGACTTTGTATTAAAGATGTCTGCGCCGCCGACAGTGATCTCTCCGGAATCCGGCTGCAGTAACCGCCCGATCATCGTGAGCAAGGTTGATTTACCCGCGCCGTTCGGGCCAACGAGCGCAGTGATGCCACCGGCGGGAATCTCCAGATTCACCGGGCCGATCTCTACGTCACTGCTATAGGCCTTGTGCAGGTTTCGGAGGGTAATCACAAGCGTCCCTTTCTCAAAATGACAAATAGGAAGACCGAGCCGCCAACCAGCTCGATGACAATCGAGACGACTCCCTGGGCATAGAAAACGTGATTGAGCACGAAATACGCACCAGTGAGTACGGAAAATGCGGTCAATACCGCCATGGGGAAAATGAAACGATGGTCAAAGGTATCGGCAAATTGATAAGCCAACGTCGCTACCAAAAATCCCAGGAAGGTCATCGGTCCGACCAATGCCGTCGAGACCGCCATCAGCACCGATACCAAAATCAGCGTACCAATCGACCACAGCTTATAGTTCAGGCCCAGGTTCATCGCAGCGTCTTTGCCGAGCCCCAGCACATTCAACCGGCGCGAGAAAACGAACAATAATCCAGCCGCCCCCAGGCAGAGCGGAATAGCTAATGGATAATATTCCGTATCAGCATTGTTGACCGAACCAAACATCCGTGCGGTTAACACATCGAATTCGGACGGTGTGAGCATGCGCTGCATGAACGTCGAAATAGAGCCCAGACCGCCTCCGATAATGATGCCGACCAGCAACATGGCGTGCATATTTGCATGCCTTCCGGTCAGCAACCAGGAATACAGAATCAAGGAGAGCAGAATCATCACGACGATCTGGAACACGAACGTCGACAAAGTGCGGGCGTTATGCAGTCCGGCTGCTCCCAGGAAAAACACGGTTGAGGTATGAATCAGCACATACAGCGATTCAAACCCCATGATCGAAGGGGTAATAATACGGTTATTTGTGACGGTATGAAAAGCTACCGTCGCCATGGCCTGACAAATCGCGACCACCGCCATCGCAATCACGGAATTCATCCGCCGCTCGGCAATGAGCCAAAATTGCTCAGTGCCCACCGGCATCGGGTTCCCATAGGCCAAAAGGCCGAACCCGCAACCAGCAGCTATGACTGCGAGGACACCGAGAATAATCCAATATTTGCCAGCCGCGGCGGAATTTTGAAACGCAGAGGCACGGCGCTCTCTTCGTTGTTGCCCTTGGTTCTCGCTTATGTGTCGTGCCGGACTCATACCGTGTTCCACGCGATCCGAAGACTCGGCATCTCCCACCTGCGCAGGATCTGCTGTACGAGAAGTGTGTGCCGATACTTTATTTGTCTCAAGATTATCCACGGCGTGCCTGCCTAACAATCAGGGTGACAAAAACAATGGCACCAACGATGCCCAGAATGACAGAAACTGGCATTTCGAATGGACTGATAATCGTACGTCCGATGAGGTCGCACACCACCACAATCGCGATTCCGAGCAAGCAGACCCACGGAAGATTCGAGCGCAAATCATCGCCGCGGAACATTGAGACCACATTCGGCACAATCAAGCCCAAAAACGGCAACGCTCCCACCACGACTGTAACCACGCCGGTGGCAACAGCGATCAAGGCAGTGCCAGCCAATACGATCCGCGCATAATTAACGCCAACGTTGGTGGCAATGTCTTCGCCAAGCCCGGCAACCGTCAAACGATCGGCGAAGAAGAAAACCGCAACAGCGATCGCAACAACCACCCACAGCACTTCATATTGGCCTTTGTATACAGACGTAAACGAGCCCATAAACCAAATGCCCAACGATTGCAGCATATCGAATTGCAAGGCGAAAAACGTCGAGATCGACGAAACCACTGCGCCCAGCATGATGCCGATAATCGGAACTACCAACGATGACCGCAACGAGATTTTGCGTAAAAACAGGAAAAACACCATGGTGCCGACGAACGCAAAAAAGACGGCACCAATCATGCGTTCAAGCACCGACGCCGTCGGAATGAAGTACATGACAAACAGCAGACCAAGCCCAGCCCATTCGGTGGTTCCAGTGGTGGTCGGCTCCACAAATCGGTTTTGCGTCAATAATTGCATGACCAAACCTGACATCGCCATTGCGGCACCTGCCAATACCAACGCAATAGTGCGTGGCAAGCGCGTGATGTAGAAAAAGTCCGAACCATCAGCCGCTTCAAAGATGTTGTATTCGCCGACCATCAGTGATGCCAGCAGCAACGCTGCGACGACGGCGAAGCCGACGGCCAGTTTCCAGTCAAATAATTTCGTGCGTGTCTGCGCTCGCCGTGCTTGGGATTGCTGTCCCGGATCGCCGGGAGGCGCACTTGCGCCATCGGGGCTGCCAGGCGTTGTGGCAGTTGTCATGTCTTGTGCCTTCATTTCTTCATCATCGACCGATGCTCATGGCAATGCCGAGGCTACGAATTCGTAGCCTCGGCTGGCATTGTAGGCCTCACTTGTGCATCATTCGTCGAATAATGACTATTCGCGGGACGATCACTCGCACCTACAAACGAGAGCGGAAGAATTACTTCTTCGCTGCTTCGAACGCGTCAGCGATATCGTTCAAAATCTCAGTATAGGTAATGATGGATTCGTTGGTGTAGGTGTCTTCTGGTGCATAGACAATCTGTCCGTCTTTGACCGCAGCGACGTTACGCAAAGCATCGGAGCCTTCAATCACGTCTTTCGCTGCCTGGTAACCAGGTTCCAACCGTGCAGAAATTGCAGCGTCGCGGTCCAGTACGAACATCCAGGCTGGGTTCGAGTCCGCGATGGCTTCTACGGAAATATCATCACCCTTGTGGTTTTGTGATGCATCATCGACCTCGAGCGCAGGTTTCAAATCCAGCATGTCGAAAACCGGTCCATAGACACGGCCAAGGGACGGAGCGACATATCCAATCTCACCACCGGAGACATTCAGTGCCATCACACTGGATTCACCATCGTAGGCCTTCTTCGCGCGTTCGATCGCAGCATCGAATTCGTCGACAAGCTCTTGGGCATCGTCCTCATGGCCCAGGATCTCTCCGAGTGCCAATGCGTGGCGACGCAGCTCTTCCGCGAAGTCTTCGTCGTCACGAGGCTCAAACTCTACCAACGCAGCATCTGGGTTCAGCTGCTTGATGTCGTCATAGTGCGACTGGAAACGCTGTCCATTGATGATGAGATCCGGCTGTGCAGCAACCAAAGCTTCCAGGTCTGGTTCGCGGTGCATACCCAGATCGGCGACCGAATCGTCCTCACGGTAGGCATCAACCGTGTGCGGAATCAGTTGCTTCGGAGCAGCAACGAGGTCTACTCCCCACTTTTCCAAGATCTCGAATGAGCGGTTATCCGTTGCGGCAATGGCTTTGGCGTTCTTCGGAACTTCCTGAGTGCCGTGGTTGTCTTCGATGGTAATGGTGTCACCGTCAGAGGCAGCATCCGACGAAGATTCCGCAGCGCTTGATTCTGCCGACGTCGTAGCATCTGCGTTGGTGCTCTCGGCATCATCAGTGGAACAAGCTGTAAGAACCAGGCTGGATAGAGCAAGTCCAGTGATTACGGTATTACGGATCTTAATTGAAGCCATCTTCGTTCACTTCTCCTAGGGTGTAGCGTAAGTTCGCAACTCTGATAATTTTCTGTGTGACTAATTCACAAACACACAGTCGAAGCTTGACTTTATTAAGCACGGGTTGACTTAACAAGGGTTGGCTGGACTACTACACCCTTAGATGGACACGATTCATTAGCAAATCGTTACTTAACAAGCATTTTCCTAGGTTTTCCAATATTGCACCTACCCCCGCTAGTGATTTAAGCGACGTCACGCTTGCCGACGCGCCTGGTCTCAGTCCACGCGACTGCAGAAGATTCGGAGTAATTTGCACCCTTGTGTTCACGGAACAAAAGCGTAGTTTTAGGCTGTTACCGTAATCATTTTCGTGAGTAAGTACGAGGATCCTCTCATGTCTACATCTCAGCCGGCAACAGACTCCGGCACCACACCAGACGAAACCGGGCCAAATACCGGTTCCGCAACCTTCTTCGGCCACCCACGCATGCTGGCCAACCTGTTTTTCGTAGAAATGTGGGAGCGATTCTCGTTCTACGGAATGCAGATCATCCTGGTCTTCTACCTGTACTATTCAGTCGCCGACGGCGGACTGGGATTAGACAAGACAGCGGCTACCGGGGTTATCGGTGCATATGGAGGCATGGTATACCTCATGGCCATCGTGGGCGGCTACCTTGGGGATAAAGTACTCGGCCCTGAGCGCACCATGTTCTACTCTGCAATCGGAATTATGGCAGGCCACATCGCCCTAGCTTTGATTCCAGGTCTCGGCGGAGTTGTTTTCGGCTTAGTATTAATCGCCATCGGATCCGGAGGCCTCAAAACGAATGCGTCGGTACTTATCGGCTCGCTGTATAGCCTGACAGATAGTCGTCGTGACGCCGGGTTCACTATCTTCTACATGGGCATTAATATCGGTGCCCTACTGGGCCCTCTAGCAACGAATTTCGCCTGGGATATATCTGGTTTCCACCTCGGCTTCGGCATCGCCGCCATTGGTATGGCACTGGGCTTAACCCAGTACGCGTTGACGCGCAAAAATTTACCAGCGGAGGTACATCACGTTTCTAACCCTGCTTCACCCGGGGAGAAAAAGAAAGTACTAGTCGCCACCATTGCCTTCACCATCCTGATAGTAGTTTTGGTGGTCCTCGGACTAATCTCCCCGCAAAATATCGAATCGTGGGTGATTGGCTTAATCGCAATCTGCACCGTCGTGTTATTCGTAATTCTTTTCCGCAGCGACAAAGTCGACGAACAAGAACACTCCCGGGTGAAGTCTTTCGTCCCGCTGTGGTTCGGCAGTGTAATTTTCTGGTCCCTATACCAGCAACAGTTCACCGTCATGGCTATCTACTCCGATACCCGGTTGAATTGGAATATTTTCGGTATGGAACTCAAACCAGGTCTATTCAACTCGATTAACCCGTTGTTTATCATTTTGCTCGGAACACTATTTTCTGTGATGTGGACCAAAATGGGTGATAAGCAACCATCGATCGTTTCGAAATTCGCCCTAGGCCTGGTAGGTGCCGGCATTGCATTCGCAATCTTCTTACTGCCAAGCAGCCAGGACGTCGTCAACGTCGGTTGGTTGGTAGGCGTACTGTTCGTCATCACAATGGCAGAGCTAACCATCTCACCAACCGGAATCTCCTTGACCACGAAACTGGCGCCAACCGCTCACAAATCACAAATGATGGCACTGTACTGGACTTCCATCGGCATGGGTACGACGCTAGCCGGTTGGATGGCACAGTTCTACAGCCGCGAAAATGAGGTAGCCTACTTCTCGACGATGGCGATCATGTCACTGCTCGCCGGAATTGCAGTCTTCATCGGCCGCAAATCCATACTGACAATGATGCGTGGAGTACGCTAACTTCCTACCTGCGTCACCCACTCATCTTTCTGGCCAGACTGAAACCGCAGTGCTGGCCAAAACTTTCAGATCTTTGCTCAGGCCCGCTTATCTGTGCAAATAACAACTGAACCCCTCGAACACAACCGAGTCCACAACAACCAGTTGAATCCGTTATCTTGGAGTTTTCTAAGAAACTGAAGCAAACCTTTATCATCATGGCCTAAGCGAGTAACATGTTTTAGTGCAGTCTTGTTCTTCTATTTTGGAGTGTGATTTTTATGAAACTATCCCGCATTGCTATGAGTGGCATGCTTGCCGTTGCCACAACCATCGGAGTGACTGGTGTATCTTCCGCCTCTGCTGCGGAGTATCAGCCTCACTTCGAAGAGCATATTTTCACAGGTTCTTCCACATCAGCCGCCGCATTTCAGGAATGGTTCGCAGGTGAAGAGTTCGTACGTCCAACCACGGAAACTCGTGACCTCACTGAACTGAAAGTCAATGAGTTTCAGACCGCTCAAGCTGGCGATGTGATCTACAAGGATGATTCTGGCGAATTCTGGATCCAAGAGCCCGCCACCACCTAGAAACATCGCACGCAAACCACTGGAGTCCGTCTGGACCCCAGTGGTTCTTTTTTTATTCTCCATTGTGCGCTGCCACAAGTCCTGAATTTGGGACCATTTACTTCATAGTGCAGAGTTGCGGTTTTTCGTTTTGGAAAGCGGGGTAATAGGCAAAAACTGTGTCCCCACCACTGATACTCAAGGACGGATCGAACACAAGATAGCCCCTCACCTGCAAAAAGTGAGGGGCTAAAGTGGAGCTGCCGGGACTTGAACCCGGGTCCTTCGTTGCTTCGCCAGGGCTTCTCCGTGCGCAGTTCGCGCATGATCCTTACTCGGCCCTCCGACTCGCACGAACACGTCTCGGAAGATGGGCCCAGCCATCAGTGAGTGTCCCTACTGGCCCTGATGACTCAGCCAGCAGGCAAGCTCTTTAGTCGATGCCAGATTCCAAGCCAAGAGCATAACTTGGGCTGACAGACACGCGGTCGCTGCAGCTTAATTAGGCAGCGAGGGCGTAGTCACGCTGAGAGGTCTTCTCTGCGTTTATTGTATTTGTAACGCCGCTTACGGTGGCCGTTACCTTACACCGGCACGCTTCCCCTGGCTCAACAGACGAAGTCGAAACCAAATCAACCCCGTTGTCAGGGAAACCCTTGTAAGCGATCAGGCTACACCTGCTTGTGGGCCATGCGCAAGCTCGTGCAAGCTTAGGACTACACAACCCGCAGAGCATACTCGTTCTTGTCTGCGACCACATGCAGATTCGTCAGTTCGTTAGCATGAACCAATGCGCACGAAACTTTTTCTCACCTCTTCGCTAACCACCGCCCTACTGCTAGCAGCATGCGCTAGACCAGACAGTTCCAGTGAACTCCCGGCAACAGAGTCAACTGGAACAGCCGAGGCAACCGAAGCAACTCGAGCAACCGGGGCCAGCTCTGCAGAAACTACGCCTGCCGATTCGTCATCTGACGCGCAACGAAGCCAGTTCCCCACCGCAGAAAATGACGCGGCAGAACTGTTGGAAGGCATGACGGTCAGCAACCTCGTCGACAAGAAATCGCAGGAGACCGCGCATAAGGCACTAAAAGATGCAGGTGTGCCACAGGAAAGTATCGACGGTTTCTTCCGGCTTGTCGACGAATACAATCACGCCGTCCCCACCGGCAGCCTCATCAACGACGGATTCACCGACTACGGCACGCAAGACCCAGACTATGACGTCGAGGCAATCACCACGGCCTGGCAGCAGCATCACGCCAATTATGCTGGCACCAACTGTCGAATCAATACCTTTACGCTGGCCGATTCCCTATTCACCGTCAAAAACCAGGACAACCCAAACGAGTCTTTGTTGTTTATCGACCAGGAGTCGCTGAACAACGCGCCAGGAGAAATTCTGGATGAGCAAGAGCGCCGCAAGTTCGCTGCGTTCTATAGCAATATCCCGACAACGATAGATCAAGACCCGGCACAGCACATCGCCGATATCCAGGCGCATTTCGACGAGCGCGGGATCGAATTCGCCGACACCGCCGCCCGGGTGATTTCAATGTTCTCGCACGACTCGCTCACCGACCCGGCGACGCTGTTCATTGGGCACACCGGCGTCGCAGTACCGCTGGACGACGGTTATCTGTTTCTAGAAAAAATCGCTTTCGATATGCCGTACCAAGCCATCACCGTGCGGGATATGCAGCAGCTCAACGACTATCTAATGCACAAATACGACGATGGACCAGGCCTAGAATATGGCCGCCCCATCATCTTCGATAACGACAAAGTCATCGACGGTATGCGCTTTGCCAAGCGCTAGTACCCGGGTTAGCTAACCTAGCTAGGCACAAGACGAACCAGTCAGCAACGCCGACCAGTCTCACAACACCTTCCGGAGTGATCCGCTTAGCAGAGAGTATCGGTGTTTTTATCCCCGTTAACGTATTGCTGCAGCGCATATGTGATAGCGGTAACGTATTCGGTAGCACCAATCGGATCCGGGTGGATACCGTCCTCGCGCAACGCCCCTGGGGTGTGCATCGCGTGGGTGCACCAGTCCGCAATATACACATTGTCGTAGGTCTTAGCTGCCTCAATGATTTGCTCGCGGGCGCGCGGCATCCAGGATCGATCACCATATGGCAAAACCATAACGACGGTGCGGTCGTCACCCATGATCTCCATCATCGACGCAATATCGCCCGGATGGGCCTCGCTATTGGTCCCGAATCCGAGGACCACCGTGTCGCGCAGCAGTCCTTGCGAGGCCAGAGATGATGCAACTTGCACACCCACTCCCCATGCTCGAGAGACATCCGCATCAACATAAATGCCTGGGTATTCTTCGTTCAACGCCAGCAACGACGCCAGCATCACCGAATCACCGATGGCGGTAATTTCGTCACCGGCGGGCATGCTGCGATCGGAAACGTCTTCCTTATTCGGCTTGTCCTTCGATTTCTCACGATCGCTAGAACTGCCCGTGGAGCTGCTGTCGTCGCTGTTTTTCTCGCTGTCGCTCTTCTCAGTATCTGTATTTTTGGCGTCATCAGTTTCAGCGTCATCAGTTTCAGCATCGCCAGTTTCAGCATCGCCAGCTTGCTCCTGCATCTCTTGGCGTTGCTGCCGGTTGTGCTCAGCAAGCGCATCCAAATCTTGCTCCAGCTGCGTTTTATCTGATGAATTCACCACCGCGTAGGCAGTTCCGCCCACCGAGCCAACGGTAAGCACGAGTCCAGCCATCCAAGCAACAGGCGCTTCGGGTGAGGTCGTATTGGAAGCCGAAGCCTTGCGCGGACGATGCGCCCAGATAACTGCAAAGACTGTGCCATAGCCCTTGCGCCGGAAAGGGCTTTCTATCCAGCGGTAGCTCAATTCCGATAACCCTAGCGACATTGCCACAGCTAAAAGACCCCACCAGACAGCATGGCTGTCCAGTGTCTCCTCCGGCGTCAGCTCGCGGATAATCATAATGACCGGCCAGTGCCACAAGTAAATGGAAAACGACCGCTGCCCCAGATAACGCATCAGCCGGAATTCGAAGATCCACCGCAGTGGAGCGACTTCATAGACCACTGCGTAGATCATTCCGGCGCCTGCCAGACTAGTAATGAACAGACCTCCCCAATACGGGAAATTGCCGTCATCAGCCATCACAAACAGCTGCACCACATAGATTGCTGTAGCCACCAGGCCGATTAGCGACGCCACGAACCGTGCCCGTGTTAGTTCTAACACGGGCCAGGAATCACGTGTCGGATCAGCTTTGCTGGTGGTCAGCAACATCGCCAAGACAGCTCCGACCAGCAAGCCAAACGCATGAGTATCGGTGCCGTAATACACACGAGTGGGGTCAGCATCCGGGGAATAGACCACCGCCATGGCTATCGCCGAAGCTACCGCCGCCAGCAGTGATGCCAGCGCAATATGCAATCGCTTGCGCGCACCCCACACGGCCAGCAACGCGAACAATACTAAAGGCCACAGCAAGTAGAACTGCTCTTCTACTGCCAGTGACCAATAGTGCGCAAAGACTTCGACCTCGCTATCAGCAAAATACGAGGCCGACGTAGCGATCTGCGTCCAGTTGCTGACAAAAAACAGTGAACCCAAAAATTGCGTGCGAATATCGACCGCAAAATCGCCCCCAATAACACCGACGATCGCGGTGCAGACCACGAGCACCACGATTGCCGTCGGCATGATGCGGCGCAGGCGACGAACCCAAAAATCCTTCAGATTCACCGTGCCGGTGGTGTCATATTCGCGCAACAACAACGAAGTAATCAAAAAGCCCGACAGCACGAAGAACATGTCAACGCCTAAATAGCCACCGGGCAATACGTCACCAAAAAAGTGGTAGATCACAACGGCTGCAACAGCCAAGCCGCGCAAACCATCTAAGCCAGGAACTTGTCGCAACCTCGCACGCGTTTGAGACATGGGTGAAAGACTACATGCTTTAAGCGTTAATTCCTTTAACGCGGCGCCCCAGTTCACGAGAAACTTCACGGTTGATATCGCGGCGTTTAATATCCTCGCGTTTATCGCGGTTGAGTTTGCCTTCTGCGAGGGCAATCTCACATTTAGCCTTACCGTCTTTCAGGTAAACCTTCAGCGGGATCAGCGTACGCGAACCATCGCGGACTTGCCCCATCAGCTTGTCAATCTCGCGCCGGTGCAGCAACAGCTTGCGTGTGCGCTTCGGCGAGTGGTTCGTCCAATGCCCCATGGAGTATTCCGGGATGTGCAGGTTACGTAACCAAATCTCGTTTTTGTCCAGAGTGGCGAAGGCGTCGACAAGCGAAATTTTTCCTTCGCGCATGGCTTTAATCTCGGTGCCTACCAGCACCATTCCGGCCTCATAAGTATCGAGAATCTTGAAATCGTGACGTGCCTTGCGGTTGGTTGCTAGAACCGCTGAATTGGCCGCCACCGCGTTCTTTTTCGCCTTGTTGCCCTTTTTCGCCATAACAGCTGCAATCTTACTAGTTTTACTTGCGCACGTAGGAGCGCAGCGTTATGTAGGCGGTGATACCGGAAAAGAGCATCCCGACGACGGCGACGGCGGGGAAACTAGCCCAAATATCGCGGGTGCGAATCGGTGCAATCAATTGCGATTCGTACAAACCTGCCAACGATGGATCCACTACCGCGAACTTCGCAGCAAACAAACCCATCCCAGCAACGATGGCACCCAGCAATGTTGCCAGCATCGCCTCAATCACGAATGGGGCCTGGGTGTACCAACGGGAAGCACCCACGATGCGCATGATGGCAATTTCTTCCCGACGGTTAAACGCCGCGATTTGCACCATGTTGGCGATCAAGAAAATCGCAGCCACCGCCTGCACCACAGCGAGAAGGAACGTCGCATTCCGGATACTATCCAGGTTGTCCGTGGCTCCGCGGACATCTTCGACCTGGTCGATGACACTATCAACCTGCGGCAGGTCCCGGATTGGGTCCAGCGGGCTGGTATCAGTCGGATCCTTCAGCCGTACGTGCAATGCAGCGGGCAAAGCATCCGGTGAGGTCTCTTCCACCAACACAGGGTCGGTTTCCCCGAATACTTCCACGAAACGCTCATACGACTGCGCTTGCGAACGGAAAATCACCGACTCCACGCCCTCTTCCGACACCAAAGCTTGCTTGACCTCGTTACAGGCCTGCGAGGTGCAGTCTTCATCAGTCGTAGAGATTTCTTCATCCAACTGCACCATCACCTCTACGCGCTCAAGGTAGATGTCTTTGGTATCCGACGCCATCATCGACACCAGAACACCGGCAGTGACCAGGCTTAGCGAAATCGCGGTGGTAACAATCAGCGCAAAAGCCATGGTGAAGTTGCGGCCCAGACCTTTGAACGACTCTTTGAGCACAAAACTCAGCTTCATATCTCTCTTTTCCCTTCCGGGCAGTACTTGCAGGCGGTAGCGGAACTACCACCCAGCTACCGTGATTCGCCGTAAACACCATGGGCTTCATCACGCACGATTGTGCCCAGACTCATCTCAATCACACGTTGCCGCATATCGTTGACGGTGCGCGCGTTGTGCGTAGACATGACGACGGTGGTGCCTTTCGCGTTGATCTGTCGTAACAACGTCATGATCTCGTCCGCGGTATGCGGATCCAAGTTGCCAGTGGGTTCGTCGGCTAGCAACAGCAGTGGGCGGTTCACAAACGCCCGGGCAATGGCTACGCGCTGCTGTTCACCACCCGAAAGCTCATTCGGCATGCGATTAGCTTTAGCATCCAACCCAACCATTTCGAGCGCTTCCATGGTGCGCTTTTTGATGCGTTGCGGGCGCTCGCCAATAACCTCCAAGGCGAATGCCACATTGTCGTAGACATTCAGTTTGCTCAGCAGACGGAAATCCTGGAAGACATACCCGATGCGCTGGCGCAGCTTGTTCACCTCTCCACCCTTGAGCTTATTAACGTGAAAATCTGCGAAATGGATATCGCCTTTGGAGACATTGGTATCGCGAATAAGCAGTTGCAAAAACGTCGACTTTCCCGAGCCAGACGGGCCAATCAAGAACACAAACTCGCCCTTGTCGATCTGCAGATCGATCTCATCCAGCGCCGGCCGCGTTGATGTCGGATATTCCTTGGAGACCTTATCGAAAGTGATCACAACTTACACTCTAACCACAGTGACAACTGATGGGTAGTGCACTAATTCTAGACAAGCAACACCGACAGATATATCGTGAAATAGATCACCGAACCATATGATCTACATGATCGGCAATCAGACCAACCACAGATCGGCCATGAACCATGAACGCAACCTCGGCACACGGAGCTGGCAAAACACACAACGCTAGCAATGCTGACAAAGCCAGCAATGCTGACGAGGCCGACCAGGCCACAGCATCATCGACATCGAGAACATCGACGTTGAAATCATCAACGCCGAACGACGGCGATACCAATAAAAAAGACAAAAAGGACCAGGACACCGGCGGCAAGGCCGGAGAATCTGCGGGCGGTTTTCTGGGACTGATCGAAAAAATCGGTAACAAACTGCCGAATCCATTTTGGCTATTTGTCATCCTCGCCGGACTAATCGCCATTACCAGCTGGGTCGGCTCAACGATTGGCATGACCGCCACCCAGCCAGATTCCGGCGACACCGTCGAAGTAGAAAACCTGCTGACCACCGACGGAATCCAACGCATGGTCACCGACGCGGTGGAAAACTTCACCAGCTTCCCTCCGCTCGGTGTCATCTTGACGGTGATGCTGGGCGTAGCAGTTGCTGAGCATTCTGGGTTGCTGAGTGCTCTGGTGCGGTCCATGGTCGCGAAAGTGGGCCCGAAGGTACTGACGTTTGCCCTCGCTCTAGCCGGCGTTACTGGTTCGGTAGCTTCCGATGCTGTTTATGTCATCCTGATTCCACTGGGCGCAATGTCGTTTCATGCGCTTGGCCGCTCACCCATCGTGGGCGCGATGGTGGCGTTCGCCGCATCGTCGGCAGGCTTCAACTCTTCGCTGATCCTGAACATCACTGACCTCTTGCTGGCAGGTATTTCCACCCCGGCTGCGCAACTAGTCGACGAAAACTACGACGTGTCCCCACTGGCGAATATCTTCTTCGTCATCCCATCCGCGTTGGTACTGGCGCTGATCATCACTGTTGTGACCGAGTTGTTCGTGAACAAGCGTGCACACGATCTGGTCGATCATGACGAAATCGACTACTCCGAAGTCTCGTTCGACAATGCCGCCGGTGGCGGTGATACATCCGATGACGGTGATACATCCAATGGCCGTTACGCCTCCGGTGACGGTGGCACATCCGGTGATGGCGATAACGACACCAGCAGTGACGATGCCCGCGCCCTGCTCACGCTTGCCGCACACGAAAAAGCAGGCTTGCGCGCGACCGGCATCGCCTTGTTGGTGATGCTCGTCGCTTATTTTGCGCTGTTGTTCATCCCGGGTTCGCCACTGGCTGGCCCAGACGGCGAAACCATGGATTCGCCACTCATCCGCTCCATCGCGGTACCTATCGCCGGAGCGTTTTTCCTGTGCGGAATCGTCTACGGCTTGGTATCCAAATCCATCACCAGCTCCGGTGATATCCCAGAATTCATGGCCGCTGGCCTGAAAACCATGCTGCCAATGATCGTGTTGTTCTTCGCCGTCGCGCAGTTTTTGGCATGGTTTGAATGGTCCAACCTGGGTGTGTGGACCGCGATTACCGGCTCCGAACTGCTCAACCGAGCAGACCTACCACCATTCTTATTATTCGCTGGTGTGGTCGTTTTGGTTGCGCTGCTCAACCTGTTTATTACTTCGGGTTCTGCGCAGTGGGCCTTGATGGCTCCGGTTATTGTTCCGATGCTGATGTATGTCGGCATCTCGCCGGAAGTCAGCCAGATGCTGTTCCGTATCGGCGATAGTCCGACAAACATCATCACGCCAATGTCGCCATATTTCGCGCTGGCACTGACCTTCCTGCAGCGTTATTACAAGCATTCCGGCGTCGGCACCTTGATGTCACTGGCACTGCCGTATTCGATCTCAATGATTGTCGGCTGGTTCACATTCTTCCTGATCTGGTACTTCCTGGGCATCCCGCTGGGCCCCGGATCACCAATGGAATACCCAGCAGCTACTCACTAGCTTGCCCCGCGGTGTCGTCGCCGTTGTCGCCGACCTCCGACATACGCCACCGGATGGCAGATTCTACAAAGCCATCCAGATCGCCATCCAGCACCTTGCCAGGATCCCCTACCTCATGGTTGGTGCGCAGATCTTTCACCATCTGGTACGGGTGCAAAACATACGAGCGCATCTGGTTACCCCACGAAGCATTACCACCAGCGCCGAGCGCATCCAGCTCGGCGCGTTCTTCTTGCCGCTTACGCTCCAACAATTTCGCCTGCAACACACGCATCGCAGAGGCTTTGTTTTGAATCTGTGATTTCTCATTCTGGCAGGTCACCACAATACCGGTGGGCACGTGGGTCAACCGCACCGCCGAGTCAGTGGTGTTCACTGACTGCCCGCCCGGCCCCGAGGAGCGGTAGACATCGGTACGAATCTCAGAATCCGGTACCTCAATGGAGTCGGTCTGTTCCACGACCGGTAACACTTCCACCTCCGCAAACGAGGTTTGGCGTCGTGCTTGGTTATCAAACGGGGAAATCCGCACCAACCGGTGTGCGCCTTGTTCCACAGACAACGTTCCGTACATGTATTCCCCGTGCACGACGAAAGTCGCGGATTTAATACCAGCTTCTTCGGCATAGGAAACGTCATAAATTTCCACCTTGTGCCCTTTGCGCTCTGCCCAGCGGATATACATGCGCATCAACATTTCCGCCCAATCCGCAGCATCCACGCCACCGGCACCGGAGCGAATGGTGACCACGGCTTCACGCTCGTCGTACTCACCAGCGAGCAACGTGGTGATCTCTAAGGCATGAATATCTTCTTCCAGCGCCGCCAATTCTTCATCGGCAGCAACCGTAGCTGCTTCGTCTCCACCTTCGGCGGCTTCTTCGTCGGCAAGCTCATACAGAACCGGAACATCATCCAGGCGCTGGCGTAAATCTTTGAGTTTGCGCAGTTTTGCCTGCTTGGCCGACAGCTCGGAGGTGATCTTTTGGGCGTGAGCGGGATCATCCCACAGGCTTGGATCCGCAGCTTTGTCCTCAAGCTCGCGTACCCGCTGCCGCAGATACTCAGGGTCGGCCACCTGCTCGATTGAGGCAAGCGTGGTGGTGAGCTCTTTGACTACAGCTGCTTTATCCGATCGCATAACTTTCCAGCCTACTCAATCACCGATGCTCAATCACCAGTGGAACAATCGAGCAGATTCGGCTGGGTGACGGAATTTTCCGACGCCGTGTTTTCAGGCAGAATGGTGGCCATGAATTCGCCCGCAGATTCTGCCTCGAACGACCCGAAACTCGAGCTCAACAAAGCCATCGACGCCACCGCCAAAGCATTCATGGTGGCACATGTCAGCGACGATGATGGCCAGCTGGCCCAAGCGCTTGTGCTCAATGCCGGGCGCATCGCGTGGCGTTTGCGCGAAAAAGGCCTGGAGCAAGACACCAAAACCTCCATTTCCGACGTCGTGACCAACGCCGACCACGCCGCCGAGCGTTTCATCGCCACAGTGTTAGAAGGCATCCGAGCAGAAGACGGCATCGTCGGTGAAGAAGGGGCACGGACGAACAGCAAATCCGGGCGCAATTGGGTGATTGACCCAGTCGACGGCACCTATAACTTCGCCTCCGGCTCGGATTATTGGTGCTCCGCATTGGCCTTGGTGCGCGGTTGCGTGGAGGGTCCCGACGAGATCATCGCGGCCGCGGTGCACCGCCCGGCGATGGGCTACACCTGGTTTTCCGGGGCTGGCCTGCACACCACCCGCGACGGCGATGAGCTCGCAGCAATTAACGACCGCGGCCTAGACACTGCGTGCGTAGGCACCTATTTACACCCAACCTGCATAGCAGATGACGCTACCCGAAGTGCGTGGAAATCCGTGCTCAGCAAAGCAGCTACCCTGCGCATGCTCGGCGCAGGCTCGGTCGATCTAGCTTCGGTTGCCGACGGCACCTTGCACGCCTGGATGCAGCACTCAGTGCCAGCCTGGGACTGGTTGCCCGGCAAGGCTCTAGTAGAAGGAGCGGGTGGCACGACCGCCACCCAAGTGGCAGGCGGAGTGCGCTGGCATATCGCAGGCAATGAACAGACCGTTGCGGAGATTGTAAAAATTCTGAAAGGCACAAACGATGACTAACCCTACTGGCTCCGCATACGCGGAGGATCTTGCGCTGGCACTGGAGCTAGCTGACCGCGCCGACGGTGTGACTTTGCACCGCTTTAACTCCGCCGACCTGCAGGTGCAGTCCAAACCGGATATGACCCCAGTCAGCGACGCCGATATTTCCTGCGAAGAAATGCTACGCGAGCATTTGGGCGGCGCACGCCACAAAGATGCGATTCTTGGCGAGGAAATGGGCGGCACCCCGGTATTTTCTGGACGTCAGTGGGTCATCGACCCAATCGACGGCACCAAGAACTACGTCCGCGGCGTGCCGGTGTGGGCGACGCTGATTGCTTTGCTTGTCGACGGCGAGCCCGTCGTCGGCGTGGTCTCTGCCCCGGCGCTGGGTCGGCGGTGGTACGCGGCCAAAGATCACGGTGCGTTCCGGCGCGTCTTCAACTCTGAACCAGACCCGTTATCGGTCTCCGAAGTGCGGGAATTGGAAGATGCCTCCGTGTCATTTTCGTCTTTGGCAGGCTGGCAAGAACGCGACAAGCTCGGCAATTTCGTGGAATTGAGCGAGAAAACCTGGCGACTGCGTGGTTTCGGCGATTTCTGGTCTTATTGCCTGGTTGCTGAGGGCGCTGTCGATGCCGCTGCAGAACCAGAAGTATCGCTGTGGGATTTAGCAGCGCTGGACATCATCGTGCGTGAAGCCGGTGGGAATTTCACTAGCCTTGCTGGCAAGCAAGGCCCACACGGTGGCTCGGCGGTAGCAACCAATGGTCACCTGCACGAGTCCGTGTTGGGACTGCTGCGCTAAAGCGGCCTGGGTGTGTTAGTTTTCCGGCAACTGGAAACCAGCACCTACGCCACCACGAGCGTCTAGGTCAGCAAAGATGGTGTCGGCATCGCTGGCCATGGTTGGCACATGCAGGAATCCCTGCAGTGGGCTCCGGCACGACAGATCCAAACCCGTAGGGTTGATCCCACCGGAAATGATGCCAACCAGGCGGTTTCCTACCAGAAGCGGCCCGCCGGAATCTCCAAGACTCGCGCATACCTGGTTAAACTGAATCCCTTCGGCATCGCCGTAGTGGACGCCGCAGGTGTGGCCGGTACCAACACCGTTTTTGCAGACCTGGTCACCAAATCGCGGTCCGGCACCAATCTCGTCGACGGTGACGTTGTTGTAGCTGCGGGAAACTTCCGCATTGGATCCAAATTCGATCACGGAATAATCGTGATGCGCATTGGAGGCCACGATGGTGCCGGAGTTGCCTACCTGCCACGAATCAGCTGAGGCAACGTGGTCGCCTTCGGCACCACAGTGCCCGGCGGTAATACCGACCTTGTGTCCCTGCGCGTCGGTACCCGCAACCGCGAGCGTGCAGATCCCCGAGTCACCGACGAACAGCGGCGTGCCGGGGCCATACAGTGATGTGCCCTGCGCGAGATACTCATTCGATTCTTCCGGGATGCGCGGCGCATCAAACCAGGATCCAGGTACTCGGTGCAAGACGAAATCTTCGGTAGGCTTGCCTGCCAGGATCTTCGACAGCGGATCGTTCACCCAGCGCATGTTGGGATCAATAGCAGGATTTTCGATGATTGCCGGGCGCTCCCCGATGCCGGCGTAGTTATTGCCGTCAGAGCCGATGCCGTCAGAGCCGATGCCATCAGAGCCGTTTCCGTTGCCGTTAACAGCACGATCGTCACGCGTCTCAACGGCAGGATCGCTGTCGAAGGACGCTACCTCAGCACCGCTTGCCGACGCCTGCGCGCGCTGCGGGCTCCGGTGCTGAGGTAGCGCACTGGCGATCTGCTGGTCGATAGCATCGGTGATCTCTCGGTCTAGCTCCGGGGTCTGAATCCCCCACTGCTGTAACTGGCCACGGGCATTATCGACGAATCCGGCAGAATCAACCACCGGACCTTCTTCGATGATCTTGCGGATCTCTTGATACGCCCCGGCATGCTGATCCCAAGGTTCGGCATGCGCGGTGGCAGCTCCTGTTAATAGTCCGGTCACACACGTTGCCGCAGACGCAACGATGGCGGCGTATTTACGCTTCCTGCTACTGCGTGTGTTCACCGACTGTGCGCTTGTCTGCAGTGCTTCACGGTATTGTGCTGCTCGCTGCGCCGCTGGTCGTCCTCGCACGAATCATCCTCTATTCTGCTCGCTCAGGCCAATTCTTTTCTGCCTCATGGTGGCATGCTCATGGTGGCATGGGGTTCCATTAATCTGGTAGGAATTAATCAGGTCGTTGGATGATAGTTACCAAACGTTTATTACCTGTGTGCGCGAGCAGGAAGAACACATTTATCCACGGTACTGGCACCACCCCCATACGTACAGTTAGTCCACGATCTTTTCCGGATCTCCGAGCCGCTCGCCAAGCCCCACCAGCGCAGCAAAAACCGCAGCCAAAGCCAGGGAAATGCCTGACCAGAACGGGTACAACTTGGGCCCAGCTGCCTTCGCCAACAATGCGCCGAGAAACCCGCCCAGAGTGTTGGAGAGGAGATCATCAGTAGAGCTTCGTCCGACCGAAAACGCGTATTGTGCTATTTCGATACTGAAACTGCACAGCACAGCTAGTACGGCGACCTTCCACACGCTTGCCGACCCAGTCCGCGATCCACCGCGCACTCGGTTGCTTCCCCTGCGCGAACTTCCCGTAGCAAACATGATGAACAACAGCGCACCAAAGGGAATGAATAAAGCAGTATTTCCGCCATATTCGAACACACTGAGGAACCAGTTCGATGACGAGCGCCAGACATCGAGTGGTTCCAGAATGATCTCACGCACGCGCTGGTTGTCTGGGTCCCAGAGATAACCGATCTGATAGAAACTTTTCAGCAGGGTTAAGGCAATAATGACGGCCAGCCAGGCCACAAACGCAATTTGGTGAAGATTTTTCATTAGTCGTTGTTGCCGTTTTCTGGGCTGCGGGCGGAAACCTGCGATTGTTGCTGCTGCGGCGCACGCACGCGCAAAGACTCCAGGCCAGTCGTCGCCAAGGGAATTTCTTCCCGACGCATTGCTTCGAGCACCGCGGAGATCACTGCATCGGTGGCCTCGCGCGATTCCAACCGCGTGGAACCCGACCAGAATAATAATTCCAAGCTGACGGTTTCTGTGCCCACTTCGTGGTAGTACGCGGTTGGTGCGGGGTCGTTCAGGACACAGTCCACCGAACCCATGGCAGCAATGGCGGTATTTTTGGCTTTCGTGAGATTCGCGCTCGTCGCTATATCGATCACCACCCGGGCACGGATGGTTTCAAACCCGGTTTGCACGATGACTTCCCCGGAGTGCATGAGCGTATTCGGGATCACCACGAGCTGGCCGTCGAAACGTCTAATGCTCGTGGAACTGAGATAAATATAGGTGATGGTCCCGGCGTTATCACCCACCCGTACTTGATCGCCGACGCGGAATTGATCGCGCGCGAGGATCATGATGCCTGCGAACATGTTGCCCAGCACCGTCTGGAAGGCAATACCGGCGGCAATGGACACGACACCAATGCCGCCGAGAATGTCGACCGGGTTAATCGAGGGAAAGACCACCGTCATTGCAGCAGAAAACGCCAACACTGCGATGATCCAAAACACCAGACGACCCAATACCCTGCGTGAACTGCGTACCCGGCCGCGTGCCCGCAGATAAAGGCGTGTGATCGCAGTTGCGACGGCTGCTATGGCAAGTCCAATCAACAGGGTGATCAGTCCCCGGAACACGCCATCCCAGGTAATTGTTCGGATGAGTTCTTCTCCAGGTGCATTCACGCCAAGTTCATTCACACTTCACTATCTTAGGGTTCATGAGCTCCCAAAATCGAGTGACAGATACCGACGGATCCATCACGGCGGTTCCCGTTGCCAGCTACCCGGTACGTGGGCATGAGATCCTGTTATTCCGTGTCTTCGACGTGCGCGGTGAACAGGACGGTGAGGGTACGGTGCGTCCAGCAGCGTTTTCCGTACTGGCCGACCGGCTGTGGCCGCGCGGGATCAGAAAAGAAGATCTGCAGCCAGACCTGTGGGATAAACAGCTGTGCCCGTCGCAAGAACTCCGGAAAGAATTCCACGACGGGCTGTCTTTCGACGAATTCAGCCAGCGCTACACGTCCGAGCTAGACCAGCGAGCTGCCAATGGCGAGCTTGCCGACGCCATAACGGCCTTGTCTAAAGCAGCGGGGCAAGGAAATATCGCGCTACTGTTTGCCGGCAAGGACACTGAGCACACCCATGCTCGTATCCTGGCCCAATGGTTGGTGGAAGCAGTCACTGCAAACACAGATGCTTAATTCTCGTATCGCGTGTTGCGTGTTGTTCCACACGCGTGAGCTTTAGTCTTCGCGCGATTTAAATGGGGATGGCACGCGCACGCCGCGCTCTTCTGCGACTTCATTGGCCCGGTTATAACCAGCGTCGACGTGGCGGATCACACCCATCGCAGGGTCGTTGGTCAACACGGCTTCCAGCTTCTTCGCGGCCAACTCGGTACCGTCTGCCACCGTGACCTGGCCACAGTGGATAGAACGGCCCATGCCGACGCCGCCGCCGTGGTGCAGGGATACCCAGGTAGCGCCACCAGAAGTCGCGGTCAGAGCATTGAGCAGCGGCCAGTCCGCGACGGCATCGGTACCGTCCAGCATGCCTTCGGTCTCACGGTATGGCGAGGCCACCGAACCGGAGTCCAGGTGGTCTCGGCCAATAACGATCGGCGCTTTGACCTTGCCTTCTGCCACCAGCTTGTTGAAAAGCAAACCGGCCTTGTGGCGTTCGCCGTAACCCAACCAGCAGATACGTGCTGGCAGGCCTTCGAATTCCACGTATTCATCAGCTGCATCCAGCCAGTTGTGCAGGTGCTCGTTATCCGGGAACAGCTCCTTGATGGCCTGGTCAGTGACCTTGATATCTTCTGGATCGCCCGAAAGCGCCACCCAGCGGAATGGTCCCAGCCCTTCACAGAACAATGGACGGATATACGCTGGGACGAAGCCCGGGAATTCAAATGCGCGATTGTAGCCAGCGTGCCGGGCTTCGTCACGAATGGAGTTGCCGTAGTCGAAGACCTCAGCGCCTTCGTCCTGGAATTCCACCATCGCCTGCACCTGAGCCGCCATGGATTCGCGTGCTTTCTTGGTAAAGGTCTGTGGGTCAGCCTTCGCCTCACGGTGCCACTCGTCGACTGAGTGCTCTACCGGCAGGTAGGACAAAGGATCGTGCGCGGAAGTCTGGTCTGTCACAATGTCGACTGTGAGTTCGCCTGCGCGGTGTCGCTTGAGCATCTCCGGGAAGATTTCGGCAGCATTGCCGACGACGCCGATGGTCAGCGCGCGTTTTTCTTCTTTGGCCTGGTTAGCCATCTGGATGGCTTCATCCAGCGAGGTGGTGACCTCATCCAGGTAGCGCTTGCCTTGTCGACGCTTCAAACGGGTCTCATCAACATCAGCGATAATGCACACACCACCATTGAGTTTGACGGCTAGCGGCTGCGCACCGCCCATACCGCCACACCCGCCGGTCAGAGTCAGAGTGCCAGCCAAAGTGTCGTTGAAACGCTTGGTGGCAACGGCCGCGAACGTTTCGTAGGTTCCCTGCAAGATACCCTGAGTGGCAATGTAGATCCAGGAGCCCGCGGTCATCTGGCCATACATCATTAGGCCTTCGTCGTCGAGCTTGCGAAAGTGCTCCCAGTTGGCCCAGTCTCCCACCAGGTTGGAGTTAGCGATCAGCACACGCGGAGCCCATTCATTGGTACGCAGCACACCGACCGGCTTACCGGATTGCACCAACAGGGTCTCGTCGGATTCCAGGTCTTTCAACACATCGACAATGGCGTCGAAAGATTCCCAGTTACGGGCTGCTTTACCAGTACCGCCGTAAACCACGAGATCTTCCGGACGCTCTGCAACCTCGGGATCTAGGTTGTTCATCAACATGCGCAGCGGAGCTTCCGTCTGCCACGATTTTGCGGACAATTCGGTTCCACGCGGGGCGCGAATTTCACGGGGTTGCGACATAATGGCGGGAATCCTTTCACTCAAACACTTTGTTCTTGCTGTTTAATTTAGGAGTTTTCTAGGTCACAAAACAGGGGCTTGCCGACGGTTATGTCTGAAATACCAGACGGGTATGTGCAGCGGGTTATCCCCTATTGCCATACATGCGCGCTGAAATATCACGCGCGGCAGAGCTCAGATGATCTCGCAATTCTTCAAATTGCCCGGCACGCAAACTATCCACCGGATACGTCACTGCCAACGCTGCCGCGGGACGCTGCAAGTGATCCAACACCGGCACCGCAACACTGGCCTGCCCCCTGCTTACTTCTTGCACTTCCACATCAAATCCGCGTTCGCGGACGTCGGCAAGATGTTTTTGAAACGCGCCCCAGCCTTCTGCCGCATCCGAAGCCGAGTAAACCGCACGGTATTCCGTTTCCGGCAAGTGCGCGAGCATCACCCTGCCCGAGGCCGTGCCCACCGCGGGCAAGCGGACCCCCACCTGGCTAATTAGCGACACCGCCCGCGTGGCACGCGTTTCCTGCAAATATACAATCTCAGTGGCAGACAAGCGGGATAAGTGCCCCGATCCGCCTGCCAAACTGGCGGCTTTGGCCAGGTATTTTTGACTCAACCGCACCAACGGCTGCTGGGTCGTATAGGCATTTGCCATGGAATACGCAGCCAGGCCGAGACCATAGGTACGTTCGCCAGCAAGGTGGACAACAAAGCCAGCCTCGACCATCTCTGCCAGCAAGTGATACGTGGTAGACCGCGGAATGCCGAGTTCCCGATGGATGCGCGCTGCGGAAATCGGCACATCGATGGTAGAAAGCAACCGCAAAATATCTAGAGTATGCCGGGCAGCCGGAACCTGCGGAGAATTCATAAACTACAGACTAACGACTACAGATCACCGAACGCCGCCACACCGGCCAGAGCGTTATAACAGCAAATACGCAATCGGGGTGGCAATGAGAATTGTCAGCGCCACGCGCTCAAACCAGATGATCACGATGGAGGTCAAAGAAATTGGAATGCGGGTAGCCATAATGCACGGAATAAGAGCAGAAAAGAAAATGATCATCGAGATGGAGACTAGTCCGACGACGAACTTCGCTACGAGGTTTTCTGATCCCGCCATGCTGGCTGCAGGCAGAAACATCTCCGCAATACCGGTGGCCATCGCCTGGCTGGCGTCCATGGCTTCCGGAAGGCGAACGATCCAGGCGAACGGGTAGAACAGATAGCCAATCCACTCGAACACCGGGGTGAAACGCTCCAGCAAAATGCCACCCAGGCCAACCGACAGAATCGACGGCACGATAGCACCGGCCATCTTGATACCGTCGAGGAAGCTATCGAGCACAGCCCGCCACAGGCTCGGGGCATTTTCCAACGTATACAGAGCCTCGTGCCACGCCGCTTTGACACGGCTACCGCTCACTTTCGATTCTGGCTCAGGGCTCGCCCCCTCGTAGTAATCGTCGGAGATACGCGACAACGGTGGAATACGCACAGTAATGGCGGTCACCACGAAAGTTACCACCAGCGTGGCGAAAAAGAACGTGGTCCAGATTTCCATCAGTCCGAGCGCATTGGCAACGATGACCATAAACGCTGCCGAGACCGTCGAAAAGCCGGTGGCAATGATGGCTGCTTCTTTCGCGGTATACCCACCACGCTGATAGACCCGATCCGTAATCAAGATCCCCAACGAATACGAGCCGACGAACGAGGCTACCGCGTCGATAGCCGAACGACCTGGGGTTTTCCACAGTGGGCGCATGACTGGCTGCATAAGCACCCCAATAAATTCCAAAAAACCGTAGCTCACCAAAAGTGCAAGGAAGGCCGAACCGATCGGAACAATCAAACCGACCGGAGTAGCAATCTTTTCCCAGAGAAATGGCACCAAGTCTTCGTCGCCAAGCACCCATGGCAACGCATCAAGGACCGCCAACAGCGCAATGATGAAGCCAATGACATTCGTGACGACGAAGACCGCCGACAGCGTGCCCTCTTTCCAATTCTGCTTGTAAATGGAACGCGCGGCACCGAAGCCAGCTAAAGCCAGGATGATCCACGGAACGATGCCGGGCACTCCTTCGCGCACCATGGTGACCATATGGTCTAGCGGGATCGAGCTTTTCCCTTGGTAGCTCAGCGGGAAGAAAAAGACGAAAGCACCAATGGCGCTGTAGACAAACAGCCGCCAGATATTCTTCGGCACCGGTGGGTCAGTATGCCCAACGCTCGGCACGTTAGTAACGTGCGTCGGCTCTGGAATGGTCGGCGACACGGCTATTCCCCTTTGCTTGACTATTTCTTATTCCTGGCTCCCAAACACGAATCCCGCATCACATACACACGGAATAAGTGATGTCACTAACAATAGGGTTTGTTCAACAGTGTGAGCAAGACAATAACCTAGAAATAAGTCTGGGATTACAGACTGGAGGCTTCCCTGGGGCCAGAGAGCGCGTTGATTATTACTCGATCCCATTGTGCATCTCACAAAAAGCAAGCCCCTCATGATGCCGCCACAGCCGAAGTCCTAATCAAGCCAAACACAGGCCAAGCACACTTCGCCGTCAGCTTCGACGCTGGCATAATGCGAAAAACCGTGGCACCACAGTGCCACGGTTAAGATCTTTGCTCTGCAGTGCGCGCTAACGACTACACGTGAGGCGCAAGAGTATTCGCGATGTACTCGGACCCTGAGTCAGTAGGATGTATAGCCATGTTGTAATCCGGCGTCGTCGTATCGATGATGCCGGCGACCCACCGCTGCGCATCTGGGGTGCAAGTATCGTGGCCCCGAGCACCATCTATCATGTCAACATAGCTCGCCCCCATAAGGTGCGCTGCCCGAATCTGATTATCACGGTTCCAATTTTCTACATCACGCAGGACCGGGAGAAAAATCCCACCAGGATGATTCGGAATGACATTGACAGCGCACAGCGTTGCGTGTTCACGATCCACGGTGGGTAAGGCGCCAGAAAGAACAATCTTTGCTTCTGGAGCAACATGACGGATTTTATCTGCAGCCTCGCGAAGACGGTTGAGATAATTATCCTGAATATTCTTCGCGAAATCCGGCGAACTCGTCAGGACTTTCGCATTAAACGGACCATAATCATTCATGCCCACCGCAATGACAACGGTGGTGTCATTGCGCACATCGCCTTCAGCAATCGCACGATCCAAACGCTCATTCATAGTGTTGGATGTCTGTGCGGTGCACGACCAGTCAGCCAAAGGCCGGTTCGTCTTTGCTGCCAACTTCCGTGGCCAGTTATTGGGTGCTTGCAAGCACCCTTCGCGGAACGGATAATTGTCAGTTGCCAACGGTAACCAGCGAAAACTGTTTCGTAGTTCGTCTGGATTGGCGGTATATGAGTCACCGAGCGTAACAATATTACCCGGTTCAGCGGCCTCAGCGACGCTACTGGCTCCTGTTAACAGCATTGCCGCTCCACTCACGGCAGCAACGCACTTTTTGACGAGGCGCATGAAATTTTCCCTTCCGAGAATATCGAATTGGTTGCTTTCTTAAAGTCGGTGTGTCTGACTTATGGATTAATCAGTCCGGTTAACCCCACCCACAGCAACTTACGCATCAGAACTATCATAAAGCAACCTACACATCAGCATTATCATACTGAACGTACTGCACAAGGCCGTGAACAGAGTGTGCATGGTCACGGGGAAGATACCGGGTTAAGTAGCAGGAAATGTGTCTGTTTTTCAGGATAACTGCTGCTAGGAACACGGAAATCGGGTTTGAATAAGGCTCTGCACATTATTCCGGCCCGTTTTTGTTCAATACCCCGGAACGGCACCTACATGTGCTAACAGGTTGCTGATGTTGTTATCCAGTGACTACCAACAGACCACAATGTCCTATATGCGCTGGGCAAATGAAGAAAAACGGCACTACATCTAAAGGCAAAACCAGATGGCGATGCAAAGACCCCTCCTGTGGCAGCTCCTTAACACGTCACCGAGCCGATAAGACCCAAGCCCGAGATTTTCAGGCTTTCTACCGCTACGCAGTATCAACAACATCACTGACACAACTCGCTGGGCAATTAGGTCTCAGTAGATGGACTCTCAACCGCCGCTTCGCCCCGTTGTGGCTCATCGACGTCCCCAACACCCCAGACCCCAACCGCATCTACGACCAGATCTTTATCGACGGCACCTACACCGCAGCAGGCTGCCTGCTTATAGCTGCAAGCCATAACCACGTCATAGCCTGGCACTGGGCCAAAAGCGAAACCGCCAACGCCTACAAAAAACTACTATCAAAGATCCCACCACCACTATGCGTAGTGAGGTTACCCTCGTTTAGTGGACACCCGATTAATGCGGATCTTGTGTCCGTAAGAGAGGATGCTCATTGTGAG
>NZ_JASPGD010000016.1 GCF_030232885.1 Corynebacterium sp. MSK297
GTTTGTTGAGTGTTGGAAGAAAGAAAATCTCGAGGTTACCAGTTAAGGTCACTGGTCCGATATTCCAGCCCACTCCATTGATTTCTTTATTTTTCATATTCCGATTCTTCCCTAGTGAACTGCTTTACACGAAAGCTACCAAAAACACGGATCAGAACTTAATGTCTTCCTGTCCATGGAGCCCTTGAATGTTATCCAGGCTACAGCAGAAAGATCAAGTCTGCATAGGTGGTGTATGAGTTCTTTCAAATCGTCGGTGATCTGTTAGCAAAGATCGGGTCCGGCACGGGCCTGAGTGTGGTTGGTCATTAGGCTGCAATCCCCTTGCCTGCCGGGGTGGTGGTGTCGGCGTCGATGACATTGGTTGTGATCAACGCCTTGGTGTGCTCTAGGCTTGTCAACGACATGTAACGTTTCTGCTGAATTCACTCATCATGCTGCTCGGCAAGGATCGGGCCCGACTAATCGAATCACAGTATCGGGTTGTTGGAAGATCGTGTGGAACATCGCCAATAATGTCGGCCACTAGGTCTTCGGCACCATGAACGAGAGGTTCTTAGCGAAGTGAGTGCGCCACCGCTGCCAGGAGGCATTGGGCACAACATCAAACACCGCTGCTTGAATGCTGAAGTGAGCATCATCTGTCACCAGGTAGACATCGCAGGCTTGGGCTAGTCCATGGTTCTTGGCCTGGGATATGCCCCGATGCGCTCGACTGGTTGGGATGCTTCCGGGCGTAGTCGAGCTGTTGTTCCATGCTGTAGGCAAAAACACTATCGCCAGGTAAGGTCGGACGGTCATCTACAGCAAACAGTGCTGCGACTGTCTCAATAATCTTAACCGCCAGGCACTGGAAAACAGACAGCAAGATTCACGAGCGAGGAAATGCCGGCCAGGACGTGACAGGTTGGCGGTGATGGTGACGTCGGGAACGGCTATAACGTCAGGCAGAACTAGACAGGGACAAGGCGACAGCAGTCGCCGCGTCAGCCCGAAGAAGAGAATGAAATCACGAATAGTAAGAGTGAAAGAAAAAACCGCACGAACCAGACAGCTAGGAACGTGCGACTAAAGAGAAAAGAAAGACGCTAAGGCATGCCAGACAACCTTCACCATTACGGCAAGCCCCTGCGGATAGCTGCTGCTACAGGAATTAACCTAATTTTCCAGAGCACCGCCATCCCCACGGCTAAGTCCATAGTCTTCGAGCTGAGTTCAGCCACCAGTGTTTACTTTCCCGAGCGGGGGCCACTAACCAATCGACGGGCAAATACAAATGCTAGGGGTAATGGGAAGAGCGCATAGACCAAAATCCTAAGACATATATCTACTTCTTCTAATCCTATAGTATGCGCAAGCCCACTATCATCTAATAAGATTTCAGAAAAACCCCAAATAATAATTTGAGTCAAAAGCCAAATTATTAGCGTCGCCAGGAGGAGTTTCAACCATTTCATTTACGGGCCGCAATTTCCCCGTGCTGAAACCGTCTTAATTTCATTAGAACCAACTTTCCATTGATAGCAAGTCCCATCATTAATATTCCTTAGGTTGTCAAGGGCTGTCTTTAGCGACCACAAAGCTCCACAAAGCTACTGTAGATCCTACCGTAAGGCAAAGAAGTCCTGCGATTGCCACAACCATAGGGTGACGTAGGTTACCAACTTTTGCACAGCCATATCCCGCTGCTAACGCAAGAGAACCTGTGCCGGCGGCTTTCAATGCACGAAGTTCGCCCCCGTACCAGTTTTAATAAACTTCCCACCCGTAGATGATCCGTGTATCCAGTGGTCGGTGGCGGTAGCCGTTGCGGTGGTTGAGGTGGTTGTCGCTGGTAGTGCCGTAGCAAGCGCCGCAGACAGTATCGGGGTGGGCAGATAGAATTTTTTGATGAAATCACCGAGCATCTGAGGCATCAGATCGGGTGATGCCTGGGTGAGTAGCTCTTCGAGATACGCGGTCGGGTCGATAGACTAAAGTGCCAGTGGCTATTATGGGGCTCGTCCTTTCGACGATAGGTAGAAGTTGATTCGAAAGGTACCCATGATGGTCGCCCTATTTGTCCTCGGGCCTATCACAGGAACTAACTCGTACACCACACTAACGGACGCAACCGCAATGGACGCAGGCCGCTCGTCGCGAAGGACGTGTTGTGGAATCAATGCCCGAGGACCTTACTGCAGAAAACGCACGGTTGCGTCGAGAAAATCACCAGCTTCGCGACACCAACGAGCTGTTGAAAGCCGCCTCAGCTTTTTCGCCTCATGACTCGACCCACATCGTTAAGAAATGATCCGATTTATCGATGAGTATCGGAATCGTTTCACTGCCCGAGTTTATCTGCCAGACGTTCAACAATCACCGTGAAGGCGTTTTTATCACCTCGCGTGGGTACCGCCTATCCAAGGCGCGCGGGCTTAAGTGCTCGTCGCCTTCGCGACGCCGCCCTTGTAGAGCATTTCCGCGAGGTTCACGCTGACAATTACAGCGTCTACGGGGTGCGGAAGATGTGGCGCGTGCTGCGCCGCGAAGGAATCGACATTGAGCGTGAGCAAACTTACACGGCTGATGCGCAGTGCTAGTCTGTCCGGCAAGGGCAACCGAGGAGCACCAATCACAACCCGTAAGCCCAAGGGCCCGGATCTTCGCCCTGACTTGGTCAATCGTGAGTTTAAGGTCCCTGGCCCCAATCGGCTGCGGGTGGGGCGGTATTACCTACGTGCGCACCAGGAAAGGGTTCGTATACACAGCTTTTGTCACTGATGCGTTCTCCCGGAGGATTGTCGGCTGGACGTTGTCGGATTCGATGCGCACTTCAGGCGCTGCCGTTGCAAGCACTCAATCAGGCGATCTAAGTGTGCTAAGGAAACAACGGGCTTGATTCACCATTCAGGCCACGGCTCACAATATATGAGCATCGTCTACAACCAGCGCTTGGCCGAACACGGAATTACTGCGTCTACCGGCACTATTGGGGATTCCTACGACAATGCCTTGGCCGAGAACGTCAACGGCCCCTCACAAGAACGAACTGATCCATGCCCGTACGTGGAGCGATGTTGTGGATGTGGAAATCGCGACGTTCGAGTGGGTGAATTGGTGGAACGAATCACCGCTCCACCAGAGCCTGGGCTAGCGCATGCCGGCTGAAGTCGAAGCCGAATTTTGGGAACATCACCCCAGTCGAGAAATAATGGAAATCAAGGCAGATGCCTAGGAACAAAACCCAGGGAACTTCGACGTGGCTTCTATAAAACGCCAACTAAAATAAGGTAAAAGTTAAATGAAAGACTACGGTAGATACGATTCAGTTGGGGAGCCGAAGTGGGATTTCCGAAGCTCCGTTGAGGTTCCGTTCCCGTCTATTTTTCCCTATGATATTGATGACGCCGACTGTCTCGCAACGCTTAGCCGGAGCTACTTGTATATAATAGAGGTGCGGATGCCTTCCTCTATTTTTCCGCCACTGGGCAATAATAGCGACTGTACATGGCAAGAGGTGGGAGCGGTTCTCAATCGACCAGTTCTCCCCGCACATTCTTTCCGACATGCTTTCGGGAACATGAGTGAAACTCAATTCCAAAATGAGATCCTTGGTAATGTGTCATGGCCTGCCGACACGAACCTCATGCTTGTGTGGTACCCCCTTCGCGCTGAACTTGGGGAGCCTGAATATTGCTGGTACTTCCCGGAGGGCTACGAGATGGGTGACTATTTTGAACGGGAGCTAAACGGATGGAAGTATGTAGTTGGCTCACTGATTGAGGAGACTCAAAGTGAGGCCGAGGGTCTCGTTATGGCTACCGCAGCATGGCATTCGGATTTGTGGCTTATTTTTTTAAATAAGTGCAACACGCGGGTCATTGTTACCTTGAACAACCGCGATCAAGCGCGGCGAATACTAGAGAACAATGACATTGAAACGTGTTTACTCTGGGGAACCTTCTAACACTCCTCGAATCATATTCGGAATCCGGCTCTCGCCGGTCAAATTCTGCCACCAAACACGCACAGTCATACAAAGAAACTCAAGCCCCGCCTAGGGCCAGCTTCTCTACAGACAGAGAATCCCCACGACAAATCCCGAAGTCAGGATAACTTAACCTGACATTAGACGATGGCTGCTATTCCAACCCTTGCACCCTTATTTGTATGGTCATGGTAGGTAGTTTTCAACTCAGTCATCGAATGAAGCTCGTAGCCGAGCCAACATTCCTTTACTCCACAAACTTACGCTTCTTATTTTTCCACATCTTTAGCTGCATTACGCTTAACTACATGTTTGTCCACATACCACATCAAGTATCCCGATGAAAAACTATGCCGAGAATAGCAAGTACAGCAAGCATGACTCTCCTCCACCATTCCAAATTCGTGATTACAGTGCGTACGATATCACAGCACAAAGCCACGCACCGATTTTTCCTATCGCGGATGTAGAATACCGCGCCCGCTTATGACTCCAGAGTGAAATATTTATCCCGCTAAGCACAACCGCGATAGCGGTGGCCAGAAGAAATAATGCGCCAACAAGAAACGGAAAACCAGCACCGCGCAGTGAAAAACGTGACACCATGTAATATATGGCACAAACAGTACCCGCACGTGGCCTACAACGGGGAGAACGCAACTACCGGCTAGCCACCGTCGCGGTCTTGGCAGCGGGGCTGGCCGTATTCAATGGGCTGTATGTCACCCAGGCTATGCTGCCTGCGCTTGTCGACGCCTTCGACACCACACCAACCGTCGCAGCGCTGACAGTCTCCGTCGCCACGGGAATGCTGGCAATCTGCGTGGTTCCGGCCTCCATCCTCTCGGAGCGCTTTGGCCGCAACCGGGTGTTGATCATCTCCGCCATCGCGGCCTCGCTTATCGGGCTGACGCTTCCGCTCGCGCACACCATCCACCAGCTCATCGCCTTGCGTTTGCTGCACGGTGCTTTCATCGCTGGTACGCCCGCGGTGGCCATGGCTTGGCTCGCGGAAGAACTCGACCACCGCTTCCTGGCCCGCGCCATGGGCGTCTACGTCGCGGGTAATTCCGTCGGTGGGCTCACCGGCCGGTTGATCCCGTCGATGCTGCTGGAAGTCACCGACTGGCGCGTAGCAATCCTCTGTGCATCCCTCCTAGCACTAGGCTTCGCCATCATCGTGGCGCTCACTCTGCCGCGCCAGCAGTTCTTCCAGCCGAAGGCCCTGCAGTTTCGCACCGAATACGAATCCATGGTCACGCACTGGAAAACCCCATCGCTGGCAGCCATGTTTCTCATTGCTTTTCTCGCCATGGGGGTGTTCGTTTCTTTGTATAACTTCCTGGCTTTCCGCCTGATCGACTATTTCGAGCTGTCCCCAGGCATCGTCGCACTAGCATTTTTGGCCTACCTCAGCGGCACTTATTCCGCTGCCCGGGCAGGTGTGCTGGCGGAAAGATTCTCCCGCGGCACAGTGCTGGTCGTTTCTACCAGCGCATTCATCATCGGGCTGCTACTTACCGCCACCCCGTGGCTGTGGCTTACCCTGACCGGATTGCTGATTTTTACCGCGTCCTTCTTCGCTGCCCATTCCATCGCTTCTGGCTGGGTGGGCGCCATCGCCGAGCACAACCGCGCCGAGGCATCCAGCATGTACGTGCTGTGCTACTACCTGGGCTCGTCGGTCGTCGGCGCGCTGGCCGGCTTGACTTTTACTGCCCTACCATGGTGGGGCTTCGTCGGCACGCTTGCACTGTTAGCTAGTGCAATGCTGGCGCTCGGGGTTTTCGCACACGCCAAAGAGCAAAGCAACGACGACGCCGCTTAGCTAAGCACCCGCCCGAGCCGCCCCGCGCATTCGTGGAACACCCGGCGCGCCCGCGCACAACCAATCCCGCACCACGCGGGTGGCCTGGCAATCGCCCTGGTTATAACCCAAAAGCTGCTCCCGACAGCGGATTGCCTCCGGCCCATCACCCACGGCTCTGCGCCGTGCATTCACCGATTGCTCACCATCGACATCCTCATCCGGCCAGGTATACCCCGCCGTCGCTGCCACCTGTTTCAGCCCCATGCCCGCGGTATCGGCCAAAAATTGCTTGGCATAGCGGAACACATCCACCCACTGCTCGGAAGCAATAAACGCGCTGACCTCCTCCATACTCGGAATACCTGGCTGGCCTGCAAAACGTCGCGCTGACATGCGCATCCAATGGTTTTCCCCATGCGCGGAGTAGCAATATGCCCGAAAGCTTTGGCCCGCCAATTCTGCTTGCCGACGCCGCTGGCACAGATATCCCCAGAACTTCGCGAAATTCCGGGCTTCTGCCGCCCCACCGAGCTCGTCCCAGGTGACAAACGGGTGATAATCCGCACCATCCCACACGCCCCACAAGTACGCGCCTTGGTCTAGGTAGGCTTCCATGTCGATGTCCAGCTCGACGTCGGCACGCGGTATCCGCATCTCTTCTGCTGGCCTGCGGGCTAGAAAGGCAATTCCACGCCGCCACGCATCCGCCAATTGGGCATAATCACCGGCCACAGCGGGATCTGCCCGGCGCAGCGCCTCCACGGTGGTGATCCCACGTTCGCGCAGGTGATCAGCCCGATCACCCGATAAAAACAGGCTGATATCGTCGGTGTCCTGCAATTCTTGTTCACAATAGACCCAAAACCGGCAGCTCGCACATTCTTTTCGACGCCGCGGCCCCTGCGGTAATTCCTCCGGCTGCACAGCAGCAAGCGCATTCGACAACCCGCGCTGGAACCGTTGGGTATCCATCAGAAAAATCCGGCGACGATCCTGCCCAATCAAACCACCACGCCCGGTAGCCAGCCCGAGTTCTTCGAGCGCACGTGCTGCCAAGCCCAACCGATAACCGTCAACAGAATGCTGACGCAGCGCAAATTCCTCGGTGATGGGTCGGCCCAGCCCGGCGCGGTGGGTGGGAAGAACAGCCACCGCACCACCAGCTTTTTCTCGCGCCACCCGGTGGTTGCTGACCATCACCGGAAGGTACGCGTTGTCCCCGGTGCGCACCAGAGCGTCGATGGAGACTTTCCACTCCACAGGCGCGTTGCCATCGTTGCCAGCCTGCCCGTTGTGCGGAATAGCAGCCCCGCTAGACATACCCATGCCTCCGGCGGTGTCCCCGGTTTCAGGGTTGCCCGTGGTTCCTGCCAGCACCGCACCGGTCACCAGATCCGGCTGCCAAGCCAGCGCTTCCAGCGTGTCGAACTCCCGGCGTTCCACCGCCACAGCATCACCAGCGGGCAGCGGACCTAAATCTATTCGCCGGAAATTCCGGCGGCGGCCGTCGCCAAGCGCGGGAGTTACCGGCAATAAAGCAGCCACCTCCGCCCGGGCATCGGCGCTGCGCAACGCACGTTCTTGCGCAGCTTCCGTCGCCGGGGTCTCGGGGTAACGGCGGGCTTGCACCAGGCGATAATGGCAGCCGACGAGGTCATGCGCTTCCACAAAATCCCGACGGCCGATCACAGGTGGTCAGCCTAGTCGAGACCACCAGGTATTGTTGAATCAGCAATAGGTAAAAATACGCAATTTTCAGCGAAGGTGAGCACACCATGGGCTTGATGAAGTCACTCCGTAAGCGCCGTAGCGATGCCAAAGCCGCCGTCAAAGCCGCCAAGGCACGCGCGAAGGCTGAGGTCAAAGCTGATTCGAAGGCACGCGCACGCCGCGAAAAGCTGCTGGCGAAGCAAAAACGCGCGATTATTAAAGATGAAAACAAGGGCTTGAAATCCAAGCGCAAACACCAGGAAAAAATGGCGAAGATGGAGCTGGACAAGCTGCAGACCGGCAAATTCAACGCCGATAACGTCAAGCGTTTCGCCGGTGCTTCCCGCGTGCTGCTGCCGCTGGCGCTGCCACTCATTTACCGCGGTATTACTGCTGCACAGGATCAGTTCAGCAAACGCACCGCACAGCGTTCTGGTGTCACCCCAGAACAGATGGCGCAGTTTAGCGGCCACGGTGCGGATTTGAAGGCGCGTATCCAGGGCATCCGCAATTCGCTGCAGGACACCAGCGTGAAGCCAGGATACAAGCGCGATATTAACGAGCGCTTGGACGAGCTAAAAGCAGCCGTCGACAACGCTGAGTTCATGACCGACCAGCAGCGTCGTCGCGCGCACCGCAGCGTCAGCAACGATATTGACTTAATCACCGAGGATATTCAGCGCAATATCGCCGAAGGGTAACGCGCGCTGTTAAAGCACTCCCTGCTCGCGGGCAGCGGCCACCGCCGAGGTCCGGGAGCGCACACCCAGCTTGTCGTAAATGTGTACCAGGTGTGACTTCACGGTGGCTTCCGACAACATCAGCTCGGTGCCGATGTCACGGTTTGACGAGCCCGAGGCCACCAGCTTCAGCACCTCCAGCTCACGCGGGGTCAGCGAGCTGCGCGGGGTGCGCACGCGCGTCATCAAACGATCCGCGACCACCGGCGACAGCGCAGAATCACCTTCTGCTGCTGAACGCACCGCAGCCAATAACTCCGCCGGCGGGGAGTCCTTCAACAGGTAGCCCACTGCCCCTGCCTCAATCGCACCGAGGATATCCGCATCTGTGTCATAATTCGTCACCACCAGTACCTTCGGTGGGTGCGGCACCGAGGTTTTAATCGTGCGCGTGGCTTCCGCCCCACCAGTTACTCGGTGGCCTTCCACACCAGCGCCAAAGCGCAGATCCATCAACAGCACGTCAATGCCACCAGCGTGTGCAGCAGAAATCGCAGCCTCGGCGGTAGCAACTTCGCCAACGACCTCAATATCTTCCGCGTCATCCAAAATTGCGCGCAACCCAAGGCGCACGATCTCGTGGTCGTCTGCCAGCAAGACTCTGATCATGGTGGATCAATTACCCCTTTTCTGACGGTTCCTTAGTTTAATCTTACTCCCCGGTTATTCCGTGCACGGCATCGTCACCGATACCGCGGTCCCGCGTCCAGGTTCGGTTTCAATCTCCATCTGCCCGCCTTGCTCGGCGGCCCGCTGCCGCATCGCGGCCAAGCCCACATGCCCCAACCCACTGGGGCGCTTGTCGACGTCGGCAAGATCAAAACCAGCACCATTATCCACCACGTCCAAACGCACCACGTCTTCGTCGTACGTCAGCGTAATGCGGGCCCGGCTGGCCCCCGCATGCTTAACGACGTTTCCGGTGGCTCCCTGCGCGATACGCAACAATGCGGCTTCAGTTTTCATCGGCAGCTGCCGCGCTGTACCGTCCACCTCGACATCGATGGTGATCTCGCTGGTATCCGACCAATTCTGCGCGACGCGCTCCAAAGCCTGCTGCAATGAGGTCTCGGCCAGAGTGGCCGGCTGCAGCGCGGCGATCATAGCCCGGGCTTCCTGTAGATTATCGGCGGCCACGGTGCGCGCAAGTTCAATGTGGTGGCGCGGCTGAGCAGTATCCACCGTCTGATCCCCCGCATGCGCGGCGTCGATGCGATCTAAACCACGGTCCGCCGCATGCAACAACATCTGAATGGAAGACAGCCCCTGTGCCAGGGTGTCGTGAATTTCGTGGGCGATGCGTTGCCGCTCGGCATTGACGCCCGCCTCGCGTTCAGATTCGGCCAATTGCTCGCGGGTCTCCACGAGCTCACTGATCAATTGGGCGCGTTGCCGACTGATGTGGGACAGCGTCGTAAAAGCGAAATAAATCGCGACAGTAACGATCGCCGAAACCGTCGGCCCCATGATGCCGCCCAGAGTAAGCCCCGACGGTATTTGCATGATCACCGTGATACTGGTGGCAAACATGACTGACACGATTCCGCGCACCCCGTCGAGCACCCGTAAGAACAAAAAGAAAATAGTAAAAGCCAGGTAAGCCCCCATCGGGGTAACGAACATGATGCCCATCCATACTGCCAGCAAACCAAAAAGCCAAAACAGTTGGACGCTTTCGTCTTTGTCATCCAAGTAGACAGACCCTGCGAAGTAAATCGCAGCAAAAGCTGTGTACAGAACCAGGTTTAGGCTGGCTTCCGGCAACGGCATGCGCAAGGATCCAGTCACACCGACAACCAACAATACGGCAGTCAGCACGTGGATGCCGTCCCCCAGCACGTCACGATCCGCGACCACATCAGCGATAGCGGCTTCTGCTTCGGCCTCGGAATCAGGCGTGACCGCAACCGGGCGAGCCACTAGTTCATCGGCGGCGGCCGCGGCGTCAGCATCACCATTGGTCCCACCGTTAAGACCACCGTTTTTTGCAACAAGTTCCTGGCTGCTCATGCCCACAGCTTACCCAGTGTCCCTGGATGGTTAGACTTTAAAATAGCCGGTATGCTCTGCCCGATTTCCGGCAAACAGGATCCTCTTCGGAAGGAAACGCGCTCTTTCTATGGAAGCTATCTATAACGTGTTCATGTATCCCGTTTCGGCGGTGATGAAGCTATGGCACCTGATTTTTCAGAATCTCTTTGGGCTGGAAGATTCTGTGTCGTGGCTGATCTCGATCCCGTTTCTGATCATCACTGTCCGCGGGCTCATCGCGCCGCTCTCATGGTATTCTGCCCGCTCCGGGCGCGCTATTGCATTGCTACGCCCGCACCTAAACGCCCTCAACAAACAGTACGCACAAGTATCCAACACCGACGGAGTGCGCGAATACCAAGAGAAAAAGCAAGCGTTGTATAACAAATACCGTTATAACCCGGTGATGGGGTGCATGCCGCCGTTGATCATGATTCCCGTCTTCATCGGTTTGTATCACTTGCTGTTATTGATGGCAAACCCATTGAAGGGTGGTTCCGGGGCGGATGGTGCTGCTGGCAGTTCAGGCGCGGGTTCTGGCATTATGCCGGCAGAACCAATCGGTTTATTGACTGCTTCGGAGGTCAGCGACTTCCGGCATACTGAGTTTTTGGGGATCCCGCTTCCCGTTTTCGCCTCGATGGGGCAAGACTTGGAGCACGCCTTCGGTATCACTACCGACGAAGTGATCTCCGGCATGATGCCAACGCTGCTGTTGGCCATTGCTTTTACCGCGATCAACCTAGCGATCAATACTGTCCGCGCGTTTTATACCACTGAATGGTCAAATGCGGTAGCTCGCCGGTTATTCAAGTTTCTGATCGTCATGTCGGTGGTTTTTCCGATCATGCTGTTTTTCTTGGCTTTTAATGTTCCGATCCCGTGGGCGGTGATCATTTACTGGTTTATCAATAGTTTGTGGACGCTCGTGCAATCGCTCATCATAGCTATCCTGGTCCGGATACTCTATCCCTTACAGGAAGAACATCACGAAGCCCGGCGCGAATCACATCGAACATTCCGACAACGCAAGCGCAACATTTTTGCCAGAAAACAAGTGCGCAGGCGGGAAGATAAAAGAGCCCGACGAGAGCCTGCATATGCGCAGAAACTGGCGGCTTACCGGCAACAACTCCAACGTCGAGAAAAAATGGAACGCGCAAACAGAAAACTTCTATATAAAAAGCGGCAGCGCGCGCGTCAAGAAGTTGCACGCCAGCGTCGGGCCGAAAAAGCCCAAAAGAAAAGCGGCAATCCACACCCGACTGAAAACTTTGGAGCTCAAGGAGACCGCAAATAATTCACCGCGATACTGACTGCGACTAAATCGAATAATCTGCGGGGGGCGCTGCCAACATCTGGCGTGCTAAATCCCGCGCGGTCACCAGCGGGTTGATACTGCGGGTCAAGCGCGCACCAGCAAGCCCGCCGTCCAGGAAGATCAACAGCTGCGAGGCTTGAGTCGCTGACGGATAACCGTTTTTCTCGTTCAACAGCGCGGTCATGGTGTCGTGTACCCAGCTGCGGTGGTTCATGCACGCAGAGATGATTTGCCGTTCCGAGTCGGTCTCTGGCTTCGGGTATTCGTTGGCGGCGTTGAGGAAGTGCGAGCCACGGAAGTCTTTTTCTGGCTCGTCGTCAATGGCTTTATCGAAAAACGCCAAGATTTTTTCTTCCACGTTGGTCATGTCCGCGGTGCGCTGTTGCCAGTCGTGGCGGAAGTCTTCATCAAGTTTCTCGATATAGGCAGTAACCAGAGCGTCTTTGGAACCAAATAAGGAATACAGCGAGGCTTTGGCCACGTCTGCATCACGCAGAATTCGGTCAATGCCGATGACCCGGATGCCTTCGGTGTCGAAAAGTTTGGTGGCAGAGTTGAGCAACCGAGTGCGGGGACTCGGGCGGTTCTGGCGACGGCTAGCCGTCGTCTTTTTCTTGGCGGTGCTCACTCCGGCTCCTTCCTGTTCTCGGCCGCATGCGCTATCACGCAACGCATCTGTACTAGTCGGTCTACATACAATATAGACCACCCGGTTCAGTAGATGCGTACTGGGAAGAGTTTTTGTATTCAACATCTCGTGTCCCGTGGGATGGTATTCGGGCCGTATCCAAAGCTTTCTCCCTGGCTATTTCTCCCTGACTATTTCAGGCTGGTGTGCCAGAAGCATCGAATTAAAAAAGCCAGCCGGTAAAAACCGACTGGCTTAATCAACTGCGTCTGCAGTGTTATTTCTTGATCGCGTTCAGAAGCGACAGCAGGATCACGGATCCCAGAACTGCTGTGAGCAAACTGAACCAGAAGCCACCACTGGCGACATCAACTCCGATCATGCTGAGCAGCCATCCACCAAGCACACCGCCGACAACGCCGACGATGATGTTTCCGAAGAAACCTTGGCTCGAATCTTTAATCTTGCCAGCGATCCATCCTGCCAGACCACCGATGATGATCCAGGCGATAATTCCGAGACTTAGGGTTTCCATTTTTACTCCGATTCTGGGCGAACAACCATCATTGGGCACGGAGCAGATTGCAACAGTGCACGGGAGGTAGATCCTAGCAGCATTCCCTTAAAACCGCCACGTCCGTGCGAACCAGTGACCAGCAGCTGCGCGTTTTCCGCGTTTTCTGCTAGTGCGCGCACTGGGCGGTCCCGGGTCACGATCTTTTTCACTGGTACTTCTGGGTACTTCTCAGCCAAAGCGGACAGGCGCTCGTCCATCATCTGCTTTTGTTCTTTTTCAGTTTGTTCCCATTCCTTCTGCGCAGCCGTCAAACCAGCCAGCGATGCCTGCACCTGCATATCCATCCACGTGTTTACAGCAATCAGCTCGGAGCCACGTGCATGCGCTTCCGCGAAAGCGTATTCGGTAGCTTTCTGGGAAACATCGGAACCATCCACGCCGACGACGACTGGGCCGTACTTAGATGATTCGGTAACTCCGGAATCCTCGCGCACCACCACAACTGGGCAGGTGGAGTGTGAGACGACGGCGGCGGAGACAGAGCCCATCACCATGCCGGACAAGCCGCCCAAACCGCGGGATCCCAACACGATCATGGTGACGTCGTTGGACATTTCTAGCAGCATGTCGATTGGCGAGCCTTCGGCCACGGTGTGTCCGATTTTCAGGTCGGGTGTTACTTCGTGAGCAATTTTCCGTGCGGCTTCAATTTTTTCTAAAGTCTCGTTCTGCAGCTCGTCGTAAAGTTCCTTCGGTGGAACCATCCCCTCTGCATACAAGAACTGCGGCATCGTGTAGCTCGAAGCCAAGCGCAACGGAATTTCACGTTTCGCTGCCGTGTTGGCAGCCCAACGCACTGCCTCGTTGGAGGCGTCGGATCCGTCTACTGCCACAACAATGATATCTTCTTTGGACATTGCAACCGCCCTTTCTCCAGGTTGTTTTCAGCCATAACTGGTGAATACCTCTGACCGAACCTGATATGAGCAAATCCGGCGAAAATATCCCTTCCACCACCCAGTATAACCGCGATCACTATGCCTGTCTGCAGCTTCGGCGCGAATCATGAGTGCACACAACGCCTTTTCCGTGCTTGTCATCGCGGAACAACCAGCTTGCCATCACGACAAAACTAAAGCCCGCTAGACGGCTAAACCAGCAAAGGCATAGGAGTAGCGGAGAAAACTTTTAGCTGTGTGCGGCTTCGGAGTTAGCTGGGTAGAAGAATTGGAAGATGTCGTGGAACACACGCGAGATGGTGGCAAACAGCTCAGAGGCGAAGAGGTTGGTAATTGGTTCCAAGAATGAGTTCAAATCCATAACGATATAATAAACGTTATGCGCCGAAAGTCCAGCCCGTTGCCCATTAAAGATGGACTCAACCCGACGCGTATCCGTATTCAAGGCGCCCCTCCAACCGGAATGCGAGCCGCCGATGCTGTCGCTGAAGTCATTTTTTCCCAGCGCCACCGCCACCCCAATGACAATTGGGACGCAATTTACCAGCGCTTTCACGACAATGAGGTCGTACGCCATAACGGCACCCCGCTTTCCCCAGAGGAGCTGTTGCCGGAAAACTGCGAGCTCTTCTTCTACAAAACACCAGCCCCAGAAGTTACGGTCCCCTACCAACTGCCCATCATTCATCGCGACGATGACCTGCTGGTCGTACACAAGCCTCCATTCATGGCGACAATGCCGCGTGCCCGCCACATTGTGCAGACTGCCACCGTGCAGCTGCGCCGACTCACCGGTATTCCGGATCTCTCGCCTGCCCACCGCCTAGACCGCCTGACCTCCGGATTGGTGTTGTTTACCACCCGCCCAGAGCTGCGCGGACCGTATCAGACTTTGTTTGCCCAGCGGCAGGTATCCAAAGTGTACGAAGCCATCGCGCCCTATGATTCTCACCTGGCGCAGTCGCTTGCCGACGGTCGGCTTACGTGGCGCTCGCGCCTGGAGAAAAACCCTGGTGAACTGCAAGGTCGCTTCATCGACGGCGAACCCAACGCCATCACCCACGTGGAAACTATTACCCGGTGCAGCACGGCAGAACAAGAGGAGCTGGAAAAAATCCACGGCAAGCAACCGCCGCTCGCGCACTACCGGCTCGCGCCAGTCACCGGAAAAACCCACCAACTGCGCCTACACATGTGGGCGGCAGCGGTTCCGATTCTGGGGGATCCGGTGTATCCGCGGATATATGCAGAGGACGAAGAAGACTTTGCGGTGCCCATGCACCTGATCGCCCGGGAAATCTCATTCACAGATCCACTGAGCGGCGCGCACCGCAGCTTCCGTACCCCGCTTTCCGTATCAGATACTTTCGAGGGCACTGCCTAGTGTTTTGATCGTCGTCGTTTGATCATCGTCGTTTGATCGTCACGCTAGCCCGCTATTGCTATTCAGCACTTCGTCAGCACGCATCGGGCGGGAATCCGTGCGTCCATCGATGCGCTTGAGCACGTTTTCGGCAGAAATTAAGCACATCGGTACGCCTACTCCTGGCGTTACCGTCGCACCGGCGTAATACAGGTTAGTGAGCTTTGCCGATTGATTCTGCGGGCGAAACATCGCTGACTGCCCCAATGTGTGCGCCGGCCCCAGTGCACCGCCACGCCACGCATGAAAATCTGCCGCAAAATCCGCAGGCCCTAAAGTGTGTCGTGCAATGATCCGCTCGGACAGATCATTGATCCCGGTGTATTCCGCGATTCTATCCAGGGCCTTGTCGACGATGGCCGTCACAGCCGGTGATTCCTGTTGACAATGACGCCCTGCGCTATCTCCAGCACAGCCATCGAAGCTGTCGACGCTATCGAGCGTGTGAGGCGGATACCCAGTACCGTGCCCGATGCCGACGTCGGCAGCTGTGGGAACAAGCACAAAGAGATTTTCGCAACCAGCGGGAGCGACCGTGTCATCTGTGGCAGAAGGTTTACAGACATAAATTGACGACGACATTTTGTCTGCCGCTAAAGCGCCCGATGCGGAGAACACGCTGTCGAAATCTCTTTGCCAATGCTGCGATAGCAGCAAAGTGTGGTGGTTCAACTGCGGAATTTTCCCACGCACCCCCAGCATCACCAGAACCGTGCCTATGCCCGGGTCCTTCTTCGCAAAATAAGTCGCTGGGTAGCTCTGGTATTGCCTCGGCACCAACGAAGTTTCAGTGTGGTGCAGATCCGCTGTAGATACCACCACATCCGGGTGATACACCTTCGTCCCATCATCCGTGTGCACGCTCACCGTTGTGATGCGGGCGCCCCGTCCGGCTACCCCGGAACAATGTAGATTGGTTGCCTCCGCACCGAATTCAATCCGTACCCCATGCTCCCGTGCAAGCATTTCGATGGCATCCACGATCGCACGAAAACCACCTGCAGGATACTGCACGCCTAGCTGCAAATCCGTGTGACTCATCAGGTGGTACATACTGGGCGCAGTCCGTGGTTGCGTCGACAAGAATACTGCCGGATATTGCAAGATTTTTTGCAGTCGATGGTCCCGGAACTGCTTGTCGACGAAACGTTGGAGGGGTTCACACAGAAACCGAACGAGGCTCCAGGCCTTTCCGAGCACGCTAGTTGTCATCAATGGACGAGGGGAGGCAAACGTCGTGTACAAAAACCGCTCTAGGGCTATGGTGTAGACCAAGTGAGCTGATTCAAGATAGGCAGATAGCTTTGCCCCTGCGCCGGGTTCTATGGATTCAAAAAGCGCTGTGACCTTGTGCGCACCAAAGGGAATATCAAGATATTCATTGGGTCCGGTGTACATCCGATACGCTGGATCCAGGGTATGTAATTCGAGCTGCTCTGCCACAGTTGTGCCCATGAGCTGGAAAAACTGCTCATATGCATCCGGCATGAGATACCACGATGGCCCGGTTTCGAAGCAGAAGCCACCATCCGTTATCTCACCGACCCGGCCGCCGGTGGTCCGGTTCTTCTCTACCACGGTAACGTCGAACCCGCGGCGAGCAAGCAGCGCGGCACTAGCAAGACCTGTAATACCCGCACCGATAACCAGAGCCTGTTTTTTCATGAGGTTTACTTTCTCTGCAGTGTTTGTTGCATTTTTTGGTGTAGCGCACCATAACCAGATTCTGCAATACATTGGGCAAGCACGCTTGCTTTAGTCAGCTTCGATACGGACAAACGCGCTCGTTCGTCCGAATTCCCTAATACGGCCGCAGGGCTCTCCGCTAGTTGTTGGGCCAGTTGACGGTAGATCCGTAACGCTGCGCGGACGGCGGGTTGCACACTGCTGGGAAGAAACTTAAGCGCATCCTCCGCGAAAGCGAAATCAGAATATATTTGTTGAATTATGCGTTCGTAGGCTTCGTTAGCCGAACCCGTCGCTAACTCTGGGTAATAATATCGACCCCGGCTAGTGACATCATCAGTGTAATCGCGAAGAAAATTAGCTTTTTGGAAGCCCGCACCAAGGCGTTTGGCCCCGTGTTGCAACCGTTGCCAAGTTTCAGAATCAGGCTTGGGATATTGTTGGAAAAATATCTCGAGGCAGAGCAGACCAATGACTTCCGCGGAGCCGTAAATATAATCAGCCAATTCAGGCTCCGTGTAGCTGTCTTTGCGGAGATCCATCCGCATCGATCGAAAAAATGCCTTAACGTACTCCTTGCTTAACCCGCAGCGACGTGCGGTGTTTGCGTAGCCGTGCAGGATGAGATCTGTATGAAAACGATGCTTCGGTGCTTCTAAAACGAGCTTCTCGTAGTTATCCAGCGCTGTACTCAGCGATCCGTGGGCTGCTTGTCCTGCAGTGCCGTCTACAATTTCGTCGGCGATGCGGACGACGGCGTAGATATTTCTGATATCTTGGCGTATCTGTCTGGGGTACAGGCACGTGGCTGCGTGAAAGCTGCTCGAGTAGCTTTTAATTACTTCTGTTGTAGCATTGTTAGCCAGTCGATCGTAGTGACGAAGAGATTCGTTATGGTGAGCTGATCCCATAACAATGCCTCCTTGACCCCTGGACGGCTTATGCGCTGTTTTAGGGTATATGTACATATAGAAAATGGGTCTGCCAGTCGTGTCTGTTGCGTCGCACCCAACAAAAGAGCGCACACAACAAAACACAACCAACAGACCCACACATGAAATTATTAGTGTCGGCAGCAACCTACTCTCCCACACCCTCCCGAGTGCAGTACCATCAGCGCGACGCAGGC
>NZ_JASPGD010000017.1 GCF_030232885.1 Corynebacterium sp. MSK297
TGGTTTGGAATATGCTTTTTGGGCTTATTATTTCGGGGTTTGTGCTGCTAGGGGTGTAGATATGCGGGGTTTGGCACACACTTTTTGGCGTTTAACCCGGATTCTAGTGCAATATGATTGGATTCCAATATGGCTTTCTTCTGCTCGATGGGGGAGATATTTGAAAGCGGCTGGAAATGATTCTTCAAAAGCACTAGCGTTGTATGAGCATAATACCGAATTGTCCAATGCGATCATGCACGATATTGCTCATTTTGAGGTTGCGATTCGAAATGTTTATGATCGTTCGATCTGTAAAAATTTTAATGGTCACGAGCACTGGCTCTTTGATGAATCGTCTCCCGTAATTAAACCGTTGTACCGGTCTAGAAAGGGAAGCGTGATTGATCTAAACGCTCGAAATCGCTTTAGCATCATGGAGGCGCAACGTCGGGCCCGGAGTAAGCCCGTCGCACCTGGGCAAGTTATCGCTGAACTGCCGTTCGGGTTTTGGCGACACTTGACTGATTCGGCTCATGAGAAGAATTTATGGGTACCGTATTTACATTCAGTTTTTCCACCTGGAACTGACCGGAAAGCAATAGAACAAGCTTTAGCTATGATCAACAAGGTGCGAAATCGAGCTTCGCATCATGAGCCGCTTTTTACGCAACGTCGGTATCGCGAGTTATCTGCCGCACATGGATTTATTATTGAACTTGCTCAGATGTTTCTCCCCGAGCTAGCAGATCATATTCACAACACTAGTAGGGTGGCCGACATTCTCTCCGATTTTAGATCCAGTAATGGTTTATGGCCCCGTTAGGGCCGGAACCGACCGGAAACCATGCTTATTAGTTGGTTTTATCTATTCCTCAATTGCGGCGAAGAATTCATTTTCTGTCATCACGGTCAATGCCGCGCCTTTTTCCACGAGCGCTCGGGCTTTCACCATTTTGCTGGATCCATCCATGCCTGGCTGCCACGTGGTTGGCGAGGGTACCCCGACTACCAGCTGGGTGGTTTTCTTCGTCACTGATTTATCAACCTTGCCGCCCAGCTTTTCGACGAGTTGCTGCACATCCGCGCGCTTCATCCGACCAAGTGTGCCGGTAAAACACACGACTTCGCCTTCTAGTGCGGTCTCATTCGTCCACTGGGCGAGGTCTGCTTCTGGTCGCGCCGTCCGGGTACCGTTGCCGTTACCTCTACCAGACCCCTGGCTCCTGCGTTGCCGTGGTGCTTGCGTGAGTGCGAAGGTCTTTACGAGCTGTTCCAGCGGCATCTCCAGGTATCGCAGCATCGCGAGGAATAACTCGCCGGTAACCCGCGCGTCCTCGGAGGCGTCGTGGTGCGTGAATGCCAGGCCGGGGCAGTAGTCGTGGATCAGGCTTTCGAGTCCGTTGGTTCCGGCAGGGCGTTGCAGCAGGTATCGGGCCATGCGCAGCGTGCAAAGCCGAGGATTTATAAAATCGGGCAGATTCCCCAGCTCTGTGTGTGCTCGCCAGACGGAATAATCAAAAGCCATGTTGTGCGCAACGATGGGGTTCGTGCCGACGAATGCCTGGATGTCTCCGGCTAGTTCCCGCATGGTTGGGGCATCTGCGACGTCGGTTTCTCTAATGCCGTGTACCGAGATGTTGATTGGCTGGAAGTGCTCGTATCCAGGGTCTGGTTTGATGAGTGAGCTGTAGCGTTCAAGTGTTTCGCCGTGGTCGTTCATTCGCACGAGTCCGATCTGGCATGCGGACGCACGCATCTCGTTGGCGGTTTCGAAATCGAGGACAGTGAACTCAGTAGGAAGCGACATAGGAATAGTATGCACAGCTTAAGCTGTTTTGTCCGGGGAATTCACAGAAAATTTCTCCATAGTAGCGCTGCCGGTAGCTAAAAATTTTCAATTTTCGCTGCAGTAATTTCGTTCCATATATGATGTTCGACGTATGGATTTTCCCAAGTCAGAAATTGATTTATTGCGTCAACAGCACCCGGATCCTGCAGATCGCATCTCTGCGGATATGACGAGCAGTGACTTTCTGAAGTTGCTGACGGATGTTGCTACTCAGCGTGACAAAGCTCGTGACCGTGCGGGGCAACGTAAAGAACCCCGGGTCAGCTGGGGTTTAACCTAAACTCAAGGAGCTACACCTCAACGCGAAAACACCCCCGCCGCGATGCTTCAGGCTGGGCCTGGTGTTCGGACGAGAGTGCCTTCTATATGGGGTTCAGTATGCCATTTATGGCATCTGCCCTCTCAAAAAATGAGAGTATAGGTCCATGGCGAAAAAATCAAGGAGACAGGCTCAGCGCGACCAGGATATCCTTAAGCGCATTGGCACCGACCGTATGCATCCCTATCTCACTGAAATGCAGAGTCACCCTGGTCGCGCTCTTGATCTTTACCGTTGGAACGCTGAATTATCCTCATCATTCTGGCCACTTATTTCGGTGACTGAAGTCAGTCTTCGAAACGCCCTCGACGAACGCCTAGGGCAGTGGTGTCAGAACAACGGCGGCCACCGTGATTGGCTGTTATATATAGATCAGGCTCCCCCTGACCTCAAAAACGAGTTTGGCGGAAAGACGCGGGCATTTAGAGGCCGGGCAGAGGGCGCCAAGGAGATCCGTGATACCGGTACCGGCTTGGTGATCGGTTCACATCCTCGAAAAAATGCTCCCTTAACCAACGGCGACGTTCTTTCCCAGATCACCCTCGGAGAATGGGGACATTTCATTCCTTCCGCTCCAAGGATCCTTGCTGACGGATCGAAAGCACCGTTTCCCGATCCCACTACAGCACAGCGACGAGAACGACTCTGGAACGCGGTGATTCGGCAGGCTTTTCCTTCCGTCGTACAACCCCACGCGCTAGCAGCAGACCTTAATCGGCTAAGATTCTTCCGTAATCGGATCGCTCACCATGAACCCATCTTCGCGGTTAACTACCGCCGCCACAGGAACGAATTGCTTGGGCTACTCGGCAGCGTGGCACCGCCTGTTCACCAGTGGTACACCTCTACTGATCACCTGCCAGAAGTATTCAAGAATGACCCCCGTGAGTCTAAATAGAAATGTAATACTATGTGTAGAGGAACGGACGAATCGGGTTAAACGACAAATGTCCGCATCCCCTTTTGGCGATTAATCCTGCATTGTCAATGGTGAATTCGCTATTCCGCTGGCACGTCGATGTCTTCCAAGAGTTGTAGGATTTTCGCAAACGTACCATCGATGCAGGCGGTGCGGAACTGCCCTGGCACGAAAGCCTCGGCTTGCCGTAGTGCTGACAATGATGCCAGCAGTTCCTCAATGCTCCGTTGAGAAATCAATGCAGGATCACTCACGTTCGGGTAGCTGCCGTCTGCCAAAAACTGCTGCCAGTCTGATCGGGCAAATTCCGCCAGTGCCTCGTTATATTCGGACTGTAAACTCGCGATGTCGGAATCGGAGGCCCGCGATCCTTCTAGCTCTTCAAATTGTGGGATGAATTTAGTTAGTTCGGCATGTTTTCCTACCAGCTCATCGTGGCCCTCATCTGTGGCGCTCGATTCTTTGCGCAGCGTGATCACTAAAGAATCAGTGTCGATGTCCAAGTAATGGAACAAACGACGCAGCACAGTCATTTTCTTGTTGGTATTGCAATCCAGCAACACCCAAAGTCCAGGAGTGAGCTCGCCGAAATCTTTTACAGGCTCATTGCTCAGCTCGAACCCGAAGCCGCCTTCCTCGGCATAGGCGTACATCTTTTCGTGGTGCTCGCTGAGCAACTGCAGGCAAACGCTGCGCACCATGTCTTTGAAACTCTTGACGGTGTATTTGGAGTCGTCGAATTCATACGCAACGATCCTGCGGTGCTTAAAGTTCGTATTTTCCCCGAGTGGCACAGCCGGTAGCGGCTCGACCGCCGGGACGAACTCGGTGTGCAGCATCGGCCAATAGTCCAAGGCCTGTTGGGCTAGTAGCTCAGTTCGTTGCGAGATCTCTTCTGGGCCCCAAGAATCTACCTGCCGCACGTAGTTGTTCAGCCGGTACGGCGAGGAGTCAAAACCTTCGGGAAGGGATTTCTTTTTGGCAAAGCTGTAATTGCTGTATTCGGAGTTGTAGCCGGTGACAGTCAGATTACCGATGCGGTGTACCCATTCTTCGTGCACTTCTTCGGCATTGCTGCCGAGCTCGTTGCGCCACTCTTTGGTCAGCGTGCGTGGCATGATGTGTTCAATCGAGGCGCTGCCGTCGTGGAGAGCATCAGCGATGTCCAGGCGGTCCTTCGAATTGCGGTTTTCTAAGCACTCAAAGAGATACCGGTGGTAGTGCCTGCTGAATTTATAAAAGTTCCGGGTAGCGAAATCATGACGGAATTCTTCGTCGTCCGGGAAGCGCCCAGAGGTATCCGCACGTTTCAGCAGTAAGTAGCTGATCACTTCTGCTAGCTCGGTGTCTTCGGGGCGGATGCGGGTGGCTTCGTTGTATAGCGTGGCGAAGATCTTGTTCAGCGCGTTGGATGCATCGCCGACGACGATGCGTCGGAAACAATAAAAATCAACGATGGTGACAATCCGGGTGAAGTCTTCCGGTGTAATCGTCCCATTTTTCAGGTCGGCCAACAGCGGCATCATGGTAGGCAATGCGACGTCACGCTGCATCAAGTTAAAGCGGCGGAGTCGACGGTCGGCGGCAGGCACTCCAGTCGAGGCTGTGTTGAGTGCGCGGAAATAGCCGGCGTATTCATGCATTTGTTTGAGCACGGTTTCGATTCCGGTGCTTTGGTCGTGTAAATATGTGCGGAATGCCTCGTATACTGCATCGAAGCGTGGTGTCTTCCGTGTTCGTGAGACCAAGTACAAGCGTACAAAGGTGTCGGTATCGAATTCGACGTTCTTTTCAATTCGGTTCCAGTAACGCTCGTAGAGATCATTCTGGGTTTTCGTGTCCAGCCCCATGAGCACGAGGTTGCGGATTTTGTCTGATTCCTTGAGTTCTTTACCCGTGGAGTTCAGGGATTCGAATATGCGTTGTGGATCATCGTGTGATTCCAGATCCAAAGCCATGACTTCCAGCCGGTTGACCGCATTCCAGAGCTCATCGCCGTCGAGTTCTTGTTTGGCGATGCGCTCCCGGAAGTATCGGTAATTCGCCGTTACTGTGGACTTCTCGATCGGCTGCTCGCCGGAAAGCAGACGTCGGTAGGCATCGAGGTCGTCTTTTACTGGCTTGAGCTTGAGCTTGTTTTCTCCGGACATCGTGCTACCTGGACGCACCAAATAGTTGCGTTTGATGATCTTGCCAAGTTCCGGGTTGGAGCTCTTGACGACGCCTTCTTCCAGGCTGTCTGCGATAGCCAGCATAAGGATGCTAGTGGTGGTCAGGCGCTGCTGGCCATCGATGACTACCCAGGTGAGTAGCTCTGCGTTACCGACGACGGCGCCGAAGAAGTGTTTCTTGCGGTCGAAGCGGATAACCTCAATCAAATCATCGAATAAACGGGCACATTGTGCTTCACCCCAATCATAATTGCGCTGGTAGACGGGAATATGCAGCTCGTTATCGACGCCGCCGAATAGTTGGACGATGTCGCGGACGGTGCCCTTCATAGACTGACTTTCTGGGTTTAGCTCTGTGTTGAGGTTCTCAACTACTTTATCTCATTGCTTGTTTATACTCGGCGAAGTGAAGTGTCCTGGCTTTTGTTCCTAGGCATTTACCTTATTTTCTATTATTTCCCGAGACTCATCTTGTTCCCACAACCCGACTTCAACCTCAGCCGGAGTTCGGTATCCCAAGCTTTGATTCAATCTTGTCTCGTTCCACCATGACACCCACTCGAATATGGCGAGTTCTACCTCGACAACATCATCCCACCTGCGAGTATGGATCAGCTCACCTTTTGTAAGAACCGTTCACGTTTTCAGCCAAAGCATTATCATAGGAGTCACCAACAGTCCCGGTAGAAGCTGTAATGCCGTGCTGGGCAAGCCGCTCGTTGTAGACAACGCTGACATACTGCGACCCGTGATCCGAATGGTGAATAAGACCTGTTGTTTCTTCAGCACAGACTATCGCCTGGTTGAGAGCTTGCAGCGGCAATACTTCGGTGCGCATTGAATCCGATAGCGCCCACCCAACGATGTGTCGGGAGAACACATCGGTGACAAACGCGGTGTACATAAAACCTTTCTTTGTGCGCACATAGGTAATGTCAGCCACCCACAACTTATTCGGGCCCGAAGCCGTGAACTCGCGCCCCATCAAGTCCGGGCGCGTATCCACCGTTTTTGGCCTACGAGTGGTCACCGGTGAACGGCCTTTATTTTTGCCTGAAAAACCAGCCAGGCGCATCAGCCTGGCGGTGTGCTCACGGCCGATATCAATTCCGTCACGGCGAAGAGCATGCCACATTTTCCGCACACCATAAACACCATAGTTATCAGCGTGAACGTGGCGAAGGTGTTCAAGCAAAACAGCATCACGAAGTCTGCGGGCACTTATGCCACGAGCTTTGGATTGGCGGTATCCACGCGAGGTAATAAAGCCACCTTCGCGATTGTTCTTCACCGTCGTGCATATGAACTCGATTGTGAAACGATTCCGATATTCATCGATGAATCGGATCATTTCTTAACGTTGTGGGTCGAGTCATCAGGCGAAAAAGCTGAGGCAGCCTTCAACAACGCATTGGCGTCCCGCAGCTTGTGGTTTTTCTAGGCGTAGCCTGGCATTTTCAGCTGCCAGGTCTTCTGGCAGGTGCTCAGGGACTCGTCCCTTCACGACGAGTCGCCTGCGCCCATTGCCGGGCAGTATGCCACGAGCCCCCACAGTTTGGGTGCCACAGTTTTGCATGCTTCCTACATGGATATGTTCTTCGCCAGAATGCGGTCCTCAACAAGGCGGACCACTTGGTCTTTTGTATCCTGGTCAAACTTCTTCGACATGGTTGAAGATTTTCCTATCTACCCAAACGGAACAAAACCTGGGGTACGTCACAAAAGCTGCGGAACTTCAGGGTGTCGAAGATTGGCATTAATGCGACTCTTTTTAGCCATTTATCGAAAATTGACAAAATGGAACTAGATCAGATAAGGTCAAGCATGTAAGCCTCGAGATTGAGTTGCTTGAGTGAGGTTTGACCTCGCTTAGGGAATGAAGGTTCGGCCCATGGTCGGACGCTCGAGGCAATTGTTACACTTAGGGAAATTTATGAACCGGGAGCCCATCGAACTTCGTATTCCTTTTGAGGATTTGCTTTCTGCACCTAGACTCGGAACATACTTCGAATACGTTTCAAAGCACTGTGGTAACGGAAAGTCACCTCATGAGATGCTGAGTCCAGAGGAAATGTCCGCATTCGCGTCAGACCACGAAAGACGTAGGGAAATAGCGGCCTATCGGCTCTACTTCTGGGATTCATGCGTAGCGGCTTCTTTTTGGCCCTCAGTTTCTTTTACTGAGGTAGCTCTACGAAATGCCATTAATGATTCGCTCTGCGATTATTTTGGAGTAGCTAGGGAAAACGGTTGGTATGATCTGGTTTGCAAGGAATCTGATTTCTCCCAACAAATTTTGGAAAAACCCGCTATGTGGAAGCGGGAAGTCAAAAACTCTATCATACTTACGAATAGAGATTACTCGAAGTTCCAAAAGGAACTTAAACGCGCTTTAGATCGTCTCCGAGGCAGGAAACGGGCAGGCGACTTTACCGTTGCTAAGATGCCGCTTGGAATTTGGGCAATGCTCCTTAGTAATGGTGACTCTTCGCCTGGAAAGGGATATCTCAATTACGAGCAGACCCTTTGGGAGCCTTGCTTAAAAAATGCTTTTCCCAATTTTTCTGGGAAGAGAGCGCATCTCCGCGAGAAAATCCGAAGTTTTTCCGTATTGCGCAATCGAATAGCCCACCATGAACATCTATTAGGCAAGAACCTTCAAGGCTATATTGAAACGATTGAAAACATTCTTGAATACATAGATGGACCGTCGGCTGACTTTTTCTCCGACTTCAATAGGATTCAAGAAATGATAGAAGCAAAAGGTAGTTTCCTTAGCGGAAGAATCTATATGTGAGTGTTCCTATGTACCGGCACATATAGACGCGATGCTAGGGGTTCTTGCGGAAATATGGGTTACTTTGACTAGCTTTGACTGTTTTGAATCGTTGTCCTTCCTCTAAGGAATCCGTAAGGATCTAAAGGAAGGGACGATTGACCTATTGGTTCATATCTTCGTTGAAAAGTTCTTGGTCGATTTTGATGGCGGTTGCGGATCCTGCTCCTATGGCTTGAGGTATTTGATCTGGCGAGCTTACAACATTTCCTGCTGCCCAAAGGCCTTTTTGCGATGTCAAACCATGCTCAGTTTGAACCCAACCATCTTTTACTACGCATCCGGCAGCCCCTAGGAGTGAGTCATTAGGGAAGAAAGAGGGGCCTGTAAAACAGGCTTCGTAGTCGATGATTTCTTCGTTCAACCCAATGCTTACTCCAGTACTGCATTGAGTAGATTCGGTAACCTCTTGAACCGGTCGAGGATCTATCTTGACTCTCAGTTTTTCTAGTCTCCTCTTCTGTTCCTCTGGGACGTTCATTCCATTGGGAAAGAATGTAACGTTGTTAGTCCATTTAGTAAGCAATTCCGTAATTCGGAAGGTGAAACTCGGATTTTCTCCTCCAATAATTGCTAACTTTTTGTTTTTTATTTCGTATCCGTGGCAATACGGACAGTGGAAAACTCTTGAACCCCAGAGCTCTTTTAGTCCTGGAACTTCTGGTAGTTTGTCACTGATTCCAGTAGCTATCAACACATGGCGGGATTGAATTTTCTCGCCATCTGATAGGCGGGTAGTCCATGTTTCGCGATCGTGTTGGTTATTGATTAGCGATTTAGCGGAAGCGGTAATGCTCTCTCCGCCGAAAGAGATGAATTCACGGTGCCCAGCGCTGAGTATTTGGTTGGGTGGGGTTGATTCAAAACCTAAGATTCCGTGAGAATGTTCGCTGAACCTATTTCGCGGTTGTCCGTTATCGATCAAGACAACGGACCTGTTTGCCCTCGCTAGGGTAATCGCCGCAGAAGTTCCTGCAAAACCTCCACCGATAATTACGATTTCTGCTTTCATTTTGCCTCTAAATTCTTGAAGTGACAGTACAGCCAGTCTGACTCTCCTGCAGTTGGCGAGGACAGTATATTAGGGTTTGTTTGAGCGTGCAAGATTCTTCCTAAAGGAAATTAACGGCGGCGAGTGAAGTGTACTGGGGGGGGTAGTTCCGCTTCTCTTACGACCCCGTGCTAATGCGGTCGGTGAGATAGTACTCGGTTTTACTTCTTGTGAGGTGGCGAAGTCCAATGCTTCGCGAAGCCGCTTGGTGTTCCACCAATGGACCCACCGCAAGGTGGCGAGCTCGACTTCTCCGACCGACGCCCGCAGGCCTTGAGCATGCATCAGTTCCGCTTTGTAGAAACCATTGACTGTTTCGGCCAGAGCGTTGTCATAACAATCACCGGCTGTTCCTACACTTGGCCGAATTCTGGGTTCAGTCCCCCAGGACGCTTCAATGTCAACGAACGAGAACAACAGATTTCAGCGAGCGCCGTGGTACGTTACCTTAAAAATTGGTCGATTTGTTGACAATTTGGTGACAATATCGTGATGCATGGAGGTAAGCGGCGGAAAGTCGGGTGTGCTGAAAGTTGTAGTTGGCCTGCTGATAGGAATTGTTCTGACGGTGGGAGCTCCCTTTGGTCTCAATAAGATGAGCCTGTTAGAGGAGCTGACCCGTTCCATTACTTCGACTGGTATCGGTGGCACCCTCGAGGACATTTCGGAAATGGCCGTTGAGCAGTACTCGTATTCCGCCGTTGGGTGCTTCGAGGATGACGGGTGGAGGGCATTGGGGCTGAGAGCCCCGTTGACAGGAAAGCATTTTCTTATTGCCTACGACGGCGTGGCGAAGGCAGGGTCAAGAACATTGAGAAATCGGACGTGAGCATCGATGACGTCGCTCGCACCGTAACCATCAAGGTTTTTCAGGCGGAGATCCTCTCGAATGAAATTGAGTCCTCGTCCGTGACGGTATATGACTAGTCATTCAACCCTTTGAATCAGGTCAAGGTGGAAAATTATGCGGAGTTCTTGGATAGCGAAGAAAAGCGAGCTGAGGAGAAGGCTAAGCAGAATGGCTTGCTGGAGCGGGCGCAGCAGCGTGTGACCGACTTGGTTAAAACCCAGGCCGAGGCGTTCCTGGCGGGATCGGACAAGGACGGCTACGAGGTACAAGTGATAATTGCTTAAGGCACAGAGATAATGGGGTGTGACGGCGATGTTAGTTGAGATGAGTAAGCCGAAAGCTCTTGTAGTATTTAATCTGGCCTAAACAACATATTTTGTCGTTTAGGCTCGGTATCTAGGCAAAAGTTCGGGGTTTGAGGCCGCGGGGGAGCAACGCAAAGAACCCCAAACCAGATGGGGTTCTTTGGATGAAAGTGCATATGCGCCTGGCATATGCTCGATGCGCTATCACCATAGCATGCCACCTTTTTCTTTCCAAGTTGCACGTGAGTTTATAAGCGCTCCGCGTTTGGAGCCTTATTTGCAAGAAGTAGGGGCCTGACCCCGGCGTTATATATAAGGCGCATTTAAATTAGTGGCATTTGTACGTGACTGAACATTCCAGCGTTCGCTCGCTATTTTATCGCCGCAAGTGCTGCCTCTCGTACCTTTCGGGCAGAGCCAGTGAGATCTAATGCTGCGAATCGCATCCTGTGCTGACCGATAGAAAATTCCTGTACATCAGGGAAGTCACTTGCAGACAAATCTGAATGGCCAGCTGGTAAACCCAAAGTCGCATAGACCATCACACCGTGTACCGGAGTCCCAGCAGGCTCGTTCATTGCATAAGCAGTGGCGTAGCTCGTGATCTGATAAATGTGATCAGATTTCAAAGTTGACCGATTACCCTGGCGGACCGTGGTTGCCATTGAGGTGAATTTTGCATCGACGATAAGATGCTCACCGGACGGCTGCTTTATGATGATGTCGGTTTCCATCTCAGGAACTGCTGCGTTGGAGTTCTCAGTACCTGGCCAACGCATCCGGCGTCCGCTGGTTACACGGGCGGTAGGTAAATGGTAGCGGTATAGGCCATACAGAGCTTTTTCAAATAATTTACGAAGTTCGGCTTCTTCGTATGTCCGGCTCCGAAATTCTACTGTGTTACCCGAAGATGCCTTCCCACCTGCTGGGACAAACAATTCCAGCAAAAGTTTGGCAACCGCCACAGGAGTGTGGTCTCGGGGAGAGAGACGAGACCCTGGATAGCCGAGGGTCTCGACTAGGGTCACGCCGTTGTATCGAAATGCATTCACCAATCTGCGACACCGCCGAGTAAGAGCCGTATCGCCAAAAGCTTGCACTTTGTGCATTGCCGTGTTCAATGCGCGAAGTAGATAACGGTTCACTGGACCGTCGAGGCTGAGCGTCTCATATTGGCATCGAACCTTGCCCTTTTCTAGCAACTGGTGCCGCGCAGTGTGATAGACATCGATCTTGCCGCGTACCCGATTAAGATTCCCGCTCTCTGTCTCGAAGGCGACGCTGAGTTGTTCGCTCATGCGGCGCTCGACAGCATCACACAACATTGAACTTACCAACACAGGAAGCTCAGCATCTGTATCTTCTACTGCAGAATCGCGGATCAAGCCACGTTGGTATACCTCCGAGGCGTATAACTGCAACAGCCAGATGCTCCGCAGCGGTACATATTTACTGAGACCCATGGAGTATTCCCAATGCTGTCTCCAGTTTTTCTGGCTGACTAAACCAGTATTCTTCGAGCAATGGCGCCAAGTCGGTGTCGATGATTTCCTGGAACCATCGTTGAGTCTTGCCGACGGCTGGCTCGGTGATTTTCGTGCGCGGTGTGACAAAGCTATGCCCGATGCAAAATGGCGCGCCAAGTGTGGGATCTTCACTGATGAGCGCGTTGACCTGTGTAATTTGATTCGCAATAGAGCGAAGTTCACGCGTATCGTGGCCTCGTTTTTCTGCAAATTCTAGCCAATTGCTTCCCAATTCTGGCTTGAGAGTCGCGAAGGAGAATCGTCGCCGTAATGCGATATCAAGGCCAGCCAACGATCGATCTGCTTGGTTCATGGTGCCGATGACATAGAAATTTTCCGGCAGGTGGAATGGGTCGTCATCATCTTGTGAATAGATTAAGCGTAGCGCGTTATCTGGGTTGCGTTTGTCAGCTTCCAGCAATGTCAGCATTTCGCCGAAGATTTGTGCTGGGTTACCACGGTTTATTTCTTCAATGATGAAGATATGCTTTTGCCCTGCATCTTCTTGGGCACCTTGGGCTGCCTTCATGAAAGCGCCATATTGGAGTTCTAGCCGACCATCACGTGCTGGACGGTATCCCATGACAAAGTCTTCGTACGAGGTAGACGGGTGAAACTGTTGCGTAGTGATGTTCTCGTCGTTCTCTTTGCCGATCAAGGCATAAGCCAGCTTGCGGGCAAGCCAAGTTTTGCCGGTCCCCGGAGGGCCTTGCAGGATCAGGTTTTTCTTTTCTGACCATCGACGGAGCAGCTTTTGGATTTCACTGCTTTCTAAAAAGGCACCTTCAGCACGAATATTTTCATAGGTATAAGACGCATTTTCAGTTTTATTTTCTTCATTCGTTAATTCTGCCGAAGATTCGGATTCAGGCATTTCTGCTGGTCCAGTGGTGTAGGAGGCAGCAGATAACTCGGCGAAGTTATTTTGTGTATCTTCCTCCTCAGTCATCCAGGCTTGGACTTGTTCCAGAGCCTCTAAATAGGACTGACCGTCTCGTACTTGGTTGGTGAATCCAGGGCCAAGGACATTTGGGGAATTTAAATAGTTTCGTGTCTTGCTATCGAGGGCTAAGAAGGTTCCAGGGCGGAACCAGTAGAGACCCATCGTGTAGGCGGTGATGCTGCGGCTATCAGTGGCTAAATCAAATGCTTTGATGAACTCATCACGGCTGCTGGATTCCGCGTAACGTATGCCAGCAAGAAATAATTCCCATGCAGCGTTATAAAACTCCGGGTTACCTATATCTGCTGGTTTTGATTCGAAACGAGTGCTTAGATTGTTGCGCTCTGGAACACCATCAAATCCTGTTGGTATTGGAGCATCGATGTCGAAGGTCTCTTTATAAACTCTGCAGATCGCAATTTTATTTGCGACTGTGATTTGTCGGTTAATAATAGCGAGAACAGTAAACGGATCAATATCCGTTGCTTCACGACGTTCACCGTCGACAGTGGGGAGCGTCCATAAGTTCTTGAAGAGAGAAGGGCGGTCTGAGCCTTCTGCCGCTTCGGTTAGCTGCTTAATCAGGGAAGCGCGGTCATCGTGGTAATTCGCAAGTTTGGTTCCTAGTTCTTCAAAGAACTCATCCCAGTCAAGGATTGCCTCTGAATTTTGCGTGAGATCAGATTTGGAGTGGGCTGGAATATCGGACCAGTGACCTTAACTGGTAACCTCGAGATTTTCTTTCTTCCAACACTCAACAAA
>NZ_JASPGD010000018.1 GCF_030232885.1 Corynebacterium sp. MSK297
GCGGCCATCGTGGTTATCCCTTTCGAGGAAGTGTGGTTATGGAATCGAAAGGTACTACGGTGGCCGTCGGCATCATTGATGAGGGCCCACCGTCAGTTACAGATACACCACACTAAAGGACGCAACCATTGGCGGCCGTTGAGCTGTTCAACCGGGTCTATGTGACCGTTGCGTGTTCTCCAGGTCAGAGTCGACACGGCAATACCGAGAATTTTCGCGGCTTCCTGTGTCGTAATACATTGGTCCATGGCTAATTTTTAGCAGTGCCACTAAGTGTCATGCAGCTATTATTTAGTGACCTGCATAGAGATGCTGGTATAAAGGTTATTCATCTTGCTAATATTGATCATTCAATTTAAAGTTAGCACTATGACCAAAGCAATTAACGTAAAGGGCCAAATACCAGAATGGCGAGTGCAGGACCGGCTAAAGCGCGCGCGGGAACACGCGGGGTTAAGTCAAGTAGAGCTTGCTCAATTGATTGGTGTGTCTAGAGCAACGTTAGGGAATGCCGAGCAAGGCGTCAGAGATCTAAAACGGCCCGTGCTAATCGCAATTTCTTTCGCTACGGGCGTATCTCTTGAATGGCTTGAAAATGGCGAAACCCCAAAACGAAGAAAGTCTCGAGACACCGAAATAGGAACGATGTCTCGAGACTTCACAAGAGTGCGCCATCAGGGAATCGAACCCCGAACCCACTGATTAAGAGTCAGTTGCTCTGCCAATTGAGCTAATGGCGCGTAAGTGTTGATCTCTCAACTCTTACTGTTGAACACTCTGTGTAAAACACCATATCGTGTGCAACGAATAAGTACTATAGCAGAGCTTAAAGAATGAGAAAAATCATGGTTCTGAGCTGCTTTTTTGGTCCATTGTGGGGCGATGTTGGGGTCTTATGATGCCGTGGCTGAGCGGTGTCTTTTTCGGTGCTAACAAAACTGGTGTGGGAAACGATTGATTAATAAGACCCTGGTTATGCAACGATTCGGTTGCAAGTGTATAACTCATCACGCATAAGCACCGGAGACCCGGCTTTGATGGGTTAATCTCGCTAGAACTGTCAAACAGTGCCAAACAGGGCCTAGCAGCACCGAGCAGTGCTTAACAACGCTTAATGGCGGGGCTGCCACTGCTCGGGCTCAATCCCAACAGCCTTAGTCCCAGTAGCCTCAACTGTGATGAATAGATTGTGCCTGACGGTGTAATCAATAAGATGCAGCCGTGTGCTGCGAAAGGAGCTCCGCGTTGACCTTCTGGTCTAAAACAGTGTCCACCCTCGCAATCGGAGGGTTCGTGTTAGGCCTTGCGGCCTGCGCAGATACCAGTTCTGACGCGCAGCATTCGTCGGCAGCAGAAAGCCAGAGTGTGGAAACCCCGCCGTCGATCAGCGTGAAAGACGGCGCCACGGAAGTAAACCCCACCGTTCCTGTTGAGGTCACCGGTGAAAACAAGCTGAAGTCCGTCACGATGGTCAATGAGGTTGGCTACGAGGTGGAATCTGTTCTTTCTGAGGACGGAAAAACGTGGAAAACCGACGAAGTTCTCGGTTATAACCGCAGCTATACCATCAAAGCCACCGATGTGGAGGGCAACACGGCGTCGGCAAGCTTTACGACGCCACAGCCAACCAGCCAGTCCGCTGTGTCGATGGTGCCGCTTCCGGATTCCACAGTGGGCATCGGCCAGACAATCAACTTCCGTTTCGCTGGCACGGTGTACGACCGCCAGGCGGTGCAGGATGCAATCACTATTGAGACTTCCAATGACACCGTTGGTGCGTTCTACTGGATCAGCAACAGTGAGCTGCGCTGGCGCCCGAAAGAATACTGGGAGCCAGGAACCAAGGTCAGCGTCGACGCCGATATTTATGGCGTGAACATGGGCAATGGCATGTGGGGTAGTAAGGACAACTCCGCGAGCTTCACCATTGGTGATGATGTGCGCGCGGTCGTCAACGATGCCACCAAAACGATGACGGTTACCCGTAATGGCGAGACGCTGCGCAGCGTGCCGGTGTCGTTGGGTCGTCCGGAGTATGCGACCCCAAACGGAACCTATTTGGTGGGCGATCAACACAATGAGCTGGTGATGGATTCCACGACCTTTGGACTGACTGGCGAAGGCTCGTATCGTACCGAGGTGAACTTTGCGACGCAGATGTCGTATTCCGGCATCTACGTGCACGGTGCACCGTGGTCGGTGTGGGCGCAGGGCAAATCTAATACCTCGCACGGCTGCATTAACGTCACCGATGCCGATGCACAGTGGTTTATGAACACCGTCAAGCGCGGCGACGTCATCGAGGTGAAAAACACCAGCGGTGGCACCCTGTCGGGCTACGACGGGCTGGGTGACTGGAATATTGACTGGGAAACGTGGTCGGCGGGTAATGCCGATGAGATCAGCTCCTAGTAGTCGCCTGGTCAGACGCGATGGCACCAGGCACGGTGGCAGACCGCGTCGTAGCCGAGCCCAACAACGGGGACTACCAGCACTAGAATCAATACTAGAATGCGTGAATAACTATGACGCGCATTTTTGATCTCACACGCATCGGTGCAGGCCTGCCTGTTGCCGAGAGCATTGCTAGTTTGCCTGCCGACGGCAACGTCGTCGTGCACGCCCCACCGGGGACGGGTAAAACCACTCTGATTCCACCGGCGCTGGCAAACCAGGAGGCGCAAAACTACGCCACACAGAACGCGCCCAGCGAACGAGAAGCCTCCGACGTCGGCAAGATCATCGTGACAGCCCCGCGCCGAGTGGCTGTGCGTGCGGCCGCGCATCGGCTGCGAACCCTTTCCGGCCAGCCGAAGCTTGTCGGCCATGCCATCCGGGGAGAATCCGTGCCGGGTAGTGCGGTGGAGTTCGTGACCCCGGGGGTTTTGCTCCGCCGTTTATTACTTGACCCGGAACTTCCTGGGGTGGCAACTATAGCGATTGATGAGGTCCACGAGCGGCAACTCGATACCGATCTGGTGCTGGGCATGTGCCTGGAGCTGGCCCAGTTGCGCGATGATTTCCGCGTGATCGCGATGTCTGCCACCGTGGATGCGCAGCGGTTTTCCCAGCTCATGGATGCACCGATACACGTCACCGAGGCAGCCATTCATCCTCTGGAAATCAATTATGCTCCGGCGCCCGGTCGGGCGGCAGGGGAGCGTAGTTTTTACCGCCACGTCGTGCAACAGGCTGCCGAGCAAGCGTCGGCAAGCGCAGGGTCGACGTTGGTTTTCGTGCCAGGGGTTCGGGAAGTCAACCAAGTGTGTGCGGAATTAGCCACGCTTGTCGACGCCAAACTCCCGGTTTTCCCGCTGCATGGCCAACAAACCACCGAAGAGCAAGACCGCGCGTTATATACCGATAGCAGGCGCATCGTGGTGGCAACCTCGATCGCGGAATCGTCGCTGACGGTGCCTGGGGTGCGAGCTGTCGTCGATGCTGGCTTGGCTCGTATGCCGCGGCGTGATGCGCAGAGGGGAATGTCGGGGTTGGTGACGTCGTCGACTTCCAAATCTAGTGCCGATCAGCGCGCAGGACGTGCCGGGCGCGAGGGGCCGGGAACCGTCGTGTGCTGCTATTCGCAGGAAGATTACCAGCACTTCGCGCCGCATACGACCCCAGAAATTCTCAGTGCGGACCTCACCCAAGCAGCCCTATTTTTGGATACCTGGGGCGCTGGCGAGGATTTTCCCTTGTTGGACCAGCCGCCGGCCACAGCGATGGCTACTGCCCGCGCCACCTTGCAGCGCATTGGGGCGACGAAACAACTGGCTCTCTTGCCGACGGACCCGCGCCTGGGCGCCGCGTTATTGCGTTTTGGTGCAGGGGCTGCGGAGACCGTCGCGAAATTGGACGAGAACCCGCGCGGAGATATCGCTCGGGTGCACGCCCAGAAACGGTTAGTGCAGCGCCTGGACGCTTTGGTACCAGATTTGGGGCCGGCGGATCCGGGAGCAGTGGTGGCTGCCGCTTTCCCCGAACGAGTAGCCCGCGCTGTGTCTGCCGGGGCATCCGGCCCTGGTTCTGGCTCTAACTCTGGTCCTAGCTCTGGGGCTGGGACTAGCCGCGAATATCTTCTGGCGAGTGGTACGCGGGCGCGCTTGTTGTCGGATTCCGGTCTGGCGGATGCAGACTGGCTTGCGGTTGCCGAGATTTCGTTGTCGAACGCCGGAAACGCGATCATTCGGTCCGCCGCGCGGATTACGGAAGACGATGCCCTGGAAGCCATCGGAGTGGAAGAAACCACAACCGCGACGGTGGACGGCGCCAAAATTCGAGGCAGAAAGCGTCGACTAGCCGGAGCAATCGAGTTATCTTCGACACCGGTGCATGTCACTGGCGACGCCGCTGCCGAGGCTTTAGCAGAAAGCATTCGGGAACACGGACTCGGTTTATTCAAGTGGTCGGCGTCGGCAAGCAACTTATACCACCGGCTGCACCATTTGCACGAGCACTACGGCTTGCCGTGGCCGGATGTGGCGGCGGAAGATCCAGCTATCTGGTTGGCTCCGGAATTAGACAGGATCGCTGCGGGAATGCCGATTGGAAAGGTTGATCTGTACCCCGCGTTGCAGCGGCTTTTGCCTTGGCCCGAAGCCACGCGGTTGGACGAGCTAGCGCCGGAGCGTATGCCGGTGCCGTCGGGACGCGGCGTGCGCCTGGATTGGTCCGACGAGCGCCCGGTGGCAAGCGTCAAGCTGCAGGAATGCTTCGGGTTGGCGGAATCGCCGGTGTACTGCGGCAAGCGCGTGCAGTTTCACTTGCTTTCGCCAGCGGGGCGACCGCTAGCGATTACCGACGATCTCGCGAGTTTTTGGTCCGGGCCTTATGCCGGGGTGCGCGCAGATATGCGAGGGCGCTACCCAAAGCACCCGTGGCCGGAAGATCCGTGGCAGGCAACCGCGACGGCAAAAACAAATGCGAAGCTGCGCAAAAACTAATGCTTAGTCAGCCCATTCCTTACGCACGTGCCCGATGTGAGTGCGCACGATGGCTTCCATCGCGTTGGCATCTTGCTCGAGTGCGGCATCGATCATCGCTTCGTGCTCGCGGGAGCTGGCAACCAAACTGTCCGCTTCGGCGAGCCGACGCAGGCCGGTGACACGGCTGCGGGTGCGCAGGCTGGATACTGTTTCCACGATTACCGGGTTTCCGGCTAGCGCCAGGAAATCACAATGGAAGCGCAGATCCGCTTGCAAATAGGACACCAAATCGCCGCGTTCGGCGGCGTCGTTGAGCTCGTGTGCCAGCGCCCGTAAATCTTCGACTTTTTCTGCGATTTCGCCGGTGCAGATCCGCGCGACTTTCGCCATGGTAGGCACTTCCAACAGGATGCGGGCCTCGGCGGCACCGTCGAGGATCTCGTCGGAAAGCTCGGTCACCTTATAGCCGGTATTACGCATTTTGGTGACCATGCCCTCGCGTTCGAAATACAGCATGGCCTCGCGCACCGGGGTCGCGGAAACCCCCATTTGCGCGGCCAGTTGTGGCGCCGAATAAATCTGGCCAGGGGCGAGCTCGCCGGAGATCAGTCCGGCGCGGATGGATTCGGATACTTGATCACGCAGGGAGGTCGCGCGAGCAGAAATCTGGGGGATCTGAGCGTGAGCCATGGTGCAAGTTTACGTGGCGCTGATTAGGCCTGCGCGGATACTTTCTCGGCGATTGCTTCTGCAAGTGCGAGATCTTCCCACGGCATGCCAGTGAATTTGAAAACGATGGGTTTATTGCGTGTGACGTTCACTTTTCTACTGACGACGTCGGCGTAGCTCAGCAAATCGTTTCTGTTAATGACGCCTTCGTTCAGCGGCTGAATGATATCGCCGCCTTCGCGCAGGGTAGCGCCCATGTCTTCCACGATGACCGTGGCGGAGGCAACGAGATCAGATGCCAGCTCCCGCGCCTGTGGTGAGTGCGATCCGACCGCGACAATGACGGCATTGTCCGAAACGTCGTCTTTGGTCGGTATCGGTTCCGATGCGGTGGTGGTGCATAGAATGAGATCCGTTTCGCGGGTGGCTGTGGGTGCAGGTTTTATACACCTGCCGTTAGATCGAACTATTATTCGAAAAACTGTTTTCGTGTTATTTACTTGGCCTAGTATGAAAGCATGTATACCTCGTTGGAAATTTGTGCTGGGGCAGGAGGGCAAGCCCTGGGACTTGAACGGGCGGGCTTTGTTCACGTAGGCGCTGTCGAGAACGATGTGCATGCTTGTAATACCCTCCGGGCTAACCGTGACCATGATGGGCTTAAGCCTCAGCAACGCTGGAATGTCGTTGAAAAGGATGTTAAGGAGCTCGATGGGCGGGAATATGAAGGCATTGACCTTTTAGCCGGTGGTGTTCCTTGCCCACCGTTTTCTATTGCTGGCAAGCAAATTGGGGCTGATGATGAGCGCGATTTGTTTCCAAAGGCGCTGGAACTCGTTCGGGATGCCCGTCCTAAAGCGGTTCTGCTTGAGAATGTACGCGGTCTTGGCCAGCCACGTTTCCAGAATTACCGGGAATCGATCTTGCATGAGTTGGAATATGAACTCGGGTATAGAGCGATGTGGCAAATGATAACTTCAGCCCACTTCGGGGTGGCACAACTACGCCCCCGGTTTGTGTTGATGGCGGTGCGGTCTGAGTTCTGGGATTATCTATCCTGGCCTACACCGGCCCAGGGCAGTGCAGTTACCGTGGGGGAAGCTCTCTACGAGCTTATGGGTGCAAACGGCTGGCCCGGGGTAGATGCATGGTCTGCAAAAGCCAATTCTATCGGCCCGACTTTGGTTGGTGGATCCAAGAAACATGGCGGCCCAGATCTTGGCCCGTCACGGGCTCGGAAAGCGTGGGCTAACTTGGGTGTTCGCGGTACATCGATTGCTGAGGCGGCTCCCGGGGCGGATTTCCCTGTAGATGAATCTCCGCGTCTTACCGTGCAGATGGGTGCGGTTTTGCAGGGTTTCCCGGAAGATTGGCAATTTACTGGCGGCAAGACAGCAGCGTGGCGTCAGGTCGGTAACGCATTTCCGCCCCCGGTTGCCCACGCTCTCGGGAATAGCCTAAAGAATGCGCTTGACAAACAGCCTCGGTCGGGGCAAGCCGAAATCGATCTCAACTTAGGGGAAAAGTATGGCGCTGATTAGTGATGCGCGGAAGCGACTGCATGCGGCACTGATCAAAAGCGGTACGTTGTCCGTTACATCTAAAATGGTCAATAATAAACCACTTTTGGTGGCGAGCTTCTCAGACAAGAGTCAGGCTAGTTCCAGAGAAATCGGACTTCGTGTCGCGGAGGCGATTGGTACTCTTGATCCAGTTGAAGCCCTGGCAGGCCAGACCAGCGGCAAAGCGTTTGAGGACGGAGTAGCGGACTTCATGCGAGAAGTTTTGCCATATTTGACTCCAATTCGTCCCGGAAACTGGGACGTTAAGTGTGTAGGCGGTAAGCGAGGGGCTTATCATCTGGCGGAATTTGAGCCTTATACACACCTGAATGAGCTGGCGAGGGCTATCAAACTTGATAGAACCCTAGAGACGGTGCTCGGCAATAGTTACACGATTTCGCCTGATGTATTGGTTATCCGTAACGCAGAGCCGGATGCCAGGATCAACCGTGACGCTGAAGTTGTCGACCAAAAGAACGCCCTCCACTCAATTATTAGGGCGGAGGGAAGCAATCCAGCCCGCCATAGAATTGTGCACGCACTGATCTCCTGCAAGTTCACAATGCGATCTGACCGGGCACAGAACGCTCGATCTGAGGCACTTAACGTCATCCGCAATCGTAAAGGTCGTACCCCGCACATCACGGTGGTGACCGCGGAGCCGAGCCCATCTCGATTGGCGTCTTTAGCGTTAGGGACAGGAGATATCGACATGCTTTATCACATTGCACTTCCTGAATTGCAAAAAGCCGTCGCCGAGGTCGGTAACGATGAAGCGATTACGATGTTGAACATCTTGATTGAGGGAAAACGCCTCCGTGATATCTCTGATTTGCCGCTCGATTTAGCTGTCTAGGGTGCGCGGTCAGCAGCAATACGAAAAACACCCTCTTGGTAGCATTTCTGCGGTCAAGAGGGTGTAACTTTGGGGTGGCTGACGGGGCTCGAACCCGCGACACCCAGGGTCTTGACGCATAACTTCAGTACCTGTACGTATTGGAAAGTAGTAGCAGGTCTCAATCGTTTTTCGTACGGCTATGTACGTGTTGCTACGTACTGTTACTGAGGGTTTAAACGTACTTTTTAGCGTACTTCTACGTACGTCTACTGAGCGCTACGACCTCGCTTGTGCGGTCGCGCGGATCAGTGCTTCCACGTTGGCCCGGTCGTTGTAATACTCGTCTGCGACTTGCTCCGTGTGACCGAAAATGTCCGCCCGTGTCCTAGCGTCCATTACGTCCGCGTACACACCGTGTAGCGTCGCTCTCCACGAATGACTGCGCAGGTCTACAAGGATCGTCACGCCCGTCTCGTCGGCTATCTGACGATACAGCTCCGGTACCTTGTCGTCGGCGTTGGTCGCGTCCCACGGCTTCGCCGTCGTTGTTGGTGACCCCACTACGTACCGCTCGTCGTCTTCGCGATGCTGTCTCAAGTAGTCCGTCACGTCGGCTCTCAGGATAGGGATATAGCGCCCTTTTTCTTTGCCCTGACGCCCCTTAACAATGTCGCGCGTCGCGTTGATGATGACGTTCTCGCCGTCGTCTTCGACGTGCTTCCACCGCAGCCGGTTAGCTTCGGAGATGCGCAGGCCGGTCACTGCTTGTAGTAGTGTTAGCCGTGTGATACGCGCATGCGCGTTCATCGTTGATTGTCGCGCACCGCCCTTCTTTGGCTCGATCAGCGGTCCCGAAACGTCACGCGCTAGTAAGTGCTGTACAACTGCGTCGTATTCACCGTTAGTGAGTGTTCTACGACCACCTTCTCCGGCCTTCCCCTGTGCTCGGATGTCGAGCCTTGCCCCGCGTATGGGGTTGCCTGAAATGACTCCGTCGCGGACCAGCGCGTCGGCAATGTAGGTAGAAAGTATGGTTCTCGCACTCGATACGCTGCCCGGATGTGTGCGCGCGATCGCTTGTAGTGTGCGCTCTAACACCCTGAACTGCATCGCGTCAAAAACGCTGTAGCCCTTGAGTTCAGCCGCGACCAGGTTGAGCGATGCGAGATAACGCCGTTTTGATAGGTCTTTGAGCTGCGACGACTCTTCGATTTTCGGCCGTGTGACTTTCTCGATGTACACGTTCATCGGTGTACGCGGTGTCCACTCTGTTGAGGTTGTAGACAACAGCTCGTCGGCTTTGCGCCGTGCGCGTGCGCGTACTTCGCCTTTCGTCTTTGCCTTCGACCGTCGTTGTATGATCCTGCCGTCGTGTAATCGGACTGACCAGTCCAGCTGGTATCCGGTTTTCGTCTTTCTCGGTGTGGCTCGGTCGATCGATGTATGCCCCGGTTCGATCCGGGTTTTCGCTGTAGTGCTCATACCCTTTAACGTACTTTATGATCCGGGTTGGAAGGTACTTGCATCGTAAAGGTAAGTGCGTTACAGTAGGCACTGCGCATAAGTTCTTGTTTTTGCTAGAGAACTTTCTAAGACGCTAAGAAACTAAATCGTACACATGCCGGTAACATCCGGAGATGTCGCTCATCGCGCCCCTAAGCAAGGTAATCTCGTGTGCGAGGCTGACAGGAACTTAGTGGTAGTGGGTCGCACCCACGTAAAGCAATTTTTGAGCACGGGAACCGTAGACCGCCACACATAGAAACCGGGAAGGCGTTACCTCCTGCCGGATAGCTTTGCTATCCCAGGAGATTTTTTATGTCCCCGGCTTTTCTGAAAACACCAGAAGCTGCTGTCTATCTCGGTCTGTCGCGCCGAACGCTCGAACATTGGCGCTACCAGGGTGAAGGCCCTCGCTACTCTCGTCTCGGTCGATCTGTCGTGTACGCGGTCACCGACCTCGACGATTTCACCCGCGCTCGCGCTGTCGGCGGTGGTGCATAATGCAAAAGGGAACGGCCCCCACCGCTGTGAACCGTGAGAGCTGGAGCGTAGATGCTTCAGTTGTCAATGTATCACCGGAGATTCGTGAACGTTACGAACAAATCGAAAATGATGCTGTCGGTTGGGACACCCGGTTGGTCGATTTCCAGTCGGACCAGCGTGGAAAATTGACCGATTTAGCCGTCGTTTTACACCGCGTAAATGCCTGGGCGTGGATGAAAATGACCCGGATCTCATCATCAAACAAATGAATGATGATGAAGATCATTCGAACATCGAGGGTAAAATCGCAGGTCAAACCATTCGAACGCGATCAGGCCAAAATATCCTACGAGGCTGCAGTTTGGCCTGGCCGGATGGCCAGGTCCAAAATGGTACCGGTTCAACTGACGTCGCTGACGATTTCACGAGTGTTGACTTTGGCTCTCTAGCTAGCGTCCGCGCGATGGGTAGTGGTGAAAAGCGTCTCGTCATCGGTTTTGATACCGAATTCGTCAGCGACGACGGTGAGGGTCGCCGCGACATTGTGAGCTACCAATTCAGTTGGATTGATCCGCTCGACGGTACGGAACATGAAGTCGTGATTATGCCCCTTGAGGGACAGCGGCTTCTTGTTGATAGCTGCTTTTACGCGATCTCTCTGCTTGGGAAACTCGAGCGCTACGCCAACGGTTTTAAAGATGTTGGTGAAATTGGTACCTCGGACATGGACCCGCGCGGGATTCTGCGGTCTGAGCTTGGTAAGGATCGTCTACGGGATTCGTTGTTCAAGCGTGCTTCGATTCGTATCGTGCTTGCCGGTCATTTTCTGAACGTCGATGCGACCGCTTTCCGTCGTCCAAAACGTCGGTGCGATGACATCTTGCATGAACTTACATCCGCTGGTGGCGGGCTTGTGAGCCTGCGGCCGGTCCGTGTCGTTCGTACCTCAGGGTTTGGATCGTTCCGGCGTCTTCTTCCCTTCAGTGTTGTCTTCCGTGACACTCGCAATCAGGCGTCTCCAGAACATAAGAGTTTGGAAGCGCTCGGTGATGCGTGTGGTGTTGAAAAGCTCGACGTTGGCGCTGCCATTGAGGACATGGAAGCGCTGTCACGCGAGGATCTGCCGCGGTTGCTCGACTACGCAGCGAACGATGCGCGAATTGTGGTCCACTACCTAGGCACCGTCTGGGGCTACAACACAACCCCGCCGGTCACCATCTCGTCTGGTGGTGCGCGGGCGCTCAAGTCTGGGATTTTGAAGTTTTGGCGGGATTGGAGTGGGCTGGAATATCGGACCAGTGACCTTAACTGGTAACCTCGAGATTTTCTTTCTTCCAACACTCAACAAA
>NZ_JASPGD010000019.1 GCF_030232885.1 Corynebacterium sp. MSK297
ACTTCACAGGATGTTGGTTCTGGTGGTTGTGTTTCTTGTTTGTCTGGTGGTGATGATCATAATTTTATAGGGCCGATGCTTGCTTTCGGTGGCTGTTGACTGTGTGGTTGGTGGTTGTTGTTGGTGAGTTGTGCTGGTTGCTTGTGCGGTAGTCTGGTTCACGGTGTTGTGATGAATGACACAGTGTTCTGGTTTGTGTTCAAGTGATTGGTTGTGTAAAGTCGGTCTGGCTGCTTTGCGAAAAGGGTGCTCGTTGATTGGGGTGCTTGAGTAGTGGGGTGGTGGTGTTGTGTGAGAACTCAATAGCGTGTCAATGTACTTATTATTTTTGATACTTACTTGATTAGTGGGATGTGGATCTTTTTTGTTTCTGCATTTGATTAATCTTTTTGAGTAAGTGTTGCTCTTTGATTTTTCTTTTGTAGTTTTTTGACTAGGTTATCAGACTCTTTTTCTGATTATTTTTATGGAGAGTTTGATCCTGGCTCAGGACGAACGCTGGCGGCGTGCTTAACACATGCAAGTCGAACGGAAAGGCCCTGCTTGCAGGGTACTCGAGTGGCGAACGGGTGAGTAACACGTGGGTGATCTGCCCTGCACTCTGGGATAAGCCTGGGAAACTGGGTCTAATACCGGATAGGACCGCACTTTAGTGTGTGTGGTGGAAAGTTTTTTCGGTGTAGGATGAGCCCGCGGCCTATCAGCTTGTTGGTGGGGTAATGGCCTACCAAGGCGGCGACGGGTAGCCGGACTGAGAGGTTGGTCGGCCACATTGGGACTGAGATACGGCCCAGACTCCTACGGGAGGCAGCAGTGGGGAATATTGCACAATGGGCGCAAGCCTGATGCAGCGACGCCGCGTGGGGGATGACGGCCTTCGGGTTGTAAACTCCTTTCGCCAGGGACGAAGCGTTTTGTGACGGTACCTGGAGAAGAAGCACCGGCTAACTACGTGCCAGCAGCCGCGGTAATACGTAGGGTGCAAGCGTTGTCCGGAATTACTGGGCGTAAAGAGCTCGTAGGTGGTTTGTCACGTCGTCTGTGAAATTCCACAGCTTAACTGTGGGCGTGCAGGCGATACGGGCTGACTTGAGTACTGTAGGGGTAACTGGAATTCCTGGTGTAGCGGTGAAATGCGCAGATATCAGGAGGAACACCGATGGCGAAGGCAGGTTACTGGGCAGTTACTGACGCTGAGGAGCGAAAGCATGGGTAGCAAACAGGATTAGATACCCTGGTAGTCCATGCCGTAAACGGTGGGCGCTAGGTGTAGGGGCCTTTTGGGGTTTCTGTGCCGTAGCTAACGCATTAAGCGCCCCGCCTGGGGAGTACGGCCGCAAGGCTAAAACTCAAAGGAATTGACGGGGGCCCGCACAAGCGGCGGAGCATGTGGATTAATTCGATGCAACGCGAAGAACCTTACCTGGGCTTGACATACACTGGATCGCTGCAGAGATGTAGTTTCCCTTGTGGCTGGTGTACAGGTGGTGCATGGCTGTCGTCAGCTCGTGTCGTGAGATGTTGGGTTAAGTCCCGCAACGAGCGCAACCCTTGTCTTATGTTGCCAGCACGTTATGGTGGGGACTCATGAGAGACTGCCGGGGTTAACTCGGAGGAAGGTGGGGACGACGTCAAGTCATCATGCCCCTTATGTCCAGGGCTTCACACATGCTACAATGGCCGGTACAATGCGCAGCGAGCCTGTGAGGGTGAGCTAATCGCTTAAAGCTGGTCTTAGTTCGGATTGGGGTCTGCAACTCGACCCCATGAAGTCGGAGTCGCTAGTAATCGCAGATCAGCAATGCTGCGGTGAATACGTTCCCGGGCCTTGTACACACCGCCCGTCACGTCATGAAAGTTGGTAACACCCGAAGCCGGTGGCTCAAACTCGTTTAGGGAGCCGTCGAAGGTGGGATCGGCGATTGGGACGAAGTCGTAACAAGGTAGCCGTACCGGAAGGTGCGGCTGGATCACCTCCTTTCTAAGGAGTTTTTGTTGTGCACTGATCATTTCCGCAGTTGTGGGTGGTTAGTGCTTTTAGCTGTGATTGTTGTTCATGCATCTGTTTGTGGGTGTGTGGGTTGCAGCGTAATTATTTTTGTTTGTGGGTCTGTGTCTCATGTGCACTTGGTTGAGTGAGTATCTGTGGTTTGTGCGTTGGCGCGTTGTTGGGTGTCTCGGGCAGCACTGTTGTGTTGTTCGTTGACCATCACTGACTGCGGGTGAATCGTTGTTGGTTTGGCCGTGGTTGTGGTTGGTGTGGTGTGTGAGAACTGTATAGTGGACGCGAGCATCTGTGCGCATGATGCACTTGTTGGTGTGTTGTGTGTGCTGTGATTTTTTCTTTGTGTGTTTATTTTTGTTGTGTGTTGTAAGGGCGCATGGTGGATGCCTTGGCATGCTAAGCCGATGAAGGACGTGGAAGGCTGCGTTATGCCTCGGGGAGTTGTCAATCAAGCGTTGATCCGAGGATGTCCGAATGGGGAAACCCGGCTGTGGTTATTCGCAGTCACCTGCTGGTGAATGTATAGCTAGTATGGGGGTTACGCGGGGAAGTGAAACATCTCAGTACCCGTAGGAGAAGGAAACAAGAGTGATTTCGTTAGTAGCGGCGAGCGAACGCGAATTATGGCTAAACTGCATGTGTGTGATACCTGGTAGGGGTTGCATGTGTGGGGTTGTTGGGAGCAATTGTTCAGTCACTACCATGGCTGTGCTGCCTCGCGCGTGTTAGATGAAGTGGTTTGGAATGGCCTACCGGAGAAGGTGAGAGTCCTGTAGTTGAAGGTGCGTGTGTGGTGGTTGATTGTTTCCCGAGTAGCGGCGGGCTCGTGGAATCTGCCGTGAATCTGCCGGGACCACCCGGTAAGCCTAAATACTTAGTGTGACCGATAGCGGATAGTACCGTGAGGGAATGGTGAAAAGTACCCCGGGAGGGGAGTGAAATAGTTCCTGAAACCATGTGCTTACAATCCGTCAGAGCACTTTTTTGTTGTGTGATGGCGTGCCTTTTGAAGAATGAGCCTGCGAGTCAGCGGCATGTCGCGAGGTTAACCCGTGTGGGGTAGTCGTAGCGAAAGCGAATCCTAATTGGGTGTTGTTAGTGGCATGTCCTGGACCCGAAGCGGGGTGATCTACCCATGGCCAGTGTGAAGCAGCTGTAAGAGGTTGTGGAGGCGCGAACCCACGTAGGTTGAAAACTGCGGGGATGAGCTGTGGGTAGGGGTGAAAGGCCAATCAAACTCCGTGATAGCTGGTTCTCCCCGAAATGCATTTAGGTGCAGCGTCGTAGTTGAGCTTTGTGGAGGTAGAGCTACTGTTTGGTTGAGCGGGACTATCATCTTAGCAACATCAGACAAACTCCGAATGCCATGTAAGTGTTCTACGGCAGTGAGACTGTGGGGGATAAGCTTCATAGTCGAGAGGGAAACAGCCCAGATCGCCGGCTAAGGCCCCTAAGGGTGTACTAAGTGGAAAAGGATGTGGGATCGCGATGACAGCCAGGAGGTTGGCTTAGAAGCAGCCATCCTTGAAAGAGTGCGTAATAGCTCACTGGTCGAGTGGTTCTGCGCCGATAATGTAGTGGGGCTCAAGTACACCGCCGAAGCCGCGGCAACTATTTTTTAGTTGGGTAGGGGAGCGTCGTGCATGAGGTGAAGCATGAGTGTGAACACGTGTGGATTGTGTGCGAGTGAGAATGCAGGCATGAGTAACGAATTGTAAGGTGAGAATCCTTACCGCCGGATGACTAAGGGTTCCTGGGTCAAGTTCGTCTTCCCAGGGTGAGTCGGGACCTAAGGCGAGGCCGACAGGCGTAGTCGATGGATAACCAGTTGATATTCTGGTACCCGAGTGTGTGCGTCAATGGTGAAGCAGTGATACTAACCATGTTCGAGACCTATTGTTTACGCTCTTTGAGTGTTGTGATGGGTTGAGTTTGTGGGGCCTGATCTGTGGTCCAAGTGATGGGGTGACGCAGTAGGGCAGCCACGCCGCTTAGTGGATTGTTGGTGTAAGCGTTGAGGTTGGTGCCATTGGTAAATCCGGGTGCTGTATCCAAGGCGTGATGCGTAGCCCTTTTTTGGGTGAATGTGGTGTGCTTGTGCTGTCGAGAAAAGCCTCTAGCGAGTGCATATTCGGCCCGTACCCTAAACCGACACAGGTAGTCAGGTTGAGAATACTAAGGCGTTCGGGTGAACTGTGGTTAAGGAACTCGGCAAAATGTCCCCGTAACTTCGGGAGAAGGGGAGCCCCACCGGTTGTTAAGGCTGGTGGGGCCGCAGAGAATAGAGGGGTCCGACTGTTTATCAAAAACACAGGTCCATGCGAAAACGTGAAGTTGATGTATATGGACTGACGCCTGCCCGGTGCTGGAAGGTTAAGAGGACCTGTTAGACCTTTGTGGGTCAAAGCGGAGAATTTAAGCCCCAGTAAACGGCGGTGGTAACTATAACCATCCTAAGGTAGCGAAATTCCTTGTCGGGTAAGTTCCGACCTGCACGAATGGCGTAACGAGACCCCTGCTGTCTCAACCACAGGCCCGGTGAAATTGCAGTACGAGTAAAGATGCTCGTTACGCGCGGCAGGACGAAAAGACCCCGGGACCTTCACTATAGCTTGGTATTGGTGTTCGGTTTGGCTTGTGTAGGATAGGTGGGAGACTGTGAAACGTGCACGCTAGTGTGTGTGGAGTCGTTGTTGAAATACCACTCTGGCTTGATCGGATACCTGAACCTTGGCCCATGATCTGGGTTGGGGACAGTGCCTGGTGGGTAGTTTAACTGGGGCGGTTGCCTCCTAAAGAGTAACGGAGGCGCCCAAAGGTTTCCTCAGCCTGGTTGGCAATCAGGTTTTGAGTGTAAGTGCACAAGGAAGCTTGACTGTGAGAGTGACTGCTCGAGCAGGGACGAAAGTCGGGACTAGTGATCCGGCACCTACTTGTGGATGTGGTGTCGCTCAACGGATAAAAGGTACCCCGGGGATAACAGGCTGATCTTCCCCAAGAGTCCATATCGACGGGATGGTTTGGCACCTCGATGTCGGCTCGTCGCATCCTGGGGCTGGAGTAGGTCCCAAGGGTTGGGCTGTTCGCCCATTAAAGCGGCACGCGAGCTGGGTTCAGAACGTCGTGAGACAGTTCGGTCTCTATCCGCCGCGCGCGTAGAAACTTGAAAAAGGCTGTCCCTAGTACGAGAGGACCGGGATGGATACACCTCTAGTGTGCCAGTTGTCACGCCCGTGGCATGGCTGGTTGGCTACGTGTAGAAGGGATAACCGCTGAAAGCATCTAAGCGGGAAGCCTGTTTTGAGATGAGGTTTCGTTATTAGGTGCCCTAGAGATTATGGGGTTGATAGGCCAGATCTGGAAGCGTTGTAAGGCGTGGAGGTGACTGGTACTAATTCGCCGAACATTTTACAACAAGCCAGGCTTTTGTGGTTTGGTTTAGCATGTTGAGAAAATGATTGTTTTGTTGTGTTTGCGTCCACTATGCAGTGTTTGACACACCACGCTT
>NZ_JASPGD010000001.1:0-261298 GCF_030232885.1 Corynebacterium sp. MSK297
GTTGTGGGAACAAGATGGGTCCCGGGAAATAATGGAAAATAAGGTAAATGCCTAGGAACAAAACCCAGTACACTTCACACACACTTTTTGGCGTTTAACCCCAAACTTCCCGATCGGTTTTCTTATCTAGAACGCCCCGTCACTAGTAAAACTAGCAACGGGGCGTCGAATGCTTCTGCTGCTCAGATCAGTAGCTGAGGGCGGCTACTATACTGCGAAGCCGAGAGCACGCAATTGTTCACGACCTTCGTCAGTGATCATCTGTGGACCCCATGGCGGCATCCATACCCAGTTAAGCTCGAGCTCATCGCATTTGGTGTTCGCCACTACGGCTTGCTCAGCCTGTTCAGCAATGACATCGGTCAATGGGCAGGCCGGCGACGTGAGCGTCATGTTAATGACGCAACGTGTCTTTCCGTCCTTTTCTTCAATCCAAAGGTCATATACCAAGCCCAGATCAACGACGTTGATTCCCAACTCCGGGTCAATGACGTCGCGAAGAAATTCTTCACAGTCATACGCCAAGCTCAGTTGTTCTTCTGTCTGTTCCGGTTTTTCACGCGCACCATCAAATGAGGAATTCTCATTCTGGTACGGATCAACCGGCTGGTCAGAAGATTGTGTTTGAGTATTCTCAGACATTATTTCTCCAATTCATTCAGCGCATCCGCGGTCGCGGATTGGAACGCTTTCCAACCCAACAGAGCGCACTTCACGCGGGCTGGATACTTCGAGACACCAGAAAACGCGACTCCATCTCCAATGATGTCTTCGTCTCCTTCAGCTTTGCCTCGTGAGGTGATCATCCGCTCAAACTCAGCGAGCTTTTCCATCGCGCGGTCACGAGACATACCAATGATCTCTTCCGCCATTACCGAGGTCGACGCTTGCGAGATTGAGCATCCAACAGCGTCGTACGAGACGTCCTCGACGGTCTGCCCGTCATCGGACAACTGCACCCGCAGCGTGAGCTCATCGCCACACGATGGGTTCACGTGGTGGACTTCTGCCTGATACGGCTCACGTAATCCCCGGTGTTGCGGGTTTTTATAGTGATCTAGAATCACTTCCTGATACATCGATTCGAGATTCATCTAGATCAGACTCCAAAAAATTCTTGAGCATGCACGATGCCGTCGGCAAGCGCATCGATTTCTTCGGTGGTGTTATACAAGTAAAAACTTGCACGCGCAGTGGACTGCATTCCCAGGCTGCGGTGTGCCGGCCAGGCGCAATGGTGACCGACTCGCACGCACACCCCGCGATCATCCAGTACCTGACCTAAATCATGCGGGTGTACCCCGTCCACCACAAACGATACTGCCCCGCCCCGGTTTTCTGTATCCAGCGGACCTGCAATCTGAACTCCAGGAATGGCAGAGAGTTTCTCCAAACAGTATTTGGTTAGTTCTTGCTCATGCGCGTGGATTTCGTCCATTCCGATTTCTTGTAAGAACTTGACGGCTGCCCCCAGACCAACAACTTGGCTGGTCATCTGGGTTCCCGCCTCAAACCGCTGCGGTGGTTCGGCGAAAGTCGTCTTTTCCATTTTCACGACTTCAATCATGGAGCCGCCGGTCAAAAATGGCGGCAACTTCGCCAGTAGATCTGGTTTGCCGTACAAGACGCCAACCCCAGAAGGACCGCACATCTTGTGGCCCGAAAACGCGGCAAAGTCCACATCCAATTCCCGGAAATCAACGGGCATATGCGGCACCGACTGGCAGGCATCCAAGACCACCAATGCGTCAACCGCGCGAGCACGCCGGACAACTTCGTGCACGTCGACCACCGCACCCGTGACGTTAGACTGGTGGGTGACCGCAACCACTTTCACGGATTCATCGAGCTCAAGTGAATCCAAGTCAATACGGCCGTCGTCCGTGGTCCGGTACCACTTGAGAGTGGCACCAGTTTTCTCACACAACTCCTGCCACGGAACCAAGTTAGCGTGATGTTCCAGCTCGCTCACCACCACGGTATCGCCTTCGCCGACGTACAGGTCCTCGGAGCGGGGGTCAGCGAATGTGAATGCAACCAGGTTCAATGCCTCTGTCGCGTTCTTAGTGAACGCAATTTCAGCACCGTCTACACCGACGAAGTTGGCGATGGCCTCACGAGCATCCTCGTAGGCGTCGGTAGCTTCCTCAGCCAATTGGTACGCTCCCCGGTGCACCGGTGCAAAAGAATTCAGCACGAATTCCTTTTCTGCTTCCCACACCGATTCAGGGCGCTGGGAAGTTGCCCCAGAGTCCAAATAAATCAGTGGGTTATCGCCACGAACCGTACGCGACAAAATGGGAAATTGTGCGCGGATAGCGGTGGTATCCAGAGTAGACATGGTGTGTTAAAACCTAGTTTCTTCGTATCAGCTCGTAGGTGGCCAGCCGTAGATTATGTGCAGCGTGTGCTTTACATGAACTGGTCGTAGCCGCTGGCCTCAAGCGTGTCAGCCAAGTCAGCACCGCCAGTTTCGACGATCCGTCCTTTGGCAAACACGTGGACGTAGTCAGGGTTGACATAGTTCAAAATGCGCTTGTAGTGGGTGATCATCATGATGCCACCGTTGGTCTCTTCCTGGTAACGGTTAATGCCGTCAGAGACAATGCGCAGAGCGTCGACGTCCAAGCCGGAGTCGGTCTCGTCCATAATGGCAAACTTTGGTTTCAGCAGACCCAACTGCAAAACCTCGTGGCGTTTTTTCTCACCGCCGGAGAATCCCTCGTTGACAGAGCGCTCACCGAAGGACTTGTCGATGGACAAAGCTTCACGCGCCTCGTTAACTTCCTTAACCCATTCACGCAGCTTTGGAGCCTCGCCACGAACAGCAGAAACAGCCGAACGCATAAAGTTGGAGGAAGAAACACCAGGAACTTCAGTTGGGTACTGCATGGCCAGGAACAAACCCGCCTGGGCGCGTTCGTCTACTTCCATTTCCAAGATATTCTCGCCATCAAGCAAGACTTCACCCTCGGTGATTTCGTAGCGTGGGTGGCCAGACAGGGCATAAGCCAACGTGGATTTACCAGAGCCGTTTGGGCCCATGATGGCGTGGGTCTCGCCTGACTTGATGGTTAGGTTCACACCTTTGAGAATTGGCTTTGGCTCTGCGGTCTCGTCCGAAGGCAATACCTGAGCATGCAGGTTCTTAATTTCCAAGGTAGACATAGCTCACTCTTTCCGTGGTTGTGGTCGTGCGTAGCTAGTGCGTGGTCTGTCCACACCTAGCAATGTCGATTCGTCTGTTATGCCGAAATGCTTGCGAGTTCATCGTCGACTCGCTTCGCCAAATCTTCCCGCAGGCTTTGCACTGGAATGCGGTTGATGATCTCCAGGAAGAAGCCACGGATGATCAAACGGCGGGCTTCGCCTTCTGGGATACCGCGCGACATCAGGTAGTACACCTGCTCGTCATCGAAACGGCCTACAGTAGCAGCGTGGCCAGCACCGGCGATTTCACCGGTTTCGATTTCCAAGTTAGGAATTGCGTCAGCACGGGCACCATCAGTCAACAGGAGGTTGCGGTTGACTTCGTAGGTGTCGGTGTTCTCGGCATTGGAGCGGATCAGGATATCGCCAACCCAGCAAGAGCGAGCATCCGGCTTGGAAGAGCCCGGTGCGCCTTGGATTGCGCCCTTGTACATGACGTTGGAACGGCAGGATGGCTGCGAGTGGTCCATCAACAGACGGTTTTCGAAGTACTGCCCTTCCGACGCGTAATAGACACCTAGCAACTCAGCGTCGCCTCCTGGCGCGGTGAAGCTGACGCGAGGAACCATGCGGACAATTTCTCCACCAAAAATGGCTGCATTGTGACGCAATGTGGCATCTCGGCCCAGCGAAGCAATCTGGTGCGACAGATGGACCGCGTCGTCTTCCCAGTCGGCATCCACAACGACATTGACGTTGGCCCCATCGCCGATGACGAACTCGACGTTGTCAGCATGGGTGCCGGAGCCCTGGTAGTTCAGCACGATAGTGACCTCTGCGTGCTTGCCTACTTCGACAGACGTGGCACCGAATGAGGTGACGTTTTCGCCGGCACCGGTGATGGTGATGACCACCGCGTCTTCATACTGCTTGTCACCATCAATGCTGACAACTTGACCGGCAGGCATCGAGGTCCAAGCCTGTGCAGCAACACGGTCGGCTGGTGCACCTGCGCGTCCCAGCCGAGAATCGTCTGAGGCTACCTTTTCGCTGGAAACGCCCGGCTGCTCGCTGACGGAGATTTTCTGTTCCACCACATCCGAGAATGTGCCATCATGCAGGCCACGGAGGCTACGCAATGAAATATAACGCCATACCTCATCGCGCCCGCTAGGCACCTGGAAGTCATCCACATTGAACGACGTGAATTGGTCGCCCTTCGTTGCTGCTTTCGTGGTGTTGAATTCGTTGGAATTAACCAATTTAGCCCACGGATCCTTCCATTTGTAGTTCGATCAGACGGTTCAATTCCAGTGCGTATTCCATCGGCAGTTCCTTGGCAATCGGCTCAACGAAACCACGCACAATCATTGCCATCGCTTCTTCTTCCGCAATACCGCGCGACATCAGGTAGAACAACTGCTCTTCAGAAACCTGCGAGACCGTAGCCTCATGGCCGAGGGTCACGTACTCGTTACGAATATCGTTGTACGGGTAAGTATCCGTGCGCGAGATCGAATCAACCAGCAACGCGTCGCACTCAATGTTCGACGTCGAGTGCTTGGCATTCTTGTTGACCTGCACCAAACCGCGGTACGAAGCACGACCACCGGCACGAGCAACGGACTTGGAAACAACGTTGGACGAGGTACGTGGTGCCATGTGTACCATCTTGGCACCAGTGTCCTGGAACTGGTTCTCTCCAGCGAAGGCTACGGACAGAACCTCACCCTTGGCGCCTTCACCGGTCATCCACACTGCGGGGTATTTCATGGTGACCTTGGAACCAATATTGCCATCGACCCATTCCATGGTGGCGCCTTCTTCGGCCTTCGCACGTTTGGTCACGAGGTTGTAGACGTTTTGCGACCAGTTTTGAATGGTCGTGTAACGGCAACGGGCGTTCTTCTTGACGACGATTTCGACGACAGCCGAGTGCAGCGAATCCGACTTGTAAATCGGTGCAGTGCAACCTTCGACATAGTGGACATACGCGCCTTCGTCAACGATGATCAGGGTGCGCTCAAACTGACCCATATTTTCCGTGTTGATACGGAAATATGCCTGCAACGGAATGTCGACGTGGACACCCTTTGGTACGTAAATGAAAGAGCCACCTGACCACACGGAAGTGTTCAACGCAGAGAACTTGTTGTCACCGGCTGGGATAACGGAACCAAAGTACTCTTTAAAGATATCTTCGTACTCACGCAGACCGGTATCAGTGTCCACGAAGATGACGCCCTTTTCCTCCAGGTCCTCACGGATCTGGTGGTACACAACCTCAGATTCGTACTGGGCTGCGACGCCGGCAACAAGGCGCTGTTTCTCTGCCTCTGGAATGCCCAACTTGTCATAGGTGGACTTAATATCTTCCGGCAGATCCTCCCAGGAAGCAGCCTGTCCTTCAGTGGACGATACGTAATACTTAATCTGATCGAAGTCGATGTCAGAAAGGTCAGCACCCCAGGTTGGCATCGGCTTCTTGTCGAAAATGCGATAAGCCTTCAAACGAGCTTCAAGCATCCATTCTGGCTCGTTTTTCCGGCGGGAGATATCACGGACAACGTCTTCGCTAATTCCGCGTTGCGCAGATGCGCCCGCGGTGTCAGAGTCGTGCCAGCCGTATTCATAAGCACCGATCGAATCGATAATCTCATCATCGGTCATCTGTGGTGTCTCTGGCTTAGATTGTGCCTGAGTCATGACCAGCTCCTTTCGTGATGGTGTGTGCTTGCGTCAAGGGAATATTTGTGGTGCAGATCCCGTGGCCTTCCGCGATAGTAGCCAAAGGCTGCACGTGTTGGCTTAGAAGCGAAGTAACGACCTCGTGCTCGGCTTCGCATAATTCCGGATGCTCTGCTGCCACGTGTGCAATCGGGCAATGGTGTTGACACACCTGAATACCGGATTCTGACGGTCGCACCGTCGACACGTAGCCATGCGCGTTCAACACCTCTGCCAGTTGCTGGGCGGTGTGCTCAACTGCTTGTTCATCGACCTCCTCGTTGTCGTCGGCAAGAGACGACGCCGGTGTTATTGTATCGAGAAGTTTTCGAACACGCTGTCGCGCGAACGCACGAACGGCATCGGAGCCTCCTGCTTCACGCAGTGCGTCGAGAGCATCTGATGCCAGGGAATCGTAGGAATGCCCGAAATACGCACGTCCCCGATCTGTCAGGCGGAAATGCTTCGCTGGTCGACCGCGCGATTGTCCTTGCGGGCGACGCTGCACGGTTTCAGTCAGCCCATCTTCTACCAAAATGTCCAGGTGTCTGCGCACACCCGCGGCCGAGAGGCCGAGATGATCACCGAGCATGCTGGCCGTTACGGGTCCAAGCGTGAGTAACAAGTGCATTACTTGGCGACGAGTCTCACCTTCAGTGGTTCGTGTTTCTTTTCCGGAAACCCCAGCAGCTGCGCTGGAGCCACTTCCACCTTCGGTGTGTTTATTGGACTGAGTCACCCTCATGCACCTCCTTTGCCCTCCATCGGCGGTAAATCATTTGACAACACTAGTGTTCCTTAAATGACGTGCAGTGTCCAACTGGGGCCAAGCTGGTCATATTTACACGCGATTATGTTTTTCTTTTGCCTTCACTTGCGTCACACCTGGGCCGAGCTGGCGCCATCCGACCATGAAAAAACACGCACACAACGAGTGGGATAAATTCATCCGGTCCCACCGGTGCTCACCAGAAGGCAACCCAGTATGACTAAAATGAATCTTCGTGAATTTGCGCACGCTAAACCCATGGCCTTCTATTCGCGCGGTTGCCCCGCGGGTAGGCACTGCTGGTTCACGCTCTGCGCAATTGCACGATGACAACTTAGCGCCACCCGAACGCGATTCGCCGACCATTCGCGAATCTCGAGTTTTTCAGTCCTGGCAGTGGTTGGGCACCGTTGCCGCACTGCTTATTGGCCTCGGTGGCTTGGGGGCAGGAGCGCTACCAGTCGTCAATAACCCATATTCGGATTTCCCCTTGGGTTCGATCATGGCCCGTATGCTGCAAACCTCCTCAGCATTAGTCATGCTAGGCATCGGCATGCTTGTCGTTGCCTGGCTTGGCATAGCGCGATTCGTTGGGATCAGTCTCAGGTTTGGTCACGAGCAGCGACTAACCATCACTACTCGCGAGTTAAAACTCACGCTCGTCGCGTGGTCGCTGCCCCTACTGTTTACTGCACCCCTATTTACGCAAGATATCTACTCTTATCTGGCAAATGGGTCGATTGTTGCGCAAGGCATGAGTCCGTACGAGGCTGGGCCTGTCGAACTTCTCGGCACAGAACACCCTTTAGCTCGCTCGGTTCCTTTCATCTGGGCACAATCACCGTCTCCATATGGCCCAGTCGCATTGGGTATTGCCGGTGCGATTAGTCAGCTCACCGGAGACGGCATTGTCTTCGGCGTGCTGGCACACCGCATCATCGCGCTGCTGGGAATTACCACAATGGCCTGGGGCTTAGCCAAACTTTCACGACGCTGCGCAGTCGCGCCGGAAAGCTCACTGTGGCTTGGCGTGCTTAACCCAGTGGTGATGCTGCACCTTTTGGGGGGCATCCACAATGAAGCAATTTTATTAGGGTTTTTGCTCGTCGGTATTGAATTAGCGCTACGTGGAATGGATCATTCGCATACGTTTCCACGCTGGGGATTACTGTGCGCCAGCGGTTTCTTCATCTCATGCGCCGGGATGGTCAAGGTTACTGGTTTTATTGCCTTAGGTTTTGTGGGTATGGCTCTAGCACGTTGGTTGGTCGGTTCCGGAATGCGGCGCGGGCTGGCTATCGTGGTTGCAGCTTCTTTCTACTTCTTTGTTCTTACTGCCAGCATCATCGTCGTCACGCTCCTTACCGGCATTGATCTTGGTTGGATCAGTGCACAAGGTGGCGCGGCCACAATCCGCAGTTGGCTTTCTCTGACAACGGCATTAGGGGTCATTAGCGGTTTCGTCGGCACGCTTTTGGGCCTCGGCGACCACACGGAATCCATCTTGGTACTCACTCGGACCCTAGGTGTGGTGGTTGCTGGAGTATTTCTGCTCCGCATGTTGTTTGCCACATTTCGCGGTGCCATCCACCCGGTAGGTGGTCTGGGCATGGCGACGTTAGTGCTGGTGATCTTTTTCCCGGTGGTACACCCCTGGTACCTACTGTGGGCGATCGTGCCACTAGCTGCGTGGGCAAATCGTGCCGTATTCCAACTGTTGGTCATCATCTACTGTGTAATCGTCAGTTTCCTGACCCTGCCCCGAGGAATGGCGTTGCCACCAGAGGTTGTCGCTGGCATTTACCTCCAAGCATTACTTACTGCCCTGGTACTTTGTGCTGTTTCCTGGGTTATTCATTACCTGCTTCGGCATCGCAAAGCATCTGCCCTAGAATGAAGACCGTGCATACAACTTTCGATGGCTCCGATGGATCTGACGCGAACAACGCGCCCGCCGTGGTAATCGACAACGTCAGCAAGAAATTCGGTGACAAAATCGCAGTCGATGATCTAAGTCTGACAGTTCCGCGCGGGTGCATTGTTTCTGTGCTTGGCCCCAACGGAGCGGGAAAAACCACCACCATCGAAATGTGTGAAGGCTTCACGCAACCCACCTCCGGCCAGATCTCTGTGTTGGGAATGGATCCCGCCGCGCAACCGGATAAGGTGCGCCAACGCATCGGCATGATGCTGCAAGGCGGCGGCGGATATTCTGGCGCCACCGTGGTTGAACAACTCACCCTTGCCGCCAAATACTATAAAAATCCACACGACCCGGAATGGCTGATCGATATCGTCGGGCTTTCCCAGCACCGCTCTACGACGTATCGACGATTATCTGGCGGCCAACAACAACGTCTCTCGCTTGCCCTAGCGCTGCTACCCCGCCCAGAATTAATCTTTCTCGATGAACCAACCGCTGGAATGGATGCCCAAGCCCGTAGGTTAACCTGGGAACTCATCGAGGCCCTGCGTCGTGACGGCGTGACCGTGGTACTCACCACCCATTTACTCGATGAAGCCGAAAAATTGTCCGACTATGTCTACATCATTAACCACGGAAAGTTACAAGTTTCAGGCACGCCGCACGAGCTACTCACGCAAACCGCTGGAGAGAGTCTGACGTTTACTACCGACGTTGAGCTTGCCGAGGATCTCTTCCCCGCAGAGTGGACGGTGACTGCGGTCGGGCACCACCGCTATCGCTTAGACTCAGCCCCTACCCCAGAGTTGCTCGCTCAATTGACCGCTACCCTGGCCGAGCACCATATTTTATTGCGCGAATGTAATGTCACTGCCCGCAGCCTAGAAGATGTCTTCCTAGCAGTAACCGAAAACGTTGATCACAGTGCATAGTTTTAGTACCGACACTTTCCGTCCAGCACCGAACCCGGCCTCATTCGCCAGAATCGCCGCCGCACAAACGCGAATGGAAACTGCGCTGATTATGCGCCACGGCGAGCAGTTACTTTTGAATATTGTCGTTCCACTTGCCATTTTAATCGGGGCTTCTTTGGTGCCGGTATTGGGCGAAGACCGCGGCATTGATGAGATTTTTCCCATGGTCCTAGCCGTGGCAGCGATGGGCTCTGGTTTTACCGGGCAAGCTATCGCGGTAGCTTTTGACCGGCGCTATGGTGCCTTAAAGCGCTTGGGAGCTTCCGGTGTCCCCCGCCGAGCAATAATCGTCGGCAAGATTGCCGCGATCGCCATCGTCACCTTGTTGCAAGCGATCCTGCTGACTATTGCAGCAGCAGTGCTCGGTTTCAGTGCCCATGTCGCCGCCTACTTCTTGGCGGCCGTAGTACTGCTGCTATCAGCTGCCAGCTTTACGGCTTTTGGGCTGTTATTGGGGGGTACTCTTGCGGCCGAAAAAGTTCTGGGATTGGGGAATTTCTTCTGGCTTGTGTTGCTCGGCGTTGTCGGCTGGGTGTTGTATTCGCAAGGTCTGTCCAGTAACGGTGCGTGGACGGTAGTGCCGTCGGTAGCTGTAGCCTCGGGCCTTATGGAAAGTTTGCGTGGAACCATCCCCGTCACCGAGTTGGCCGTGATCTTAGCCTGGGGATTAGGTGCGGCAGGGTTAGCGAGTAAGAAATTCAGGTTCTCCTAAAGCTTCGATCCTGCTGTGGGGAATCCCTCAGGCTGCTTGCCGCGTAGGCGTTCGGAACCCGAGTTTGTGCAGAGTAGGATGAGCGATGTGAGTAGCCTAAATCAGCAGACACACCAAAGCCTGAAATGGCAGCGACGGCTCGCCCTCATCCTGCTAATTTCGCAAGCCGGAATTACGGTGTCTGGCTCGATCGTTCGGGTCACAGGCTCCGGGCTCGGCTGTGATACTTGGCCCAATTGCCACGAAGGCTCCCTCGTTCCCGTCGCTGGCGCACAGCCGTGGGTGCATCAACTCATCGAATTCGGTAATCGCCTACTGACCTTCGTCGTTGCCGCAGCCGCCATCGCCATACTCGTTGCCGTCATGAAAGCTGGCCGACGTGGCGAACTCGTCGTCTACGGCGCGCTCTCAATCATCGGCATCGTCGTGCAAGCTGTTATCGGCGGCATCTCTGTGCACATGGACCTGCACTGGTGGTCTGTCGCACTGCACTTCTTGCCTTCAATGGCACTCGTGTGGATCGCCGCACTGCTGTACACGCGGATTCCAGAAGACGACCAGCAAGCACCACATCGGGTCTTTGGTGCGCACACGCGTCGATTCGCACTCGCGGCGGCCATCGCCTTGGCAATTGTGCTGATGACCGGCACGATGGTTACCGGTTCCGGACCACATTCTGGCGATGCAGATGCTGGAATGGAAGGCCGTTTAGAGCTCGATACCGAAGTTTTAGCCGTGGTGCACGCGGTATGCATGTACGCCTACCTGCTGCTTACTCTGCTGGTCTTGTGGCAGTTATACAAACAAAAAGCCCCACAACGAGCCAAACGCACCGCGTGGGTGCTAGTCGCTGTGATCATCATCCAGTGGGCGATTGGCGTCGCACAGTTTTACCTCGGCGTCCCCCGCTGGACCGTGCCGTTCCACATTGCGATGAGCTCAGTGGTTGTGGCGTTTACCGCTGCTTTCTGGGCACGAGGTTACGCCCGCCCACACTACGACATTCAGCGGTCACAGGATCTGCAACCCCAGACCAGCTAACTCACGAAACTGCCGCAGTCTGTAACCTCGGTAACCATGAAGGCAATACAGATTGAACAGACCGGCGGGCCGGAAGTCCTTCAGCTCGCTGAGGTTGCAGCACCTGAACCATCCGACGGCCAAATCCTCGTCGATGTCCTTGTCGCTGGTGTGAACTACATCGATACCTATTATCGCGAAGGCATTTACGACGCCGAACCACCGTTTACTCCCGGATTTGAAGGCGTCGGGCGTGTCCGCCATGATCCACAAGGCGAAATCGCACCGGGCACCATGGTCGCCTGGAACACCGCCTTCGGATCGTACGCAGAGCAAGTCTGTGTAGATCGTGACAAGGTGGTGGCAGTACCTAATGATTTTGACCTACCGACTGCAGCTTCCATGCTGCTGCAGGGAATCACCGCGCATTATTTGACCCACGGAGTCTACGAACTTGGTGAAGGCGATAGCTGTGTCATTACCGCTGGTGCAGGCGGGGTTGGCTTGGTAGCCACACAGCTCGCAGCGGCAGCTGGTGCCACTGTCTACACAGTGGTCTCATCAGCGGAAAAGGAACAGCTATCGTATGACGCCGGGGCAACCCGTGTTCTACGCTATGGGCCAGACTTAGTTGAACAGGTCCGCGAACTCACCGACGGCCATGGTGTTGATGTGGTGTATGACGGTGTCGGCAAGGATACTTTTGCGCAATCGCTCGATATGGTCCGTGGGCGCGGTGTCGTCTGTTTGTTCGGTGCAGCATCTGGCCCGGTGGATCCGATTGACCCGCAAGTACTCAACCAGAAGGGTTCAATTTTCCTTACGCGACCATCCGTGGCCGGTTGGACGAGCCGCGAAGGTGAATTCCAAATGCGCGCGCAAGCCGTTGTACAAGCTGTCGTCGACGGAGACTTGCGCTTTCGGGTCAGCAACTCCTATGCCCTGAAAGACGCTGCCCAAGCGCACCGCGATTTACAAGACCGCAAAACTACCGGCTCCATTGTGTTGCGAGTGCAGGAAGACGGGCACGCCTAAGCAGGGCTGCTAGTGGTCCTACGCCTTAAGCCATGAACGGTGTCCAGCCGATAACAGCATCGACGGACAAGGTGAGGAATAAAATCGCCAAGTAATTATTTGACCAGATGAATAGCGCCATGGGTTGCACCTTGGCGCCTTTTTTCACGCCTTGGTGTAAGCGACTGGCCATATATAAAAATACCCCCGCCGTGCCGACAGCACCGACGAGATAGATCCACGACGCCGCTGGGATCAGCACAAATGAGGTAATAACCATGGCGACGGAGTACAGCAGAATTTGGCGGGTGACTTCGGACTCCTTGGCGACCACGGGCAACATTGGAATACCCGCTCGCTTGTAATCATCCTTGTACTTCATGGCCAGCGCCCACGTGTGTGGTGGTGTCCAGAAGAAGATAATCAAAAACAACGCGATTGCTTGCCACCACTGTGCAGGCTCACCCGCAGGCGCATTATCGGTGATGACTGCCCAGCCAACCATGACTGGCATACATCCAGCAAGGCCACCCCACACGATGTTTTGCGAAGTACGACGCTTAAGAAACTTGGTATAGACCACGATGTAATGCACATTGGTCAGGATCACGAATAGCGCAGCCAGCCAGGAATTTGCGAGCAGGCCCAACCACAGCACAGAGATAATCAGCAACACTGAGCCAAATACCGCAGCTTCGCTTTTCGACACGGCGTCGTTCACCAACGGCCTGCCGCGGGTACGCTTCATTTTTTGGTCGAGTTCATAGTCGGCAACCATGTTGAATGTGTGCGCCGCAGAAGCACCCATCCAGCCACCCAATAATGTGAGGATGATCAAGCCGAAGTTATTGGCTATCGCTTCCGTGCCACGTTCTGCTTGCAACATGGCAGGAAGTGCGGCCACCAAGAGCAGTTCAATGATCCGCGGCTTGGTTAATGCGAAATATGCCTTGATCTTCCCCAAGGAAAAATCCTCCAACAACGTGCCAATTAGTTCTCTCTACGCCCATGATTGCTAGCAATCTAGGGCTTTAAGAGATAGTCGTTTACAAAGGGCGGAAAGTTCCCACCTACTTTCGGCGGATAAGAACTCACTGTCTCGAACCACAATAGCCTACACGCCTCCACAGGTGTCGCTCATAATCGCATGCAAGTACGCAAACCTAGACAGCTACCTTTAGACTATGGGCAGACCATCGTCGTCACCGTGATAAAACGTCACCGTGATAAGCCCTCACCGTTGTAAACAGATTGATGCGAGGAACCTGCTGTGTCACTGTCCCCTAAATTAAAAGCTAAGACCGTACGTCGCTACCCAAGTGACTGGAGCGAGACCGATACCCGCGCAGTAGATACGGTGCGTTTATTAGCCGCCGATGCCGTGCAGAACTGCGGTTCTGGCCACCCCGGCACCGCCATGTCTCTCGCACCTCTGGCTTATACGCTCTACCAACGTGTGCTCAACCACAACCCTGCCGATCCACAGTGGTCTGGTCGTGACCGTTTTGTACTTTCCGTGGGTCACTCATCCCTGACGCAATATATTCAGCTTTTCCTTGGTGGTTTCGGCTTGGAACTCGAGGATTTGCAGCAGCTACGCACCTGGGGTTCATTGACTCCAGGACACCCAGAATACGGCCACACGGCTGGCATCGAAATCACAACTGGCCCATTGGGACAAGGCTTAGCATCATCGGTGGGCATGGCTATGGCTGCTCGCAAAGAACGCGGTCTGTTCGACCCGGACACGCCTGCCGGTGAATCCCCATTCGATCATTACGTCTATACCATTTGCTCGGATGGCGACGTACAGGAAGGTGTGACCGCCGAAGCTTGTTCACTGGCGGGTACGCAACAGCTCGGAAACTTGATTGTCTTCTGGGATGACAACAACATCTCGATTGAAGATGACACCGATATTGCATTCTCGGAATCCGTCGCCAAACGTTACGAAGCCTACGGTTGGCAAGTTCTCGAAGTTAGTTCCGGCGAAGACGTCGCCGCCCTCGAGCAGGCCATCAAGCTTGCGAAGCAAGACACGTCGCGGCCGACCTTCATTCGCGTACAAACTGTTATCGCTTATCCTGCACCCAACGCTATGAACACGGGCGCATCGCACGGTGCCGCACTCGGCGAAGAAGAAATCCGTGCGACCAAGAAGTTCCTCGGCTTTGATCCGGATCAACACTTCCATGTCGATGACGAGGTGTTGTCGCATACGCGTGAGCTTGTCAACCGGGGCACCGAAGCACAAAAGGCATGGCAGAAGCGTTTCGATGCGTGGGCAGAAAAGAACCCTGAGCGCAAACAGCTATTCGACCGCATGACAGCCTACGAGCTACCGGAGAACTTCGGCGACGATATGCCAGTTTGGGAACCTGATACCAAAGGCATTGCCACCCGAAAGGCGTCGGCGGAAGCCATTCAGGTACTAGCTGCGCAACTGCCGGAACTATGGGGCGGGTCGGCAGACCTCGCTGGCTCTAACAACACCGTTATCAAAGGCGCACCGTCGTTCGGTCCACAATCGATTTCAACAGAGATGTGGCAGGCCGATCCGTTGCAGGGACGTAACTTACACTTCGGTATCCGTGAACACGGCATGGCCGCGATCATGAACGGCATCGCGTTGCATGGACACACCCGCGTGTACGGCGGCACGTTCTTGATTTTCTCGGAGTACATGTATCCAGCTGTGCGTCTAGGCGCGTTGATGGGCACTGACACGTATTACGTATGGACGCACGACTCCATCGGCCTGGGCGAAGATGGCCCAACCCACCAACCCGTGGAAACCCTGGCTGCGTTGCGTGCCATCCCAAACCTCTCGGTAATCCGTCCCGCCGATGCCAACGAAACTACCCAGGCGTGGGTGGCCGCAATGAGGAAGGACAAAGGCCCCAAGGGGTTGGCGTTAACCCGGCAGAATGTTCCGGTATTGGAGGGCACCGCCGAAAAAGCCGCAGAGGGAGTCGCCAAGGGCGCTTATGTTTTGGTGGAAGCATCCGACTCACCAGAATTGATCCTGATTGCGACCGGCTCCGAGGTGCACCTGGCAGTAGCTGCAGCGCAGCGCCTGGAAGCCGAAGGAACGCCAACACGAGTGGTATCGGCTCCGTGTCTGGAATGGTTTGAGCAACAGGATGAGGCCTACCGGGAATCGGTTTTGCCACGCGAAGTTCCTGCACGCGTATCCATCGAAGCTGGGTTGGCGATGCCCTGGCACAAATACACCGCACCTTATGGACGCCAGATTTCTTTGGAGCACTACGGAGCTTCTGCCCCAGCAGAAGAACTCTTCGAGAAATTCGGCTTCAGCGTCGACAATGTGGTCTCTGAGGCGAAGAAAGCTCTGGAACAAGCACCGGCTGCCTCCAAAATTTCTGGGTGGGGTGAAAAAGCCACCTCCGGGCCCGTTTCCGATTCGCTGGCCCCAGCACACGCCGTGGATTCCGCAGACGCCGATTCTGCACTCGCGGAACTAGCCGCGGTTGGCACCGCTACCTGGCTGGATGATCTCTCGCGCGAGCGCATTACGTCCGGCAACCTCAAACAACTCATCGAAACCAAATCGGTTTTGGGTGTGACCACGAACCCATCGATTTTTTCTGCGGCGATGAGTAAAGGTGATTCTTACGACGCTGATATCGCGGAGCTAGCACAGAAGAATCCAGCTGCCGACGAAGCAGTCTACGAATTAGCAATTGCCGACGTGCAAGATGCGTGCGACGTTTTGTCGTCGGTGTATGAACGCACCGGCGGTGCCGACGGTCGAGTCTCAATCGAAGTTGACCCGCGAATTTCTGCTGATACCGAAAAGACCTTGGAGCAAGCTCGCAGCTTGTGGCAGAAAGTCGGCCGCGAAAACGCAATGATCAAGATTCCGGCCACCCGAGAAGGCCTGCCGGCGATCACCGCAGCCCTGGCAGAAGGGATCTCTGTCAACGTCACCTTGATTTTCTCCGTAGAGCGCTACCGCGAGGTCATCCAGGCCTATAAAGAAGGCATCAAGCAAGCCCTCGACAACGGCCATGATCTGTCCAAGATTCACTCGGTTGCGTCTTTCTTCGTTTCCCGGATCGACACCGAAGTCGACAACCGTCTCGACGAGATCGGCACAGATGAAGCACGCAGTCTGCGCGGACAGGCTGGTATCGCCAACGCTCGACGCGCATACGCACTGTTCATTGATGAGTTCCACGACTTCGACATTCCAGGCGCTAACAAACAGCGGCCACTGTGGGCATCCACCGGTGTCAAGAATCCGAACCACCCTGCCGACATGTACGTCACGGAACTGGCTGGTCCAGACACCGTGAACACGATGCCGGAAGCAACGCTGGAGGCCGTACTGGAAAGCGGTACTATCAAAGGCGACACATTGACTGGTGCAGGTGACAAAGCTGGCTTGATCTTCGGGCAGCTGGAATCTGTCGGCATCGATTTCTCAGAGGTCTATGCCAAACTCGAGCTTGAAGGTGTTGACAAGTTCATTAAGGCATGGGAAGAATTGCTGGAATCTATGTCGCAGCGGTTGCGCTAAAGTACCCCTGTCCGTTGCCCACCTAGCTTTCCATATCACGACACTTTCCATATCACGACAACGCCCACGGTTTGGGCTGAGAAAGGACTATTCGCCTGTGACGTCGAATCCTTGGCATAATCCCCTGCGCAATCCGCACGATTCCCGACTGCCGAGGATCGCTGGCCCTTCGGGCATGGTGATTTTCGGAGTCACCGGCGATTTGGCCTATAAGAAACTGCTGCCAGCTATTTATGATTTAGCGAACCGCGGCCTGTTGTCCTCCGCATTCATCCTGGTTGGTTTTGGCCGCAGAGAATGGTCCAACGAAGATTTCGTAGATTACGTGAAAGCCGCCGTACAAGACGGAGCCCGCACTCCGTTCCGGGAAAACGTCTGGCGCCAGCTGGCTTCGGGCATGGAATTTGTCACCGGTGGCTTCGATAACGATGGTTTCGACCAGCTCGCCACACGTATCGCTGAAGTAGATCAACACCGCGGCACCGCTGGCAACTGGGCTTATTATCTGTCCATTCCACCCAGCTTTTTCTCCGAAGTGTGCCACCAGCTCGAACGCACCAATATGGTCAGCGCCGAGCCCGGCGCTTGGCGTCGGGTGATCATTGAGAAGCCGTTTGGCCATGACGAAAACTCAGCTCGCGAGCTGAACGAGATTGTCAACCAGGTATTCCCCGAGGACTCGGTCTATCGCATTGATCATTACCTAGGCAAAGAGACCGTACAAAATATCCTGGCGCTGCGGTTTGCCAACTCGATTTTTGAGCCAATCTGGAATGCCCGCCACATCGATCACGTTCAGATCACCATGGCAGAAGACATCGGGCTCGGTGGACGCGCCGGGTACTACGATGGCATAGGGGCTGCGCGCGATGTCATGCAGAACCACCTCCTGCAGCTTTTGGCATTGGTGGCGATGGAAGAGCCCATTTCGTTCACCCCAGATGCGCTGCGCGCAGAGAAGGTGAAAATTCTGCAAGCAACCTCACTGGCCACCCCGCTAGAGCACACTACCGCGCGTGGACAATATTCCGCGGGCTGGCAGGGCTCACAAAAAGTCCAAGGCCTGAGAGAAGAAGAAGGCTTCGATCCCGAATCGGCCACCGAAACCTATGCAGCCTGCACGCTGGAAATTAACTCACGTCGATGGGCTGGGGTCCCGTTCTACCTGCGCACTGGCAAACGCTTAGGGCGCCGCGTGACCGAAATCGCGCTGGTTTTCAAGCACGCTCCCCACCAACCCTTTGCGAAAAACGGTGCCCAGCATGGACAGAATACCGTTGTTATCCGTGTGCAGCCGGATGAAGGCGTGCTGATGCGCTTCGGATCCAAGGTTCCCGGCTCCGGTATGGAGGTTCGCGATGTGAATATGGATTTCTCCTATGCAGAGGCTTTTACCGAAGAATCACCTGCCGCCTACGAACGACTGATCCTCGATGCGCTGCTAGATGAGTCAAGTTTGTTCCCGACGAACAAAGAAGTGGAATTAAGCTGGGCGATTTTAGACCCTATGCTGGAATACTGGCAGAATGCCGACCAACCAGAAAGCTACCCCGCGGGTAGCTGGGGGCCTGCCAGCGCTGATGCGATGGTGGCACGCCGGGGCCACTCCTGGCGCCGCCCGTAGAACGTGTCCGTGACTGACCTGCCCAAGGAGTAATTAGCAACCATGATTCATTTCCTCACGGATACGACCACCACCGATATTGCCCGCGAACTTAATCTGGCGCAAGAGCACTACACCCTTACCACCGGCCGAGTGCTGACGCTCATCATCATCGCTTCGGCTAGTGACGACGTTGAGTCCATCTTGCGCGCCAGCCGCGATGCATCGCACGAGCACCCGGCCCGTGTACTGATTTTGTTGACGGCTGACTCTAACGACGACACCTACCTCGATGCTGAGCTGCGCGTTGGTGGTGAGGCCGGGGCATCTGAGATCGTCGTCATGACACTCAACGGTGCTATGGCACACCACCCGTCGTCTATCGCCACCCCGTTGTTGCTGCCGGATACCCCTATTGTTGCGTGGTGGCCTAATGTGCATCCTGATAATCCAGCTGCGGATCCACTAGGAAAAATAGCGCAACGCCGCATCACGAGTGCCCAGGACTTCTCGCAACTAGCTCGCAACTATGCGCCCGGTGACTCGGATACCGCGTGGTCGGCGATCACCGCGTGGCGTGGCATTGTTGCCTCAGCCCTGGATCGTTACCCAAACCATGACGTGCGCTCAGTCACCATCATCGGGGATCAAGGCCCCGAGCACGTCATTGCAGCAGGCTGGCTTGCCGACGCTTTAGGAATCCCCGTAACCCGTACGGCCGTGAGCCATGAGGATGCACCGCATGCTATCGATGCAGTGGACTTAACGATGGATGATGGAGAAACCGTGAGCATCTCCCGCGCTGATAACCACTCCGTCAGCGTCCACGTCCCAGGGGCTGCGCGTAGCCTCGTCGCGCTCAACGTCCGTAGCTGGGCAGAACGACTATCCGAAGAATTGCGGCATCTGGAACCAGACGATACATACGCACGCGCTCTTCGTGCAGCCAGCGACGTGAAAGGATCATAATGACCACAGTCTTTCCTGCAACAGATAAACAGGACATGGCGCACAAGGTGGCACAGCGATTTGTTGATTTAGTCACCGAAATTCACGCAACCGGGGGTGGGGCACATGACGACGGCACTGTGCGCGTGGTATTGACCGGTGGCTCTTCGGGAGCCGCGGTGCTCGAAGCACTAGCTAGTAAAGGTGCGGAGCTGGATTGGTCCCGTATCAGGATCTTTTTCGGTGATGAGCGCAACCTGGCCGTCGACGATACAGAATCCAACGAAGGACTGGCGCGCCGTGTCTTCCTTGACCAGCTGGATATTCCCGAAGACAATATCCACGGTTATGGACTGGCTGGCAACGAAGACCTTGCAGAACGCGCCCGAGATTACGCAGCGATGCTAGCGGATTTCGCGCCCGCTGGTTTTGACCTCCACCTAGTAGGCATCGGTGACGATGGACATATCAATTCATTGTTTCCCAACCACGCGGCACTCGACAACGAAGCAACCGTCGTCGCGGTGACAGACTCGCCCAAGCCCCCGGCAGAACGGTTGAGTCTGGGTCTTCGCGCGGTGACACACACTGACCGGATTTGGTTTCTGGCTGCGGGAGAAAATAAATCCGATGCAGTCGCGCGGGTAATCTCCACCGCGAAACCTGATAAGTCATGTCCAGCCACCCTCGTGCATGGACGTATCGAGACGCTCTTGTTTAGTGACGTGATCCCCGCGCATTAAAAATATGCTTGTGCGCTACCTTTAGCTGCACAAGCACTCAACTCTGACCAAAGAACCAACGCACAAAACCCACCGGCTGGAGATGACTCCGACTGGTGGGTTCATCGTTAGTGTGATGACGATCTACAAGCTAGACGAACTACAAGTTATAAGCCTGTAGCAGGTTCAACGCGACGATCGCTGCAATCCAAATCAACGCCAAGACAATTGTGTAACGGGTCAGGTTCTTTTCCACCACGGTGGAGCCAGACAAGTTAGACTGCACGCCACCACCGAACAGGCTCGACAAACCGCCACCTTTGCCCTTATGGAGCAAGATGAAAATAGTCATCAATACTGCTGTAACCAGCAGGATGATCTGCAGCGCTAGTTGCATTCAGGTGTTCCTTCACAATGAGTGCGGGTTTATAAGTATACCGACGGTCAAGTATACCCTTAATGGGCAGCGAATGGGTGATTTACTAAGCCTGTGAGACGGATGCTGCTGCTAACTTAGCAAACTCTTCGCCATCCAGTGATGCGCCGCCCACCAAGCCGCCGTCGACGTCTGGCTGCGCAACGATATCCGCGATAGAATCGGTGCGCACCGAACCTCCATACAGAATGCGCATTGCTTCTGCTGTCTCCTCGTCGGCAAGCCTGGACACCAAGCCGCGGAGAGCCTTGCATACCTCTTGCGCATCCTTCGGTGACGCTGCTTTACCGGTTCCGATTGCCCAGATTGGTTCATAGGCCAAGACGGTATTCTTCAACTGCTGGGCATCCAAACCGTCCAAGGAATTACGGACCTGCTCCATGATGTAGTCGAGGTAGCTACCCGATTCCCGGATATCTAGCGACTCACCGACGCACACAATTGGCTTGATGCCATGTTGATGCGCCACTTGGGCTTTCTGCGAGACCAGATCAGAAGTCTCGTGGTGGTAGTGGCGCCGCTCCGAATGGCCTACAATGACCCATTCGCAGCCCAATTTGGCAAGCATTGGTGCAGAAACATCGCCGGTATACGCTCCCTTTTCTTGGGGAGCCAGATTCTGTGCGCCATAGCTGATCTTCATTTTTTCGCCACTGACCACAGTTTGAATCGAACGAAGATCAGTAAATGGTGCCAGCACCGCGATATCGACCTGCTCGTAGTACTCTTTCGGCAAAGCAAACGTCAGCTTCTGGATATTCTTGATGGCCTCGAGATGATCGAGGTTCATCTTCCAGTTACCGGCAATGAGTGGAGTTCGTGCCATGTGGTTCTCCTTGTGATGGTGCTAAACGTTCGGGTTTTCAGGAAGTGTCTATCGGCGAAGGACAGCGACGCCTGGAAGTTCTTTTCCTTCCAGGAATTCCAAAGAGGCTCCGCCACCAGTGGAAATATGGCTAAATCCAGCTTCATCCAGGCCTAGTGCGCGCACCGCAGAGGCAGAATCCCCACCACCGACAACGGTAAAAGCTCCATTGTTCGTGGCCGCAATAATGGCCTTGGCGACGCCTTCGGTACCACGTGCGAATGGTTCTTTCTCAAATACGCCCATGGGACCATTCCAAAACACCGTCTTTGAACCGGTAATGAGTTCTGCGAACTTGTCCACTGATTTCGGTCCGATATCCGGGGACAACCAGCCTTCCGGGATATTTGCGAGCCCAACAACCTGAGTATTCGCGTCGACGGAAAATTCATCGGCGGCTAGCAGATCAACCGGCAGACAAATCTTGTCGCCGAAACGTTCCAACAACTGTTGGCACGTTGGAATCATATCCTCCTGCAACAGCGAATTCTGCACGTTATAGCCCTGGGCAGCAAGGAACGTGTAGCACATACCGCCACCAATAATGATGTTGTGCGCCTTGCCTGCCAGCGCTTCAATAACGCCTAATTTATCGGAGACTTTTGAACCGCCCAACACCACGGTGTAATCCTGCTGCGGATCATCCGCGACCGCCGAAAGCTTTTCTAGCTCTGCCTCAACCAGGTACCCGGCATAGGCGTCCAATTTGCCCGCAACCTCGTAGACCGAGGCTTGCGCACGATGAACCACGCCAAACCCATCCGAGACAAACACTCCATCATCGGCAGCTAACGCGGCCAACTCCGCTGCGAACTCTTCCCGCTCGGCTGCATCTTTCGACGTTTCCCGAGCATCGAAACGCACATTTTCCAGCAACATCACGTCACCGTCATTAAGCCCATTAGCGCGTTCATGGGCATCTTCCCCCGTCACATCCTGGGCTAAAGCAACCCACTGACCCAAAGCATCAGACAGAGCTTCCGCGACCGGCGCCAAAGAATACTTGTGGTTGAACTCGCCTTTCGGGCGGCCCAGGTGAGAAGCGATAATCACCTTGGCACCGGCGTCGAGAAGCGCTTGAATAGTGGGCAACGCCGCCGTAATACGGCCGGGATCAGCGATGGCACCATCGTCGGTAAGCGGAACATTGAGATCCGCCCGCACCAATACGTGGCGGGAATCCAGATCTTGTTCCAACAACTGCGCTAGCTTACGAAATGCCAATGTCTCTTCCTTTACGCGATCAGATTCGTGTGCGATTCTACAGCGAACTATTTTACGGTGAACAATTATTTACAACGGACAAGCTATGACACGCCTCAATCAGTCCGAGGTTACAGCTGCGCCCCGACGTGCTTGCATAGTCGTAGCAACTGGCTGCTGTAGCCCCATTCGTTGTCGTACCAGGCCACTACTTTGGCCAGGGACTCGCCGATGACTTTCGTCAACGGGGCATCAAAAATTGCACCGTGCCCGTTTCCAACAATGTCGCTAGATACCAACGGGGCCTCGGAATACTGCACAATTCCTGCTAAACAGCCTTCCGCTGCTTTCTGGATGGCCGAGTTGATCTCGTCAACGGTAACGCCGCGTTCGGCCTGAAACGTCAGCTCCATTGCCGAACCAGTGAGTGTAGGAACGCGTAACGCGTAACCATCGAGCTTGCCAGCAAGCTCCGGAATCACGATTCCCACTGCTTTGGCTGCCCCCGTCGAGGTAGGAACAATGTTTTGTGCAGCCGCACGCGCCCGCCGGAGGTCCTTGTGTGTGCCGTCGACAAGCTGCTGGTCACCAGTATAGGCATGCACGGTCGTCATCAACCCGCTAGCGATCCCGAATTCTTGATGCAGAATCGATGCAATTGGCGCCAAGCAGTTCGTGGTGCACGAGGCGGCGGAAATGACATCGTGTTGTGTTGAATCGTACAAATCCGAATTGATTCCATACACTAAAGTCGCATCGACGTCCTTACCAGGAGCCGACAAAATCACCTTCTTTGCGCCCGATTCCAAGTGAGGGTGAGCTTGTTTACTGGAACGGAATTTGCCGCTAGCTTCAACTACAATATCGACGTCGTGGGTTTCCCACAGCAGTTGCGACGGTTCGCTGATGCTGGTTAACGCAATACGCTGCCCATCGACAACCAGGGAGTTTGTCTCACCAGATTCAACAGAAACGGTAGCCGCAAGCGGACCTGACACGGTGTCAAATTTCAACAGATGCGCCAGAGTTTCCGGCGGCATCACGTCGTTAATGGCAACAATCTCAATATCTCCCGGCGATTCCAGGACGGCGCGCAAAAAGCTGCGCCCAATTCGGCCGAAGCCGTTAATTGCTACACGAGTCATAGCGCCATATTACCGCGTGACGGCCTCAACCGCCGGTCACTTCTGAGTTTCCGCTAGTTTTCTGCACTCCCGGACTCGTCGGAGTGATTGTTGTGCTCGGGAGCCGCAAGATCGTCGTCGAAAGGCTCCTCGTCGATACCTTCTGAAGTATCTGGGATACCAAGTTCTTCTGCACGCTTATCCGCCATCGATAACAGCCTGCGGATGCGTCCAGCAACCGCGTCTTTGGTCATCTGCGGATCACCGAGCTTCCCCAGTTCCTCCAACGACGCTTGACGGTATTTCACGCGGAGGTTGCCTGCATCCGCTAGATGCTCCGGTACCTCGTCACCAAGAATTTCCATCGCCCGATGAACCCGGGCAGCGGCTGTCACCGCAGCACGTGCTGATCGACGTAAATTCGCATCATCGAAATTGGCCAAGCGATTCTGGGAAGCCCGGGCTTCTCGCCGCATGCGTTTCTCATCCCATTCCAGGCGCGCAACCTGCGCTCCCATGCGACTCAGTAACGCGCCAATCGCTTCCCCATCGCGTATGACCACTCGGTCCGTGCCGCGGGATTCTTTGGTTTTCGCCGCGATTCCCAGCCTTCGTGCACAGCCCACCAAGGCAAGAGCTGCCTCTTGACACGGGCAAGAAACTTCCAACGACGAGGAACGACCCGGCTCTGTGAGAACTCCCTGGGCTAAAAATGCTCCTCTCCAGGCGGCCTCATTATCAGCAATCGTCCCAGAAATGACTTGTGGGGGCAGGCCCACTACCGGATGTCCAGATTTCGTCACCAGCCCGAGCCGACGAGCGATCATCTTCGCATTCCGGGTAATACTAAGCTGGTAGCGTGGATTCTTTTGCGCACTGACAGGACCCGCTGCGGCGGGGCGAATCGTGATATTAAACAGTTCTTCCAAGTCGTTTGCCAAACGCTGCGCCACCGATAATGAACTCAGTTCGACCTCGATAGTCAAACTATCGCCGACAACTTCCATCGTCCCTGCTAATCGCAAAATCGCGGCGACTTCTGCATTCCGGGAGGATTGCTTAGCAGGAACTACCCGAGTGAGTTCCTCTTTGACTTGGTCTGTGAGTCCCACAGCAGCACTCTGCCTTTCGTCTAATGAGTCGATATTTTCTAGCCGGGTGTTAAATTTTCCCGGCTCCGCGGAAATGCACAGCCCAGTATTACGTTTCCCGGTTTAACAGGAACTTGGCATAAACTTCGCGCAAAGTATTCGCGAGTTTCGCTTCCTCGTGCCGGGAACTCTCTCTGCCTGCTTCGTCTATTTCGCGAACATCGGAAAAAACCATCTCAGCTTGCAAGATTCGCGCAGCTTTGCGCAAGTATTCTCGTTCTGCTTCCGAGGTTACCGATGCAGAGTCACAAATCACCACATCCACATGTAGCCCTGGCGCATGCTGAGCAAGCACGTGGATATGGCGCTCATACGAAAAACCCTGTGTCTCCCCTGGTTCACCATTCAAGTTCAACACCAGTACACGTAGTCCCGAACATTCGTTAATCGCGCGCACGATCTCTGGCAGTACCAAGTGCGGTATCACACTAGAAAACCAAGAACCTGGACCGATAGTCACAAGTTCCGCATCAGCAATTGCCTTCAGGGCCGCGGGATTAATGCGCGGATTACTAGGAATCACACTTACTCGTCGCACTTGGCCAGGTGTGGAAGCCACCGCGACCTGGCCACGCACTGAACGCATCACACGCGGGTCCTCGTCCAATCCCGAAACATCAGCCTGAATATCCAATGGCTCTGTGCACACCGGCAATACCCGGCCTTGCGCCCCGGTTAAACGCGTCACTGCATCCAACGCCGCCTGTTCCTGCCCCAAAATCTCTTTTAATGCAGTGATCAGCAGATTTCCAAGGGCATGACCAGCCAACGCACCGCTACCGCCAAAACGGTGTTGGAGAGTTTGTTCCCAAAATCTTCCTTCTTCGCTGCCACTAACCGATAACGCAACCAGAGCCATACGCAAATCACCTGGTGGGATCATGTCAAATTCTTTGCGCAACCGACCGGAACTACCACCGTCGTCCGCCACCGTGACGATTGCTGAAATTTCCTCAGCCCCTAACCCTCGGGCAGCCTTAAGGGTTTGGAACAAACCGTGACCACCGCCAAGCGATGCAATGCGCTCTAGTAAATGCGTATCAGAATGGAATTGTCCATGGGCAGGCGCCTCAGATACAGGTGGCGGTGTCGAAGCCATGTCGCAGCTAGTCTTCCTTCTCGTAAATCGATGAGTTAATTATCAATAACCGAGCCCGGTTACAGACGTACACAGATGTGTGGGCTCCGGCTGTTAGTCACCGGGACGTTGAAACCATAACGAGTCTCCGATCGCGGCCCCTATGGCTTTTCGAAATCACGGTGCATAACGTTTACTTCCAATTCCTCGCGTTGGCGGAGTCTTCGCGCTACTTCTTCGGAAATTGCGACCGAGCGATGATGTCCACCGGTACACCCAATAGCCACCGTGATGAAGTTTTTCCCTTCATGTCGATACCCAGAAAGCATCGAATCAAACATTTTCTCAAAGTTTCCGATAAAGCTCTCTGCCGCGGGGTTCTCCAGTACATAATCAGCCACGGGGCCATCGGTACCGCGATATTCTCGCAACTCCGGGATCCAATACGGATTAGGCAAAAAACGCACGTCCAACATCAGATCCGCATCGCGCGGCGTACCATGCTTAAACCCAAACGACTCGATAACCACGTGTTGCTTATCAAGGCTCATCGAACCAAAACTCGCCTCGATTGCACGACGCAGATCATGCACAGAGAGATTTGAGGAATCGATAATCACATCCGCACGCGCCTTCAGCGCAGAAATCGCTTCCCGCTCCCGCTGAATACCCACCTGAAGGGTATCGTCCTCCTGCAGCGGGTGCGTCCGGCGCACAGAATCAAACCGACGAATCAAAACGTCGTCACGAGCGTCCATAAACAACACCATGACTGGCATATCGCGGCGTTCTAATTCATCTTTGGCAGACAGAATCGACCCCCCAAACATGCGAGAACGCACATCCGCCACGACGGCAACTTTGTCAACCGGCGAATTCTCATCCGCGCACAAATCTAACAGCTGCACCATCAATTCCGGTGGCAGATTATGCGCAACATAAAAGCCTTTGTCTTCCAGCACGCGAGCAGCCGAAGATAGCCCGGCACCGGACATTCCGGTGAGTAAAATTGGCGACGTGGCGAATGTGGTCATGGCTTACAGCATAGTCGGTGCATCACATCGGTGCGATTTACCGAAACCACCGGTAAACCTACTTGTGGAGCGCAGTATAAATATTTTCCGCTAATGCCGGACCGAACCCCTTGACCTCGGTGATCTCCTCAACGCTCGCTTGCTTCAGCTTCTTCACGGATCCAAAATGCTTCACCAAATCTGCGCGCCGGGCCGGGCCCAGCCCAGGCACCGCATCCAATGCCGAGGTGCGCATACGTTTCGAGCGTTGCTGACGGTGGTAGCTGATGGCAAAACGGTGTGCTTCGTCACGGATGTGCTGCAACAAGTACAGTGCTTCACTGCCACGCGGGAGAATTATCGGTTCTTCATCACCCGGAACCCAAATCTCTTCGAGGCGTTTTGCCAAGCCAATCAACGCAACGTCCACTACGCCGAGCTCATCGAAGATTTTTTGCGCGGCATTCACCTGGGGCAAACCGCCATCTACGACGAATAACTGTGGTGGATACGCAAATTTCTTTCCATCCGCGGATTCTTCGGTGACGTCTTCGTCGGAAAACGTCGTCGCTTCCAATTCCTCATCCGGGACGTGCAATTTATCGTCTTGGTGTCGTCTGAACCTCCTTCTGGTGACCTCCGCTATGGACGCGACATCATCCGAATGACCATCACCTGCTGCTTCTTTGATACGGTACCGACGATAGCTGGATTTTCGGGGCAGCCCGTCCTCAAAAACCACCAGTGATGCCACGACATCAGTACCTTGAATATGCGAAATATCGATGCACTCAATGCGCAACGGGGCAGTGTCCAAGAACAACGCCGATTGCAGATCCTGGAGCGCGGCCGAACGTGCGGTTAGATCCCCGACACGTTTGAGTTTGTGTTGTTTCAGCGCATCCTTGGCGTTGCGGTAGACAGTGTCCATCAACGCTTTTTTGTCTCCGCGCTGCGGTACGCGTAGCTCTACCGGCCCACCACGTAAATCAGAAAGCACCGTGGAGACTTGCTTGCTGTCCTGAGGTTCGGTGTGCACCATGATCTGACGCGGAATAACAGCCCGGGTGGTCTGCCCCGTAGCCCCGACATGCTCTCGGCTGTCTGCACGCGATTCTTGATCGACCCCGCGACGATCAATGAGCTTAGCGTCTTCAGCAGCTTCTAGTTCTTCGCGTTCGGCGGCATCAGAATAAAACTGCACCAAGAAATTCTCAATGAGCTCAGGAAGTTCCGTGAGCTTTTCGACGACCCAACCACGCTGGCCGCGGATGCGACCATCACGCACGTGGAAAATTTGCACTGCAGCTTCCAACTCGTCGTCGGCAAAAGCTATGAGATCTGCAGCGGTCCCGTCCCCCAGAACCACTGTCTGTTGTTCCATTAACTTGTCAATCGCCCCGAGGTCATCTCGCAAGCGGGCCGCGCGTTCAAATTCAAGCTCTTCGGAAGCTTGTTCCATTTCTGCGGTCAGGCGCTTGACGACGTCATTAGTCCGTCCACGCATGAACGACACCAAACCATCGACCGTGTCACGGTGCTCGGCGACGCTGACCCGGCCGATGCAGGGAGCATCGCATTTGCCGATATATCCCAGCAGACAAGGCCTACCCAAGCGTTCATGCCGTCGATACACCCCAGCAGAGCAGCTGCGCATCGGAAATACGCGCAACAGCAAATCCATGGTTTCGCGCACCGCCCAGGCATGCGAGTATGGGCCGAAGTACCGAACCCCGCGCTTGCGCGGCCCACGGTAGAAAAACACGCGCGGGACTTGTTCGCCCACTGAAACCGCGAGCATCGGATAAGTCTTATCGTCGCGGTACATGACGTTAAACCGCGGATCGAACTTCTTAATCCAGGTGTATTCCAGCTGCAGTGCTTCGACCTCACTGGCAACCACAGTCCATTCCACCGAGCTTGCGGTCTGCACCATTTGTCTGGTTCGCGGGTGCAGTTGCGTGATGTCTTGAAAGTAATTCGACAGGCGCGCCCGAAGGTTTTTTGCCTTGCCGACGTAGACAACGCGCCGGTTTTCGTCGCGAAATTTGTACACTCCCGGTTCCGTGGGAATCGTCCCCGGCGCTGGGCGGTAGGTTGCTGGATCGCTCATTCTACTGGATCACTTAGGGTGCTAGAACTCTCTGTAGCGCTGGTTATTCTTCTGGCATGTACTGTGCTTCAAGTGCGCGGAATTTCCGGACTGCTTCAATCGTGTCTTTGCCATCCGAAGCTTGAATCGCCCACAGCGGCATATATTCAAACTCTGGCAGCTCTAAGCGTGCCATCCGTGCACCTTCTGGGAAGGACAAACCGTAGATCAGCTGCCAATAATAAAATCTGGTGCCAATAATATTGCGAACTTCCACGCCGTCGCTGTTCACACGCACACGCGGACGAGACAACGCGAGCCAAACCAACACGGAAATAATCAACCCCACGCCGGGAAACGCGATGAAATCAATCCCGGTGACTGCAGCACCTGTAAATTCTAGGCTTAATTGCCACGCCATGAAAATATGCACGGCCATGATGATCGGGATCAAAATCCAAGCATAACCCCGCAGGCGTCGGGAAGTGATGGCCAGCTGCCAAGGCTTATCGCTGGTCACAGAAAACGGGTCGAGTGCGGTATACGCGGCTAGCTTCTTCTCATCAAGCTGCTTGCGGGAACTGCCCTCATGAGATTGAGATGTCATGCTTGCTCCTGCTCATTAGATCGCTGTTGTTCGCGCAAAATACCCAGCGTCGCCAAAGTATCGAGCGCAGCAGTCATGGCTTCGCCGCCTTTGTCTTCAATGGAATCAGGAAAACCTGCACGAGCAAGCGCTTGTTCTTGGGAATTAACCGTCAACACCCCGTTCGCGACCGGGGTGGATTCGTCCAGGCTGACCCTAGTGAGGCCTTGCGTCACTGAATCACAAACGTAATCAAAATGCGGGGTACCACCGCGAATCACACACCCCAGCGCAACGACAGCATCGAACTGCCGGGCTGCCTGTTGCACTACCACGGGCAATTCGATAGCGCCCATGACATGGACTTCGACCACTTCTGCCCCTGCTTCGGTTGCTACCGCGACCGCGCGTGAACGCATCTGTTCACACACTTCCTCATTCCAGCGAGTTGTCACTACACACACACGCACGCCTGCAGCACTACCGCTACTGATATTGCTCGCTGGTGCTCCTCCGTGTGCCATGTCAGCTCTTCGCTCCTGTTGGTGTCGGTGTTGTTGCACCTGGCCTCACGCCAGTCGTTTCGTCGGTGTTATCTTCTGTGTGTTTGTCTTCTGAGTGTTTATCTTCTGGGTGCCGTGCATCCCATTCCGCGACCGTCGGCAAGTCATGCCCCATGCGATCACGTTTAGTGCGCAGATAAGAAATATTGTCTTCGTTAGCCTCCGTCACCAGCGCGGTGCGCTGAGACACTTCCACTCCAAAGCCTTCGAGCCCTTCTGCTTTAAAGGGATTATTAGTCAACAAATTTGCCGTGGCGATACCAAGATCAGAAAGGATTTGGCCGGCCACAGAAAACTCGCGAGCATCCGCTGGCAGTCCTTGCTCTAGATTCGCATCGACAGTATCGGAACCGTTTTCCTGCAAGCGATAGGCCTTGAGCTTGGCCAGCAATCCGATCCCACGACCTTCGTGGCCACGGATATAAATCACTACCCCGCGACCAGCCTCTTGAATGTAGTCAATCGCTTGGTCAAGTTGTTGCCCGCAATCGCAGCGCCGCGAATGAAATACATCTCCGGTCAGGCACTCCGAATGCACGCGCACCGGAACATCAGTGGCATCACGTAAATCCTCTACTGACCCCGCGATCAGCGCAACGTGTTCTGTGCCATCCACCTGGTGGCGATATCCCAACGCGGTCATCGGACCAGCATCCGTCGGCAAGCTGGTTTCGACTTCCCGAATCACTTGCATTTCATTACGACGGCGCCACTGGATCAATTGCTCGATCGAGATCAATGCCAGCCCGTGCTCGTCGGCAAATTCACGCAGCTCCGGCAAACGCGCCATATCAGTCGGATCTTTTTCGGAGACGATCTCACAGATAGCACCCGCTGGGCGCAGACCCGCTAATCGAGCGAGATCAACCGATGCTTCAGTATGTCCGTTGCGCTCCAATACTCCGTGTGGACGCGCACTCAGCGGCACGACATGTCCAGGCCGGGTAAATTGTTCGCGATCAGCATCATCAGCTGCTAATGCACGCAAAGTCTTCGCTCGGGTCGTCGCAGAAATGCCAGTAGTCCCATCATTGACATCTACAGTGACCGTATAAGCAGTTCCGCGCACGTCCTCATTAATCGCGGTCATGGGTGGCAACCCCAAACGGTTGAGGTCATGCGGCAACATCGGCGCGCAAATATAGCCGGAGGTATAGCGAACCATGAACGCAACCAGTTCCGGGGTGGCTTTTTCGGCGGCAAAGATGAGATCACCTTCGTTCTCGCGATCTTCGTCGTCAACAACGACGACCGCCTTGCCTGCGCGAATATCGGCTATCGCGCGCTCGACGCTATCAAGTTTAATCTCACTGCCATCCTGGGTGACCTCGGTGCTCATATGCCTCCACCTTAGTGCGTGTCCGACGGAAAATTATAACTGGTCGGCGTACCTGCGGCCAACAGCTTTTCGACGTATTTGCCGATGATATCGACCTCCAGGTTCACCGTTTCGCCCACCACCAATTGCCCCAAGGTAGTTTCGGCCAAAGTCGTGGGAATCAAGGAAACTTCAAACCAGTGCTCAACCTCATGCTGAGCAGTAGAACGAGCTCTATCTTCTGAATTCGCGGCGGCGTCCGCCGTAGCTGCATCAGAAATAGCTGCGCCAGAAACCACTGCGCTAGAAATAGCAGAGACCGTCAAAGAAACCCCACTGACCGCGATCGATCCCTTTTCCACGACGTATCTCACTAGGTGTTCTGGTAGCTGGAACCGCAATACGTCCCAGTGCTCGGAAGGGGTACGCGAGACTAAGGTAGCCGTACCGTCGACGTGGCCTTGCATAATATGGCCACCAAGCCTGGAATCTGCCCGTAATGCGCGCTCCAAATTCACAACACTGCCGGGCCGGAGATCTCCTAACGACGAACGGTTAAGCGATTCCTGCATAACATCAGCACCAAAGACACCGGAAGCAGCGTCTAATTCAGAAACAGTCAAGCAGACGCCATTGACTGCAATGGAATCACCAAGACGTGCATCCTTAAGGACTGCCGGGCCGGAGATGCTTATCCGGGCCGCGTCACCGACGTTGTCCACCGCAGTAACTTCCCCTGTAGTTTCCACCAATCCACTAAACATTATCCGCCACCTTTCACTGCTTCCGGTTTTCGGGCGTGCGCCCTGGCACCATTGTCAACAACACATCGCCGCTAAGTATTTCCACGTCGCTTATCTGCAAGCGCAACCCTTCCGCCAAGCTTTCCCCAACAGCCGAAGCGAGCACACTACGGCCCTGTCCTAACAGCAAAGGAGCGATATAAGCCTGCACTGCGTCCACATAGCCGTGAGCAACGAATGAACTCAACAGCTTAGGTCCGCCTTCCACCAGTACGTCGCGGCAGCCTTGCTCCCATAAAGCAGTCAATGCAGTCGGAATATCCGAATATTGTGCGTAACCCAACCGTTGTAAGTTGCTGCATTCTGTCAGATCCGACTCACCAATGACCACCCGCTGTGGTTGTTGCTGGTACCAGGCAGTTTCTCCTGATTCGGTGATATAGCGAGCAGTCAGCGACGGATTATCCGCCAATGCGGTACCAGTACCGATAATGATCGCATCGCGCTTGCTACGATCCAGGTGCACTCGCTCGCGGGCTGCGGTACCTGTGATCCACTGGCTCGACCCATCGATTGCGGCGCTGAAGCCATCAACAGACTGTGCAAACTTCAGTGTGACATGTACTCGCCCCATGGCTGTTGCGTGCAGCCATGGACGAAGCTCACCATTGCGCATCGCGACCCCGTCAGGGTCGGCAGCACCGAGGTGAAAAACGGGAATTCCTGAGGCACGCAGTCTTTCTGCCCCGCCAGCGGCAATCGCGTTGGGATCCGCATGCACGTAATGCACTGAGGCTACACCTGCATCAATGAGTGCCTGCGCACACGGGCCAGTTCTGCCGAAATGATTACAAGGCTCAAGTGTGACTACCGCATGCGCTCCACGCGCAGCCGCACCGGCGTGCTCTAAGGCAACGATTTCAGCATGCCGCCCACCTGGAGGTTCTGTTGCACCAATCCCGCAAATCTCGCCGGTGGAGGTCACCAGCACCGCGCCTACCGGCGGGTTAGGACTGGTGCCGCCACGAACTGCTTCGCCAGCTCTGCCTGCGGCAGCTAGCGCAGCGTTAAGTATGTGAGCGGCAAGTGGGCTCTCGTCCATTTCCGGTGCCATTTAGTGGCGCGTCGCCCCAACAGCGAGCTCACGGAGATTGTCGACCGCCGCGGCAGGGTTATCCTTTGTGAACACTGCAGAACCTGCTACGAATGCGTCACAGCCTGCTTCCGCGGATTTCTCAATAGTGTGCTCGGAGATTCCACCATCGATTTCAATGACACAATCCAGGTGTTTCTCATCGATCCTTTGGCGCAATGCACGGACCTTATCTAATTGATCCGGCATGAACGATTGCCCTCCGAATCCGGGCTCCACGCTCATTACCAATGCTAAGTCGAAATATTCCAAATCATCGAGATACGGCTCAATCGGCGTACCAGGTTTCACGGAAAAGCCTGCACGCACACCTTTTTCGCGAATCTTTTTCGCTAAGCCGATGTGATCCTCGGTGGCTTCGACGTGGAAGATTATGCAATCAGCCCCCGCCGCAACATAGGCGTCGACCCAGTCCCCCGGATTTTCAATCATGAGATGCACGTCGAGCTGCTGCTGGGTGATTTTGTCGACGGTCGCAGTAATGTCGGGGCCGAAAGATAGGTTGGGAACAAAGTGCCCATCCATGATGTCCACGTGAATCCAATCAGCGTTGTCAATGGCACGCACTTGACTACCCAGCCGCGAAAAATCAGCCGCCAAAATTGACGGGTTAATCAAGGCCCTTTGCTTGACAGTTAGGTCACGCTGGCGGGTATGGCTTGCCGCTGTGCGGGAATGGTTTTCGGCGTGGGTAATATCGCGAACAGACATACCACCCATTCTACGACTACTCCGACTTGCGGCGCAGCACAGCGAAAAACATGGCATCGGTACCATGTCGATGCGGCCACATTTGTGCAGAGTGGAATGCGCCGTCTCCCCCAATACCTGGCATCGGCGGTAGCGTCGACGCCGCAGACAACTCTTCGAGATCCGGGGTATCGGCGTCAGAAATAATCGCATCAACAATGTTCCGGGTTTCCCGCAGATCCGGTGAACACGTGGAATAGACCACGACACCGCCTGGGCGGACTAACTGTAGTGCTGAACGCAACAACTCCGACTGCAGTATATTCAGCTCTTCGATATCAGCATCGTCCTTTTTCCACCGCGCTTCAGGACGGCGTCGTAAAGCACCTAACCCGGAGCAGGGGGCGTCGACAAGCACCCGATCATAGCCGGGAGTTAGGCCCGGATTTCGGCCATCCGACTGATGCACTGTCACGGGCAGATCCCTGACCGTGGCGCGAATAAGCTCTGCGCGGTGCGGGGAAATTTCGACAGCATCGACCGTAGCACCATCGATTCCCGCTAATGCACCGAGCAACGCCGCCTTGCCACCGGGCCCCGCGCACAAATCCAACCACCTGCCGGAATCGGCTCCGCTAACCTCTGCTTGCGCCACCGCGCGGGCAATCAACTGCGAACCTTCATCCTGGACCGCCGCTAATGACTGCTGTACCGGCTCCAAAGCACCCGGATTACCGCCGGATTCCAAACAAACCGCATACGGGCTATACCGAGCCGTCTCCCCTCCGATCATCAAAGCGAGTTCCTCTGCACTGATTTCGCCGGGACGTGCAACCAAATGCACTAACGGGCGTGCAGAATCGGCAGCGAGCAGCTCACCGAGTTCCGGGTGGATCCGGGTCGCGGCCGCAGAATCCGCAGCATCGGCGTCGACAGGAAAATCCTCACTGCCTTCAACAACGGCATCAGCAATTTCAGGAGTGCTAGTCCCAAGAGTGCTAGTGGTGTTTCCACCGGATGTCGCCCACAAGGCCGCGTTAAAGGAACGAGCAATCCACTCCGGATGCGCGTTGGCAAACGCCAGTCCTGCCAGTTCATCTTCCGGACGCAGCTGGCTCATCCAGTCCGCCTTTGGCGTGCGCCCGATCGTGCGCAAAATGCCGTTAACAAAGCCCTTAGCCTTGCCGTGCCCGGCCGATTCCACTAACCGAACCGAGGTATCCACCGCCGCATGATCATCGACCCGGGTGAACAACAGCTGATAGGCGCCAAGGCGCAGGGAATTCAACACGGCAGTTGCCAAAGACTCCAACTCGCGCGAAGAACATTCCTGCAAGACAGTGTCGATAATCCCCAGGCAGCGCAAGCACCCATATGTGATCTCCGTGGCAAATGCAGCATCGCGTCCTTTCAGGCGTGCTTGACGCAAAGACTTCGGCAGAATCAAGTTCGCATAGGCATCATCGTCACTGACCCGATTCAACACCTCGAATGCCACCAGGCGTGGCTTGTCGACGCCCGCTGCTGCCTGGTGTGCGCGATTCCGGTCCTGCTGTTTTTCGTGCGGCGCGCCCTGCTTCCTGTTCTGTGCCTGTCTGCTTCCGGGGCGTTGTGACTGGCCAGAACGCGCCCGAGAACGAAAACCTCCTGCGGCTGCACTCATGACAAAATTCCTTCCGGTTGGCTACCACGTGCCCAATCTGCTGCATCCATCTTCTTCTTGCCAGGTGCTTGCACCATTCCCAAACGTACCGGCGTGGTAGCCGTGCCGACGAAAACGTCATTTTTGGTGACCAGGATTTCGCCAGGTGCTAACACCGCTTCTTCCAACACAGTTTCTTTCAACAACGCAGTCTCTTTCAACGCTGTAGCGGCATCGGAACCTGGTTTAACCACCGTCACCGGCGAAATCTTCAACCGCTGACCCTCCAACATTGTCCACGCACCTGGCCCCGGGGTATAAGCACGGACGTGGCGATCCACCGCGAAGTCTGGCTGAGCCCAGTCAATCCGGGCTTGATCTGCCGAAATTTTCGGTGCATAGGTCGACTCACCCGTTTGTGGTTGCGCCTCCAGGCGATCGTCGGCAAGCCCATCCATGGTGGCTACAAGCAAATCTGCTCCCGAATACGCCAACCGTGTCAATAAATCATCGGCGGTATCATCGTCGCGAATTGCCTCGGTGACTGTGCCAAGGACATCGCCAGTATCTAAGCCTTCCTCAATGCGGAACGTACTGGCCCCTGTGATGTCATCGCCATGCGCAATCGCGGCTTGTACCGGTGCAGCCCCACGCCAATGCGGCAATAACGAAAAATGCAAATTGATCCAGCCATGACGGGCCACCGACAAAAGATCCGGGCTGATCAATTTGCCATAAGCAACGACCGCGATCGCCTCCGGAGCCAAGTCCCGTAGCCAATCACGCACCAGGGCTCCGTCGTTGCTCTCAGCACGCAGAGTCTCTGGCTTCAGCACCTCGATTCCCCGCTCCTGTGCCATCGCTGCCACCGGCGACGGGGCCAAATTTCTTCCACGCCCTTGTCGCGCATCAGGACGTGTGAGCACCCCCACGACGTCGTGCTCAGAACCTAATAGCGCTTCCAAAGCTACGACAGCTGGCTCCGGCGTACCAGCAAACACAATCCGCATAGTTTTCACTGCTCCTTCATCGACGCGTAATAACTAGGAATTACCCAGCTTATCCAATATGAATTGGATCAACTTGAATCCGCAATGGCAACTCATCTTTCCGCAGACTCCGAGCCACCGCCGCAGTGCGCAGCGCTGAGCCTAATTCCGCCCGGGGCCCTAAGGGAGTACGCACCAGAATTCGTTGTGGCGGCCCAAAACGCTGTTCATCGTATTCCCCCGGTAATCGCGTTGAGCGCGGCAAATCCACCGGACCGAGCACTTCTGCATGCTGCGGCAGCTCAACTAGATCCAAAAATAAATCCAGGCTGGCATCGGCTCCATCAATCGCTGCCATATGCACCGCCGGCGGAAACCTCGTTTCCCGTCGGCCCGCCAACTCCGCGGCCGCGGCGGCAACCGGATCCCAACGGATAAACATCTGCACTGCGGGCAAACCAGCAGCAGCAACCACAATCACCGTGCCACCAGCCTCCCGGCTCTCCACCAACGCGGCAGCACGCATCCAGGTCGCGAGCGTATCTTCTGCGGCCCGTAGATCCTGTCTCCCGAGCAAAGCCCAGGTATCAAGAAATAACGCGGCACCATAGGCTCCGTCTTCCACCTGGGGCTCCGCACCCGGTGTTGCCACTACGAGCGCTGGGCCGTTGGGCACGGAATCCAATACTCGCGAACCACCCGAGGTAATGACCCGCGTCGATGGGAATGCCCTGCCAAGTTCCTCAGCTGTGCGTTGCGCTCCCAAGACCACGGCGCGCAACTTGTGCGAACCACACTCACCACAACGAAACGACGAGTGTATTGCCCCGCACCAACGACACGTCGGTACCGACGCCTCTGCATTCTCATGCTCCGGCAAGCCCAACGGGCCATTACATGTCCGACAACGCGCTGGATGACGACACCGTCCGCATGCAAGCGTCGGGATATAGCCTTTCCGAGGTACTTGCACCAGTACAGGCTTCGCGGAAGACAGTGCGCGACGAGCTGTAGTGAAAGCCAGCCCCGGTATTCGAGCTTTGGCAGCACCAGGGTCTTTTTCGAGTTCAAAATCTGTATCTGCAGCTGCGCGAATCAGCGGCGCTGCCTCCCGCACCTGGTCCCGGGAAGCTACCAAATTACGCATCCAGCCGGCTTCTACCAAAAGCTGTGTTTCTGCAGTTCGTGCATACCCACCGATCAACAACGAGCACTTTTCCAATCCAACGCGCGTGGTCAGAATTTCCCGCGCATGGGCGTACGGCGCACGCGGATCTATCAAGTTCTCATCACCATCATCGATGATCACCGCCAGACGTAAATTGGCGACAGGAGCAAATGCAGCATTGCGGGTACCCACGACCACACGCGCTTGGCCGTGCAAAACAGACAGAAAACGGCGGTATCGCGCTTGCGGCCCCAATTGGGCATGCAGAGTCGTGATCTGCTTCGGCCCCATATACTCCCGGAACGCGGATTCTAGGTGATCGACATCCCTTTGATCAGGCACTACTAGCAAAACCCCGCCGCCGTCAATGGCAGTCTTAGCCGCCAACGATGCCACTACTCTTGCCCAATCATCGCCAGGGGTAATCTGCCACGCCGCACGGGACGGCTGGCCCGACAGTACCGAATCTACAAACGACTCCCCATACTGATAATTCGACCACCCCGATAAGTCAGGCTCGGTTGGTTCACCAAGATCCTCCCACGCGGTAGCGAAGTCCGCTGTCTCTGCCTGCTTATGCCGCGGCGGAATCGCATTACGGATGATATCGGCTCGGGTGCCGCCATAACGCTGCGCTAACGACTCGACCAAAGCCGCCGTATGTTCCGGATAGACCACATCCGGTGAATACACCCGTTCAAGATAACGCAACCTGCCGACATGGTCCGAATGTTCGCGACGGTGCAAAACGATGCCGTCGACAAGCCTGCCATGAAAACGTATGCGCACCCGGGTGCCGACCTGCGCAGCCTCATCATCTTTGTCCGCGACCAAATAATCAAACCCGCGATCCAGGTGTGCTAGCCCAAGCAGCGGCAACACATGGGCGACCGGACGGGCTAGCTGCATTGCATCTCCCCGAACAGTTACGACACCCCTGCAGCGGCACGCAGTTGCTCGACCCGGTTCGTTTGCTCCCACGGCAAATTCAGATCATCGCGGCCGAAATGACCATATGCCGCGGTAGGACGGTAAATCGGACGAAGCAAATCCAACTCGCGGATAATAACGGCAGGTCGCAAATCGAAAGTCTGCGCAACCGCTGCCTGAATGGATTCGTCATCCAAACCATGATGTGCGGTGCCAAAGGTCTCGACGTACAACCCTACCGGATTAGCCCGACCGATAGCATAAGCAACCTGGACCTCTGCGCGATCCGCGAGGCCTGCGGCCACGATATTTTTCGCTACCCACCGCATCGCATAAGCCGCCGAACGATCAACTTTTGACGGATCCTTTCCCGAAAATGCACCACCACCATGGCGCGCCATTCCGCCATAAGTGTCGACGATGATCTTCCGGCCGGTCAGTCCGGCATCACCCATGGGACCGCCGAGAATAAAGGACCCGGACGGATTAATCAGCAAGGTGACATCATCGGTATAAAAATCTTGCAACCCCGCCTGCTCGATCACGTACTCAATGACATGGATTCGCAGTTGCTCTTCCAGCCACTCCTGACTGACCTCTGGATCATGTTGCGTAGAAATCACAACCGTATCAATGTGCGACGGCTTTTGTCCGGTATAAGCAAAAGTTACCTGTGTTTTGCCATCCGGGCGCAAGTGCGGCACAATCCCCTGCTTACGCACCTCAGTGAGCCTGCGGGACAAACGGTGCGCGAGTGCAATTGGAAGCGGCATAAACTCCGGGGTTTCATTCGTGGCATAGCCGAACATCAGCCCCTGGTCACCGGCACCCGCGACGTCATCATCATCCAGCTGGGAACCAGACCTGGCTTCGTGTGATCGATCCACACCGTCGCCGATTTCCTGGGACTGCTCACCAATGGCAATGTTCACACCGCAGGTCCGACCGTCGAATCCGACATCAGAGCTCGTGAAACCAATCTCCAACAAGGTTTTGCGCACCAATTGCGGAATTTCTACATAACCACTGGTCCGGACCTCACCTGCCACATGCACCTGGCCGGTGGTGACCAGCGTTTCTACGGCAACACGCGCGTGCTGATCCTTCTCGAGCAACGCATCAAGAATGCTGTCCGAAATGGCATCGCAAATTTTATCCGGATGACCTTCCGTCACGGACTCGGAAGTAAACAAACGCAGGCCGTTGGCGCTTGCGCGAACTGGTGCAGCCACGAAAAATCCTTAGAACACAGAGAAAGCAACGTACATAACCGAATTATTTACCAGCATCGGCATAACACAACATGCGCGCAATACAATGACGCGGTATGCCATAGCGCAACACCGGCACAATACTCAGCGCAGCGCACAGCGCCGCGCGGGAACAACAATTAGTATAGACAAAGCGGTCTATAGAAGCAATGCTAGCTTGTCCCAAATTTGGGCAGACACTACGTGCTTTGAGCTCGCGGCAACCTCGGTAACAGTGCCATCGCTGTCCAAAAGAAAACCTTGATTGGTCGTTTGACCGAAGACCTTGCCCGGTCCTACTTCATTGCACATCAGAACGTCGCAGCCTTTGCTCTGCAACTTATCCTGGGCATATTCCAAAATAGATTGCTTATCATCTCCAGTTTCGGCAGCAAAGCCCATTATCACAGTCTCAGCAGCCAAACTTCCGCCAGCTCGCGCTTCCACCAAACTAGCCAGCACGTCCGGATTTTCCACCAACTCAATCGTGCTCAGTCCTGCATCACCCTGCGACTTTTTCATCTTATGTTCGGCTGGCTTAGCAGGACGAAAGTCAGATACCGCCGCGGCCATGATAATCACATCCGCACCTTCGGCTTGCTTATGCATTGCACGCTGTAACTCCACAGTGGTTTCCACCGGGATAACCTTGACACCTGGAGGATTGGGCAGCGTGGAATTATTCGCAACTACAAGCGTTACCGTGGCGCCACGCTGTACCGCAATTTCTGCAAGTGCAAAACCTTGCCGCCCCGACGAACGGTTGCCAATAAAACGAACCGGATCAATGACTTCTTGGGTACCTCCAGCACTAATAAGCACGTTCACACCGGTGAGATTGTGCTCCATAGACGCGCCAGAAAATACAGTGCGCGCAACCGTTGCAATATGGCTGGGATCAGGAAGACGGCCTGCACCCGAGTCTTTTCCAGTCAGGCGGCCCACCGCGGGGTTGAGCACCACGATTCCGCGTTCCCGCAGCGTCGCGACATTCTCCTGCGTCGCAGGATTATTCCACATTTCGGTATGCATAGCCGGAGCAATGATCACCGGGCACGTAGCGACCAGCACGGTGGCAGCCAGTAAATCGTCGGCACGCCCTGCAGCTACCCGCGCCAAAAAATCAGCCGTCGCCGGCGCAATGACGATTCCGTCGGCCTCTTGCCCATAGCGAACATGCGCAACCTCGTGAACGTCCTCGAACACCGAAGTAGAAACCGGATTACCGGATAAAGCCTCAAATGTTGCTGCCCCGACAAACTGCAATGCCGAATTCGTTGGAATAACACGTACCTGATCGCCGCATTCCGTGAATTCCCGAACGAGCTGACAAGCCTTAAAAGCAGCGATCCCACCACATACCCCGACGACAATATTTTGTGCACGCCGTGCACCATCCGAATTGCGCGGGCTCTCTGCGTTATAAGTGTTCATCGTCGATCCGTTCTGGGACATAGTGGGGCTCCTGTATATTCGCCTAGCTCATAATTGGCACGTAGAAAAAGCCTACCGCGGTAAACAGGATGGCGATAAAGCCGACCGCCACATAGATGTACTGATTGGTGCGTTTGACCTCGGCCACCGTGACATCTGATTCCACACGTTGCTTCAATTCCGAGATATACTGCCACGAGCTTTCTTCTACCGGCTTGATTTTTGAACCGACGATAACGGCAATCAAGCTGGCTGCGAGACCGAACAGTACCGGGTGGAACGCCATCGGCCAATCGACACCGCCAAAAGTCTTGATGCTTTCCAGGATTAACGTGATGACGCCGCCACAGAGCATTCCCCAGAACGCGCCGGCTTCGGAAATCCGCTTGGATTGCGTAGAGGCAAAAGCCACAATGCCCCAGGATGCGGCAAAAAAGGACGCCGCCATATAACCAATATCTAACACGCTTGGCGTCGCGACATATGCCAGCAGCAAGGCAATGCCACCGACGATAAACATCGACCAACGAGCTGAGCGTACGTTATCAGTCTTCGTGTCGCGGCCATCCAGTCCCTCCCCACGACGGAACAAGGGCCCAACATCGTGTGCTGCACTGAAACCGACCAACGATAAAAACGTCGACGCAGAAGACAGACCGGCAGCCACAATTCCGGTCACCAGGATAACTCCAACCGCGGTGGGCATGACGTTGTAGGCAGCCCAGATAAAAACCTGAGAATTTGGCTCGATATCTGGATTAATCAAATTCACCGCGTACGCAGCGAACATGATGAAGAGATAAAACGAAGGGATAATCAGCAGCGTCACGATCCCCGCACGGATAGCAGTGTGACTGGTTTTGGCCATCATATAACGGGAAGCCTGCCATGGACTCACTGCAGTCACGAACGCCCATACCAGGCCAAAGGTGAAGATATAAATCAGTGCTTCACCAATGGAATTCAGTCTCTCGCCGGGCCCCTCAATCTGCCCATGCCACAATAAGCCCTCGCGCAAAGTCGGGTCTGCTGCCAGTTGCGTGAAAGTTTCTTTCACTCCGCCTGCTTCGCGGAAAATTGCAATCGAGCCAAGGATCCCGCCAATGAGAAAGAAGAAAAACATCATAGTATCGGTAATGATCACACCCTTGGAACCGGACAACACCGTAAAAATGGTGAATGCGACCCATGTGATGAACACCGCCCAGAAGCCGTCGATGCCCAAAATTGCTTCGATGACCACAGCAAGACCACGAGTGACTGTGACAAGGTACAACCCCATACCGATCAGCACGGACGCACCTGCGAGTGCACGAAGGCGGGAAGAATTAAAGCGATTTCCGAAGAATTCGGGGATAGTTAGCGCTTCCGAATCGCGCAGATAGCGACCAAACAGGACGACGCCGGCCAAATAGCCCATCTTGGACATCACGCCCAAAAGCAAGATGGGCCAAGGGAAGCCGTCGTAAGCCATTCCGGCCTCACCCATGAGGGCGACCGTCGACAAGAACGACGCAACCAGCGTACCGACGATGAACAGTACGCCGACGTTTCGACCAGCGACAAAATAGTCGTTTTTGTTAGTGATCCCCCGGCTTACCCAGATTCCTACAACGAGAAATCCGAGGAATGAGAGGATGACAGTGATGGTAAACGTATCCACTATTTCTCAGCCTCCCTCTTCTGTTCGGCGGAGTGCTGGGCATTTTTGAGTTCGGAATTGAGTTTCCAATAGGCCAAGCCAAGTCCGATACTAAACACCACGATGTGCAATATGCTGGGAAATAGCAGTTCGAGCATTCATCACTCCATTCAACAACTAGTCAAAACTCGTAGGAAAACAATGAAATCCTAGCGGATTCTCAAGTTTTTGTCAGTTTTCTCACAACGTTCGGAGGTTCCTCCAAGCTGAGTCGGACCCCAGCGGGGGTAATGTGGGGTTAAGCACCAAAGCCCACCTCCCCGTATCTGGGGAGATGGGCTAAATATGTGTGGCTCTTACTTAAACAGATACCACGCTTAACGAGCTTCCTCGTGATCCAACAAGCCTTCTTCAATCTCACGCAACGACAGCGACAATGGCTTCTCGCCTGGTTCCGGGGTGACCAATGGACCGACGAATTCAAATACGCCTTCGTCTTGTTCCTGATAGTAGCTATTGATCTGACGTGCCCGTTTAGCGGCGAAGATCACCAAAGCATACTTCGACGACACCTTATTCAACAATTCGTCGATCGGTGGATCCGTGATGCCTTCGGGTTTATCGAAGACGCTGTCAGTTTTCGTGGACTCGGTAGTCACTACGAGACCAACCCCTTTTCGCGTTGTTGTTTAGAAAAATTATAGGCCGTATCAAAGCCGTGGAAGACGAGCGCCACCAACTGCCTAGAATTGGCTTAGCTGCGCAGAAACTCGCTGATGGTCTCTACTGCCCTGTCGAGATCGTCATTAACCACGACGTGATCAAACTCATTTTGGGCGTCCAACTCGACACGGGCTGTTTCCAGACGCCGACGCACGACCTCGTCGGGCTCAGTGCCACGGTTACTCAGCCTATCGCACAGCACGTCCCATGATGGTGGAGCTAGAAATACAGTTGTGGCTTCCGGCATTGTAGCTTTGACGTTTCGGGCGCCTTCCAAATCCACCTCAACCAGCACAGGCCGCCCCTGAGACAAAGCCTTGGTGACGGGTTCGGCCGGAGTACCCGAGCGCTGCAAACCGGAATGTACCTCTGCCCATTCCAGCATCTCGCCATTATCGATGGTCTCCTGAAAACGTTCCTGGGTGACGAAATAATAATCAATTCCGTCAGTTTCCCCTGGACGCGGATCTCGAGTCGTCATCGAAACCGAGAAGTAGAGATCGTGGATCGCGGCGCGAAGCTGTTTCACCACCGTGGATTTTCCCACGGCAGTTGGTCCAGCAAGCACGACCAAACGGCCACGTGGTGTCACACCGGGCATGCGCTTTAGTCTTCGGAGTAGCCGAAACGATCCAGCAGCGCACGGCGCTGACGCTCACCGAGACCACGCAGACGGCGGGTCTGGGCAATCTCCAGGTCCTCCATGATTTCGCGTGCCTTGACCTTACCGACCTTTGGCAGGGCCTCCAGAAGTGCTGCGACCTTGGTCTTACCGATGATCTCATCGGTTTCTGCCTTGTCCAGAACTTCCTTCAGGTTAGTTCCGCCACGCTTCAGTTCGGCTTTGAGCTCAGCGCGCGCCTTGCGGGCCTCAGCAGCCTTTGCCAGGGCTTCTTTACGCTGCTCATCAGTCAACTTTGGAAGGGCCACGTGGATTCCTCCGATTCAATGTGGGTTTGTTGTTCTTATCAACGGCAACTGTAGCAGTCATGCACCAATTACCGCCCGAATGGGAATTATAGAGCTTCAACGATGTCAGGCGAACGTAAACCAACCGCGGTCAGTTCCCGCACGCGACATCGCCTGCTTTTTGCATATCTTAACACCGTAACCAGGCATTCCGCGATTTCGCATCCTGGATACCTCAGAGTTTTACCGCGTCACAGCTTCGGGAGGCACCAACGAAAGCTTGATGGGCCAACTGTTAGCACCCTGGAAACTGTACACCTTGCTCACGTACCGCTTTATGCAGGTCAGCGATGTCTGGGCCAGCCGAAAGTACACTCCGTGAGACATTCGGAAATGCCCAGTGGGCAGCGTCAGTCGCTATCCGTGCGATATCAGCCACAGTGCCGCCTTGCGCACCAACGCCAGGCATGAGCACCGGCCCGTTAAACCCGCGAACATCGGGCGGGGTTTGGACTGTCGCACCAACGACAATGCCTAGTATCGGTGATTTCTGCGTCTCGTTGTAGTCGCGACAATAATTGACAACGTGCTGCGCCAAGCTCGTACCGTTACGTTGAAAATTCTGGAATTCGACGGCTTCCGGGTTCGACGTCGCTGCCAAGACGAGCACGCCGGTGCCGGTTGCCTCAGCGGTGTCAATGACAGGTTTCAGCGCGCCGAGTCCAAGATAAGGAGCAACCGTAACAGCATCAGCCCGCAGCGGTGAGGCAGGATCAAGCCACGCAGACGCATACCCGGCCATGGTAGAACCGATGTCACCGCGCTTTGCGTCCGCGATGACCAATGCGTCCGCCGCACGCAGTTCGGCGAGAGTTTCCTCGAGCACTGCAAAACCTGCGGATCCAAACCGTTCATAGAACGCCACCTGGGGCTTGACGACGCACGCCGTATCTGCAAAAGCTTCCACGCACCGGCGCGAAAACTCCCGCAGTCCATGGACATCGTCGTTCAATCCCCATTCGTGTAATAACGAGGCATGCGGATCAATACCGACGCAGAGCCGACCGCGCTCAGCGGAACGCTCCCGAAGACGTTCTCCGAAGCTGACAAGAGCTCCAGCACCCTGTGCACTATTCGCCATGGTTGAGCTCCTGCAGGCTACGAACGGTTAATTCATCACCACGCAGAGCTTCGATTCCCTGCACAGCAGCGGTAATCCCCTGCACGGTAGTCACCGCCGGAATGCCTACCGAAATTGCAGCGCTACGAATGTCGTATCCATCGTGCCGTGCCCCAGCAGATCCCGCCGGCGTATTCAGAATCAGATCGATATCGCCTTCGGTGATCTGGTCCACAATGGATTTGCCCTCGATATTGCCTGCGCGGATTTCCGAGGCCTTGTACGCAACCTCGCAATCGATGCCGTTCCGACGCAACATCTGTGCGGTTCCAGCTGTGGCGACGAGGTTGAATCCCATTGATGCCAAACGCTGAATTGGCACGATCAGCGTACGCTTATCGCGATTCGCCACCGAGACGAATACTGTGCCGTCACGTGGTGGACAACCAAACGCTGCGGTTTCTGCTTTCGCATAAGCCGCACCAAAGTTGTCTGCCAATCCCATTACCTCACCAGTAGATTTCATCTCTGGCGACAGCAAAGTATCCAGCGGTGTGCCGTCCGGGCGCCGGAATCGTTTAAAAGGCATCACTGCTTCTTTCACCGCAATCGGGTGGTCCAACGGCAGGGATCCACCGTCATAGGTAGTTGGGACCATGCCCTCGGCGCGCAAATCTTGCAGGCTTGCACCGAGCATGATCCGCGCGGCAGCTTTCGCCAATGGAACACCGGTCGCCTTCGACACAAATGGAACCGTACGGGAAGCACGTGGGTTCGCTTCGATGACATAAAGGATGTCGTCTTTCAAGGCGAATTGCACATTGATCAAGCCCTTGACGCCAATACCATGGGCCAATGCCTTGGTCGATTCACGCACCTTATCAATATCTTCTGGTCCGAGTGTCATCGGCGGCAAAGCACACGAGGAATCACCAGAGTGAATACCTGCTTCTTCGATGTGCTCCATCACGCCAGCAAGGTACACCTCTTCGCCGTCACACAGGGCGTCAACGTCGATCTCAATTGCCGAGTCGAGGAAACGATCCACCAACACAGGGTGGTCTTCGCTCAGCTCTGTCGCACGTTCGATGTAATTTTCCAGGCTGGCTTCGTCGTACACGATTTCCATGCCACGTCCACCGAGCACATAAGACGGACGAACGAGGACTGGATACCCAATCTGTGCAGCAACCTCGCGGGCTTCTGCATAAGAGGTGGCGGTACCGAAATCCGGTGCTGGCAACTGGGCCTTGGCCAATACTTTGCCAAATACTCCCCGGTCTTCTGCGTTGTTAATGGCCTCTGGGCTCGTACCGACCACAGGAACGCCCGCAGCTTCCAAGCGCTCTGCCAAGCCCAATGGGGTTTGCCCACCGAGCTGCACGATCACACCGGCGACATTTCCGGACTGAGATTCAGCGTGATAGACCTCCATGACATCTTCAAAGGTCAATGGCTCGAAATACAAGCGGTCTGCTGTATCGTAGTCCGTCGATACGGTCTCCGGGTTGCAGTTCACCATGACGGTTTCGTAGCCGATTCGTGACAGCTCCAGTGCGGCGTGCACGCAGGAGTAGTCAAACTCAATTCCCTGGCCAATACGGTTTGGACCAGAGCCTAAGATGATGACCTTGTCCTTATCCCGCTGTTCGGAAACCTCCGATTCTGCATTCGGATCATATTCGTAAGCCGAATAGTGATACGGAGTATGGGCTTCGAATTCACCGGCGCAGGTATCGACTGTCTTATACACCGGCCTAATACCCAAGCTCCACCGCAGGGAACGCACACCATTTTCACCCGCGAACTCCGGGCGCAGTGCAGCAATTTGGGCGTCGGAAAGCCCCATGACCTTTGCTTGCCGCAGCAACTGTTCATCCAGTACTGGGGCGGTTCGCAGGTAATCACCGAATTCCACCAAGTGCGCGAGTTCGGCGAGGAACCATGGGTCGATTTCCGATGCTTCGTGGACCGCGTCGACGCTGGCGCCCCACCGTAACGCAAGTTCGGCGTCGTACATACGGCCTGCCGTTGGCCGGCGCAAGCGATCCAATATTTCCGAGACGTTTGTCGCATCCCCCGCGATAACCTCATCCGGCACCGTCCACAAACCAAACGGCTTGGATTCCAGCGAACGCATAACCTTGTTCAGGCCTTGGATGTAGTTGCGGCCAATTCCCATGGCTTCGCCCACCGATTTCATGGTAGTGGTCAGGGTGTCGTCGGCACCCGGGAATTTTTCGAAAGCAAAGCGTGGAGCCTTGACGATGACGTAGTCCAGCGTCGGCTCGAATGCCGCCGGAGTAGTTCCGGTGATGTCGTTAGTGACCTCATCCAGGGAATAGCCGATGGCGAGTTTGGCAGCCAATTTAGCGATCGGGAAACCAGTGGCTTTGGAAGCCAGCGCCGAGGAACGCGACACGCGGGGGTTCATCTCAATAACGATGATCCGCCCGTCGTCCGGATTGATTGCAAATTGAATATTGCAGCCACCCGTGTCGACGCCAACTTCGCGGATGATGTCGATTCCCAAATCGCGCATCTTCTGGAATTCACGGTCTGTCAGCGTCAAAGCAGGCGCCACGGTAACCGAGTCACCGGTGTGTACGCCGAGAGCATCGACGTTTTCGATTGATGCGATAACCACGACATTATCGTCGCCATCACGCATCAGCTCCAGCTCGAATTCTTTCCAGCCCAAAATGGATTCTTCAATCAGGACGTTCGCATCCGGCGAAGCTGCAATACCGCCTCCAGCAATGCGGTCCAGGTCTTCGTAGGTATACGCCAAACCAGACCCCAACCCGCCCATGGTAAACGAAGGCCTTACCACAACTGGCAGTCCCAATCGTTCGACGCATGCATGCACTTCGTCCATGGTGTAGCAGACTTCCGAACGCGCGGACTCACCGCCAACCTTCTCGACGATATCTTTAAACTTCTGTCGATCTTCGCCTCGTTCGATGGCATCGATATCGGCACCGATCAGTTCAATACCGTGCTTGTCGAGGATTCCCGCACGATCCAGCTGGATTGCGGCGTTCAGGGCAGTTTGTCCACCGAGCGTTGCTAACACCGCGTCAATCGGGTGCCCACCAGCACGTTCTTTGTCAATAATCTTTTCGATATATTCGGTCTCGATCGGCTCCACATAGGTGGCATCCGCAAATTCCGGGTCAGTCATGATCGTCGCCGGGTTCGAGTTCACGAGTGTGACCCGCAGGCCCTCAGATTTCAGGACGCGGCAGGCCTGGGTACCCGAGTAGTCGAACTCGCAGGCTTGGCCGATAACGATTGGTCCAGATCCAATAACCAGGACGTGGTGAATATCAGGGCGCTTCGGCATAATTAAGCTTTCCTTTCCTGGCTGTGCTGCTCAAGCAGCGCGAGAAATTGATCAAAGAGCGGGTGGGCATCGTGTGGGCCAGCAGCAGATTCCGGGTGATATTGCACGGAATAAGCCAGGCCGCTACGTAAAGCGACGCCTTCGACGGTGCCATCATTCAGGCAAGTATGCGTGATTAACGCTGAGCCGAAGTCGGTCGAAAACGCACGGTCGGTTTCCTGGCAATCAGCAGGCAACGTCTCGGTATTCCCCGGGGCCGCTAACGCAAAACCGTGATTCTGCGACGTAATATCGATCTTGCCAGTCTCGTGGTGCAGCACCGGAACATTGATGCCGCGGTGACCGAACTTCATCTTGTACGTCTGCAAGCCCAGGGCCCGGCCGAGCAGCTGGTTACCGAAACAAATACCGAAGAATGGAATTTTCGCCGCCAGAATCTCCCGCAAAGTGGCAACCATATCATCAGCGGTTGCTGGGTCTCCCGGACCATTGGAGATGAATACCCCGTCTGGTTGCAGCTTTTCTACCTCGGCGAAGCTGGTGCCCGCTGGCACCACCACAGTTTCAATACCGCGGCGTGAGAAATTACGTGGCGTTGCAGTTTTAATTCCCATGTCAAATGCAACGATTCGGTAGCGAGTTGCACCTTCCGCAGGCACGGTATAGGCCTTATCGACGGAAACTTCCCCAGCCAAATCCGCGCCCGCCATATCTTCTTGCTCACGGACCTCCGCGATCAGTTCATCATGTGGTCGTTGGGCTTGTTCACCAGAGAAAATTCCTGCCTTGACGGAACCGTGATTACGCAAACGACGGACTAAAGTTCGGGTATCGATACCGGAAATGCCGATGACGCCTTGTTGTTCCATCGCTTCGGGTAGCGAGCTAGTCGCACGCCAATTCGACACGCGATGTGCCAGGTCGCGGACGACCAGTCCAGCAACCCAGATGCGCCCATCGTGTGATTCGTCATCCTCGTCATTCCAGCCGGTATTTCCGATATGCGGTGCAGCGGTAACAACGATCTGGCGGTGATATGACGGGTCCGTCATAGTTTCTTGGTACCCGGTCATCGCCGTAGTAAATACGGCTTCTCCGAGATTTTTGCCAATAGCGCCGAACCCAAATCCGGGATACACGCTGCCATCCCCGAGCACGAGTACCGCAGGTACCGTCTCGGGTGGGTAGCTTCGGTGTGCAGGATTAGTCACGGTTTTCTGCCTTTCGCTTGCTGTTGTCATATTCTCGAGTCCGTTGTGCGGTAATCAATTAATCTTCCGAGCCTGTTGACTCACCAACGTCGGCACGCACAAAATCGGCAAGTTCATAACTCAACCCTCCCCGCAAGATCGTGTGGGTAACCTTCGCCCCGAATTCATGGCCCTCATAAGGGTTGTTCCGCGATTTCGACGCAAATTCCTCGGACTTCGAGGTCCATGGATAAGCCGGATCCACCACAGTGAGGTTCGCCGGTTCTCCCACCGCGATCGGGCGGCCGTGATCCGGCAGTCGAGTGATCTCTGCGGGACGCTCCGACATCACGCGAGCAATAAACCGCCAATCTGCCAAGCCGGATTCCACGAAGATCTGGGCGATCACAGCCAACGAGGATTCCAGGCCGAGCATTCCCGGCTTCGCGTGTTCGAATTCCACGCACTTATCCTCGCTGCCATGCGGCGCGTGATCAGTGGCCACACAATCGATTACCCCATCGAGAAGAGCTTGCCGCAGCGCCAACGTGTCTGATTCTTCACGAAGCGGCGGATTAACCCGGAAAATGCCGTCATAAGTACGCAGCTTCTCGTCGTGCAGCAACAAGTGATGCGGAGTAACTTCCGCAGTGATCGGGATTTCGTGTTGCTTCGACCAGCGCACCAGCTCCACCGTGCCTTCTGTGGAGGCATGGCAGATATGCACGCGGTTTCCGTAATCACGCGCCAATAATGCATCACGGACAACAATGGATTCTTCTGCTACCCGCGGCCAACCCGACAGCCCAAGCTGAGCTGCAGTCGCACCCTCATGGGCAACCGCAGTCTGGGTCATTCGGTGATCTTCTGCATGCTGTGCAATCAAGACATTCAAGCCCTTGGCGTATTCCAGAGCTCGACGCATCAACTGTGGATCATTGACGCACTTACCGTCGTCGGAAAACATCCGTACTTTCGCTGCACTGCGTGCGAGCATGCCGAATTCTGTAAGGTTCTTACCTTCCAGTCCTTGAGAGATAGATCCCACCGGGTGCACATCGCACACACCGTGCTGCTGCCCCTTGTACCAGACGGATTCCGCAATCACTGGCTGATCCGTCACTGGCTGCGTGTTTGCCATCGTGAAGACGGCCGTAAAGCCGCCGCGCGCTGCAGCTTCTGAGCCACTGGCGATGGTTTCTGTGTCTTCCCTGCCCGGTTCACGCAAGTGCACATGCATATCAACAAGGCCCGGTAACAAAACGTTGCCCTGCAGATCGCGCTCATCATCTGCCGAAAGTCGAGCAGCTGTATTCGAATCAGTTGCCTCAATCGCCTGGATACGACCTTCGGCAAGCAATACGTCAACGGGGTCGCCCTCGCCATAAGGCCGTACGTTGCGCAACAACAAGGACCTTTGCGACGCGGGGCGTAATTGCCCAGTCGACGGATATTTCTCGTGCGTCGGAGTGTGGTAAGTATGCGACATGATCGTGGCTTCCCCTGTGTTGTATGAATTGTGTGCTGTCATAGTCTGGTTTTGCCTGCGTTATTCAACTGAGCGCGTTATTCCGCTCCGGAACCGGCCAACAATGTAAACAGCACCGCCATGCGCATGTGCACTCCGTTGTTCACCTGTCCCAGTACCACGGTATTTGGATAGTCGGCAACGTCATAGTTGATTTCCATACCGCGCAGCATCGGACCCGGGTGCATGATAATGGCATCATCACGCATCAATGCCGCACGTTGCTTCGACAGCCCGTAGTATGTGGCGTATTCACGGTGCGAAGGGAAGAAACCACCGTTCATGCGTTCTTTTTGCACACGCAACATCATTACGGCATCGGCCCCGGTAAGCTCGGCATCAAAATCGTGACTGGTGCGTACCGGCCACTGTTCTACACCGCGCGGTAACAGGGTTTGCGGTGCGACAAGTACTACGTCCGCACCCATCGTGGAAAGCAAATCGACATTGGAGCGCACTACACGTGAGTGCAGGCAGTCGCCCACAATAACGACACGCCGACCGGCGATCTCTTCGAGATGCTGACGCAGGGTCATCGCATCGAGCAATGCTTGGGTCGGGTGCTGATGAGCACCATCACCGGCGTTAATCACAGACGGGCCAGAACCATCGGTATCCACCCAATTGGCAAGCAACTGAGCAGCTCCGGACGACGGATGCCGGGTGATAATCGCATCGGCGCCGATTGCGGCCAACGTCAATCCGGTATCGCGCAGGGATTCGCCTTTGGATACCGACGAGGAAGACGCAGATAGGTTAATGACGTCGGCGCTCATCCATTTACCGGCAGTTTCAAACGACGAGCGGGTACGAGTGGAGTTTTCGTAGAACAAGGTATAAATCGTCCGACCCCGCAGCGTCGGAAGCTTCTTCACATCGCGATCAGCCAGGGCTTCAGAAAACCGCTCAGCCTCATCCAACAGTCCCGTAATTTGGTCCGCGTCTAGATCTGCAATGGATAGTAAGTGCTTCATTACTTGTCCCCTTGCCTAGGCTGGTCGTCTACTAGATCCGTGGTTTCGACATCTACCGACGCTGTCGACTCTGCGGATTCTGTTGATATTGCTGCTTGATGCTGTGCAACCCGGTCCTGCACGCTGCGAATTCCGCGTGACAAGATCACAGCGTCACGGCCGTCGATATCCGCATTCAGAACAGAAATACCCTCGGTACGCGCAGTCGGGAGATTCTTGCCGACGAAATCAGCGCGGATCGGCAGTTCACGGTGGCCGCGATCCACTAATACGGCCAGTTGAATTGCGCGTGGGCGACCAATATCGGACAATGCATCGAGTGCTGCGCGAATACTACGTCCAGAAAACAGGACGTCGTCGACAAGCACCACGATGGCATCATCGATGCCTCCACGCGGAATCGATGTCGGTTTTAATGCACGGTGTGGTTTCGAACGAAGGTCATCACGATACAAAGTGATATCCAAAGCGCCAGTGGCAACAGCCTGGCCAGAAAACTCGTGAATCTTTTCCGCGATACTCTCCGCCAAGGGAAGGCCCCCGGACGGAATGCCCAGTAAAATCACCGGCGCCGAGTCTGGCGAGCCGATGGCGTTTTTCTCAATAATTTGGTGCGCGATGCGTGCGATCGTGCGCGAAATTGCAGCAGCGCTCAACAACTCAGTTGTTTCTGCTGCCCCCGCGGACGGTTCTTCCACTGTCATCGTGCCCTCCTTCCCCGCCTCTCTGTGCGGATTTTAAAGGATGCCGACTGCATTCATGGGTGGGTCTATGATGGAGACACCGCTTCAGTCTAGCACTAAGGATTACGCGCGTGAGCTTTTCCGCCCAACATCTCGTTCCGGCCCCACGCTCCGAAGTGTGGGATTGGCACACCCGCCCCGGGGCAATCAGTCGTCTCACCCCTCCTTTCATGCCAATGACTCCACAGACCGAAACGACGAGTCTTGCCGACGGCACCACAATTTTCCGGCTTCCGGCCGGACTGAAATGGGTAGCGCGCCACGATCTGACGCGCTACCAACCCGAAATATCGTTTACTGATTTTTGCATCAACTCTCCAATCCGACAGCTCGCACAATGGCGCCATGATCATCACTTCGGCGATGGTGAGCTGCCGAATACCACCACAATCACCGATACGGTCCACACACGTGCGCCCGCTCGCTTAGTGCGCCCAGTGTTTGCTTATCGACAGCGTCAGCTCATCGCGGATTTGACTTTCTTACGATCATTGCAAAACGCAGGCTTCGCAGGGGCAACGTCCACAGCCACGACCGGCAAAAGCTCCATAGAATCCGTACCAGGAAAAGCTCTCACGGTCGCCATGACCGGCGCCCATGGTTCTATCGGACGCAATTTGAAAGCCCAACTAACCACAGCGGGGCATACTGTCATCGAGCTGGTGCGCGGAGAAGCGAAAACCGGCCAGCGCCACTGGCACACCGACTACCCTTCATCACATCTTCTCGCAGGCATCGATGTTCTCGTACACTTAGCAGGTGAGCCTATTTTTGGCCGCTTCAACGAAACACACAAAAAGGAGATTCGCGACTCACGGGTGGACCCAACCTATAAACTGGCACGCTTAGTCGCAGACTCACCGAGTGTTACGACGATGGTCTGTGCTTCTGCTATCGGCTACTACGGCCCAGATCGCGGCCCCGAAATTCTCACAGAAAATTCCGAACGAGGCGACGGCGTCTTGGCCGATGTGGTCGCCGACTGGGAACAGGCATGTCGACCGGCACTAGAAGCTGGAAAACGTGTGGTCAATATCCGTACCGGGGTGACGCTTTCCGGAAACTCTGGTTTGCTTCCACTCCTGAGAACATTGTTTTCCACCGGTTTGGGCGGGAGTTTTGGTGATGGAAATTTCTGGTTCAGCTGGATCGCGATGGATGATGTAACCGATATTTATACCCGAGCAATCGTTGACTCTCAGATTACTGGCGCAATCAACGCGGCTGCCCCGGAACCATTGCTCAACAAAGATATGGCTAGAGTACTCGGTACTGAACTAAAACGCCCGACGCTGCTTCCAGTCCCCACACTCGGACCCAAGTTAATACTGGGTAAAGAAGGCGCCCATGAATTAGCTTTGGCCGATCAACGGGTCTCAAGTGCAAAGATTAGCCAGCTCGGCCACCAATTCCGTTTTCCCACTCTTGATGCTGCCCTCGCTCACGAACTTGGCGGTGAACAGCTACAAGCGGAGTAAATACAGTGCGGGAAAACCAGTGCTCAAGCTGAAACATACACCGGGCCCAATGATTTGTCGGCTAGTTTGCCGGTACGGTGGCAATGGTTAGTAGTAAACCCAACGCGAACGGAAAGAGCATATGAGCCAGCAACCAACGCCGAATGAGCAAGAACGCTCAGCGGAAACCGTCGGCGACATTGGAGAAGTCACCCTCGAGCGGATAGGTGAGATTCTTGATGCCGAAAAGCTCGTGTACCGCAACGAAGAACAAGAAATTCCCGACGGCAGCACATTGCAGGTAGTACGCACCGGATTTAGTAATGCAGCAATCGCAATCAGCGTCCGGCAAAACATCCTTATCGTCGATTCACTCTGGCGCGGACAGCTCGGTACTAGCCAAGCAGTTGACGTGCTTGCTGTCGTGAATTCGTGGAACCAAGCGCAACTCGCCCCAACACTGCGATTTTTTGAGCAGGGAGAAAGCCAGCTAGCGATTTCAGCGGTTCGTGAAGCTGACGTCAGCACTGGTATGACCCGAAACCAGTTGGGCGTGTTTTTGTTGAGCACATTGGACGCAGTCTTGGAATCGTTCCAGACCCTCGGCAAACAATTTCCAGACGCTGTCACCTGGGAAGAAAACCACACGCACGACGAGCAGAAATAGGAGTTTCTCATGAGCACCGATACAGAACTGGCCCCAGCCACCATCGACCGAGTCATCGCAGTCATGCGTGGATTTGATGTGGAACTCACTAAGGTTGCAGGGAAAGAAATCGCTACCGCAAACCTCAACGACACCTTGTGCACATTCGCAGTGTTGGGTTCTGCGATGGTGGTCCGCTCCGAAGTAGCCACCGATACGGACTACGACAGTGCCGATGCTGGATTATTCTTGGCTGCTAACCAAATGAACTCCACCTCGATCGGCGCACGAGCTGTTATTGCCGAGCACGAAGGCAAGTTAATCGTGCGCACCGAACGTGACATTGTGATTGCCGCCGGAATCTCAGACGAACAGCTCAAGGTCTCCCTCAAAGCCGCCGTCGACGGTGTGATTCGAGCGCAAGATGCGATGGTCGCCGCAGCCGATGAAATGCGAAAGCTCAATGAGCACCGCGACCAGGCTGAACGCACCACGGGTGAGCACAGCGCCTCAGACGAAGACGGTGCCTAGTCTCAGCGCCAAAACCTGCGCTTAGGCAGTAGTCCAGGATAGTACCAGGACGCAGCACTGGCGGGACACAGCACTACAACACAAGGCAGCCATGATTACAGCCCTCCGTGAAGGCGGCGGTACTGCTGCTCGACATCGTAGCTTGGCTGCGGCCAATCCAGATCCAAGGCGCGCAAACGCCGCAACAACAAATACTTTACGGCAGTGCGCGCATAAAGCTTATTGTCGCTGGGCACGATGTACCACGGAGCGTCCTCGGTATGGGTGCGATTAATGGCTAACTCATAAGCGCGCTGGTAATCATCCCATTTCTTTCGATTGTCGAGATCAGATGGGTCAAATTTCCAGCGTTTATCGTGTCGTTGCAGCCGACGTGCCAGGTTAGATTTTTGGAATTCTGCAGAAATATGCAGCATTACTTTGATGATGTGTACCCCGCGTGCTGCAAGCTGAGATTCAAAATCAACGATCGCATCATAGCGACGCTCGATCTCCTCAGCTGGTGCCATCTTCTCTACCCGCTGAATAAGAACATCTTCATAATGCGAGCGATCAAACACGACGATTTCACCCTCGTTCGGCACATGTTGGTTGATCCGCCACAGGAAATCGTGGTTCCGTTCTTCTTCAGTTGGCGCGCCGAATCCCACAGGACGCAAGCCTTGTGGGTCAAAAACTGACAAAGCGTTGCGGATCATTCCGCCCTTGCCAGATGTATCCATGCCCTGCAAAATCAACAAAATGGATCCGGACTGTGCGGTCCCTAGGCGAGAATGCGCAAATAATTGTTCCTGCAGTTGCCGCAGTTCCACATCGAATTTACGGAATCGTTTCCGCATCCTTTTTCCGCGCGGATTACCGGAAAAACCGGGAGTCGACTGTGGATCAATCGCGGACAATTCTACGGGTGGAACTGCCCGCAAACATTCTGCATGACGTGGTTTAAAAGACACAGATCTTATGTTTGCTCGTCTGTGTATTTGGCGTCGGGATCTTCGCTAACACCATCGTCAATGTCACTGTCGTCAATCTCACTGTCGTCTCTGTCATCCTGAACCATAGGGTTATCACCTGAGACGGATTGGGCAATATCGTCCAACACCGCGTGAATATACGGCGCAGCCGATTCTGTGGAATATTCACTGGCTAATTCCACGCCTTCCACCACGGCAACGGCTGCCGGAACCTCAGCGTTAAACAATATTTCCCACGCGGAAACGCGCATGATCGCGCGGTCAACAGCCGGAAGTCTTCCAAGTTCCCATTCTTGTGATAAGAAACGGGAAATCAACTCGTCAATTTCATCGAGTTTCTCTGCAGCTCCCGAGATGATTTCTTTAGTGTAGTCAGCCACGGGTGGGACAGACGATTGCTCCCAGGCAGCAAGCTCTACACGATCGTCGACAATCGCCACAGGATCAAGGTCTCTGGTTTCAGCTTCGTAAAGGATGTCCGCGGCACGGCGGCGAGCCCGGTAGCGCTTGGTGTGCAAACGCTTATCTGAGCGTATGAAACGAGAGCCGGAAGCCGCGGTTTTTTTGTTGTCTGACATGCCTTTGCGCGTTAGTTGTTGCTGCGGGACAGGTAGTCGCCGGTACGGGTGTCGATCTTGACGACGTTTCCGGTTTCGATGAACAACGGAACCTGAACTTCAGCTCCGGTTTCTAACGTCGCAGGTTTGGTGCCACCGCTCGAGCGATCACCTTGCAAACCGGGATCAGTGTGTTCTACTTTAAGGTCGACGTTGATCGGTAGTTCAGCGAACAACGGCTCATTGTCATGGAACGAGACTTGGATGCGCATGTTTTCCAGCAGAAAATCCACTGCACGGCCGAATTTGTCGGCAGACAATTCGACCTGGTCGAAGGTCTTATCATCCATGACGACGTAGTTGGTTCCGTCATTATAGAGGTATGTCATGTCACGGCGGTCAACCGTAGCCAACTCGGCTTTCGCGCCGGCGTTCCAGGTCTTGTCAGTCACTTTGCCAGTCATGACATCTTTGAGTTTGGTGCGCACGAATGCTGGACCTTTTCCTGGCTTCACGTGCTGGAATTCCACGATCTGTTGTAGTTTATTGTCAATTTTCAGGACAACGCCGTTTTTGAAAGCAGTGGTATCAGCCACGAATCAACTCTCCAATATTAGTCAGTGCAACAGCTCCACAACGCATGGAGCTGCCTAGTACATCTTTGCTCACGCTAGTATAACCGAGACCAGCCGGACCGTTAAAGAATCGGTGCGGGCGGCAATGTGCATTCGTATCTACCCGACGTCACGCGCACGCATCGTCGTATGCCGACAATCCATGCCGATATCATGGCACGCGCTTCTACAGTTCGCGCAGTTGTTTTGTCGGTGTAGATAAGTTGCGTGGCTTACCGTCCGTAATCACCAAAGTATCTTCAATCCGAACCCCCACCTTGCCCGGGATATAGATTCCTGGCTCAATCGTGAGCGTCATTCCTGCTTCGAGTTTGCCCTGACCCGTGTGAGCAGCTGCTGGGGCTTCATGCACATCAAGGCCAATTCCATGTCCGGTGGAATGGACAAAATACTCTTCATAGCCAGCCTCACGGATAATGTCGCGGCACGCGGCGTCAACGTCAGCCAGCGGAGTACCAGGAGTAGCCGCCCGGACTCCAGCTTCCTGTGCTTTGAGCACAATGTCATAAATTTCCCGCGAGAAATCATCTATCTTGCCTACAGCCACAGTGCGCGTCATATCGGAATTAAACCCAGCGCGGTGTGCACCATAATCAATTGTTACGAGATCGCCTTCTTGCAGCTCGCGATCACCTGCACCGTGGTGTGGTTTCGCGCCGTTCGGACCGCTAGCGACGATTGTGTCAAAACTTGGGCGTTGCGCACCCAACAAACGCATACGGTATTCCAGGTCAGCGGCAATCTGACGTTCGGTGCGACCGGCCGCGATTTCCCCAGCCGCAATCACATCCTCGAGTGCTTGTGAGGCTAACTCTGCGACTCCAGTCAGACGTTCGATTTCGACGTTGTCTTTGATTAGCCGAATCTTTTCAATCATCCCGGAAACCGGCACTAGTGTCACTTCTTCTGGACACTGTTTTTCCAGCTGCTTGAACTGCTCGATGCTGACAAAATCAGACTCCACACCAACCCGACGTGGTCCTTCTAGCTTCTGGAGCAGATCTTTTGTGATGGCACTGGTAATCGTTGCAGTAATATCAGGAACTTCTTCTGCAATCTGCGTCGCATAACGCCCATCTGTGCTGATAGCAGCGGATTGATCTTTCGATAACAGCACCGCACCATTGGATCCCGAGAAACCGGATAAATAGCGAACGTGGATCAGGTGAGTCACCAAAAAATCATCGAGTCGCTCTGCCGCCATGGCTGTTGCCAATTTACGACGACGGTTACTAAAGCGAGTATCAGCCAATGTCATTTTTCTCCTTATTAGGTTAGTTTGCTGAACCTTGTAGGCAACCACCAGGGATCGTGGGAATTCCTATCCCCATACAGCTGAAATTTCCACAAAGAAACTATCTTCTACAATATTACGCCAGATTATCTGCCCAATAACGTAATGCAGCACTATATCCGGTAATACCAAGCCCCGCGATGACACCGCGTGCAAGCGGCGATAAATACGAATACCCACGAAATGTCTCTCGAGCATGCACGTTGGAGATGTGCACCTCGATAAATCCGGCACCGTCTGCTACTTCTGCTAGCGCATCACGCAGCGCCACCGAGGTATGGGTGAAACCACCAGGGTTAATAATCACTGGCCAGTGATGATCCGCGGCTTCGTGCACATAATCCAGTAATTCGTGCTCAGCATTTGACTGCCGACAAATGACATGTAGACCATAGGCCTCGCCTTCGGCGATCAGTGCACTTTCCAGGTCACCCAGCGTCGTCGCACCGTAAATTTCGGGTTGGCGCTTGCCCAACCGGTTCAAGTTAGGACCGTTCAGAACCAATACAGTGGGCCGATTATTCCCAGCCATTACGACAGTATCCTTTCAGCAGATACAAAAATCTGGTTGCCACGCATCGATGCAGATTCTATGAGCAAATTGCTTGGTACGCTGCACGCAATTCTTCATCTGAGGCGTCCGGAATACGCATGCAATCGCCGATTCCCGTGATTCCTACAAACCGGGGTCTGCCGTCACGGTTTTTCTTATCCCTGTTCATAGCTGCAAGTAGTTCGTCGAAATGCCCCGTCTCATACGCCACCGGCAATCCAACTGATTCCAAAATTCGGCGGTGCTGTTGAAGCAATGCATCGTCGATCAACTTGCGGTTACGTGCTAAATGCGCGACGTACATCATGCCCACCGCCACCGCGTTTCCATGGCGCCAGGAAAAATCCTCGCGCAATTCCACCGCATGGGCAAAGGTATGACCGTAGTTTAAGGTTTCCCGCAAACCTGACTCACGCAGGTCCATGCCGACGACGTTTGCTTTCACAGCGATTGAACGCGTGATCAATTCCGGCAAATAACCATCCGGGTCCAAACAAGCAAGCGGGTCATTTTCATAACGATCAATGATGACGCCATCGCTGATAAAACCAGTTTTGATGATCTCCGCCGAACCGGCAATTATTTCTTCTTCAGGAAGAGTCGTCAGCCGGTCTAAGTCAACGAACACACTGTCTGGTTCATGAAAAGCACCGACCAAATTTTTGCCATGTCCAGTATTAATTCCAGTCTTTCCACCGACGGCTGCATCCACCATCGCGAGCAAAGTAGTCGGCACTTGGATGACCTTTATTCCTCGCATCCACGTAGCTGCGATAAACCCAGCTAGATCGGTGACCGCACCGCCTCCAAAGCCCATGATCACGTCACGTCGAGAGAAATTATGCTGCGCAAGTTCATCCCATAATTGACCAGCAACTTCGAGAGTTTTTGCAGCTTCCGCATCTGGTACAGGGAACAAATGTACTCGCAGTCCCAAGTTTTCAATCGAACGGGCAACCTGCCTGGCAGGTGCCGCCATTGTCGGCTGATGCACAATCCCTACAGTCTGAGCGCCAGTATGTTTCGCTCTGTCCGCAATGGCATCAGTCAGTCCCCGGCCAACGGTCACCTGATAAGGGTTTGGGCCATTGACTTCAATTACCTCAGAACTACCCACGCTATGCTGACGGCTTTCAGGCGACGGGGAAAACATGTTAAAGCTCATCGTTATTACTACCTTCCGGCTAAATGCACGCGGTATTACAAAGTTTCCAAAAACCCCAAGATGTCTGCAACTACTTGTTGCGGACTGCGTTGATCAGTGCGGGCACGATAATCAGCAACCTCTCGATACAACGGCCGACGTTGGGCCATCAAATTCCGATAGCGCGTATCAGCATCCTTCCCCGCAAGCAGTGGCCGTTGCTGCCGGTTATGAGGGCGCGTGGTACGCTCAATTCCGGTGTCATCGCTGACATCGACGAATACCACGGTCTGTTGGTCTAATAAACTTCGCGTTCCTGCGTGAGTGACTGCTCCCCCGCCAAGTGCGAGAATTCCCGACTCCTGCAGTGCTTCGGCAATCACCTCAGATTCCAGTGCCCGGAAGGCTTCTTCACCGTCTTCGGCAAAAATTTCCGAACACGTCTTGCCAGCTTTGCTCTCAATCACAAAATCGGAGTCAACAAATTGCTGATTAAGTACGCGGGCTAATCGACGGCCAATGGTTGTTTTACCCGCACCGGGAGGCCCAATAAGCACGACAGACGGACGTGAACTGTCAGCATATCCCATTACATCTCCCCCGCTCCAGCCGTAGCATCCTCAGAGAACGCGAGTTTTTGTTCTACACTGCGTTGATAGGCCAAGAAATTACGGCGAGTTTCTGCAACACTATCGCCACCAAATTTCTCCAGCACAGCCTGTGCCAATACCAACGCCACCATTGCTTCTGCGACAACTCCAGCAGCGGGAACTGCACACACATCGGAACGCTGGTGAATCGCGGTCGCCGCAGAACCAGTTTCCATATCGACGGACCGCAGCGCGCGGGGGACGGTCGAAATCGGCTTCATTGCAGCTTTCAGGCGCAGCTGCTCACCATTGGTGGTGCCTCCTTCTAATCCACCCGCTCGATTCGACGTGCGCTCCAATCCCGTTTCTGTACGGATGATTTCATCATGCGACTCAGAGCCGCGGGAACGAGCCTGTGTAAACCCGTCTCCGATCTCCACTCCCTTAATAGCCTGAATGCTCATCAAAGCCCCAGCCAACCGTGCATCAAGGCGAGCCTGCCCAGAAACATGAGAGCCCAACCCCACTGGCAAACCATCGACGACGACTTCGACGATTCCACCTAACGTATCGCCGGATTTTTTCGCGGATTCAATCTCCGTGATCATCGAAGCTTCAGCGTCTTTTCCAAATGCGCGCACCGGTGAAGCATCAATTTTTTCGAGATCGCCTGGTTGGGGCGCCGGACCATCATAAGGTTGTGACGGGCCAATAGAAATCACATGCGACAAAACCTCCACGCCAAGCACCTGCCGAAGAAAATTACGGGCAACGGTGGCACAAGCGACGCGGGCCGCCGTTTCACGTGCTGAAGAACGCTCCAAAATATTGCGGGCGTCGGCGTGGTCATATTTCACCATCCCGGAAAAATCTGCGTGTCCCGGCCGCGGACGCGTGAGCTGTGCGCCGCGGCCTGAGTGTAGAGCTTTCGCAGTATCCGGATCATTCACATCCACAGGGTGTGGGGACATGATGGTTTCCCACTTTGGCCATTCCGTGTTTCCGATCATGATGGCAATCGGACTACCGAGTGTTTTTCCGTGCCGAATACCGGCAAGCAAGCTCAACTCATCGGCTTCAAATTTCATACGAGCGCCGCGGCCATACCCCAAACGACGACGCGCGAGTTGGTACGCAATATCGTCTGCAGTGAGCTCGACGTGTGCAGGCATATTTTCCACCACAGCCACCAATGCTTGGCCATGTGATTCCCCAGCGGTAGTCCAACGAAGCATGCCGTCTATTATTCCACAAGCAGTATTGAAACAATCACAGTGGCCAGAATCATAGCTGGCCCATGTGCAACGTAGCGCCGGCTTTGAAGCAGTGCAGCGAGCAAGCTCAGCAATGATGCCATTCCTGCAGCAAGCAATACGGCAAGCCCACCGCCTGCCGCGGCAGCCATGATGGCAAGCGGAATTGCTAGTTTAATATCTCCACCACCAAGGCCACGTGCATGCGATTGCTTGCATAAACGGTGCCACAGCGCAGCGCTCCAAATCTGCACCAGATATAGAATTGGCCAGAGACTAGCCGCTAACAAAATTCCGGTGGTATTTGAGTGCTGAAACGCCCAACCAAGAGCACATATCGTGGCCGGAAGAGTCAAAAAATTTGGCAAGCGGTGAGCTTTCAAGTCATAAACAACCAAGGCACACGCCCACAGAAAAATGACGCATACAACGAAATATCCCCCCATGCCTGCTTACGCTACCGAAGAATGCTCAGGTATGGGAATTTCCGTAGCCCCACTCACAATCGAGAAAACCGAGCGCCCCGAAAGCAGCAATTCTTTATGGATTCTGGGAATTCAGCTCTCTATCGAGCGCAGCCCACATTTCTTCTTTCGGGGCAGGAAGCCCTGTGAACAGTCTAAATTGACCAAAGGCCTGGTGTGCCAGCATGACATGCCCACCAACGCTGCGATGCCCATTGGATGCTGCCTGGATCGTCAATGGAGTCGGCCAGGGGTCATAAATAACATCAAGGATCGGTGCGTGTGCCAGGCGCCGTTCGTGGCCGGCTACAGCGCCTGCCGGAGCTGTAGAAATAATAGCGTCGCAGTCTTCTAATGAGTCTTCCCAGGTAGCAATATTCCATTCCAGACCCATGGACTCGGCGAGCGGCGCCCACTCGCTACTGCGATCGCTGCGGTTAACGATGGTGACTTCCCGAACTCCCAACGTACCCAGAGCCCACAGGACCGGCCGCGACGTACCGCCAGAGCCTAGAACCACAACATGCGATAATGAGCCACTTTCATTCGGAAATAATTCCCCGAGTGCTCCAAGCACTCCATCGCCATCCGTATTATCGGCAAACCACCCGTCGTCACGTCGCACCAAGGTGTTTGCGGTGCCAATCATGTTGGCACGACCGCTGACATGATCGGCAAGCTGCAAGGCTTCAAATTTTCCAGGCATGGTAACAGAAAACCCGCGGTACGAGTCATCAGCTTGTTCCACAAAATCGGCCAGCTGTCCCTTACCTACTTCAATGCGATCATAGTGCCAGTCATTCAGGCCAAGCGCACCGTATCCGGCATTGTGCAACACCGGCGATAGCGAATGAGCTACCGGACTACCGAGTACCGCAGCACGATGCGGTACATCCCGTTCCGAATTATTCGGAAACTGAAAGTCCGAAGTAACACTGGACATAGCTGGGATCCTATTCATAATGGTCTAAAATTCCGGATTCGAGTGCACGATCGACATCTTCTAAATGTTGTTCAAAAGTATCATTGAACACCGTGGTACCTTGATCATCGACGGTGACGAAAAACAGCCAATTTCCTTCAGCTGGGTGTTCCATGGCATGCAACGCTCCATCCGAGGGCGCTGCAATCGGTGTGGCCGGTAGCCCATCCATTGCGTAAGTATTCCATGGAGTTTTACGCTCTCGGTCTTCATCTGAGGTCGCGAGTTCGACGTCGTCCAGCCCGTAGTTCACTGTAGAATCGAATTCCAAGCGCATAGGTTCGTCCAGGCGATTAAGAATAACGCGTGCAACCTTATCGAAATCACCCGCCGGTGCCTCTCGCTCAACCAGCGAAGCCGCGATGAGCAAATCATAAGGCGCTAGATCAATCGCACGAGCCCTCTCAACAATATTCGAGTCATTATATCGCTTGGTCGTCCGCGTAACCAGATCAGTCAAGATCTCTTCTGCGTTCATATTCGGATCAATGACATATTGTCCGGGAGCAATCAAACCTTCAAGGCGTTTCGGATCAGCACCTTGCTCACGCACACGATCCGATGCCCATTCGGGTGCACCAAGATCTGCGGGATCGGTGTTGGCAGCTACCGATTCCAACTCCTGTGTACTCACACACTGACTGTCATCGCCACCAGAGCAGCTAACTTTGGAAATTTGTGTGTAGATACCTTCACGGATGTTTCCCCCCTTAACATTCACATCGTGCAGGGTGGCACCACCGTGCACATCAAGTAGTTCTACCTGTTTATCTGGGTCCAGCAATGCCGCCACGGCAGCCTGGGCACTCATTTCCTCTTCCAAACGGTAGAAACCAGGCTGCACATTACCGGCATCAGGATTACTGGCCGCGGCCGTCTGGAAGACCGAGTCCGACGCCACAATTCCGCGCTCTTCCAGCTCCGGTCCAAGCGATGAAATCGAATCGCCTTCTTTAATCTGCACCATCGCCACGACACCGTTACCGTCGCCGTCGTAGTCATCCACGGCAGTACCTCCTCGGTTGCCGGATATGACGTTGAATGCGATATAGGCACTCACTCCAATAATCAGGATAAAAGAGGCGATTAGCACAGCAAGACCCCGTTGCCGACGTTTCACATACTTGGGATCCATGCTGCGTCTTACGCGCACGCGCGTCTGTGTGCTCATGTGTGTTATCTCTTCTTTATTTGGGTTAGTTCGGAGAGTCGTTCTCACGCTGACTTGCCAATACGCGTGAATCCAACCACGATTGCAAAATTTCCACGGCGGCTGCCTGATCAATCACCGATCGGCCGGCCTTTTCTGACACCCCAGATGCGCGTAACGCCTGGGTTGCGGCTACCGTCGTCAAACGCTCGTCGGCAAACACTACGGGGATGGTAGAGCCTGTGTTACGCAGACGGCGTCGGATACGAAATGCAATTTCTTTCGCGTGTTTGACGCTCTTAGAGCCGTGCGCCTGCAAATCGCGGGGCAAACCTACCACGACTTCGACAGCATCATAATCCGAAATAAGCTCCAGAATCCGATCGATGTCTTCCTGGTCCCGATCCTTAAATCCAGTTTCTCGCTGTACCGTCTCCACAGGAAAGGCTAAAGTAGCTTCTCTATTGGACGCGGCAACACCGATACGGACTGTACCAACATCAATTCCGATGCGCCGCCCCTCGATTGCTTGGGAATGCCGAGGCGAATCAACGCTGGGAGCGTTTGGCTCGAGTTTGCTCACGTATGCGGTCTCCCTTTCCATTCCCGAAGTAGTATTAGAAATTACGGCACTAGTCATGTGACGCTGCAAGAAAAACCAGCCGATGCGCCATTATGCTCGCTTATTCTATAACTAAACGATAACAAATCGGCGATCGGCAGGCGTAAAAGCAAACCTTGGCATGCTATGCCCGAGAAATCTCGTCATTCACCGCCGCAAAACCTTGCTCAATACCGGCTGCTTGGTTGCCGGATCCCTGAGCCATATCTGGCTTACCGCCACCTTTACCGCCGACATATCCCCCAAAAATCGACACCAAGCTACCTGCAGCCAAGCCCTTGTCGACTGCTTCTGGGTTTAGCGCTACCACAAACGGAACTTTCCCAGCATTGTCTGCAGCCAAGACTACGACCGCTGGACGGCCTTGCATCCGGTTGCGGATATCGGCCGCAATAGAACGAAGCTGACCACCATTGACCTCTGACGGAAGCTGCGCGTTCACTACGGCAACACCATTAACCTCAATCGCATCATTGGCGTATTCCGCGGCTTTGGCAGCCATTTGCTGTTGCCGCAACGCGGTGACCTGCTTTTCCGCTTCTTTCAACTTACGCGTCAAGGTTTCGATCCGCTCGGGCACCTCATTCGGTTTCGCCTTCAGGGACTGTGCCACGCCATGCGCAAGTGCTGCCTCTTGTGAGAAATAGCGGAAAGCATCCAAGCCAGAATAGGCCTCAATGCGCCGCGCCCCAGAGCCAACCGATGATTCGCCAAGTACAGAAACCGGACCAATCTGCGATGAGTGACTGACGTGGGTACCACCACATAACTCGGTGGAAAAAGGACCAGCGATCTCCACGACTCGTACACGCTCGCCATAATTTTCACCAAACAAGGCGAGAGCACCCATATCCTTTGCATGATCAAGCGAGGTTTCTAGCGTATTAACCTGGTAATCAGCGTCGACTACCTGGTTGGTAATCGTCGCAATTTCTTCTAATTGAGCAGGACTCAACTGCTCCGTGTAATTGAAGTCAAAACGCAAGTATCCCGGACGGTTCATGGAACCAGCCTGCACAGCAGTCGGTCCCAAAACCTCACGCAGCGCACCGTGGATCAGGTGCGTGGCTGTGTGCGCCTGGCGTGCTCCATGGCGCCAATTATGGTCATATTCTGCCGTTACTGTTTGTCCGATCTCTATTGATCCCCCAAGCAACTGCCCCCGGTGCACCCATAGTTTCTTGGCGATTTTTTGTACGTCGGTGACTTCTACGGTGGCATCACCCGCGGTAATCGTTCCACGGTCGGCCAACTGACCACCGGATTCAGCATACATCGGGGTAACGTCCAAAATGACTTCGACATTATCGCCGCTGTGGGCCGTCGTCACGGATTGGCCATCGCGTACTAGCCCAATAATCGTTGAATTAGTTGCCTGCTCCGAATAACCAGCAAATTCTGTCGGCTGGTTGTCGACCCATTCGCGGTACACAGACTCGTCTGCATGAGTATTCTTCTTAGCCTTGTTATCTGCCTTCGCGCGAGCCTTTTGCTCTGCCATTGCCTTCTCGAAGCCGTTCATGTCGACGTCAAGGCCGGCTTCTGCTGCCATCTCCATGGTGAGGTCGATAGGGAAACCATAGGTATCGTGCAGTAAGAAAGCATCGGTACCGGTCAGAACCTTCTCGCCGCGCTTGTTTAGTTGTCGTGCGGTTTCATCGAAACGGCTGGTTCCCGATTCCAAAGTCTTCAAAAACGCACGCTCTTCGGCGAATGAGACCGCGAGAATGCGCTCTCGGTTCTCGGCAATTTCTGGATAAGACGGCTCCATCGTGTCCATGACTGTCGCCATGAAGGTCTTGATGGTCTCGCCTTGTGCCCCGAGCAAGCGAGCAGAACGGATAATGCGTCGCAACAAACGACGCAAAATATAACCTCGGCCCTCATTCGACGGCGTGACACCATCCAAAATCAGCATCATCGCAGTACGCGAGTGATCAGCAATCACGCGGAAACGGACATCGTTATCTTGCTCGGCCCCATAGGCGGCGCCGGTCAGCTTTTCAGCCGCAGTAATTACCGGTCGCAACAGATCGGTTTCATAGACATTATCGACGCCCTGCAGCAAACACGCCAAACGCTCAATACCTAGACCAGTATCAATGTTTTTCGCAGGAAGCTCCCCGAGGATCTCGAAGTCTCCTTTGCCTGATCCGGTCGATTCCCCGCGTTCATATTGCATAAACACGAGGTTCCAGATTTCCATGTACCGGTGTTCATCAGCAGCCGGGCCGCCTTCCGAGCCATATTCTGGGCCACGGTCATAATAAATCTCGGAGCACGGACCACAGGGCCCCGGAACCCCCATGTGCCAGTAGTTATCTTCAACGCCCATGCGCTGAATGCGTTCGGCAGGCACGCCAACCACCTTGTGCCAGATCTCAGCGGCCTCGTCATCAGTTTCATACACGGTCACCCACAAACGCTCTGGGTCAAGCCCTAAGCCACCGTCGGCCAGCGAATTCGTCAATAGCGCCCAAGCGTTGGAAATCGCGCCCTCTTTGAAGTATTGCCCAAACGAGAAATTTCCCGCCATCTGGAAAAAAGTATTGTGCCGGGTAGTGATGCCAACTTCATCAATATCCAGGGTGCGCACACATTTCTGGATCGAAGTCGCCGTACCATTTTCGTACGGAGGGTTTTGCTGGCCCAGGAAATACGGCTTAAAAGGAACCATACCTGCATTGACAAACAACAGGTTGGGATCGTCTAGTATCAACGAGGCGCTCGGCACCACTTCGTGGCCGCGTTTGGCGAAGTGCTGAGTAAAACGATCTCTAATTTCGTGGGTTTGCACTATGTCTATTCCTTTTCGTTGCTAACACGCTGAACACAGCACTCGGCGCGTGCTGTATATTTTGCACACACTGTACATTCTGTACTTTGCCATTAATACGTTCAGCACCGAGTGTACTAAGTGCCCCGGTGTGCTTATTTCTTGCCTCGTACCAACCTACGCAGTCGGCCCAGATATTCCGAAATGCGGCTTTCATTACCATGATCCGTCGGCTGGTAATACACCGCATCCTGGAGCTCATCTGGAATGTATTGTTGTTCCAGAACTCCACGCGGATCATCGTGTGGATATCGATAACCTTGCGCGTTGCCTAAGCGTTGTGCGCCTTCATAATGGCCGTCCCGTAAATGTGCCGGCACCATACCTGCCTTACCAGCGCGCACATCATGTAAAGCATCAGTGATCGCCTGATTCACGCTTGCTGATTTCGGAGCCGTCGCCAAATGGATGACAGCTTGGGCCAAGGTGAGTTTTCCTTCTGGCATACCAATAAGCTGCACTGCCTGCGATGCAGCCACAGCGACCTGCAACGATTGCGGGTCCGCCATGCCGATATCCTCGCTTGCGAGAATAACCAGCCTTCGCGCAATAAAACGCGGATCCTCGCCCGCCTCAATCATTCGAGCTAAATAATGCAAGCCAGCATCGACATCGGAACCTCGAATCGATTTGATAAGAGCACTGGTAACGTCATAGTGTTGGTCGCCGTCGCGATCATAACGAACCAATGCGGTATCGACGCTTTCGGCAACCATGTCGGAGGTGATTTCAGGCTGCTCAGCGTTTTCTGCGGTGTCCGCGCTTTGTGCGGTTTCAGCCGCTGCCTCTAAATAAGTCAGTGCTCGGCGGGCGTCACCGCCAGCCAGGCGCACTATATCGTCAATGGCTGATTGCGCAATGCGAACGCGACCGGATAATCCTCGAGTATCAGTCACCGCACGCTGGACCAATTCAGCAATTTCAGCTTTTCCGAGCGGTTGCAATGTCAGCAGCAACGAGCGGGATAACAGCGGTGACACCACCGCAAATGACGGATTTTCCGTCGTCGCTGCCACAAGTAACACCGTCTGATTTTCCACAGCCGCTAACAAAGCATCCTGTTGTGTTTTGGAAAACCTGTGCACCTCATCGAGGAACAAAACAGTCCGTTTCCCATGCTGTGCATCACGACGTGCAGCACTAATAACCTCACGAACTTGTTTTACGCCAGAATCCAAAGCCGATAAACCAACGAAATAATGCCCCATCTGCGAAGCAATGAGAGAAGCGATGGTGGTTTTCCCAGTCCCAGGAGGTCCATAGAGGATGACAGAGCTGCGTCCCTGTCCTTCAACTAGTTTCCGGAGAGGCTTACCATCATCAAGTAGGTGGCCTTGACCAAGCACTTCGTGCAGGTCCGCGGGCCGCATCCGTGCTGCCAACGGCGCGTCTGCACCTGATTGGAAAAGAGCAGATCCCTGAAAACGTTCATACATCTCTACGCCGAGATTGGCCTGGTAGTCGGAGGTGGAGTTAACACCTTGTAACGCTCCGCCAAACAACGAATCTTGACTCATTATTTCCAGCTCGGCTTTTCGACGCGCTGAGCAATACTGCGGGCAAACTCGGCAATCTCGGCACTCGTGTCTTCCGTGCCGTTATCTCCAAAACGCGACATAGCTTCAAACGTCTCGTAAATATCGCGTCTAGCCAATAGTTCATCGTCACTGAAACTATCGGCAGAAGCAGTGCGCAGTAACGCCGCCGCCTGATCTAAATCAGCGGAAATATCCTCGCCTTTCTGCAACATGCCAACAACACCACTCAGATTTCCGGCCGACATCGTCGCAAGCGTCGATAAGCCCCACCCCACGAGGGCAGCCAGCACACGCGCATGCAAGTTGTGCGGTTCAACCAGTTTTGGGAAGACTTCCTTAATTTCCCGCTTCCAGGCAGAAATAAAGGTATCGGCTTCTTCATCGGTGATTGGATGGGTGAAGACAAATTGTGGAAATCCAGCAACCACGCACGCGATATCAAAGGAGACATCGCGAAAACCTGCCCATTCATAATCCAAGAAATGCGTTCGCTCGGCCACAATAATATTATCCGGCGATAAGTCAAATGGTGTAAAAGCGCGTGCAGACCCTCCGACCACACGTTGCCGAGCAATCTGTGCGGCGTCGTGGAAAGCTTGCGGAACAATAAAACCTGATTGCTCCAGGATCTGCTCACCCAACAGGATGGACTGCTGGAGGGCATCATCCCGGACCCCTTGATTTTCCCCAAACTGTGGATGCTGTTTCAACATCCGGGTCATGAGAATATCAAATTCGTTTTCCCGTTCCGCTGTCCCAGCGTGCATACGGCCCAACGAACTACCCAAGTTACGCAGGATATGACCACGCGTTTCATGTTTCGCGGTTTCCAGTAAATCGTCGAAAGTATCGCCGTCGCCGGAATCAGTCATAACCACGAGGCGTTGGTCGATATCATGCGCGAGCAGCATCGGTCCAGGACGAACGTTTTCCGGCAATGCGGTGGTGAACTGATAGGCAACCACTTCACGCATCAATGCGGCGTCATACAGCACCTCACCGGTCATAGGGACAAATTTCAACACCACTGTGCGATACTGCAAGAATGGTTGGCTTGCTACGCGAGCACGCAGCACCGTAGATTCACCAGAACCTGCGAGCACTTCCACTTCTTCGAGCCGCTGTGAGCCACCGAAACGGTGCGAGAGAAGATCTTCGGCGATGCTTACTAATTGTTCCTGGCTAGGCACTGTTGTCACTCCATGAAGTGGTCAACCCAAGCCTCTTATACCGAGTGTATAAGAGGCTGGATTCACGCATGATAGGGTCGAAAACCTATTTGTCTTTGTCGGTCTCGGTGGCTCTTCCACCGGCTTTGTTCGCCTTTGGTTTGACATCAACCCCGGTTTCTTTACGCTGCGCAGCAGAAATCGGAGCGGGTGCATCAGTCAATGGGTCGACGCCGCCACCGGACTTAGGGAAGGCGATGACGTCGCGAATGGAATCATAGCCGCCAAGCAGAGAGACGATACGGTCCCACCCAAAAGCAATGCCGCCGTGTGGTGGTGCTCCGTAGCTCATAGCCTCCAGCAGGAACCCGAATTTCTCTTGAGCATCTGCTGCGCTGATACCCATGACATTGAACACGCGTTCCTGCACATCCTTGTTATGGATACGGATTGATCCGCCGCCGATTTCGTTGCCGTTGCAGACCAAATCGTATGCGTATGCGGTAGCCTCACCTGGGTTTTCGTCGAAGGTGTCAATCCATTCCGGCTTTGGTGAAGTAAACGCGTGGTGTACTGCGGTCCACTTAGAATCGCCCAAGGCAACGTCACCATCGGCTACAGCGGCCTCGGCTGGCTCGAACAATGGGGCATCCACGACCCATACGAAAGACCAGTCTCCGTCCTTAATGAGACCCAACTTGCGCGCGATCTCATTACGAGCTGCGCCCAGCAAGGCACGTGAGGAACGAGCATCACCGGCGGCGAAGAAAATGCAGTCACCCGGTTGCGCTCCGACGTGTTCTGCGATGCCAGCCCGCTCAGCATCGGTAATGTTTTTCGCCACTGGACCAGACAACGTCCCGTCTTCACCAACGAGAATATAGGCTAGGCCCTTAGCACCACGCTGCTTGGCCCACTCCTGCCACGCATCCAACTGTCGACGCGGCTGGTCAGCGCCGCCACGCACGACGACGGCTCCGACATACTCATTCTGGAACACGCGGAATGACGTATCCTGGAAAAACTCGGCGCACTCGGTGATCTCAATATCGAAGCGTAGATCTGGTTTGTCCGATCCGTATTTCCGCATCGCCTCGGCGTATGTGATGCGCGGAATTGGACGAGAAATTTCGTAGCCGATGAGACTCCACAGCTCTGCAGCGATTTCCTCACCCAGTGCAATAACGTCTTCTTGATCAACGAACGACATCTCGACGTCCAACTGCGTGAATTCCGGCTGCCGGTCTGCTCGGAAATCTTCATCGCGGTAACAGCGCGCGATCTGGTAATACCGCTCCATGCCGGCGACCATCAACAACTGCTTAAACAACTGCGGCGACTGCGGAAGCGCGTACCAAGAACCTGGCTTCAGTCGTGCTGGCACAACGAAGTCACGTGCACCTTCTGGCGTCGAACGAGTCAGTGTTGGAGTTTCGATTTCTAAGAAATCATGCTTCTCGAGCACGCGGCGTGCGGCCTGGTTGGCGCGCGAACGCAGTTTCAGCGCTTCTGCCTGCTTTCCCCGGCGCAAATCGAGGTAGCGGTGACGCAAACGTGCTTCTTCCCCCACATCAGTAGATGAGGCATCTTCTACCTGAAACGGCAATGCTTCCGACGTCGACAAGACCTTGAGTTCGGTGACGTTTACCTCGATCTCACCAGAAGCCAGGTTCGGGTTTTCCGAACCTTCTGGGCGGGGCTCGACCTCACCTGTGATCTCAATGCAGTATTCCGAACGTAAAGTGTGGGCCTGCTCGGCAACCTGCGAATCGCGGAAAACAGCTTGTACGTACCCGGAGTGATCCCGCAAATCAATGAAAATCACGCCTCCATGGTCACGGCGTCGGGCAACCCATCCGGCGAGGGTCACCGAGTCCCCTGCGAGATTTTTGCCAAGCTGGCCTGCTGAATGTGTGCGCAGCACGATTATCGAAGATCCTTCCATGCGGGTCGGGTGGCTCTTGTGCGTGTAATACTCCAAAGATATCGCCAGCCGCGCAGCAGCCTGGCGCACTGCCGAAAGATGCAGCAAGCCAGGATTACAGCGTGACCGACAGCACTGAGCCTGAATGAAACTGTTCCCAATCCTACATTGTTTCAGCCCCGCAGTTTAACCCGTGCAGGTGCGGCCTGGGAGTGTCTTTCAGGCGAGGCGGTGCTTTAATTTTTTGCCGAGCTAGTACCGTGTTGCCCAAATACCCTAGCTAGCCCACAACGTTGGCACGTAGACTAGGGAAGCATTCCCAGCAAATTGTTGAACAAACAAGCGTCGTCCTGATCACTCCAAGACCCTCCTGCTTTTGGGGAGCGATAAGGAAAAGGAGCACTTCTATGACTATTAGCGTGACTGATATATTTTCGATCGGGATTGGCCCGTCATCCTCGCACACGGTCGGCCCCATGCGCGCGGCGAAAACCTTCGTCAATTCCCTCCCGGCCACCCCACACCGTGTGAAGGCCCAGCTACGAGGATCCCTCGCTGCCACTGGCCGGGGTCACGCTAGTGACCGCGCTGTTATCTTGGGCCTAGTTGGTTGGGATCCGCTCGACGTCCCCCTTGATGCCGAGCCACGCGCAGATCACCCCATCCCAGCGACGGGCACTGCACAGGGCCCAGATGGCGAAATACACTACGAACTTGAATTCATTAACGAGCCGCTACCTCAGCACCCCAATGCCGTTGTATTCAGCGCCTGGGATAACAAGGGCGAATGTGTAGCCGACGGCACCGAATATTTCTCAGTCGGCGGCGGGTTTATCCTCTCCCGCAAAGAACTCGATGCCGAAGTGGAAAAAGACGATGAAGTACCCGCCGGTATGGCAGCGGTAGATGGCGAATCAGAGGTACCCTATCCTTTTAGCTCCGGTGAAGAACTTCTGCGTATGTGCGAAGAATCGGGCTTAGAGATCTGGCAACTCGTCGAGGCGAATGAAAAGGTACTCCACCACAACGACGGCGGCATAGACTTTGTCAATGACCACCTGTTCACCGTATGGAAAGTAATGCGTTCCTGTGTCACCGAAGGCATCGCAGCCAAAGGTCACCTACCCGGTGGACTGCACGTGCCTCGGCGTGCACACCAGGTCTATCAACAACTTCTCGACGGCGGCCACGATACCTCGCACGGATTTCATGCAATGGACTGGGTAAACCTCTATGCGTTGGCAGTGAACGAACAAAACGCAGCCGGTGGCCGCGTGATCACTGCGCCCACCAACGGCGCCTGTGGCATCATCCCGGCGGTATTGCACTATGCCCGCGACTTCCAGCCACACTTCACCCACGAATCTGCTCGGCGCTATCTGCTGACTGCCGGCGCAATCGGCATGATCATCAAGCAGAATGCATCTATTTCCGGCGCAGAAGTCGGTTGCCAAGGCGAAGTAGGCTCTGCGTCGGCGATGGCGGCTGCCGGAATGGCGCACTTGTTTGGCTGCAGCCCCGCCCAGATAGAAAACGCAGCAGAAATTGCGCTTGAGCATAACCTCGGCTTAACCTGCGACCCGGTTGGTGGACTAGTGCAGATTCCATGCATCGAGCGCAACGCGATTGGTGGAGTCAAAGCAATCAACGCTGCCCGACTTGCTAAGATCGGTGAAGGTACTCACCACGTCACGCTCGACAACGCCATTGAGACCATGGCCGAAACCGGCCGCGATATGCTCTCAAAATACAAGGAGACATCCATCGGCGGCCTTGCGAAAACCCTCGGTTTTACCGTCAGCCAGGTGGAATGCTAGCGCAGTTTGTTTAACAGCCACTGTTCCAGCTCAGATGCTGGAACGTCGGTTTGCTCGTGCGCTGCCAGATCTTTGACAGCCACAACACCGTCGGCAAGCTCGGACTCCCCCAGGACCAGCGCATATGCTGCTCCAGACCGGTTGGCCGCTTTCATAGCGCCCTTCATGCCCTTGCCGCCAAATGCCATATCCGCAGAAATGCCGATCTGCCGCAAAGAGTTCAGCACGATTGGCATTCGGGTGCCTGCCGTTTCACCAAGCGGGACGCCAAAGACTTCCACCCGTTGCTCAGTACCTTCCAGCGTGATACCTTCCGCTTCCAAAGCCAAGAGTGCGCGATCCACGCCGAGGCCAAATCCAATGCCCGACAATTCCTGACCGCCAAGCTGCGCCATCAGGCCATCATAGCGTCCACCGCCGCCGATACCCGATTGTGCACCCAAACCATCGTGGACGAACTCGAAACACGTCTTCGTATAGTAATCCAATCCCCGAACCATACGCGGGTTAATCGTGTAGTCGATGCCCATATCATCCAAGTAGCCGGTCACCGCATCAAAATGCGCGCGGCACTCATCATTGAGGTGATCAATCATCAACGGTGCATCGACAAGCTGACGCTGGACTTCCTCGCGTTTATCGTCCAAAACTCGCAAAGGATTAATTTCTGCGCGCTTGCGGGTCTCATCATCGAGATCAAGCTGGAACAAAAATTCTTGCAATTTCTCCCGATATGCCGGACGACAATTGTGATCCCCTAGGCTGGTGATCTCCAGCCGGTATCCACGCAACCCCAGTGCTTTATAGGCACGATCGGCAATAGCAATAACCTCAGCATCAAGCGCTGGATCATCCACGCCAATCGCTTCAACGCCAACCTGCTGCAGCTGCCGGTAGCGGCCTGCTTGCGGGCGTTCATAACGGAAAAACGGACCGTTATAGACTAATTTCGCGGGCAGGGGGCCACGGTCAATTCCATGCTGGATGACCGCACGCACAACACCGGCGGTACCCTCCGGGCGCAATGTCACAGAACGGTCGCCTCGATCGGCGAATGTATACATTTCCTTAGAAACAACGTCCGTGGATTCGCCCACACCGCGAGCGAACAACTGGGTGTCTTCAAAAATCGGAAGCTCAATGTGCTCAAATCCCGCAAGCCGCGCGTGATGCACTAACGTATCGCGCACTTTCACAAACGTCGCTGACTGCGGCGGGATATAGTCCGGAACGCCCTTCGGGGCTGCTGCTTTGAATTTCGAAGTACTCACGGCAAACCAGTTTAGCCCCTTAACTGTGCCAGGAATGGATTGGTAGATTTCTCATGCTTCATGGTCGTGGCTGGTCCGTGACCAGGTAGCACATGCAGATCATCCGGCAGGTTCAGGACGACCTCCCGCAATGAGGTATTCATCGCTTGCGGGTCAGAAAACGGCAAATCCGTGCGCCCAACCGCACCCCGGAATAAAACATCACCAGAAAACAGAATGTTGTCACTACCCAGCATCACACAACCAGGCGAATGCCCTGGTGCATGCAACACAAAAAACTCGCGCCCCAAAAATTCTATCGTGCCGAGTTCATCACGCACGTTATCAGCGGTACAAGCTTCAGCGCTACCGATAGTACGCAGATCAGCAATCGGAACCATATTGGCAACGTCGAAAAGTGCCTGCATTTGTTGTGGCAGCGCCGACATATCACCAAGCCACAATTCATCGGCAGCATGGATATAAACTGGGATATCAAATTCTCTGGCTAAATCGCCAGCACACCGTGTATGGTCAAAATGCCCATGGGTAAGAAAAACCGCATCGAGTTGCAACGACTGTGTTGCAACAACGACACGGTCAAAAGAGTGCATTCCCGGATCAACCACAATCGCGTGTCCGTTTTCGGAAACGATATAACAATTGGTTTGATAGGGGCCTGCAGCGAATCCGGAAATCTCCATGTCCGGATTCTACATATCTCACCAACAGTCAGTAGGCAGCGGTTAACGACAAATCATAGTTAGTTCTGCAGCGCTTCCAATGCAGCGTCATAATTTGGCTCGGTGGTGATTTCGTCGACCAGCTCCACGTGAGTAATCGTGTGATCAGCATCGGTCACGATAACAGTACGCGCCAGCAAACCCTTCAGCGGCGACCCATCGAGCTGCACGCCATAGTCCTGCCCAAAACTGGACCGGAACACCGAACCCGTCTTCACGTTGTCGATGCCTTCAGCATCGGTGAATCGACCGTGCGCCATCGGCAAGTCAGCGGAAATACCCAGCACCACGGCGTCGTCAAGCTTCGTTGCTTCTTCGTTAAAACGGCGTACAGAAGCAGCGCACACACCGGTGTCCAAGGACGGGAAGATATTGAGTACGAGCTTCTTGCCGGAAAAATCAGCTGGGGAGAACTCTTTCAGGTCAGAACCAACGATGGTGAAGTCAGGCAGCTTGTCGCCAACTTTTGGCAAGTCACCAACGGTTGCGGTTTCTTGATCTTGGAATTTAGTAATAGCCATGGCCGCCATGATAATGGCATAGACCCCACGCTGCCACTAAAGCATAATCACGAGTTCACACCAGACACTGTTAAAATTCCGCACAGACCGCTATACCATCTGTACTCATGCCCGGGTCTTCAACGGTTTTGACTCGGCAGGCCCCTGAGCACAATTACCGCTACTAGAAAGTTCAACAGTGGATACACAACACAGCAACAAACAACGAGGTGCCGAGGCGCTCGACAAACTCGAAAAGTCCTTGAAATCGCGCGAACGAAAAGAAAAATCGCGCCCAGTCGGAGTCGCCGCAGTCGCAGCTCTGGCGATTGTCGTACTCGTCGGTGGCATCTGGCTATTGGCAACTCGTGATGGCGATGACGCAGACCTTACAGCCGAGGAACAAACCACCACTCCAGAGGCAGAGGCACTTGCACTGGAGCGTAGCGAGCAGCTTCCAAAAACTGTCACTTGTACTTATAACGAACACAAAGGTGAGACTGCTACAGACGATGCCGGTCTACCCAAAACAGATAATGTCTCTGCCCGCGGAAATGTCACTGTCACCCTGGAGACCTCCCAAGGTGACATCGGTATGGAACTAGACCGCGAAGTCGCTCCATGCACGGTAAACGCAATCGAGCATCTAGCGAGCGCCGGTTATTACGACGACACCGTTTGCCACCGTCTGACCACCGAAGGAATCCACGTGCTGCAGTGCGGAGACCCGACCGGTCAGGGCTCCGGTGGACCAGGTTTCCAGTTCGCAAACGAATACCCCACAGATGAGCTTGGCGACGAAGCAGCATCCAGTCAGGTCATCTACCCACGCGGGTCCATCGCAATGGCCAATGCAGGTGCAGACACCAATGGTTCGCAGTTCTTCTTGAACTACGAAGACTCACCACTGCAGGCCAACTACACCTACTTCGGACAAATCGACGATAAGGGCCTGAAAACCCTGGACAGCGTCGCGGAAGCTGGTACGGAAAGCGGCTCCGGTGATGGTTCACCTGCCGAAGAAGTACGGATTAAAAAAGCTATCGTACAGGGTTCCTGAGCACCTAATGTCCTTTAAGATAAACCGTTGCAAGGATACCCATTGCTAAGTTATCCTGGTTGTGCCCTACGCAACTTCAATCCGAAAGGACTAGGAACAATGAAATCCTTCCCACGCAAGTCAGTACTCGCTGGAGCTAGCGCTTTCGCACTAGCAACCACCATGTTGACCGCCACACCAGCTTTTGCTGACGAAGCACAGGAAACCAAGGAAGCACAGGTAACCAAGGAAGCAGAGGAAACCAAGGAAGCAGAAGCAACCGAAGCAACCAAGGAAGCACAGGAAACCAAGACGGAAGATTCAAAGTTCAGCATCGGGAAACTTTTGGGATCCTCGTCTAGCAACGACAAAGACGAGTCTGACAAAACCAGCAAGAGCGACAAAGACGAGAAGACTGGCGGCTCTTCCGAACTGAACTTGGACTTCTTGAAGAAATTGCTGAACCGAGGATAACCAGCTTCAGACTCACCGGCGACTGATTATTAAATCCCGCTAACTGGTTGTCGAGTCAAAGTCAAAACAATCTGCCCGGTAAGTATTGCTTGAGCTACTTACCGGGCAGTTTACGTATGCTTCACTACCTTTTTCTGGTCCATTTTCGTTCACTACCCCAGAACGGCACCTACATGTGCTAGCAGCTTGCTGGTGTGCTTTTCAATGACACGAAACAGACCACGATGCCTCATATGCAAGGGGCAAATGAAGTACCCCAGGTTTTGTGAAGTGCCCCAGGTTGTGTTCAGTTTGAGCAGAAGGAAAATCTGGACTATGCTCAAGAAATTCGATCAGGATGCCAAGGACCGCGTTAGCCGGCTTGTAGAGGACCGCACCCTGACAGAGAATCTTTCGTTGCAACAAAGGTGCGAGATTGTGGCGCCGAAACTGGGAATCCCGTGGAACACGACAAGTCGATGACGGCTACCTCAAATTTCCTCGCCTCAGAACCAGGCCCACGACTTCGGTTATGGTTCGATGTCATCGATGAAAACTGATGTGGTTTCACCACCTGAGTTCCCGTAGTACTTCGTAGTTGCCAAGAGCTTGGAGACGTAGCATTCGCCAGGCAGCGGTTACTACGCAGTCACACGGTAAACGTCGAATACACCCTCCGTATTTCGCAATGTATTCATCAACGCACCAAGCTGTTTGCTCCCGGATACGGTAAAGGTAAAGCGTACGGTAGCGACGTGATCTTCCGAGCACTGCGAATTCATCGACAACACCGACAAACTTGACTGCTGGAAAATCCCGGTCAGCTCGTACAAAAGTCCCTGCCGGTCCAAAGCCTCCAGCTGCAAAGTCGCGCTGAATGCTCCTTCTGTATCCACATTGTTGGCCCAAGCAACCTCGAGCACCCGTTCGGGCTCATCACGCAGCTTCATGGCATTCGTACAATCTGCCCGGTGCACGGAAACGCCTCCACCCCGAGTCACGAAACCGAAAATCTCATCACCAGGCACCGGCTGGCAACACTTCGCGATCTTCGCCATCACATCAGGGTTACCCTCGACCAGAATCGCACTACCACTTTTTTCCTGCCCAGCGGCTTGCTGTTTCGATTCCAGCAGCTGGCTCCACGGCGCGCGGTCTGCCAAGGCATCCACAGCATCTTCTTGGTCGCCGAACATGGCCATCAACTGGTTCGTCACGTGTTTCGCCGACACATGGCCAGCACCAATCGCAGTGTATAGCGCATCGATATCCGGGTAGTGCAGTTGGGTGGCCACCTGCTTCATCGAAGACGTCGTAAACAACCTGTGCAGTGGCAACCCGCCCCGCTGAATCTCCGCCGCTAGGGCATCCCTACCAGCTTCCAGATGCACCTCGCGCATTTCTTTCGCAAACCACTGACGAATATTTGCGCGAGCCCGCGGCGAAACGACGAAATGCTGCCAGTCGCGTGACGGTCCAGCATTCGGGTCTTTGGAGGTGAATATCTCTACCCGATCACCAGAATTAAGCTTGGATTCCAACGCCACGAGCTTGCCATTGACTTTAGCGCCGATGCAGCGGTGACCCACTTCTGTGTGCACGGTATAAGCGAAATCAACCGGGGTGGATCCAGCCGGTAGCGTAATCACGTCGCCTTTCGGCGTAAACGCAAAAATCTGGTTGGACGTGAGATCATAGCGCAACGAATCGAGAAACTCGTTGGGATCAGCAGCTTCCTTTTGCCAATCAAGCAGCTGGCGCATCCACGCCATTTGATCGACCTCGGCATCTTTTTCGCTATTTTTACCCTTCAACTCTTTATAACGCCAGTGAGCAGCCACGCCATATTCCGCATTATGATGCATCTCGTGGGTCCGAACTTGGACTTCCAAAGGTTTGCCACTACCCGAAATCACTGTGGTGTGCAGCGACTGATACACGCCATAACGAGGCTGGGCGATATAGTCTTTGAAACGCCCCGGCAAAGCAGAATAAAGGCCGTGGACGACACCAATGGCTGCATAACAGCTGTTGACATCATTGACCAAAATCCGAATGCCCACTAAATCGAAGATTTCAGCAAAATCTCGACCACGCACGATCATCTTCTGATAGATCGACCAATAATGTTTTGGGCGACCTCGTACCTCGGCTTCAATGCCGTTGTCTTTCAGTGTTGATGTAACTTCAGCGGTAATCTCGGCCAACATACGATCACGCTGCGGAGCCCGATCGGCAATCATCCGCACGATCTCGTCATACTTTTTGGGGTACAAAATGGCAAAGGCAAGATCTTCCAATTCCCATTTCACCGAGGCCATGCCCAAACGATGTGCCAAAGGAGCAATGATTTCCAATGTTTCGCGAGCCTTTTTCGCTTGCTTTTCTGGCGGCAAGAAACGCATCGTGCGCATATTGTGCAGCCGGTCCGAAACCTTAATGACCAACACGCGTGGATCCCGCGACATCGCAACAATCATTTTGCGGATCGTTTCCGCCTCAGCACCGCTGCCAAAAGCTAATTTGTCTAGCTTGGTTACCCCGTCGACCAACCGAGCAACCTCCCCGCCGAAATCGCGGGTGAGATCATCCAACGAATAATCGGTATCTTCGACCGTATCGTGCAATAAAGCAGCTACCACTGTGGTGGTGTCCATACCAATCTCTGCAGCAATTGTAGCTACCGCTAGCGGATGCGTGATATACGGATCACCCGAATTCCGTGTAACGCCTTCGTGTAGGCGTTCTGCCGTCTGATACGCACGGTTAATAACGTCCGCATCTGCCTTCGGGTGAAACTCCCGGTGGATAGACATCAGTGGTTCAAGAACAGGTTTAATCTTTACTTTCCCGGAAGTGAGAGACCGTGCCAACCGTGCGGACATGCTGCGCACGCTGGGGGAAGATCGTTTCGCTGCTTTATTGTCCGTCATAGTTATATCTCCGCGGTCTAGCGTGCCGAATTTGGATAGATGACCACCAGATTATCGTCGCCGAGCATCTTGCGCCCATCGAGACCAGGAATTTCCAAAATAACGACGTTTGCGACAATATTTGCACCGCAGCTAGCCAGCAATTTTTTAGCTGCTCCAAGGGTGCCACCGGTGGCGAGGATATCGTCGACAAGCGCGACGTTTTTGCCGTCTAAATCGATCCCGTCTGCGGGCACCTCCAGCGCAGCATTACCATATTCCAAGTTGTAATCCTGACTATGGACTGGGGGCGGCAGCTTCCCCTTTTTCCGGATCGCCAAAATCCCCAGCCCGAGCTTATATGCAACAGCGGAACCTAATAAAAACCCGCGAGCATCCAAACCCCCGATAATCTCTGCGCCAGCGGCCGCACACTCTTCGGCTAATGCATCAACCAACATGGCAAAAGATTGTGGATCCGCAAGCACTGGCGTGAGATCCTCAAAAACAATCCCAGGTTGTGGGAAGTCTTTAACACGTCGCATCTTGTTATCCAATACGTTTTGCGCGTCGACGAGAGTGGTTGTTCTAACAAGTTCAGTCACAGTCTCAATTCCCAATGTTGGATTTCGTATTGACGGCTTATTGACGGTGTATTGACGGGTTAGTTAATGCACTGCCCCGACTATCTGGTTTTCTGCCAGCGATCCATATTCCACCCGATCGCCGATTCCCCAGTATAAGGCACAGCACTTGTGACATCGCGGTTGATCACAAAAACGCGTGGCTGGGCTGCCAACGGAATCGTAGAGACTTCTTCCCACATCATGGATTCAGCTCGACGCAGAGCATCAATCCCCGAAATGTGTACTGCTGCTCGCGCATCGAGATTTGGTGGATATACCGCACCCAGGTAGGCATCGATTTTGCGACTTTCACCAGGCTGATCCCCCTCGGATTGCTTGGTAGCTTCCTCCTCAGAGTCTTCCACTACAGAGCCACCTACTGCGGTGTTCACGTCATCAATATACAAATCTTGTGCTGTGGTTTCTGCCTGTGCCGCATCTACGACCTCAATTCCGGCTTCCCGGCAGCGCTTCGCAATGATTTCTACCATGGCTGCCAAGCGTTTATCCTGCCCACGGTAGCCTACGCGGATGGTTTGTCCTTCTAATTCGCGCGCCTTGGCAATATCCACGCCCACATGCGATTCCGAAATATCCTGCAGATGATGCCGCACCGGATCCTCGTGCTCAATGCTTTGCCACAGCACGGGCCCAACCTCAACACCGGAGACTCTTGACGACGTCTCTGCTACCGCAGCTTGGTCGATACATGCCGCAAACGCTTGACGACTGCCTGCTTCTGCAAATACTCCGGTTTCGGACAACAACAACGCATCCGTGAGTTCTCCGACCTGAGGTTGAATTGTGAAATTAGCTCCAGCAGCATTACGATCCAACCACTCAGGGTTCACCTGGCTAATATCCGCGATATCCAGCGAGTCTTGTTCCAACAACTTCCCTGAATCAGCACGAGCAGGCCAAACCGCGAGGCTCGCGAGCCTTGCATCGTCACCATAATAAGCTTCATTGCGGACCAGAATCGCTGCCCCGTCATCGCTCACGTGATCCAACAGAAATGGGCCGGCAGATACTTGCAGTAAGGAATCGAAGTTATCCAAGGCGAAAGCCTCGGACCAAATTCTGGCCGGTTCAGACAACTTCTCAACGTCGCGGTCTTCTAAAGCCTGATGCAACTCAGTAAGCGACATACCTGCCCGGGAGGCGATCGCGTGTGCAGGTAGCAGGGTGCCCGGCGAGAAAAGCTCACGCCAGCGCTTACCTGCGCCTTCCTGGAACCTTACGGAAAACCGTGCGGCCCCCGGCTGGCACTCAAATTCATCAATATGTTGCATCAATGGCAACTGTGATGCAAAAAGCTCCGGCATAACGCCCGCAGTATAGGCCAGCAAAAAATCCGTGCACGTTATCGGAGCCCCATCGGAATACTGCGCATCCTCGGAAATCGTGTAAATGACCTGAGGATCAATACCAGGTAAAAACCGTACACTGATCAAATCACTATTCTGAATCAGCTGCCCGTGTGGCCCTGGCACGTAGACACCCGGATAAAGACGTGCCGACAGTTGCTGCGCTGCCGTCGAGCTACCGGTAATGGAGCCCGCATTGGTCGTCGTCAGTGGAGACGAGGACTGGTAGTTCAGTTCCTGTTCCCCGTCAGCGACCGTGCTAATCCAACCTGGGTGATCTTCAGCCTCAGGAGTCGGTTCATCAACACACGCCACCAAGACGCCGACCAAACTCAGACTCGCCGCGTAGACCCCAACCCGACGGATTAGCGATGGCTTGTTGGTGCGCCTGCGGTGTCTTACGTCCAAATCATGGAGAACGGTCATAGCCTAGTGGTCCTCATCTTTGCAATGGTCTCGGGCTGCTGCCTGACTGCGGGCACGTCCGCAGACGTGCCCTTCAATCTTAGACGAGGGGCGTGGCAACGCGCGTTACTCGGGCCTCCAGGTGCTTCCCCCTGAACTGTGCGGGCTTTGAAAAGTTTCGCCTGCTGGTGCCGCAACCGCAGTCGTTTCCGGAGATGCAATGGTCCGATGTTCGATGTCATTATCGTTTTCCGCTGAGACACCCTCGAAATCACCGCGAGCACGGTATTCTGAGACTTCTTGGTTGTGTTTTTTGATCTTCTTGCTTCGATTAACAATTGAGACCAACAATGGCGTCGCCAAGAAAATTGAGGAGAAAATACCTTCGATGACACCAATTAATTGAACGAGCGCCAGATCACGCAAAGTGCCAATTCCCATCAACCAGACCGCAACGGCGAACAGTGCGATAATCGGCAGCGCGGAAATAACAGACGTCGAAATCGAGCGCATCACCGTCTGATTAATCGCGCGATTAGCTTCTTCACCGTAGGTAGCGCGTCGAGAAGCGGTAATGCCTTCTGTGTTTTCATTCACCTTATCAAAAACAATGACGGTGTCGTAGATGGAGAACGTCAATACGGTAAGCAAACCAATGATCACTGCTGGCGAGACCTCAAAACCAAACAGCGAATAAATGCCAGCAATGACAATACCGTCGACAATAAGTGCGCCCATTGCTGCGAGTGCCATGTATTTTTGCAAACGGAAGGCAACATAGATGGTTGCGAAAACCAAGAAAACAACCATGGACAACAACATGCGCTGTGTAATGGTATCGCCCCAGGATTCCGACACTGTGGAATCACCGATGGCATCCGGCGACGGCGCACCAGTGTGGTCTATGGGTTGATGCTCTTCGTAGATCGCCAAACGAGCTGCATCAATTTGCGGTTGCGACAGGTGTTCAGCGGTAATCTCGAGGGTCTCAGAATCACCGGAACCGACGATTTGAGTGATTTCAGGTTCTACGTCGGTTGCCTCGACGAACGTCTCTTCTACTTCCTCAGCGACCAGATCACCAGCAGGCATCGTCATCCGTGTTCCACCCTCGAAGTCGATTGACATGGAGAATCCACGAAACAACATCGACGCTAGGCTGATCAGAATGAATGCCGCTGTAGTGAGGTAGAAAAGTTTACTCCGACCAATGAAGTCGATGCCCCCATCACCGGTGGTCAAACGGTTGACAAGAGATTGTTTAGCCATGGATTTTCTCCTCATCCGCAACTTCGGCTTCTGCACGACGCTCTTCGACCAAGTCAAATACCTTGCCCAGTCCGTTGACTTGTGGTTTTGCCCAGAACGGCTTTCGCGCAGCCATGATCATCAATGGTGCGGTGACCAGGAAGGATACGACGATATCAAATACTGTCGTGATTCCTAGGGTAAACGCGAATCCTTTGACATCGCCGACTGCAAGGAAATAGACCACCACAGAACCGATGAGCGTGACAACGTTACCGGTCACAATGGTCCGCTTAGCACGTTCCCAAGCACGTGGTGCTGCCGAACGGAAAGTACGCCCTTGCAACAGTTCGTCTTTAATACGCTCATACAACACCACAAAAGAGTCAGCTGCGGTGGCGATACCGATGATCAATCCAGCAATTCCAGATAGGTCCAAGGAATAGCCGATCCAACGGCCCAGCAAAACAATCGCTGCATAAGTAATAACACCTGCTGCAGCAAGAGACACTAGTGACACCAGCGCTAACAAGCGGTAATAGTAGAAAACGTAGACGGCGATCAGCGCCAGGCCCACCAGGCCAGCAATGAGTCCAGCCTTCAGCGCGGCCTGCCCCAATGAAGGCGGAACCGTCTCCGCCGTACCGCCTGGAGTGCCGTCTTCTCCAACGAATGACAGAGGCAGAGCACCGTAGCGCAGATTATTTGCTAGTTCTTGGGCTTCTTCTTGGCTGAATTGCCCGGTGATCGAGGTCGTCGAACCATACGGCGTGACGCCTTGAATCACAGGCGCGGAAATCACATTGGAGTCGAGCGTAATCGCAATTTGCTGCTGCAGATATTCCTCCGTCAAATCAGCCCAGGTTTGCGCACCGGACGGACCAGATCCAGTCTTGAACGCAAATGAAATTTCCATCTGACCACTGTGCTGGTTAAAACCACCGTTGATCGGTCGATCCGTATCAATCTCGTTACCCGTCAAACGTGGACCTTTGGGGTCAGTGATCCCGTTAAGCAATGGCGCAGGCTGCAACAGATACGGTTGGCCCTGCTCATAATCGCACGTCACCAATGGTCGAGCCGGATCATCAGCACCGGATAGTGGATCCACGTCACCTTCACAGGTCAGCAACGCACTGGCAGCGGTTTGCGTCGTTGGATCTTCCGACTGCCGATCTGCAATCAGCATCTCGGTAATTTCGTCTCGGCGTTCGGCCTGTTCCAGAGAATTTTCCGGCTCCGGCTTGACAGAGGCGGTAATTTTTGGCTTCTCCCCCAGACCTGCAGCGGCTGCGTCATCAGCTTGCTCTTCAAAAGCAGCGAAGAGCTGATTAATGGTTTCTTCTGCGTCTTGCTTCTCGAGCAAACCGTACTCCACCCAGCGGTTGGCCATATCTCCGAGGGTGTCAGTCAGCTCCGTCGGGTCGGGAGCCGGTTGCTGCGCAACTGGACGGAACAGCAGCTGCGAAGTCTGCCCCACTGCTCGGGCTTGGGCTGTGTCTTCTCCTGGCACAGTAATCACCAGCGTGTTGCCGTCGGTAACGACTTGCGCGCCAGAAACGCCCATGCCGTTGACACGCTGTTCCAAAATTGCGCGCGCTTGATCCAGCTGGTCCTGGGTCGGTTCGTCCCCCTGCGGGACGAGCGTGACGCGAGTTCCGCCCTGCAGATCAATGCCTAAACGGGGTGTTGCGTGTCTATCACCCGTAAACAAAATAAGGGAAAATAGCGCCACTGTGATGACGATGAACCAGGCGATTGCTTTGGCAGGCCACGTGCGGGAATTGCCGCCACGATTAGCCTTAGTATTTGGTTCCGGCAAGGGAGTTTCTCCTGAAAGCGATTATTAAACCTGCGAATGCGCACATGCCCACCGCAGTCAGTCTTTAGTTATTACGATCATCATTTTCTGGGTGTTGTGGAATTCCCCCGCCACCCCGTGCTTCTGTGGCATCATCGTGCATCTGTTCCGGGTGGATTGGAGCGTTCTGCGCCGGGCTTACCTGATCCGCGGGACGCAAAATGGCGATCTTTTCCATGGTGACCTCGACGCCAGCAGCGATTTCTCCTGTAACAGTGGTTTCGCCAATATCTGTCAATACCAAATGGATGCCACCGGCAGTAATCACTCGATCGCCCGGGCTCAACGCCTGCTGAAAACTGCGCAGTTCTTCCTGCTGTTTCCGTTGCTTGCGCATCATGAAAAATGATGGCAACAAGAACAAGGCCAATAGAGCAATAATGAGAACAATATCCATGCCCCATAGTGTGCCAGACGCGGTTAAGGCAATGCTACTTAGTAGCTATTCCATAACCCGTTGAGTCGTCGGAGTTGATGAAAAATATCAAGCACGCCGACGGATAGTGGCACTAGTTTTCGTATTGCCCAGGCGCATTTTCCGGCGCTTCCAACCCCAGGTGGCGCCAGGCCCGTGCAGTAGCAACCCTTCCCCTGCCAGTTCGCGCCAGTAAACCGGCTCGGACCAAGTAAGGCTCACATACTTCTTCTACCGTTGCGGATTCTTCTCCGACTGCTACCGCCAGGGTGTTGACCCCCACAGGTCCACCTCCATGCCCCTTAACCAATGCCGAGAGCACAGCCCGGTCTAACCGGTCAAGCCCAAGTTCATCGACATCGAAAACATCTAACGCTCCCTGAGCAGAGCGGAGATCAATCTTGCCCGGACCATGCACGTCGGCAAAGTCTCGCACCCTGCGCAAAAGCCTATTGGCGATGCGCGGTGTTCCCCTGGAACGCGAACCAATCTCAACGGCGGCATCGTGGTCAATATCAACGTGCAATATTTTCGCCGTCCGTTCGATAACTTCTGTCAAATCTTCGGTGTCATAAAACTCCATCTGCGCATTGAAACCGAAGCGATCACGCAACGGCCCCGTCAGCATTCCTGCGCGTGTAGTGGCGCCAACCAGGGTGAATGGTGGAATTTCCAACGGGATCGAGGTTGCTCCAGGGCCCTTACCGACAATGACGTCGATACGGAAATCCTCCATGGCCATATACAGCATCTCTTCCGCCGACCGTGCCATGCGATGAATCTCATCGATAAACAGCACGTCTCCTTCAATGAGGTTCGACAACATCGCGGCCAAATCGCCCGCACGCTCTAAGGCCGGCCCAGAAGTCATGCGTAAGCTAGAACCGAGTTCACCGGCGATAATCATCGCCATTGTCGTCTTGCCCAGCCCCGGCGGGCCGGAGAGCAACACGTGATCCGGAGTGACATTACGACCCCGCGCGCCTTCCAAAACCAGGGAAAGCTGCTGCCGCACTTTTGGCTGCCCAATGAATTCCTGCAGATTTTTCGGGCGTAAACTACGTTCAAAATCCTGTTCGCCAATCTGCCGCTGAGGATCAACGTCAGCATCAATTGGTCTACCGCCAGCATTCTGGATCCCAGATACACGACCCCCGGCGGTGGCTGCATAATCTTTCGGCAGTTCGAATTCGGTTCGTTCCAAATCTGACATTTCTACCAGCTCTATCCAGCGTTATTTCTTGGGTCCCAATTCTGCCAAAGCACCGCGCAAGACAACGGATGTATCTGCATCTGGCTGTTGCGCAAGCACCTTATCCACCGCCCCAGTAGCTTGCTTCTCGCCGAAACCAAGTCCGATTAATGCCGCAACTACCTGTTCCGATACCGCTGCGGAGGGCTGGCCAACAACGCGGCCTACTCCATCGTCTATTGCTGCGGAATCAGCCTCTGCGTTCGTTGGTTGCCACTGCGCAACCTTGTCTTTGAGTTCCACGATTAAACGCTCGGCGACACGTTTGCCAATACCCGGTATACGTTGCAGAGTTTTGGCCTCTCCTGCAGCAATCGCAATTGCAAGTTCTTGTGCGTTCATGACCGCCAGGGACGTCATCGCTAGTTTCGGACCAAAACCAGACACGCTCTGCAAAACAGTAAACATTTCTTGGTCATTGGCATCAAGAAACCCATAGAGTGTCATGGAATCTTCTTTTACCGCCAGCGTGGTCAAGATGAATGCTTCTTCACCACGACGCAAAATTCCCAATGTGCGCGGTGTCGCAATAACGCGGTAGCCAACGCCTGCGCATTCCACAACCGCGGCATTAAGGCCAACATCAATCACAGTCCCGCGTAACGAGGCGATCATAAACTAGGAGCCTTTCTTAAGCGACTTATTGAGCAGTTGTCTTTGCTGAGCCAATGCGGGAGCACGCCAACAATGACAAATTGCTAAGGCTAATGCGTCAGCTGCATCGGCGGGTTTCGGTGGCTCGGATAACCCTAAAATCCTTGTGACCATAGCGGTCATTTGTTTCTTGTCTGCCCGGCCATTACCGCTAATAGCTTTTTTCACCTCGGATGGCGTGTACATATCCACTGGCAGTCCGCGTTCTGCTGCCGCTAACATCAGCACTCCGGCTGCGTGCGCAGTATGCATCACCGTAGACACATTGCCACGCTCAAATAACCGCTCGATCGCGACGACGTCAGGCTGGTAGTCTTCCATCCACTCGTGCACAGCGTGAGAAATGCGCAATAAGCGTTCCGTCAAGGGGGCATCACTGGGCGTCCTAATCACCCCGACGGAAACTGGATATATCGCGCGCCCCTTACCGGACTGTACGACAGATAACCCGCAGCGTGTCAGGCCGGGGTCAATCCCCATCACGCGCAGCCCTTCGAGATTCATCTCGAGCTAAGCGTTGAGCTCTTCCAAGACCTCGTCCGATACAGTCATGTTGGTATAAACATCCTGCACATCATCGACGTCTTCTAGTGCATCGATCAGTTTGAACACTTTCTTGGCGCCCTCGACACCAAGTGGTACGTCCACCGAAGCCCGAAAATCCTGATCCGAATCATCAACCTCAATCTCGGCTTCTTCCAGTGCTTTTCTCACTGCAGGAACGTCGGTTGGCTGGCAAATGATTTCAAACTTTTCGCCCTGGTCTTTGACCTCTTCAGCGCCCGCGTCCAAGACTGCCATCAAAAGGTCGTCTTCGGTGAGTTCGCCTTTCTTTTCCACCAGCACGTAGCCGGTGCGGCTAAACATATAAGCCACAGAACCTGATTCACCCAAGTTACCGCCGTTTTTACTCATTGCGGTACGTACATCGGTGGCAGCACGATTCTTGTTGTCCGTCAAGCATTCAATCAGCATCGCTACACCATTCGGGGCATAGCCTTCGTACATGATTGCTTGCCAGTCAGCACCGCCAGCCTCTTCACCCGAACCACGCTTTCGCGCACGTTCAATATTGTCGGCTGGAACCGAGGCCTTCTTGGCCTTCTTGATCATGTCATCCAACGTCGGGTTCGCTGCCGGGTCACCGCCACCATTACGCGCCGCAACTTCGATATTCTTAACCAATTTCGCGAATTCTTTGCCGCGTTTGGCGTCGTTGGCAGCCTTTTTATGCTTGTTATTTGCCCATTTCGAATGGCCTGCCATGTCAATCCTTTCAACAGCATTGTTTATGCCGGTTCAACGGCGTGGGGAGTACAACCGTGTGGTAAGTATTCAGTACTCGCACGACGGAGTCATATGAACTCCGGGCGGGAAAATGCCCAGATATTTTAACGCAATCAAGTATACGTGTGAATACACATTGATATGCGAGCACGTGTGCTATTACCGATGATCCCGGACTAGGCCTTCCTGGGTAGCCATAGCTACGAGTTTTCCGTCGCTAGTGAAAAACCTTCCCATCGCGAATCCGCGGCCCGCGCCAGCCGCCGGAGACCATTGGTCATACAACAGCCAATCGTCGACACGAAAAGGTTCAAATATCCACATGGAATGATCTAAGCTGGCCATTTGTACATGACGATCCGGCTCAAGCGCGGTGGCATTCGACAACAGCGTGCTATCAGAGATATACCCCAGTGCGGCGGCGTGGTGGTTATCGTCGTCGGTGATGTCACCGTTATAGCGCATCCAAATACTCAGTCGGTTGCCTGGTGCGAAATCATCACCAACTTTTTCTTGTGGGACTACAAGAGCGTCCCAATCACCACTGTGGTCTAAGGTGTGCGATTTACTGAAATCATCAAACACGGCTCGTGGAGTAGTTTCGGGGTTGGGAACAGCGGGCATGTCATGGCCATGTGATGGCCCGGTATCACCGCTACGGTGGTAGCTCACAGAAACATGGCAAATTTCTACCTCATTCTGGAACACCCGCACCCGGCGATTCGCAAAGCTGCGCCCATCACGCACGAGTTCAACTTGCACATCGATCCCTTGTTGTGCGTCGCCTCCTTTGAGGAAATATGTATGCAGTGAGTGAAGTTTCTTCTTGCCGACGGTCGCGTGGGCTGCGGCTAAGGCTTGTGCGACTAGTTGCCCACCATAGGTACGTTCCAAATTTGTCGGCACGCTTCTAGCGTGAAACCAGCGCGTGTTCGGGCTCACCACAGCCCCGGCTTCCCTGCCGCTCAGTACTTCTCCTTCGCCGCCATTGTTGTTTATATCAACGACACCAGCCGCGTATGCCGGTGATGGAATTTCTGTCACATGAAGGATCCGGTCAATCTCGCTCGAATTCGTGCTCATCGCGTCTCTTTCGCTTGCCGACGATTAGTGATTTATGTTACAAGCCTACCGCAAGTTCTCCACCGCGCAATGAGTAGACATCGAGCCCAAACCTGCTCACGCATCAATGAAGTATTAGAGTTGCGGCTATGACTCCACAAAGACTGCACCGAACCGCCGCAATCCTCGAGATGGTGACGTGGTCGCTGTTAATCTTGGGCATGGTCTTGAAGTATTCTGGAACCACTGATGCAGTAGTACCTATTACCGGTAGTATTCATGGCTTCGGTTTCTTATGCTTCGTGGTCATGACGGTACTCATCTGGATCAATAACCGTTGGAATCCACTTCTAGGTCTTGTCGGTCTCGTGGTTTCAGTCATTCCATTTGCGGCGTGGCCGTTTGCTGCCTGGGCAGACAGCAAAGGAATTCTCGACGGTGGTTGGCGCTTCCGCGATACAGACGCCACTACTTCCCCGAAAGGACCATGTGATTGGGCTTTGTACCAAGCCGTCCGCTACCCGGCCCGCAGCATCATCATAATGGTGGTTGCGGTCGCTGTTGTTTTCAGCGTTTTACTATTCCTTGGCCCACCAGTCGCACTAGAAGATATCGTCAACAAATAAATAACGCTCAATTGCTTGTTAAGCACTCAAATATGAGGTGTATTGGAAGAAATCGGGTAGAGGCGCCCTGCCACCTAAGCGGAAGGTTTTCACTAGCGGGCGCAGGCGTAGCCCACGGGTACTCGCCACTGCCTCGTTATAAAACCGGTGTGCAAGTTCCACCCGTACATCGGCATCGATGAGTTCCGGGTGGTGGTTGCTTAGCCCATGCTCGGCAGGTCCGTTCATATGCGAATCATCAGCAGAAATTTCAGCAGCAAATTTTCTGTTAATCGCTGCCGATAATTCTCGTTCAGCAGCCTCCCGTGGCGCCAATTGTCCGTGAAGGAGCCGAATCGATTCCACTTCTCGTGCTTGAGGTGCCATCTGAGAACTGACGGCGGCGACCACAGCTACACGGCGATCAAGCGCGGCTTGCAACGATTGCAGTGCCGCATCGAGACGAATATGCAAGCGATGAAGTCGCTGCGCTGTGAAATACGTCCAGAGTACGGCACTCACGACGCAAACCAACAAGATTGCTAGTACTAGGTCAATAATCATTGAGCGTCTCGCACCTTAGAACCATTAACGACGGTTTCATACACAGTCTCTACTTGCGTCGCAACAGAATCCCAATCAAAGTTTTGGGCACGTTTGATGCCAGCTTCTACTAAACGTTTCCGATGCCCGGAATCGTCGACCAGCACCCGCAATACCCGAGCAAGATCAGAACTATCACCGGTTCGGAATAAGGCTCCCGCGGGCGTATCGCTAGCTGCATCGCACACGACGTCAAAAGCCTCTAGATCGCTGGCAACCACGGCACAGCCGGCGGCCATAGCTTCGACTAATACGATGCCGAAACTTTCACCGCCTAAATTGGGCGCGACATAAATATCTGCTCGACCCAAAATCGTAGCTTTTTCAGCATCGCTGACACGTCCGACGAAATCCACGCCCGAAGCCTCGCGTTTTCGTCCACCACCCATAATGGTTACTCGAACATCTCGGTCAAATTCGCGCAGTGCTTCCAACAATACATCCAGGCCTTTGCGAGATTCATCCAAACGGCCGAGGAACACAATCTCTACCGGTTTCCCACCGTTTTCTTTGAATGGAACACGTTGTGCCGCATACACCGAGGTGTCGACACCATTGGGAATCAACACGGGATCGCCACCGAGCTGCTCAACTTGCCAGCGCCGTGCCATCTCCGAAACCGCAATACCCGCCCGTATTTTGTCCAATAACGGACGAAGCACCGGCTTAAACAATTTCAACAATAGCGACGAATCTGCCGAGGCATGATATGTCGCGACAATAGGGCCTTGTGCCATTCGTAAAACCGCCATGGAATAGCTCGGCGAGTTCGGCTCGTGGATGTGCACGACATCAAACTCGCCTTCCCGAAGAAACTTCTTTACCGTTCGACGAACGTGTGGTCCGAGGGACAAACGCGCTACCGATCCGTTGTATCGAATCGGAACTGAACCACCCCCCTTGACCACAAAATCAGGGACGTCAGTCTGGTCGGAAGCAGGCCCAAGTACGCGGACCGTATGACCACGGGTGATCAGTATCGTCGCCAGGTCATAAATATGTGCTTGTACGCCGCCAGGCTCGTCGAAAGAATAAGGACAAACTATTCCAATGCGCATTGCGGATCGCCCTAGTTTTCGGACTGCTCGTGAGCGCGCAAGGCCTCGCGCTGTTGCTCGCTCATCCGAGCCGGGTCAAGGTCAGCTAACCAAATCGGCTGCAGCATATGCCAGTCTTGCGGAGTAGTAGCGATGTTTTCTGCTAAAGCATCAGCCAGCCGTTGGGTCGTCGATTGCACGTCGCTGACCTCAATCTCATGAGTCGCAGCAAGGCCCCAGTTCGGCGATACTCCATCGTCAGTACCCTGGAACCACGAGTGCACAGCGAATAATGTCGCTCCAGTTTCTTTCGCTAATACAGCTGGCCCGGCCGCCATAGACGCCGGTTCGCCAAAAAAGTCGACAATAACGCCAGAGTTTTTCAAATCTCGCTCACACAATAGCGCGACGACGCCTCCGTCCTGCAGTACCCGTTTCAGATAAGAAAACGGCGGTTGTTCCCCTCCAGTCAAAGGAATGACGTCAAAGCCCATCGAGTTCCGATACTCCACAAACGCATCGAACAAGGATTCAGGCTTGACCCGCTCGGCGACAGTGGCAAACTGTCCATAATGCGCCACGACAAATACACCCGCCATATCCCAATTCCCGGTATGTGGCAGTGCAAGCACTACCCCCTTGCCGCGTTTTAATGCGGCATCGAAGGCGTCACGGCCAGATACACCGTCGGCAAGCCGTTGTGGAAGACTATCTTCGTATTGCATCATGGGCAAGCGAAACGCTTCTAGCCAATAGCGAAAATAGCTGCGCATGGAATCTCGGACCAATTGTCTGGTCACATTCTCCGCGCCGACGACGCGGGTCAAATTCTTACGCAATTGTTCCGGCCCCGTCCCTTTGTCGCTGACAGCGTCGGCAAGCCTGTCAAACGCCCAGCGGCTAAAAGACAACGGCAGCCGACGAACCAACGACCAACCCGCAAAATACCCATATGCCACGATATCTTCGCGCTGCGGAAGCCGCGTGCCAAGACTGGAAATTATGCTCATGCGGTGGCCTTTCGTGCAACAGAGTCGAGTTTACGTGCCATAGCCATACGCTGGTATACCGTAAACAACGAGCCAACCGCCAAAATCCATAATGCAACATCAATCGCGTAGGGTACACCTAGCCCTTGCAGGCCAATTCCAACCAAAGAAATAATCAACCGTTCGGGCCGTTCAATAAGACCACCCACCAACTTCAGGCCAGAAGCTTCACCGCGAGCTTTGACGTAGCTAATTACTTGTGACGATACTAAGACCACTAGAGACGCTACGACCAGGGATTTCGGGGCGTCATAAGAATAAATCAGCCACCAAATAATAGCCGCAAACAGTGCGCCATCAGTAATGCGGTCACAGGTGGCATCGAGCGTCGCGCCAAAGGCGGAGGCCCCACCTTTGAGACGTGCCATTGTGCCATCGATCATGTCGAACGCTGCGAACAGCCCGGATAAAATGGCAGCCCAAAACAGAAATCCTGCGGGAATCAACACGACGGCGATCGCGGTGGTCACCACTGCACCGATGACGGTGACCATATTTGGGGTTAAGCCAGTAGCAATCGCTAATTTGGCGAGCGGTTCTACAACCACCGCCGCGGGTTTCCGACCATGAACGCTAAGCATCGGTGGCGTTATTCACTCCCTCGTTATCAGAATCTTCCGCGGCAATTTCCGCCCAACTTTCTGCCAGGATAGTGCGCGTATCCGCCAAAAGCTCCGGTAACACCTTAATTCCGTCAATTATTGTCAGAAAATTGGCGTCACCTTGCCAGCGTGGGACGATATGCATGTGCAGATGGTCACGCACACTACCGCCGCTGGCTCCGCCCAGATTCATGCCGACGTTGACCGCGTGTGGACGCGAGACTCGTTTTAATACCCGAATAGACATCTGTGTGAACTCGAGCAGCTCCGTTGATTCCTCGGAATCCAACTCTTCGAGATTCGCTACTTTCCGGTACGGAACGACCAGCATGTGTCCTGCGTTATACGGGTACAGGTTCAACAATGCGTACACCTTGTTCCCGCGCGCAATAATCAGGCCATCCTCATCCGATTTCCGCGGCGCCTCAACAAAAGGTTCTGAGCTCTTTTCTTTGATGTAGGCCTTCCGATAAGGTGCCCACAAGCGCTGCAAGCGGTCCGGATCGCCAACACTGTGGTCAACACACCGCTGATCATTAGTCTCGGTTTCCAAAGGTCTCCTTAGACGGCGCATCATTACGACGCAGACTGATCCAGTCGCTGATCAAATTCACCGCATCATCAACAGCCACACCATTCAGTTGCGTGCCGTCGAGGAAACGGAATGACACAGCCCCGGCTTCTACGTCACGTCCTCCAGCCAATAACATGAACGGAATCTTGCCCGTGGTGTGGTTGCGGATCTTCTTTTGCATACGATCGTCTGAGGTATCAACATCCGCACGGATACCTCTTGCCCGTAGTTGCGCGGTGATTTCTTCCAAGTGCGGGACAAATTCATCGGCCACCGGGATGCCCATTACTTGCTGTGGGGCTAGCCACGCTGGAAATACACCCGCGTAGTGCTCAAGCAGTACACCGAAAAAGCGCTCAATTGAACCAAACAGGGCGCGGTGCACCATGATGGGGCGTTTCTTACTGCCATCGGGCGCCGTATATTCCAATTCGAAGCGCTCCGGCAGGTTGAAGTCCAACTGCACGGTCGACATTTGCCACGTACGACCGATGGCATCACGAGCCTGCACCGAAATTTTCGGACCATAGAAAGCGGCACCTTCCGGATCCGGAACCAAATTAAGGCCTGAAGAATCAGCTACCCGCTGCAAAATGGCGGTGGAGCGCTCCCAAATCTCGTCCGAACCCACAAATTTCTTTGGATCTTTGGTGGAGAGCTCCAGATAGAAATCATCCAGACCATAGTCACGCAACAACGAAATAATAAAATCGATGACCTTGCGCAGCTCATCCTCAAGCTGGTCTTCCGTACAATAAATATGCGCGTCATCCTGGGTGAAACCACGAGCCCGGGTTAAGCCATGCACTACTCCTGATTTTTCGTATCGATAGACCGTGCCAAACTCGAATAGACGCAGAGGCAATTCCCGGTAGGACCGGCCCCGTGAGGCAAAGATCAAATTATGCATGGGGCAGTTCATCGGCTTGGCATAATAATCCTGTGCCGGTTTAGTGACATTACCGTCCGCATCATATTCGCCATCGAGCTGCATCGGCGGGAACATACCCTCAGAGTAGAAATCCAGGTGACCGGACTTCCGGAACAAATCCCCTTTTGTCAAGTGTGGGGTGTTGACGAAAGAATATCCTGCTTCGATATGCCGCCGACGAGAAAATTCCTCCATCTCCATGCGCACGGTGGCACCATTGGGATGAAATACTGGAAAACCGGAACCGATCTCTTCGGGGAAAGAAAACAAGTCTAGCTCAGCCCCGAGACGGCGGTGGTCACGTTTTTCGGCTTCTTCCAACATCGTCTGGTAGGCCTCGAGAGCCTCGGATGATTCCCAGGCAGTACCATAAACACGTTGCAAATCAGCCTGGGATTGATCACCACGCCAGTATGCTGCCGACGCACGTGTCAGGCTAAAGGCCGGGATGTACTTCGTCGTGGGAATGTGCGGGCCGCGACACAGATCCGACCATTCGACCTCTCCGGTCCGAGGGTTGAGATTGTCATAATACGTCAGTTCACCGGATCCAACTTCCGTCGCTTCGTCAGAATCTGGGTCCACGTTTCCTTTGTCGGCCACCAATTCCAACTTGAATGGCTCGTCGGCAAGCGCTGATTCCGCCGCAGTTGAATCCGCAAATACGCCACGTGCAAAGCGCTGTCCGGTCTTGATGATCTTCTTCATCCGCTTTTCGATCTTTTTGAGATCTTCCGGAGTGAATGGTTCTGCAACTTGGAAATCGTAGTAGAAGCCATTGTCAATGGCAGGTCCAATTCCCAATTTCGTCCCTGGGAATTCTTTTTGCACTGCTTGTGCCAGTACATGGGCGCACGAGTGACGAATGACTCCTCGCCCTTCCTCAGACCCCGCAATGACTGGCCAAAATTCGCCATCAGTCTCTGAAACATGGCTTAAGTCTTTGAGAACTCCTTCGGCGTCTTTTACGCAGACGACAGCCTCCGGCCCTTTATTGGGAAACCCAAGTTCTTTCATCGCAGCGCCTACTGGGGTTCCTGCACCGACGCTGAAAGATTCCGAAGGATTCGCCAAAGGCTCAAGTGAGTGGACCATGAAAGTGTGCGCTCCTTTGCGCTTATCGACTGCGGCATACCTGGCCGCACCCTGAGGAAACTAGTTACTTAGCCATTTTAGCGCTTCGGTCTTTCTCCGTTACAGCTAGGCCCGGTAACGCAAAAACCGTATCTTCGACTTCCCTAAGTCAACCTCGAACCAGGCTTTCACGCTTCTAACAACGATTGTCCCCAATATTCATCACGTGCCTGGCCTTCTGCATCAGTTCCAGGGGGAACAGCCCACACCGACGACCCAATATGCGTAATCCATTCGTTAAGGCGGTCGACTTCATCAAGTCGCCTCTGAATGGGAATAAATTGTTCACGCGGGTCCTGCTGGTAGCAAATGAAAATCAGACCAGAGTTCGATAATTGCTCATCGCCGGATTCAGGGGGCAGGTCATAGCTAAATGGCCGACGCAAAAGTTTTTGTTCCGGTTTATCATCTGGATTACGTGCACGCGCCATGTGGCTCGTCGGATCAATAACAGGGAGCCCGAATTTATCGCGAGCGGTGAAATCTGGATCATCATGTTCATCGGTTCCGGTTAACGGCGCCCCAGAATCCAGTTTGCGACCCATCGCATTTTCGCGTGATCCGCGGTCGAGCTTTTCCCACGTATCCAAATTCATCCGGATGCGTCGAATCACCATCGCACTGCCACCATGAATCCAGTTAGGGGCAGACGAATCATGCGGGATAAATACCTGGTTGGCAAATTCTTTTTCGGACCTAGGGTTTACGGTGCCGTCGAATTGCCCGAATAAGTTTCTTGGCGTGGTGCTCCGAGAGCGGGCTCCGTCTGCGTGGCTGAAGCCTTGCTGCAACCACGCAACGTCGACGTAGTCCACGCCGGAGCGAATCATATGTCGCAGAGCGTATGTGGCAGTCAGTGGTTCGTCGGAGCCGATCTGTAATAAGAGGTCTGCTTCACCCCAGTGCGGATCAAGTTCATCTCGGCTAAATTCTGGGATCGGCTCCAACCATTCTGGGCGCTGGTCTTCAGCACCGATGGCGGTAAACAAGCCGGGCCCAAATCCCGCCGTTATGGTTAAATTGCCAGGAACATGCAGCAATTCAGGTTCTAAGGTACCACGCGGTGCGATGCCCGCGGTTAAGCGTCGGGCGTCTTCGGTCCACAATTTCAGCAGTCTCCGAACCCCTTCGCGGTCTACCCCTGCTTTTAGGTCGAACGCGACGAGATTGGCACGTGCCTGTTGCGGTTCCTTAATCCCCGCCTGGTGAGTGCCATCGAATTCCACCACCGCATTTTGCAGCCTGACATCCCCCATTGCTTCAGCGTCGGCGGTGGTGCCGGACCCAGCGTGTGCACTCACCCTAGTCTGCTGGTCTTCGGAACATCCTTGTAACGCGATCGCAGATGCACCGGTACCAAGCCCAGCGAGAAAGTGTCGGCGTGAAAAACCAGCCACGAAACTAGCTCCTTAAAAATATGCCCGTTACCGTTGGCATTGCATGTCCGGCACCACGATTTTCTCTGTAGCGGGCTAGCGAAATCTATCGATATTAGTTGTGTTCGCCGTGATCGTGACCATCGTGCTCGCTGTGGTCGTGGCCCTCGTGATCATGGCCCTCGTGACCTCCGTGGCCCTCGAGGTCACCGTACTCTTCATCACCGGCGCCAATGGTACGAACCGGAACTGGTGCAAGTTCTACTTCACCACCGTCGGCCAATTTCAGGGTAATGGTGATTTCATCACCTGCGGCGATTTCCCCGTCGTAATCCATGATCATAAGGTGATCGTCGCCTGGCTTGAGTTCATGCGATTTTCCAGCGGGGATGCGCAATTCTTCTTCGCGCTCACGCATCGATCCATTCACGACCTCGTGGATTTCGTAGCGTGCCTCCCCCAGGCTCGTCGTGAAGCTCTCGATCACGATATCTTTATCGGAGGTGTTTGTCAGTTCACCAAAGATGGCAGTCATTGGCTCACCAGCTGCTTTTGCCTTGACGACGCCGTCTTCCAGAGTTACTTCCGCGGCGGATGATTCTTTGGACTCGGTCATGGACTCAGAAGCAGAGCTTTCGGTGGTGGTTGCTGTGGCATCTGTGTCTGCATCGTCGCTGGAGCAAGCGGCCAAGGTCAGACCGGTAGTAAGTACGAGTGCGGACAATGATAGGGCTTTGTTTTTCATGGTTTTCTCCTAGTGTTAATTGTCGAATGTTAATTATCGAACCGTTTACGCTTTTGTACTAACAGTGCGATAACCCCGATGGCAGCAGCGATAGCACCGATTGCAATAACGATGCTGGCAGCGCCGATTCCGTCATTGTCTTCCGCGTTTTCTACCGCATCTGAGTTGTCTTCTCCCGCAGAGCCTTTATCATCTGCTTGTGCATCTGCCGACGCGGAGGTAGCGGTTCCGGCGCCGTCTCCAACGCTGAACTCCAGCCCACCGCGGGTAGCATGACCGTCGGATGAGGTGATCTGATAGCCGATAGAGTAGGTGCCATCAGGTGTCTCAAGATTATCAGGAACGTCGACGGTTAGTACCCTGCCATCCAAGTCTGGTTCAGCATCAAAAATGGTCTCGCCATTCGAATCGCTCACCGCGACGGTATTGAAGCCTTCCCTCGGTTCCCCTGAGAACTCGAGCACGATGGAGTCTGGGAATTCTTCTACGACCGAACCGTCTGCAGGGTTACTGTCAACCACTACGTCATGCGCTGACGCTTGTGGCGCAAATGACCACAAGCCAGCCGCGCTCAAAGTAGCTGTCGCCAAGCCAACACCAAAGCGACGTATAGGTGTTCGTTGAGCAGAAGAGCTCATAAAATTCAGCCTCCATGTTGTGAACTGCGTAGTCATGCACTGTTCTACAGGACTAATCGAGTGTTTGACGAGTCCACCGTAGTAGTCGGTAGATCCATAGAAATAGTTCCGACAAGCCTCAAGTTTAACGGTGTAATACCACCCACAGATGACAAGCCCCCGCCCTTGTCACTTATCCACTTTTGTCGTTTAACCCAATCAATAGCATGGACGAACGCCGCCCCTTCCAGCGGAGAGACGGCGTTTCCCGAATAAAATTTGGAGCGGATGACGAGACTCGAACTCGCGACCCTCACCTTGGCAAGGTGATGCGCTACCAGCTGCGCTACATCCGCAAAAGAAAACCACAGGCCCGGTTTCCTTGGGGAACCTCGAAAAGAATTCGGACATTCCCGTGTGCGCGATACTGGACTTGAACCAGTGACCCCTACCGTGTCGAGGTAGTGCTCTACCAACTGAGCTAATCGCGCTGACAATGACGAAAGTCGTCATTGCGACTCGAGGTGGAAACGGGAATCGAACCCGTGTGCACGGTTTTGCAGACCGTTGCCTCACCACTCGGCCATTCCACCGCGGCGATACCGCCTCACAAGGATACCCACAAAGGGGGAACCAGAGCGGATGACGAGACTCGAACTCGCGACCCTCACCTTGGCAAGGTGATGCGCTACCAGCTGCGCTACATCCGCGGGCGAGGGCACCGTGAGATGTGCCCTCTGTGCGCGATACTGGACTTGAACCAGTGACCCCTACCGTGTCGAGGTAGTGCTCTACCAACTGAGCTAATCGCGCTAGATATGGAGTTTTCACTCGGCGTCCGCAACCCTCGGCTGGGATTCAACGGTGTAAATACCAACCAGCGGCGTACGCTGAGCGGATGACGAGACTCGAACTCGCGACCCTCACCTTGGCAAGGTGATGCGCTACCAGCTGCGCTACATCCGCACTCAGTGCTTTGTGCACTGCTTAAGAGACTCTAGCGGCATACTAACCTAAACACCAAATCTCAAGGTGAAAGCCATATTAGCCGGCACGTCATTACACATGTTTGAGTGAATGCTACTGCTATTCTGGTCACTATGGATAACCGGACCAGCCTTGCGCAACTTCTCGGCCCTGAACAACGAAATTCCGACGGATATTGTGTTCGCGCAATCTTTGCAAGCACGATCACTGGTTCTGCGACTATCGATGGCCGCTCGAATGATCTGGGCAACGAGCTCGATACTGAATTATTACTCGCAGCTCGCGAGTGGTCAGACGTGGTCTTGGTCGGTTCAGAAACCGTGCGAGCAGAAAATTATGGTGGTGTCCAACCGACTACCCAGAAACCCTCGCCAGCACACATTGCTGTCATGACGGCGTCAATGAGTTTTGGCGATAATTCCCGTTTCCTCCACGACTACCACGTGCCACATCTATTTTTAGTGCCGGAATCTTCGCTCACCGATCCTCATAAAAAGGAACGAGCGGAGAAATTAACCTTATTTGGCCAGGTCATCGGAGTTGGTGCGGGTTCGGTGGAAGAGTGTATTAAGACCTTGGTAAGTCGAGGCTTTAAGCGCATTTTGTGTGAGGGTGGCCCGTCTATTTTCAGCGGGTTGATCACAGCAAATGCCGTCGACCAATTTTACCTCACACTCCATCCAACGTTGACTTCTACGGTGGAAACTCCCATCACTCGCGGCACTACCGGAACGGTAACAACACAGCAAATGCACTTAGAATCCGTAGAGCACTGTCCGGATAGCACGCTTTTCCTGCGCTATGGCCGTCACCCACGATAGACTCAATGCGATGAATACAGTGGGACTCTCTCAGGTCACCGCCCGCCGCGCACAGGCTTTTTTGTGGCCGCTAGCAATTGTGCTGGGAATACAGCTAGTTATAGTCGACAGCTTGAACGGAGCCGTAACCGACGATTTCACAACAGTCTATTCGGCGCTTCAACGATTCATTGACGGTCAGAACGTTTATGCGCAGGTCTACCACCACACTGACCCACTGTATTTATACAACCCCGGCGCTACTCTGCTTCTAACTCCGCTGGGGTTCATTGAACCCGCAGGACTTGCCCGCGCACTGTTCATCATCGCTAATGTCACCGCGATCGTCGCATCATTGGCAATTCTCACGCGCATTTTTGGTTATTCGCTGCGAGGCCCGGTTTTCCCGTTGTGCATCGCGGTGGCCACGATGACCGAAGCAGTCCGCAATACACTCATTTTCTCCAATATCAACGGCATACTCCTACTCGCACTCACAGCGTATCTTTGGTGCCTGACTCAAAAGCAACCTTGGGCACGCTGGGTGGCCGGAGCAATCATCGGTCTCGCGATCCTGATCAAACCCCAGTTCGCCCCACTGTTATTTTTGCCGCTAGTTATGAGATGGTGGTCTACGATCATCATCGGCATCGTGGTACCTGTCGGACTCAATCTCGCTGCCTGGCCTCTCATTCCAGGCACCCAAGAATACCAGTCAGAACTGATTCCCCATTTACGCCAAACGCGTGATTTCGCGAACTCCTCTTTGCCCGGTCTCGCCGAATATTTCGCCATGCCCGATTGGCTTTATTACCCACTGTGGGTGTTTTTTGCCGGGTTAGCAGGCATCGCGGTGCTCGCCGCGCTGCCACTACGAAAAACTGATCACTTACTCTGGATGGTCACCACCGCCGGAGTGCTCTTCTGCGGTGTTTTCTTCTTGTCCTCATTAGGACAAATGTATTATTCAATGTTGCTTTTCCCAATGATCTTTAGCTGCACGCGGCGGCGAAGTGTATTCCACATCTGGCCATCGTGGTGTGCGGCAATTCTATTTCTATTCCCCCTCAGTTGGACTATGTCATGGACTCCAGACGGGACCGCGCCCATAGGTACATGGATAAATTATTTTTCTGCCACAGCTGGCTGGGGACTGTTGCTCTTGACGACGGCTACTTGTTCGGTGGCGTGGTTGCTGCATGACAGAAAACACAACATCGCAACGCCCAGGGAGCAACATCCCAAGCCGGACACAGGAAGCGATGACTCGTCGAGACAGCGCCACGAAAAAAGACTCCGGTAGAAATGACTAGACTGCCGCGATGAACATCTCGTGCTTAAGCGTAGAATATCGCCCATGACTGATTTTTCTCTGATTGCTGATGACCAATGGCGCGAGCGCCTCAGCGCAGAAGAGTACCGAGTGCTTCGTCAAGGCGGAACCGAGGCTCCACACACTGGTGAATACAACAACACCACCACTGAGGGCATCTATTCTTGCCGCGCGTGCGGCGCAGAATTATTTCGCTCGAACCAAAAATTTGCTTCGCACTGTGGCTGGCCCTCGTTTTTCTCCCCGTTGGCTGGAGATTCCGTTATTGAACGCGAAGATCGCTCGCATGGAATGCTACGTACGGAAGTCCTGTGCGCAAGCTGCCACTCACACCTAGGGCATGTTTTCGCTGGCGAAGGCTACGATACCCCGACGGATCTGCGTTATTGCATTAATTCGGTAGCCATGAAACTCAATGAGTCCTAGGTACTTGAAAACACAGGAGCCTAGTCATACTGCGTATATTGTGTGCATGAGCAGCAGCCATCCATAAATTCAGAAGAGCCTGACGAAAGCAAACAAAACGTGCTAGCAGCGCTAGCACGTTTTCACGGACGTTACCGTCCCGTTGGTTTGATTGCTTTACTCACAGCTAGATCTACGGCAGGATCTGTACTAACTCGGTGAGGTTTTCCACCATGCGGCCGGTGTAGAATGGAAGCTCTTCTCGTACATGCAAACGGGCTTCTGTGTAACGCATGGTGTGCATCAAATCCACGATGCGCCCCAGGTCTTCTGCTTCAAACGACAGCATCCATTCGTAGTCACTGACGACGAACGCAGCGATGGTATTAGCACGCACGTCAGCAAAATCACGCGCTTTCATTCCGTGTTCACGCAGAATACGCGCACGCTTTTCTTCTTCCATGATGTACCAGTCGTACGAACGAATGAACGGATAAACACAGCACCATTTTTCAGGCGCCTCGCCCATGATAAAAGCTGGAAGGTGGCGTTTATTAAATTCCGACGGGCGGTGCACGCCATTTCCTGCCCACACCAACGAGCTTGCCTTACCCAGTGAAGTCTCACGGCGGAATGCAGCGAATGCCGACTGCAATTCCTCGAAGTTTTCCGCGTGCCACCAGATCATGAAATCCGCACCCGCCTTCATCCCGGCGAGATCATAGATTCCGCGAACAGTGATTAGGCCTTCGTCGGCAAGCCTGTCAAAGAATTCTTGTGCCTCAACAGCAATCCGCTCCCGTGAAGCTTTGTCACCAGCCGTAAATCCATCGTTGAGCTTAAACACCGCGTGCTGGCTATAGCGCTGCAGTTTGTTCAACTCGTCGTAATTCAATTCTTGTGGGGACTCTGAATGGGACGCCGCCATGGAAACCTCCTGGGGTGTACAGGTGTAATGTGCAAGTTGTTCGTGACAAGCATTGGTTGTGCACCAATGTTCGTGTTAGACGCACAGCAAAACTCAAGAATTTGCGTTCGTCGGCGATTAACCACGCAATTGGTGATTCTACCGCCAACCTTACCCCACGGCGCGCCTTCACCACTACGCCAAAGCTCAACATTAGGTTGAACGTTGTGAATGACACAGATACGTCGACGAACTCGCAGGGCACCACAGCTTCCAAGCCGGAACGTGGCGTGACGCCACCGGCTTTTAGCGAAGCCGTGGAATCAATGCACCAAGCAAGCCTGCGTCAGGGTATCTCACTCGGAACGATCCGCCCGCCACAGCGTTTGGCGCCTTTTAGCCATGCCATTGGTCTTGAGGTTGAACACCGCTCCACTGAACACACCCCAACAGCCTCTGAAGGCGATGCTTTCGGCCGACTCATCCTTTTGCACGACCCAGGCGCGCAGGAATCCTGGGAGGGTGACATGCGCTTAGTCGCATATATCCAGGCGGACATGGAATCCGCCGTCGCTACCGATCCCCTGTTACCCGATGTTGCGTGGCAATGGCTCAGCGAAGGCCTCGAAGCACACGCCGCCGGTTATACCAACTTAGGCGGCACCGTGACCTCAACGACTTCAGTACGCTTCGGCGAAGTCGGCGGCCCACCTCGCGCATATCAATTAGAAATGCGAGCTTCCTGGACGGCAAACAACAATCAGCTTGCTAGCCACGTTCAATCCTTCGCCGAGGTTCTCGCACACGTCGCTGGTTTGCCGCCCGAAGGCGTGAGTGAACTCCGCCGCTAAACTGCGACACCGCAAAACCATGACTGAATTTCTGCGCCGTCCGGCAGGCGGCATTCCGCCGGTTCTATCGTCTGCGGCCGAATTCCTCGCCGCCGCAGATCGCATTGCAGGCGGCCATGGACCTATTGCCATTGATACTGAGCGAGCCTCTGCGTTTCGTTACGACGACCGAGCTTTCCTAGTTCAGATTAAACGCGCTGGTGCTGGCACATTTTTGTTCGCGCCAGAAGGTCGACGCGCCGAGCTTGGCGCCGCGCTGGCCCCAGTAATCAACAAACTCACCTGGGTCGTGCACGCCGCTGTTTCTGACTTGCCATGCCTTGCTTGGCTTGGGTTGTATCCCGCGCGTCTCATCGATACTGAGTTGGGTGGTCGACTTGCTGGCCTATCGCGTGTGGGGTTAGGAGCCATGTACGAAGATCTGCTTGGTGTACGCGTGGCCAAAGAACATAGTGCACAGAATTGGTCGTCCACCCCACTGCCAAAGTCCTGGCTTGCTTATGCAGCATTAGACGTCGAAGAATTGCTGGAGCTTGCAGACGAAGTTGAGTATCTTCTGCGTTCCCAAGAAAAATGGGAATGGGCATTAGAAGAGTTCGAATACGTGCGCACACAACACCAAGATATCGTGGCACCGGATGCGCGGGAATGGCACGAAGTAAAAGGAATGCGCGGCTTAGAGCGTCCGCGAGAGCTCGCTATTGCCCGGGAAATTTGGACTGTACGCGAAGATATTGCCGCCCAGGACGATATTTCACCTGGCAAAATCCTACCGAATAAGGTGCTCCTCGCGATTGCTAGCCGCAGACCCGCAAACCTTGCGCAACTCAAGCGGGTTCCCGATGCTAAAAATTCCCGCCTAGCACCAAGCACTTGGTTGGATGCTATTCACCGAGCTGAAAACCTCCCTGTCACCGAACTCCCGGTTCCTGGAGAAGGAGAATTGGCTCACTGGCGTAATACTCAAGGCATCAATACCAGGCTGTGGAAAAAGCGCAATGCGGATTCATGGAATACCTGGGAATTAGTTCGCGAAGATCTACGGGAGCTTTCGGATGAGATCGCCGTCCCACATGAGAATCTCGTGAACGCAACCAGCGCGAAAAAAATTACCTGGGATCTCACCGTGACGCATAGCATTCGTACCGAGGATGATTTGGAAGATGCACTGGCGGCAGAAGAGCTACGAGAATGGCAAAAGGATATTATTTGGCCGGTTTTCGCGGAGCTTTTGCTTGAAGACTAACGGCTAGAATTTGACGGTAAAACTAAATTCTCGTCAGGATTGAATGCGCCAAAGGCAACTTGGGACAGCGTAAACCGGCCTACCCGCGCCGGAGCTCACTAATTGCGCCAGAAATGCCCGCGACATCCAGCCCCACTTCAGCTAACAGCTCATTTCGGGAGGCGTGTAACGGGAATACCGCAGGAAAGCCCAGGTGACGCACCGGAGTAGTAATGCCAGCTGCGGAAAGTTCCTCGGCTACCAGCGATCCTATGCCACCGCGCACGATGCCATCTTCCACAGTCAGCACCGCATCGTGATCAGAAGCCAAACTATACAATGATTCCGCTACTGGAGAAACCCATCCTGGATCAACCACAGTGACGTTTCCATGTGCTTTCGCTGCGATAACAGCAGTCTCCACCATCGAGCCGACTGCTATAACAAGAACCGATTTATCCAGCCCAGCTTTTTCCGAACCATCTTCAACGTCACTGTAATGCATGATATCGACGCCGTCGGACAGCGATGCCCAAACTGGGAGCTCCGTCGGTAAGCTTCCTTTCGGGAAGCGAACAATCGTTGGGCCGTCGTCGACAAGCAACGCCTCGTGAAACAGTGTTGCCAGCTGCACCCCGTCGCGCGGTGCGGCGATGCGGATGCCTGGAACGACGCTCGCAACAGAAAGATCCCACACACCATTGTGGCTGGCCCCATCAGAGCCTGTCACACCAGCACGATCAAGAACCAGAGTCACCGGTTGATCCAACAAGGCAACATCGAATAACAACTGGTCAAAAGCCCGGTTCAAAAAAGTGGAATACACTGCTACAACCGGGTGGAAACCAGCCAATGCGAGACCGGATGCAGACGCTACCGCATGTTGTTCGGCGATGCCGACATCAAAAAAGCGCTCTGGAAAACGCTCGGCAAACGGTGCCAGGCCTGTTGGGCCAGCCATGGCAGCGGTAATCGCGACGATATCGGATCGCTCCTCGGCTGCCGCAAGTAATTCTTTCGTAAACACCTGGGTCCAACCAGGTTTCGATTTCGATTTCGGCAAGCCGGTCACCGGATCAATCGCCCCGGTGGAATGCATCTGATCAGCTTCATCATTGACCGCATGCTCATAGCCGTGGCCCTTTTCGGTAACCACATGCACGATGATCGGCCCTTGGTAATTTTTCGCATAACTAAAGGCCTGGTCAAGCGCATCGAAATCGTGCCCGTCAACAGGACCCACATATTTCATGCCGAGTTCTGGAAACATCTCCGTAGGCAAAACGGTATGCCTGACGCCTTCTTTGAATGCATGCAGCGCGTCGAAAGCACGGTTTCCCATCCGGCCCATGGACTTCAACGTCTTTTTGCCGTGCTCCATCAGACCGTCGTAAGGCCCGGAAATACGCAGGTGTGCGAGGTTTTCTGCAAACCCGCCAATGGTTGGCGAATAACTGCGCCCGTTATCGTTGACGACGATAACCACGTTGCGGTCTTTACCCGCTGCGATATTGTTGAGCGCTTCCCAGCACATTCCACCGGTCAGTGCACCATCGCCCACCACGGCCACAACATTATGCTTGCCGCGCCCATCCAGCGCAAAGCCTTTTGATATTCCATCGGCATAAGCCAAAGACGCAGAGGCATGGGAAGATTCGGTCCAGTCATGTTCCGACTCTGCCCGCGAGGTATAACCAGACAAACCTTCTTTTTGCCGCAAAGTCGTAAACCGGTCAGCCCGGCCAGTCACAATTTTGTGAACATAGGACTGATGCGAAGTATCGAAGATGAATGGCTCTTCCGGGGAATCGAAAACTCGGTGCAGTGCAAGCGTCAGTTCCACCACGCCCAGGTTCGGCCCCAAATGACCACCAGTTACTGAGACGTGTTCGATGAGAAAATCGCGAATTTCCTCTGCCAAGGTAGGGAGCTGTTCCGGGGACAGAGCCTTGAGGTCGGCGGGAGTGCGTATTCCGCGAAGAAGGCCCATTGTCTCTACCTCAACTCCTCGTCTCATCTGTAATCGTCAGTAGCTAACGTTTCTATCCTACTTGGTACCCCTACAGAATCTGGAACTAGTGAATTACTCAGAGCTTATAGGTTTTTCCAACAGCGCCAAGACTTCGAAATGATGGGTGCCTGGAAACGCGTTTACCAAAGTAATCTTCTCGACGCGATAGCCGTTATCTACCCAGCTTCGCAGATCGCGTGCACAAGTTGCAGGATCACAACCTATGTGCACAATCCGATGTGGGTTCGCCTGTGCTACTACTTCGATAACGCGTGCGCCAGCACCTTTCCGTGGCGGATCAAGGACCACCGCATCGGGTGAATCCATTTGCGCTACTGCTTTTTCCACCTGCATCTTGTGCATCTCAACCCTCAAATCTGAGAGTGCAGGTTGGGTTTGTTCCATCGCGGCGGCGGAAGTATCCACACTATGTATCACGCTTGCCGACGGATCCTGTGGCTGTAATGCGCGCGCAATCGCCGAGATAAACAGTCCTACCCCGCCATACAGGTCCCAGCCGGTTCCCCCGTCTGTGTGCTGTGTACCGGACAACCAATCAGTGATCATCCTGGAATACTGTTGTGGTGCCCCGATGTGTGCTTGCCAAAAAGCGGTGACTGGAAAATGGAAAGTATTTCCGTCGACGGTTTCCGTAACGGTCCCGCTTCCTTCTAATACCTTTTCGATTTTCTCCGTGCGTTTACCCCTGCCAGATTTGCGGGATTCTACGACGTGTCGTGTGCCTGTTGAATCCATGGCCACGATCACTTCTGCCCCAGGCCGAAAATGCCGAGCATCGGGACCGACAATATTGTCGGCTAGGCCGTCGACGAGCTGGATACATACATGGTTGGTTACCAATTCATGGCTGTTTTTCTTGCGTAGTCCGGCCCGACCGTTGTCGTCGACGCCAAACCGAACGCGAGTACGCCAACCGCGTTGGGGAGCAAGATCAACGGTGGCTACTTCCGGCAGTTGGGTGGTATCCAGTTTCCCAATCCGCTGAAGCTGATCTAGAAGAACCGATCGCTTAAGTTCTGCTTCCTGTGCGTAGTCAAGGGTGGAAAAATCACAGCATCCGGCCCCGGCAGCTGCTGCAGGGCACCGTGGCGCAGTGCGATAATCGCTAGGCTCGATGATTGACGTAACTTCACCGGCGATGAAAGATTTCTTTTCCTTGGTGATCTGCACCTGCACCCGATCACCGGGGTAAGTGGAGCCAACAAAGACCACTCGTCCGTCGTCAGCGGTTCCAATTCCAACACCGCCGTGACCCATCCGCTCGATGGTCAGTTCAAGATTAGATGCAGCCACTGCTATCGCTGTTCCTCTATGCTATCTGGGGTTACTGGATGTGTGCTATCCGGGCTTGCTGCGCTTTGATCGTTGCTTGTCGGTTGCCCGGCTGCATCCCGTAGCGCTTGTTTCGCTTCATCTACTCGTGGAGATTGCTGCTGGCTTTGTGCTTGACGTTGCTGCATCGCTTGTTGGATCTGCTGCATCAAACTGGAAGGCATCGTGACTGGCAAAGAATTTCCTGCCAGAATTGGTTTATCGCCGCGGTACACGAAAGTCCGCGCAATCACCTCACGTGCAAGTTCCGCTAATTGCTCAGCCCGTTGCGCTGGGCCTGCCAGGGTGACGCGTAGCATCCAGCGGGGCTTTTCTGCACCGATGACCCGGGTGACGGCCTGTTTATTCTCACCGACGACTTCCCTTCCCCACGGGCCTTGCTCAAAACGCACTTCGGCGCCACTTTGCGCCATACTTTCAGCAATCTCGTCAGCGGCTTCCTCCCATTGGCCCGCAGACGACGGTGCTGCGAACGCAATCGGGGTCAACCTGCCATAGTGGGTCACCAAGTGCAGCATCTTGGGTCCTTTTTCGCCCATTTCAACTTGCACCTGGGAGTCTTTTGGCACAGCAAATTTGACTGATCCTAAGTCAAGCAGCCCCGAAGAAAAATCGCCGAAATCGAATTCGTTGATATCGACGGTATCCCCATCGAATGGTCCGGTTTCTCCGGGCGTACTGGTATCGCCAGGCACAGATGGTATTAGTGATCCTTCCTGCACCTCATTGTTCTCGGCTGACGGATCATCAGAAATATTGTTCTCAGCAACATCTGCAGCTTCGGTTACACCGGTTGCGTCGATCGCTTCGTCGTTACTTACGTCGTTTGATGCCTCGTCAGCCTTCGCTGTCTTTTTCTTCTTGGAAAAACCCCACAATGCCATGCTGAGTATCGTCCTTTCCCGCAGCGGGCTCGCCGCTACATATCATTGACATCGTCACTATCATCAGTCGCTATCATCATGACTGTTAATGCGACCGCCACAGCTAGTACGACCGCCACGGTCACGGCTTAAGACAATGCGCAATGACTTTAGTGTCTTTGGTGTAATGATTCCTCTGGTGTAGTTTTGTTTGCTTCGCTAGTGCGTACCAGTAGAGCCGTAACCAGCGGTTCCGCGTTCTGTCTCAGCGAGTTCGGTAGTTTCAACAAAGTCAACTAACTCCACGCGTTGAATCACCAATTGCGCAATCCGCATTCCCCGGGTGATGTCAATCGAGTTTTCGGGGTCATGGTTAATCAAACAAACTTTGATTTCTCCGCGATATTGCGCGTCGATAGTGCCCGGTGTATTCACAACGCTAAGGCCGTGCTTTGCAGCAAGCCCTGAACGGGGGTGAACCAGCCCGACGGTACCTTCCGGCAACGCGATGGCAATACCAGTCCCGACGAGAGCTCGTTGCCCAGGAGCTAGACTAATATCTTCCGTAGCGCACAAATCTGCTCCGGCATCCCCAGGGTGTGCCCGAACAGGCAGCGGTATTTCGGGGTCTAATCGTCGAACTTGGATCTGGCTAAATTGAGATACGCTCATGTACTGCAAGGTTACCCGTCACTGGTCTCCATGTCGCAGTTGGTCTTGGTTGGCCTGAATTATTCTGGGGTGGTTACCGGTGACCTGGAGTGGTCGTGGCGTCTTCTCGGGAACTACCATGGCCGTTATGAGCTCATCTGCCAATTCAGCTGACACTGCTAATTCACAAGCTCCACACCCTACCGCCAACTCTGCTCCAGCCCCCGAAGTGCTGTATCAAGAGCGTCAATGGGTCCCTTGGCACTGGTGGCTGATTGCCCTAGTTGCGGTTGTGATCGGCACCGGCCAGCTAGCGCTGAACCGAAATCTCTGGTGGTTCGCAATACCTTTTCTGGTTGTCGCTGCATTGGCAACCTGGGTGCTGATCCACCTATCTTCCACCGTCATCCGCGTCGAACGTGATTCCGATGGGACGAGGTGGCTCGTAGCCGGTTCGGCACAGTTGCCCTCGGACGTCGTCAGCCGTAGCTTGGCTGTCCCAAAAAGTGCGAAACGGAATGCCATGGGTCCACAACTTGATCCAGCCGCCTTCTTGGTGACACACAGTTGGGTTCCGCATCTCGTGATGTTGGTGCTTGACGACCCCGATGACCCCACCCCATATTGGTTGGTCAGCGCAAAAAAACCGCGCGCTATTTTAGAAGCGTTCGTCCCGGACCAAGCTGCACAGGCCACAAGTCCGATGGCTGATTAGCAGCATTCTGCTGCAGTTGTGCCAGGCCGCGACTGAGCGCAACCTGGATTTGCACGCGATGAAGAGTTACGCGCAGTCGAGGCAAATCTTTAGCCCGTCTTCTTCATGTGAAAAACGATTTTTGCGTTGAACCAAAAAGCAGCTATCACATGTAAATTCGTCGGCTTGTCGTGGCACAACTTTCACGTTGAGTTCTTCACCTGAAACATCAACTGTTGGCGGCTCGAAGGGCTCAACGATGTCCCCGTCTTCATCCATCGGGTCGGAATCGCTCTCCGCAGCCTTGAGCCCTTCCAACGAATCTGCTTCCAATTCGTCTTCTGGGCGAGTGCGGGCCGCATCGTAGTCTGTAGCCATTATCCACGTCCTATTGAGTGATTGATTAATGTCGAAACCGGGTATTCGAGCACTCAGGCCTTGATGGTTAGAGCCTTGTGATCGACTACTCGACGGTTTTCTCAATGTATGTGCGTCGGATACTAAGCTAAAATAATTACATTGTCATATTTCCTGCTCATCTACGCTTTTTAGCAGGATATCTAATCATCAGTTGTAGTCGGAAGCGCCTCTAATGCCCCTGCTGCGTGCAGCTCATCGTGCATGCGTTCTGCCAACCCAGGCGCATAGGCAGCAAGAACTTCACCCTGGCTGCCTTCAGTAGCAAACTCTGGGGCGTGCACAACAGCCCCAGCTTCTGCGGCAATCAACATGCCTGCTGCATAATCCCATTTGTTTAAGGCTGCCTCATAGAACACATCGACCTGTCCACAAGCCACCCGACACAAGTCGAGGGCTGCCGAACCCATACGCCGGATATCGCGTACACGACCCAACAGCTTGGTTAAAACTTTGGCTTGGCGCACACGCCTACTGCTTTCATAGGAAAACCCCGTTGCTACCAACGCAAGTGAGGGATCTGAAACAGTATTGGCCTGTAAAAGTTCAACTTCCCCAGTTACATCCTGTCTAGTCGCTCCACCTCCGAGGTGTGCAGAATACATTTGTTGACGCTCGACGTTATACACCGCACCAGCTACAGGTATGCCGTTCCATACCGCTGCCACGGAAACCGAATACTCTGGAATACCGTACAAAAAATTCACGGTGCCGTCGATGGGATCAATAATCCATTCAATCCCAGTGGTCCCGGTATATCCCGCACCTTCTTCGCCAACCATGCCATCGGCAGGTCGAAGTTGCTGCAGCTTGCCGACGAGCGCGGCCTCGGTGGCTTTGTCAACTGCGGTGACAGGATCAACTGCGCTACTTTTTGTTTCTACGGTCTGTGCAATCGCAGTAGAACTTCCAATTTCCTCACTACGGCACGTAATTACTGATCCGCCGAGCCTCGCTAACTCGATTGCAATCTCTCGTAGCTGTTCTGCGGTTTGCACTCGGTGTTGCTGACAGAAATCTGCGAAGGAAGCAAGCACTGAATTACGTTGAGTCGCACCGGTAGTCATACCCTCACCGTACTCGTTACTTATCATGCGCTAATCTGTCACCCATGTGCGAACAGCAACTCGGTTTTGGCATCGATATCGGAGGCTCTGGAACAAAAGGTGCCTTGGTTAATTTGCATACTGGCGAATTTATCGGTGAACGAATTAAGTACGAGACCCCCAAACCAGCGACCCCTGTAGCAGTCGCTGCGACCGTAGCAAGGATCATTGGCCAGGCAGACTGGGATGGTCCCGTGGGGATCGCTTTGCCCGGTGTCGTTCGCGGATCGTCTATGCTTACTGCCGCTAATATCGACCCATCCTGGTTGCATGCAAATATTCACAATGTTTTCCGTGCGGAACTGGGTGACCGCGCAATCACTTTCCTCAATGACGCCGACGCCGCAGGATTGGCAGAAGTCGCATACGGAAACCCACAAGCGCAATCGGGTTCAGTCATCTTTTTAACGATTGGCACAGGCATCGGCTCTGCTTTCTTGGTCGAGGGCAAACTATTTCCTAACACAGAGCTTGGTCACCTTCTCATTGGCAACGAAGAAGCCGAAAAAATCGCTTCCTCCGGGGTAAAAAAATCGCTTGGTTTAAGTTTTGATGACTGGGCACCGAGATTGGAAAAGGTTCTCCGCGAATACGAGCGACTATTCAACCCTGCCGCTTTTGTGATCGGTGGAGGAATTTCGCGCAAATCCACTCGTTGGCTACCGCTACTGCAACTTTCCACCCCAATCATACCTGCAACACTGTTAAACCGTGCGGGTATCGTAGGCGCAGCGCTCGCCGCTCATTCACCCGAGTATGTTGCCGGTTAACCCAAAGTTCTGCCCTGCACAGCCCTGAACACACACAAAACATTGATCGTCCGTTATACTGGGCGCTCATTCCAGACAATCAACCAACTTCATGATGCGCATTAAACACGGTGATGCTGAAATGATTGTGACATGTCACTGCGAACACGAGATTCTTGCAGGTGTGACAAGTCAGTCATTTCAGCAGCCACAACCCAATGCGCACATAGGTAGGCTTGTTCATTGATGTCAGTACAATTCGGCGAAAGGGCGTACGTGTCAGCCACTGAATCTTCCGATCAGCCTCTCAACGAGAGCACACCAAGCTCTGCGCGTGCACGTGGCGCGAAGGCAGCTTCTAGGAAGTCAACCAGCAAGTCTGCGTCGAAGTCTGCTCAGACCAAGACCGGCAAAGCTTCGCAAACCAGTGTCTCCATCGAGCCCGAAGAAATTCCTGCGGCCACAGCACCAGTCACTGATCCGGTGCTGGATGAACCCATTGACGGGACCGATGATGATCCCGATGTTGAGTCAGACCTCGACGACGCCGGCGCATTCGACGACGAGCCTCTTGACGAACAAGAAGCGGCGGAACCAGAACTCGGCGAAGAAGACGAAGAAGACGCTGGCAATTCTGTTTGGGACGAGGATGAATCCGCGGCACTGCGCCAAGCGCGCAAAGATGCTGAACTTACTGCATCAGCAGACTCTGTACGGGCATATTTAAAGCAAATCGGTAAGGTCGCTCTGCTTAATGCGGAGCAAGAGGTTTCTCTCGCAGAACGCATCGAAGCTGGCCTTTATGCGCAGTTCCGTATCGAAGAAATGTCGAAAGCACTCGAAGCTGGAGACAAGCAGGCCAAGCTCTCTCCTGCCCTGAAACGCGATCTGCGCTCGATCGCCCGCGATGGGCGCAAGGCCAAGAACCACTTGCTGGAAGCAAACCTTCGCTTGGTGGTCTCTCTAGCAAAGCGTTATACCGGTCGTGGTATGGCCTTTCTGGATTTGATCCAGGAAGGAAACTTGGGCTTGATCCGTGCTGTCGAGAAATTCGACTATACAAAGGGCTACAAGTTTTCTACCTACGCCACGTGGTGGATTCGCCAAGCCATCACTCGAGCGATGGCAGACCAGGCCCGCACCATTCGTATTCCGGTGCATATGGTTGAGGTCATCAACAAATTAGGCCGGATTCAGCGCGAATTGTTACAAGACCTAGGACGCGAACCTACGCCGCAGGAGTTGGCAAAGGAAATGGACATCACCGAGGAAAAGGTGATGGAAATCCAGCAATACGCTCGCGAGCCAATTTCACTGGACCAGACCATCGGTGATGAGGGCGATAGCCAGCTTGGAGACTTCATTGAGGATTCCGAAGCTGTCATTGCCGTTGACGCGGTCTCATTCACGCTGTTGCAAGATCAGCTGCAAGACGTTCTGACGACGTTGTCGGAACGTGAGGCCGGCGTCGTCCGCCTTCGTTTTGGTTTAACCGACGGTATGCCTCGTACACTGGATGAAATCGGTCAAGTTTACGGCGTCACCCGTGAACGCATCCGGCAAATCGAATCGAAGACTATGTCGAAATTGCGCCACCCTTCGCGCTCCCAGGTGCTCCGCGACTACTTAGATTAAGCCCCCTCCCAATTCGGGAACAAACCGCTATCTAGCCACCTTCGGCCATACCGTAGAAAAACAGAAATCCTCACCCAACGGCTTTGTGGGTGAGGATTTCTGTGTATGACGAGTGAAACTCAGTGAAAGAGTTTATCCCTCAACGTTTTGTTCTTGCATGGCATCATCGACGCACTCTTGCAACGCGGCTTCGTTGTCTCCGTGTTGTTCATAGCAATCAATAAAGCCTATGTCGTCGAGTAGCCTGAACCCGAAGATCACAAGTGCTATACCCACGACAATGGACAAGATAGACGTCACTAAGCCGACTACTGACATCACGGTTCTGCGATTTTCGGTACGCCGCTTGCGCCCCACCACCAAGCTGACGATGGACAGCACGATGCCGATGATTCCGAGCAGCGAACCCAGCAAGAATATTGAGCCAATCAGCGACAGGATACCGATGCCCAACGCCCACGGAGCCACCGGGTTTTTGGATTCATTCAGTGCCTCGAAGCCGCCAGACTGCCCAGCCTCATATCCGCCCGCGTAATAGGCATTACCTGCCTGGTTTTGTCCAGCTTCTTGGCCACCTGCGGAAAAATCATAGCCGTCACTGTGACCATACTGACCGTACTGGGAGTATTGGCCTGTATCATCACCCGATTGTTGCGAATTATCATCGAAATGGTCTGGATTATTGGGGGTAGACATGCCTTTCGCTATCCCTTCATGTATAGATACACTTAACCATTCTTACCTTACCCTGGTTAATGCTAAGCGTGGGTCTTGCGTATTACCAAGCACGCAAATGTTGAATCCGTTCTTTCAGCTGCTCTGGATTACACAATGCAGTGGGTGGGCCACCACATGCTTTCCGGACTTCATTATGAATCGCACCATGTGGACGTCCGGTGTTCTCTGCCCGGACGGCCACCAGGGTATTCAGTTCTTTTCGTAGCTTCGGAATTTCCACCGCGGCGATCTCATCATCCTCCTGGGTGCCGGTCTGTACGGAGGCCGAGTGAGGAGAAACCGCCCGGGACCCCACCAAACTCGATGGCTCATCATCGAGCAAGCCGTTTTTGAGTTTGTGTTGATACTCTGCCTCGGCTTGCCGACGCGCCTTCTCTTCGGCCTCGCGGGCATCAAGCTGTTCTTCCTGACGTTTCCGCAACAACGCTCTGACTTGTTCCTGATCAAGCAACCCGGGCAGCCCCAAAAAATCAGCTTCTTCGTCGGAACCACTGAAGGCACCCGTTCCAAACGTCGAACCATCATAGATCAGCGAATCTAGCTCTGCCGAGGCGCCAATTGATTCATAGGACGAGTCTTCCGTCTTCTCATTTTTTTCTTTATTGGCTTCAGCAACCGCCTCTTCATCCCAAGCCTCCTCACGATGTGGCTTTCCGATGACGTGATCACGAGATGTCTCGAGTTTTTCCGCAAGATCCAACAACGTCGGTACGGAAGGCAAAAATACGCTTGCGGTCTCCCCAGGCATCCGCGAACGCACAAAACGGCCGATCGCCTGCGCAAAAAAAAGTGGCGTGGATGCCGAGGTGGCATATACACCAACAGCCAAACGTGGCACATCCACTCCTTCAGAGACCATACGTACCGCCACCATCCATTCATCCGTGGAATCAGAGAAGGAATTGATGCGTTCTGATGACCCTGGCTCATCAGACAAAATCACCGAAACGGGTGTCGACGAGATTTTCTCCAGTATTTTGGCATAGGCGCGGGCAGTTGTCGTATCCGTCGCAATGACCAAACCGCCGGCATCGGGCATATTGGTTCGGATTTGCTGCAGGCGCGTATGCGCGGCCTGCAGCACTGCCGGTATCCACTCACCTTTCGGATCCAAAGCGGTACGCCAGGCACGTGCGGTTTCCTCTGCGCTCAGCGGGGTCCCCAAACGCGCAGAAATCTCTTCCCCCGCACTGGTACGCCAGGTAGCCTCACCAGAATAGGCAAGGAAAACGACAGGGCGAACCACACCGTCGGCAAGCGCGTCGCCGTAATCGTAGGTGTGATCCGCCTTCGAAATCTCATGACCTTCACCGTCTTCTTCATAGCGTACAAAAGGGATATACGAATTATCGGATCGAAAAGGCGTACCAGTAAGAGCCAGTCGATATTCGGCTTGCTCATAGGCCTCACGAACACCATCGCCCCAACTTTTAGCATCGCCTGCATGGTGTATTTCGTCGAGGATCACCAGCGTACGTTTCGACGTCGCCAAAGCGTGATGCTTCGGCGGATGCATTCCCACTTGGGCATAGGTAACAACAACTCCATCGTAGGCATAATTAATCGCGGCGGAGTTAGTGAACCGATCATCTAAAGACACACCCACGCGCCCAGCGGCCGCAGCCCACTGACGCTTCAAATGCTCAGTGGGAACCACAACGATGATGCGGTCTACGGATCGGTCTTCTAACAGCTCGGTTGCCACCCGAATAGCAAATGTCGTTTTACCAGCTCCAGGGGTAGCGACGGCCATAAAATCACGCGGGCGTTCCGCCAAAAACTTCTGCAAAGCCGCCTGCTGCCACGCACGCAAGCTGGAGTTATTGTTAAAATTGCGTGGTTTTGCCACAAAACACCACCGATGCTGAAGAAATGCTGAACACTGCGACAGAAAGTTAAAGCGAGTTATTCGGACGGTCTCGCCTGCCACAGTCGCTTGGAACTGTCTACTCGTGGAGTTACTTCTTGCGTAACCCAGAATAAATTTCTTGGCATTTCGGGCACACCGGCGAACCTGGTTTAGCTTGTTTACGCACCGGGAATTTTTCACCACACAATGCGATGATCATTTTTCCGCTGACGGCGGAATCAACGATCTGATTTTTCTTTACGTAGTGGAAAAACTTTGGCGTATCGTCGTCAGAGCCGGTACGCTCGCGGGTTTCTGGACGTTCGATGGTCTGGGTTGCTGTGCTCGTCATGGCCTTCCATTTTGCCGTATTCATAGGATTTTGGGTAGCCAGCCTCTAGGCTGGGGTTTATGACTACCGGAAGCACTCATGGCACCAGTGGAGAGGATTTCCCGCGCCGTTCTCTGTGGCAACGCTTCCACCACCACTTACACCGCGACAAACCTGTTTTAATCACCACTGCACGCACCACTCGGGCGCAGGATCGCAAAAAGCGCGAATGGTGGTACGGGCTCTTACAGTTTTTACGAGTCCCATTAACCCTTGCGTGCGTTGGAATGTATCTAGCTTGGGACTGGGTGCTGGTTCCGGTAGTACTCGCAGCAATTACGTTCCCTCTACCGTGGATTGCAGTAATGATCGCAAATATGGAAGGTACTCCCACGGACAAGCGCCAACCGCGGGTATACAAGCCAGCAGTTGCCCGGCAAGCCGAGCGGAGTATGTTTCCTGATATCGAAGCTGCCGAACAGCAGCAAAACCACAGCAACGCGCTGCCGCCCAGAATTATCGACGCGGATGCGGCGAATTCGCACAACGGAAACACGAGAAACGATAATGCTGATGACCACAATGATCATTACGGCGAATGATCATTACACTGAATAGCAATGACTACGCACGCTAATTCCAATACTCCTCATCCAGCTGAAAAATTTGGCGACGCTGCCAAGGACCTCATCGAATATTTCACCACTATCGGGTTTGATTCGGCAGGTTTAGCCGCCCACTTAGGCCCGGATTATCTTTCGGCGCTGCACCGTGGTGATCCCGGCGCACTCCGGTTTCGCACTCAAGAGGCCACAGAATTCGATCAACTCATTCAGGCATTCATCCTGCGCGATCCGGTAGAAAAAGAGCATTTTTCACAACTGCTAGGCCCAGATCTCGCCGATAAGGTGATCGCCGCAAATATTGCCGTCTGCAACGGACCAGCTATCGTACGGGTGGTTATCGATGTCCGGCCGCACATTATTAACGGTAAGCCACGCTGGGTTTTCTCCGATCCAGATGCAGCAATGGTGCGCCAAGACGCTGCGGAAGACCATGTACCGGGTGTCGGTGCCGCATCGTTATCGCTGTTACAGTTTTGCCCCACGGAGCCAGTCGAATCTGTACTTGACCTAGGAACAGGTTCAGGCGTGCAGATTCTAGGGCAAGCTGATTCAGCTCAGAAAGTGACTGCCACCGATGTATCTACGCGAGCCCTCGCTTTAGCAGATGCCACCATTCGCGGTGCAAAAATCGCCGACAAAGTTGAACTACGCGCCGGATCGTGGTTTGAGCCCGTCGTCGGCAAGCGCTTCGACCGGATTGTCGCAAACCCACCTTTTGTTGTCGGCTCCACCGAAATTATGCACACCTACCGCGATTCCGGGTTGGACTTGGACGGCGCTAGCGAGCTGGTGGTTTCCGAGGTGGCCGACTATCTGGCTCCAAGTGGATCCGCATATTTATTGGCGTCGTGGACCCACAGCGGGAAAATACCATGGCAGCATCGAGTTGCCAGTTGGTTGCCGAGCCATGGCGTTGCGGCCTGGGTGTTGCAACGTGATTTTGCAGATCCTGCGCTGTATGTCAGCACGTGGTTGCGCGACGAGGCGATTGACCCGCGCTCGCATGAAGCAAGTGAACGCAGCGCAGAATGGTTACAACATTTTGCTGACCATGACGTGCACGCAATTGGGTTTGGGTATATCGCCATACAGGATATCGGGGATCAGCCCTCAGAAATTATCGCGGAGGATATCCCGCAAGCATTTGACGACCGGCTGGCCGACGAGGTTTCCGAATATTTCGTGCGTGCCGCTTGGCTCCGGGAACAATCAAGCGAGGACATTGCAAACGCACATTATCAATTACGCCCGCAAGTAGCACGGGAGATTGTCGAAGTACCCAATACGGCAGCTGGAATGGGATTTCAGCCACAGGTTTATCGTTTGACGCGCATGGACGGTCCCCGGTGGTCGCACGAAGTGGATGAGCACGTTGCCGCCATTGTCGCAGGCCTGAATCCAGAGGGGCTACCCCTGCGCGAGGTCGTCAACATGTACGCTGCCGCACATAACATCAGCAACGTCGGCACGCTTCGCGCGGAGGGCATCAGCAACAACGACGTTGAAGACTCACATGATTTTCCAACCGGCCCCGACCATGATGACGATGAGTTATTACGACAAGCAGTGAGCGTTATCGCTGATTTGGTGCGGCACGGCCTCGTTATTCCCGCCGAGCTTGTCGACGATTAACCTCCCTGCGATCAACACAGCAGCGCTGGGCTTGCGGTGCTCACGCTGTCGCAATTGGGTTATTGGAAGCAACCATACATCGTTAATACATAGCAAAACCACCAAATTTTTCCTGGACAAGCGAGATAAGGACAGCATGAAAGCAGTATTAACCCGTGTCTCAGAAGCCAAAGTCACCGTACATGGAGAGATTGTCGGCAACATTAAAGCGGAAGATACCGGCGGTATTTTGGCTCTTGTCGGTGTCGGGGCCGAAGACGTATCCAGTGGCGAACCCAGTGACGAAAACAATGCCAACAACGCGTCGTGGAAAAAGATGGCGAAAAAATCGCCGAGTTGCGCATCTTGGCTGACGAGAAATCTGCACTAGATCTTGAGGCGCCGATTTTAGTCGTCAGCCAATTCACCTTGTACGGGCAAACTGCACAAGGACGGCGTCCTTCCTGGGCTCAGGCAGCACCAGCAGAATTGGCAAAACCCGTCATCGACAAGATCGTCGCAGATCTTCGCGAACGGGGACTCGATGTCGCCACTGGCAGTTTCGGCGCGATGATGGAAGTATCCTCGGTGAATCAAGGCCCTTTTACCGTCCTCGTGGAAACATAAAGACGTTGCATAACAGTAAAGCCCACGAGTAGTTAGCCAACGCCAGCAGAATGATCTGCCTACATACCGGAAAACCCTGGGTACCCACAGGAAGCTACCCCCGATTACTACCCCTGCAATGGTACTGGGAACAACTTCACTCGGTGAGTCGTTATTAGCTATGTAATCGGCAATTTGAGGAGGCCATCACAGTGACAACCGCTCCCGTGCAAGAATTTGACGAAGAAGAGCAGGATCGCGGCTCCCGTCGTGGCCACACCAACGACAATCCGTCCGCGGACTTGGTTCGCGTTTATCTCAATGGAATCGGCAAAACCGATTTACTCACTGCAGATGACGAAATTGAACTCGCTCAACAGATTGAGGTCGGCCTATATGCGCAGCATCTATTGAATGACCCGGAACAACACTTAACCCGCGCCAAAAAGCGTGACCTTAAGGTGCTTGCAAAACAAGGCAAAAAAGCTCGCTCCCATCTATTAGAAGCCAACTTGCGTCTAGTTGTCTCCTTGGCGAAGCGTTACACCGGTCGTGGAATGCCACTTTTGGATCTCATCCAAGAAGGCAACCTCGGGCTGATTCGCGCCATGGAGAAATTTGATTACGACAAGGGATTTAAGTTCTCCACTTATGCCACATGGTGGATTCGGCAAGCGATCACTCGCGGTATGGCCGACCAATCACGCACCATCCGGCTTCCAGTCCACCTCGTCGAGCAGGTCAACAAGCTTTCCCGCATCAAGCGAGAGATGTACCAGTCATTGGGCCGCGAAGCTACCAACGAAGAGCTTTCAGAAGAATCCGGAATACCGGAAGACAAGATTGAAATGCTTTTGCATCAATCCAGGGATCCAGTTTCGTTGGATATGCCGGTTGGCGCTGACGAAGAAGCACCATTGGGTGATTTCATTGAGGACGCAGAGGCAACGGATGCAGAATCGGCGGTTGTCGCCTCACTACGCCACTCCGATATCCGCGATGTAATTGGCACCTTGGAGCAACGGGAACAGGACGTCATTCGTTTACGTTACGGCCTAGACGACGGCGTTCCACGGACCCTGGACCAGATTGGCCGCCGATTCGAACTTTCTCGCGAGCGTGTCCGCCAGATCGAACGCGAAGTGATGGCCAAGCTGCGCGACGGCCATCGCGCTGATCGACTTCGTGAATATGCACAATAGGTAACTGTTATTGCTGTTCACCACGGCAGCATTGAAGGTCTGGTAGTTCTATGCCAGACCTTCGTTGTGCGCTAGAATGACCCACAGGCATTAGACGAATTAACAGGAAGGTTTCCCACAGTGAGGGACTTAGTCGATACAACAGAGATGTACCTGCGTACTATCTATGAGCTGGAAGAAGAAGGCATTACCCCACTCCGTGCTCGTATCGCTGAACGCTTAGAGCAGTCTGGCCCTACGGTTTCGCAAACCGTCGCGCGCATGGAACGCGACGGTTTGCTGCACGTACGCCCAGACCGCAGCCTAGATTTAACCGCTCGCGGTCGTGAATTAGCCACCAAGGTTATGCGTAAGCACCGCCTAGCGGAATTGCTTCTTACCGAGGTACTCGGCGTCGATATTCACGACGTGCACGAAGAAGCCTGCCGTTGGGAGCATGTTATGAGCGACAACGTCGAGCGTCGCGTGACCTCGATTTTGCAGGATTGTTCCCGCTCCCCATTCGGTAACCCGGTTCCGGCATTAGAGGAGCTCGGTGTCGAAACTTCATCGCTACCTAAGGTTGCTCGTGCCATTGATCTCCCAGAAGAAGAGGAAATCGAGGGTACCGTAGCGCAAATCAACGAGATTCTCCAAGTCGAGGGCGATCGTCTTCGCGAACTCACCGATGCTGGCATCGTCGTTGGCGCCAAAGTCAACGTGATTAACTATGGCCATTCTGTCATTCTTACCGCTGAGAATGGGGCGAAAGTGGTCTTGAACGAAACCCTTGGTCACGCCGTCCGTATTGCTACTGATTAATGCACCTCAGCCTAATTAATAGCTGGTTTGTGCATGTGCCCGATCATCGCCACGACTGAGACTAAGCAAAGGGAACCGAATTAGGCATGCGCGTGTTGGTCACTGGCGGCGCTGGATACGTCGGAAGCGTATGCAGTGCCGTCCTTATTGAAGCCGGTCACGATGTCACCATCGTTGACGATTTCTCTACCGGAAACCGCGACGCGGTTCCGTCGGCAGCACACTTAGTGGAAGGTGAGCTTTCACAAGTAATCGAGGAAACACTCAGCGCCCGGGACATTGATGCTGTGGTTCACTGCGCAGCACGTAGCCTCGTTGGTGAATCGGTCTCACAACCAGAGTTATACTGGCACGCCAACGTTGTCACCTCGCTGCATCTGCTTGATGCCATGCGCGCGCACGACGTACGCAATCTCGTTTTTTCGTCCACTGCCGCGACCTACGGTGAACCTGACTCAGTCCCGATCCTCGAATCTGCAGCGACTGCTCCCACTAACCCTTATGGTGCAAGCAAGCTTGCCATCGACCATATGATTAGTTCTTATGCGGGTGCACACGGATTAGCAGCAACGTCCCTGCGTTATTTTAATGTCGCCGGAGCCTATGGCACGATTGGTGAAAACCGCGCAGTAGAAACTCACCTCATTCCTCTGGTTTTGCAAGTAGCACTCGGGCATCGTGAAAAGATCATGATCTTCGGCGACGATTACCCTACTGACGACGGGACAGCGGTACGCGACTATATTCATGTCAGGGACTTGGCTGAGGCACATATTCTGGCACTGAAATCTAATAAGGCCGGATCGCACAGGATCTATAATTTAGGATCTGGTGACGGCTATTCGGTGCAGCAAGTTATTTCACAGGTACGCGAAACCACAGGGCACCCAATTCCTGCAGAATCAGCTCCGCGTCGCGAGGGCGACCCAGCGACGCTCATCGCATCGTCCAGCAAAATTTGTCACGAGCTGGGTTGGATGCCTCAACACACTGATTTGCCGACAATAGTCCATGATGCCTGGGAATTCACGCGTAACTTGGGCCCTAGTGCCCATTCGCATCCCAGTCATCGTCCCTGAATACCCTGCTTTATAGCTGCTAAAGCAGTTTCTTCTGCACGTGCGCTAATCGCGGCGAATAATAACTGACTTAAATTATGCCCAGGGTCTTCATCCAGTGCCTCGGTCAGCGCCTGACTCGCATTCAAGTTTTTCCCAAGCTCCAGAAATACCACAGCCAGGATCGCGAGCGCATTGGCGCGCGGTTTGCCGGTAAGGCTCCGTGCCGTAGCAATGAGGAGCTCTTGTGCCGGAAGCGGATTGGACACCATCGGCTCCAAGACTTCATCCCGTAAGCTGGTACGTGACAACCACGTTCCTACCTTTTCCAGGATGTCTTCTTCTTTTTGCAGGTCCTCAGCTGTTAGTTCATTGTAGGAAATTCCCGCCAACAAATCATCGGCATCTCTTGCAGCGTATCCTAATACCCCGCCTGGAGCATCGGCGATCCATTGCACTCGGCGAGTACGTTCGGCTCTTTCTGCTTCGCTCCGATCCGGATCATCACCCAATAAATACGCAAATGCTTCACGCCGTGTCAGACTTGGCAATTCATTACGCTGTCTCCACGGCCGCATAGCAGGAGCAGCAGTAACTGACGCTACCTCCCCGCTCTGCCAGCATCCTGAGCCCGAACTATCCTGTTCAGCGGTGCTGTCAAGTAATAGGTGATAGTTCGCGCCTTGCCTGGTCTCATCCACGATCCAACAAGCCTGTAGGGCTGAGCTATCTGCGCCCATCGATTCAGTGAGCGATCGATACCACTCTCGATGTTGCCGCCCGGAGATTCCTTCTGGACCTGGATCAACGCTGGCCTCTGCCGTAATGATAAATCCGAGGTAGAATGAACACTCCGCATTATCGAGATACCTGATAATTTCTGTACACGGTAACTCCGCAGACAAATCCACACGAACAGTAGGGCCGATCTCCGCATTTCCATCAGGTTTCGAATAGAATCCCTGAACAACCAGGGATTCTTCAGGGTAAAAACCTAATAGACCCGGGATATTCGCGATCAATTCACCAGGGTGCAAGTCAAGCAGAGCTGAAAAATTCGCCGATTGCTCGGGAATTCTCTGCTGTCTCGGATTGTTTCGAGCGGTGCGGTATTTTCTTCCTTGCTGACTCATGATGACCAGTATCGGAGTGTCCACCACTGTTTTCCAGACCACGAATGAACGAGAGCCCGCAACCTGTGGATAGTCTCGGTTCTCCACAGGACCAAGCTATCGGAGGTTGCGGTTAGATCCAGATGAGGATCAAGAATCCGTTCGAATGCACAGGGAATAAGCTGGCATCGACGGCTGTTAATACACAAGAGGCCCACCGACGTGCCATTGGTATGTCATCGGCGATAGAATGCAATGAGGAGGTGCGCCAATGTATGACGATGCACGCGACATGTACGAACTTGAATACCCAGCACCAGATATGGGGAGCAAATCTGGTGACCGCCCCACGTTGGTGGTGGCGTTGAATGGATACGCAGATGCGGGCATGGCAGTGGAAGCTGCGGCTGACCACCTCGTTTCGGCATTAGACCATCGACCAGTAGCCACCTTCGATTCTGATGAATTGATCGATTACCGCTCGCGGCGCCCGGCGGTAACTATCGCGAACAATCAGCCCGTCGAAATTGACGACACCGATATTGATATGAAGGTGTTGCGCGATAACCAAGGCAAGCCATTTTTATTGCTGTCGGGCCCAGAACCAGACTTGCGGTGGAACGGCTTCACTGAAGCTGTCGCTGACCTGGTCGAAAAATTGGACGTAGAACAGACTATTTGTCTGTACGCAGCGCCGATGACCGTGCCGCACACCCGCCCGATGACGATTTCTGGCCACGGAAATTCCCAGCAACTGATCGACCGCCTGGTTTCCTGGGATCAAAAGTTAATGGTTCCTGGCTCCGCCGCCCTTTACTTGGAACGCGCATTGCACAAGCGTGGACGCAATGTGGCTGGCTATACGGCGCATGTACCGCACTACCTGGCTTCTTCGCCATATCCGCTCGCAACCTATAACTTGTTGCGATCGGTAGCTAGCGTAAGCAAATTGGATTTCCCGCTGGGCAGCTTGGAATACGATATCCAACGCATCAGCCATCAGTTAGAGGAACAAGTCGCGCAAGCTGACGAGGTTCAGTCGCTGGTCGCAGGCCTAGAAGAACAGTTCGATGAAGGCTTGGAGCGCTACCGTGAGCAAAACCCCCAAGCCATTTTGCCTGGCGAGCAAAATATGCCTACGGGTGATGAAATCGGTGCGTCATTTGAGCAATTCCTTGATTCCTTAGACAACCCAGACGCTGGGGATTCTGACAAGGACTAATCGTCGTGGCACATCGACTACGGTGGAGGCTGTGAATCTCAACGACGTAGTCCCAGATCTCTCCGAAGTACCTTCCTCTTTGTTGGAAGAATCCATTTGGGAATCCTTCCTGCGGTGGACTCGAGAGAAAAATATCTCGCTTTATCCCGCTCAAGAGGAAGCCAGTCTCGCGGCTTTAGCTGGAGATAACGTGATCTTGTCGACGCCCACTGGCTCCGGTAAGACCATGGTTGCCACCGCCGCGCATTTTTTCTGCCTTGCGGAGGGCAAACGCTCGTTTTATACTGCTCCGATTAAAGCACTAGTTAGCGAGAAATTCTTCGCCTTGTGCGGGGTATTCGGCCCAGAAAACGTCGGCATGATGACTGGTGATGCCACGGTTAATGGTAACGCCCCGATTATCGCCGCCACCGCCGAAATTGTTGCGAATATTGCGTTGCGTGACGGCAAAGATGCCCGGATTGATCAGGTCGTGATGGACGAGTTCCATTTCTACTCCGAACCAGATCGCGGATGGGCTTGGCAAGTTCCGCTCCTAGAACTACCGCAAGCACAGTTTATTTTGATGTCGGCCACCCTCGGTGATGTGGATTGGCTACGGGCTGATCTCACCGAGCGTACCGGGCGCACCACCACTGTGGTTTCTGGTGCTACCCGGCCAGTCCCGTTGTCCTTTAGCTACGAATTCGTTCCGGTCGAGGAGATGATTTCTCATCTCGTCGAAGACAACAAAGCGCCGATCTATGTGGTGCATTTTTCCCAGCGTAAAGCCACCGAACAAGCGCAATCATTAACCGGAACCTCGTTTTTGAACGCGGAAGAAAAACAGCGCATGGTCGACGAGATTGGAAATTTTCGGTTCAGTACAACTTTCGGCAAACAGCTATCGAAGATGGTGCGCCGCGGCATTGGCTTGCATCACGCGGGTATGCTGCCAAAATACCGTCGCCTGGTGGAAAAACTTGCACAGACTGGTTTGCTGAAAGTCATTTGCGGCACCGACACTCTCGGGGTCGGCATCAATATCCCAATCCGTACCGTGCTGATGACCGGATTGGCAAAGTTCGATGGCAGGCGCGAACGCATCGTCAAATCCCGCGAGTTCCACCAGATCGCAGGCCGCGCTGGTCGTGCCGGCTATGACACCGAAGGCACCGTCGTCGTGCTGGCACCTGAATTTGAGATCGAAAACGCTAAGATGCGTCGAAAAGCAGGCGATGATCCGAAAAAACTAAAGAAGCTCAAGAAAAAAGCGCCACGGGATGGTGAAGTTTCGTGGTCGGAAAAAACCTACCAACGCCTCATCCATGCGGAACCGGAACCGCTGAGCAGTCAGTTCCACATGAGCAATTCAATGTTGTTGAACGTCATCGCGCGTCCGGGTGACCTTTACGAACACATGAAGCATCTCATTCGCACGAACCACGACACCCGAGCCCAGCAAAACCAGTCGGTTCTGGCGGCCACTTCCCTGTTTCGCGGGCTGCGCAATGCGGGAATCGTCGACAAGCCGACCAGTAACAACGGCACCGATGAACACGGTCGACGCTACCACCTGACTGAGGAATTGCAGCGGGATTTTGCACTCAACCAGCCGCTTGCCCCATTCGCTCTGGCTGCCGTCGGGTTATGGGATCCGGACTCGCCGACCTACACGTTGGATATTATTTCTACCTTCGAAGCAATCTTGGACGATCCACGTCAGTTGTTGCAAGCCCAGCAGTCTTTTGCGCGCGGCGAAGAAATTAACGCGCTGAAGGCCGACGGCATCGACTACACCGAGCGGATGAAAATCGTCGAGGAAATTACCTGGCCGATGCCTCGCCGTGAAGAGCTTGACGACGCGTTTGACACCTATTGTCAGGGACACCCGTGGGCCCGCGAATTCGATATCTCTCCGAAGTCCGTCGTGCGCGACATGATCGAAAACTCCATGACTTTTTCCGACCTCATCGCTACTTATGGCCTTGCGCGTTCAGAGGGCGTAGTGCTGCGCTACCTCACTGATGCGTGGCGCACCTTGAGCCATTCGGTACCAGAAGAGGCTAAAACCGAGGAGCTTTCCGACATCATCGTCTGGCTCGGCGAGCTGATCCAACAGGTAGATTCTTCGCTTGTCGACGAATGGGCCACGATAACTGATGATGACGCACCAGTCTCACAAGAACGTGTGGATCACGAACTAGCATTTGGCGTAGAAGACCCGACTGCCCTAAGCGCAAATCCGCGGGCTCTAAAAATCATGGTGCGCAATTATATGTTCCGCCTAGTGCAGCTGTTTGCGCTAGAGCGGGAAGAGCGGCTCGAGCAGCTTCTGGATTATCTGGAACATTACCCAGATGTCAGCGATGCTCTCGACGATTACTTCGAGGAATATACCGACCTGGATACCGGCCCAGAAGCGCGCGGACCAGAATTTTTCCACCTGGATGCCTCAGCCCGTTCCCGCTTGTGGCCAGTACGCCAAATCATCAAAGACCCAGCAGGAAATAACGATTTCCAATTCGTGGCAACGGTAGATCTCGATGCCAGTGATGCTGCCGGTGAGGTTCGGCTTCGGGAGCTACGCATCGAGCGCTAAACCGCGACTGGGACGGATGCATTCCTAGTAGCTCACCTGATCACGGTGACAAACCGGCCCCGTCCCAGTGGCAAAAATCGCTCTAGCGCAGTGGATCAAACGGCGTGAGGATGGGATCAGTTACGCCCGTCGCAATCTGTGTTGCCAGCAGTTTACCGGAGATCGGCCCCAACACCACTCCCCACATGCCATGGCCGCCACACGTATACACATTCGGTACTTGGGTACGCCCAATGAGTGGCAATCCGTCTGGGGTTACTGGCCGGGAACCCACCCAGGCATCTTCGATGTCGTCCCAGTCGATGCCGGTAAACATCGGGGCTGTGACGTCAATGATGGATTCTATGCGCCGGGGCTGAAACGGCTCATCCGGTCCACGAAATTCCATGGTTCCAGCGATTCGGAAACGACCGCGGGTTGGCGCCGGTGTACAAGCCACGCGTTTTTCCGGCAGATATATCGGATATTTGGTTTCTACTTCTGGTTTAACGGTGAACGAGTATCCACGGCCAGCCTGGACCATGGTGCGCACACCTAAACTCTTGGCTAAGCCCGATAACCAAGCGCCAGTAGCGATAACTACCACATCAGCAGTTTTCCACTCACCGGTGGACAGCTGCACGATGGGCTGCCTGGTGGATTGGACTTCGGTGACCTCCACGCCGGTGGTAATCACCCCGCCGCGGGCAGTGACTGCCTCTGCGATTGCCTGACAGAAATATTGCGGTTCGATGAACCGCTGTCCACCAATCTTATAAAAGGATTCAACGCGCTCGGAAAAGATCGGTGCACACCGGGTAGCTTCAGCACGCGGAAGTTTCTCGAAAGGGACGTCTTGACCATGGCGTACCACACCCGCAATCTCGTCGATGACGCCGGCAACTTCTCTGTCGTTTTCGAAACCTGCGATAATCGGTTTCTCGTGAGTCACCGCATCAACGCCGCCGTCGATCAATTCATCATAGGCACCGAGAGCAGCTTTATCGATGGGGGTCAGTGCAGCCATGGTTTTATCCCATGCTCGCTGAGTAGCGCGTGCCATAAACTGGGCGACAAATGACCACAACTTCGGGTCAATCCGCGTGGGTACGCTCAACGCTGCGTCTTTATCCAACAACGCTGTCGGGCCATAACGCCACAAGCTGGAATTCGCCAGCGGGATGGTTTTACCCGGCGCGAGCCAACCAGCATTGCCCCACGATGCGCCTCCAGCCACGCCGATTCTGTCGATGACTTCGACGTCGTAGCCGTGTTCTTGCAAGTACCATGCTGTCGACAGCCCGGTCATTCCGGCACCGACTACGATTGCGCGAGTCATATAATCCTCTGTCTTTATATTGCCCTGTAGTGCAGATGGTAATGCATCTCGAGACGGTCCATTGATAGCTGTCTTCTTAGTTATTCGATAAAATTATAGTTATGTCTAATAAGGAGTTTAGTCCGACGCTGTCACAGCTACGCACTTTTGCGACGGTTGCCGAGAACCGACACTTCGGTACCGCAGCCACAAAGTTAGGCATCTCGCAGCCTTCACTGTCGCAGGCATTGGTGACGTTGGAACAGGGATTGGGGGTTCAGCTCATTGAGCGCTCCACCCGAAAAGTTATCGTCACCGCTGCCGGCAAACAACTCCTGCCTTATGCATTGGCGACATTGCAAGCTGCAGAGTTATTCGTCACGGAGTCACGCGGTTCTGCAGGTACGTTGGATGGGCCGCTCACCCTTGGCATCATCCCTACTGTTGCCCCGTATATTTTGCCTGATGTCTTGCGCGCGACTGCTGAGGATTATCCGTATCTGGAGCTCCACATTGTAGAGGAGCAAACCACTCATTTATTACAGCAATTGCGTGAAGGCTCGATTGATGTCGCGATGATTGCTTTGCCGACCGATGTCTCTGCATTCGTAGAGCAGCCTTTGTATACAGAGAATATGGCTCTGGTGGTCAACGAGGATCATGAGTTGGCCGGGCGTGCAGACTTGAGCTTAGATGCCTTGCACTCGATCGAATTATTGTTGCTTGACGACGGCCATTGTTTGCGTGACCAGATTTTGAAATTGTGTCGGCGCGTGGATCGGCAGCCACAATCGCAAAACTCGTGGGTCACGCGCGCTGCCTCATTGACGACGATTATGCAGTTGGTTGTCGCACGGTTTGGGGCCACGTTGGTGCCGGAATCCGCGCTTGATGCCGAGTGCCGCAAGCCAGGGTTGTCGGTCGCGAATTTCGCAGATCACGTGCAGGCGGACCGCACCATTGGCTTGGTTTATCGCGCCTCAAGTTCTCGTGGCGACGATTTTGACGCACTCGGTGAAATTTTGCAGCGGGCATTTCACCAGGCGGTCGACCGTGCGCAGGATTTGCAAGTCCCCCACGCCGGGCGCAGCGCGTCGCTGCGCTAGATGTTTCTAATCGTTTGTTTTGTTTGGTTGACTGCCTAGTGAGATGTGGTGCCGACTGCCTGGCGGAACATGTGTGCAAGCATCAAGGTATATGCCGGGAAGATGACGATAAAGCCAAGCAAGAGCGTAAGCAAAATTGCAATTGGAGCAATGAGTTGGAATGCGATCACGAATAACAAGAGCTTTCCAAAATTACTCTTTCCGATATTCCATCCGGTTTTCAAGCTCTCACCAAAGCCAAACTGACCGCTAACTGCTGCCCATACCATGAACATGCTCAACACGGACCAGATGAGCATCACTACGAAGCCCAGCACCACGAGAATCACCGCGGATGTAGCAACGCTGCGATCGGGATCTATCAACTCCTCCAAGGCCTGATTCAAAGGCACCATCGTCAGCAAATACACGACTCCGCTCACGATCCCGGCAACAATCATCACCCCCAGGGTGCGCAACAACGGAGTGTCTTTCCACAAATGACCCCACCCTGTCGCAGGGTCATCTACCTGGAAAAGCGCCAAACGATAAATATACGGCGTCAATACCAAGCTGATCAGCACGACAGCCACCCAAACCATGCTTTCTGCAGCACTTACGCCCCCAAACGGTTGCAGTTCCTGTTCGTTAGCAGCATCTAAATCGGCGGTCACGGTCAATACCCCGAAGGAAATCGCGGATGATCCGATAATCGCCAGCAGACCAATCAGCCCCAACACGATCCACAACTTCGCGTTTCGGAAAGTGGCAGAAAAACCCCAGGACACTGCTGCTAAAATGTTGATCTTGCCAGTGCCTGCCCCCGCGCCGGGATGCACTCCAGACTGCGAGTAGCCTTCTGCAGAATGGTTGCCACCGTTTTCACTGAGGTCTCCGTAAGCACCATAAGCGGCCTGCTCTGCGCCTTGATAACCGAAGTCAGACCGATCTTCAGGATGGTCGCTCGGCGGATAATACGGCTGCTGCGAGGGATTGTTGTTGTCCTGGTCGTCGTCATCTGAGCTACGACCATGTGAAGGAGTTGTCATCGTGATGCACCTGTCTTTCTGACGAAAATCATTACCGTTACCCATGGTACAGAGTTGCCCTAAGAGTTAGGCTTACCAGACTGGCGACGGTTAAACTAGGGCTATCACCATGACTAATTCACATCACCCCACACATCACCCCACTCAGCAGACTTCCACATCCATAAATTCCGCAACCATGAATTCCGATTACCACGCTGACGCTCCACGTAAACGCGAGCTGTACAAACGGCTCGACCAATTACGCTATGCCGATCAACACCGTTTTCGCCGACGGCTGTCCAAGGCAAAAGCAGACAAAGCACTGCGTGCGATAGCCAAAGACTTGGACAAAGCTGCCGCAATTATCCCAGCGATCGAACAAGGGCTACCAGATATTAACTTTCCTGAAGGATTACCGGTTAGCCGCAGCGTCGACGAGATTTCCACAGCAATCGACAACCACCAAGTAGTGGTTATTGCTGGTGAGACGGGATCTGGTAAAACCACTCAGATTCCTAAAATTTGTTTGCAGTTAGGCCGCGGCCGCCATGGCCTAATTGGACATACGCAGCCGCGTCGTTTGGCTGCGCGTACCGTCGCCGAACGCATTAGCGATGAACTTGACCAAAGCATCGGTGAATCTGTCGGTTACGCAATTCGCTTTGACGATCGCGTCGGCAAGAACACCTCCGTAAAATTGATGACCGACGGTATTTTGCTAGCGGAACTGCAGCGCGATCCGAAGCTGTACGCTTATGACACCATCATCATCGACGAAGCTCACGAACGTAGCTTGAATATCGATTTTCTTCTCGGCTACCTCAAACGACTATTGCCGCAGCGTCCGGATCTCAAGGTGATAATTACCTCGGCAACCATCGATCCGGAGAGTTTCGCCGAGCATTTCCGGGACCCACAAACGAACCAACCTGCGCCGATCATCGAAGTTTCCGGCCGCACCTACCCCGTAGAGGTGCGCTACCGGCCGCTGGAAATCGACGTCGATGGCAAAACGGTAGCTATTGAGCCAGTAGATGGTTTGTGTACGGCGGCGGAGGAGCTTCTGTCCGAAGGCAGCGGTGATATCTTGTGCTTTTTGCCGAGTGAGCGAGACATTCGGGATGCCCAAGATGCCTTAGAGAAAAAACGGTGGCGCGGGGTAGAAATCGTGCCGCTGTTTGGACGGTTATCGAATCAGGAACAACACCGAGTTTTTGCACCGCATTCCAAGCGCCGGATTGTCTTAGCGACCAATATTGCAGAAACCTCATTGACGGTACCAGGGATCCACTATGTAATTGATTCCGGCACAGCACGTATTTCTCGGTATTCCACACGCACCAAGGTGCAGCGCCTCCCGATCGAACCGATCTCACAAGCTAGTGCCAACCAACGCGCCGGGCGTTGCGGACGAATTGCCGACGGTATCGCGATTCGCCTGTACTCCGAGGAAGATTTCGCTTCCCGCCCGGAGTTTACCGATCCAGAGATTCTGCGGACCAACTTGGCCAGTGTCATTTTGCAGATGTCCTCGCTCAAGCTCGGCCCTGTGGCAGACTTTCCGTTTGTGCAACCGCCGGAGCCGAAAGCAGTCCGCGACGGCCTGGTGCTTCTCGACGAACTCGATGCGATCGAGCTTGCCGGGTCTAGTGGATCTCACAGCTCATCTGGATCCGCTGATACCGCACCACGATTGACCACGATTGGTAAGCAGCTTGCTCGTATACCGGTGGACCCACGCTTAGCACGCATGCTGGTGGAAGCGGAAAAGCTCGAATGTTTACAGCCAGTGATAGTTCTTGTTGCAGCAATGACACTGCAAGATGTGCGTGAGCGCCCGCTGGAGCACCAACAACAAGCGGATCAAGCCCACGCTCGTTTTCGTTCGCGCACGAGTGATTTTTTGAGCCTGCTCTCTTTATGGGGCTATATCACGGAACGGAAAGCAGAGTTATCAGGTAACCAATTCCGCAAACGCATGAAGGAAGAATTTTTGCATTTCATGCGCATCCGCGAATGGTTTGATTTGGTGCGCCAATTGCAAGATATCGCTCGTGATATGAGGTGGACTCTCTCTGGTGGGTCTGACGGCCAACACGGCGGTATCAGAATGGCCGATGGAAAGTTCGCAGGTGATTCTGTTGCAATACACCGTGCGCTGCTCACCGGGTTGTTATCGAATATCGGTGCACGCATCAGCGACTCTGCAGAATTCCAGGGAGCACGCGGCACGAAGTTCCTCATTTTTCCGGGGTCCGGGGTAGCAAAAAAGCCACCAGAATTAGTGATGGCCTCTGAATTAGTAGAAACCTCACGACTATTCGCACGCGAGGTCGCCGCCATCGAGCCAGCATGGGTCGAAACCGCCGCCCACTCACTGCTCAAGCACCACTACTCAGATCCGCACTGGTCTTATAAACGCGGTGCGGCGATGGCAACACAACGCTCCACGCTGTACGGCGTGCCGATCATAGCTGACCGAGCCATCTCATATCACCGCGTAGACCCAGAAGCTGCGCGCATAATGTTCATCCAGCACGCATTGATTGCCGGGGAATGGAAAACTTCCCACAAATTTTTCCACGACAATGTAGAAAAATTGTCTGCAGCGGGTGAATACGAAGAAAAGGCTCGTCGACGCGGCATCATCGCGGATGAAGACGCACTGTTCGAATTTTATGATCAACGGTTGCCTGACTCTGTCACCCACTCGAAAGCCTTCGATGGTTGGTGGAAAAAAGCCCGCCGCACACAACCAGATCTACTAGATTTTGACCCGGCTGATCTGCTCACTGACGGGGCTGAATCTGTCACAGAACAGGATTTTCCGGACCATTGGCGTCATGCTGGTCTGGACTTGGAGCTGGATTATATGTTCGAGCCTGGACACCGCCGCGATGGCGTCACGGTCAACATTCCAGTACCGATGTTGGCTAGCGTTGATCCAGGACCATTCGCATGGCTAGTTCCTGGTCTCCGCGAAGAGTTGGTTACTGAGTTAATTCGTGGCTTACCCAAAGCACTGCGCCGCAGCCTGGTACCCGCACCTGATTTTGCTGCCCGGGCTATGGAGCACTTGTTGCCCTATGAATCTAATTTGTTGCAGCAAGTAGCTGGGGCATTCCAGAAATTAGGTGCACGCGGTATTAACGCCGCTGATTTTTCGTGGGAAAAACTACCGTCGCACCTGAAAATGACATTTGCGGCCATCGATAAGCGTGGAATTATCATCGATGCTGATAAAGATCTCCGTGCGTTGCAAGAGCGCCAAGCCAGCAAAATTAGTGCTTCAATCACCAAAAAAGTCGAAAACAAGGTCCGGGATAAGCACAAGCACTCTCCACACGAGTCACACGCGAGACCACAACAGCAATCAGCGCGCACCTACGTTGCTTCCTGGACGGCAGAAAACCTGGGAACAATCCCCGCCTCAATTGAGCACGAGGTTGATCAGCACACCGTCACGGCATACCCAGCCTTGACGATAAGCGAGCGTGGGTTGACTGTGCAGTACTACCCGACGCCTGCTGCAGCAGATTCAGCGATGATGACTGCCACGTTGACGCTACTGCTGCGTAATTTAACTGTGAATACTCAAAAAATGATCAATGGTTTACCCCTGCAGCAACGCGTGACCGTGGATCATTATCCTCATGGTGGTGCCGATGGTCTGATCTCTGATGCACGCATTGCCGCGTTACGAGACCTGCTGGTAGCACACGGTGGTCCGGTGCGCAGCCCAGCTGAGTTCGAGAAACTGAAAAACGCCATCGGGCAGCAGCTACCGCGCGAGGTGCGGCAAGCAGTGGTCACGTTGGCTCCGGGTTTGGTGCGCTACTCTAAGCTTGCCGACGAGTTGCAGAACTGGGAAGGTCCCGCCATTGATGATATGCGCGGCCAGTTGGAATTCTTATTGCCGAAAAATGCAGTCAGTATCCACGGGATCTCTCAGTTGCGCCATCTATCGCGATATCTGCAAGCTATGGAGATCCGATTAGACGATATGTCCAGTAACCCAGACAAAGACGGTGAACGGCAAGACGTCATTGACGATTGTCTGGCATATGTACGTAATCGCCTCAGACGCCTGCCTGCAGGAGCGGAAAAGTCTCCCGCGGTGACAAAAATTCGCTGGATGATTGAAGAGTTACGAGTAAGCTTGTTTGCCCAGCGGTTGGGCACGGCACATCCCGTCTCTGCCCGTCGGATTCGTAAGGCAGTGGACAGCCTTGGGAAAAATTCCTAACTAGCTTACGGCATTGAGCTTACGCGCCAACTAGTCTCCGCGCTCCCGGCGGCGCATCAGTCGAATTTCAGACTCAAAATCTTGTGCACTGTCGAAGGACTTATACACCGAGGCGAAACGCAAATAAGCAACCTCATCGAGTTCTCGCAGCGGCTCGAGGATGGCTAAGCCAATCGCATTAGCATCAACCTGGGAGCTCCCGTGCCCACGCACAGTCTCTTCAACTTGCTGTGCCAGTCGCTTCAGTGAGTCCTCAGTCACCGGACGGCCTTGGCATGCCCGATGCACACCGCGTATCAGCTTATCGCGAGAAAACGGCTCTGTCAGACCATTGCGCTTGACCACCAACAACACGGATTTTTCCACAGTAGTAAACCGTCCCTGGCACTCCGTGCATTCCCTGCGACGCCGAATGGCTACACCGCCATCAACTAAACGGGAATCGACGACTCTGGACTGTTCGTGGTGACAGAATGGACAGTACACGGCCTCGTCAAAGCTCCTTCACTGCATATAACAGCATGTAGTCGGTAAAAAGATTGTGTTTGGCAAAATTTCTGGCGTCATAGCGCAAAGAGTGTGATGCACGGGGTGCTCTAATGATCACCACCGCATCCCCCACCGACAGCACTAACTCGCCCCGAGCAGAACGCCGCCGGCCATCAGTACCCCTAGTATCGCACCTAACACGTACGAGACAATAATTGCGGACGTACGGGACGCTGCCCCAGTGCTACCTACGGATAATTCATCGTTGTCAACACTGTTTACGGCGGCAGAGTTGCATTTTCCACCGTTCGCATAATCAGCTATGCAGGGCAGTGGCTGGAGAGCATAAATTACTTCCTGCGCAGTGCCTGCCCGGACTGGTTGTGGCTCCCACTCAGCAGCCGTCGGAGCGGTGCTCCCCACAGATCCGCTGGAGGCCTGTGCTGGTCGTACACGTTTATAGCGCGGCAGGCCGTGCTGGCTCTGTTGGCGGTGGCCATACTGAGATTGGCACAGCAGTTGGCATTGGCAACGCCGATGTCGATGTCGTTGGTGATGGTGACGATGAATGTGCAGCATAACTAAGATTCACGCTCCTTTCAGAATGATTTATGTACTCAATCTGAAAGCACAATAAGCCGTGACTGTCACACCCATTCGCAGTACTAGTAATTGTGTTCGATTAACGCTTGCATTAGACTAGTCATTAAAACTCATTGCCACGCAGAGGTAATTTCTCACGTATGTTCGGTACCAAGCATGTGAATTACACCATAGTGTAAGCATATGCCACAACATTGCTAACAACTCGACTTAGGAGCTATCTATGCCGCGTCCACGCACATCCTCAGCGCCGAAGCCCACCTTTGAACAACTTAGCCACCGGCAGCGTCGAATTCTGGAAGTCATCCGCGACGCCGTGATGCTGCGCGGATATCCGCCAAGCATTCGCGAAATCGGAGATACCGCAGGGCTGCAATCCACCTCATCGGTGGCGTACCAGTTAAAACAGCTGGAAGAAAAAGGCTTCCTCCAACGCGATCCCAATAAGCCACGTGCGATGATCGTGCGCAACATGCCCGAGACCAAAAAGCCGGGCAAACGCCCCAGCAGCAACAAAACTGCAGAAAACCCAGAGGCACCAACCGACGCCTCAGGTTATTGTTATGTCCCAGTTTTGGGTCGAATCGCTGCTGGTACACCTATTACCGCGGAAGAAAATATCGATTCTTATTACCCAATGCCAGAAGAGATTGTTGGCGGCGGGGATCTATTCATGCTGCAGGTTGTTGGTGAATCCATGAAGGATGCCGGGATTTTAGATGGTGACTGGGTCGTGGTGCGTTCGCAAAAGGTCGCTGAAGTGGGGGAATTCGTCGCAGCTTTACTCGATGGCGAAGAAGCCACAGTCAAAGAATTTCACCGAGATTCATCAGGCATCTGGTTACTGCCACACAATGACTCTTTTAGCCCTATTCCAGGCGATGAAGCCGAGATCATGGGCAAAGTTGTCTCCGTCATGCGTAAGCTTTAACTACCGCAGCAGCTGCGCATTTGATCCACTCTTACGTTACTCAAACCGGCAGAAAGGACCCTGCACGCAGAATGTACGCCGAAGAACGGCGCCGCCATATCGCCTCACTCGCCGCGGTAGACGGGTGGGTTAAGGTCGGAGAACTAGCCGAACGGTTCTCTGTGACCTCCGAAACCATACGTAGAGATCTTGCGGCGCTAGACGAAATCGGCGCTGTGCACCGGGTCCGCGGCGGCGCACGAGCCGCGCATAACTACCAGACCTCGGAAGTTCCTCTGGCGGACCGCAACAGGTCAGCCACAGAGGCCAAACTTGCCATCGCAACCGCTGCACTCCAATTCGTGCCTTCCCATGGCACTGTATTCATTGGCGCTGGCACCACAAATAATTCTTTGGCAGATTTTCTTGGTCAAACCGAGCACGCCGCCAATCTAGAGATTGTGATCAATAGCCTGCCTGGCGCATTGAACCTTGCTGCTTACGGCTTACACAACGTGCAATTGCTCGGCGGAACCGTCCGGAGCATGACCCAATCTATCGTCGGCCCAACAGCACTACGCTCTTTGGCGCTCAAACGTGCCGATGTAGCGTTCATCGGCACCGACGCACTTACCGTCGAACACGGGTTATCGACTGCAGATACACAAGAAGCCGCAATTAAAACCGCATTCATGACGAATGCTCATAAAGTGGTGGTGCTGTGTGACTCCAGCAAACTCGGGCGCGATTACCTCGTCAGCTTCGGCACCATCCGAGATATCGACGTATTAATCACCGATTCTGCGGCACCAGCTTCGCTTGTCACCGCACTACGACAACACGGCGTAGAAGTCGTCGTCGTAGAGCGCTAAAGGTTATTTGTCGCTCTGCGTTTGATAGCTTCTCACCTTCGCAGCGACTGCGCGTGGATTCTGCGTTTTATTTCTGTGTGTGCTGGGTACCTTGGCCTTCCCCAACGCGCTCGTATAGCCAGCGCATAATTGGGTAGAACACCATAATGCCCACGGAACCCCATGCAATGCCTTCGAGCTCCACTGGACCAATCGGAAGGGTGAGGTTCCCGATTCCAGCTACTAACGCGATAGCCGCAGCCGTCAGGTTCGCGGGGTTATTGAAATTAACCTTATTATCCATCCAAATTCGCACACCCAGCATGCCGATCAAGCCATAAAGCAACAATGTTGCACCGCCTAAAACACCGACCGGAATACTGAAAATCAGCGCACCAAACTTCGGAATGAATGCCAACGCAATCGCCGCGATTGCAGCAACCCAATACGCGGCCGTGGAATATACCTTGGTCGCGGCCATGACACCAATATTTTCGGCATACGTGGTGGTACCAGAGCCACCAGCTCCACCGGCCAGCGTGGTCGCTAAACCATCGGCAAGCAACGCATCACCTGCCAAATGATCCACGTTGCGTCCGGTCATCGCGGAGACCGCTTTCACGTGCCCCACGTTTTCGGCAATCAGCACCACCAACACTGGAAGCGTCGTCAGCACCACTGAAAAGTGAAACTCCGGGGTGTGGAATTCCGGGATTCCCATCCACGGTGCATCTTCGATTGCTTACGCGGCTTCTGCATCGACGTTTCCGGTTACCACCGCAAAAATCCATCCAGCGACTACCCCAATCAAAATGCTCAACCGACTGATCATGCCGCGGCCAGCTACCGTAGTCACAACTATTACGCCCAAGGTGATCGCAGCCACCAGTGGTTGGGTTTGGAAATTCTCGGTTGCGGCCGGAGCCAAATTAAGCCCGATCAAAGCGACGATTGCGCCTGTGACTGCGGGTGGCAACACTGCATCGATAACTCCCCGGCCAGCTATTTTGACCAGCAGGCCCACCAGCATCAGAACGATACCGGTAACAAAAATCCCACCCAGCTGGGCAGCAATGCCATGCTGCTGCGAAGCGACCAGGGGTGCGATAAAAGCAAATGACGAACCGAGGTAAGACGGCAATTTGTTGCGGGTAATGAGCAAAAACAGCATCGTTCCCACGCCGGAGAATAGCAACGTGGTGTTAACCGGAAACCCGGTGAGAGTCGGCACCAATAAAGTAGCCCCGAACATCGCAAAGACATGTTGAATGCCGATGCCAATGGTCCGGGGCCATGAAAGCCGCTCATCAGGCGCAACCACCGCGCCTTTATTTATTGTCTTGCCGTCACCGTGTAACGTCCAGCCAATCGAAGTACTCACATTGAGACATTATTGCTGGCAGCCTGAGCCTCATGGTAATCGGATGCGAACTCAGCAAGCTCTTGGGCCATCACTGCAGGTAAACGTACATCGAGTACAGTGCCTTCTGTAGTGTATTCTTCACTGTGCACGGTACCGTACTCATGTACCCGGGAGACGAGATCACCACGCGTAAACGGAATCTTTAGCACCACGCGGGTATCCAGAGAATTCAAAAATAATTCTACTCTGCCGCTTAACTCGGCGATGCCTTCGCCAGTTTTCGCGGAAACATAAACAACATTGTCGTTATCGAGTACGTGGCGAACTTCAGCCAGCACCAACGGGTCCGCCGCATCGATTTTGTTCAGCACAATGATCTCCGGCGGAGCGGGTGTGCCAGTTTCTTCCACGATATCGCGAATAACCTTATTCACGGCGGTGATCTGCTTCAGCGGGAATGGATCTGCCGCATCCACAACATGCAACATGAGATCAGCCGCCAGGACTTCTTCCAATGTCGATTTGAATGCCTCCACCAGCTGCGTCGGCAAGTGTCGCACGAATCCGACAGTATCGGTGAAGACGACGCTGCGACCGTCGCCAAGCTGGGCCTTCCGGGTGGTCGGGTCCAAAGTCGCAAATAGAGCGTCCTCCACCAATACTCCGGCGTCCGTCATCGCATTTATCAACGACGACTTGCCGGCGTTGGTATACCCAGCGATCGCGATCTGCGGCACCAAGGAATCTTGCCGACGCGCCCGCTTTATCTCTCGTGCGGTTTTCATTCCTGCCAGAGATTTGCGCAGCCGTGCCATCTCCGCGCGGATGCGGCGACGGTCAGTCTCAATCTTCGTTTCACCCGGGCCACGCAAACCCACACCCCCGTTGGACCCAGCGCGACCACCAGCCTGACGGGACAAGCTACCGCCCCAACCACGCGTATGCGTATAAAGGTATTCCAGCTGCGCAAGCGAGACCTGCGCTTTACCTTCTTTAGACTTTGCGTGTTGGGCGAAAATATCCAAAATTAGCATCGTGCGGTCAATGACCTTGGTATCAAGCTCGCGTTCCAAAGCCGTGAGCTGCCCGGGGTTAAGCTCACCATCGCAAATCACAGTATCGGCACCGTATTCTTGCACCAGAGATTTCAACTGTTGAACTTTACCCGAGCCGATAAATGTGCCTGAATCCGGCGAGTCCCGCTTTTGGTACAAGATCTCCAGCACATCAGCGCCTGCAGTTTCTGCCAGCGCCGCCAGTTCTTCCAACGTCGCCTCCAATTCTGCGACGGTCCCCTCAGTCCAGACCCCAACCAAGATCACTTGTTCCAGGCGAAGCTTTCGGTATTCCACCTCATAGCCATCGGTAGTGTCCTCAGTCCGGATGGTGGTTTCACGCGTGACACGACGAAACGCGTTACGCTCTGCCAAGTCCATGTCACCGGTAGTCGGAACATTGCTGTCGCCCGTGTGGAGGTCTGTTTGGTCGACTCCAGCAATAGGCGAATCGTGAGTCGAATCGTATGCTGCGCTGAAGGCAGAATCCGCATCGCTGATAGGCAGCGAATCCTGCGGTTCATTATCTTTGAATGCCGCCTGCAGAAGCTCCTCGTGAGCTTGGGAGCTCTCGCGGCCTACAGAAATATTATTCCAGGATTTTTTTGTCATCTTGTTTCCCATTATGCCAGCCGATACCTGATAATTCGAGGTTTCCCCAGAACATGCTAATTCGCTAAAATAAAGCATTATGACCGCGACGAAACAGACTAATCTTTCCGCAATCGGCATGCACTTTGACAATTGGCAGGATGCTGTCGAGGCCGCGATTGCTACCAACCAGCTCATGGTCACCGGCGAGGTCCGCGGCGGCCAACTGGTGCAATTCAATGACACTTCTGGTGCACAGCTCAACATTTTGGCCGTGGAGCCGTTTTCTACTTTCGTCGGGTTCAATTCCCTCAGCCAAACTTATGCCCACGTCGAGATGATCAATGACGTGCTCGGTTTGTGCGAGATTGTTGATCCGTCGGGAGCGCCACTGAAAACAGTCACCGCTCACCTGGCACAAGGCCCGTTGCTTGCCGACGAGCCAGCCCAGCCATGGCAGCAACTGACCGTAGCCGCCCTTGCCGACGACGCATCTATTTCTGTCGACGCCAAGGACTGGCAGCAACAGCACCCCGAGGCGCAACTCGGTGTTGTGGAATCACATGGCGCTGCCGTGATCTCCTCCGGTAGTGGTGCCCAAGCCCCAGATGCGTCTGCAACTTTTTCGGGTCGCGTTATGCAATCAACAACCCTGCGCAATCAACTTACCGGCCAGGAATTTCATCACATAGTACTCGATTCCGAGTTCCCCTTGGATGTCTGCATCCCAGCGGAAAGCTTGGATAAATTGCCGGAAAAAGGAAAAATCCTGCACGGCTCAGGCACCCTCACAGCCAGCATTTTGGCACCGACTGGTGGCTGTGGATGCGGTTCCGGCGGTTGCGGTTGCGGCGGCCATGACCACGAAAGCTCTGCAGCCAATGTCGGCGGATGCGGCTCTGGCTGTGGTTGCGGCGGCCACTAGTTTTCCACTACAGCATGGTTAACCAGGAATAACAGCGCTTATACGCGAGAATCAGGACGAGATGATGGCAGCGAATACTCCGGGCGGCTTTTCCCGTCGACGCCTCGGCATTATCTGCGTCGCCGTGTTAGCAAGCCTACTGACATGGTGGTGGTTGAAATCCGCTGGCGTTATTTTAGTGCTAGTCATTGCGGTTCTCGCCTGGTTTTATCTCGCTTCTCGCCCATCGTCGAATGAAGTGCAGGCGCTACGCACCTCAATAAAATTATCGCTCGATGAGCTCGACGATGTGCTCGCCGAATTCGACGAATTCGCATATTCGCACGACCCAGATAACCTGGCCGATCGCACCATACATCGCCCAGAACTGTTAAACACCGATAGTGCGGATCCCGATATCGAGCGTTTTCATTACGAATATTCCACCGCGCAGCGCTACCGGAAACGAATGCATGCGCATCTAGCGAATCACCACTTAGGTGTCGGGCAGCTTGAGCGATTATTAAGAATCTCTGATGAACGCGTCGCTAAACTTCGCGAATATTGGTTAGCTGCCCGTCGCGCTGCCCACCGGCAAGGCCCCGGAAAACCGGGGACTGCATAGAACCTAAATCCAGCGCTGACCAAATCCGGCATGGACCGGCGCAACTGCTTCGCCCAGCATTGCCGTCTCATCCCCGCCCCGGTTATCTAATTCTCAATCTCATTCTCAATCTCATTGCATTGAGTCAGCATTGAGTTCGATCGTGAACGTTCCGCGAGCCACGATGCGCGATGGCCCAGTTAATGTGGCACCATTGGCACGGATTTCTACTGCCACTTCACCACCAGGTACGACAACACGCACTGTCCCTTCTGCCTTACCTGCTTCTGCAAGCGCGGCACACGCCGTGGCAACAGTGCCGGTGCCACACGACTTCGTTTCACCAACGCCACGTTCAAAGACCCGCATGTGTGTGGTGTCGTCGACGAGCGGAGTTGCTATCTCTAGGTTTGCCCCGGACGGGAAAAAATCATCATCCAGACGCGGCGCTTCAAGTGCCAGGTTCGCAATATCCTTTGCTTCCCAGCCGGGAACTACCACGGCCAAGTGTGGGTTGCCGACATCCACAGCGAGGCCAGCGAATTTTTCTTTCCCAACCTGCGCCGTTGACAAGCCAGTAACCTCAGCATGCCCCATTTCGACACTGACAACTGCTTGCTGGTTATCGGGGCCTCGCCCATGCTCGTCTGCCTCGGCAATGGTGACTGCCCTATCACCGGCTCGCGTACCGATGAGAAAATGGTTGGTGGTTTCATAGCCTTGTCGGTACAACCAATGTGCAAATACGCGGGTACCGTTGCCGCACATTTCGGCGATGGAACCATCTGCATTGCGGTAATCCATAAACCACGTAGCAGCAGAATCCGCTGTTACAGGCACGTGTGGGGTCAGATGCTGTGTACGCACCACTCGCAAGACTCCATCAGCACCGATTCCCCCGGTGCGATCACAGAGCGCGCGTACCTGGTTTTCCGTTAAATCCCGTTGATTGTTCGGATCATCGATGATGACAAAGTCGTTGTGGGTGCCATGACCCTTAGCAAAATCAATGTGGAAATTCACAACCACCCAGTTTACGCATGATCACAGCAATGGCTAGCGTCTGTCTAGCTGACGCAAAGCTTGCGTATACGGCTCCGTCGCAGCATCCAGCCACGTGATGCGCTTATCACGGCGAAACCAGGACCGTTGCCGTCGCGCATATTGTCTCGTCGCGATCAGCGTTTGTTCTTCAGCTTCTTCTTCTGTCAGCTCGCCAGCAAGCAGCGCGAGTACCTGTGCATAGCCGATTGCACGTCCGGCGGTGGAATCCGCCACAAGCCCATCGTCGGTGAGATTGCGGACCTCGTCGACAAGCCCGGAGGTAAACATGGTTGCAGTACGTAATTTAATACGCTCGGCATACCACGCTGGATCGGAGCGCAAGCCAAAAACGGTGGTATTCCACCGGTAAGAAGCAGTTTTATCCGGTTGACTAGCGCGAAATGGTTTGCCCGTGAGTTCGATGACCTCTAGTGCACGCACAATCCGTCGTGGGTCATTTTCCTCAATGATTTGTGCGGCAGCGGGATCAATCTCGGCTAGCTCAGCATGCAACGCTTTCGTTCCCAACCGGTGTTGTCGCTCATAATATTTATCGCGCACGGCTGGCTCCGTGGGCGGAAATTCCCACTGATCAAGTAGCGCCTGCGCATACATCATGGAACCGCCGACCATAATCGGGGTTTTCCCTCGTGCCAAGATGTCGTCGACATCCGCCACGGCGGCACGCTGATACTCCGCCACTGAGGCAGTATCTCTGACCGTAAGAACATCCAACTGGTGATGCGGGATACCACCGCGTTCTTCCGGGACAAGTTTTGCAGTTCCAATATCCATCCCTTGATAGAGCTGCATGGAATCAACATTGACCACCTCACCGTCAAACTCGCGCGCAAGTGCCAACCCCAATTCGGATTTTCCGGAACCAGTAGGCCCCACGACCGCGATCGGGCGCAGACCAGAACTAGTATTTTTTGTCGGCTCCTGCACCGATGAGCCTGATGTCATGGTGTTGTCCTTGTCCGGGCTATCGTTTTCAGCGCTGTCATTTTCAGCACTGTCGTTTTCAACGCTGTGCCTTCCGTGATGGCCCCTAGCCTCTCCAGGCTGTCCGTGCACACCTAATCCCCTTTCTTGCCAGTGCGCCCAATAATCTGGCCAGTCGCAATATAGCGAGCTACCCCATGGCTGACATCCACATGACGTAATTTCATCTGCGTCAATGCTCCGGCAGCGTGCAGCGTAGCTAGCTCGAGCCACAAGGCCGGTTCCCGGATACCGGCATCCTGCAACTGCTGGCTGCTCGGTGGCTCAGTAAACGCGGGCAGCATATCCGGCAACCGCCCTGCACGTTCCGGCTCCCCATCAGTCGCATCATGTGCGTTGGCGTCTTGATTCACAGCACAAGCGCTAGCGCTCGTTTTAGCACTGCCGCTGCCCAATAAGGCCCGTGCCCAACGATCGGCTGCCGGTGCGGCTGGCAGCTCGGCCAAAGGTGCACGTGGCCCTAGCCCGGCGCTCCCATCGATTCCCAACAACACGACGGTTTCTGGAGTTAAACGATGCGAAGCCAGCAGCTCCGCCAAGCTGGGATAGCTCGCGCTGATGAGATGCTCCCATTCCACACAGAGATAGCGCAACACGAGTTCCGCGAGAAAATAGCCGTCGGCAAGCTCAACCTGTGGAGCACCCCACGCGCGAAAACTCCCGCGATGCGCTGTCCGCCACTGTGGATCTTGCGATCCAACAAGTACGATCTCACTGACAGAGCTTTCACCAGCCGCGTCCTTCTCAATCAGATCGGTGAGCAGGCCCCGGACGCGTTCACGAATTTCGGCGCTTGCGCTATCGGCTGGAGCCAATTCCGCAACAAATGCTGGGCTCGTTGGCACCACGCACAACTGACACAAATACTGCGCACCGTGCACGTTTATCTGACCTGTCGAGCCAGATGAAGCTGAGACAGGCCCTGGCGATTTTGACGGTTTTGGCTGCTGCGAGATCACAAACAATAGCCTAACCGAGCGTCGCTGCTTTCCACATAATGACGATAACGACCTCTGCCACGAGTCGCCTAGCCACATGGCAGCAAGAGATGGCTGCAAGGAATTACTGTTCAGAATGGCGATCGAAAAAAGCACCCCAGAAATAGCCGGGAGAGATAACAGTGCCGGAGGGTCTGGTGACAGTAACAAATCCAAGCAGGTAAGTTTGAAAACACAAGTGGTACTCACTCATCATGTGCAGAGTGAGTAGAAACTGTCCACAACTGCCCGACGAGTTTTACAGTAGTAGTTCACGAAAATTCGAGGACCATCAGACATGACACAGCAGCACACGCCCAGCCCATCCCCAGCATCCATGCCGAAGCCGGGTCTGCGTTCACGTGGAGTTTCCCGTACGGCAGGCATAGCCGCGTCTACGCCCACCCCTGTGCCTGTTTCTGCGCCGATTTTCTCCAAGCCCAGTGAGCACGGCTATATTACCGACGACGGCACGGTCTACCTCACCAGCGTGCTCAATGGTGCCGAACGCATAGTCGGGTCCTGGCAGGCTGGCAGCAGTGCAGATGGCCTGGCACATTTTGGCGCCAAGTTCGAGGAATTAGCGACCAAGGCAGAAGTACTCGAAACCCGCCTGCGGGCTCACCCGCACGATGCTGCCGACATCGCACGCTCAGCACAGGCACAGCGTGAAAGTTTGTCTGAGGCAGCTGTCGTAGGTGACCTACCAGCCCTCGACAAGCGGCTTGCAGAGATCATCGACCTGTGCGACGACGCGGCTAAGCAAGCAAAGCGCGACCAAGAACAGCGTGCTGCCGATGCTCAAGCCGCAAAAACCACGCTGGCTGAAGAAGCCGAAGCAATCGCCGAGCATTCCACCGATTGGAAGGCCTCCGGCGATCGCTTGCGCAGCATCTTGCAAGAGTGGAAGTCCATTAAAGGACTGGACCGGGCCACTGATGATAAGTTGTGGAAACGTTTTTCCCGTGCCCGGGACAGTTTCCACCGTCGCCGCGGGGCACACTTCGCGGACTTGGATAAGCAGCGCGCCCAAGCGCAAAAGACAAAGGAATCTCTAGCAGACAAGGCTGAAGCTTTGCAAGATTCCACGGATTGGTCCCGTACCGCAAGCGCCTATCGGGATCTCATGCGGGAGTGGAAAGCAGCTGGCCGCGCTCCCCGTGCCACAGATGATGCTCTCTGGGTACGTTTCCGTGCAGCACAGGATAAATTCTTCGGTGCGCGCGATGCTGCCCAGGCGGAAAAAGACGAGGAGTTTGCCAACAACGCGAAGCGCAAAGACGAGTTGCTCGCGCGCTATGACGAGCTCGTAGACCCTGCCAAAGGCATTGCCACCGCCCGCGAGAAACTGCGGGAGTTGCAAGAGCAGTGGGACGAAATCGGGTTTGTGCCCCGTGGACAAGTGCGCGAATATGAGGATAAAATTGCCGCAGTAGAAGCCCGGGTATCACAAGCCGAAGAAGCTGAGTGGAAACGCACAGACCCCGAGGCACAGGCACGGATCGCACAATTCCAGTCGAAGGCCGATGATTTCGCCGCACAGGCCGAAGCTGCGGAAAAGGCCGGCAAAACAGCACGAGCGAATGCTCTGCGCGAGCAGGCTAGCCAATGGCGCGAGTGGACACAGGTGGCAGAACAAAGCCTGGACGATACCACCGACTAGATGCACTTAGCCCAATTCGCTGCTCCCGTCCGTCGGCAGCAGCCGCAGAACCCACATCAAGCACAGCAGACACACAAACTGCTCGTGCCCAGCGATGAAATCCGCGATTTCGTGCTCGCCGCAAACGTAGCTGCGCAGGATGCGACACAGGATCCAGCTGCCTCTGCAGCACCGGAGCGTGTAGTCTCCCAACTCGCGGGTTCAGCCGAATCAGCAACGTACCTATTTGCACTGTGCGAAGCACCTCCACTCGGCGAGGTCTCTGAACTGTCCTATCCCCTCATTAGTTCTACGGATAATCCACGAGAGTGTGGTATACGCGGCCATGCTTGGCCGGGTGGCGAACCCAATTTTGTTGGTTTTATTCACCTGACCTTGGCGCTACTAGAAGATACCAGCATCGCCGAGATTGAATGCGTCCTCGATATTGACCTGCTGCCGTTGCCCGGCGAATCCGCAGACGAAAAAACCAAACAAGTAACGGCACGGCTACTCGATTCCGCCGAGCACATCGCGGCTCAACTGGGGCGAAGTCGTGCACAGATTACCGTGCATCATCCGGCTGATCGCCCTCCCGATGCGGACCCGTTTTATGCTGCTGTCATAGATTCCGGCTACTACCGCCACTTGGGGCATATACAGGCGTATATCCCCGCGGAGCCCGTTACACAACAAGCACACGTAGCCAGCCAGCAAGCAGACAGCGAAGCAGAAAACCACCCAGGTTATCGTCTTGTGGCATGGCGGGACTACGCCATTGCTGACGAATACGTCCCGCAAGTCCGAGAGCTTTTGACGGTTGCTTCTATCGATGTTCCCAGCGGTGGTATGGAACTCGACCCCATCGAATGGACATCAACCCGTATGGAGCAAGCTGCTCAGCGATTGCGCTCTCGCGGTGGCTCCACCTTGTTGTTCGCGCTCGTCGACAAGCACACAGACAAGATTTGCGCCTTGACCGAAATTGCGCGGCACTATGGCTCCGATCCGACAGTAGCGGAATGGACACTGACCGTGACCGCCCGCATACGACGTCGGCAAGGGTTAGCAAGCCACGTGAAATTCCAAGCTATCCACGCTGCACGAAAAATTTGGCCAAGTGTGAACCGGATTTATGGATCCATCCCGGATCAGCCCGACCATATGCGCTCACTTTATCGCAGCCTTGGTGCCGTCGAGCTTAGTTGCAGCTCGACATGGGAAAAACGACTTCCCTTCGCCGAGACAGCGGCAGATTAGTGCTGAGGACTGAAGGCTAGTTGTTCCGCTGCGTGCGCGAGGCTGCATGCCGACGGCGGTCATCGACAAACAGCGGGTTTGAATCATAATCCGTATTCTGGACTTCCATACCAGATGCTCGCTGCAAGCGGGCAATATCATCAATGGTGGTCGAATCCGCGCGCATCCGGGCCGCAGCTTGCTGCTGCGGATTACGCGTAAGCGCCACCGAACAATACGCGCCAAACGCGAAAATAGCAGCCACTATGCCAACGTACATCCCGATGGAATGTGGAGTATTTTCTCCATCATGTGGCCCGGTGTGACGCACCCACAACGAGAACACCGAATACGGCAGCGCAACGGTCACACACATCCAGCCAATCAGACCTGCCGGAGCAAAGCGGGTGATGACCACAAGAGTGCTCGCGATACCAATGCCGACGGTTAACAGCACTGCATGAACCTGTTCAATCGTCGTGGTCACCTCACTGCTGCCCAGCAAAGCTTCATAACCGCGCGCGCTGCCGGCATACGGCAACAACAGGAACCCGACATAGCCCACGATGGCGGCAATCAGCACATAAGCGGCTTTCCCAAGCGTCATCGTGCGTGCGGCTCGCTTTTCGACGACCGCTGATTCAGCCGCAGTCGGACGGCGCGTCGGCTCTTGCGATTGTGGCTGCTGCGGGTTCGATGATGAATCTGACACTGAGTCCGAAGAGGAAGAAGTAGACATGTCACCGATGGTATAAGACGCGCCTAATTGCTGCGAGCGGCAACTGTAGGCAAGCCCAAGCTCACGCCCACTGGTGCAGTGCTCGGGGTCTTACCGGCACCGGACATGTCACCAGCTTTCGTACGACGGTGGTGATTCACTCCCCCGTCCGCAACAAGAAAATATGGCTTCGCAGCGGTCACAGTAGTCACGACCACATCGCCAGGTCGGATTTCACCATCGAGATTGCCGCTTGGAGCAAAGTGCACAAGACGGCCATCACGGGCACGGCCAGACAAACGATTCGTCTGCTCATTTTTCCGCCCGCCAGCTGCTTGGACCAGCAATTCTACTTCTGTGCCCACAAGGGCGCGGTTGTCCTCCAACATGATTTCGTCTTGCAGCGCCACCAAGCGTTCAAAACGATCCTGCACGATCTCCTTCGGGATCTGCTCATCCATCTCCGCAGCAGGAGTACCTGGGCGAGGAGAATATTGGAAGGTAAAAGCAGAGGAGAATCGAGCACGGCGCACGATATCCATCGTTGCCTGGAAATCCTCTTCGGTCTCACCAGGAAATCCGACAATGATATCGGTAGTAATTGCAGCTCCGGGAATTTTTTCTCGAGCTTCGTCCACGATTTTCATGAATTTCTTGCTGCGATACGAACGGCGCATATCTTTAAGCACTTTGTCCGAACCAGACTGCAATGGCATGTGCAGCTGTGGACAAATAACCGGGTACTGAGCCATCACGTCAATCACATCACTCGTGAATTCTGCAGGGTGCGGGCTAGTAAAACGCAATCGGTCCAAACCCTCAATCTGCGCACAGGCTGCAAGCAACTTCGAAAACGCGCTGCGGTCACGCTTCAGGTCAGGGTCCACGAAGTTCACCCCATAAGCGTTGACATTTTGTCCAAGGAGGGTAACTTCACTGACGCCCTGGTCAACGAGCGCTTTCACTTCCGCAAGAATATCTCCTGGGCGGCGATCAATTTCTTTACCGCGCAACGATGGCACAATGCAAAATGTGCAGGTGTTATTGCAGCCAACAGAAATCGATACCCATCCGGAATAAGCAGATTCGCGCTTAGCTGGCAGCACAGACGGGAAATCTTCCAAAGCATCAACGATTTCTACCTGAGCTTGCTCATTGTGACGCGCCCGTTCCAAAAGCGTCGGCAGCGAGCCCATGTTGTGGGTACCAAAAACGGCATCGACCCACGGAGCGTTTTTCAGCACTGCGTCTTTGTCTTTTTGCGCCAGGCAGCCGCCTACGGCAATCTGCATACCAGGATGATTTTCCTTGGTCTTTTTTAAATTACCCAGGGTGCCGTATAAGCGCTGATCAGCATTTTCTCGTACTGCACAGGTGTTAAATACGATGAGATCAGGTTGCACCGATTCCGCATCCGCTCCAGCATGAGCGCTATATTCTGCGGCAGAGACATAGCCCGCATCTTCTAGCAACCCAGCCAAACGTTCTGAATCATGCACGTTCATTTGGCAACCAAAGGTGCGCACCTCATAGGTGCGCGGAGATCCCGCGGGGCCTGCCTGCTCGGTGGAGCCGGTGGTCATATCGACTGCGGTTTGCCGCATCTCGGTGGTGTATTCCCTATTCTCGTTGCGCATGCTCACGGAAGGACATTGTAGTGACCTCCCGCGAGAGTTCATAACAGCCGGATACCCGGTTAGCTGAGTGTCTTTTCTCCCCAGCAACCGGGTACCGGCCCCATCAGCATCCTGCAGAAAGCAGCCGCGGATGCACCACCTCAGCTTAGGAACGCTGTGGTGCTGCAGGAATGACGTCTGGGTACTGCTCGAGCCAGGCTGCAATGGCTTTGTCTTCTTCGCCCTCAAACTCGTTGACGACGAGATCCTCCAGCGCACCGTATTCCTCATCAGTCATGCTGAGCTCAGCGAACCAATCTGCCAGTTCTGGGAATTCCTCACTGAAACCGCTGCGCGCCAACCAGTGCAACGCTTCGGCCTCGCCCATCACCGTGTCTGGATCTTCCAGATCACGAACCGGGAAGACATGGTTGGCAAAATGTGGGCGCCACAGGGTCACGACAATATCTTCTTCATCCTGGATCGCCGCATCGAGCTCAGCCAGCATCGCAGGAGTAGAAGAAGTAGCCAGCTGGTATTCATCGTCGAGATCATAAGCTGGCATCGCCGAGTTTTCTGTCTGGTCAGTCAAGCCGGCGGATGGCTCAATCCCCACGATGCGGCCGCCGAAGCGCTCACCTTGGCCTTTAAGATCCTCAATCTTGTCGACGCCTTCGACATACTCCGGAACCGCCAGCGTCAATTGAGCATTGTCGTAGTACGCGCCCAGATCTTCTATGTTGTCGCCATGTTCTTCTATGTAGTGGTCATGGGTCATTTCCGGCCACGCGGACGGATAGATATCGATATCGCCATTGGCTAGGGCAGTGTAGAGCACGGCTGCTTCCGATTGCGGATCATGCTCAACCTCGTAGCCGGCTTCTTCCAAGAAGTGCTCGATAAGGTACGCGGTCGACAATCCGTCTGGCCACGACGGCAGGTAGCCCAGGGTAATCGTCGCATCACCGGCGCCATTAGTTACACTATCGCCGCCGTCATCAGCGCAAGCAGTCAAGGTCAGTACCAAGGCGCTAGCTCCCGCTCCGGCAAGAAGCTTTCGGTTAATCATGGGGTTGTCCTTTCTCCACTCACAGAAATGTCATGGGATCAAAGATGTCATGGGATTGACGGCGATATGAAGTTATTCGTTAACGACGACGTGAGAGTGCCCTCGCTAACGCGTTCTGTTTTTATTCGGCACTGGCGGCCACTGTGGAAGGTGCTTTGTGCTTGTCGCGCTTCGTTGTGCGCCAACGAGCAAGCAACGACGACGGGTAATCACCTGGATTGCCCAAAGCTGCGGTGAGACGATCCAAAAAGACCGCCAAGATTACCACTGCAAGGCCAGATTCCAGTCCTTGCGCCAGATTCAGCGTGGAAATCGCCGCCACAACTTCTTTGCCTAATCCGTCGGCACCGACCATGCCTGCGATTACAGCCATTGATAGCGAAAGCATGATGATCTGGTTAATACCGGCCATGATCGAAGGCATGGCTAAGGGCAATTCGATGCCACGAAGAATTTGGCGATCGGTCGCACCATAGGAGCGCCCAGCTTCCACGGTCTCCGCATCGACATGCCGAATGCCTAATTCGGTCATGCGCACGCCGGGGGCCAGAGCAAAAATAATTGTCGAGAAGATGCCCGGAACCACTCCGATGGAGAAAAACATCACCGCTGGCAGCAGGTATACGAAGGCTGGCATAGTCTGCATAAAGTCCAAAATTGGACGAACCACGGCGGAGACTCGAGCGTTTTTCGCCGCCCAGATCCCCACCGGAATTGCAATGACCACCGCAACCAGCGTCGCAATGATCACCAAAGCCATCGTGTCCAGCATCTGTTCCCATTGACGCATTCCCATAACCAGCAAGAAAGTTAATGCCACACCAACTGCCAGCCGCCAGGATCGCAGCGCCCAACCGGCAAACGCGAAAATGACCAACAGCACAAATGCAGGTATTGCCTTCAGACCATTGGCAAGGCCTTCGACCAGAAACGACGTGACCGTGGAAAAGACATCAAAAACAATAGAGGCGTTTTCCCGCAGCCACATCAAGACATCATCGCCCCAAGTTCCTAAGGGGATGCGTGGGACTAATTCTTCATTCAGTGCCATTAGCGACCACCTTCTTCGGAGGTTTCGGAATGATCAGCTACGGCTGCAAGCAATGTTTCTTTCGTTATGATGCCGTCGATCCCACCATCGCTATTCTTGACGACGAGTGGTTGCTCGTGGCCTGCGGCTCGGGAAAATAACTGGGAGACCGGGATATCCGCGGCGACGATAATCTCATTATCAACTGTTGTCTCATCCGGCAGCGGCGTTGTCAGGGATTCACAAATATCGCCGGCGAGCAATACCCGTGAACGGTCGACATCGCGAATGAACTGTGCGACGTAGTCGTTAGCAGGCTCACGGAGAATCTCCCCAGCCGTACCTATTTGCTCGATCCGGCCATCACGCATCACGGCAATTCGATCACCGATACGCATCGCCTCATTAAGATCGTGAGTAATGAACAATACGGTTTTGCCCAGTTCTTGCTGCAGATTCATCAGGTGATCCTGCATTTCTTTGCGAATTAGCGGATCCAGAGCAGAAAAAGCCTCATCCATGAGCAGAATATCGGTATCGTTCGCCAACGCTCGTGCTAAGCCGACGCGTTGCTTCATTCCACCTGATAATTCATCCGGCCGGTAGTGTTCCCAGCCTTCCAACCCCACCATTTGTAGAGCCTTGCGGGCTTTTTCTTCCCGCTCAGACTTATTTACGCCCTTAATTTCTAAGCCATACGCCGCATTGTCTCTGACAGTCCGGTGTGGTAGAAGGGCAAAATTTTGAAAGACCATTGAGATTTTGTCACGGCGTACTGCACGGAGCTCAGCTTCGGACATATCCGTAATCACATGGCCCCCTAAGCGTAGTTCCCCAGCGGTGGCTGGGTGCAAACCGTTAACCATGCGGATGAGAGTGGACTTGCCACTGCCTGAAAGCCCCATGACGACAAATACTTCTCCGGGGATTACTTCGAAGCTAGCGTCAATTACTGCAGCTGTGAGGCCGTCTTCGCGCAGCTGTTCACGGCTGATCCCGTTGTGTAGCGCATCGACGCCACGCTTTGGGTTTTTCCCGAAAATCTTATACAGCCCATTGGCAGAAATACCTGTCACAAATGCTCTCCCCTACCGTGAAACAAAGTCTGTGCGCACGACGGCGCCGTGCCTTAGAGCTATGTGCTAGTTCGAAGTTTTCTACCATTGTATTTTCTCATTAAACACCAAGGTTGCCACGAAAACCCGAGTTTGGCTACCAAGGTGCGCTGAAATTGCCATTGAGTTGATCATTCCGACGCCAGCACGGAACCGTGGGTAACACATGAGATAAGCGCAATGGCCAGCAGCAAGGCGGACTATCACTTTGCTACTGGCCATCACCACGGACAGTGCCTGTTGTGCTAGCGAGTATCCATCTCTAGCTCATCACAGCGTTCATCGAGTGCCTGTCTGGCGTATCGTAAAGCCATTCCCTGGCCAAATCCTCGCCGGGCTAGCACACCAACAATTTTTCGAAGCTCTTTGTCATATCCCGCCCGGTCGTTAATACGCTTGACTTTCTTCGCTTTTTTCGTTGCCAGAGCTTGGGCAAGTTCAGCTTCATCGTCATCGTCAATCTGGTCTAGCGCCTGCGCACGGATGACCGGCGAAATACCTTTGTCCGCTAACTCATGATCAAGCACCAGCCTGGTTTTCCCACGACGATTGTGCCGCTGATAAACCCACTCATGCGCAAATTTCTCATCATCAAGCAAATCCGCGCTCTCTAAATCCGCTATCACCTCGTCGATAACTTTGGCTTCGAATTCTGCATCGAGAAGCTTACCGCGCAACTCGTGTACGGATCGTGCGCGGTAATTAAGCAAGCCAAGTGCTTTTTTACGCACAGGAGCTTTTTGTTCTTCTAGCTCGTAATCAATGATTGACGAGCCATCAGAATTATCGGTCGTGTGTTGCGCAATTGCATCGCGCAGGCGAGCGATTTTCTCCGAGCTGGGCTGCGGATCACCAGCTGGCTGATCCACAGGCTGTTTATTCTTCGGAGTCATCAAAATCAGGTGCGTCGCTGTCTGCGCCTGTTTGTTCGCGCAATGGCGCATCAGAACCCGGAACGTCCAGGCTCTCCTCGCCACTGTTCTTAGCAGCATATTTTCCAATTCCTAGTTTTTGGAAAATCTTTTGCTCCAGCTCGTCACTCAGCTCCGGGTTGGACTTGAGGAACTGACGGACCTTTTCTTTGCCCTGCCCAAGTTGCTCGCCTTCGTAGGTGAACCAGGAGCCGGATTTCTTAACAATGTTGTTTTCTACAGACAGATCAATGATCGAGGACTCACGAGAGATACCTTCGCCGTACATAATGTCGAATTCGGCGACCTTAAATGGTGGCGACACCTTGTTCTTCACAACCTTGAGCTTGGTACGGTTTCCGATGGAGTCTTGTCCGTCCTTGAGCGTCTGAATACGGCGGATATCACAGCGCACTGACGAATAAAACTTCAGGGCTTTACCACCGGTAGTGGTTTCTGGCGAACCGAACATGACGCCAATCTTTTCGCGCAACTGGTTAATAAAGATTGCAGTCGTACCAGAATTGTACAACGCACCGGTCATCTTTCGTAGTGCCTGCGACATCAGACGAGCTTGCAAACCAACATGGGAATCACCCATCTCGCCTTCGATTTCAGCCTTGGGAGTTAGCGCTGCCACTGAGTCCACCACAATGATGTCAATGGCGCCCGATCGCACAAGCATATCGGCAATTTCCAGCGCTTGCTCGCCAGTATCTGGTTGCGAAACTAACAGGTTATCGGTGTCGACGCCCAGCAAACGAGCATATTCTGGATCAAGAGCGTGCTCAGCGTCAATAAACGCAGCAATGCCACCTGCCTTCTGTGCCTCGGCAATAGCGTGCAGGGTCACAGTCGTTTTACCCGATGATTCCGGACCGTAGATTTCCACAACGCGCCCACGCGGGAAGCCACCAATGCCCAAGGCAACGTCGATTGCAGTATTTCCCGAAGAAATAGCTTGAATTGGAGGACGATCGTCGTCTCCCAGACGCATGACAGCGCCTTTGCCGTAATCCTTTTCAATCATCGCCATTGCAGCATCGAGTGCCTTTTGGCGATCTGCTCCTGCATTTTCCGTTTTCTTAGCGCTAGTTTTTTTCTTCGTTGCCATAGTTATTGTTTTCCTTGTTCATTTTCCCGTGTTCACTGTGATTCCTGGTGGTTACGCATGTATATGGTGCAGGCAATCGTACATTCGCATCCTCTAGGAAACACTTAATCTGCTACGAGCAGAACGTCGAGTACCGCTCGTGCTACATTAGACGCCACAAAACCTCAAAAGGTTCCGCGCATCTAGTTTTTATAGAGTTTGCACGGGCCACATGTACTGGTTTTCCGCCTCTATAGTGTTTGTTCTTCGAACTCGATGGCTTTCAGGCCAATTACCAGCCAGGGTTGTCCTTACCCAAGCGCCGTTCTTCTGGGATACGAAAATCTTCCATGATCCCATCCCAAATCTCTGCGGGATCAACTCCTGCTTCGATAAGCTCGTCGGCGGTGGCCTCACGCCCGGTCAACACGTGTGAATGAGCAATCCATTTCGCCTGGGTTTCCCCAAATTCATCGTGCAATAGTCGGCTGAATTCAGTTAGTCGCATAGCAACACCGCCTTATACTCGGGATCTTATGCAATCGTAGTTGCTATTCCCCACGAAGTTCCCGCATGCGTTTAGCAATTTCATCTTCCGAAACTTGCGGCTGAGCTTGCTGATCTGCCTGGGCACCACCTTGTTGACCAGACGTCACCTGCTTCGGTGCACCTGACTGACCTTGCGACATCGACTTCTGCGCAGAACCTGACCCACCCATCTCGGCCCGGATTTGCTCAAGCCGCGAATGACCAGCCATCTGGATGCCGGCCTGCTTTACCTCGTGCATGCGGTTGTGGACGGAGTTTTCCGCAAGTTCAGCCTGGCCCAATGCGCGCGAATAGCGTTGTTCAATCTTGTCGCGAACACTATCAAGCGATGGTGAGGAATCATTGGTGAGGTTGTTCATGGAGTTGATCGACTCTGAAACCTTTTCCTGCATCTTGGCCTGCTCCAGCTGGCTCAGCAACTTGGACCGCTGCTGTACCTTTTCTTGCAGCTGCATATTATTGCGCTCTACAGCCTGCTTAGCCTGGTCGGCCTGTTTCAGTGCTTGATCGTGCATTTGCTTGGTTTCTTCTACAGATTGCTCCGCAGTCACCAACTGTGCAGCAAAAGCTTCTGCAGCGTTTTCGTATTCAATAGCCTTTCGCTCGTCACCTTCACTGCGGGCTTTGTCCGACAATTCCAACGCTTGCTTCGTATTCGACTGCAGCTTTTCTACCTCATTAAGCCTGCGGTTCAACTGCATCTCTAACTGGCGTTGATTACCGATCACTGCGGCCGCCTGTTGCGACAGCTCCTGATGTTGCCGCTTCGCATCGCTAATCGCTTGCTCGATCTGGACCTTCGGGTCTGCGTGTTCGTCAATCTTCGAATCGAACAGAGCCATGAAATAATTCCATGCCTTACTAAAAGGATTAGCCATGCTAAATCAAGCACCTTCCTGTGTGCGTATCTAGGTCAAATTGTGGTTGTCGGTGTAAAGCCACCGCGGCCCGAGATGAACTGCGAATCAATTTTCCATGAAGTGCTCGCCGAAAGCAGTAAACCTAAGACTGCGAAGCAGGCTCCGCGGCGGCAGGTGAGGTTTGCGCCAACTCTTGATCGACGGAAGTCATTGCCATATTTCCGGCAGCTTCAATGAGAACGTCAGCCACGGTTGCATTCAAAGCGTGGCAGACTGACGCAAGAAGTTCCGAAGAAACTTCTTTGCGCCCACGCTCAAGCTCGGAAATATAACCAGGTGAAACCCGTGCCGCTTTCGCCAGCTCACGCAACGTAACCCCTTTATCAGCGCGGAAGGCACGCAGCGCTAAGCCTAAAGCCTGCCGCAACAGGGGCTCTGGCTTAGCCAAACGCTCGTGATATGCGGTGGTTTCTCCGGTGATAATCGGAGTATCAAGTACTACTGATTGAGTTGCCATCACTTATTCCAACGATTCGAGTTCATATTTTGTTCCCACCTAATGGGGTGGGAACACCGGCTAGTATACAACGGCTTTAAACATTAAGACTCAAAATTTCATAGCTAGCCGAACATACTAGCGACCTATCACGCCGATCCAATAATTCCCTTAAATAGCAATCGACTAGGCCTTGGAAAGCGCAGATAGCAGTAGTCGCAACGCAGCTTCAACTGAGTTTTCACGCACCTGTCCGCGCGTGAGATTCGGCCATTGGTGCAACTGCACTGATGACGATGTAGAGGTCGGCCCCGCGATCGCAATGTAGACATCGCCAGCAGGATGCCCTTCAGCCGGACCAGGCCCTGCCACACCAGTAAGAGATACTGCCCAATCACTCCTGCATGCCTTGCGGGCACCCCCAGCCATCGCTTGCGCGCACTCGGCAGATATTACCCCGTAGCGCGTAATCAGATCACGATCAACGCCGGCCAGCAACACCTTGAGCTCGGCAGAATAGGTAACTAGCCCTCCTTGTAAAACCGCAGATGCCCCGGGTACATCTGCAAGGCGCGCTGCCAATCCACCTGCCGTCAAGGATTCACACGTCGCCAGGGTTTGGCTTCGGGATTCCAACAGCTTTAACACTGCGCGGGCATCACCATCTCGCGCATCGTCGCAGGCATTATCACGGCAGTCCCCAGTGTATGCACTCCGAAATGCAGGCATGATTTAATTCTCCCGCTGCGAATCACGCAGATAGGCAAAGCCGGTCCATACAGTCACCACGACGGCAGCCAGCATGACCAATAGCGTCGGCACGTCCATCCAGCTTGGCAGTGGACATAGGTAGAACGCGACAGCGAGCGCTTGCAGCGCGGTTTTTAGCTTGCCGCCTTGGCTAGCTGGGACTACTTTTCCACGACGCAAAAGCGCAAAGCGCCAGACGGTGATTCCGAATTCACGAATTAAAATGACGACCGTTATCCACACCGAAAGCTCACCGATAATATTCAAGCTCACCAAAGCAGAAGTCATCAGTGCTTTGTCGGCAATCGGGTCGGCAATCTTGCCGAAATTTGTGACCAATCCGCGTGCTCGCGCGATATCGCCATCGAGCTTATCGGTAATCATGAGCGCGGCAAAAACCAAGAACGCCGCCCACATCCAGCCAATTTCGGTGCCCCCGCCCGCTAGAACGAGCCACACAAAGACCGGGATAAAGGCGATCCGCAAACTCGTGAGAACGTTTGGGAGATTTAGGTTAGACGGCTTCGCAGCTGGGGTACTCACACACCTGATCCTACCCCGTTCCGATTCACCTTTTGCCTAGACCCCCGGTCGATGTGTGCGGGTATCAATTGCACCTTGTGCGACATCCCGACGAGATTTGATCACCGAGGCAACCACCGTCACTACCAGTGTCAAGACAATAAAGATTAGCGAGCCAATTGTGGAAATCTCTGGCACTGACAAGTTTTCTCCACCATTGATAAACGGCAGATTATTTTCGTGCAGCGCATGCAGCAGTAGTTTGATACCGATGAATCCCAAGATCACACCCAAACCGTATGCCAAGTAAATCAAGCGATCCAGTAAACCATCAAGCAAGAAATACAATTGCCGCAAGCCCATGAGGGAAAAAGCATTCGCCGCGAATACCAGATAAGCCTCGGTGGTGATTCCGTAAATTGCCGGGATCGAGTCGAATGCAAACATGACATCCACGAAACCGATGGCCAGAAGTGCGACCAGCAGTGGAGTGACCGCCAGTTTTCCTGCGTTACGCACGACCAAATTATCGCCCTGGTAATCCTTCGTGACCGGCATGACCTTACGGATCATTGTGATGACCAGCATGTCATTTGGATGAGTCTCCGGTTTGTCACGGAACTCATCGATCACCAACCTGATGGCGATGTACAGCAAAAAGATCGCAAATACATAAAAAATATCTGACCAGGCAGAGATAAGCGCTGAACCCGCAAGGATAAAGATCAAGCGGAAAATGAGGGCCAGAATAATGCCGATCAGCAATACCTTCTGCTGGTATTGTCTCGGCACCTGAAATGCCCCGATAATCAAGGCAAACACAAAGAGGTTGTCAATCGACAACGCCTTTTCGGTCACATAACCAGTGAAATATTCAATGCCGTGCCGCGCGTCCCATCCAAACCACACGACGACACCGAACAATAAGGCGATCCCGATATAAAACGCTGACCAGAAACCGGCCTCTTTCAGCGTGGGCGCATGCGGTGTGCGAACGTGAGTATAGAAATCAAATATGAAAAACCCAGCAATGGCTGCGATAGTAATCAGCCAAACAACGAGTGGTACTCCCACCACGACCTCCGGTCAGCATGTAGATGGACCAGAGGTCTCTCCTGCCCACAACCCGCACACGGACAACTCAGGAACAATCACGTATTCCGAGGCAATAGCTGTTGCCGCCATTGCTGCGCAAAGAGCCCAAACTCTTTCGCGTTCTCCCTTGCCACGTGGGGTGGGCCGACAGAACCGGGTGCCAGCAAAGACGCTGCCACCGTGTTGACGATTACTGTCGCGTTGAGGATACTCCCCTCCATGAACTGCTCTACAGTTTAGCGCACTCCAAAGCGAACCCCGATAACCACGCTTTAAAACGCCGATGAGGTGGGATTATAGGAAGCCTTAGATACTTGTCGCGCTCCTGTACCATTTGATGAGTCATCCTCGGCAGTCTCACCAAGGTGAGCCTCCTGTTCTTGCACTTCCTTCGGAGCCTCAGCTGGATCCGCACCTTTGATCATCCAAATGGTCGTATCCAGCTCTTCTGGTTTGGTCAACACTTCGCGTGCTTTAGAGCCTTCTGAAGGGCCGACGATTCCACGAGTTTCCATCAAATCCATCAAACGACCAGCTTTGGCGAAACCGATACGCAACTTCCTCTGCAGCATCGACGTGGATCCCAGTCCGGAGGTCACAACCAACTCGACGGCTTCCAGCAAGTCATCCATGTCTTTGCCGATATCGTCGTCAATCGCCTTCTTCGCCTCAGCTTGTTTATCCTCGGTCACGCCCTCGGTATAGTCTGGCTCCCCTTGCGCCTTAGCCGCTTCTACCACGGCGTAGACCTCGTCATCGGATACAAAGGCACCCTGCATGCGCACTGGACGTCCACCCTGCGGAATGAACAGGCCATCACCCATACCAATCAGTTGTTCGGCACCGGTCTGGTCCAAAATCACGCGCGAGTCCGTCGACGACGACGTCGCAAATGCCAAACGCGATGGCACGTTAGTTTTGATCAGACCGGTCACGACATCGACCGACGGGCGCTGGGTGGCCAATACCAGGTGGATACCCGCCGCGCGCGCTTTTTGTGTGATGCGCACGATCGATTCTTCAATCTCTTTCGGTGCTGTCATCATCAGATCTGCCAACTCATCAACGACACACACAATGAATGGATAGGGTTCCATCACACGCTCAGAGCCCGCAGGTGCCTGCACCTGACCGGTACGGACCTTGTGGTTGAAGTCTTTGATGTGGCGGACTCGCGCCGACCGCATGTCCTGGTAACGTTGCTCCATTTCCTCCACCAACCACTGCAATGCGGCCGCTGCCTTCTTTGGTTGGGTGATAATTGGCGTGATCAGGTGTGGAATACCCTCATAGGGAGTCAATTCCACCATTTTTGGATCCACCAAAATCAAGCGCACATCATCCGGGGTCGCACGTGTGAGCAGCGAGACCAGCATGGAGTTAACGAATGCCGATTTACCAGAACCCGTCGAACCGGCAACGAGTAAGTGTGGCATCTTCTGAATAGACGACGAGATAAATTCGCCTTCGATATCTTTACCCAATCCAACCAGCGTTGGATCCTCGTCGCCAGCGATAACCTCAGATTCCAGAACATCGCGCAACCGCACGATCTCACGATCAGAATTTGGCACCTCGATACCAACTGCCGATTTACCCGGAATTGGCGCCAAAATACGCACGTTTCCTGTCGCTACCGCGTAAGCCAGGTTCGACTGCAAGTTAGTAATCTTGCTGACTTTCACACCTGGCCCCAGCTCAACGATATACCGAGTCACTGTCGGGCCACGAGTGAAACCAGTAACTTCTGCATCCACCTTGAACTCTGCAAAACAGGCATCGATGGCTTCAATAGTGCGATCATTAGTTTCGGTGCGCGTCTTCGGTGCACGCCCAGGCTCCAATAATCCCGGTGATGGAATCGCATATTCAACCGGCTCAATCGCCGCTTCCGAATTCAACTCTGCTCCGTCTGCCGGATCCGCGTCCACGCCCTCTGGCACTGTCTGTGCGGTGTGCGGAGCGTGCGAAGCCTTTGTCTGCGGTACCGGCTTTTTCTGTTGGTGCAAACTATCCTGCGCTTGGGCCACAGCATCGCGAGATTCTGTTGAAAGCACCTCAGTTTGTTCCGAACCAACGCTGGTAGAAGAGTTATCCGAACCGGCACGCGAGGATTCGAGTACTACTGGAATCTCGTCGGTATCACTCACTGACGGTGCACGCCGTGCTCCCGCACTAGCCGCCGAGGATGACTCGCTGCGTGCGGGTACGCCAGTATTTCGCAATACCTCAGTCTGTTCTCCCCGCCGGTTATCCAACGCCGAATCGGTACGCGCCTTGTGCCCAGCAGTGCTTGGTTGCTGGTTGGCTGGTGCAAGAGCGCGCGCAGCATCCACGGGTACTGTCCTTCGGCCCGCAGAACGATCTGGTCGCACGACAGGTGTCGCACGCAATGGTGCACGACGACGCGGCCGAGGCCCTCCGGAAACAATGGCATCGATGTCTTCATCAACATGGCCATAGGCATCATCTAGCTCTACGGAACCCTCATCACATGCTTCTGTATCGCCAGCTTTGCCAGAAACTGCCTCGCGAAGGTACTCAACCAATTCTTTGACGGTGATCCCGGTGACTTTCAAGGCTCCGTAAATAATCACCAAAAACAGTAAAGGCACCGCTACATATGAACTAAATCCGGCGGCTAAGGCACCACCTGTCCAGGCCCCAAGTGCACCACCGCCGACAAATCGTTCCGCCCAGGAATCTGGCGCACCAGAAAAGAGGTGAATTAACCCCAGCATCGACACCACAATCAAACCGGTACCGACGCTGACGCGCACGCGATTTTCTAATGCCACTCGCTTTCCAGAAAACAGGGCAGCCGCCGCGACTACCAAAGCCACGGGAATCACAAAAGCGCCAGCGCCCAATACTGCATGGGTAGCCGTCGCGATGCCACGCCCGATGAATCCAGCGATATCAAGCCAAACCGAGGCCCCCAACACTATGGCGATACCAATTAAGACCAACGCGATCGCATCGGAGCGTGACGACGGGCCACTGGCAGCCTTCTGCGCTGTCGATACCTCATCGCCGAATTCATCAGTCTCTGGCGACTCGAGGTTCGGGCAAACCGAAGATTCTATTTTCTTCGGGTTTTTATTCGGCTTTACGGAACTATCAGGAGCACCCGCAGAATAGAGGTCCTCATCAAGTTTTCCGTGGCCATCTTCGTTCGCTACGACTTTTTTGTCGTACTCGGCATACTCGTCGTATTCTTCATCGGATTGCCCAATATTGCCAAACTTCGTCAGCGCTTCAGCTGTTTTAGAAAAAATCGACCCAATCCCTGATCCGACTGCCCGAAATGCGCTCCCCGTACGCTCGTGCGAGGTGTTCGCAGCGCGATGAGAAGAACCAAATACTGCCGTTTCAGGATGTGTGGATTCCACCTTTGTCACCGAGCCCTGCGTAGACTTACCAGCAGCTCGTGTCGACGCAGCGCTACCGCTCGCCTTAGCCTCCGTACGGCTGGTGCGGCTGCGCGCCGCCGGGCGGGTGGAATCAGAACGGAATTTCTTGCGCTCACTACCACCTCGAGTATTGCGTGGGCTGGTGGATTTTACAGACATGACCCATACCCTAATACCTCAATGCTCAATTTTCCCAAGCGCCACACCATTTCCACGAATTGACTTACATACCTGTAAGTCAAGTCTATAAACTAGACCGAACAATTTTCGCAGTATCTCCACTCATCTCAACATCAACAGAGTCCCTACCAAAGACCCACAACACGAGCTCCCCGATATCACCGGACACGCGGGCGACAGCATCACCTTGGTCAACCACTCCCCGCGCACCACCGATGGCCAGGGGAGCTAAGCTTGTTGGACCCAATATGACCGGTAACTCCGAATGCCGAAGTAGCACCTTCGCCAGCAACGGCAATGACTTGGATAAAGCAGCAGTCGCTGCTGGTTCAAGTACACGTGGGCTCCACGACTGGCGGGCACGACGAACATCTTCATGGTGCACGAAATGCTCAGCTGCATTCATCGTGCGATCAGCAAGCCGGAGCGGTGAAAATTTCGGCGGTCCAGCGCGCCAGTGTTGTACCAACTGTGCATAGTCCTGCTTTTTCACCTTATTCTGCACCCTCACAAGGTGATTTTTCAACGGCGAAATCACCATCCCCGCAGCAGCATCTGGGCGGTGTTCACGAACCCATAAATGCGCAGCCAAATCGGTAGTCGTCCACCCAGAGCACAAGGTAGGTGCTTGTGGACCGACTTCGAGGAGAAGGTCGGCCAATAGCTGGCGCTCAGAATCAGAAAAAGACATGTCCCCAGGTTACCCCCAGGGACATGTCTTTCTGAACTATCTACACAGGCTAAAAAGCCAGAGACTTAGATAGATTCACGTGAGTTATCAACTTCCTCATCATCCACGATCTCGATCTCCGAGGCCATTGGGACGACGGTCGGCAGAATCACTGGCTCACGCTTCCAGTTCTGCTCAATGAAACGGGAGACCTTACGGCGAAGCTTCTGCACCATGCGGTAGGTATCGTTTTCGCCCTCGGCGGCCAGATCATTCATGGTGTTATCCACAAGTTCGACTACCTGTGGAATAAGCGCACGGTCGTCTTCTGCAAAGCCTGTGGTTTCAACGCGTGGCCGCTCCAGCAACTGTGAGGTGCGGTTGTCGACCACACAGGTAATTGACACCACACCGCCAGCCCCAAGGCTGGTGCGATCAGCGAGGGTGTCGGCATCCACGTTGCCCATGTTCACGCCGTCGACGTAGAGGTTACCAACGGTCTTCTGGCCCACTACTTCGGCTTTGCCGTTCGCCATGTCAATAACCACGCCATTTTGTGCGAGCATAACACGCTCACGCGGCACGCCGGTGGAGATCGCTAGCTCCTTGTTTGCGCGAAGATGGCGCCACTCACCGTGAACCGGCCAGGCATTCTTCGGACGCGCGGCGTTATACAGGAACAAAAGTTCACCAGCATAACCATGGCCTGACGAGTGCACCTTGGCATCAGCGCTGGTGATCAATTCCGCGCCGATTTGTGACAGCATATTGATCACACCGAAAACTGCTTCTTCGTTACCCGGGATCAGTGACGACGACAGAATAATCAGATCTCCTGCACGCACCGTAATCTGCCGATGCTCACGGCGGGCCATCCGTGACAGCGCAGCCATCGGTTCTCCCTGGGTACCGGTGGTAATCAACATGGTCTTGTGCGGAGCCATCTTCGAGGCTTCCTCAATCGGAATGATGGTGCCCTTTGGTACGCGGAGGTACCCCATCTTTTCGGCAATTTCCATGTTTCGCAGCATCGAACGTCCGTTGAACGCAACCTTACGATGCGAAGAAACAGCGGCGTCAATGGCCGCCTGAACACGGTACACGTTCGAGGCAAATGATGCAACGATCACCCGGTTTTTTGCAGACTGCACGATGCGTTTCAGTGTCGGCGCAATATCAGCCTCAGTAGCCGATACCCCAGGAACCGTGGCATTCGTAGAATCACACAGCATCAGGTCGACGCCTTCATCACCGTACCGCGACAAGGCTGGCAGGTCCGTTGGACGGTTATCCAACGGCGTCTGGTCAAGCTTGATGTCACCGGTATGAATGATCGATCCTGCAGGCGTATTCAGCATGATGCCCAATGCATCTGGGATCGAGTGGTTAACTGCCCAGAACCGGCACCGGAACGGCCCGTAATTCACGTCAGATTTTTCATTAACTTCCACCAGCTTTGGTTTCTGGCGGTGTTCTTTCGTCTTCGCCGCGATCAGCGCGAGGGTGAATTTGGATGCGACGATTGGAATGTCCGGACGTAGCTTAAGTAACCACGGGATAGCACCGATATGATCCTCGTGGGCGTGGGTCACGACCAATGCTTCAACTTTGTCAATTTTTTTCTCGATTGGTCCGAAATCCGGCAGAATCAGGTCCACACCTGGCTCTCCTGACGAGGGGAAAAGCACGCCGCAGTCGATGATCAACAATTTGCCGTCATATTCGAAGACGGTCATGTTACGGCCGATCTCCGAGATACCACCCAGAGCATACATACGCAGCGTACCTTTTTGCTGCTGCGGTGGCTCAGGCAAGCGCTTCGTTAGATCAGCACCTTGCATCGATTTCGGGACGTTGCGACGTCCACGGTTGTTTCCGCCATGGTTGTTTCCGCCCTGGCCGCCACCGTGGTTGTTGTTACCGCCACGCCCCCGGTTCGAACGCCCACGAGAACCGCGGCCGCGTCCCTTACCGGAATTGTTGCCGCCGCCTTTGTTGTCTTTGTTATTTCCAGAGGCGTTTTCGGCAGAGTTATCTCCCCCGGATTTTTTATTATCCGAGTTATTCGACTTGTCCTGTTTTTTGGACTTGTTCGAGTTCTTGTGGTTCCGGTTGTGGTTACCAGAATCAGCAGACTGCGAGCCACCAGATTCTGGCGTATTTTCTGGTGGCTTAAACGACGGGTTCGGTGCAGTTTCAGCAGAACCGCTGTTCTGCGACAAAGATTGCGATACAGTTGCAGCGTCCTCCGGCGGCCCCGCCTTACGGGATACTTTCCGGGAACGAGTGCGAGATTCAGTCATCTATAAGACTCCAGCTTGGTCCAAATTACGGCGCAGCCCAGCCACCTGCTCGTTGTCTAACGGAACGAGTGGCAACCGCGGCTCGCCTACGTCAATGCCCTGTTCACGCAGGGCTGCTTTAGCAAAATTGGCGCCGCCCAAACGATGTTGTGCTCGGATTAACGGCGTTAATACAGTTGTGTGGATCTCTCGCGCACGCGCAAGATCTCCGGTGTCGTATGCGTCATAGAGCTCACGCAAAGCTTTCGGTGCAGCGTGTCCGATTACGGAAATAAACCCGCTTGCACCAACCGACAACCACGGCAGGTTTGCTGGGTCATCACCCGAATACCATGCCAGGCCGGTTTCTTGAATCAGATTGCAAGCAGCATGCAGATCACCTTTTGCGTCCTTCACTGCTTGGATGGTGGGCAGCTTGGCGAGTTCAACGATAGTTTCCGACTCGACCGGAATGCCCGAGCGTCCAGGGATGTCATACAAGCTGATGGGCAGGTCCGTAGCCTGCGCAACTGCCGTGTAATGAGCGATAAGGCCTGCTTGGCTCGGCTTCGAGTAATACGGAGTCACAACCAAGAGAGAATCTGCCCCCGCAGCCGCGGATTTCTGGGCGAGATCAATTGTGGTAGCCGTATTATTCGTGCCGACGCCGGCCATGATCTTGGCACGATCACCGACCTCGTCTTTGACAGCTTTGATGAGAGCAAGCTTCTCCTCCACCGATGTGGTGGGTGACTCTCCAGTGGTACCGGAAACCACGAGGGCATCCAAGCCATTATCCACCAGATGAGCGGCTAGTTTTCGCGCAGCGCCAAGGTCCACAGCGCCGTCCTTATCGAACGGGGTCACCATGGCAACACTGACGCTGCCGAATGTCTCGACTCCAGTCTTGACTGTCAAACCTGTGCTCATGCTGGTCTAGGTTACCCGTTAACCACGTCCAACCGAGAACCGGCGCGCCTTTGCGCAGTTAAGCATAAGGACTCACAGCCATTTGGGTGCCATCGGAGAGCGTACTGACGTGGAAATCTGAAAACAGCGACGGGGCCTGTTGCTGCAATAAGCGCAAGCATTCCACAGCCAGCCTGCGAATCTCCACATCGGCGTGCTCACTGGCCCGAGCGCCAATGAAGTGGCGCCATGCGCGGTAATTACCAGTCACTACGATGCGAGATTCGGTGGCATTCGGAAGCACCGCACGCGCCGCCTGTCGGGCTTGCTTTTTGCGTAACAATGCATTCGGCTCGTCGGCAAGCTTATCTTCCAACGCAGCAAGTAACTCATTGTACACAAACCGAGAATCATCGACTGCCTGTTCCACTAGGCGAGATAATTCTTCGTCCTCGACGACGGCATCAGGCATAACAAACTCTGCATCCCCGGAATGCACAAATCTCTGGGAGAGTTGGCTGAACGAGAAATGTCGGTGCCGAACGAGTTCATGCGTGACCGAGCGCGAGATGCCGCGGATATACATGGTCGCGGTAGCATGCTCCAGCAATGCCGTGTGGCCAACCTCCATGATGTGGTGCAGATAAGCGTCATTAGCTGCAGTATGCGGGTTGGGCTTGTCAAAAGTTTCGTAACACGCCCTGCCAGCGAATTCCACCAATGATTCAGCAGCCGTCGCTGTCTCATCGACCTGCCATGCGGAGTCGAGATCTGCGGGCGGAAAAAATTGCGTAGCTGCGAGAAGATCAACTTTCAGTTTCTTGGCGGTAGCCATGAATTAATTCAGACCTAAGAACTTATCGAGGCCAACCGTCAAGCCAGGATTGTCTTTAATCTGACGCACACCGACGAAGACACCAGGGACAAACGAGGTTCGGTCATAAGAATCCTGACGGATAGTCAGCGACTGGCCCTGTGCGCCAAAAATCACTTCTTCGTGCGCCACCATGCCCCGGGTGCGCACCGCGTGTACTGGCACCCCGTCGACATTGGCTCCGCGAGCTCCGTCGAGCGCTTGTTCCGTCGCATCCGGCATGTCTGGCATAGTGGCCTGCCGACGTGCGTCTGCGATCCCCTGTGCAGTATGAATGGCGGTACCTGACGGCGCATCAAGTTTCGTCGGATGGTGGTATTCCACGACCTCAGCGGTGTCAAAGTATTTCGCTGCCTGCCGGGCGAAGTGCATAGTCAAAATCGCAGAAATTGCGAAGTTCGGGGCAATAAGTACGTGGCCTGCACCATCGGCTTGCGCCCATTGTGCAACTTCTTCCAGCCGGTCCTGATCAAACCCAGTAGTGCCCACAACACAATGAATTCCCCGCGCCAAACAAAATTGTAGATTACCCATGACCACGCCCGGCTGCGTGAAATCAACCACGACCTCGGCGTGGTTGTCCACCAAAGCCTCTAAGCTGTCATCCCTGTCTAGTGCTGCAACCAGCTCTAAATCATCGGCTGCGTTAACTGCCTCCACGATTGCACTGCCCACGCGGCCGTGTGCTCCGAGTACGCCTACTTTAATAGTCATTAATGATCCTCACTTGCTTCCCACTGACCCGACACCGGGGCGGATGTACGGTTTTTCTGTTTATCCAGTTATCTCGTTACCTAATTGTATCGACAGTGTTGCCTAGTTTCGCCGAATACGTTCGGAATAACCGATAAACTGGGTATATGAACACTTCTCGGAAATTTATTAGCCTGGTGGCTACGATAAGCGCTGGCGGTTTAGTGCTTGCAGCTTGTGCGTCTGCTGGCGATTCGAATGATTCCGCACAACGCCCAACCAGCACCGTGACTTCTACATCACCGCAGCCATCTGAGGCAGCGGATTCGACGACTCCAAATGACGAACACTCCAGCACGGTCGAAAAACCCGAAGACGAAGATGCGGCTGATTCTTCCCGCACTACCGCCGCACGCGGCCAGTCCTCGACACAACCTGCCGGAGCGAAAATGTTCGGCACACCGTCGTTGGAAGACCGGCAGGATTTACCGGCTGACTACGGAAACTTGAGTCCGACAGATGTCCGCGTGGGCTCTCACCAAGGCTTTGACCGAGTCGTGTTCGAGTTCGAAGGCACCGGAAAACCGGGCTGGTTTACCCGCTTGACCGAAGAGCCAGCACAGCCAGGATCCGGTTTTCCCGTCGAATACGCGGGAAATATCGCTCTGAATGTCGCTATCGAGGGCACCCCCGCCCCGATTGATCCCGAGAAACAGGCAAAGTGGATTGATTTAAACGCCCAATTTCCTGGCGCTGGGTCCGTGACCGAAGTGAAACTCGCCGGGGCCTTCGAGGCACAGTCAGTCTTTGTTATCGGTTTGGACAAACCCCGCCCATATTCCATTACGCGGTTAGAAAACCCCACCCGAGTCGTGGTCGATATTCAAAAATAACGGCAAACATGCCGAAACACCCCGAGGCCAGAAGAACCAGTTCAGGTATCGTGCCTTGGGGTGCCCTTGACGTTTACCGCCAACCACTTAGCGAATGCGCCGTGGGAAAACTCCAGAAAATTCGGGGAAATCTCCAGGAAACCCACTAGTCTTCTTCGACTGGCACCAACGAAATCTTGCCGCGATCGTCGATATCAGCGATTTCAACCTGGACCTTGTCGCCAACGTTGATTTCGTCTTCCACCTTCTCAATACGGCGGTTGCCACCGATCTTCGAGATGTGCATCAAACCGTCACGTCCTGGCATCAGCGAGATGAAGGCGCCAAAAGCTACAGTCTTGACAACAGTGCCCAAGAAACGCTCTCCCACCTTCGGCAACTGTGGGTTGGCAATAGCATTGATCTTTTCCACAGCTGCATCGGCTTCCTCACCGGTAGCAGCCGAAACATAGACAGTGCCATCATCTTCGATGGAAATTTCGGCACCCGTTTCATCATGGATGGCGTTGATGGTCTTGCCCTTCGGGCCGATCAATTCACCGATCTTCGATGCTGGGATGGTCACCGTCACTACGCGTGGTGCGGTTTCTGCCATCTCATCTGGGGAATCGATAACATCTGCCATCGTATCCAAGATGGTCAAACGCGCCTCGCGAGCCTGTTCCAGCGCCTGGGCTAACACGTCAGAAGGAATACCATCCAGCTTGGTGTCTAATTGCAGTGCGGTGATGTAGTCCGGAGTACCGGCCACCTTAAAGTCCATATCGCCGAAAGCGTCTTCCACACCGAGGATATCGGTCAAGGTGACGTGCCGTTCCTCACCATCGACCTCACCAGAGACCAGGCCCATGGCAATTCCTGCCACCGGTGCCTTCAGTGGAACGCCGGCATTGTACAGAGACAACGTCGAAGCACACACAGACCCCATAGATGTCGAGCCATTAGAACCCAATGCTTCAGAGACTTGACGGATGGCGTAAGGGAATTCTTCCCGTGATGGAATCACTGGTGCGACGGCGCGCTCTGCAAGTGCACCATGGCCGATCTCGCGACGCTTCGGGGACCCGACACGACCAGTTTCGCCAGTCGAAAATGGTGGGAAGTTGTAATGATGCATGTAACGCTTGGACTCTCCCGGCGACAGGGAATCAACGCGTTGCACCATCTCCAGCATGTTCAGCGTGGTTACACCCAGGATTTGGGTTTCGCCACGTTCAAACAATGCAGACCCGTGTGCGCGCGGAATCAGCTCAACTTCAACTTCCAGATCACGGATATCCGTGGTACGGCGGCCATCCACACGGTAACCGTCACGCAAAATCTTTTCGCGAACGATTTCTTTCTGCAGCGCATTGTAGGCAGCCCGGATTTCGATCAGAGCATCATCATCGTCGATGTCATACTCATCCTCGATATCGTCGGCAAGATCCTCATCCCACTCGGCGATATAATCATTAATGGCTTCCTCACGGGCGTTTTTCTCGCCGATTGACAGAAGCTTGTGCAGTTTCTTACGTGCCTTCTTGGAAACCTCGTTGTAAACCTCATCGGAATAATCCACGAACAACGGGAATTCCGAGGTTTCTTTGGCAACCTGGGCAGCCAAATCTGCCTGTGCCTGACAAAGCACAGCAATAAACGGCTTTGCGGCCTCCAAGCCCTCAGTAACGGTGGCTTCGGTGGGAGCCGGTGCACCCGCAGCCACACGGTCCGCAACGTTCACGCCAGCGCCTGCTTCGACCATCATGATGGCAACATCGCTGCCCGCCGACTTGTTGCCTTTCGAGCCGCGACGGCCCTTCTTGTGACCGCCGTCTTTCTTTTCCACGATTCGCCCGGCCACGACCATCTCGAAAAGAGCTTCCTGGTGTTGCTGATGGTTCGGGAAAGCAACCCAAGCTCCTGCTGGGTGCTCGTCATCAGCCAGCAAAGCAATACGAACGGCACCGACGGCACCAGAAACCGGCAATCCAGAAATTTGCGTCGCGGCAGAAGCACCATTGATCGCGAGAACGTCGTAGTATTCGCCCGGTGCTATCGACAGCACAGTGTTGACGTTTTGCACTTCGTTGCGCAGACCTTGAACAAAGGTCGGGCGCAGTGGGCGGTCGATCAAACGACACGCCAAAATTGCTTCGGTGGACGGGCGACCTTCCCGCCGAAAAAAGCTGCCCGGAATACGGCCAGCCGCATACATACGTTCTTCCACATCCACGGTTAGTGGGAAAAAGTTGAGTCCCTCTTTGGGTTTCGACGACGCGGTGGTCGTCGACAAGATCATCGTGTCATCATCCAAATACGTGGTGACAGATCCATCGGCCTGGCGGGCCAACTGGCCAGTTTCAAATCGGATGGTGCGGGTTCCAAAATCCCCGTTGTCGATCGTGGCTTCTACGCCATTGATTCCAACTTCTTCATCAATAAATTTTTGCACAGCTTTTGTGCTGCTCATACAAACTCCTTGCTCTTACGAGAGCTCGTTCGTCGTGACGATCATCGTAGCCGTCATTAAATCTTTGTCCGTTAAGGAAAATCTTGCTTCAAAAAGAGAAATTCCTAAGAGGTATTCCTGGCAGATTTTTAAGCCAAGACCACCTTAGCATGCGAAACCCATATAAAATTGCAAAACCACCCCGCCCGGACAACCGGACAGGGTGGCGATAAGCATGCAGTCAAGGTCACCAAGCGGCTGCTTGACTACTGCTTAACGGCTAAGACTGCTTAACGACGCAGCCCCAGGCGAGAAATCAGATCACGGTAACGGTTGATGTCCTTGCTCTGCAGGTACTTCAACAGACCACGACGACGACCAACCAGCAGCAACAGACCGCGACGGGAGTGGTGATCGTGCTTGTGATCCTTCAGGTGCTCAGTCAGGTTGGTGATGCGGTGGGTCAGCAACGCAACCTGGGCCTCTGGGGAACCGGAATCAGTCTCGTGAACTCCGTATTCCTTCAGAATCTCTTGCTTCTTTTCCGTAGAAAGAGCCATGCTTATCTCCTTATTTCAGTCCACACGAAAATTCATTTGCAACCACTGCGGACCATAGTCGCAAACCAAACGATCATTTTAGCCGTTATGGGGGCTGGCTTGCAAAAAGAACTCCTCTGCAACTATCACGTGATCGCCCACACCGCTGCCTCTGCCGCTTGCTCCGCTTACGCCCGCATCCTGTGACGCAAGGTCACGCGCCAATATTTCGCGCACGTTTTCGACATCCCGAGAAATCGCCGCCAGCAAGTCATCCAGACTGTCGTACTTCTCCATCGCGCGGATACGAGCGACGAAATGCACGGTGGCGCTGAAACCGTAGAGATCTGCCTCCCTGTCCAACACGAAAGATTCCACGCTGCGCTCGTCATCGCCAAAAGTCGGGTTGGTTCCCACCGATATCGCGGCAGCATAAGCAGTACCCGGAACGATATTTCCATCGACCGGTGAGTTTGCACCTTCAACCACAAGCCAGCCGGCATACACGCCGTCGGCAGGAAGCGCGAGGTTGTCCGGAAAATACTGGTTCGCCGTCGGAAAGCCCAGCTCCTTGCCTCCCCTACCCGCGCCGCGAACAATCGGACCATAGACGCTAAATGGCCGCCCCAATGCCCAGCGCGCAGAGACAACATCGCCCGTCGCCAAGAATCTCCGGATGGCCGTGGAACAAATCAAGGTGTGGTCTTGCGCAGATACGTCAGACTCATGCAGCCGATCATGCAATAAGTCGACGAGATCTACGGAAATACCGTATGGCTGGCACAGCTGTCGCATCACATCGGGCGTGCCGACGGCATTTTTGCCAAACGTGAAATTCTCCCCAATGATCACATGGTTGGCATGCAGCTTGCCGACGAGCAGCCGATCGACATATTCCTGCGGCGACCACCCCGCCATTTCCTTGGTGAAGTCAATCACCATGACATTGTCGATGCCCATCTTGTCGACGACCGACATCCGCTGATCAAACGTCCCCAACGCCAAGGGGGCGCGTTCCGGCAAAAACACACTGACTGGGTGCGGATCGAAAGTAACCAACACCGACTGCTGCCCAGTAGCGCGCGACTTGCCCACAGCAGCAGAAATTAGCTCTTGGTGCCCGCGGTGTACACCATCGAAAACGCCGATAGTGACCACAGCAGAATCCACGTGTTCTGGGATCTCGTCCATACCGTGCCAAATATTCACCCTGCCAGCTTAAGGCATACACTGACTGCTATGAATTCAGCTACGGATTTTTCGCACACGAACGTTCAAAGCAACCCGCAGACTGACCAGCCGACTAAACAGCAGACTAAGCAGCAAACGGACTCGTTGGCAGGATCTGGTTTGGTAGTCGTCGACAAACCCGCTGGCATGACATCACACGACGTTGTCGGCAAGCTGCGACGGATATTCCGAACCAAAAAAGTCGGACATGCGGGCACCTTAGACCCCATGGCCACGGGAGTTCTGGTTGCCGGTATCGAACGTGGCACGAAATTTTTGGCGCACATGGTGGCGGCGACGAAAGGTTATCAGGCAACCATTCGGCTCGGCGCAGGCACCACCACCGATGATGCCGAAGGCGATTTCCTGCTCCCCGAAGAAATTTCTGCCGGGCTGAGCCAATCGCAGATACAGGCTCGTCTAGCAGCGCTTTCCGATGACGAGATTTACGCGGCCGCCGCTGCCTGGACCGGCACTGTTGAACAAGTCCCGGCGAAAGTCTCGGCCATCAAAATTGACGGCAAACGCGCCCACCAGCGCGTCCGTGACGGCGAGCACGTCGAAATTCCGGCACGCACCGTCACGATCAGTAGTTTCGAGATTCATTCCATCAATCGTTCTACAGACAGTGAAAATACAGACAGCGCGAGGAAAGGCAGTGAAATCAGCGGTGGCTGGATCGATATCGAGTGCACCGTCGCGTGTTCTTCCGGCACGTATATCCGCAGCCTAGCCCGTGATATTGGGGCTGACCTCGGCGTCGGCGGGCACCTTACCGCGCTACGCCGCACGCAGGTGGGCGCATATTCTATTACGGATGCACAAAGCCTCGATGAGCTTGCCGACGTACCAGCAATTAGCCTGAGCCTGGATGAAGCATTGACCCGGACCTACCCCATCTGGCAGGTCACAGATCAACAAGCGCACGATTTGAGCATGGGAAAACGGCTCCCTGCCTGCGGTCTCGACGGTATACATGCAGCAGTTGCTCCCGACGGGCGCGCGATCGCACTGGTCACAGAGGGCGCAGAAATTAAAACGATTTTCGTAGCACGCCCGAGCACCTTGTAATCGGTTTACTGAGGACCCAACCAACGTGCGTGCGCTGGCACGCTGTATAAACCGATCTTAGACAGACACCACAGCAGCAGTAATCACGAATCCGTCCTCGATCGCCCACCGCCCACTGATAAAAGGCACCGGAGTGGGGCGCACCAACAAATAAGCAATAAACGTCCCATCCTCCCGTACATCAATTTCGGCTTGTTCAAATCCCAGCCAGCGCTGGGTCATAGGAAACCACGTCTTGTAGACCGTTTCTTTGGCACAGAAAATTATCCGGTCTGCATACGGAATCCCTGCAGAGCGCAGGCGTGAAATCTGTGGTTTTTCCGTATCCCTTACGATTAAGTCAACGATATCAACGGGAAGCTTTTGCGCTGGTTCGATATCGATGCCCAAGCTACGCACCTTCTCAATAGGCGCCACCGCAGCTGCCCGCATGCCAGAGGTATGCGACATGGAACCGCAAAACCCATCTGGCCACAGCGGCATCCCACGGTTGCCCCGCAATATCGGCGCTGCGCCGGTATACCCCAGTTGGGCCAGTGCTTGATGTGCGCACCACCGCGCATCACCAAATTCTGCTTTCCGCTTATCTACCGAATGGGCAACGAGGGTTTGTTCCAGCGGATGCAAACTGTGGAAATTCACCAAGTCACCATCACGGGTGCTCCGTATCACAACCATACGGGCGGAATCTGGCAACAAAAACTCGCGGTTGTGGTTAGTCATTGCATCCCCCTTCCCCGCTGTCGGTAAGCCGTGTGTGCCGTCATCGTTCCGGCGCCGTCATCGGCAAGCTCCAGAATTGGGCAAGGCCAGACTCTATCCTCGTCGTAACGCGTCCACTCCCGGGGATATCCCAGCGAGACCTCATGGTGCAGCACACCATCGAATTCACTCTCGTCCGGCATGTGCAAATGTCCATACACCACCGCTTTCGCGTTATAGCGCCGCGGCCAATGACGCGTATGACGAGTCCCACACCACAGAGCAACCTCCGGTAGCCCTAGGCGCAGTGTCGGTTCCTGCACCAACGGCCAATGGTTAATCAATACCGTTGGTCCATGTACCCGCGACAAACGAGTAATGGAATACGCTAACCGATCCCAACACCATGCACGAATATCAGTAAACGGCGCGATGGCGATTTCGTCGGCCAGCACCACATTTTTCTGCCCTGCAGCGTCTAATGCCTCCTCCACACCCATGCCCGCTGGGCGAAAGCTGTAATCGTATAACGTAAACAAAGGCACAATCGTGGTATCCCCGAAGACCGGGAAACTATCTTCTGGAGTCAATACATTAATCTCGCGGCAAAGCTGCACCAGACTGTCGTATTTCGCGCGCCCGACATGTGCATCCGTAGAGCGACAAAACAACTCGTGATTACCGGGTACCCAAATCACCTGGGCAAACCGGCTACGCAACTCATTTAACACCGAAGCGATAAGGTCAAATCGCTCCGCAACATCACCGGCCACAATTAACCAATCATCGGGATGCCGCGGCGTAATTTCCGCCAGACGCTTCCGGTTCGCCCGAACTGCGGCATGCAGATCCGCCACTGCCCACACGGTCGGTGGGAACTCAACCGGCTCGCTTGCTTCATCAAGGTGGGTCATGAGTCAATCACCGCCCACTTCATGGATTGGAACCGATAGACCACCGCCGCGGTACGCAGCGCAATAAACGCCAACAACCCGCACCAGATACCCGTCAACCCACCGTCGACAAGATAGGCGATCCACACACCCGGCAGAAACCCCAGAAGCACCGAACCGATTGTGATTGTGCGTAAAAACGCAACATCACCCGCACCGAGTAAGACGCCATCAAAGGCAAACAACACCCCGCCCAGCACAATCATCATGAGCAATAACCACCACGGTGCCGCAATAGTATCCAGTACCCCAGCATCATCAGTAAACAACCGCGGGATCCAACCAGAAAATACTGCGAATACAGCCGCAAGCGCCAACGCGAAAATGGTGGAATACCAGGTAATTTTCAAGCCAGCGCGCCGGGCCGCGGTGACGGTCTTTCCACCGAGTGCAGCACCAATAAGCGCTTGCGCGGCAATAGCCAGCGAATCCAACACCAGAGTAAGGAAATTCCACAGCTGCAACATAATCTGGTGCGCTGCCAAAGCATGTGTGCCGAACCGCGCAGCCACACCCGCGGCAGACAAAAACGCCACCTGGAATGCAAGAGAACGCAAAATCAAATCGCGCCCCAACACCAGTTGGCGCATGATCACTCGAGCCTGCGGTGTCCAACTACCATCATGAGCGCGCAACAGGCATACTACGAAACAAGTTGCGGTAAGCCCCATCCCCAACACATTCGCCCAGGCAGAGCCCACAAGGCCGAACATGGAGACCAAAAATGGCAGGGCAATTGCCCCGGGGACCACACCAGCCAGCGTGAAATAGAACGGCCACCGGGTATTCTGAATCCCGCGCATCCACCCATTACCTGCCATGGTGACTAAGGTCAGTGGGATCGCTAACGCGGACACATGCAACCAACTAGCCGTTGCAGCTGCCACATTCGGATCGCCGGTTAACCACTGTGCGATATGCGAACCGAAGGTCCACAGCACGGCAGCCAGCAATAGACCCACTGCAACCGCAACCCACGTTGCCTGCACGCCCTCGGCAATAGCAGCTGATTTCTTGCCTTGCCCATATAACCGCGAGGCCCGGGCAGTTGTTCCATAAGACAAAAAAGTCAACTGGGTAGTCAACATCGACTGGACAGTGGCTCCAGCACCCAGCGCGGCGAGTTCGAAGCTCCCAAGCCTCCCCACGACTGCTGTATCCAGCAATAAATACAGCGGCATGGCAGCAAGAACCCCGAGCGCCGGAAGCGCTAGGCCGAAGATTGTGCGAGCGCTAATCTCCGCGCTATCTGCACCGGGTGAATGTGTCTGAGAAGGTAGGGTCATGGGCACTCACGTTCAATAACAGTCAGTAGTTCATCGATCACTTCCGCAGCCGTGCCCCGTGCCGAAAATCCCGCCGCCGGAATATGGCCGCCACCACCTAATTTCATGGCAATCGCCGAGCAATCAATTTCCCGTGAACGCAGCGAACCATTCCAATATCCCGGAGACATCTCCTTGTACACCACTCCGAGATTGGTGCCGTCGAGCGAGCGGACAAAATCCACGAGCTTTTCCACCGCAGATTGATTATGCGCAGCGATAATGTGGTGCGGGACTTGTAACACCGCCATTGTTACCGATCCAGCGGATTTAATCTGCAGGTTGGACAGTACCTCGCCCGTCATTTGCAGATCATCCGGAGCCGTCAAATCCACCAAATCAACAGCGATTTGCTTTGGGTCGAGCCCGTAATCCATCAGCTCAGCAGCCATGGTGTGCATGAGGCGACTACCCCAGCGAAAACTTCCAGTATCGGTCATCAACCCGGCATACAACCCGTGCGCGATCTCCCGATCTAGCGAGATCCCCAGGGTCCGAAACAACTCGAAGAGCACCACGGTCGTGGACTCCCTGGTGGGATCTACCAAGTTAATGTCACCGTAGCCTGGGTTTGTGTCGTGATGGTCAATATTAATGCGCGGTCCGGAAAATGCCTGATATTCTGCCGAAGCTGTGCCAGTTCGAGACAGCGAGCCGCAATCAACACTTATGACGACGTCGGCAGGCGGAAATTCCTGGTCCCGTTCAAATAGCTCCACGTTTTCTGCATATGGGATAGACAAGAGGTTGTCCGGAATTGGTTTATCTTGTCCCACGTACAGCCGCGAGTTGATACCAAGTTGCTTGAGTCCCAGGGCAAGCGCGCACGCCGAGCCGATGGCATCAGCATCCGGGTTCACATGCGCCACGATAATCACCCGCCGTGCCTGGCGAATGGCGCTAGCTACCTGAGAATAGGGCATTACTCAGAGTCCTTATACGGGTCTTCGTCTCCAGCAGGCCGTGCCTGCTGCCGCAAACGTGCGAGTTCTTCATCACGAGCTTTCGCTTTCGCGAGTAAGCCTTCCATATGGGCAGAGGCTTGCGGAACTTCGTCGAATTCAAACTCGAGGGTGGGGGTAAACCGCACGGACAGCACATCACCGACGATCTTCCGCAGTTGGCCGCGGTGGCGGTGCAAAGCTTCTGCAGCCTGATCCAAGTCAGGTTCTTCGTTGATATCACGACCGCGCACGGTGTAATACACTGTCGCGTTGTGCAAATCGCCGGTCACACGCGTATCAGTGACAGTAATGAGTTCGAGTCGGCGATCCTTAATCTGGTGTTCTAGGGCGTTCGCGACAATTTCTTGGATACGCTTAGCGATCCGGCCTGTTCGTGCATTATCAGCCATGAAATATTTACCTTTCACATAAGGACTGCTGGCAGAGACGAAACACACCGCGCAGTCAGTGTCGTAACAATCTTTCCCCATTGATTCGGTGACGAATTGCTATTCATTTTCCGCTATTTTAGCGCAGACGAAAAACACCCACCCGAGGTGGCGATGAGCCAACTCGGATGGGTGTATACGGTGAGGGCCTCCCACCATTACGTGGTGGGTCTACAGGAAGTCTCAAGGATCTAGCTTGCCGGACGTGCCCGATGGACTCCGCCTGGCTGCACGCTAGGTACTACTAGTCGCGTGGAACCTCGACTTCTTCGTAAGCCTGGATAATATCGCCAACCTGAATGTCTGGGTAAGACAGGGTCATACCGCATTCATAACCGGCCTTGATCTCGTTCATGTCGTCCTTTTCGTGACGCAGAGACTCGATCGTGGCATTCGGTGCGATGACATTGCCATCGCGCAGGATGCGGGCCTTTCCGTTGCGCTTGACGGAACCTTCGTTGACCATACAACCCGCAATGAGGCCGACAGCCGAAGACTTGAACAGCGCACGGATTTCGGCTTCACCGGTATCGCGCTCTTCGTAGATCGGCTTGAGCATGCCCTTGAGAGCCTGCTCGATCTCTTCGATCGCACGGTAGATGACCGTGTAGTAGCGCAGATCGACGCCTTCTTGGTTGGCAGCCTCGGTGGCTTTGCCTTCCGCGCGGACGTTGAACGCCACGATGACAGCATCCGATGCAGCGGCCAGCGACACGTTGGTCTGTGTGACAGCACCGACACCACGGTCGATGATGTTCAGCTCGACCTCGTCGTCGATTTCGATCTGCAGCAAAGCGTCTTCCAAGGCCTCGACCGAACCAGCATTGTCGCCCTTCAGGATCAGGTTGAGCGTGCTGGTTTCCTTCAGCACCTTGTCCAGATCCTCCAAGGACACGCGCTTCTTCGTCTTCGCCTGCATTGCAGAACGACGACGAGCATCACGCTGCGCAGCGATCTGGCGAGCGACCCGGTCATCTTCCACTACCAGCAGCGAGTCACCGGCACCAGGCACGCCGTTCAAACCTTGCACCTGTACTGGGCGCGAAGGACCGGCTTCATCGACGTCATGGCCGAATTCATCCACCATGCGACGGACACGGCCATGGGCATCGCCGACGACGATCGAATCGCCGACGTGCAAGGTTCCGCGCTGCACAATGACGGTGGCAACCGGACCACGACCGCGGTCCAAGTTGGCTTCGATCGCCAGACCTTGGGCATTCATGTCCGGGTTGGCAGTCAACTCCAACGCGGCATCCGCGGTAAGAACAACGGCTTCGAGCAGCTCATCTATGTTGGTTCCCTGACGCGCAGAGATATCGATGAACATCGTATCGCCGCCGTACTCTTCCGGAATCAACCCGTATTCAGTCAGCTGACCACGAATCTTGTCCGGTTGTGCTTCCGGCTTATCGATCTTGTTGACGGCAACGACCACTGGGATATCTGCGGCCTTCGCGTGGTTAATCGCCTCAATGGTCTGCGGCATCACGCCGTCGTCGGCAGCAACCACCAGAATAGCCAGGTCGGTGGCTTTCGCACCACGAGCACGCATCTGGGTGAATGCTTCGTGACCTGGGGTATCCAGGAACGTCAGCACACGCTGCTTACCTTCAGCCGTAATCTCGGTCTGGTATGCACCAATGCCCTGGGTGATGCCACCGGCTTCACCCTCACCTTCGTTTGTCTTACGGATGGTGTCCAACAGTCGAGTCTTACCGTGGTCAACGTGGCCCATGACGGTGATGACTGGAGGGCGTTTCGCGAGGTCTTCCTCGTCGCCTTCGTCTTCACCGAACTGCAGGTCGAACGACTCCAGCAGCTCGCGGTCCTCGTCTTCTGGGGAAACCACTTCGAGTTCATAGTTGATCTCGGCGGCCAACAACTGCAGGGTCTCTTCCGACACCGTTGCCGTTGCGGTCACCATCTCACCCATGTTGAACAAAGCCTGCACCAGTGCGGCTGGATCAGCGTTGATCTTTTCCGCAAAATCCGACACAGAAGCGCCGCGACGCAGACGAACGGTCTTGCCCTTGCCATCTGGTAAGCGCACACCGCCGACTACATTTGGTGCGTGCAGCTCCTCGTACTCGGCTTTCTTCTGACGCTTCGACTTCTTACCACGACGCGGTGGGCCGCCTGGACGCCCGAATGCACCTGCGGTACCACCACGACGGCCGCCACGGCCACCGCGGAAGCCACCAGCTGGAGGGCCACCACGCCCTGGGCCACCTGGGCCTGCTTTCCCGCGTCCACGACCACTACCGGACTGTTTGTTCGGCATTGCCGCCGGAGTTGGCGTCGCTGGCATCATCGCCGGGGTTGGACGACGTCCGCCACCGCTGCGTTCATTCGAAGAAGCCGAACGATCATCACGATTATTGCGTGGTTTAGCGCCACCACCATCGCGAGCAGGTTTGCCTTGCCCCTGTCCCGGTTTTGGCCCCTTAGAACCACCCGGACGTGGACCGGGTTTCGCACGATCGTCTCCCGTACCAGATGAGAACGGGTTGTTCGCCACCTTTGGGCGCCCACCAGGCTTTGGCATCGGACGAGGCATTGCATTGCCAGGATTTGGTGTACCTGGTTTCGCCTGACCGGGTTTCGCTTGCACGGCTTGCCCAGGCTTCGTTGGGCCTGGTTTTGTCTGACCTGGTTTCGGCGCATTGGCGCTCGAACGCTGTCCCTGGCGTTTGTCTGCACCTGCGGCAGCCTTGTTCGGACCAGGCTTAGCTGGGCGATCCGATCCAGGCTTTGGTGCCCGCGCACCTGGATTTGCAGGCTTTGCTGGACGTTCTTGGCCTGGTTTCGGTGCGCCTGATTGCGACTGACCAGGCTTCGCTTGCGCGGCTTGCCCAGGCTTCATTTGGCCTGGTTTCGCCTGACCTGGTTTTGGCGCACCAGTCTGAGATTTTGCTCCAGGCTGTGCCCCAGGTTTTGTCTGAGCGCCTGCTGGACCGGTTTTTTGCGCGGCAGATGGGGCAGCTTCGTTTGCTGCATCTTGTTCGTAGTGCGCACGCATTTTTTTGACTACCGGCGGCTCAATCGTGGACGATGCGGTTTTGACGAATTCGCCTTTTTCTTTCAGCGTCGCCAGTAGTTCTTTACTGGTAATGCCGAGCTGTTTTGCTAGCTCGTGTACGCGTAATTTTCCGGGCACTTGACTCCTCTGTTGTTTACTAGAGGCCCAAGTAACCCTTGTGACCTCTAGGGTGTGCTAGTGACTTTCATCGCTGATGCAACTTCATGGTTGAGTGCTCATCAGTGTCGGTCTTCCTTACATTCTCTAGTCGGTGAAGTGGCGCGAGCTTCTAGGTACGTCCGTACATGACCAGCGTCCAGTTTCCTGGACGTTTTGAACGCACGCTCTAAGGCGCGACGTTGCAGCGCCGTATCGAGTGCAGATAGTTCCGGCGTTATCCACGCACCGCGGCCCGGTAGGCTGCGGGAAGGATCTGCGAGAACACGATGATGGTCATTGGGGTCAATCACCATACGTAGCAGGTGAGTATCGTCGTATCGTTTCCGGGTAGCGATGCAGGTCCGAACCGGTTGCACACCTCGGGCCATCGCATCCTTCCTACCGTGAAATGCTCGCACTCGCCTGCAGCTGTTCTGCACGCGATAATCCAGTCTAATAGAAAATAAGCAAAAGGTGAACTTTGCCGATCCTCCGCACTTATTCCTGCGGCTTGCTTTCTCCTTCAGCTCCGGACCCGTCGACGACAGCATCCGACACAGATTCGTCAACTGAAGCAGCTACAACTGCTGAGCCTTCAGCACTGCTTTCGGTCGCAGAAACTGCTGCAGCCGCAGATTCCGCTTGCACGCGGGCGCGTACTTGCGCTAGCGGCTCCAGCTTTTCAGTATCCGAGTGAATATCGATCTTCCAGCCGGTCAATCGAGCCGCCAAGCGAGCATTTTGCCCTTCTTTCCCAATAGCCAGTGACAACTGATAATCCGGAACAACGACGCGGGCTTTCTGTTCTTGTTCGTCCAATACTTCAGCTGCCACTACCTTTGACGGCGCCAACGCATTTCCCACGTACACCGCCGGGTTATCTGAATATCCAATGATGTCGATCTTTTCGCCGCCGAGTTCACGCATCACATTGTTCACACGTTGCCCACGGGGGCCAATACAAGCACCTTTCGGGTTCAGCCCCTTGGCATTGCCACGCACAGCAATCTTCGTGCGATGGCCGGCTTCACGGGCAATCGAGAGGATCTCGACGCTACCGTCCGCGACCTCCGGTACCTCTAATTCAAACAGACCGCGGACCAGGTCCGGGTGGGTGCGGGAAAGATTCACCTGAACGTTGTTGTTTTGCCGGTTAACGCCAACAACATAAGCCTTGATCCGATCACCGTGCTTCAGCTTCTCGCCTGGTATTTGCTCCGCCGGCAACAAAATTCCGTCTTGCGCCTCAATTTCCGTACCCAGCTCAACGACAACGATTCCCCGTTCATTGGCGCGTGCATCGGCCTGCACCACTCCTGAGACCACACGGCCTTCGGTCTCGGAATACGTTTCATATGTCCGTCCTGCTTCAGCTTCGCGCAGTTTTCGCACGATGGCGTTCCGAACCGCCGGGGCGCCAATGCGTGCGAAATTGATTGGAGTGTCGTCATATTCCGACTCCACTTCCCCTGTGGCGTTGAGTTCTTGCACGATGACCGTAGCATCACCGGTTGCTGTATCAATATCGATCCGCGCACGGTCCGTAGGGCCCTCAATTCCCGCGGCAGCGGCGCGTGCCCGGTTGGCTTTTCCTGCACCACTGAGATCTTCTTCCAACCCTCGGTGCTCACGGTAAGCCCCCAGCAGGGCACGAGCAATAGTTTCGAGCAATTCCTCGAACGGAATACCCTTGTCAGTTTCGATGCTGCGTAGTGCGTTGAGATCAATATTCACTTGTGATCGTCCTAGTCTTTACTATCTGTGTCTGCGTCTTGGATTTCGGAGTGTTGGTTTTCGGTGTCTTGGTTTTCGGAGTTGTGCTTCTTAGCGCCGTGGTTCTGGTCATCACGCGCAGTGAGCGCAGCTCCGGAAACGATATGTTCAGCTATCTGCACGTCGGCGAACGGCCGCTGCGTCAACGCCAACTCCGCTTGCGGCGGCTGCGAGAACTCAATTTCTACCACTGCATGCACCGAAGACGCCAATTCTAGGGCAACCGGATCACGCCTATTCTTACCGCTGGCTTTGCTGCTGGATTTCTTCGTCGAAGATCCCGCAGGGCCGGCACCGGATTGCTTCGTTGGCACCAAAATCACGGCCATGCCGTCGTCGGCAAGCGCACCAATGCGCCAGACTTCAGCTGCACCACGGCCAGCAATCTGTACAGAAACTAGACGGTGCCGGTTCCGGCGCCAATGACGAGGGGCTGTCAACGGCATATCCAGGCCCGGTGTTGAAACCTCCAGGGTATACCCCGGGCCAAAGCTCATATCGCCAGCTTCTTCCCGCGCGTCAAGTTCATCGCCGATGTGCTGCGAGAGTTTTTCTAATAGTTCAGAATCCGGGCGTTGGTCACCATCAAGATAAATTGCTACCTGGGATTTCTTACCTGCACGGGTAATCTTTATGTGCTCGATATCCAGCTGTTGCGCGCTGGCAATCGGGGTGAGCACCTCTTCCAATTGTGTGCTAGACGGGAATGCCATAACCATCAGCTTAACCGTCAACGGTAACCTATTCGCTGTGAACCCCAAGCGAGCATTCACCAGGAAGCCTCACCGCGACAACACCCCAACGTCAAACACCCTTACGTCCCCTGAGAAATCGAGGTTTCACCGTTTCCATCGTTTTCGCCGCACCAGCGCAGCCGCAACCATTCTGACAGCTAGCTTGGCCCTATCCGGCTGTGATTTCTCCTTGGACGCCATCGCCGAACCGTTTGGCCCCACACCGGACGAGACTCTAGTCAGTATGGCTTTTAGCGCAGAAGATGAGGCTGCGGCATTTGCGGAATCCGATCCGGTTTTTTCTGAACTGCGCGCCCAGCAAGCCAGCGATTTATTCGGGGAAATCGCGCGCATCTGCGGCCACCACCCACATGGCAGCGCTCCCGCAACCTGCGCGGTCGATCGCACAGAACGCAGCAACTACGACGGCAACCACCACATCGCCAACACCCCAGACCAGGCGCTACACCAGCTGGTGAAATCGCTTGCCGACGCCCCACAGCAGTCGCACGCATTGTTGATCGAACAGGCTGTCGCCGTGACCAACCGGCTACCCAATCACGAAAATACGCTCACTACTGCGGTCGACACCTTGCGCTCCGACGAGGCTTCCCTGCCTGAGTCGTGGACGGACATGCCAGATTGGGAATACCAATTGGGCACTGCTTTGGAAACTGCTCGTGCCTTCACCGCTGGCGCGGCTGCGGCACACACTGAGCAGGCCGCTGCGCATTCCGATGCCCGGTTGGCGCTTTTACGCCAATTTGGAGGGGAAATCTCAGAGCGCGCCCTGACGTATCAAGGCCATGCGCCATCAGCCCTGCCCGCAGCCCAGGACGTGTCCGCCGTACACGACGGCAATGCCGTCGAGTTCGTTACCACCGCGTTACAGCAGACTTCTCAGCAGTGGAAGCACCGAGCACTCAGTGCTGGCGATACCGAGTGGGTCATCCTCGCAATACTTTTTGCATCCGAAACTAACCAGGACCTTGGTTAGACTGGCGGTATGAGTACCCATGATTTTCTACAATTAGACGTCTTTAGCACCGACTCGTTCACCGGAAACCCGTTAGCGGTGATCAATGACGCTGATGATCTCAGCGACGAACAAATGCAAAACATAGCGCGGTGGACAGGGCTTTCCGAAACCGCGTTTCTGTGCTCCCCAGATGACGGCAGCTCGGCTGACTACAAAGTGCGCATCTTTACCCCAGATCGCGAACTTCCCTTTGCCGGGCACCCGACGCTGGGTGCAGCGTTTGCATGGCGGAGTTTTACGGGTACGGAGAAAACGGAAGTTTCGCAGCAGTGCCAGGCCGGAGTCGTTCCTGTGCGCGAAGAAGACGGCAAGCTCTACTTCGCGGCACCCGAATTGCAGCGCACGGGTCCGCTGGACGATAACACTATCGGCACCATAGTGCGGGCGTTAGGAATTTCGCATTATGACATCATCGACCACGCGTGGGGCGATAACGGGCCAGGTTGGGCTTTGATTCAGCTGAAAAACGCCGACGCTGTACGCCGCATTAAAGCGCGTACCCACGGTCACGTCAATATGGCACTCTTTGGTTTCGAGGAAGACGTGACACACAAAGATGCGCAACCGATCGTCGGGGCCAAGGATGAAGAATTTGTCGCCGATGCAGGACACGCAGCCTCCGGTGAAGCAATCCTCGAAGTCCGTGCCGTGCACGGCTCCCACGAAGACCCAGTGACGGGTTCCGCGAACGCCGCGATCGCCCAGTTCTTGCACGCAAAAAATGCCGTCCCGCAGCGCTACCGTGCCAAGCAGGGCTCGCGCATCGGATTCAATGGTGAGGTCGAGATCAATATTGAATCCGAAATTTGGGTCGGCGGCAAGGTTGCGCCAATCATACGCGGCACCATCGAGGCCTAGAAATTACACTTCAGGCTGCGCCAGGCGATCGTGGCCAAGTAGCTGAATAATCTTGGCCACGATTTCTTCTTCCGCAACCTCGAGAGTTTCGCCGCCACGAATACGTAGCTCGATCTTGCCATCTGCATATGCCCGTCCCACGACGGCAATCAGCGGCATACCTAATAGCTCTGCATCTTTAAAGCGCACACCAGGGCTGACCTTCGGGCGGTCGTCGTACAAAATATCCATGCCGTGATCAGACAGGTTGGTAGCCAGACGATCACCTGCCATTTTTGCGTCCTCGCCTTTGGCCGCGACGGTCACATGCACCTGATATGGCGCTGCAGAGGCTGGCCAGATCAGGCCTTTCTCATCATGGTTTTGTTCGGCAAGAACGGCCAGCATACGCGAAACACCAATGCCGTACGAGCCCATGGTCGGCACGACTTGTTTGCCGTTTTCATCGAGAATATTGACGTTAAATGCTTGCGTGTATTTTCGGCCCAGTTGGAAGATATGGCCTAACTCGATGCCGCGTTGGATGCTGAGTACTTCCCCGTTCGGGGCAATGTCGCCGTCTTTGACTTCTGCGGCTTCGATGAAATCCGTTACTTCGAAATCGCGTCCAGCTACTAGTCCCACGGCATGGCGGTCTTTCTCGTCGGCTCCGGCAATCCAGCTAGTACCGCGCACCACACGAGGATCCGCTAATGTGCGTAATCCAGCTTCTGCCAACCCACGTGGGCCCATGAAACCTGGTACTAGATTGTATTCTGCACAATCCTTGGCGTCTGCCAGCTGCACCGTGGCTGGTTCAAGGGCTGCTTCCAACCGCTTCACATCGACTTCTCGATCGCCAGGAATCAATACGCCGACGAGTTCGGACTCGGGTTCGGCTTGTGCAGCTGCATTGTCCATTTTTTCGTCGCCGCCGGTTTTTTTCGCGAGCTTGCCCTGTGCAACCGGCGCAGGCTGCTGGATCTTCACCAACACACACTTCAAGGTATCCGCGGCGGTCACGGCACGGCCGGCAATCTGCAGTCCCTGTCCGTTCGCCCAATCCACCAGCGCGTCGATAGTGTCGGCGCCTGGGGTTTCATGGAACTCTGCCGCTGGGTGCGCCTGGGGGTCAGATTCCGTACCTGGCTGGGTAGTCACAGCTTCAACGTTTGCGGTGTAGTCGCCTGCGCTGACGAAAGTGTCTTCGCCGTTAGGAGAGATGGCCAAAAATTCTTCAGATGCTGAGCCTCCCATGGCTCCAGATGTTGCTTTACAGATGGCGTAGTCAATGCCTACCCGATCAAACACGCGGCGATAAGCATCGCGGTGCCGCTGATACGCCGCATCCAGCCCCTCATCGGTGAGGTCAAACGAATAAGAATCTTTCATCAAAAATTCGCGACCTCGCAAAATACCAGCGCGGGGGCGTTCTTCATCACGGTATTTTGTCTGGACTTGGTACAAGGTCACTGGAAAGTCCTTGTATGAACCGAACATATCCTTAACTGCTGTAGCAAACATCTCTTCGTGTGTTGGCCCCAACAGAAGGTCTGCGTTTTTACGATCGTGCAAACGGAACAGGTTATCGCCATATTCACGCCAGCGATCGGTCGCCTCATACGGTTCGCGTGGCAGCAGCGCTGGGAAAAGCAGCTCTTGGCCGCCAATCGCATCCATTTCTTCTCGCACGATGCCTTCCAGCCTGCGCAGCGCTTTCAAGCCCAACGGCAGCCAAGTGTAAATCCCGGGTGCGACGCGTCGAATATAGCCGGCTCGCACGAGGAGTTTGTGGGAAGCGACCTCGGCATCTGCAGGGTCTTCGCGCAGCGTGCGCAAAAACAGTGTGGACATACGTGTGATCATGGCCCTTAGCTTACATTCTGCCGCTACTGCCTAGTATGGGGGTATGCTGATTGTTCTTCCTCCTTCCGAAACCAAAGCTTTTGGCGGCGACGGCGCGCCGTTGCAATGGGATAATTTGTCGGAACTTTCTTTCGCAGGCCTGCACGACATTCGCCAGGAGATCGCGCGCGATTTAATGGCTCTGCCGATTGAGCAGGCTTTTTCAGTACTCGGGGTATCAGAAAAGCTGCGACCGGAATTGGAAGCGAATAAACAACTCGCCAACTCCCCCACCATGCCCGCAATTTTTCGCTACACCGGGGTGCTGTACGACGCCCTCGATGCACCAAGTCTTCCGGATTTCGCCCTGAATCCATTAGCAGTCGGTTCCGCTTTGTTCGGTATTGTCGGCGCAACTGATCCAATCCCCTATTACCGCCTATCCGGGGGCACTAAGCTTCCCCTTCGTTATAACAGCCATAACAGTGATGACACTGGCAATAACAGCGACGGCACGAATGCCAGTAAGGCCCCCACCATGAAAAAACGTTGGGGCAGCGCCATCACACAAGCCCTGCAAGAGCACGGAGAACTCATCGTGGATCTGCGCTCTGGCACCTACCAACAACTCGGGCGGGTGCCCGCCGTGACCGTCCGGGTGGAATCAATACGCGAGGATGGCTCCCGGAAAGTAGTCTCTCACTTCAACAAACACTACAAAGGGGAATTGGCGCGCATTCTGGCCTTAGCTGTTGCCGACGGGGCCAACCCTGATTCCGTAGACGACGTGGCTGACATCGCGCGAAGCGCGGGTTTGCTTGTGGAAGGCCCCATAGACAAGCAACAATGTCGCGAGCTGACCCTGGTAATCGCCTAAATAATCGCCTCACTCCGTCAGTTTTCGCCCTGGTCGAGGCGGATTGTTGAACGAAGAACAACCTTGCACACCGTTTCTCGCTAGACTAGGTAAACGTGACCCCTGCTACACTTCCGGCGGCCCCGTTTGTGGCGGCAGCCCATGCAGCCAATGCAGGGTGCATCGTGTCCATCTAGCAAGGAGATTCGTTCATGACCCAAGAGTTCTTCCACATCGGCGCCGAAAAACTACGCGAGCTTATGAGCCCGAAAAACGCCGCCGACGCCCTCCGGCAAACGATTCTGGACGGATTCGATCCCGCCGATGACTTCGACAAGACCCGAGCGGTCGTCGACAAAGAAGACAACGCTAAGTTCCTATTGTTACCAGCGATCAACCCTGACTACTTCGGTGCCAAGCTGATCACGGTCGCCCACATCAATCCCACTCGCGGTCGGGAAACCGTACAGGGCACCTACGTGCTGTTTTCAAACACGACCTACGGCCCACTGTTTTCCATTGACGGTGCGGAGCTCACCAACCTACGCACCCCAGCCGTGACTATGGCCGCATTCAAGGATTTGATTGAGGCACGTGACGAAGACCTCAAGGTTGTTGTGTTTGGTTCCGGTGTGCAAGCGCGTGCCCACAAAGAAGCCATCGACGATAACTTTGGCCAGCGCAATCCGAGCTACACCTTCATCTCACGTAATGATCCAGGCGATCTGGACAACTGGGTACAAATCGGATCCGAGGAAGCCCAAAAGGCGACCAAGGAAGCAGAGGTCGTGGTGTGTTCCACTTCGGCGCATGAAGCATACTTGGATATCGACGAAGTCCGCAGTGACGCATTGGTTGTCGCTTTGGGTGCTGGTAACCCGAATGACCGCGAGCTCACCACCAACTTCATGGAAAAGGCCCAGATAATCTTGGAAGGTGGCGACGTCACGCTGAAGTACGGCGGTGACGCTGCTCGCGCTTTGAAAGAGGGCGCGGACCTGTCACACGCTGTGACCCTGCGGGATATCATCACCGGAGACAAATCATTAGACCGCGAATCTCCTATCGTGTTTAAAACCACCGGTATGCCTTGGCTGGACCTGGCTGTCGCAGGCCGCATCGCTACCAAATTGGGAGTTAAATAACCAGTGCCGCATTTGCACCACGAATTCGCCGATCATCTTCCGGAGTTGTGCCTAGATTGGCAGGCAGCCGAGACGCCAGAGCCACAGCTGCTGTGTCTTAACGAGCAGCTTGCACGCGAACTGGGGCTAGACCCCGAATGGTTGCGCAGCCCGGAAGGCATTGGCTTTTTGTGTGGCACCACACTGCCGAAAGGTGCCCGCCCAGTAGCGATGGGCTACGCCGGCCATCAATTCGGCCAGCTTTCACCGCGGCTGGGTGACGGGCGCGCACTCTTATTAGGTGAGATCAAAGATTCCCAGGGAAACCTACGCGATATCCACGTAAAAGGCTCTGGCCCAACGAAGTTTTCTCGCGGTGGTGACGGCTGGGGTGCGCTCGGGCCAATGCTGCGCGAATATCTCATTTCTGAAGCCATGCATGCGCTTGGTGTACCGACGACGCGTGCTCTGGCGGTTATTACCACCGGGAGGAAAATCGTCCGCGATCGCATAGTACCAGCCGCGCTTGTGGTGCGTGTGGCCAGCTCGCACATACGCATCGGTAGTTTTCAGTACGCCCAACTCACTGGCGGCGAAAGGCTCACCCGCACACTTGCGGAATACACACGCACACGCCACTATCCGGACGCGGCTGATGCCCGCGGGGTGTTTACCGGCGCGCTGGACGCTCAACTTTCCACAGTCGCACAATGGATGCGTCTCGGTTTTATCCATGGCGTGATGAATACCGATAACACCACATTATCGGGCGAAACCATTGATTATGGTCCTTGCGCGTTCCTGGACGAATATGACGAGCACACGGTGTTTTCTTCCATTGACCACGGCGGTCGCTACCGCTACCGCAACCAGCCACACATCATTGGGTGGAATTTCGCTCGCTTGGCTGAGGCTATGCTGCCTACTTTCCACGATGAACCCGAGCAGGCAGTGGATTTTGCGCAAGCGACCATGAACGGGTTTCAGGAGCGTTGGCGCACGGCGCAATGTGCGCAGCGTTGCCGTTCGCTCGGTGTAACCTACACCGAAAACAACACCAAGCTTGCCGACGATTTCTACAGGTTGGTCGAACAAGCGCGTCCAGATTTAACCACGGTCCATCGTGCGTTAGTGGCTGCCGCGAAGGCGAATACGCGCATAACAGCCGACCCGAGCAAGCACCCGCAGGATCTCCACAAGCAGCAAGCTGCGTTGGATCTAACCCGCCTTTTGGGTACTACTGAGCAAGCTCACGAGTGGCTTGTCTCGTGGTTGCAGCACGCCCCAGATGCCGCTGCCCTTGCACGACTGCACCCGGTAGTGATTCCCCGTAATCACTTGGTAGAAAAGGCCTTGCGCGCAGCTACCGATGGCGATATAGCCCCGTTTGCCGAATTATTGGCTGCAGCAACAGATCCGTTCAATGACGAGCATCCAGAGAAATTCCGGAAACCAGCCCCACTGGAATTCAGCGAGTCCTATCAAACTTTCTGCGGAACCTAACACAGCCTGGGTGATAAAGCGCAAGGGGTCCGCGCCGTTTGGCGCGGACCCCTTGCGCTTGTGCGTTAGTTATATCCAGCGGCATCCACAGCGCGCACTAAGAGTGCTTCCTGACATGCGTACCCTAAAAACACTAACTGTAGGTGATTTAGTCTTCTAGCTTGAGCGTCTTCTGGGTAAACTCCCACAGCTCGTGGTACATCTTTTCATCCTTGAATAGCTTGGTGCCGTAGGACGGGATCATCTCGTAGATCTTGTCAGCCCATTCGATCATCTTTTCTCCGAAGCAGCGTTCCAACAGCTCCAGCATGGCCGCTGGTGCGATGGATGCTCCCGGCGATGCGCCTAGCAGACCGGCAATGGAGCCTTCGGTGTTGTTAATTAAAGCAGTGCCGAATTCCAAGGAACCGAAACGCGGTGGAGCTGCTGGCTTAATTACCTGGACTCGCTGGCCCGCAGTAACGATCTCCCAGTCCTCGTTTTTCGCATCTGGGACATAGTTGCGCAAGTTTTCCATGCGCTTGTCAAAGTCTTGTAGCACCTCGGTAACCAGATACTTGGTCAAATTGAATTCCTGAACAGAAACGCCCAAGTAGGAAGGAATATTATCCGGACGGATAGACTTGAATAGATCCAGGTACGAGCCCTTCTTCAAGAACTTCGGTGACCAGCCACCGTATGGACCAAACATCAGCCCCTTCTTGCCATCGATCACGCGGGTGTCTAGATGCGGAACCGACATTGGCGGAGCGTTTTTGGTCATGGCCTGGCCATAAACCTTGGCCGAGTGGTTGTCAATCAGGTCCGGGTTAGTGGAACGCAGCCAGAGACCGGAGACTGGGAAGCCCGCGTAGCCGTGCACCTCCGAGAGCCCCGCCTTACGCAGCAGATCCAATGCGTAGCCTCCGGCACCAACGAAAACAAAGTTGGCCTTGACGACGCTCGTGTCACCGGTGTGCAGGTTTTTGACGGTAACTTTCCACTTGTTTCCGTCCTTGGTCAGGTTTTTCACCTCGTGGCCGTAGCGCATTTCCGTACCGGCAGCCTTCGCTGCGGTGAAAAATTGCTTGGTCAGTGCACCGAAGTTGATGTCGGTTCCCTTGTCGGTCCAGGAGATCGCGACCTTTTCGTTGTCGTTACGGCCGCTTGCCATGACTGGCAGTTTTTCCGCAAATTCTTCGCGGTCGTCGGTGAATTTCATGTCCGGGAACATGTGGTTATCGCGCAGTGCTTCAAAACGACGCTCGATATAGCCAACCTGGTCGGCACCTTTACCGAAAGACACGTGCGGGACTTTGTTGATGAACTGCTTCGGGTCCGACAAAATGCCGTTGTTGAGCTGATGCGCCCAGAACTGACGCGAGATCTGAAATTTTTCATTAACCCCCACGGCTTTGGACAAGTCGATGGTGCCGTTTTTTTCTGGGGTGTAATTCAGTTCACAGAGAGCGGAGTGCCCGGTACCCGCATTGTTCCATGGCGACGAGGATTCCATGGCCGGTGCGTCCAAGCGTTCGAAAACCATTTGCGACCAGCTCGGTTCCAGTTCGCGGAGCATGGCGCCGAGCGTGGCGCTCATGATGCCTCCGCCAATAAGAACAATGTCTACATCATCGGTGGGTTTCGGGTTGGGGTTTTTGGACACCTGACTACCTCTTCGTATTCGATTGCACCGCTTCCGCCACGGGTTACACACCGCGCCCGGAAAGTTGAGCGCGAAGCGATACGCCTGGCGAAAATTTACTTGCCTGTTACCTTACTTACCATACGCCCTGTGTGAGCTAATAGGCGAATAACCGTGGCCCATTTATCCCCCCACACTCAGTTATTGCATACCGGCCACTGCTCCACGATCCGGGCATTGTGCCTAGACTATTGCCATGAATAATTCTTGGGTAACCGACAGCTTGCTAGGCAGGCCATTCCAGCAGCTCACCTTTGATTTCGGTACTGAACCAACTGAACACACCACGGCGTATGCCACGCTTGTGCGCTACACCGGCACTTCGAGCCCGGATTCGCTTGCGGACGATTGGGCTGCCCGCCCAGCGATCTTATGGATTCATGGGCTCACTGATTATTTCTTCCACAAGCACGTCGCCGAATATTTCCATCACCAGGGATTCGCTTTCTATGCACTTGATTTACGTAAATGTGGACGATCGCTACGCGATGGGCAAACCGCGCACCACTGCCTCGACATCGCCGAATACTACGAAGAACTCGATGCCGCGGCAGAACTTATTACCGCAGCCCACGAACAAGCACCGCACAAACGAATCATTCCACTGGCCCATTCCACGGGCGGTTTAATTGCACCACTATGGCTGGATTACCTGCGCCGCGAAAAACCCCAGCTACACACACACTGCGCAGCCTTGGTACTCAATAGCCCATGGATGGAGCTGCCGGTGTCTGATTTTCTAGCAAAAATTGCGCGCCCGGTACTGGCAGGCGTCGGCAAGATTTTGCCTAGCATCCCCTTCCCCGGTGGCCTGATGAGCGTGTATGGGCGCTCGTTACACCAAGATTACGACGGAGAATGGGACATCGATCTACGGTTCAAGCCGTTAGGTAGCTTCAAAAAGCACATGGGATGGATCCGTGCGATCATCACCGCCCAGGGACGGATTCATCGGGATGAAATAAATGCGGGTGTTCCTGTGTTGACATTATCGTCGACGCAGTCAGCAGTGGGAACTTCCACCATGGACAAAGCCCAAACGGCCGATATCATTTTGGATGTTGCACACATGTGGAAATGGACCCCGTACTTGGCTCCAGACGTCACGCTCGCTCCTTTAGAAGGAGCCATGCACGACGTGTTCCTTTCCCGTCTGGCAGTGCGCGAAAACGCTTGCGAAACCACCTTCACGTGGCTAGAACGAAACGGAGTAATTACTCACTAATGAGCACAGCATCTGCACCAGCACCATCGACGGCAAACAATAATACGGACAACAACCAGGCGAAGCATTACGACCTCGTGATCATTGGTACCGGTTCTGCCAACTCGATCCCAGACGAAAACTTCGCGAACAAATCCATCGCGATCATCGAAAAGGGCCGGTTCGGCGGCACCTGTCTGAACGTAGGCTGCATTCCCACAAAAATGTACGTTTACGCTGCTGACATCGCACTGGCAGCACGGGAATCACAGCATCTAGGCATCCACGGTGAGGTCACCAAAGTTGATTGGAACTCCATCGTGGAGCGCGTATTTGCCAATCGCATCGACCTGATCGCGCAGGGCGGCGAAGAATATCGCCGTGGCGATGAGTGCCCAAATATCGATGTCTATGCTGGACATGCCACGTTCAACGGTCCAAAATCGCTGACGGTTGCCGGTGCTGGCGCCGATGGTTCCGATTGCGTCGTCACCGGCGACGAGATCGTGGTTGCAACTGGTTCTCGCCCAATGATTCCAGAACCAATCGCTAAATCTGGCGCACGGTTTTATACCAACGAAGACATCATGCGCTTGGACGAGCAACCGACATCAATGATCATTGTCGGCGCCGGGTTCATCGCCATGGAATTCGCACACGTCTTTCACGGGTTAGGCACGGACGTTACCGTCGCAGTGCGCGGGCAAGAATTGTTGAAACACCTGGATCAGGACATCAAATCTCGCTTCAACCAAGCCATGACCGAAGCCGTCGACGTGCGTTTTGGCCTGAACATCAGTGAGGTGGAAGATACCGAGCATGGTGTCCGCGTGACTTATGACGACGGCAGTACACAAGAAGCGGATGTCTTGTTGGTCGCCACCGGACGCGTGCCTAACGGCGATCAGATGAATTTGCATGCCGCGGGCATCGAGATGCGTGAGGACGGACGCGTAAAAGTTGATGATTACGGCCGCACGACTGCCGACGGAGTCTGGGCACTCGGCGATGTATCCTCGCCGTACATGCTGAAGCACGTCGCTAACGCTGAAACTCGCGTGCTCAAGCACAATATGCTGCACCCAGAAGATCTGCGTCCGATGCCGCACGATCACGTGCCATCAGCGATTTTCACGCACCCGCAGATTGCCACCGTCGGCATGACCGAAGATGAAGCCCGCGATGCCGGTTTCGATATTACCGTGAAGGTACAAAACTATGGTGATGTTGCGTATGGCTGGGCGATGAATGATTCGCAGGGTGTGGCCAAACTGATTGCAGATCGTAACACTGGCCGATTGCTCGGTGCACATTATTTCGGTGAACAGGCCTCCACGCTGATCCAACAGATGGTGCAGGTCATGGCCTTTGATCAGGACGTCCGCGAGGTGGCGACGCAGCAGTACTGGATTCACCCAGCACTGCCAGAAGTCACCGAAAACGCACTACTTGGCCTGGAATTTTAGGCCGGCGCCTTAAATAGTCGGATTCGTCAGAATCTCATTACCGTCGTCAGTGATGACGATGGTGTGCTCGAACTGGGCGGTGAATTTGCCGTCCGAGTTCTGGATGGTCCAATCGTCGTCCCAGACATCATAATCTAGTGATCCCAGGTTGATCATTGGCTCGATGGTCAGGGTCATGCCTGGTTCGAGGACATCGCGGTAGTGATCAGAATCGTAGTGCAAGATGACCAGACCATTGTGGAAAGTCGGGCCGACGCCGTGGCCAGTGAAATCGCGCACCACGTTGTAGCCAAAACGGTTGGCATACGATTCGATGACGCGTCCAATAACGTTGACTTCCCTACCCGGCTTTGCCACCTTGATTGCGCGCATCAGTGATTCCTCGGTGCGCTCCACCAACAAACGGTGTTCTTCGGAGACTTCCCCCGCCAGAAAGGTGCGGTTAGTGTCACCGTGGACACCGTTTTTGTATGCGGTGACGTCGATGTTGACGATATCGCCCTCCTGGATCACGGTAGAATCTGGAATGCCGTGGCAGACGATTTCGTTGAGAGAGGTGCAGCAAGATTTCGGGAAGCCCATGTATCCCAGTGGCGACGGGTAAGCGCCGTGGTCACACATGTATTCATGCGCAATGCGGTCGAGTTCGTCGGTGGTAACCCCTGGGGCTACGGCGCGGCCTGCGACTTCAAGCGCGTTCGCGGCGATTTCGCAGGATTCCCGCATAGCCTCGATGGTTTCTGGCTTCTGGATGAACGGCTCACCGATATTTTCTTGGACGGTGTCTTTCCATACGTATTCCGGACGTTCGATATTCTCCGGAACCGTGCGAATTGGAGTTTGTTTTCCTGGGGAGAGCTTTCCACGTTGAGTCATGGCTCCCCATGGTAATACCTACACCAGGATGATGAGGCTGTAGGTGCTTGTCGACGCCTGACGGTGCGAAGGCAGAGGCAAAAGCAAAGACAGCGGCAGAGACAGCTGCAATCATACTGAAGAAACGACCGTTTACTGCAGCACGACCTTTTTCAGCTCGTCTTCATCTTGCGAGAGGTAGACCTTTGAACGCATCCAGAAGAAACCGAGTCCAAGAATTAGCCACACGGCCAGCGCATAGAACGATTCAGTACTGAGCACGCCGGGCGAGCCTGGTACCAGCAACAGGGCCATGAAGCCCAACGATAGGATGCAGCCCGCGAGGCTAATCCACTTCTGTACTGGATTGCTCCCGGTTTCTAGCTGGACGGATCGAAGTTTTCCATCACGAGCGATCTTGTACGCGCAGTAGCAAGCATAGAAATACGCGATGGTGATACCCACGCTGGTCATGTCCACGACCCAGTTCAGTGCTGCTCGACCAAACCACGGGCTGATCAGGCACAGTAATGCCGTCACCACAATCGCGATCACCGGCGTGTTGTGCTTCGGGTGGATATGAGACACCTGGCTCGGCAACATCTGTGCTTTACCCATGGTGAACAACACACGTGAGGTTGCGGTATAGAAACCATTAAGTCCAGTTAAAACCCCAGCACTGACGGCAACCACCATGAGGATCAATCCCACCGGCCCCATGACATCCCCGATAGCAGCAGCCGGTGGCCAGGCATCGTCTGCATAGTTGGCGTGTCCATCGGCTACTGCGATTGACGTGGCGATCATCATCGTCATGTAGATCAACGTCGCAATCGAAACACCCCAGATCAACAACCCCAAAGCTTTGCGGGGTGAAAAATTAAATTCGCCGGCCAACTGTGGCACGCTATCGAAACCGACATACGCCCAAGGGGCGAAGGCAACAATCACTGCGATTGCGGCGAACGGCGACGTATCAGATGGATAGCCAGGTGCCATGGTGATGTCGTTAGTGAAATAGTAAGTGACCATGGACACAAAGATTATGGCGACACTGACGACGATCAGCACCACCGCGTAGAACTGGAAACGGCCAGAAATCGACGCCCCGCGGTAGTTCAAAAATCCAAAAACGATGATAAATAGTGACGCAATCAGTACTTCCGGCAGATAAATATCCCAACCAGCAACCTCATAGAGTTTGTTGCGCATGAAAAGATCCGGCAGCGTCACGCGGAAGACCAGTGTGATCGCCGAAGCGTTCAGCGCAACAATACCCGCGTACCCGAGTGTCAGCGCCCACCCAGCAATGAACGCATGTATTCGGCCCAACGAAGCCAGAGCAAAGGCTACGCCACCGCCGGTGACTGGCAGTGCCCGCACCACGAATCCATAGCTAAAAGCGACGACCAGGATGGCAAAACCACCAATGAGAAAGCCCAGCAGCGTACCGTACAGGCCTCCCTCGCTCATCCAGTCGAAGGGCAAAATAAAAGCACCCCACCCAATCGCAGAGCCCAGCGCCATGGCGAAGACCCAGGACGGCTTGAACGTTTTGTCCAATGCCGGGGCGTTGTCAGCTGCTCCAGTTGGTTGCGGGTTGGTTGATGCTACCGGTCTGTCTATAGATTCACTGTCAGGCATGAATCAAGAATAACGTAGATCACACAAGACTGTGATTTACACGGCCCTAAAGATTTACATGGCCCTAAACACCGACACTATCTATCCTCCATCGGCCGTGCGAGCGGGAGCGCCTGCGCCGGCACGCAGTTCATCGAGGCGTTGGAAGAAACGATCAGAAACATTCACCGCCGTGGTCGAGCCACCACCGTCGACGACCAACGTGGCAAAAGCGATATCGTCGTCTCGGAAACCAGTAAACCACGCGTGTGATCCTCCGGAGTACTCCGCCTCACCGGTTTTGCCGTGGATCGTGCCTCCGGCTTGCATACCCGCAGCAGTGCCCGAGGCGACAACTTCCCGCATCATCGAGCGCACACCTTCTATAGCTTCCGGGGACGGACCTGGGACGTCTTCACTCGGCGTCGTCTCATGACCTTCGATCAGGGTCGGCACGGGGCGATGCCCTGCAGCCACAGTCGCCGAGACTAGAGCAAAACCAAATGGGCTGGCCAGATCCAGGCCTTGGCCGTAACCAGCTTCGGTGCGCTCGAACGCGGTTTCCCCTTCTGGGATTTCCCCGGTGATGGTCACTAATCCGGGGATCTCATAATCAATGCCCAGGCCGAATTTTTTGCCGGTTTGTTCCAATTCACCTGGGGCGAGGTTCGTCGACATTTCGGCGAACGTGGTGTTACACGACGCGGCAAATGCACGCTGTAGCGGAACCGTGCCCAGCGAGAACTGGTTGTAGTTAATCACGGTGCGGCCTTGGATATTCATCGTTCCTGGACAGCCGACGTACGTTCCCGGATTAACATCTTGGTGTTCGATTCCAGCGGCCGCGGTAATGATCTTGAATACCGATCCGGGTGGATAATGCCCATTGAGGGCAATATCGCCGTCTTTATCTGCTTCCGGGGTTTGTGCGACCGCGAGAATTTCCCCCGTCGACGGACGCATCGCCACCAACATGGTTTGTTTATCTTCCCGCATGGCGACGGCATCTTGTGCCGCCCGTTGTACGTTGTAATCGATCGCGACTTTCAGCGCCGGGGCCGGGTCTGCATCATGCACACTCACGTCGGAAAGCGCAGCCCCCTGGGGATTGACCACGCTCACTTTCCACCCGTTGGCTCCTTCCAGATCATCGCCAACGATCCGGGTCACTCGCGACATAATATCCGGCGCAAAGTCTTTTTCCACCGGAACCATCGCAGGTTCCTCGTTCAGGCGCACCCCAGGCACACCTGCAAGGGCATCAACAATCGCCGGGCCTTCGTCGGCGGAATACACACCAACCGAATAAATGCCATCAATGCCTTCCAACGACGACGCCAGCTCAGCAGCATCCAATGAAGATATCGTCGTATCCCTGGCGCTGGCAGCATTGACCGCACTCGCAATGCGCGCTGCAGCCACGCGGGGATCGTCCAACTGGGCGGTATCGACCAGTAACCGGTGCGAAACTCCTGGCGACAAGAGCTCTACCCCATCCGAGGAAACCACGCTGGCACGAGCTGCCTCGACCGCACGCAATTCCAGGTGTTGATTAGCCCCAAGATCCGGGTGAATGATCGTCGGCTTATAGCGCACGGTCCACTCATCAGACGCCTTCGTCAACGTCATCTCCGTGTCATAGACCAACCCGCGATCGCGCGGAAGATCCCAATGCATGGAATAACGCGCGGTAGCTATCGAATCATTGACGTCGACGTCGTCCAGAGTGGCGGTGAGGCCTTCTGCCTGTAATCCCGTGAAAGTATCGTCGATTGCTTTCGTGATGTCCTGTGGGTTGTCCACAACATCAGATAAAGCCTCCGCATCACGTTCGGCCATGGCATCCAAGAAATCTTGGGCAACCGGGTCTACAGAGGCTGGCTTTGGGGTGCACGCCGCCAGCGTCGAGCCGCCAATGACGGCGGAAACTAGCAGCGCAACCGTCTTTTTCATGACGAAAAGACTACCACGCCACAGTGATGATTTTAGGAAGTGACGCGCACATCGGCCTTAGCACCTTCTTGTGCTTCCAAGCCTTGTTCCTCAGCGATGATATTCGCCTGCTCAATCAGTGTCTCGACAATCTGTGATTCTGGGACTGTTTTCACGACCTGCCCTTTCACAAAAATCTGCCCCTTACCGTTACCCGATGCCACACCAAGATCAGCATCGCGAGCCTCACCAGGGCCATTGACGACACAACCCATCACAGCAACGCGTAACGGGAATTCCAAGCCGTCGAGGCCTTCAGTAACTTCTTCGGCCAACTTGTACACATCCACCTGGGCGCGACCACAAGAAGGGCAAGAAACGATCTCCAGCTTGCGTTCTTTCAGGTTCATCGCCTGCAGGATTTGCTCGCCAACTTTGATTTCTTCTACTGGGTCAGCGGACAACGACACGCGGATGGTATCGCCAATTCCTTGCGAAAGCAGTGCACCGAAAGCTACGGAAGACTTAATGGTGCCCATCATCAACGGCCCGGCTTCTGTCACGCCCAAGTGCAGCGGGTAATCCGTCTTGGCAGCTAGCTGCCGATATGCCTCCACCATCAGCACCGGATCGGAATGCTTGACCGAAATCGCAATATCACCGAAACCGTGCTCTTCGAATAGGGAAGCCTCCCAGATCGCGGATTCCACCAGGGCTTCCGGGGTCGCCTTGCCATATTTTTCCAGCAGCCGCTTGTCTAGCGAGCCGCCGTTGACGCCGATGCGGATGGGAATTCCCGCATCGCCAGCCGCCTTGGCAACTTCTTTCACTCGGCCATCGAACTCCTTGATATTGCCGGGATTCACGCGCACCGCAGCACACCCGGCATCAATGGCCTGGAAAATGTATTTCGGTTGGAAGTGGATGTCCGCAATCACCGGAATAGGCGACTTTTTCGCGATCGCCGGAAGTGCCTCAGCATCGATAGGCTTCGGGCACGCAACCCGGACGATATCGCAACCGGTTGCCGTCAGCTGGGCAATCTGCTGCAAAGTTGCGTTAATATCATGGGTTTTGGTCGTCGTCATCGACTGCACTGAAACCGGATAATCCGATCCGACTCCCACATCACCGACCATAAGCTGACGCGTCTTACGTCGCGGAGCCAGCGTTGGCGGCGGACCTTCCGGCATTCCGAGTCCAATCGGAGTTGGCATGTATTCTCCTTGCAAATTGCGAATGTGCTGGCAATATTCTAACACTGACGGCTACAGCTACACACTGCTAAAACAGCATGATGGGGTTAACCAGATCGGCAATAATCACGATCACACCGACCGTCAGTAGTAATGCCGCCATGCCATAGGTCAACGGCAGCAATTTTTCATAATTCGCCGGGCCACCTGGTTCTTGGCCACGTAATCGACGGACAAGGTTACGTAGCTTTTCCCACAGCACCACCGCGATGTGCCCGCCGTCGAAAGGCGGAAGCGGAATCATGTTAAACAGCGCGAGGAAAAAGTTCAGCGTCGCTAGCATCATCCAGAACATCGGCCACAACTCGCGTTCGACGAGTTCACCGCCTGCACGCGAGGCACCCACCACGCTCATCGGGCCATCTTGTTCTCGTTCTGCACCGAAAATTGAAGCGGCAACCGCTGGAATCTTGCTTGGGAAAGCAATAATGCCATCGACCGTGGCTTTCAGCATGTACCAAGAATAATCGAGACTCGCCGGTATCGCCTCAATAACGTTGTATTCACGATGCACATCCAACGGTGCGTTGGTCAGACCAACCGAGCCGACAGTCTGTGGCTGACCGTCGACGTCGTAACGCACCACAGAGTCCAGTTCGACATCCAACTGCAACTGTTGGCCGTCACGTTCGATATCCAACGTGACGGTCTCCCCCGGCCGGGCCTGAACCTCATCGCGGAACTGCATGAAATTATCCAGCTCTTCGCCGTTAAGTCCGGTGATAATGTCTCCGGCGACAACTCCAGCTTCTCCACCAGCGCCGTGCCCCGTACAGTCTTCTAATTCAGCGGGCGCATCCGCCTGGATAGGTGCCTTTTGATCCGCAGAGCACGTAACCTCACCTACCTTCGCCCGGACGTCGGCATGCGGATCTGGCAATCCAGCACTCGCCGCGACTAGGAACAAGATCAGCAAACCAAGTACAACATTGACGAGCGGTCCCGCTGCCAACACCGCGATACGCTGCCATGCAGGTTTGGAATACATCGCATGCGGCTTTTCTTCCTCCGTCATCTCATCCATCGCGGTCATACCAGCGATGTCACAAAAACCCCCAAGCGGAAGCGCAGCTAGACCATACCGGGTATGCCCTTTGGTAAACGACAGCACGGACGGGCCGAAGCCCACATAAAAACGACGCACGCGCATACCAAAAGCCCGCGCCGAAACCATATGCCCGGCCTCATGCAGTGCGATCGTGGCTGCAATGCCCAGGGCAAACAGGAAAATGCCAAGAATAAAAGCCATCGCGAAAACTCTACCTTAACTACGCACTAGGACAGACAGTGCACGCGTGTGATATGTTCCCCGGCGACCCGGCGGGCAGCTTTTTCCAGTTCATAAATATCGTCGAGGTTGTTAGCGAGCGGTCCCGATTGCTGCGCGAGGGTCTCCATCACGGTGCCGACGACATCAACGATCTGCGGGAAACGGATGTGCCCACGCAAAAATGCTGTTGCGGCTTCCTCATTAGCAGCGTTGAACACGGCTGGTAGACCGTCGGTAGCAAGCGCAGTGCGGGCTAAATCTAGGGCTGGAAAAGCCTCGTTATCCACCGGCAGGAATTCCCAGGACTGCGCGTCTTGCCAGTTGAGCGGCGGCTGCGCATGCGGGAGGCGGTTCGGCCACGCCAAGGCCAACGCGATCGGAAGTTTCATCGACGGTGGCGAGGCCTGCGCAAGCGTAGAGCCATCACAAAACGTTGCCGCTGAGTGCACGATCGACTGCGGATGCACGACCACATCAATATTGCTGGCGGGAAAATCAAATAGATAGCTGGCTTCGATCAGCTCAAGGCCTTTATTAACCAAAGTCGCAGAATTAAGTGTATTCATCTGCCCCATCGACCACGTCGGATGTGCTGCGGCTTGCTTCGGAGTGACATTCCACATACGTTCGCGATCCCATCCGCGGAACGGCCCCCCAGATGCGGTAAGCACCAACCGCGAAAGCTCTTGCCGACGCCCGGAACGAAGGGCTTGCGCCATGGCAGAATGCTCAGAATCAACCGGTATAATCTGTCCCTGAGCTGCTTGTTCTAATATCCAGCGCCCACCAGCGACTAGGGATTCTTTATTCGCCAGTGCCAGTGTCGAGCCTGCGCTCAGCGCAGCAAGCGTTACCGGCAACCCGCGAGAACCATCCATGGCGTTGAGCACGACATCTGCGTCGGCAGACGCACACAGCGTCGCCGCTGCATCCGGACCGCCCGCGATATTTTCGCCGAGTTCTTGCGAGATCTTCTGCGCTGCGGCCTTATCGGCGACGGCGAGAGATTCCGCTGAAATCCCGAAATGCCGTGCCTGCTGACATAACAGCTCCGGCCGCGAACCACCTGCAGCGAGCCCAACTAGCTCAAATTTATCCGGGTTATCGGCGATAATTTCTAAGGCCTGGGTGCCGATCGACCCTGTCGATCCCACCACGACTACGGAACGCTTATGGTCGGTTTCCGGGGCTACCGTCTGCTGTTTGTGTTCTGCACGATTCACGCCCGCTACTTTATCGCCTAGCGGCTTTAATCGCTTTATACCCGTCGGTATGCAAGAATAAAGACAGCTATATTTTCAGGTTCGGCAATTGCCACCACAATAGACACCGTGGCCCGTGAACTCATACAGTTTCCGAAACAGGCGGGTTTATTCTGGTGGTGCGCCGGACACAGGTTTAACTGACGTTGATGTGAAGGAGTATCCGCTGTGGCTTCCCACGAACCCGCACCGCAGGTACATAACGGTGTATCTACCCTCGATGTTCCCTCGGCGGCCTGGGGTTACAGCGCCGTAAAGCGCACCACCATCCAGGTGTCAGGCTGGATTTCCGTCCTGTGGCTTTTGGGGTTGAACTTCGGTAACCACGAAGGCCACGTCGAGACCATCTACCTGTTTACTTTCGCGATTCTGATTGCACTTGGCTTGCTCATCCACCTGTTTGAACCAAAGCTTTCTCAGGTGCGCACCCTCACCGGCCGTAACAAGGGCGAAAACCACAAAGAACCAGAATGGGCTTACCAGCAGGCGACCCTCACCGGTGTCTACGCTGAGCTCACCGATTCACAGCTGCGCTCGATGAACATCGATCCAGCACGTGTTGCTCAGTTGCGTGCAGGCCAGCGCAACGAATCCATCGAGGGCTAATCACCACCGCGGTTAATCACACCGCATCAAACTAATAGCCACCCCGGTTTCGGGGTGGCTATTGTTGCCTGTAGAACTTTCTCAAACCCTAAATACCCGAGTTAAACTCTGGCTTCGGCTTCCATTTTTCGGTCAGCTTCTTCCTCTGCAGCCAGCTGGCCACAGGCTGCCGCGATTTCTTGTCCCTTGGTATCACGAACGGTGCACGGTACCCACTGAGAAACGCGACGGACGAACTCGTCTTGCCGGTCTTTCGGCGAGGCATCCCATTCTGATCCTGGGGTTGGGTTCAGCGGAATCAAGTTCACATGCACCTTGGTACCCAAAGCCTTCCACAGCTTCTCTCCCAGGAGATCCGCGCGCCAATCCTGATCATTCTTATCGCGGATCAACGCATATTCAATAGAAACCCGGCGTGAGGTCTTTTCCACGTAGTACTTCGCGGCATCCAAAACTTCTTCTACCGACCAACGGTTATTCACGGGCACGAGGGTATCGCGGAATTCGTCGTCCGGCGTGTGCAAAGAAACCGCCAGGGTAACGTTCATCTGCTCGTCGGCAAGCTTTCGGATAGCTGGTGCCAAACCCACCGTGGAGACTGTCACGTTACGAGCGGAAATACCGAATCCTTTCGGAGACGGGGCAATAATCTGGGCGACGGTTTCCTTCACGCGCTTGTAGTTTGCCAGCGGCTCACCCATGCCCATAAACACGATATTCGACAAACGCGAACCTTCGTCGGCAAGAGTCTTGGCTGCATGACGCACCTGCTCTGTCATCTCTGCGACTGAGAGGTTACGGTCCAACCCGCCTTGGCCGGTAGCGCAAAATGGACAGTTCATGCCGCACCCAGCCTGCGAAGAAATACACAACGTCGCACGGTTCGGATAACGCATCACTACCGATTCCAACAAGGTTCCATCATGCAGACGCCACAACGACTTTGAGGTATGGCCGTCGTCGGTTTCTTTGGAATACAGGTGCGTCATCAGCTGCGGAAATAGAGCTTCTGCAACTTTGCCCCGGGCGTCGGCAGGTAGATCCGTCATCGTCGTCGGATCGGCTTCATAGCGCTCGTAATAGTGACGCGCAATCTGATTGGCACGGAATTTTGGTAGCCCCAGCTCGGCTAACGCGTCGATGCGTTGCTGTTCACTCAAGTCCGCAAAATGCTTTGGCGGAAGGCCCCGCTTTGGGGAGGAAAAATCGAGTTTTACTGGTTGTGGCATGACTGCCATACTGCCTTGTTCGGAGCCTATGGACAAATCGTTAAGCAGTATATTCCACCAGCATATTAATCAATAACCACGTAGCCATGGCCGCGGGCAGCATGCCATCAATACGGTCCATGAGTCCACCGTGGCCGGGAAGAATTGCTGACATATCCTTGATGCCAAATTCGCGTTTAAACTGAGACTCCACAAGATCGCCCAAGGAGGCGCAAATTACCAAGCCTAAGCCCAGCACGAGGCCGATGCGCCAATCATCGTGCAGCAAGAAATGCACACTCAGTGCTCCGGTGATCATGCCAAACAAAACCGAGCCGGCAAAACCTTCCCAGGATTTCTTCGGACTCACCGCAGGCGCCATGGGGTGGGCACCAAACATGACGCCAGCAGCATAGCCGCCGACATCGGAAGCTACGACGCATAACATAAAAGTCGCGATCGAGGCGCTCCCCGATGCCCATGAGGTACTCAGATGCGAAAGCATCGCGCCAAACGAGGCGAACAATGGGATCCACATAAGCACGAATACGCCAACGGACATATCGCGCAAATAATTCTGTGGGGCGGCATGCCTGCCATTATGAAATAGCCTGCCGAACATCAGAACCAATACAGATGCAACAAACGCGGCAACCAGGCCCGTAATTTCAAATGGCCATGACAGCCACACCATGGCTTGGCCCATGATCATCATCTGATAAGACGGCAGGCTGTAGGAGTTTTCCCGCAAGCGTGAGAGCACTTCCCACATAGCCACGGCCACACCGATAGAAACAACTGGATACCACGCGACCGGACCGATCAATAACGCGCCAATAACCAGCGCGCCCAGCAGAACACCAACACCAATTGCTACACGAAGATCACGACCGGCATCGTTTTTTGGGTATGGGAGATGGCCACGCAGTGACCACCTGGATCTAGATTCCTTCATACCCCTCCTTAAGGCCCGTGTTCAGGAATTCTTGGCGAAAGTGTTCGTGGAATGCATCGCCCTCACGGCAGCGCTCATGCTGGTTGTAGAAAGACGCCGCACTGCGCGGTTAACCACACGCACAGCGCGACGTTGGCAAAATGCTGAAACGAATTTAGACTTCCATCAATTCGGATTCTTTATTTCCGACGACGTCATCGATGGAATCGACATACTTCGCGGTCACTTTCTCCATCTCGGCTTCTGCCGCCTTGACTTCGTCTTCGCCGCTTTCACCATCTTTTTGCAGCTTCTTCAGCTGTTCCATGGCTTTTCGACGAACGTTACGGATAGCGATCTTTCCGTCTTCGCCTTTGGAACGAGCAAGTTTTACCATGTCTTTACGACGTTCCTCAGTAAGCTGCGGGATAGTCACGCGCAGGACTTGGCCATCGTTCGTTGGGTTCACACCGAGATCAGAGTTGCGAATTGCGTTTTCAATCTCACCGATCATCGACTGCTCATAAGGCTTGATCAGCAACATGCGTGGTTCAGGTACCGAGACCGTCGCCATCTGGGTAATAGGTGTCGGGGCACCGTAGTATTCCGCGACCAGGCCATTGAACATTGATGGGTTCGCCCTGCCCGTGCGAATGGTGGTGAGGTCTTCACGGGTGTGCTCAACAGAGGCTGCCATGCGCTCTTCTGCTTCCAGCAAAATATCATCAATCATGAGTAAGTCCTGTACTTAATCGAGTAATGCAGATCTGCCGCCGAACTAGTGTGTCCGGCTATCCAGCTGTTTCTAGTTTTCCTGTGAGATTACCAGGGTGCCAATACGTTCCCCGGCTACCGCGCGGGCAATATTGCCCTCAGTCAACAGGTTGAACACCAAAATTGGCATGTCATTATCCATGCACAGGCTGAAGGCCGTGGCATCAGCAACCTTCAGGCCCTTTTCGATGACTTCCCGTGGGGTAATTTCGCTGTAGAGTTCGGCATCTGGGTTATACCGTGGATCATCGGAATAGACTCCATCGACACCCTTGGCCAAAAACAGCACCTCTGCCCCGATTTCCAGGGCGCGCTGGGCGGCAGTGGTATCCGTAGAGAAATAGGGCATTCCCATGCCCGCGCCAAAAATAACCACGCGTCCTTTTTCCAAGTGCCGGTCGGCGCGCAATGGTAGATAAGGCTCTGCGATTTGGGCCATGTTGATGGAGGTTTGCACACGGCAGTCCACGCCCAGTTGTTTCAGGAAGTCCTGCAGCGCCAACGAATTCATGACTGTACCGAGCATGCCCATGTAGTCCGAGCGTGCCCGATCCATTCCGCGCTGGGATAGTTCAGCGCCGCGGAAGAAGTTGCCGCCACCGATGACGACGGCGATTTCCGCGCCGGTTTTTGCTACCTCGGCAATTTGGCGGGCGACGTTTTCGACCACATCCGGGTCAATGCCGACGGTTCCCCCACCGAACATTTCGCCGCCGAGTTTCAACATGACGCGTTTATAGCGGGTTCTTTGGGCACTCTCGGTGTCAGTCACCGTTGTTCTCTCCTTGGCTGTGCAGACAATAGTTTCTATGGTACCTTCTCGGCTCACTAGCCTAGCAATTATAGGCCTAGCTCGGCACAAAATCCTTGCCAAGGTATCTATACGACCCCAAGAAATCAGGATCCAAGCCTACTACTCCAGATACAACAAAACCCTCGCCATAATGGCGAGGGTTTACCGGGTGAGCAGTGCACAAAGCGACTGCATCAGGGTTTTATGCCTGACCAACCTCGAAACGACGGAAACCGGTCAGCTTCACGCCAGCTTCTTCAGTTACCTGAGCGACTGTCTTCTTGTTGTCTTCCAAAGATGGCTGTTCCAAAAGAACAACGTCCTTGTAGAAACCGTTCAGGCGACCTTCGACGATCTTTGGGATGGCCTTTTCTGGCTTGCCTTCTTCGCGGGTGATCTGCTCAGCAATAGCCTTTTCCTTCTCAACGATCTCGGAAGGAACATCCTCGCGAGTCAGGTACTTGGCTTTCAAAGCAGCAACCTGCATGGCGGCTGCGCGGGCGACGTTATCAGCGTTGTCAGCATCAGACTCGTAGGAAACCATGACACCCACTGATGGTGGCAAGTCGCCGGAGCGCTTGTGCAGGTAGATTGCGACTTTGTCGCTGTCTACGGTGGCAGCGCGCTTCAGTTCCAGCTTTTCGCCGATCTTGGCGGACTGCTCCTGGATCAAATCGCCGGCAGTGCTGCCATCAATCTCGACAGCAACCAGTTCTTCCTGGGAGTTAGCCCTCGCGGAAGCGGCAGCGTCGGCGATCTTTTGGGCGAAGCTAATGAAGTCCTGGTTCTTCGCAACAAAGTCAGTCTCACAGTTAACTTCGACCATGGTGTTTCCGGAAACTGCAATTAGACCTTCGGAAGCGTCGCGGTCTGCACGCTTGCCAACGTCCTTAGCACCCTGGATACGCAGGGTTTCGACGGCTTTGTCGAAGTCGCCGTCGTTTTCTGCCAAAGCCTTCTTGCAGTCCATCATGCCGGAACCGGTCATGTCACGGAGCTTCTTAACGTCTGCAGCGGTGTAATTCGCCATAGTGTGGACGATCCTCCTTATGTAGGAACGATGTGGGAACGGGAAACGTTTTCTTAGTACGTCTCGTTGGCGCGATTAAGCGTTCTCGGAAGAAGCGCCTTCTGCCGATGCTGGGTCAGCAGCAGCCGCTGCTTCTGCAGCATCGCGCTGTTCCTTATCTGCGGAATCGCCGGCGGATTCCTTAGCGGCAGCGAGCTTACGCTCTTCACGTGCCTTCTTGCCTTCTTCAACTGCGTGGCCGACGATGCGGGACAGCAGCTTAGTAGCGCCGATGGCGTCATCGTTGCCTGGAATTGGGAAGTCAACATCGTCCGGATCACAGTTGGTATCCAGGATGGCGACGATAGGAATGTTGAGCTTATGAGCCTCGGAAACTGCGATGTGCTCTTTGTTGGTGTCAACGATCCACAAGGCCGATGGCGTCTTGGTCATCTCTGAAATACCACCCAGAACGCGCTCCAGTTTTTCGCGCTCGCGGGTCAGAGTCAGAACTTCTTTCTTGGTACGACCCTTGTAGCCATCCTCAGCAGCGTCCATAGCCTGCAGTTCTTTCATGCGGCCGAGACGCTTAGTGACAGTCTGGAAGTTGGTGAGCATACCACCGAGCCAACGGTGGTTCACGTATGGCATGCCAACGCGCTTTGCTTCTTCTTCAACAGCTTCCTGAGCCTGCTTCTTGGTACCAACGAAGAGGATAGTGCCGCCGTGAGCAACGGTTTCTTTCACGAATTCGTATGCTTCATCGATGAAAGTCAGAGTCTGCTGCAGATCGATGATGTAGATGCCGTTGCGATCGGTGAAGATGTGGCGACGCATCTTTGGGTTCCAGCGACGCGTCTGGTGACCGAAGTGGACACCCGCGTCGAGGAGCTCGCGCATGGTTACAACTGCCATGGTTAGCTTCCTTCTCGGTAGATAGTTTTGGTTTTCAAGGACATCGCAGGGCTTGCACCCTACTTTTGCGCTGCAAGGGTTTTTATCCCTTGCCCTAGCAATGAAGTCCGTCGCTAACACTCCACGGCAAACTTCCGCGATTCACACAGAATCGAATACCACCTGGAGACCACGTCAGCGCCGGTTTTTCGCCACCTTCTATATTGTTATGGAATGGTGAAAAACTTCATCGCGCGTAGTCAGTGCGCATAACACACACTGCTGAGCCGTATTGTAGGTTAAACAGGCAGATAACACCAATTTTTTGCGTGCGTTGTTCCAAAGTTATCCACAACTGCGCTTCGTTATGTCACTACTGTAGTCTGCCATCACTTTATCCACAGCCACGGCAGCGCCCCGACGAATAGTCATCGCTTTTCCGCCATGCTGAGTAACCATGACGAAGCTGCCGCCAACCCCTCAACCACACTTCGCAATTCTTGCCATCGTGGCTCTGGCTTTTTCTCTGCTTGCCGACGTCACACCGACCGCCAACGGCGCCCCCGCCGAAGTGCCAGAAGAGTCTGCTTCCACAGAGTTTCCTGGAGATTACGTCGACCCCGGAACCCGCAGCGCTAACCCATCCCCCGTGTTACAAGGCTTTGACCCGCCCGAGCAGGACTGGCTACCCGGCCACCGCGGGGTCGATCTCGATATCGCCATCGGCACACCTATCGCAGCAGCCGGTTCTGGAACCGTACATTTCGCTGGCACTGTAGCTGGCACACCGACTGTATCGATTGACCACGATGGTGGTCTACGAACCACTTACCAGCCTGTCTTTGCTCGGGTCAGCCCCGGAGATCACGTTATTGCCGGCGAGATCATTGGAACCTTGGCTCCCCCGATAAATGGCGAAGCTGGCCTACATTGGGGAGCTCGAACCGGGCCGAAAACGTATATCAATCCGTTGGATCTCTTAGGTGAGGTACCCATCCGTTTGAAGCCCTGGAATTAGCGGAGTTTTGCTCGCAAGAAAATTCCGCATCGTCACGAAGCTCACACATCACCCCATCAAGCCCGTGGGTGCGCCTGCGCATGCACCTGTTTGAGTCGTTCGGCAGTCACATGGGTATACCGCTGCGTCGTCTGCAGGGAGGCATGCCCCAGGATCTCTTGCACCACGCGTAGATCTGCCCCGCCTTCTAATAAATGCGTCGCTGCTGAGTGCCGTAAGCCGTGCGGACTTAATGAGCTGATTCCTTGCGCCATCCCTGCGCGTTCAACGATCCGTCTTACCTCGCGTTGATCAATTCGTTTGCCACGAGCACCAACGAATAATGCCGGTTGTTGGTGCTGGTTTCTGTCGCCACGGGAGTCGTGATTAGTGTCAGTACCTCTGTGCGCTTTTTTGAGCACGGCTTGGCGACCGTGTTCGGTCCAGGTGCTCAATGCGCGCGCGGCGGTACGTCCAAAGGGCACGACGCGTTGCTTGTTTCCCTTACCCGTGACTTTGATGGTGCCGCGGTCCACATCGAGATTTGCAAGGTTCAGCGCGACAAGTTCGGCTACCCGCATGCCGGAGGCATACAGCAATTCGAGAATCGCAGCATCGCGTTGACTGAGTGGGTCTGAGCCTGAATGAGTGGCTGCTGTTTGTCTTATTGGCGACGAGACCACATTGGCGGCTTCATCAACAGCAAGCACGTTAGGCAAGGCATTAGAGGCACTCGGACTGTGCAGTCGGGCAGCAATATCGGCGTCCAGATGGCCTTGCCGTTGCGCCCAGGTGGAAAAAGCTCGGACTGACGAAGCCCGGCGCGCAATCGTCGCCCGGGATTTGCCGTCACGGACTGCCTTCGCCAGCCATGCGCGTAAGGCGGGCAATCGGAATTCGGCAAAAGTGGAAATGTGAGATGCAAGATCATACAGGTCGCTGCGGTAACTGCGCACCGTGGCTGGCGAGCGCCCTTGCACATAGTGTTGATAGTCGGTGAAGTCATCGACGGCTTCGTGCAATTGGCTGCGCTGCTTGCCTTGGGTGCGCGGTTTGTCAGTGCCCGTGTCCATAGCGGTTAAGTATAGGCCGGTACGCTGGCTAGTACTGCTAGCTTTGTCAGGATGCGCGGGTAAACCGGCCGGCTTGTCGTGTCACAAGCCCAGTTTTGTGTAGCTCCAGTAGTAGGTGAACGGCAAGCCCTAGCGGCATTCCAGCTTCTGTTGCTATTTCTTCGGCTGTCTTACCGGGAAAACCATGTGCTGGGCTGCAGTCATAGATGCGGAGTTCATTGCGGGATAGTTTCTGTATTGGGTCGGGGCTAAATTGCAGTTCGTATTGGCCGGTCGCATCAACTTCGCCGATGCTTCCGAGTAATTCGCGTACGTCATTGGCGTTGGTAACCAACTGTGCTCGTCCGTCTTTGAGCAGTTGGTGGCAGCCTAATGATCCCACTGTGGTTATCGGCCCGGGAACCGCCATCGTGGTTTTGCCGAACCCTTCCGCCCAGTGCACAGTGTTGAGTGCCCCGGAGCGCCAGGCGGCTTCTACTACCACGGTGCCTTCGGTTAATGCCGCGACCAGTCGGTTGCGGGTAAGGAAGCGGTGTCGTTGTGGCGGCGTTTCCGGTGGGTACTCTGTCACCATCGCCCCGGAATCGCCTGTGGCTATGGTCTGAAACAACCCCGTATGAGCGCGCGGGTAGACCTTGTCCACGCCACAGGCGGTAATGACCATGGTCTTTCCACCCGAAGCCAAGGCAGCCGAGTGTGCTGTGGCATCAATGCCTAGTGCGCCTCCGGCGATCACTGTCCATTGCGCAGGAGAAAGTCCTCGCACTAACTGCTCGGTGGCGGCTTTTCCGTATGCGCTCATCGAACGCGTGCCGACGATAGCGACAGATTGCGCCACCAGTTGTCGAAGGTCCTGTCCGCGCACCCACAAACTATGCGGAGGCGCGCTAGCTCCTGCCCCGCTGCTTGAACCACTCGCTGCACGCGCTGCTCCGAGTTCTGCAAAGCCAAAGGCCGTGTCAAATGTTTCCGCCGGAAATTCAGCATCATCAGGGCTAACCAAGCGCGCACCGTAGCGCGCGGCTATGTCCAGATCTTGTTCCCACCGGCACCAGTCGTGCCGGGCTTCCGTTTGTCCCAATAGCTCGTGCAGCCAGCTCGCACGTCTGCGAACCCCGCGCGCAATTTCTGTGGCATCCCTTCCTGCGCGTAATAGCTGCCAGAGTGGTTGCGATGGCCCCTCGATCGCTCTATTGAGATATGCCCATGCATAGCGTTCAGCATTGATACCGCTGCTGCTAGTACTACTGGCGCTAGTATTACTGCTGCTGGTACTACTGCTAGCACAGCCGCCGTTATTGCTGATGCCGTTAGTTCCATCGTGGGTCATACCGCAAGCTCCTGCTGTGGCTGTGCCATCTCACCGCGTATTTCGATGGCCTGGGCAATTTCTTCCAAACCCGGTTGTGGCGCATCTGACAGATCACAGAGCGTCCACGCCAGTTTTAATACCTTGTCGACTGCCCGCTGCGTGATGTCACCCTGCGCCAAATGAGCCTGCAACAATGCCATGCCAGCAGAATCAGCTGCGAAATCACGCCGTAGCAGCGTCGTAGGCACCGAGGCATTAGTGGTTACTGCAATGCCTGCTTTCATCCAGCGGTGGGCACTACGCTCGCGCGCTTGAGCCACCGCATCCGCTATTTCTGCCGAGCTGCGCGCATTCTTACTGACCAACGTCGCCGCCTGCGAATGCGTCCGGACAGTCATATCAAGCCGATCGCGCATCGGCCCAGACAGATTATTCAAATAGCGCATGCGCTCATGCGGTCGACAACGACACTTCGTGGCATCCTCTGCGGCACACCGGCACGGATTCGCCGCTAGTACCAGCTGACACCGCGCCGGGAAAATAATTTCTCGGCGGTTACGCACTAACCGCACTTCTCCTTGCTCTAGCGGGGTACGCAAACTATCGACGATTGCTGCTGGCATTTCCGATATCTCATCAAGAAACAACACGCCGTGATGCGCCAGGCTCACCGCACCAGGGCGCGGATTTCCAGAGCCCCCACCGAGTAGCCCGGCGCGTGTGATGGAATGGTGTGGGGCGATATACGGTGCCTGCGTGATCACCGACCTGGGTGCGCTGCCGGTTCCCAGAACAGAATGCACCGCGCTGACTTCTAGCGCTTGCGAGGTAGTCAGCTCCGGCATGATCCCCGGGATGCGCGCGGCAAGCATGGATTTTCCAGAACCTGGTGGACCGATCATTAACAAGTGGTGGCCACCAGTTGCCGCGATTTCAGCTGCGCGGATCGCTTCTTCTTGGCCTGCGATATCCGCGAAATCCAGCCTCGGAGGCCCGGAACTATCAGGATGATTGGCATAACGGTGGGCGTCGGCAAGCTCTGCTTCACCACGCATCCAGTAATACGCGGCGCTCAGCGTGGGCGCGACCAGAACGTTCATGTCATCAAGCAGTGCGGCTTCGGCAGCATTCGCGGGTGGGATAATCACAGTGTCAAAACCGAAACGGCGTGCTGCCAACAGCGCTGGTACGATCCCGGCGACCGCATGCACACGCCCGTCCAATCCAAGCTCGCCCAGCACTAAGGTGGAATCTAGATCTCGATGTTCTAACCGATGCGAACGTTCTGCGGCTTCCAAAATCGCCAGCGCCGTCGGTAAATCAAAATGTGAACCGGACTTCGGCAAGCCCGCCGGAGACATGGACACCACGATTTTGGTTTTCGGCCAGCCTAATTGCGCGTTTGCGACTGCGGTACGGATACGATCACGTGATTCATTGACGGCTGCATCACCCAGCCCAACCACGTGGATGCCTGGGAGCCCGGGCCCAATATTGGCTTCGACGGTAACGATATCGGCATGAACACCAGACAAGGCAACGGTATGAGTTTTAGCAAGCACCGTGTTCTACCCCCTCGAAAATTTCTAGGGCAGCGCCTTGTGCTGAATCAGCATCAGCACGAACCACCAGGACATCAAAGCGGACCGGCCCCAGAAACAAAGGCCGCTTCCCACGCTGTTGCTCATCCAGCCACCGAGCTGCAGCATGGCGCATACGCCGCAATTTCTGGGTGGTCACAGCCTCGGCCGTACCAAATGCGGTGCTACTGCGGGTTTTCACTTCCACGAAAACGACGGCACCGGGTGGGCCCTCAGTAGGCCGGACAATCAGATCGATTTCACCGCCGCGGTAATACACATTGCTAGCGACGACCTCATAACCTCCGCTGCGATAAAAATCCTGCGCAATCGCTTCACCACGTTGGCCCAATTGGCGTGCATGGGTAGGCATGACAAAATCCCCCAACAAAATTTCTGCTGTACCTGAAGCTTTTCCAGATACCGCTAGTTTTCGTCGACAAGCACCACCGAAACAACCAGGATGTCCGGATGGAAAGCCAAATCTGTGGACTACTTGAGTTATCCACACCCTCTGCGCGCAGAATTTGACAGGTTGTCAGGAGTTAGCCTGATCCTAGAACGCCCCAGCATGCTCTAGCCCCCAGCATGCATCCGACTAATGAACACACGAGAAAACCCCAGCACAGACTCCGTGTACTGGGGCAAACAACGCGTGGAAAGCAGTGCGAATTACTCCGGCAGAATCATATCCGGCTTATCCAGCTCTTCGATGTTCACGTCTTTGTACGTAATTACGCGGACATAACGCACGAAACGAGCCGCCCGGTACATATCCCACACCCAGGCATCCGACATGCGGACTTCGTAATACACATCGCCACCAGAAGTATGCGGGATGAGCTCAACGGCGTTGGCCAGGTAGAACCGCCGCTCAGTTTCAATCACGTAGGAGAACTGGCTGACGACATCACGATATTCGCGATACAGGGAAAGCTCGACTTCAGCTTCGTAGTTGTCCAGTTCTTCTGCGCTCATCTGCGATTACTCCTTATACGGGCGACTACCAGGTGTTGGCGAACAATTCGGTCACCAGTCTAATCCCGGCACCGCCTTTCACGGCCACGGCGCACCGGGCTTGGTTCGGGTTTGTCGTACTGGAGCCCGAGGGAGTATTGCTGTCGCACAGGCTAGTTACGTTGGCGTGCTTGCCACTGCGCATGAGCTGCGGCAACATTCGCATAACTGTGACGATGCTCGGGGCACGCACCACGTTCTGCAATTGCTTGACTGTGCGCTTTGGTGCCATATCCTTTATGCCCAGCCAAATCATAGCCTGGGTAGCGCTGATCGAGCTCGACCATCAGGCGATCCCGGCTCACTTTCGCCAGCACACTGGCCGCGGAAATACAACGCGCAACCGCATCCCCGCCAATAATCGGTAGCTGCGGGACAGTCAAGCCAGGAATTTTCATCGCGTCGCTGAGAACGTAAGACACCGGCTGGCCTAACCCTGCCACTGCGCGGCGCATCCCCGAGAGATTCGCGTGTTGAATACCACCAGTGTCAATGCGAGCAGCCGACACATGCACCACAGTAAAGCCTATAGACTTGTCAACAATGATATCGAAGAGCTTTTCCCGTTTCGCCGGAGATATTTTCTTCGAATCCGTCAACGCCGCTAACTCCGGCAGGGGCCCAGCAGGCAACACACACGCGGCGATCGTCACCGGCCCGCAGCAGGCTCCGCGCCCTGCTTCATCAACACCTGCGATCGGGCCGAAGCTGTGGTCTTCCAAGAGCTGTTCCATCCAGCTGGGGTTTCCATAGAGTTTCGCAACCGGCTTGCTACCCGCCGATGGCGCGCTAATACTCATGCGGTTATTCCACCCCACCAAACCGATCAAGCGGCAAAATTATCCCGCGGACTTTGCCAATAAAATTCTCCACCGGCACCGTGCCCTGGTATGGATCACCGAGATAGGCCCGCGAATCCAGCGAATTAGTACGGTTATCCCCCATCACCCACACGTGCCCGTCCGGCACAGTCACGGGACCGAAATAATCTCCGCCGCATTCTGGCGCGCCACCCGGCCCGTCGACACGATGCGTAGGTGGATGAGCAATATACGGTTCATCCAACGCCACGCCGTCGACAAGCACACCCGGATCACCTGGCATGCACTGCACAGTTTGGCCCGCGGTGGCGATGACACGTTTGACGAAGCTATTCGCATCCGGAGCCACTAATCCAATCGCCGCTCCAGCATTTTGGAGACCGCGAACGAATCGATTATCACTGCGTGGGGAGGAAAAACCTGCCTGCCAGGACTCTGTGCCATCGAACACTGCCACCTCACCGGGTTGTGGCTCCCCCAAACGATAAGCCAGCTTGTCGACGATGATGCGGTCGTTGCTCTCGGCACAGTCGGTGCACCCCTGCAGTGTGGGTTCCATCGACGCCGACGGTACGACATAAAATCTGCCGACAAAGGCCTGCACCGCAGCCAGAACACCGAAAGTCACGACGGCAGTAGCGAGTATGATCCGCCACCGCCACACACTCGTGACATGAATTCCCGCATCGGGCGACTCGGTGTTATTGCTGGATATCCGGGTCATCGATACCGCCAAAGCGGTTAAACGGGAAGAAGACAAACTGCGCTTTGCCGCGGATATTGTCAGCAGGAATCGTGCCGTGGCGCTCATCAAACATATGCGCCCGGGAATCCGCAGAATTGGTGCGGTTATCGCCCATCACGAAATAAGAATCTTCCGGGACCTCGATGGGACCGAAATATGGTCCGCCGCAGGCGTGCGAGCCCGAGGTCTCATCGATCGGATACTGTGGCGGGGTTTGGATATAAGACTGGTCGATCGGTTTCCCATCTACCATCACGGCCTCATCGCCTTCTTGACAGGACACGGTCTGCCCACCAGTGGCAATAATGCGTTTGACCAGGGTGTTTTCATCCGGGGCTGCCAACCCAACCAGCGACAAACCATCCTGGATGCGCGCAATCAGGGCGTTGTCAGAACGCGGCGATTGGTACATCCCAGCCCACGACGGGGTGCCTTCGAACACCACGACGTCGCCTGGCTGTGGGTCTGAGAAATAATAGCTGACTTTTTCAACAAAGATCCGGTCATCGGTGCATTCCGGGCAGCCGTGCAAGGTCGGTTCCATAGAGGCTGAGGGGATTACGTACTGGCGTCCAATCAGATTTTGCACAAGGCCGACTACAACCAGCACCACCAGTACTGTCAGGACGGTTTCCGCCCACGCCGGCAATCGTGGCTTGCGTTCATCTTCCACGTCCTCCGCGTGTGCGTTGTTCTCCGCGTGTGCATCGGATCCGTCGTCAGCAGCGGAGTCCTTAACAGGTTGCACGTCAGCATCCAGTGCATTGACGGACTCAGCGTCGGACTCAGCTTCATCTCCAGAACGGTTTTCTTGGCTATTCACGGATTACACCTTAGCAGCGGAAAATGAGCAGTGCGCCAGCACCGCAGCGGGGATCAACAACCGTAGCTACGCAAAAACCCAGGTGGAAAAAATCCAACCTGGGTGCTTGCAACAACTGCGAAAAACTTTTAGCGCTTTTCCTTGATACGGGCCTTCTTGCCGCGCAGGTTACGCAGGTAGTACAGCTTCGCACGACGGACCTTGCCGCGGCGGGTCACCTTGATCGAATCGATGTTTGGCGAGTGAACCGGGAAAGTACGCTCGATACCAATACCGAACGAGATCTTGCGCACAGTGAAGGTCTCACGGATACCGGAGCCCTGACGACGGATGCACACGCCCGAGAAGAGCTGGGTACGCTGGGTGGAACCCTCGATGACCTTGACGTCTACGTCGAGGGTGTCGCCGGCACGGAATTCTGGGATGTCATCGCGCAGCTGCGCGGCATCGACTTTGTCGAGAATGTTGTTCATAACAGTGTCCTTAATACGTCGGGAAAGAGGAGCCTAGCAACCACTAATAATCCCAGGGTGATTCTCCTGTGATGACTAGCGGTGTAACCGGTTCGTATCCTTAACAATCAACCGCTCTAGTCTGGCACAATAGGCAGATGGATTTCAAATCTTGTCAACTCTTATTCCAGCATTCCAGTGCGGATTAATCCAGCGAGCAAAGTGGTGGTTTCATGCCTGTGCCCTTCCCATCCCGATCTCACAGTGCCCGCGACCAGCTAGATCTCCGCTGTTATTTCGTCACCGGTTCCGGCAGCCACGACGAGATCATTGCCCGCGCGGTGGCTGCCGCCCGCGGCGGCGCCGGCATCATTCAGGTGCGCTCCAAGCCGATTACCGCGGATACCTTATATGATCTTGCCGCGGATCTCTCCGTGGCTGTCGAACAGATAGCACCTGAGTGCGCAGTGCTGGTCGACGACGCTGTCGAGCTCGTCGGCAAGCTCAAAGCCGACGGCTACCCGATCGCCGGCGTGCACGTGGGCCAAGATGACATGCCCGTCGACAAGGTACGCGAACTATTGGGGCCCGGCGCGGTCATTGGCTTGACGACGGGCACGGTGGAACTAGTCACAGCAGCGAATGCGCATGCCGACGATCTTGACTACATCGGTTGTGGGCCGTTTCGCACCACGCCGACGAAGGATTCTGGCCGCACACCGCTGGGTATTGCTGGCTACCCACAGATTGTGGCTGCAAGCGAGGTTCCAGTCGTTGCTATTGGCGATGTCAACGTCGACGATGCGCGTGAGTTAGCTGCCACCGGAGTGTCTGGTGTCGCCATTGTGCGTGGGATCATGCATGCCGATAACCCGGAAGACTACGTCGCGCACGTCGTCAAAAATGTCACCGCCGGGCACGCGGATTATCGAAACACAAAACACGCCGACACTGTCGTTGACGTTAATATCATTGGCGCCGGCATGGTGGGGCTGGCCACTGCGGTCGAACTAGCACACCACGGCCATAGCGTGCGCGTGATTGATCCCACCCCAGCCTCTGGCGCAACGCATCATGCAGGAGGCATGCTGGCCCCGGCCGCGGAAGTGGTCTACCAGCAAGACCCGCTTTTTCCGCTCATGCAGAAATCTGGGCAATGGTATCCGGAACTCATGGACATTGTTGCCGCACACACAGACCTTCCTACTGGCTATCGCACCGAAGGCACACTGGTAGTTGCCGCTGATCGCGCGGATTCACAGCATTTGTCTGAGCTCATGGATTACCAAAATGCCCATGGTATGGAGGTGTCCAAACTGACGGTGCGCCAAGCCCGCGCACTCGAACCTGCGCTTTCCCCCGCAGTGGCAGGCGCGGTGGAAATTCCCGGCGACCACCAAGTTTTCCCACGTCTAACTGCCCGCGCGCTACTGAATGCCCTGGAGAACATGGGTGCGCAGATAGTGCGCGAAAAAGCCACGGCGGTGGAATCGGGCACGGTCGTGACAGAACACGGCCGATATCCCGGCACCCAGGTGGTGCTCGCCAATGGTTTGGGAGCCGCACACATTTCCGGGGTGCTGGATGACGTCGACAAGCCCGACGTGCACCAGGCGTTCCAACTGCGGCCGGTCTATGGCGAAGTTCTGCAGCTACACTGCCCGGCACACTTGCAGCCACTGTGTGACCGGGTGATCCGCGGTTTCGTGGAAGACCGCCCGATCTACCTCATCCCACGTGCCGACGGCCGCATCACGATTGGTGCCACCAGCCGAGAAGATCACCGCTCTGGCCCACCAGCATCCTCCGTCTATGACCTGCTGCGTGATGCCATCCGCATCGTGCCTGGAATTGAAGAATGCGAGTTCCTGGAAGCCACCACCGGCGCCCGTCCGGGCACCCCCAATGACCTGCCGTATTTGGGGCGAGTCAGTGCTAACCTGGTGGTATCTACCGGTTATTTCCGGCACGGGATTTTGCTTGCTGCGCTGGCTGCTCGCATCACGCGCGAACTCATCGACGGCGTGCACGACGATCAGCTCAGCGTCGACATCAGTGCTTGTGCCCCACTTCGCGATGCCCGCTAACTGCTCCCCCCCCCTAGGAAGGACCGACCATGAGTAACGAATCCCCCAAAAACGTGCACATCACCGTCAATGATCAGCCACACGAGACCTCCGCGATTGATGTCACCGCCTTGGTCAAAGAAATTACCGGCAAGGACCTTACCGCCGGCATCGCGGTCGCGATTGATGGCGAGGTAATACCGGCCTCACAATGGTGCCGCCTGCTTAACGACGGCGAAACCATCGATATACTCAACGCACGCCAAGGAGGCTAAACAACCATATGCTCACGATCGCTGATCGCTCCTACGATTCCCGCCTGATCATGGGCACCGGTGGGTCGTCGTCACAGGAGATGCTGGAAAAAGCACTGGTTGCTTCTGGCACGCAGCTAACCACGGTGGCGATGCGGCGTTATTCTGCAGCAACCTCCACCGGAAGCGAATCCGTTTTTGAGTTGATGCAACGTTTAGGCATTGACCCTTTACCGAACACCGCGGGTTGCCGCACAGCCCGGGATGCGGTGATCACCGCGAAACTCGCCCGCGAAGCACTGGGGACCAACTGGGTGAAACTCGAGGTCATTGCCGACGAGCACACGCTTCTGCCCGATGTGACTGAAACCCTCGATGCGTGCGAGTTGCTGGTCGACGAAGGTTTTACCGTCCTGGCTTATACCTCTGATGATCCGGTAGTCGCACGCAAACTCGAAGATGCCGGGGCTGCTGCGGTGATGCCGCTGGGCTCACCGATTGGCACTGGCTTAGGAATTTTGAATCCGCACAATATCGAGCTGATTTGCTCCCGCGCAGAAATCCCCGTGCTGATCGACGCCGGCATCGGCACCGCCTCCGATGCAGCCTTCGCCATGGAACTGGGATGTTCCGGAGTGCTGCTGGCTAGTGCCATCAACCGTTGCCAAGATCCAGTCGCAATGGCCCAGGCAATGCGTCACGCGGTGATTGGTGGCTATCTTTCCCGCGGCGCCGGGCGTATCCCGCGCCGAGAGCATGCACAAGCCTCTAGTAGTTTCGATGGTCTGGCTTCGTGGTCAGACCAAGTGTTATAGGTATAGGCCATGGACACTGAACCTGCCGTTGACGCATACGATGCCCTGGCTCAGCTACCCGACCGCGAAATTCATCGCACCGCACGCCAGATGAATCTTCCGGGGTTTGGCCCGGTACAGCAGGCTCGTTTACACGCCAGCCACGTCTTGATCATCGGGGCTGGTGGTTTGGGGTGCCCAGCTTTACAGCAGCTAGCAGCAGCCGGCGTCGGCACGATTACGCTGGTGGACGACGACACAGTGGATCTCAGCAATATCCACCGACAGATTTTGTTCGGCGCCGGAGATATCGGTAAGCCAAAGGTTGACGTCGCTGCGGCGCGCGCCCGGGAATTGCAGCCGGATATTCAGATTAATGCGGTAGCTGCGCGTGTGCAGGTTGATAACGTATTAGAGCTAGTCGGCGGCGTGGACCTGGTGTTGGATGGCTCGGATACCTTTGCCACCAAATATCTCGTCGCCGATGCCTGCGAGATCCTCGGCATCCCGCTGGTGTGGGGCACGGTGTTGCGTTATTCCGGTGAGGTCGCCCTATGGCATTCCGGTGCTAGTGCCGATGGGCAGAGGAAACAGGTTGTGCAACGAGGCGTCGGTTTACGGGATTTATTTCCGGAACAACCCGATGCTGCAAGCGCGCCCGATTGTGCGACCGCTGGTGTGCTGGGTGTGACGACGTCCGTGGTTGCCGGGCTGATGTCTACCGAAGCAATCGCCTATCTTGCAGGACTGCGCTCTGGGCCGGGGCGAGTTCTCAGCTACCAGGCATTACCAGCTTCGCTCACGAGTTACCGGGTTGGTGCGGATCCGCAGCGTCCGCTGACCACGAAATTAGCCGCTTTTCATGGCACCAGTTGCGCAGGCCCCAGCAAGGAACCGGCAGATACGCTGTTACAGCGCGTCGCCTCGGGTGTCGCGGTAGCGCTGGATGTGCGTGAGCCGCATGAAAAATACGTGGCCGACCTTGCAGGGCGCTACCATCCGCTGCGTCTTCCGTTGAGCGAGATCACCAGCAGCACGGATATCGCCAACGCGATTGGCAGTGCTGACGAGGCCGTGGTGTTTTGCGCATCCGGTGTGCGCAGCCAGCGCGTCGTCGACAAGTACGCCACTGCACTGCCGCAGTTACGGCTACACAGTTTGCCTGGCGGGGTAGGTGCTCTCGACTCTGCCGACACCAACGACGATATTAATAACGCCTAGGTTCCCTTCGGGATCCAATGGAGCCAGGAATTCACGGTGGGCAAGAATTCAGCGTTTCCGCCGGGCATACGAAAAACCCGCATCCAGAAACTGGAGCGGGTGAGCACGCTAGTTTAAGCCTTAGAGATATTCCAGGGCGTTGAAACCACCGATGACCAGACCCAGGCCAACGGCCATCACAATGAAGAAGCCAATGAACGGCAGGTAGACCTCGGACATATTCGACGGCTGATCGTCGCCGGACTTAATGTCCCGAGCCTCTTCTTGCCGGTCTTGCTTGGTGCTCATGTTCTGCCCCTTTAAATAGCTTTCTGAACTCGCGCCCGGGAAATCATGGCGCAGTAAATCATGGCCAGTGGACCACCCGGGCATTATAGGCTTCAGTATACTTCCTGCTTCCTACAGAATCCAACGCACATGCCCGAGCGATCCAACGGGCGCACCCGCAAACAAATCCACAATTTCGCGAGCCCCACGTTCGCGAACCCCAACTCCAGGTAACTGAAATTTAAGATCCGAATCCGGCATTACGCAACGCATCAGCCATGGAACCGGCAGGCTTATTCTTCTGTGCGCCGTTCTTAACCTGTTTCTTAGCCTGGTTGTTAGCCTTATTCTTGCCGCGTTTCCCACCCTGGTTGCTACCGCCACGGTTATCCACTGCCCTGGCGCCACCCGGTTTGTTTCCACCCGATTGGTTTCTTCCAGCACCGGGATCATCATCCAAGCGCAAACTCAGCCCAATGCGTTGCCGGTCAACGTCAACATCCAGAACTTTCACCTTGACGATCTCACCAGAACGCACCACGGTGTGCGGATCAGAAACGAATTTGTTGCTCATCGCGGAAATATGCACCAAACCGTCTTGGTGCACCCCAATATCCACGAATGCCCCGAAAGCAGCAACATTGGTTACCGTTCCTTCCAGGATCATGCCCGGTTGCAAATCCGATACCTTGGTCACACCTTCTTTGAAACTGGCAGTGCGGAATTCTGGGCGCGGATCCCGGCCAGGTTTTTCCAGCTCAGCGATAATATCGGCGACAGTGAGTTCACCAAATTCGTCGTCGGCGAACTCTACAGGCCGCAGCTGCGCCAGCCGGGCAGAATCACCAATCAGCTCGCCGACGCCTGCGCCGACTGCCGCGGCAATTTTTTCTACCACTGGGTACGCCTCGGGGTGAACCGCGGAGGCATCCAAAGGATTATCCCCGCCGTTAATGCGCAAAAACCCTGCCGCCTGTTCAAAAGCCTTCGGCCCCAAACGCGGCACCTTCGACAATTCCTTGCGCGTAGCAAACCGCCCATTCTGATGACGGTAAGTCACCAGATTCTCTGCGACAGTCGCATTCAACCCGGCAACGCGCTCAAGCAGTGGAACCGAGGCGGTATTCACGTCCACACCGACGCTATTTACCGCATCCTCGACGACGTCGTCCAGCGCCCGGGCTAGATTGGTCTGATTCACATCGTGCTGGTACTGCCCCACACCGATGGACTTCGGATCGATCTTTACTAGCTCGGCCAACGGATCCTGCACACGTCGCGCGATCGAGACAGCTCCGCGTAGCGAAACATCCATATCCGGCAACTCGGTTGCCGCCTGCTCCGAAGCGGAATACACCGAGGCACCCGATTCCGACACCACCACAACCTGCGGGCGGGGCTCCAGCGTGCCGACGACTTCCGCCGCCAACTCCTCGGACTCGCGAGAAGCCGTACCGTTGCCCACAGCCACCAGCTCCACCGCATGCTGAGCGCACAAACCGCGTAATACTTCCACCGCCTGCGACCACTGTTTTTGCGGCTGATGCGGGTAGACCACAGTAGTATCGACGACTTTTCCGGTGGCATCCACCACTGCGCATTTCACGCCATTGCGATAGCCCGGATCCATGCCCAACATCGCTTTTTGCCCGGCGGGTGCAGCCAACAAAACATCACGCAAGTTCGTCGAAAAGACCTTCAGCGCCTCGTCTTCGGCGTGACTGCGCAAACGGTTGCGCGCATCCAACCCGGCTGAAACCATCAACTTGGTGCGCCAGCCCCACCGCACTGCCTGCGCCAACCAGCTCGAAGTTTCGGTATCAAGCTCAAATCGCTGCGCAATGAGGTGCTCAAAACCAGCATCGTCTCCACCGTCAAAATCCAGCTGAATAATGCCTTCGGATTCCGCGCGCAACAACGCCAAGATCCGGTGCGATGGCAAAGCGGTCAATGGTTCCGAGAAATCAAAGTAATCACGGAATTTCGCGCCTTCGGTTTCTTTCCCGGCCACTACTTGGGCACCCAACGTACCGTCGCGGAAAAACTGTTCACGAACTTCACCCACCAGATCCGCATCGAGGGCGAACCTGTCGACCAAAATCGCGCGGGCTCCATCGAGCGCCGATTTCGCATCGGAATAGCCGTCGACAAGAAAATCCTGCGCGGCTGCGCCTGGATCCACCGAGGGATTATCGATCAGTGCATCCGTCAGTGGCTCCAGGCCAGCCTCACGGGCCTTGTCGGCCTTGGTTGTCCGGCGCTTTTTGTACGGCAGGTACAAATCCTCCAAGCGAGCCTTCGAATCACATTCGGTAATCTCCACGCGCAGCCTATCGGTGAGTTTGCCCTGCTCCTCGATCGCACTCAGGATAGTTTCTTTGCGCGCCGCGAGTTCTTCCAGGTAATCCGCACGCTGTTGGATATGCCGCAGCTGGGTATCATCCAGCGCACCGGTGGCTTCCTTGCGGTAACGGGCGATAAACGGGACGGTGTTTCCTTCCGCGAGCAACGACAATGCCGCCTGCACGCGATTGCTGGAAACGCCTAATTCTTCGGCAATAACACTGGCGATCATTGGGCTAAGCCTAGTTATTCCCCATACCTTCAGCCAATATCTTGTGATCTTCTGTGCTCAGCTCCACAGCATCCAACAAATCCGGCCGACGTGCTTGCGTGCGCAGTAATGCTTGCCGACGCCGCCACTGCGCCACCTTGCCGTGATGACCAGACGTGAGTACCTCAGGAATTTCCAGTCCGCGCCACACCCGCGGCTTGGTATACGACGGCGCTTCCAACAAACCATCGGAAAACGAATCTTCCTGGTGCGAACGCTGGTTGCCCAACACACCTGGGATCAGCCGCACGATGGCCTCGGCGATCACCAGAGTCGCCACCTCACCGCCAATCAACACATAATCACCAATCGAGACCTCGCGCACCCGGTAGCGGTACGCTGCATCATCAATAACCCGCTGGTCGATGCCCTCATAACGGCCGCAGGCAAAGACAATATGCTCCTCATTGGACCAGGCCTGCGCCTTGTCTTGGCTAAACACCACACCGGCGGGACTCGGCACCACCAGCAACGGCGCATCCGGATCTTCGCCGACGTGCACGTCCCGGCCGTCGTAGCGCTGCGGAGCAGTTCCCGAAAGCTCATCATGGGTAGCGCCGTGAATATGCTGGGCCGCCGAGTCCAATTGGTTAGCGGCATCTGCGCGCTGCCCCGCAGCAATCTCATCGAGGGCCGGGCCCCACACCTCTGGCTTCATCACCATGCCCGGGCCGCCGCCATAGGGCGAATCATCAACAGATTTGTGCACACCAGTGGCCCAGTCACGCAAATCGTGCACGCCGACCTTGAGCAAGCCGCGTTCAATCGCGCGCCCCAGCAGCGCGTGGCGCAGGGGTTGCAGGTATTCCGGGAAAATCGAGACGACGTCCAGTCTCACAAGTCCAGCAATCCTTCCGGCGGGGTGATCGTGATGGTGCCAGCCTCCAGGTCTACGTCCGCGATGAACTCGTCGACGAACGGAACTAAAGCGGTGCGGCCGTCGTCGGCAAGCGTAATTTCCAGCAGACTACGGTTAATGGTTTCCACCACACCGCTCACGGTTCCGATCTCCGCGCCATCGTGCCGCACGCGCAGGCCTTCGAGATCGTGGTCATAGTAGCCGTCATGATCCGACTCGTCAGCCGGAGCGAAAAACTCCATACCGCGCAGCGATTCCGCAGAAGTGCGGTCAGTGATCTCACTCAATGCCAGCAACAGACGACCCTTGTGCGGGCGCGCACTACGAATACGCAACGATTCCGTGCGTCCGCCTTGACGGCCTTCGATAACAGCATCCGGAGCAAAACGGCCCTCCGGATCATCCGTGGTTGTCTCCACCACGACCTCGCCGCGGATGCCGTGGGTTTTCACTACCCGACCAATACGTACGTCCATACCCCTAATTTAGCGTGTCAATCATAGAAAAACCGCGCGGGTTCCCGGTTAGGAAACACCACGCGGTATCAAGCGCACAAACATAAGGGCGCTACGGGTTTTATTCGTTGGACTCAGCCTCAGCGTCAGCTTCGCCTTCAGCGGCAGCAGCTTTTTCTGCGGCAGCCTTTTCTTCAGCTTCCTTAGCAGCCTTAGCCTCGGCTTCTTCCTTGGCTTTTTTCTTCTTTTCGGTGATGGCCTCGATGGATGGGCCATTGTTGGCCTCTTCCAAAGCCTTGTTGAACAGCTCCAGCTTGGAAGGCTTAGGCTCGGCGGTCTTCAGGGTGCCTTCTGCACCTGGCAGGCCCTTGTACTTTTGCCAATCACCGGTGACCTTCAGCAGAGCCAAAACAGGCTCGGTTGGCTGTGCACCAACGGACAACCAGTACTGAGCGCGCTCGGAATCGATGTCGATCAGGGATGGCTCCTGCTTTGGCTGGTAGCGACCGATAACCTCGATCTCCTTGCCGTTACGACGGGTGCGCGAGTCCGCGATGACCACACGGTACTGTGGGGTGCGGATTTTGCCGAGGCGTTGCAGCTTAATCTTGACAGCCATTGTTGGCTCCTTTTCATGCTAGAGATTCACTGGGCAGTGCGGACACCTGCGGATGCAGGCCGGTTCAACCCTTGGATTAGTCTGCGCGTGATCCCAACTGCGACGACCGTAGACGAACGCAGTGTTACGCAGAAACACAGACAGCGTTATATTCTAACCTTCAAACCTAATTTTATCCAAACCACGCGCGGACGTTCTCAGCAAATATCCTCCGAATAGGGAACGTACATTAAAAGCGATACACTACCCAACGACCAAAAAATGCCTCACCCCGATGAAACATGTGAGCCTGTTTTGACCGAATCGTTAAACAAGCCCTCCTACCGCTATGACCTGGACGGCCTGCGTGGCCTTGCCATCGCTCTGGTGGTATTTTTTCATGTCTTCATCGGTCGGGTATCCGGTGGCGTCGATGTCTTTTTGCTGCTATCGGGATACTTTTTCCTCGGTTCACAGTTGCGTTATGCCGCGCGTGACGACGCCTCGCTGAACCCCTGGTGGCCCATCTGGCGCACTATCCGCAGGTTGGTCCCCGCGCTCACGCTTGTTATCAGCGTCACTGTGGTTTTGGTGCTCATTGCCACCCCGTGGTTAATGAACATCGAATTCGCCCAGCAAATCTCCGCTAGTTTGCTGTACTACCAGAACTGGGAATTGACCCGCCAAGAAGCCGCCTATGCCGCGGCTGCACCGGAAATCTCACCGTTGCAACACCTGTGGTCAATGTCGGTGCAGGGCCAGTTCTACCTAGCAGCCATCGCCTTTGCCCTAATTTTGGCCGCGTTATTGCGCTCGCGCCGCAAACACATCAACCGGGTCGCGGGCCCAATACTTATCGTCGTCACAATTGTTTCTTTTGCTTACGCGTCCCGCTTCGGTCTCTACGGAAGTCCGGATAACTACTATTCGACGTTTTCTCGTCTGTGGGAACTTTCCCTTGGGGCAGTACTAGTCATTTATGGCAGCCGCATCACAATGCCGCGTTGGCTTGCTAACGTCGCAGGCGTCATTGGTCTAGCGCTGTTGTTTGCCACAGGCATCATCGTGGAAGACTCCACGGCCTACCCCGGCCCGCTGTCACTGATTCCATTGGGTGGCGTGGTGTTGTTGGTGCTTGGCGGCAACGGTGTGGTTGCACGCGGCCTGGCTACCCGCCCTATGCGTTGGCTGGGTGATATCGCCTATTCATTATATTTGTGGCATTGGGCATTGTTGATCTTGGCGACGAATTTATGGAGCCAATCCTCTCCGAACGCTGTCCTGGGAATCAGCATCATTGTCATCTCCCTGGTGCTGGCATGGTTGACATATCGATATGTCGAAAAACCGCTGCGCCAAAAAACTAGGCGGCGCACTTCTGAGTCACCGAAGCTATCCTGGCGGACTCTAGGCGCGGACGCGAAATCCCATCCGGGGCGCGTCACGGGCGCGGTAGTAACCACCATCGCCTTGCTTGCTTTATTGACAGTGCAGCCATGGTGGACCCAACGACTGCACAATGAACGCAACCAACCGCTACCCGTAGAGACTTATCCTGGTGTACTCGCCAAGTTTGGCCATGATGTTCCTGACGACGTAGAGCTCGCACCAGACCCGCAACTAGTGTCCAGTTTGCAGCCGGTGGTCTCCGAGGTTCATTGCTTTGTTCCGAGTGATTTTCCTTCGTCTGTACTGCAGTTCGAAGAATCCCGGTTCGGTGAGCCATGCGTCTTCGGTGACAGAAACGCCGATAAGGCGGTCTATCTGGTCGGTGGGTCACACTCTGAGCAATGGGCTGGACCGCTGGATGCCTTGGGCAAAAAATACGGTTTTCGCCTTGAGGTCATGTTACGCGCCGGCTGCCCGATCGTCACCGGCCCGAATGACCTGGTCGTTGGCTCCCATCAGATTGATCAGAGGTGCTATAACTGGGGCCAGAGAGTCATCGAAAAGCTACTGGATGAGCAGCCGGAACTGGTGATTTCAAATTCCACCCGCCCTTCTGGCGATTTCGGGCACGGCCCCGATTATGTGCCGTACGGGTATGCAGCTTTTTGGCAAGAGCTTGCCGACGCCGACATCGATTTCGTTGGGCTTCGCGATAATCCCTGGGCATTCCGCCCGAATGGCGAACCATTCGACTTTAGTAATTGCTTAGTTAATGGCGGCCTATGTTCGGTTGCGCGGAACCAGGTCTATCACGAGGTTGATCCTGCCGAGGCCGTGCTTGATGAGCTCGGCATGGAAGCTGTCGATACTGCTGATTGGTTTTGCGACCGGCGTCGTTGTGATGTCGTTATTGGTAATATCGCCGTCTACCGCGATATGCACCATATTTCCAACGCATACGCAAAATCGGCCCAGCCATTGCTGGAGCCGATCATCACACGCTACGTGAACTAAGCGGTTCGTGAACTAAGCCCTGCGTGAGCCGCAGACCTGCAGAGCCGAAAACGAGCCTATTTCTTACCGAAGTTCAGCTTGCTCAAGTCGATGTTTTCCATGCCCGGTGGCATCTGCTGCTGCATCTTCTGTATATCCTGCATCGATGGCATTCCGCCACCCATACCCGGCATGCCAGGCATCCCTGGCATATTTGGCATGCCCTGGCCGCCGCCTTTTCCTTTCTTGCGCTTACCCTTCTTGTTTTTGCGGCCCTTTGGCTTCTTCTTCGTCGCCGAACGCTTGGAACCGCCCATACCAGGCATGCCAAATTGCCCGGCCATCTTGCTCATCATTTTCTTGGCTTCAAAGAAGCGCTCCACCAGCTGGTTGACCTCAGAGACTTCCACACCGGAACCAGCCGCAATACGTTTGCGTCGGGAAGCGTTCAAAATCTTCGGGTCGTTGCGCTCTGCCGGAGTCATACCGCGGATGATGGCCTGAATACGGTCAAGCTGTTTCTCGTCGACCATGTCCGCCATCTTGGACATCTGGCTACCGCCCGGCATCATCTTCAGCAGGTTGCCGATCGGGCCCATCTTGCGCACCATCATGAGCTGATCGAGGAAGTCGTTCAGCGTCATCTCGCCGGAGCCCAGCTTGTGCGCAGCTTCTTCGGCTTTCTGCTGGTCCAGGGTGGCTTCGGCCTGCTCAATCAGGGAGAGCATATCGCCCATACCCAGAATCCGGCTAGCCATGCGCTCTGGATGGAAGACATCGAAGTCAGTGAGCTTCTCACCGGAGGAGGCGTACATGATCGGCTTACCGGTGACTTCACGAATCGACAGCGCGGCACCACCACGTGCATCGCCATCAAGCTTGGTCAATACAACACCGGTAAAGTCCACGCCATCGCGGAAAGCTTCCGCGGTGTGGACGGCGTCCTGGCCAATCATCGAGTCAATGACGAACAAAACTTCATCCGGGTTAACGGCATCGCGGATATCGCGCGCCTGGTTCATCAGGGTTTCGTCGATACCCAACCGGCCCGCGGTGTCGATGATGACCACGTCGTGCTGAGCCTTGCGGGCTTCTTCGATACCGTTGCGGGCAACCTCGACAGGATCTCCGTGCGAGGTTCCCATCTCGTGCTGGGAATCCAGTGAGGTGCCTGGATCAGGCGCGAATGTCTTGACACCTGCACGCTCACCGACGATGCGCAACTGGTCGACAGCACCCGGACGCTGCAGGTCACAGGCCACCAGCATTGGGGTGTGGCCCTTGGATTCCAAGTGTTTGGCGAGCTTACCGGCCAGGGTGGTTTTACCGGCACCCTGTAAACCCGCCAGCATGATCACGGTCGGAGGGTTCTTCGCCAAGTTCAAGCGACGAGTCTCGCCGCCGAGGATATCCTGTAGCTCCTCATTGACGATTTTGACGACTTGCTGCGCCGGGTTCAGAGCCTCCGAGACTTCTGCGCCGATTGCGCGTTCTTTAACACGCTTGATGAAGCCGCGCACAACGGTGAGCGAAACGTCGGCTTCCAGCAACGCCAGCCGGATTTCGCGGGCGGTGGCGTTAATATCAGCCTCAGTCAGTTTGCCCTTGCCGCGAAGCCCTTTCAGGGCGGACTGTAGCCTGTCGGACAATGACTCAAACACGTTGCGTAACTCCCTACCGTTGGCTTTTACTAGCCCTACCAGCCTAGCCGGTTTTGGCCACGCAGGTCATATCCGGCTCGCCTAAGCCGAACTAGCTAAGCAGCAGTCTTTGTCATTGGTTTTTGTTATTGCGAGTCGACTAAATCGCTTTTTCGCCGCGCTCGCCGGTACGCACTCGAATAACGTCTTCGACCGGGGTGATCCAAATCTTGCCGTCACCGATTTCACCGGTGCAGGCGGCTTCTACGATTGCATCAACAACCTGCTCCACGTCGCCATCAGCGACGATCAGCTCAATTTTGGTCTTGGGCACAAACGACGTGGCGTATTCAGTACCGCGGTAGATTTCTTTATGCCCGCGCTGCTGACCAAAACCTTCACTCTCTGAGACGGTCATTCCCGGTGAGCCGAGCTTTTCCAAGGCTTTCTGGATATCGTCGAGCGTAAACGGCTTGACGACGGCTGTCACGAGTTTCATTCTGTGCTCCTAGATCTGTTTTCTGGGCGCTGACAACGTGTTTTCGCTTCAGTTTAATGGTGGCTGTTAGTTCCGGCTGGTGTGTCCACGCACGCCGCGACCGCCAATATCGTAGCCAGTCTCACGGTGCCCACCGAAGTCAATACCGTCGGCTTCAATCTGGTCAGTGACACGCCAGCCCATCGTGGACTTCAGGATCAACGCAATGATCGTTGTAATAACGATGGTAAAGATCATGGCAATGGCGGCAATGAGAATCTGGATGAGCAACAGCTGCCAACCTTTCGCGCCACCGCCGGTAAAGATGCCACGGTCGTTAGCAAAAAACGCTACGACGACTGTGCCCCACAGACCAGCAACTAGGTGCACGCCGACGACATCGAGCGAGTCATCGAAACCAAATCGGAACTTCAGGCCAACACCGAGACAGCCCAGCATGCCACCGGTTATACCCATGATCAGCGAGGTAACCGGGTTCAGGTCACCAGCTGCCGGGGTGATAGTAACCAGTCCGGCAACCACACCCGAGGCCGCACCCAGCGAGGTGCAGAAGCCATCGCGAACCTTTTCAACGAACAACCAACCCAAGATTGCAGCGGCTGTCGCGGCCGTGGTGTTTACCCAAGCCAGACCAGCCAAGCCGTCAGCGGCAAAGGCCGAACCGCCGTTGAACCCGAACCAGCCAAACCACAGCATGCCTGCACCCAACATGACCATTGGCAGATTGTGGGGACGCTGCACGCTCTTCGGGAAGCCCTGCCGCTTGCCGACAACAATGGCCAGCACCAGTGCGGCAGTACCAGCGGAAATGTGAACTACCGTGCCGCCCGCGAAGTCGATCGGTGGAACCAAAGCTTCCCCGCCTTCAGAGCCAAAGACCCAGGCTGCAACGCTGCTATCGTCTTCACCGAGGATTCCGCCACCCCACACCATGTGTGCCAACGGGAAGTACACAAATGTTGCCCACAGGCCGCTAAATACCAGCCAGGTACCAAATTTCACACGGCCGGCCAGAGCACCCGAGATAATCGCAGTGGAAATCACTGCGAAGGTGAGTTGGAATCCGATATCGATGATATTGGCGTAGCCTTCCGCGCCAACGAGGTATTCACCAGATTGACCGACAATGGAGTCCTTCAGACCGAAAAACTCGAAAGGATTGGCAACGATTCCGCCCCACGACTGCGTGCCGTAGCTCATCGACCAACCCCATAAGACATAAACGATACTAACGACGGCTAGTGAGCCGAAAGACATCAGCATCATATTGAGCACACCTCTGCGCTCTGTCATGCCTCCGTAAAAAAGGGCCAATGCTGGAGTCATGAGCAAAACCAAAGCTGCACTCATCAGCATCCAGGCGGCATTACCTGCAATTACCGTTTCCATAAACTCTCCTTGATATTAGCCTTACGATTTATAACGGTAGTACTACAGGTAGTAAATATCTATCGAAAGATAGTTAGTTCCCTCATTTGGGGTAACAAAAAGCCCCAAGCCGTACGGCTTGGGGCTAGAAGTTTTGAGATTGCGGTGCGACTACGACTACTACTATTACTGAATCTTGCGAGCCTGCCCGGTCTCCTGCCGATATTGGAAATCCGATGGCGATACAAATTCGCCTTCCCAGACGTTTGCCTCGTTGAACTGCACGTCCACAATGGCAACGTGGCGCAGAATTGACGAACGCGAGATCAAAATCGAGCCGATCGCAGAAGTGCCCAACAACAGAATAATCGCGCCAATGCCCACGATTGCGGTGGACCACTGTGGATCAAGCAAAAAGACGCCGATGATGATCATCGAGACTCCGAAGCCCGACGCCGTCGACAAGACAGACATGCGTGCATACACGTCACGGAAGGTCAGCATTCCGGCGCCACAAATCACAAAGTTGCCCGCACCGATGACGATAAAGATCGAGGAAATAATTTCCATAACGTCCATTAACGAGCACCCCTCAACAAAGCACGAGACAACGAAACGGCGGAGAGGAAACCGACCACCGAGGCCACGAGCATCAGGTCAAACGTGTAGCCAGATCCTTTCAGGAACCCGCTGAGCCCCAAAAGCGCGACCAGCACGAACAACAAGAAGTCCGCTGCCGAAACGCGGTCCGAGCGGGTCGGGCCAACGAGCATACGATACGCGGCCGGCAGCGCTGACAAGGCGATCATCACGATTGCAATAGCGATTACGGTAGTCATTATTTGGCGTCCTCATTCAGTCGTGGACGAAACATAATTCCTTTCAGCATGCGCTCTTCCATATCCCGAAGATCGTCGCGCAACTCGTCAGCGGATTTGTTGTACATGCCGTGCACATACATGATCCGGACTCCATCTTTCGTCTTACCTGCGCCAACCACCAACGTGCCAGGGGTGATGGTCACCAAAGCAGCAAACAGCGTGTAGTGACCACCTTTGAAACTACGAGATTCATAGCGGGCCACACCGGGTGTCGAATCATGGCCGCGGGAAATGATGTCACGAATCACTGACATGTTCGCGACCACAAATTCCTTCAAGTACCACAGCCAAAAGCCCACCATGCGAAAAGGCCAAGTAGCAATATCCATTAGTTTTTCACCGCCTCAACATAGCTGGACGTATCCATCAGGTTATTGGCGGCGACCTCGGAATACTGCATCAAATATTCGCCGCCGACGCCCAGTACCAGCGTGATAGCAGCGGTAATCACAGCAGGAGCTGCCATCCAAAAACCAACGCGGGATTTCGGTTTGGTTGTCGTTTCCGTCATGGTTTGCGAATCACTACGGGTGTAAGTCGCTACTCCGCCACCCAGCGTGGCATGTGCACCATCTGGGTCTTGCCCGTGTCCTGGATCCGGTACCGGAGTTGTCGAGTCGCCCCAGAAGACACCGCCCCAGATCTTCAACATCGACAGCAGCGTGATCAGCGAGACCACCACCATTACGACCAGTGGGTAGATCAAACCAGCATCCCAGGTGCCCATCATCAACGAGAACTTCGCGACGAAGCCAGAAAATGGTGGGATGCCAGCCAGCGACAACGCAGCAGCGAAAAACGCCACGGCCATGATCGGTTCGCGTTTGGCCATCGCGGTTATCTTGCCCAGCTCGCCAGTACCGTACTGGACCTCGATAGCACCAGTGGACATAAACAGCGAGGCCTTGACGATCATATGGTGCACCAAGTAGAAAATACCTGCTGCCAGGCCGAGCTCGGTAAACAGTGCCACGCCCATCACGATATAACCCAACTGGGACACCATGTGGAAACCGAGAATCGACCGTGTGGTCTTTTCACCCACAGCACCCAATACGCCGACAAGCATGGTCAAGCTAAACAGCGCGACCATGATCCATAGGAACCGTTCGTCGCCGTCGAAAAGCACCGCGTAGATGCGGTAGATCATGTACACACCGACCTTGGTGTGCAGGCCAGAAAACAGTGCGGTAATCGCCGGGCTGGTGTATGGGTAGGTCTGGGCCAACCAAGAATGCACGGGCACAATCGATGCCTTGATAAACATCGCCAGCAAACAGACCGAACCAGCCAAGGCCACGGCCGGGTCTTCTTTCGCCGCACCGGCAAGCTCTGCGAGATTAATACTGCCTGCAGTGCCGTAGACCAAACCCACACCAACCATGTAGAGCGTGGAGCCCAGTAGGTTCGATGCGATGAACAAGCGCATGCCTCCGACCAACAGCGACCCTCCGCGCCTATGAATCGTTAGCGCATACAGGCCGTAGGACGGCAGCAGCATGATCTCCAGGCAGACGAAGAAGTTGAAAAGATCGCCCGTCAAAATAGCACCGAAAACACCTGCCATCAGGATCAGGATTAACGGTGCCGAAAAACGTTGCTTCGTTAAGCCCGTAGCTGCAGCGAACCAGGCACAAACCAGGCCCAATACTGCCGTCGTGACAAGCATCAACACCGCGAACATATCAGCAACAAACGGAATAGAATAACCGAAGCCCCACATGCCGATACCGTGCGCAATGGTTTGGCCCTCAGAAACTAACGGGAACAACGCCGCGGATGCTGCGACGGCTCCGGCGAGTGTGGCAAACAGCACGATGTCTTGCAGCAGCTGGAAGCGGTGCCCGACGACGAGTATGCCGCCCAAGATCAACGGCAACGCAGTAAACAGTGGTAGTAGTACAGCAATATCCATTACAGAACCACATCCTGCTCGCGTGCGAGGTTAACTTCTGGGCGGGTGGCATCGTCTTTCTTGCCGACGGCTGCCGTAACGAACATCAGAACCGAGATCGAAAACGAAATTACGATCGCGGTCAACACCAGGGCTTGTGGCAACGGGTCTGCTGCCTCGGCGACGGCCGCGGTGTCATGGGAACCAAACGGTTCAGTGCGCGAGGCCGTACCACCTGCCGCGATGAGGATCAGGTTCGCTCCGTGTGAGAGCAGCGTAAATCCTAGTGCAATGCGCAGCATGTCGCGACGCATCATAAGATACACCGCGCAGCCGACGAGCAGGCCTGCAGAAATGGCGAGAGTCATAAATTAGTTCCTTTCTGCCTGAGGTTCGGCTTCCAGGGAACGGTCTGCAAGATCCGCATCCGCTCCTGGTTCGCGGGCATCGGCTTCGTCGGAATTCAATCGCGGCATACCCAACAGGTTGAACGCCGCGAGGATCATACCGATCACCGCCAGATACACGCCAAGGTCGAACAACAGCGCCGTCGACAAGTGCATGCCCACAATGTGCGTATCGAGCGGTTTCAGGAAAGATCCTTCGATAAAGCCCAGCAGACCTGTGGCAACGGCAATCGTGATACCTCCGCCGATCAACGCCATATATGGCAGACGGATCTTGGCTTCGGCGTTAGATGGCGCAGACAGGTAGACCAAGGCGAATCCAGCCGACGCGATCAGCGCAGCAACGAATCCACCACCAGCTTCGTTGTGTCCACGGAAGAACAGCAGAATCGATAGTGCCACGATAATCGGGCCGACCAGCTTCGTGGTGGCGCGCAAAAATACAGAGTTCGCGCGTGCATCAATTAACGGCGAAGCCTTATCCATGTGCGTGTCGTGGACCGCCAGCAAACGGTTATTCGCCAACAGCACTGCGATTGCAATGCCTGCGACGCCAAGCACGGTCAACTCGCCCAACGTATCGAAGGCACGGAATTCCACCAGGATGACGTTGACAATATTGGAACCGCCCGTGAGCTCTTCGGTTTCGCGCAAGAAATACTCCGAGACATCGGAAATCTCGCGGCGCCCGGTCAGTGCCAGCACCGCCAGCATGGTGGACACACCAACGGCGACCGAAAGCACGATCGACCAGAAGTGTGAACGGCGTGTATCCGGGGTGAAGTGATCCGGTAGGCGGTGCAGAATCAGCACCAGCACGCACACAGTCAGAATTTCGACGGTTAGCTGGGTGTTCGCCACGTCGGCAGCACCCAAGATGTAGAACCACAGCGTCATACCGAAGCCCGCGATCGAGACCACAACCACCACAGTCAAACGAGACTTCGCCATCACGGTAGCCATACAGCCCATTGCCACGAGCAGCACGAAGATCCAGTCAATGGCCCAGGCCCGCTCCCCAACAACCTCTGGCAAATCGTTCAGGGTAAAGATGCCAATCACTGTCAGTGAGATAACCCCAAGCAGCGGTAGCACCAGGTGGCGGCGCATCGACGTCGTGCCAGTTGCGGCAGTGAAATACTTATTACCGGTGTTGATGATGCCTTGGCGTAAGAACTCCACCACGTAGAGGCCGGTTACCGGGGCGCCGAATACCGACATGGCGCGGAACAGCTGATCACGGTTGAGAACCAGCAAAATACCGACGACGATGATCAGCGCCGACATACCCAGCGGCATATTGAATCCGTGCCAAATAGCCAGGTGTACATGTTGATCGGCACCAGTAACCGCCAACGCGGCATCGTCGACAAGACCGTCGACCGCGCCCGGATACACACCCAACGCAAGTGTCAATGCAGCTAGCAACGCTGGGATGATCCAGAAGCTCAGGGCGGCTTCTGGCACAGTCTTTTCCACGTCTTGAGCGTTCTTCTTGCCTGCACCGAAGACACCGATGATGTATTTGAAGGAATACACAAAGGTGAACATCGAAGTCAGCACGATACCCGCGGTGATGAGGACGTTCATGTCATCGCCGAACGGTGCCTCCAGCGCCGCCTCGATCAAGCCTTCTTTGGAGATGAATCCAAACAACAGCGGAATTCCGGCCATCGAGGTTGCGGCAATAACGACCAGGGTCTTGGTCACTGGCATCTTCGTGCGCACGTGTTGCAGCTCAGAGTACGAACGCGTACCCGATTCGTGTTCAACGATACCGACCGACATAAACAACGCCGCTTTGAAGCAGGCGTGTGCGATGGTGTGCACGATCGCCGCAGTCAGTGCAGCATCGGTGCCAATACCGACGGTGGCCACCAAAAGGCCGAGCTGCGACATTGTGGAATATGCGAGCAATTCTTTCAGATCGTCGCGAGTGACTGCTGTCATGGCACCGAAGGCAGCGGTGAACAAACCGCAGACGATCAGCAAGATATTCCAGATTGCTACCTCGCCAAACAGTGGCGAATAACGCAAAATCACATAGATACCGGCCTTGACCATGGCTGCAGCATGCAGGTAGGCCGACACCGGTGCGATAGCAACCATCGAGTCCGGCAACCAGGCCTGGAATGGGAATTGTGCGGACTTCGTAAACGCTGCGCCCGCAACCAGGATAGCAACGACGGTCAAGGTTCCAGGGTTGTCCGCCCAGTAATCGGACGCAATGACTTCACTGAGCTGCATCGTGCCCGTCGATACCGACATGATGATGGTGGCGGTCAACAGCAACAGACCACCCAGTACCGTGACCAGGAGCGTGCGGATGGCTGGCTGATGCCCCTTCTCACCGGAGTTACCGATAAGAAAGAAGGAACACAGCGTGGTCATTTCCCAGGCAACATAGAAGACAAACAGGTTGTCGGTGGTGACCAACAACGCCATCGCCGCTGCGAAGCCTGTAATGAAGAAGTAGAACGCTGAGTCCTTGTGGTGCAGGTAGCGGGTGGAATACATCAACACCCCGGCACCGATCACCAAGACCAACAGCAGGAAGACGAAAGACAGCCCGTCGAGGCGGATATTAAAGTCCACGCCCAACGACGGTATCCACGACGTTGATTCCGTGTGTACCCCGTCGTAGACGGAAACCGCCATAACGGTTGCAATGATTAGCGGTAGCGCCAACACCCAACCCGCGTTTCGGCCTAGTAGGCGCGAACACAGCGGGGCGCTGGCCACCGTCACCCCGAGTAGCGCTAATAAGGAAAAAATCATCGTCGCTTAGGTTATCACGTTCAGCTAACGTTCATTTCCCAAGAGCGCATCGACGAAAGACTCGATCTCAAACGGCGCCAAATCATCCGCGCCTTCACCTAAGCCAACGAGTTTGACCGGCACACCAAGTTCTTCTTGCACTTGGAAGACAATGCCTCCTTTAGCGGTGCCATCGAGCTTGGTCAACACGACACCGGTGATGTCAACGACGTCACGGAAGATACGCGCCTGTGCCAAACCATTCTGGCCGACGGTCGCATCGATGACCAGCAGCACCTCGTCGACTTTCGCTTTCTTCTCAATGACGCGTTTGACCTTGCCCAACTGATCCATCAGGTTATTCGACGTGTGCAAGCGGCCTGCGGTATCGACCAACACCACGTCGACGCCCTCGTCGACGCCGGTGGCGACTGCATCGAATGCGACCGACGCTGGGTCTGCTCCTTCAGCGCCACGCACGGTGGTTGCTCCCACGCGACGTCCCCAGGTTTCCAATTGGTCCGCCGCTGCCGCACGGAAGGTATCCGCAGCACCAAAGACGACGTCGTGCCCCATGGCGACTAACACGCGCCCGAGTTTGCCCGTGGTCGTCGTTTTACCAGTGCCGTTAACACCCACGATCATGGCGACGGCTGGCTTTCCGTCGTGCGGCATGGCTTTGATGGAACGATCCATCTCCGGCTTACCGACCTCTATGAGAGCCTCACGCAGCATCGCGCGGGCCTCGGCTTCACTCGACACACCACGCTCTGCGATTTTATCGCGCAGCAAGTCGGTAACTTTCATGGTGACGTTGGTGCCCAGATCCGCCATGATCAGGGTGTCTTCAATTTCTTCCCAGGCGTCCTCATCCAGATCACCCGCGGTGAGAAGCCCGAGTACGCCCTGCCCGATGGCATTTTGCGACTTAGATAGACGCCCGCGCAGCTTCGACAGACGTCCCGCCGCCGGCGCAATGTCTTCTTTGGGCGCAGCGTCTTCTTTCACCTGGGGCTCTACCGCAGGCTCGGCCTCTAGCTCAGCTTCTGCGTCTGGCTCAGCTTCTGGCTGTGCCTCGCTCGAAGTTTCCGGTTCGGTCTCTTCAGCGTCTTCTGCAGGCTCCTCGACTTTTGGGTGTTCTACAGGCTCGGCCACAGGCTCCGCGGTGTCCGGTTCTGTTTCCTTATCCTGCGCTTCAGATTCAGGTTGCGCTTCTTCAAGTTGAGCTGCTTCGGGCTCAGCTGGCTCAGCCGATTCAACATCGGACTCATACGAGTGCGCTTCATCCGGTGTTTCAACCGGCTTTTGTGATTCCGGCTTTTCTTTCGCCAGTGGCTCATTCGACTCAGTTGTCGGCTCTGCTGGCTCCGACTTAACAACCGGCTGCTTCTCCCCTGCCCCTCCAGAGGCAAAATTGAAACCACCGGTGGCTTGATAATTACCCGATTTTTGCTGTTGCGTCAGCTGTTTCGGCTCATCGGCGTCCTCACCACCGAAATGAACCGTTTTAGACTTTTTGCGCTTTGTTCCAACGATGAGCGCAATAATGACGATCAACGCCAGGACGACAGCGGCGACGATCACCCAAAACGCGACGGCATTGTTTGTCGCGAAATCAACGAGACTATCCCACCATGATTCTGAAGTATTCATGGTCTCCATTCTGGCAGCCTTCCTTGTTTTTTACATGCGCAGCCCCAAAATTTCCCCGATTTGCCTCGCAACACAGTCTCGCTTCCGACGATTGGTCCGCTGGCATGAGCTGGTCACCAGTTCCGGTGGTGAACAACGTCGAATCCGTAATGTTTTCCACTTCAGCCACTGTCGTGGTGACAATAATGCTGCTCACACCACCTTTGTGTGCTTGCCGGTAGCGGTCGACATCGACACACGGATCCACAAGGTTGTCGACGCCAGAGGCTAAACGTTGCGCGACCGGAGAAGTAGAGCCCTTCGCGCGGACTCCCCGCACAACAGTCAAAGTCTCAGCTCGATATAGAGACAAAATAGGGAGGATCTAACAATGATCTCACCACTCACCAGGCCCGAATCCCAGGCTATTGCCCAGGCCAAGCAGGGAGAGAATCGCCGTGTTGTTCGATCCACTCAGCGATCGCTTTTTGCTCTTCGCCCTCGTCGTACTTGTTTAGCAGCAGATCCTCGAGCGCGCCATATTCCTCGTCAGACAACGAAATTTCAGAAATCCACTGCGCCAACTCCGGGTGCTCGGCAGCAAAATTCGGCCGCGCCAGGGTGTGCAAACCTTCCGGATCCCCCAGCGCGCCCTTCGGATCAGCCAGGTCTTTCACCGGGTAGGAATTATTCGCCCAGTACGGTCGCCACAAAGTCACCACGATGTCGCGTTTTTCAGCAATCGCATCATCCAGCTCCGCCAACATCGCGGGCGTCGACGAGGTTTTCAGCCTATACGCGTCCAGGCCGTATGCCGGCATGACCTCGTTTTGCACGACGTTCACCGCACCAGAACCAGCCTCAATACCGATGATATCGCCGTCGAAACGGGCTTCCGCACCAACCAAATCCGCAATGGAATCCAACTCGCTATACTCCGGAACGGCCAAGGTCAAACGGGCATTCGGGAAGAAAACCCCGACGTCTTCAATATTGTCTTTGAACCGCTCCCACTGGTCCTTATTGGTGCGCTCTGGCCAACTCGACGGCACGATATCAATATCGCCGTTAGACACCGCCGTATACACCGCCGCGACATCGTTGACCTCGGTGTGCTCGAACCTATAGCCGTGCTCAGAAGCAACATGCTCAATCACATTGGCCATGAGCAGCATATCGCTCCACGCAGTCATATAACCGAGCGTGAGTTCTTTATCGTCCCCCTCGACAGACTCGCTCGAACACGCGGCCAGGGCCACCGAAGCAGCCGCCAGCATGGACACAAAAGCTGTTTTCTTTTTCACACCGCTAGTCTACGTGCCGCACCGGCACCTGCACCTGCTACCCGCGCGCCAGGCGCTGCGAAAGCACGTGCGTAATACCGTCCGAGCGCATCGTCACGCCATAGAGCACATTCGCGACATCCATCGTCGGCTTCTGGTGCGTAATCACAATCAGCTGGGAATCCTTACGCAGCTCCTCAAACAACGCCAGCAGCCGTCGCAGATTCACATCATCCAGCGCAGCTTCTACCTCGTCCATCACATAAAACGGAGAAGGTCGAGCCCGGAAAATCGCCACCAGCATCGCCAATGCCGTCAGCGACTTCTCACCACCCGACAACAACGACAGGCGCTTCACCTTCTTGCCCGGCGGCCGGGCTTCCACCTCGATACCCGTGGTGAGCATGTCGTCGGGCTCAGTCAACAGCAAGCGCGCCTCGCCACCCGGAAATAGCGTGGCGAACACGCGCGGGAATTCCGCTTCCACGTCTTTCCAGGCTTGGGTGAACAACTCCAGGATTTGCTGGTCGACGTCCGTGATCATATTTTGCAGGTCACGCCGTGTCTGGATGACGTCGTCGAGCTGTTGCGACAGATAGTTGTAGCGTTCCTCCATCGCTTTGAATTCCTCGAGCGCCAGCGGGTTGACCTTACCCAAAGCCCCCAAGTCCTTTTCGGCACGCTTGAGCCGTTTAGTTTCTGCCGCCCGGTCGAAATCTTCACCTGGGCTGTATTCGCGCACCAGGTCCTCGATCGCAATGCCCAATTGCTCGCCAACTTTGTTCTCGGCTTCTTCCACGCGCACGGATGCCTGCGAGGCTTCCATGTCGGCTTGGTGAAATTCCTTCGTCGCCGCATCCAACGCTCGCCGCGCCGCGGAGACTTCCGAGCGCACCGCGTTCAGTCGCGTAGTCGTCTCGTTGCGCCGAGCAGTCAGCTCATCACGACGACGCGCAGCCTGGTCGGTCGCGTCCTCGGCCCGTGCTGCAATCTCCCGCGCATGGCCTAACACCGCTTCGGCCAACTCTGCCTGCTGCTTGCGCCGCGCCATCGCTTGCTCGTGCCTGCGCTTGGCCACCCGCTCGTGTTCTGCTTGCCGACGCAGCGCATCACCTTTTCCTTGTGCCTGCCCGGCCCGGTCTTGCGCACTGCGCGCAGCTACAGCGGCATCCATCTCCCGCGCTTTGGCCGCAGATAACGCGGCCTGTGCCTCCTGACGCTGCTGGGCCAGAGATTCAGTTTCTTCATCCACACCGGCTGCATCGTCACCCCCGGCGGCACCACCGTGCTTGTCGACGCGCGCGAGCCGGTCACTGACTTCCCGGTGCTGAGTTTCCAGTTTTTCGCTGCGTGTGCGTGCCTGCTGTGCACGTTCGGCGGCGGTCTCATGTTCACGGGTATAGCGTTCCACCTGCTGGCGCACGCGTTGTTCTTCCCGCTCTGCGGATTCAATGTCTTTATCATGTTCGCGCAATGCCGCACCATGGTGTGCGGAATCCAGGCGGGCTTCTTCCGCGGATTGCTTGGCGCCTTCGATCGTGCCGGACAGCTGTTCTAACTCGGCTTGGGCAACGCGCAAACCCTGCTGGGCCTTCGCGATCTCTGAGCTTCGCTCGACCGCCGAACCCGCGTGCGAACCAACTTCGACCCAGCCTTCACCGACCAACAGCCCGTCGCGGGTAACCGCCCGCAGCCGTGGATCCTGGGTGACAAAATCCCGCGCGCGCTCATAGTCTTCCGCCACGACGACGTCGGCAAGCACTCGGCCGACCGCCACTGCCACAGAAGAATCGACGGTGACGTGATCGACCAACCACTCGGCCTGCACTGCGGTATCCACGTGCCACGCAGCACCAACGCGGCTGGTATCCACCAATACCGCGCGCGTAGAATCAACCGCCCCAGCAAGCAACTCGGCCGAAACAGGACCAGCCAATGCTTTCGCGTAATCACCCAAGGCGGCAGAAAGCGCAGCTTCCCATCCGGCATCTGCACGCACGAGATCCACCAGGTCATGCCAAGAATCATCCAGGTGTTCGCGAATGTCTTGTCGTGGTGCCTGCGCCTGCAACGTGTCGATGCGTGATTGCAGGGTATAGACCACGCGCTCGCGTTCCCGCTGGTTTTCGCGTAACTCGTCCAAGCGCTGCTCGGCAGCCTTCGATTCTGAATTTGCCTGTTGCGCACGCACGGCCAAATTTTCCCGCTGCGCGCGCAAGTCCTTGGTTTTCGACGCCCAGTCGCGGGCTTCCGCACGTACTTCCCGCAGGCGCGCACGAGCTTCCGTCCCGGTTTCTTCTGCACGTGCCAAATTCTCGCGAGCACTGGCCAATTGCTGCGAAATCGATTCTTCTTCTGCGACGAGGCGCACAACACCTTCGCGTCGATCGGATTCTGCGCGCAACCGCGCCAAGTGCTCACGTTCGGCGAGCTGCACCGTCTCGTTAAGTTCGGCGACTTCTTCGCGGATTTCCTCGAGCTCTTCCGCCGCAACCTCAGCGGCCTCGACGAGTTCTTCGTGTTCCTCGTCCGCACGGAGCGCACGGGCTTCCAGATCATCCGGGTCGTGCCCGGAATACGCCGTGATATTTCCGGTATTGCGGGCGCGGTCGGCCGCAATACGCACAGTGGCGGCTATGCGCTCACTCAGCGCAGACAGCCGAAACCACAGGTTTTGCGCTGCTTGTTCTGCTGGAGTAACTTGCGACAGCTGCGCTTCGGCCTCGGTCTGACGTGATTCTGCTTCTTCCAGGTGTTCCTGATTGGTATCCACCCGGGCACGGAGTTCTTCGGCTGTAGCTGTGGCCTCTTCTGCTTGCCCGCGCAACCGCACGATCTTTTCGCCGGCCAGCACCAACCGGGCCTCACGCACTTCTGCCTGCACGGTCGCAGCTTTGCGCGCGGTCTCGGCTTGCCGTGCCAGCGGCTTGAGCTGTTTCGATAATTCTTCGGTGAGATCCTGCAGGCGGTCTAAGTTAGCCTGCATGCCGTTGAGTTTGCGCTGGGCTTTTTCCCGCCGACGGCGGTGCTTCAACACGCCCGCGGCTTCTTCGATGTACGCGCGGCGTTCTTCTGGTTTAGATTCCAGAATTTCCGAGAGCTTGCCCTGGCCGACGATGACGTGCATCTCGCGCCCGATACCAGAATCGGACAATAATTCTTGGATATCGGCCAGCCGCGCTTTGGAGCCGTTGATTTCGTATTCGCTGGCCCCATCGCGAAACATCCGCCGAGTCAAGCTGACCTCCGTGTACTCGATCGGCAATTGGCCGTCAGCATTGTCGATGGTCAGCGTGACTTCCGCACGCCCCAATGGTTTACGATCACCAGCGCCGGCGAAGATGACGTCTTGCATCTTCCCACCGCGCAGAGTTTTCGCGCTGCCTTCCCCCATGACCCAGGCGAGTGCGTCAACCACATTGGATTTGCCAGAGCCGTTAGGCCCGACAACGGCACAGATGCCGGGCTCGAACTTCATCGTCGTCGCCGAGGCGAACGATTTAAACCCTTTCAGGGTCAGCGCTTTTAAGTGCATAAATTACGCGTGTAACGAACCTCGATGGCCTATTTCAGCGCATCTTCTTCGTTGCGGCGGGTCACTGGATCGGAACCGTCCCAGGCCTCCACGTTTTTCAGGCCCGGCAACATATCGCGGTGGAATACTGGGTCTTGGCCGCGACGTTTTTGCTGGTTGTAGTTCTTCAGCAGCTTGAGCGCAACACCGCCCAACGGAACGATAGCGATCAGGTTCAGTACCACCATCGTCGCGGCGAAAGTATCGGCTAGGGCGAAAACGACTGGGATACTGGTAACCGAGCCGATGATGATGAAAGCCAGCACACCAACTCGGAAACCATTGAGAATCTTGGGCGATTCCGTCAAGTACTGCAGGTTCGTTTGTGCCAGGTAGTAGTTACCCAGAACCGAGGAGAACGCCAGGCAGAAGATGATGAAGGTGACGATGTGGATGCCCCAGTTACCGACTTCGTTAGCCAGCGCGGTTTGGGTCAGCGCAGCACCTTCGATGTTATCCAGCCCGTACTTGTGGTCACCACCCAGCAAGATGATGAAAGCAGTAATCGAGCAGACCAGCAGGGTGTCGAAGTAAACACCCAGAGTCTGGACCAAGCCTTGTTTCACCGGGTGGGATACGGTAGCGGTGGCCGCAGCATTCGGTGCGGAACCTTGCCCGGCCTCGTTGGAGAACAGGCCACGGCGCATACCGTGTGAGAACGCAGCACCGACGGTGGCACCAACCACCTCAGTGACACCGAATGCGTGGCCAACAATGTGGCCGATCATTCCAGGAACTTCGTTGATATTGATGATGATGACTACCAGGCCGATGATCACGTACAAGCCTGCCATGAATGGCACGATGATCTGGGTGAAGTTCGCGATGCGCTGCACGCCACCGAAAATCACCACAGAAGAAATCGCAGCCAAGATGATGCCGATGATGAGGTTGAAAACCCAACCTTCCAGCCCCAGGGAGGTAGACATGGTATCGACGATCGCATTCGACTGAAAAGCGTTGTACACAAAGCCGAAGGTGAAAGCCAAGGCCACCGAGAACACCGCGGCCAATGGCTTGAAGCCCAAACCGCGGGTCATGTAGTACGCCGGGCCGCCGCGGTAGTTGCCGCTGGATTCCCTGGTTTTCCACAGCTGCGCCAACGTGGCTTCGATGAAGGCGGTCGCGCCACCGACGATGGCGATGACCCACATCCAAAACACGGCGCCGGGGCCACCGATGGTGATGGCCACCGCTACGCCGGCGATATTTCCGGTGCCGACGCGGGAAGCCGCAGAAATAGTAAAAGCTTTGAAAGCGGAGATGCCGCCGTATTCAGGGTCCAGGTTCTTGCCTTTACCCTTTGGCCCTTCACCGAGCGAACGGAACATGTCGCCGAGTTTGGTGACCTGCACGCCGCTTGTGCGCACGGCGAAATAGACACCAGATGCAATCAGCAACCACGGGATGATTGCCCAAATGCCGTCGTTGAACTTAACGATGACGGCTTCAACGCTTTCCAGGAAGTTCATAGCTTGTCACTCTATAGTGTCATTGGCACACTGCACAAAAGTGACACGAGCGTTTGTTAATCACGATTCTGGTGATCTCATTCCCGCAGCGTCGGCATGGTTTTCCGGTTTGGCCATAAGCGTTCAGTGAGCGTTCAAAATAACCGCTACCGCCATTGACATTGACGTATAAGGCATCGAAGCTTGTTCCGCCTGCTTCTAGTGCCCGTGCCATGACATCGTGCGCGGCTTCCACCAAAGCCACCGCTTCGCGTTGTAATAATTTATTCGCGGGCCGTGCCGGGTGGATGCGCGCGGCCCAGAGCGCTTCATCGGCATAAATATTGCCGATTCCGGAGATGACCTCTTGATTCAATAACACGGACTTCACCGCGGACCGACGCTTGCGCAACGCCCGGGCCGCTACCGTCACGGCAAAATCCGGGCTAAACGGATCCGGGGCGATGTGCGCTGCTGGTTCTGGCAAATCAGGGCGATCTTGTGAGAACTCGCAAACTAGCCAACGGCCGAAAGTCCGCTGGTCCACGAAGGCAAGCTCACGCTTGACGACGCCCGACCCAGCGCTATTATCGCCGACGAGCCGCTTCGGCACTTCCAGCTCCGCGCGGATCCGCAGGTGTTTCGAATCTACTTGTCCTGGCTCGCCAACCAGCATCTGCCCGCTCATCCCCAGGTGCACGTATAACGCCTGGCCGTCGGCAAGCTCGGCCCATAGGAATTTCCCACGCCGGCACCAGCGCTCAATCACCGCATCCTGCAGTAGCCCGGCCAACGGAAATTCCTGTCCGCGGTTTGCCCGCGGGTGCAGAACCTCGACTTTTCCAAACCGCGCACCGGTGGTGTGCTCGGCCAAACCAGAGCGCACGACTTCGACCTCAGGTAACTCTGGCACGAACTACACCTTGATGGCGCCGGGATTTGCCTGCACTAGTTCACAGGCCTGACGTGCTGCCTGCTGCTCAGCCGTCTTCTTATTCGGCCCTTCGCCGTGACCAACTTCCGTCTGGCCGACGGTGGCGGTGACATAAAATGTCAGATCATGATCCGGGCCGGTACGTTCATCGGAATAGACCGCCATCGGCAACTTCGCTTCCGCCAAGGTTTCTTGCAGCGTCGTTTTCCAATCCAAGGTGCGGTTGCGGGCTGATGCACTCTCGATCTTGGAGTCGAACAACCGCAGAATCACCTCCCGGGCGGTGTCAAAACCATGCTGCCGATAAATGGCGCCGAGTAACGCCTCGGTGGTGTCTGCAAGGATAGAGTCCTTGTCACCACCGTGGGTGAGTTTTTCTCCTTTACCCAGCAAGATATGCGGGCCGAGATTGATCTCGCGGGCGACGTCGGCAAGCCCATAGCGCGAGACAATCGAAGCCCGCATTTTTGAAATATCCGATTCCGGCCGGTCCGGGTGCCGCTCATACAGCTTCGCGGCAATGGATAAACCCAACACGGCATCGCCAAGAAATTCCAGGCGTTCGTTGTTCGGCAACGTGCCGTTTTCATTCGCGAACGAACGGTGTGTCAGCGCCAAGCAAAGGTATCCATCGGACAGTTCTACCCCCAGCTGGGACAGCAGCGGCGTGTGATCGACCGCAGTAAAAGCCTGTGCCAAAGCTTGTTCACCAGTGAGCCGGGTTTTCTTGTTCGATCTAGTCACGGAATTTCTCCAGCCCCGCCCAACGCGGATCGATTCGTTCCTGCGCATCTTCGTCGCCTGACACCCCATCTGGTGCTGGAGTCAGAGAATCATCGGGGCAGCCGCCCTCACACACCGGACTAAATGGCAGGGAAACCACCAATTCATCGGTGAGAGTTTGCAGAAGATCAATGGTGTCTTCGTGGCTGACCTGTGGAATTTCATCCCCTGAACCTTCGTCCTCATCGTCTTCTGCGTCACCGGTGATGAAATCATCATCCGCTGAAAAAACCTGACTGATACGGACGGTCATCGGACGTTCCAACGGACTCAGGCAACGCGAGCACTCACCGCGGAGCACCGCGCTCACGTCAGCGTCGGCCATGATGCCGGACCCCAGCGAATGCAGCACAGCATCGACGGTGACTTCCGCGCCTTCTTCGATGGCGAGCATTTCTGCACCGATACGTCGTGGTGCCGGTCCGGTGTGCGTGGTCTGTTCTGGGCTCTGCTGCTGGGTAAGCAGCGCTTTGACGTCGAAAACAAATGGTGATGTCATAACTCGTCCTAGCATACCGGCCCGGGTTAATTAGTAGGTTTCGCCGGGTTCTTCCCAACGGCGAGCACTGCGCCCGTTGGCACTTACTGCCCCTCCGGCTCCCGCACCACGACGCAAGGCAGCACGGTCACGAGTGACGGTGCGCAATACGCCATTGAGGTTGTCTTCGAATTCACCCAAGCGTGCGTCGATGTAGTCATCGCATTCGGTACGCAACTGCCGTGAATCCGCGTGCGCTGTGGACACGATGCGCTGGGCTTCTTCTTCGGAGCGCCGCACGACCTCTGCCTCAGAGACCAGACGCTGCTGCTCTGCCATTCCTTCATCCACGCTGCGCTGGTAGGAGGCGTTACCTTCGGCAACCAGGCGTTCGGCTTCGTCGCGGGCGCGGGTGACGGTGTCTTCTGCCTCATCGCGGGCGCGGGTGGTCATTGCGTCGGCATCAGCCTCGGCGCGATCAACCATGTCAGTGGCGCGAGTGTGGGCGTCGGCAAGAATATCTTCGGCGTCAGCCTGCGCATCGTCCACGATTTGGTTCGCGCGTTCTTCGGCGCCGGTGAGGATTTCGTTGCGGTTATCCAGCACATCCTGCGCGTCGTCGATCTCCGTCGGCAGGGCGTTACGGAGGTCATCCAACAGGGCCAGCATGTCATTTCGCGGCACCATACAGTTGGAGGTCATTGGCACGCCATAGCCTTGCTCGACGTGTTGGACTAGTTCATCAAGCGCTTCAAAGACACGGTACATAATTGCCATCTTAAACGAGCTGGATATGCGAACGGGTCTGCCACGTCGGTACAAACGTGACAGACCCAAAACCCATGGACCCGAAACCCATAGACTCGAAATACGAACGGCTAGATTAGCGCCGCGGGAATCGCCTTATTAGATAACGCCCTGTGCCAGCATGGCGTCGGCAACCTTCTTGAAACCGGCGATGTTGGCGCCAGCGACGTAGTCACCTTCGCGGCCGTAGGTCTTGGCAGTCTTCGAGATGGACTGGAAGATATTGGCCATGATGTGCTGCAGGCGCTCGTCGGTGTATTCGAAGGACCAGGAATCGCGGGTAGCGTTTTGCTGCATCTCCAGCGCGGAGGTAGCAACACCACCAGCGTTGGCAGCCTTACCTGGGATGAAGGCAACGTCCTTAGACTGGAAGTAGTGAGCCGCCTCTGGGGTACATGGCATGTTGGCACCCTCGGCGACGTATTTCACGCCCGCTTCGGTCAGGCGCTTCGCATCATCTTCGTCCAGTTCGTTCTGGGTGGCGCACGGCAACGCAACATCTCCGGATTCTTCCCAGATATTGCCACCTTCGTGGAAGGTCACACCGTCTACTTCGTCGGCGTAGACGTTGATGCGTTCGCGACGATTTTCTTTGATGTCGCGCAGTTTTTCCACGTCCACGCCATTTGGGGTGGTGATGTAACCGGAGGAGTCGGACATTGCCACGACGGTACCGCCAAGTTCTTGCACCTTCTGTGCGGCGTAGATGGCGACGTTACCGGAACCGGAAATGATAACTTTGGAGCCTTCGAAGCTGTCGCCAAAGTGGTTCATGGCTTCCTTGGTGATGTATGCGACGCCGTAGCCGGTTGCTTCGGTGCGCACCAGGGAACCGCCCCAAGTCAGGCCCTTACCGGTGAGGGTGCCGGATTCGTGCTGGTTAGCCAAACGACGGTACTGGCCGAACAAGAAACCGATCTCGCGGGCTCCCACCCCGATATCACCGGCGGGAACGTCGCGGTATTCGCCGATGTGGCGGTGCAACTCAGTCATGAACGCCTGGCAGAAACGCATGATCTCAGCATCGGAACGGCCCTTTGGATCAAAGTCCGAACCACCCTTGCCGCCACCGATAGGCAGGCCGGTCAGGGAATTTTTGAAGATCTGCTCGAATCCCAGGAACTTAATGATGGAAAGGTTGACCGATGGGTGGAAACGCAGGCCACCCTTGTATGGCCCGAGCGCGGAGTTGAACTGCACGCGGAAACCACGGTTGACCTGCACCTCACCGTTGTCATCTGTCCAGGGCACGCGGAACATGAGCTGACGTTCCGGCTCACACAGACGTTCGATAAGGCCGTAGTTGGCGTATTCCGGATCCTTTTCCAGAACGACTTTGAGGGAATCCATAACCTCGGCGAGTGCTTGGTGAAACTCCGGCTCGCCCGCGTTACGCTCGAGCAAACGCTCGTAGTAGCTGTTGACTTGCTTTTCGACGTTCATGATCTCTGTGACCTTTCTTGTGGGTTGCACCAACAATTTTTAGTTTTCACTCACGTGAGGCATTTCGCAACCAACGATGAACGCAATCCGGAAACATACCGGTCATCCTATTGGAACCTACCCCCATAAGTGTGCACTGGATCATCATTCGGCAACGCGCCACACCGCTAGCCTGTCGTTTTTCGACGGCCGTTCGACAGGTATTCACCCCACCCGACAGCATTCACCACAGCTGCCGCCACTGACCATCGCGGCTCAGATAATCTGACAGGCATGAATATCGTTATCGCCCCGGATTCATATAAAGGTTTTGCTACCTCGGACCAAGCCGCCGGTTGGCTTGCCGACGGCGTCGCCGAGATTTTCCCGGACGCTACCATCACGACCGCTGGCATGGCCGACGGCGGCGAAGGAACCGCGGCACGGTTTTCCGGTGAGACCATCACCTTGCCGACGACGGATGCCGCCGGGCGCCTGACCGAAGCGAGCTACCGCTACGACCGGGCCGCGAAAACCGCGTATATTGATATTGCCGCTGCTTCTGGTCTGCCTGCTGTTACCGATAAACTCGACGCACTTGCTGCAGATACTTATGGCACCGGAGTATTAATCGCGGATGCGCAAACCCGCGGTGCGCAGCGTGTAGTTGTGGGATTAGGTGGTTCTGCCACCACTGATGGCGGAATGGGGATCTTGGTGGCTTTGGGTGCCGCGCCACACGATAAACGTGGCTATCCGTTGCCCAAGGGCGGCGGGCCGTTGGACCGTTTAGAACACATCGATACCGCCAATTTGAACGTTGCCGCTGCGGGTATGGAGTTCGTGTTGTTGGCTGATACTACTGCCCCAGCCTGCGGCCCGAAGGGCAGCGCTGCAGTTTTTGCCCGGCAAAAAGGCGCCAGTGATAAGCAGGTTGCGCACTTAGATACTGCCCTGATGCAGCTGTGTGAAGTGGCTGGTGTGGATGCTGATGCAGAGTTTATGGGGGCTGCGGGCGCAACGCCGGTGGGGCTGATGTGGTTATCGCGGCTGATTTACGGCACGAATGAGCACGTGCATGTATTGCCGGGCGCGGCAGTTATTGCCCAAGAATTAGGTCTACCTGAGGCCATTACCCAGGCGGATTTGGTCATTACCGGCGAGGGCCGTTTTGATGAGCAGTCCAGCCACGGCAAGGTCGTCGGCCATATCGCACAGCTGGTGGATGCAGCTAGTCAGAACGCTAGCGAGAAACCTGGCCCGGTATTGGCGATCGCCGCGGCTGAGTTCGGTGTACAGCCGTGCGATAATGTGCTCGCCGTGCAGCTGGCGCCGGGTAAAGGTGTGGCAGATCAGCTACGCGCTGCCGGGGCGGAAATTGCCCGGAAATTCCAGAAGCTTTGCATACAAGCCTAATTAGCGGGAGATGTTGACCGTCCATGGGTAGGTCGCGGGCTGCTCATAGGCTTTTTCGTTTTCCAACAGCACGCGGTCATTCGGTAACGGCGCTTCCGGTGTTAAAAAGCGCGACAGTGCCATGGTCAACTGATTCACCGAGCCTTTTACCCCGTCGACTTCGAAGCGGTAGCGGTGCATGACGCCGTCCTCGAGTTCGTCGTCGTTGTGTTCGTCCTCGTAGATGCGGTGCAGTTGCTCTACGACGTCGTCGGCTACTTTAGGCTTGTCGTCGAAAGACAGCTTCGCCGATTCCAGCATCTCGGATTTCACGAGTTTATCGCAGGCAAGCTCGTAGTTTTCGCGCAGGCGTTGTGCGGGTTCTACGGGGATGAGAACGTCAAACTGAATAGTTGGCATAACGATAAGCCTACCCTCATGATTCTGTGTTGCCTAGGGGCGTTCGTGTGCCGTTATTCACGGTCTTCTTGCCGACGCCACTCTGCCGTTGCACGTTCGCTGCCCAACATTCTTTGCGCCGCGTACACATGACGAAACCGCCACCCCGAGTGGACCGACGGCAACCTATGAGGGAACGAACTAGCGCTACACGCAGCTACAGCTGCGCGCTCGTGTTAAACGCTAGGAAGTAACGATGTTTAATTCTTCGTCGAAAATTCCCTTCTAACTGGCTTAACGTGGGTCAAAAATCGGTAATTGCATAACAAAACCGCCGTCCTCTGCGAGGGCGACGGTTAGTTTTGACTGGACCCGTGCTGCTAGTCAAGCAGCGTCAGAGCGTCTGAGACAGTGAGAGTCTAGAAGCGAATACCGGTCTTAGCGAATGCATTACGCAGGTTCTCAAGGATGACTCCGAATCGACCGAAAATGGGTGCGAATACACCCAGTCTCGCTGCATAGTCAAAGAAACTCTTAAAGGAATCAGCAGCGCCACCCAGTTTGGGGTCTGTACCTGGTTTTTCATCTTTGCCAGGTTGGCTTGACTCTTGCTCGTCAACTCCACCAGATAGTTGATGCTGCTGGTTCAGCTCTTGCGCGCGTTCAACGATGTGCGCGACGTATGCACCAGTGTTGGCGTCATCAACTTGTTTTTTGAACGCAGCTTTTCGCTCCAGCGAGAGCTTATTTAGGCCCTCAATAATGCGGTGAGCTTCTCCTTTGTCCTTTGCCAACGTTCCCTTGGCAACTTCTTCAGCAGCCTGTTTGTCAGACAACTTGTGCGCTTGATCAACAACCGCAGCTACATCTGCAACAGCAGCGGAAGCATTGACCCGATCTATGAATTGAGACTTCTGGTTTTCGGTCAGATAAACCGCACCCTCAATCGCAGCAACCGCAGCTTCCTTCGATTCAACCAGTTCCTCTGCAGCCTCATGCTCGGCAACCACATCACGATGCTCAGCAAACGGCACAGCCAAACCCTCAGCAGTCAACGACTCCTCATTCGGATCAACCACAGGATTCGAATTAACACCCAACTCATTGTTCAACACAGCACGATGAGCACCAGCTTCCTCTGCTTCAAGTTTGTCAGCTAGCTGTTGAACTAATTCACGGAACTCAGCCTTCCACGCATCATCAACTGAAAAACCTTCCCTCTGCGCCTGAGCCACAAACCGCTCCGCAACCGCATCAGCACCCGGAGCATTCGAAACATCAGCAGGACGCAAAGCAGCAACAATAGCGCCCGAATGATGATCAAAATAATCCTGCGCCGACGGAGCAAAATACTCCGGATACAGCTCACGCTCTTTCTCCGAGACTAACTGACGGAACTCAGCCTTCCACGCATCATCAACTGAAAAACCTTCCCTCTGCGCCTGAGCCACAAACCGCTCCGCAACCG
>NZ_JASPGD010000001.1:261398-421700 GCF_030232885.1 Corynebacterium sp. MSK297
CGACGGAGCAAAATACTCCGGATACAGCTCACGCTCTTTCTCCGAGACTAACTGACGGAACTCAGCCTTCCACGCATTTTCATTATTAACACTAAGAAGGCCACTTCTTTTCAGTTCGGCAGCATATTTCTCCACTACTTCATCAGGTGACAGTCCTTCAGAATCATTAGCCGGGCGTAAAGCAGCTGCAATTCCTTCTTCATGAGACTCGAAATAGTCTTTGGCAGATGGGAGGGAGTATCCAGGGGCTAGGTCAACTTCATCGTTTGCAACCAGAGTGGCGAATTGCTCCTTCACTTTCCGCTCAAGCTGCCATTCAAACTGATTAAAAGCTCCTGCGTCACTACCAAATTGAGATTTGAACTTGCCTGCGACCTCTTGCGCAACTGTGACTGGATCCTGGGTCTCTTTTAACCGTACGTTGATAGTCGTCTTTTCAGATTCGAATACTTCATCGACGTTAGGTGCTTTACGCTCTACCTCTTGCGATTCGTTGTCCGCCTCCTGCGCAAATGCATAATTTTCGGGCATGAACCCACTTCCGGCAACTGCAACAACGGTCGCAATCGCAAGTCCACTGCGTTTAACGGATCCTATAGTTGGCTTTGGCTTAGAAACTGTCGTCCCTCTCAATAAAGCTCAGCGCCACCAGGGTAGGTAGGCGCTATGATCTGCTTAAAAGCTACTCGGTTGAAACGCTTTCTGTATAATTAAATTCAGCAAGCTCAGAATTATTTTCGTATCTCGGTGGCGAGAAACAAGAAATTACATCTTCGCTCACTTATTGAAATCCGGTCTCAACCATATCTACCTGGAACTATAGAATCGGCTCGATAGCGGAGTGTATCCCCAAACTAAAACCTTCTAGTCTGACTTCACACTGCAGGGGTAAACATTCATTACCCCTACTTACCATCAAGTTTCACATCATTTTCACGTACTTATCCCCTCCAGTCCCATGTAGATACCATTGTCAGCATGTCGCATCAGCCAACCGCTAAAGAACCCAAATACCAGCCACAGTTTCAACCAAGCGCCCAGCACATCACAGACTTGCTCGCCACCCACACCGCAGATCTTTCCTGGCAGCACCCCTTTTATGACGACCTCCACCAACACCCAGAGCTTTCCCACCAGGAAGAACGCACAGCCGCAGCAATTCAGGCCGCACTACAACGTTTCGACGTAGAGGTCACCACCGGCATCGGTGGGCACGGCATCGTCGCGGTTATGCGCAACGAAACAACTACCAATACTCCAACAGCCTTGATGCGCGCAGATTTCGATGCGCTTTACGTCGATGGGAAAAACCTGCACGCCTGCGGGCACGATATGCATACCACTGCCCTGCTCGGAGCACTCGCAATTCTGGATAATCTCCGCGAGCACTGGGCAGGCACCGTCATCGCATTATTCCAACCAGCCGAAGAATCCTCCATCGGTGCCAAGCTCATGATCGAAGACGGCCTCGTCGACAAAATCCCGGCCCCAGATGTGTGCCTGGGCCAGCACGTCATGCCTGGGCGCGCCGGAGAAGTACAAACCCGGCGCGGCCCTCTGATGGCTGGCTGCGATTCCATCAAGGTCACTATCTTTGGAAAATCCGCGCACGCGTCCATGCCGCATAAATCGATTGACCCGACCTACACCGCGGCAATGATCGTCACTCGTTTACAAGCAATTGTAGGCCGGGAGGTCGCACCCGATGATTTTTTCGTAATCTCCGTGGGCACCCTGCGCTCTGGGGATACCAACAACATCATTCCGGATCGCGCAGAGCTAGTGCTCAACACCCGCTATTACGACGAGGAATTGGCAGAACGCGTATACACCGCGCTCAAGCGCGTGGTACAGGCCGAAGTGCAGGCGTCTGGTTCCACGAAAGAACCGGAGTTTCACTTTTATGCCCATGGGGAGGTAGTCGATAATAACGAGGATGTTTTTGACCGTGTGCGCGGGATTTTTGATGCGACCTTCGGCGAGTACAGCGTGACTGCGCAGCGCTCCACTGTCTCGGAAGATTTCACCTATTTGCCGAAGGCGTGGAACACCCCCTATTTGTTCTGGTTCGTGGGTTCGACGCCACGCCAGCTATGGGATGAGGCCGCCGCGCGCGGCACCATAGACACGGATGTGCCGGTCAATCACCAGGCCAACTTCGTACCTGAATACGAACCAACAGTGCACGCCAGCACCCTTGCGGGCGCGGGTGCACTGTTGGGCTTCGTCGCAGTCTAGGGCGTACCGTTTCTAATCTTATGGCGAGATGCGCACGTCTTCGCCAATCGCGTGCACGTGCACCATGTTGGTATTGCCTTCGACCCCCGGTGGGGTGCCGGCGACCAGCACAATCACATCGTCCCGGTGGTAACCGTCGACCTTCACCAGCTGGCGGTCTAGCACGTGCAGCATCTCGTCGGTAGAGGCAACCTCTGGGCACAAAAAGGTTTCCACACCCCAGGTTAGTGACAACTGGGAGCGGACATTTTCGTGTGGCGTGAACACCAACAGCGGCAGTTGAGAGCGCAGACGCGACAACCGCTTCGCGGTATCACCAGAAGTGGTAAACGCCACCAGTGCCTTAGAATTCAAACGCTCCGCGATATCACGCGCGGAATACGCAATCACCCCCCGCTTGGTGCGTGGAATATGCCCCAGATCAGGCAACTCACCAATGGTTTCAGCTTCCAGCACGATGCGCGCCATGGTGCGCACCACGTTGTGCGGGTCCACTCCCACGGACGTCTCGCCGGAAAGCATCACGGCATCCGCACCATCCAACACCGCATTGGCCACATCCGAGGCCTCCGCGCGCGTCGGACGGGAGTTTTCAATCATGGAATCCAGCATCTGGGTAGCCACGATCACTGGCTTCGCGTTCTCACGGGCAATCTGGATCGCCCGCTTTTGCACCAAAGGTACCTGCTCCAGTGGGACTTCCACGCCCAGATCACCGCGGGCAACCATGACCGCATCAAAAGCCAGAATGATCGATTCCAAAGCGTCCACAGCCTCCGGCTTTTCCAGCTTCGCGATCACCGGCAAGCGGCGACCTTCTTCATCCATGATCTCATGGACCAAATCCACATCAGCTGGCGAGCGCACGAACGACAGCGCGATGAAATCCACGCCCAGTCGCAACGCGAAACGCAGATCTGCAATATCTTTTTCCGACAGCGCAGGAACGGAAATATCCATTCCGGGCAGTGACACGCCCTTGTTATTCGAGACCGGGCCGCCCTCAGTCACACGGCACACAACATCAGTGCCGTCGACCTCGACGCATTCCACGGCAACCTTGCCATCATCAATCAGCAGACGATCACCCGGGCGAGCGTCGTCGGCAAGATTTTTATAGGTGGTTGATACCCGGTCATGGGTACCTTCCACATCATCGACGGTGATGCGCACCGTCTCACCGGTTTCCCAATAGGTCTCATTCTCGGTAAACCGGCCCAGGCGAATCTTGGGGCCTTGCAGATCAGCCAACACACCAACGGCCTTACCGCTTTCTGCGGAGGCTTGGCGCACCCATTCATAGTTGCGTTGGTGATCTTCGTGTTCACCGTGTGAAAAGTTCAGGCGGGCAACGTTCATCCCGTCAGCAACCAGGCCCGAAATGGCTTCCTGGCTGGCGACGGCTGGTCCAAGTGTGCATACAATCTTTGTTCGTCTGTCCACGCCTCCCAAGCCTACCCGGTTGCCGCAGCACTAGTCAGGGGTTTCGAAGCAGCCGGTGCCTCCGGGTTCACAACACCATCTTGGACTTGCCTGCGGAAACGCTTGCCCAGAACCACAAACGCGGCAATCGCTAACACGAACGCCACCACAGATACCACCGCGTTGACGCGCACCGCATCAAACAACAAGGTGGCTTCGTCGGCACGCATCAGCTCGATCCAAAAACGGCCCGCGGTATAGCCTGCGACATAGAGCGCGAATACCTGCCCACCGCCTAAACGGAAACGCTTGTGCGCCCACAACAAGAACGCAAAAACCGCGAGATTCCACAGCAGCTCATACAGGAAAGTCGGGTGCACCGTCGCGATGATTTCCCCCGTGGAGCTACCAGCAACCGGCGCATAATCACCGCTTTCATCCACACGACGATAAATTTCTAACGCCCATGGGACATCAGTAGGTCGACCATAGAGCTCCTGGTTGAACCAGTTACCCAAACGCCCGATGCCTTGTGCCAACACAATGGCGGGCGCAGCCGCATCGGCAAAAGCGGCTAGGCGGATCCCGCGGATTTTACACATCACTGCCACGGCAATGGTGCCCAGCGCAATCGCGCCCCAAATGCCCAGACCACCATTGGTAATGCGCAACGCATCAACCGGATCGCAGTCGGCACAAAAATACTTATGATGATCTGTCAGCACGTGATAGACTCGCCCGCCGATCACACCAGCGGGAATCGCCACAATTGCCGCATCCCAGACCACATTCGAATCACCGCCAGCGCGGACATACCGAGCTTGGGTGATATACAGCGCGACAATGATGCCAGCTATGATGCACAGTGCATACGCACGCAGCGGGAGCGGACCTAGTTGCCACACGCCTTGCGGTGGCGAGGGAATATTAGCCAAAAAATCTGTAGCCATGCCTTAGGATTCTGCCATAACCCTAGCCACGCACAGCCGGGCAGGCTGGGTGCCGCCCCGCAGCTACCAAGGCTCGGGCAGTCGCAGCCGGATTCGGTGCTGACATTAACGCCTCACCAACCAAGACGGCATCAGCACCCCACCCGGCATAACGCCACAACTCGCGGGCACCGAGCACCCCGCCCAACCCGATACGGATCACGGATTCCGGCAGGTGCGGCACGATCGCAGCGAAACGATCCGGACTCAACGTGCGCGATTCCAACCCACGGGCATTAATTCCCACCACGCTCACCCCCGCTGACACCGCGCGACAGGCTTGGCCTGGGCTGCGCACCTCGGCCAACACTGTCATACCAAGGCTTTCAATGCGATCCACGAGTGCTTCCAACCGGGCCTGCTCCAGCAGCTCCACCTGCAGCGGAACCATATCCGCGCCGAAAAACCGAGCTTCGTGGATCTGATAAGGATCGACGATGATATCCCGGCACAGCATCGGCACGGAACTAGCAGCACGGGCAGTAGCCATATCCTCCAACGAACCACGGAAACGCAGCTGCTCCGTTTGGCAAGCAATCACTGCCACACCCGCAGATTCAAAATCGTGCGCCAAGCTGGCGACGTCGGCAAGCGTATCCACCGCCCCGAAATCAATAAGAGAATCTGTCTGGCTAGCGCCTGTGGCACACGTGCCGAAAGCATCATCATAGCGTGCGGCAGGTTTCGCCCGTTTAATTTCGGCGATCACGCTACAGCCGGACTGGGACAGCAACGGTAACACTGGACGCGGCGCGGGCACCGCGCGCGACAGAGCCTTGATGTCGGCAAAAGGCAAGCGGGCTTCACGGGCAGCGACATCTGCGAGGATACCTGCCACGATATCCCTCGCTGTCAGTGTCGTGGTGACCACTTGCTCACCCTTCTCTTTGCTGGTTAGGGGCTATGCTTTCTCAGTTTCTTTGAGTATTTCACATCACTATTCAGAAAACCAAGGCGCACCTAATTTTTGGGGCTCTCATTGGAGCCCTGATTGTGGCTTTCCTTGGAGCTTTTATCTGAGCGTTCGCGTGACGGCCGACGATCCTCACTGGGGTCAATATCAGCATCCAGCGCATCCCACAGCACACGGCCGGAATCCGGGCTTTCTGCCAAATCCTGCTCAATTTTGTCCTCACGAGCAGCCTTGCGTTCATACTTATTCGCCGCAACGAGATCAGTGCCAGGCCGCATCGCGAGCAACACCGAGGCAAACAGCACGAGAGCGCAAGCGACCAAGCTCAGCACTGGGCCCACAATCTGCGGTTCCACCGCGACCACGGACGCCCATTCACTGATGCCTTCCGCATTCACCGCGGTCTCATTCGTGGCAGCCGCGCGCAGCACATTGCGGGCATGCTCTGGATCCGGGGTTCCGGCGAGCATGCTCAGCCCCGACCAACTTGCCCCGATCGCAGCCAGCGCAGAAATAATCCCCACCACGCGACGGCCCAGGCGTCGCAAAGCCAACCCAGCGACACAACCAGCGAGCATGACCAGGGCCAATGCGGTGATCTCCATGGACCACTGCCCGCCACTAATCGCAATCGAGCGGCCACCTGCCAGGTCATCTGCGGTATCAGCTATGACCCAATCCATGCGGGAGGCACCCCACACACCGGCAGCACCCAGGCCTATTAACAGCGCAGAAACGCGATGCGAAAACATCATTTTAGGCTAGCAAAACGTCGGCATCGAAACACGTGCGATCACCCGTGTGGCACGCTCCCCCGCGCTGCCGGACGCGCACAAGCACCGTATCGCCATCACAATCCAACGCCACCGATTCCACGTGCTGCGTGTTACCGGAGGTCAAGCCTTTGATCCAATATTCCTGGCGCGAGCGCGAATAATACGTGCCATGCCGCGTCGCCAGCGTGTAGGCCAGCGCGTGGGTATCCATCCACGCAAGCATGAGGACTTCCTCAGTATCAGCAGCCTGGACCACAGCAGGCAGCAGGCCAGCGTCGTTGAGTTTCAGGCGCTTGCCGACGGCTGGGTCCAACTCGTAATCGGCGGGATTATCGCTCGCTCCGCTGCCGGTCTGGCGGTTGTCGGTGGTACTCATTGCCGCACCGTCAATCCTGCATCCTGCATGGTTGCTTTCACCTCATCGATGGCTACTTCTCCAAAATGGAAAATTGAGGCTGCCAACACCGCATCAGCACCAGCCTCAATTGCGAGTGGGAAATGCGCGGCCGCCCCGGCCCCACCAGAGGCAATCACCGGAAGGCTCGTGTGCTCCCGAACCGCGGCGATCAGCTCCAGATCAAAACCTGCCTTGGTGCCGTCACCATCCATGGAATTCAGCAAAATTTCGCCCACCCCGAGTTCTTGGGCGGTGCGTACCCACTCAATGGCATCCAATCCCGCGGACTTCGAGCCACCATGGGTGGTGACCTCAAACCCCGACGGAGCGTAATCTGCTTGCGTTGCTTGGCTTGGTTTACCTGCTTGCTCAGGAACCACTCGGCGCGCATCCACCGAAAGCACAATGCATTGAGAACCAAAGCGGCGGGAAAGTTCCCGCAGAAGTTCCGGACGGGCAATCGCTGCGGTATTAATCGAGACTTTATCCGCACCAGCGCGCAGCAATTCGTTCACATCATCCGCGCTGCGAACTCCGCCGCCGACAGTAAGCGGGATAAACACGTGCTCGGCGGTAGAACGCACCACTTCCAGCATGGTCCCGCGGCCTTGTTTGGAGGCAGAAACATCCAAAAACGTCAACTCGTCGGCGCCTCCTGCTTCATACCGGCGCGCTAGTTCCACCGGGTCACCGGCATCGCGGAGTCCTGCAAAGTTGACTCCTTTGACCACGCGGCCATCGTTGACATCCAAGCACGGTATCACCCGTGTTGCCAGGCTCATGACACTGCCTTTCTTATCTAATTCTCGCGCACCAAACGGTGCAGACGGTGGTGAATATCCGCGCTTCCGGCAATAATGCCATGCGACCGCGTCGTCCACGGCCGACCTTCCAGGTCAGTGACCACCAACCCGGCCTCGGAATTCAGCAGAGCACCAGCGGCGTTATCCCACGGAAACGGCGAGAAATTCATGATGCCATCAAAAACACCTTCGGCGGCAAACGCGAGATCCAACCCCACCGAACCGGTAATACGGGTCGAAAGCCCCTGCGAGACAATATCTTCCAGCATTTGTGCACGCCGGTGTGCGGATACCTGATCTACCGCAGCCGAGCCCACATTCGAAGCACCAATGTGCCCGTGCGGGCGGTGGCGAACAAAATGCTCACCATTGCGCAGCACTCCCCCGCCAGCCACAGCGCTGATACGTTTATGCAACAGTGGCAACGCAATCATGCCGACGACAGGACGGTAATTAGCCACCAGAGCCACATTGATCGCGCACATCGGATTACCCGCCGCGAAATTGGCCGTGCCATCAATCGGATCAATCACCCACGCGGGTTCCTCACCAATCTCACCGCCATGTTCCTCACCGCACACCGTGGCACCGGCAATGCCGTGCAACGTTTCCCGCAAATATTCCTCAATGCTGAAGTCGACGGTCGTCACCGGCGATCCACCGGATTTCCGGCGCGCAGGCGCGGTGCCGAAGCCAGCACGAAACATCTCCTCGGCGTGACCAAGGAGTTTGTCCAACTCAGCTAAATACTGCAGCGACTGTCGTGTCGATAAGCCGTGCGCATGTGCCTCTCGTGCTGTGCTCTCGGATGCATCCATTACACACCGATCCTAGCCGCGTGTGGCCTTGCTTACTAGTCCATTCACCATCTCCAGCGCCGCAGACAAGCTAAAGCGGTCTTCATACAGGGCTTTGCCGATGATCACCGAATCAATTCCTTCATCTGCATGCTTCGCGACGGCGGCCACATCATCCAAACTCGAAATCCCGCCCGACGCGGTAATTTTCGCTTCTGTAGCAGCGCTAACATCCCGCAAAAGCTCAATATTCGGCCCCGCCAACGTGCCATCTTTCGACACATCAGTAACCACAAAACGCTGGCAGCCCGCAGCATCCAACCGCTCAAGCACTTCCCAGAGATCACCACCATCGGTTTCCCAGCCGCGCCCACGGGTACGCCATTCACCGTCACCGTCGCGCAGCACCGCGAGATCCACCGCCACCACGTCGGCATGCGAAGCAAGCACCTGAGCAATCCACTCTGGCTTTTCCAACGCGGCAGTACCGATATTCACCCGGTGTGCACCAGTAGCTAGCGCGCGTTCCAGGGAGGCGTCATCACGAATACCACCGGTTAGCTCAATATTGACGCCGACCTCTGCGACAATCTGCGCCAATAACTCGTGATTGGAACCACGCCCAAAAGCAGCATCCAAATCGACACAATGGATCCATTCCGCGCCCTGGTCTTGCCACCGGCGCGCAGCAGCAATGGGATCGCCGTAAGATTTCTCCGTTCCGGCAGCACCTTGATCCAAACGGACGGCTTTGCCCTCCACAACATCGACGGCAGGCAAAAGACTAAAACTCATGACAGATTCCTTCTCGTTTTGTGTCCCACACGGATTCTTATCTCCCAGACGCGGAACGCTAGAGCGTGTTAATCCAGTTGTGCAGCAACTGCGAACCAGCAGCACCGGATTTTTCTGGATGAAATTGCGTCGCCCACAACGCACCATTGTCAACAGCGGCCACGAAACGATCGCCATCATGCACCGACCACGCTACTTTCGGTGGGGCCGCAAAATCCGTGCTGTCGAGCTCCCAGGTGCGCACCCCGTACGAATGCACGAAATAGAAACGCTCGTCGTCGGCAAGCTCTGCAAACATCGGCGAATCCGGTTGTTGCACGGTATTCCACCCCATGTGCGGCAACACCCGAGCCTGCAAGCGTTCGACGGTACCCGGCCATTCACCGCAACCATCCGCGGCTTCGTCGTGTTCCACACCGTGCTCAAACAACACCTGCATACCGACGCAAATGCCCAGCACCGGGCGTTCACCAGCCAAGCGCTGGCCAATAATGCGGGGGCCGTGCACCTCACGCAACCCCCGCATGCAGGCTGCGAACGCGCCGACACCGGGCACAAGCAGACCATCAGCGTTCAGGCACGTGTGTGGGTCATGAGTGATTTCTACGTCCGCACCGACGTGTTCAAGGGCACGGTAGGCACTGCGGATATTTCCGGAACCATAATCAAGCAGGGCGACAGTCGGGCTCATGCCTGACAGTCTAGGCTATGGCTTCTTACCAAACCGCAAACGGGAAGCACTACGGCGCGAGACCCGCCACGCCCGGCCCGCGGTGCGTGCACCCGGAACTTGGCGCAAACGGCCACGAATATGATGATAATCAGTGGTGCGATGCTTCCCGATATAGGCATCCATGCAGGTCAAGATGATCAGTGCAAAGACGATGCCCGCGGCTGCAAGGTAAGTTCCGCCGTAGCCATATCCGGCGACCAAAGCCCCCAGGGCCAGTGAACCCAAGCCAGTGCCTGCATCATAAAAAATATTCCACACCGCCGAGGCCTCAGAGAATTTGTGCCGTGGCAGGCGATCAAACATAGACAACAAGGCTTCGTTTTGCATGCCGCCGAAAGCAGCACCGAACAACAATGCTGACAAAACCAACCACCAGATGGACCAACCGGCAAAAGTGGCGGTAGCCATCAACAGCATGCTAAACAACCCCAGGAACTGCATGGGGATCATCAACATGCCCGGTTTGCCCGTGCGGTCTGCCACGGTGCCAGAGACCAGGCGGAAGATGAACGTCATCGCGCCAATGAGCGAGAGCATGAAACCAGCCAACACGGCACCGGTTTCTGGGTCGGCTTCACGCACCGAGGCCGGCAAGAAGGCCGAAACCACACCGTAGCTCATAGAAATACTGGTCATCGCCAGCGCAGGCACCAACACCAATTTCCACATCGATACCTGCACTACACCGGAGCTTTCCTCATCCGCGGTGGCTGGGAAAAGCTTCGGTAAACGGATAATCATCGCTACCGCAATCAGCGCCGTCGTGGCTGCCAGGTAGAACACCGTGTGATATCCCCAGGTATCCCCCATCATCAGGCCGAGGGGCATAAACACCATCTGTGCACCGCCAACGAAAACGCCCAGGATGCCAGTGGCTTTGCCTAACAGGCGGATCGGGACGAGCTCCGCGATCAACGCAGACTGCGCCACCGTGAGTGCACCAAACCCAGTACCGCGCAGAGCCGAAAACAACAGCACAACCCAGGGCTCCATGCCTAACAGGTGGCCTAGTGCCGGAACGCCGAGCATGAAAGCCGACGCCATCATCACGGGGTTATAACCAAATTTGCGCACCAACTGCGGGGTGACAATCTGGATGGCCACCGTTGCGGCCATAAAAGAACCGGTAGCACCACCGGCCAAGGTGGCAGAACCACCAGAATCGAGAACCGCCAACGGCAGCACAGGAAGCAACAAAGAAAAAGCACCGAAGGCGGCGGCGATGGCCACCATCGTGGAGGTAAAACCGGGTACTTTCCAAATGGATATCGCCTGCGACTGCACTACCCGTGCGGGTTGCACGTCGACAGACTGTTCTGCAGATTGTGCAGGCTGTATTTGAGGTGCCGATTGTGCAGACTGGTTATTGTTTTCATCACCATGCTGTTGACTCATTGCCGCCATCGCCTCCTCACTGGTACTTCCGTGCGTGCATTAAAACTACACGAACCCCAGGCTTAGTAAAGCCATTGGGCGGGCGGACTACCAAGTAAACACGGCTACGGCATCTGCATCGTCATCATCCACACAGCCAGCACCGCAACCAAGACGGCGGCTACCGCAGCGATAATAGTCCATGCCTTCGCTCCTGCCCGATACGCACTGACCGCACCACCGGCAAGCATTCCTGCGACCAAAAACGTCACCAGTACCGAAAGATTCGCCATTACAGCGCACCCTTCGTCGACGGGATATGACCGGCCTGTTTCGGATCAATGAGCACCGCGGTGCGCAAAGCCCGGGCGACCGCCTTGAATTCCGCTTCGGTGATGTGGTGCGGATCACGTCCATAGTGACAACGCACGTGCAGGGTCAACCCTGCGTGCTTGGCGAAGGTATCAAAAAAATGCTCATTCATCACCGTCGCATAGTGCCCGCCAATAATCTGGTGCACCATGTGCTCTGGCTCGCCGGTAAAGACGCAATAGGGGCGACCGGAAATATCCACCACGGCCTCAACCAACGCTTCATCCATGGGTAACTGCTGCTGCCCAAACCGGGTAATTCCAGCCTTGTTTCCCAATGCTTTCGCAAAAGCCTCGCCTAACACAATCGCGGTATCTTCCACGGTGTGGTGGGCATCAACCTCGATATCCCCACGCGCTGCGACCTGCAGCCCAAATCCGCCGTGCACAGCAAACGCAGTAAGCATGTGATCAAAAAACGGCAACCCTGTCGAAATATCGGCGGCGGCTGGGCCGTCTAGGTTGATCTCTACCGAAATATCGGATTCGCTCGTGCTCCGCTGGTGTGTGCCAGTGCGCAAACTCATCGCTGCACCTCCCGTGCTGCTTGGAGAAAGGCTTCATTTTCTTCTGGTGTACCGATCGTCGCCCGCAGATATCCGCCAACGCCCACGTCGCGGATGAGCACCCCACGGTCCAAAAATTGCTGCCACACATCGTGCTGATCAGGAAAATCGCCGAAGAACACGAAATTCGATTCGCTCGGCATCACCGTATAGCCCTGTTTCTCCAGCTCAGCGACGACACGGTGGCGGCCTTCAATCAGCTTGCCGACGTCAGCCAGCGTCTCATCAGCATGGCGCAGCGCCGCACGTGCGGCCGCTTGTGTTAGCACTGACAGGTGATACGGCAAGCGCACCAGTTGCACGGCCTCCACGAAGGCGGGATCGGCAACGAAATAGCCCAACCGCACCCCGGCAAAATCGAAAGCCTTCGACATCGTGCGCGAGACCACCAGTGTGGCAGGGTATTTCGCGATCAACGTGGTCGCCGACGGGCTTTCGGAAAACTCCGCGTAAGCCTCATCGACAATCACGATGCCGTCGACCCCATGCATGGCGTGGCACAATTGTTCAATTTCGTCCAGGCCGGTCGGAGTGCCAGTCGGGTTATTCGGCGTGGTAACAAACAGCACCGACGGCTGATGCTCAGCAATTGCAGCCAGTGCGGCATCGATGTCAACGGTGAAATCCGCGCGACGCGGAACGTTGATAAATTCTGTGTGCGTACCAGCCGCCAAAATCGGATGCATGGAATACGACGGCTGGAAGCCCAACACGCTGCGGCCCGGACCACCAAATGCCTGCAACAGTTGCTGCAGGATCTCATTGGAACCATTCGCTGCCCAGACGTTTTCGCCGGTGACGTCTACCCCAGTGCGTCGGGTGACGTAATCCGCCAAATCCGCGCGCAGCTGCACAGCATCACGGTCCGGGTATCGGTTCAAGCTGGTAGACAGCCGCTGGATCTCCGCCAACAGCGATTCCACCAGCGCCGGTGATGGCGGATACGGGTTTTCGTTGGTGTTTAACGCAACCGGAACGTCCAGCTGTGGTGCACCATAGGCACGCTGGCCTCGGAGTTCTTCGCGCAGCGGCAAGTGCGAAATATCGACCATCACTTAACCCTCCGGAGTCTCTGTACTGCTGGTATCCGTGTTTGCTGGATCCTCAGCAAACCGCGCCCGGATCGCCTCACCGTGAGCGGGCAACTGCTCCGCCTGCGAAAACGCAATGACGTGTTCCGCGACCGCGCGCAAACCCTTCTGGTCATAATCAATCAGGTTGACTGGGCGCAGGAACGTGTGCGTCGACAAGCCAGAAGAAAACCGTGCCGTGCCCCCGGTGGGCAACACATGGTTGGAACCGGCAACATAATCACCCAATGGCACCGGAGAATACTCCCCGACGAAAATTGCACCGGCATGGCGCACGCGTTCAGCCACCTCGCGCGCATTGTCCGTGTGTACTTCCAAGTGCTCTGCCGCATAAGCATCGGCGACGCGAATGGCTTGCTCGATGTCGTCGACCAGCACAATGCCGGATTGCTGTCCGCGCAGAGCCTGTTCGACGCGCGTGTGGTTGGCGGTGACACCATAACGCTGCGTAATCTCGTCGTTGACGCGTTTCGCAAATTCTTCGTCGGTGGTAATAAGCACGCTAGCGGCCATCTCATCGTGTTCTGCCTGCGAAATCAGGTCATAAGCCACCCACGTTGGGTTCGCGGTGTGATCGGCAATAATCGCGATCTCGGTAGGGCCTGCCTCCGAGTCGGTCCCGACCACGCCCTGCACCAAGCGCTTGGCGGCAGCGACATAAATATTGCCTGGTCCGGTGATCATGTCGACCGGTTCACACGCCACGCCAGCACCATCAGCAGAATCAGAGGCCTCAGAGCCGTACGCCAGCAGAGCAACAGCCTGCGCGCCACCGACAGCCCAAACCTCATCAACCCCGAGCAACTGGCAGACAGCCAGAATCGTCGGGTGCGGCCAACCGCCGCAATCTTCCTGCGGTGGGCTTACCACCACCAGCGATTCCGCACCGGCTTCTTGCGCCGGCACCGCATTCATAATCACCGACGACGGATACACCGCCTGGCCACCCGGAACATACAATCCAACGCGTTCAACGGAACGGAAAACTTCGGTCACCCGCGCGCCGTCGGCAAGAGTGGTGGTGTGGCTGGACGGCTTTTGTTCCCGGTGCACCCGGCGTGTGCGCACAATCGCCTCGTTAATCGCGGCGCGCACATCCGGGTCCAGCCCACCGACAGCGCGGTCCATGATCTCCGCGGGCACACGCACCGAACGCGGACGCACGCGATCAAAGCGCTCACCAAATTCCAAGGCAGCGTCGGCCCCGCCCGATTTCACCGCATCAATAATCGGCGCAACCGTCGGCAAGACCGACGTGATATCAGTTCCGCCGCGCGGCAGACTGCGCCGCAACTGACTGGTGGTGGGCACCTGGCCTCGCAGGTCGATCGTGCTTAACACCGTGGTGGCTCCTTAATGCTGGCTAGGCGTCTTTTAGGTCTTTTTCAACCTTATGGGTCTGCTGGATCTTTTGAACCTTCTGACCGTTATCGTCTGCAGGTTCTGTGGGTTCTGTCGCAGGGCTAAGAACCTGTAACGACCAATACACCAGCATAGCCACGAACGGGGCAACCAGGTAACCCGAAATACCTGGCTTTACAGCAGCCACCGTGGTGATCGTCGTCCCCGGAGCCAGCTGATCAGTCGAACCAATGCCGTGCACACTCATGCCCACGACATCGCCAACCGCCAAAAACGACACCGCCCCGGCCAAGGCCACCACCCCAACCCACAACAGATCCACAAATTTCCGTGAACCTTGCGTGAGATACGCAAAAATCGCCAACACCACAGACAGCACAATGGCGGCTATCACGAAAGAAGCAAAAGCGATGAAGTGGCTGGAATCCGAATAATCCGGAATCATCCGCTCGGCACTCACCACTTCCGCCGGAAACGTTGGGCGCACAAGCCCCCACACTGCCCCGCCGAGGGAATAGACAATCAGCCCCAGTCCAATTAGGCCAGCACGATCACCGAGCCATCGCGGAATTTTCTGTTGCATAAATTACTTACAGAACTTCCACTGTCCGCCTTCGTGCTGAAAGCGATACAGAGCTGTATCAGGGCCCTGCTGGTTGCGTATCGTCACCGTTGCAGAGGCACGATCACCGTTGCGCTGGACGTCAGTGACTGATTCGATGTGTGCGTTAACTGGGGCAACCTGGAAGAGGTTGTCCATCGCCGCACGGGTTGCCGGATCCACGTTTTCTTCCTTGAAAGCATCGGCTCCACCATCAATCTCATCCAAGACGGCACTGCAGCTGTTTTTCGGCATATAGGTGAAAAAGTCTATCGGATTAGTCTGCTCGAATTGGCCGTCGAGCAGACTGCGAATCTCGGCAACCGTCTGCTCGTCAGCAGGCTGACCACCCTCCACAGGCGCGACGTTGATGTCCTGGGGGTTTCCGCCTGCAAAAGGGTTCACCGGCTGGCCGTAATGTCCACCCTGATCAAGGGGGCCACCGTTTGCGGCTTGATCCTGTGGCTTTGGCTGATTTTCGGCAGGCTGATCTTTGGCTTTTTCTTTTTCAGCTTTCTCTTTTTTCTCTTTGTCTTTGTTGTCTTGGTCTTTGTTGTCTTTGTGGTCTTTGTTTTTATCGTCTTTGTGCTCTGGGTCCTCGGTAGAGGTTTCGGTAGCGGTCTGGGAGGTGCTGGTAACCGTTGAAGTATTTTTCGCAGCGGTCTCCTCGTCGGCCGACGAGCACCCAGCCACGATCAGTGGGGCCAGCGCGGCGACAGCCACAATGGCTTTTTTGGGTGTCAGGGACAAAGACATGGATGCTCCTTGCATACTCGGGAATAACACGCCATTCGGCAAAAATTGACTTCTCAGATATAACGTCACGTAATGCTAACAGCCGGAACGTACGGTAAACATGAGAACTCCCTCGGAATATGCTGTGAGCGAAACATGGTGTGCGCGCTGAGCTTTCTCGCATACATTCCAGCCTGCGCACATTAGCGTTTTCTGCAGCATGAACCCGTGAAAGTTTGCTCGAATTAATTACCGTAAACTATGCAGTTGTGCAGCTATTCCGTGAGACCATCATCGACCAGGCCTTAGAGCTTCTCGACGCCTATGGACTGGCTGATATGACGATGCGGCGGGTAGCTAGCTCCCTGGGCGTTGCCGCGGGAACTCTCTATTGGCATATCGCAAACAAACAAGAACTAATTACAGCAGTAGCTCACAAAATCATCGCACCCGTTTGTGAACTTGCCGACGAGCTTGCTAGCGCTGTCGAACCTGTGCCCGCACACCTACTGCCCAGCCCGCAGGAATTCTGCACCACCCTGCACGCGACGCTGCTAGCCCACCGCGACGGTGCCGAACTCGTGCATGCGGCGGCTGCTCAACCCAGCTCACCTGTGTGGTCACAATTGCGCGATAGCTTGTCCGCCACGATCACCCATGAATTAAATCTGGCTGGACACGGCCTTAGCAAAGCCCACACCACCGCGGATATTGCTGCTACTACTTCTTCTGCATTGCACTTGGTCTTTGGCGCGAGCATCATGGAGCAATCGGCCAAACAATTTCTGGAAGCCACCCAACCGGCCAATAAGCCGACACTGCCCGGGACCGCAAGAAGCACGAATCTTCCCGGCAGCGACGACGTCGAACGCGGCATTACCGTGTTATTAGCTGGCTTGCACGCCCGGTTACATGATCAGGAAGGAACTTAAGTCGTGACTCAAGCCCATAACGCCACGTTGACGGTATCGAATGAGGAAATCACGGTGATGCGCAGCGAATTGTCCGCGGCTTTATACCGTGGTTCGCAGTCACGCACCGTGTCCACCATCGCGATTTCCGAGATCACCAGCTTATCCGCAACCGAACCCACCGCTTTCAATTGTGGCAGTGTACGACTGGGTGGCACCGGCGAAGAGATCGTCTTTCCCCCTGGTGACAACGGCCGCAAAGCACTGCAGTCATTCATCACCGATATCCGCGACGCGCAAAAAGGCAATGCCCCGGCGGAAGGCGCAGTAGCAGGCTTGAATTTCGTAGCCTTCGCCGTTACTACTGGCAATGGCGCCGCTGATGCTGGAACCGCGCCGTTGGTCCACGCCACCGAATACACCGATGGCCAAGCCGGCGAAGCGCAGTCTTTCAGCGCAACAGAATTCGCCGAGTATCTACAGTCCACAGATTCGCTTGCCGACGGCTCCAGCCCGCTCATCACACACAACGGATTCGCCCACGCTGCATTGTTACACCGAGCGCTCGTGGACGCCGGTACCAGTGCACCGGAATTCACCTACGGCTGCACGCTCGCACTCGCCCGCGAAGCCAGCACCCGGGCAGTCATTGATGTTCGCGAGCACGATCTGGCCACGGTAGCCCGAGCACTCGGGGTCGCTGACAGCGCAGATGGTGCAGGCTCATCCGGAATCCAATCCCAGGACCGCTCCCAAGTTAGCCCCCAGGCTCGCTCCCAGTCCAAGACTCAGGACACAGATCCGGCCACAGCAGCACGCCTGACTGGCGACGTCCTGGTGCAACTGGCCTTGCGCGAACACCATCGTGGAAGCGTTTCTGAGTTGTTCTCCGGCATAAATTTCGCGCTGGGCCGCATCTCCAACGGCACCCACCGCCCGGTGTTGCGCACCGATCTTAGCCAAACTGCCGGCGGCGGTGCCGAAAAAACCGCCCGCATACATGCCCGGGCAAGCAACAAAAACGAGGACCAGGCGTCGTCGGCAAGCAAAAAATCAGGAAAGAAAGCAGGCAACTCCGGCGGGGGCCAACCCGCCCCATGGCAGGCCGTGGCCACCCCAGATACGGTGCCGGAAGCCAACGACGATGCCGATGCCGACCACCCACTTTTTGGCCAGCACGTCACGCTCACCGGCGAATTCGAGCCCTATGATAAAGGCCGGTTGTGGTCCGATATCGCAGAATGCGGCGGCCAGGTAGGCAAAAACGTCACCAAGAAAACCACCGTGCTGGTGGTCGGTGAATGGGCGAAAAAGACCTCCAAGGAAAAACGCGCCGAAGAGCTCAACGAAAAAGGCCACGATATTGTCATCTGGCCGGCCTCAAAATTGCTGCACGTATTGGGGCTGGACGAACAGCCGCCGTTCTAGGGCTGGCGCAGTGAGTCTAGGGCTGGCGCAGTAAATTACCGGTTGCAACTCTGCCCCTGACGAGGTGGAGCTGAGTATAATCCCAGCTAGACCATTCCCACCTAGCTAGCAGGACACTCATGACAGCACCTTCTACCTCCTCAACTGGGTCCCCGACGGATTCCGCGCATAATAATCGCAGATTCCGGCTGCAGACCGACCCCTTCGTCTTTTTCACGGCCGCCATCTTCGTGGTGGTCTTCGTCGCAGGCACGGTCGCTTTCGGCACCCGGGCCCGTGATCTCTATGGCGCTGTCTCGGATAGTTTGCTAGAAAATTTTGCCTGGTTGTATATCGGCGGATTTTCGGTCATCTTCGTTTTTTTAATCGGTATCTTCGTCTCGAAGTTCGGCAATCTGCGTTTGGGTGACGACGAAGACGAACCTGAATTCTCCCTGCCCGTCTGGTTCGCCATGCTTTTCGCCGCTGGCCTCGGCGCTACCCTGCTATTTTGGGGTGCCGCCGAACCAATCCACCACGCGTATAACCCGCCCCGTGGCGACATGGACTCAATGAGCCGTGAAGCTATCGTCCAGGCTTTCGAATATACCTATTATCACTTCGCCGCACACATGTGGGTGATTTTCGTGTTACCAGGCTTAGCCATGGGATATTTCATCTACAAACGTAAGATGCCCGCCCGCATTTCTTCAGTATTTTCGCCATTTCTGGGAGGTCTAGTTTACCGCTGGCCAGGCAAATTGATCGATGCCATGTCAATCATCGGCACCATCTTTGGTTTGGCAGTTTCTGTCGGCCTTGGTGTGCTGCAGATTAACGCTGGGCTGAACATCATGTGGGGCGTGCCCCTAGTCGGCTGGGTCGAAGTGTTGATTATCGTCGGCATTACCGTAATCGCGTCAATGTCGGTTGCCACCGGCCTAGACAAAGGCGTGAAGATCCTCTCCAACCTGAACATCGTCGGCGCCGTATTACTCATGCTGTTCGTCCTGGCCATGGGACCAACCCTGAAAGTCATTAACCACACCACCGAAGCTTTCGGTTTGTACGCCAGCAGCCTCCCAGAACTAATGTTTTGGGTGGACTCGTACAACGAAAACCCAGGCTGGCTGAATTCATGGACTGCGTTCTACTGGGCATGGACGATCTGTTGGTCTCCATTCGTTGGCATGTTCATCGCACGTATTTCGCGCGGACGCACCGTACGTGAATTCATCGGTGGCGTATTAGCTCTGCCGACAATTTTCGTCATCGTCTGGTTCTCTGTATTTGGTCGCTCCGCCATCGAGATGGAACTGGATGATCCCGGTGTACTCACCGGCCCAGTCGTCGAAGAAGGCAATACCCCAGTTGCACTGTTCGCACTATTAGAGCAGTACCCACTGTATGCCGTATCCGGCACGCTAGCTTTGGCTGTCATCACGATTTTCTTCATCACCTCTATCGACTCCGCGGCTCTTGTCATGGACACTTTTGCCACCGGTGAAGAAAACAAATCCCCTACTTATTACCGCGTGGCGTGGGCAATTGCTGTGGGCGTCGTCACCGCCGCTCTGCTGTTCATCAACGACGCAGGCATTCAAGCGATCCAAGAAGTAGTCACCATCGTCGCGCTGCCGTTTTTCATCATGCAAGGCTTCATCATGGTCTCGCTGCTGAAAGGCATGGGCGATGACTTCGCCGCCGAAAAACGCTTGCGTACCCGCCGCTGGGAAAAAACCGACACCGCAGAAAAACTAGAGAAAGCAGAGAACAAGCCCGCGCCGGGCTACGACAAGTATGGCAACGAGCTGGACACTCCAGAATTCGAATACCAAGAAGGCGATGGGTGGAAGCTCACCGGTAACGTCACCGTGGAAGGTGATGTGGATTCAAATCCTGGAACAGAAAATGACGGAGCAGATGCTGGCAAGAACTAACCGGTTTTCTAGCTTAAGATAGCCAAATTCGTGCCCAGCCCTAAGCGCCAACTCAGGCAATATAAGGTATGGGCTATGAAAAAGCTCCTCACGCCCAACCCACGCAGCTACGGCAGGCCAGAAAACTCCACGCCACAAAGCGATGCCGTGCCCACCTCCCACCTGCGCGCCGATAAACAGCAGCTCGTCGACGATATGAGCGCGATCGTCGGCGCCGAAAACGTGCACGCACGCATTAGTGACGTAGTCCGCTATGCCTCGGACGGCGGCCCGTACCGCTTGCTCCCGCAGGTCATCGTCGCACCCCGCAACACACAGGATCTCTCGCGCGTGATGCGCTATGCCACCGATCATGGCCGTAATATCACGTTTCGGTCTGCTGGCACTTCACTCAACGGCCAGGCACAGGGTGATGATCTACTGGTCGATCTGAAAACCCACTTCACCGGCATGGAAGTTCGCGACGGCGGCAAGGTGTTGTGGTCGCGCCCAGGCGTGATTCTCGGTGATGCCCAGGCGGTACTCGGCCGCGATGGTTTCATGCTGGGGCCGGACCCAGGATCAACGTCGGTGTGCACCATCGGTGGTGTGCTCGCCAACAATGCCGGTGGCATGCGCTGTCGGCTGGAAAACGATAGCTATCACAGCATTCGCCAGGCGGAATTCGTGTTGCCATCCGGCACGATTGTCGACACGCGCGCCGGTGACGCGAAATTCCGTTCCCAGGAACCGGAACTGCACGCTGGCCTGCTGCAACTGCGCGACAAGATCCGCAGCGACGAGCAGTTGGTTACACACTTGCGGGAGAAATTTTCTATCCGCAACACCAACGGACTGCGCTTGGACGCGTTCTTGGACGAAGAAGAACCAGTACGCATCCTGATGCGCCTGTTGGTCGGGTCCGAAGGTATTTTCGGCGCATTCACCGAATGCGAACTTGCTACCGTCGCATTGCCGAAGAAGAAGGCTGTGGCCTGGGTGATGCTGCCCGACCTTTTCCAGGCTGCGAATTACGTCGCCCCGCTGATGGAGACCGGCGCGTGGGCCTGCGAACTATTGGTGGCGCCGGTGCTGAAGAAATCCGTGGAGAATTTCGACCAAGCACCAGACGAGTGGGCAGATATTTCCGACGAGTCCGCTGCCCTGCTGCTAGAAGTCGGTGGCGCCGATGATGACGAGCTTGCCGTGGCCATGGATCGCGTCAAAGATGTGCTTGCCGACGCCGAGCTGGGCGCCGAACTGGAATTTCTCACCAGTGATGCGGACATCCGCGGTGCCTGGGCTATCCGTAATGGGTTATTCGGTCTGCTGGGCGCCGACCGCCCGCAGGGATCGGCGCTGATCACCGAGGACGTGTGCTTCCCACCAGCACAGATCGGTGCAGCTGCTGCCGATTTGCTGCATTTACTCTCACGCTACGGTTACCCGGAAATGGTCATGGGCCATGCCGCCTTCGGTAATCTGCACTTCTTCCTCATCCCGGAATTCGATGATCCGAAAGAAAAGGATAAATACGCCGAGTTCCTGCGCGAACTCGCGGATCTGGTGATCGACAAATACAACGGCTCACTCAAAGCCGAGCACGGCACGGGCATCAACATGGCACCGTTCGTGCGCCAAGAATGGGGTGATGCCGCCTGGAATCTGATGTGGGAGGCCAAACAACTGATCGATCCCACCGCGATGCTGGCCCCAGATGTGAAGCTAACCCACCGCACGGATAACCACCTGCATAACTTCAAATCTTTCCCACGTGTGGAAGCAGAGATCAACCCATGCGTGGAATGCGGTTTCTGCGAACCAGTCTGCCCTTCCCGGCACGCAACAGTCACTCCGCGCCAGCGCATCGTGCTACGCCGAGAGATGGCCCGGCAAGCTCCAGAGTCCCCGGTGTTGCAGCAGTTGCAGAAGGAATACCAGTACGACGCGGTCGATATGTGTGCTGCCGATGGTACGTGTGCTATCCCCTGCCCCATTAGCATTGATACCGGTGCGGTGATGAAGAACCTGCGCGCCAATCAGACCACCCCGCGCGCGGAAAAGGTCGCTTTGACTACCGCCGAAAAATGGGATGTGGTGGAAAAACTGGCCCGGGCGGGCATCATCAGCGCGAACAAGGTCGGCGAAAAAGCTGCTGGGTGGGCTGCCAACGTGGCCCGGAATGTGATTAACCCGGATCTGGTGCCGTCGGTGCCTGGTGCCTTGCCGCAGGCGGCGGACCGTTTGCCAGCTACCGAACGCGCCGGTGCCAGCGCAGTGTATTTCCCGGCCTGTGTGAACCGTATTTTCGGTCGGCCGGCTGGTTCGGATCCCGAATCCGTCGACTTGCCGCGCGCCATGGTGGAACTTGCTCGCCGCAGCGGCCAGTCGCTGTGGATTCCCGACGATGTCACCGGTTTTTGTTGCGGCACGCCGTGGTCGTCGAAAGGCTACCAGGATGGCTTTAGCCACCAGGCGCACGCGATCGTGCGGAAATTCCACGACTGGTCCGATGGGGGCACATTGCCGATCATCATCGATGCCTCCAGCTGCACTCACGGCTTGTTGTCCGGCGTACCCGAGGTGCTGGATGCCGAGACGAAGCAGCTCTACGACGAGCTGCGCATCATCGATATCGTCGAGTGGCTGCATGATGATGTCATCGACTATCTGCCAATCCATCACGACATGGGCACCATCGCGGTGCACCCGGCCTGTTCTACCCAGCACATGAACCAGACTGACGCGCTCGTCGCCGTCGCCAATCGTGCGGGAAGGGCGACTGTTCCGTTCGGTGCGATGTGTTGCGGCACCGCTGGTGACCGCGGGTTGTTGCACCCAGAGTTGGTGGAATCTGCCACCCGCGAGGAACGCACCGGCTTGGATGCTCGGCATTACGACGCCTTCGTTTCATCGAACCGTACCTGCGAGATGGGCTTGGACGTCGTCGCCGGTTATCAGTTTGATTCTGTGGCTGTGCTGCTAGAAAAGGCCTCGCGTCCGGTGGTGACGCCGTAACTTGCCGGTGTTTTTGAATGTGCTGATGTTTCTGACTTTGCTGATGTTTCCGGGAACCCGCGCTGGGTTATGAGAGTCCAATGGTGTGACACTCCAGCGAAAGGGTTCCTATGACGGCAGCTACCATTTCACCAGTTGGACCTGCACCAATTGCACCACCATCAGTTGCACCAACTCCAGTTCCGGCGAATGCACCAGCTCGACCACCAGCTCCCACAACTGCATCGACGCCCAGCCCTCCTGCTTTAGCCGAGTGTGTGCCTGTTATGCGGCCAACTTCGTGGATAGACCAGCGCGGATTAAGTGACGATGGTTTTTGCGATTCCCTGGCTCACCTGCCCTTATCACGCTCCACCGCTGTAACGCTCAGCGTCGATGAGATGACGCTGAGTCACCGCGCATTAGCCGAATTCAATATCGCGATGCGCCGCGCCTGGGATGTCGCCGCCGATAATGTCTTACGCGCAGCGCATACACCGCAAGGCACCGAATTTTGGACGCGGCCAGCAGCGGATCTACTGGGGCCTTCTGCCCCAGCAGGCATTCAGTTGCGTTCCTACCCAGTGCCCGCGACCTGCTGGCTGGCGCATCCACGGTTGCTATCGGTAATGCACGATCATCTCGCGCGATTACTCGGCACTGATGCCCTGATTTTTCTAGCCCCAGATATCACAACATTAGTGGCAGTCACGGAATGCACCATTCCGGCTGCTACCGGTTGGCTGCGGGTGGCAGCAGAAAATACGCAAGCTGTATCCAGAATTGTCGGCCGTCCTGAGTTATTATGCGAATCTCCGCTGGTGGCTGCGCACGGCTTTCCTACCGAATTATGTTGAGCCAGTTCGTCCGCTGTGCGCCATGTGCGCTCTACCCTAGCCCCGACCTAACCGCGGCGCTTACCAGTAAATTTCTCCATGTCGCGGCGTTCCTTTTTCGTCGGCCGCCCCGCCCCCGGATCACGCTTCGGCAGACTTGGTTGCAGTGGTTTCGGTGGGGCGGGTGGCGAATGGTCGATATAGCAATGCTCCGCAATTTTCGCGCCCACGCGCTTGGATACCGTCGCGTTGATTTCTAAGCGGAATTCGCGGTCGTCTTTCCACACGGTAATCCGCAGGCCCGGGACCACCGGCGATGATGGTTTTGCGACCTTGTCACCAATCAACACGTGCCCGGCTTTCACCGCCTTAGTAGCTTCGGCGCGGGTTTTGAAAAAGCGCGTCGACCACAACCAGGCATCGATGCGCACTGGTGCAGCCGAAGGCTCATTGGGTTTCGCAGTCATAAAAACTTTAGTAATGGTCTTTGTGGTTGATGATCTTGCGCACCTTGCTGTAGTTGTAGACGCCACCAACAACGGCCACGATAAAACCCAAAATCAACCAGAACGACGAACTAGAAAACAAAAACGCGAATACTATGCCGCCACCGATGCCTGCGCCCACGCTGATCACACCGTTTTTGGAGTATTTGCGCACGGCCGCCTTGCGCCGTTCAATCGGGTTCTGCGAAGTTGGTTGCATGCTCATGGACGTCTAGTCTACCGCCTTTTCTACCCAGGCAGTCCCCGCTTCGATTAACTGCGCGGCACCTGAAGTCAACGCAGCCAGCTGCGATTCGAGCTGCTCCACACCATCCGGGTCCACCGCCAAGGTATAGGTAACATCAGCCCCGTATTCCGTGTCGGTGATCGTGATATTTTTCGCGCGCAACTCAGATTCGTATTTCTGTGCGTCGGTATGCGAGAAGCGCACGGTATACAAATTGCGCAGGCACCGCCAGCGTCGTTGCACCTGTTCTACTGCCAGCCCCGCGGTCTGCGAATACGCGTGCACCAGCCCGCCTGCACCCAATTTGATGCCACCGAAGTATCGGACGACGACGCACGCGAGATCCTGCATCCCGGAACCATGGACAACATCCAAGATAGGTTTACCGGCCGTCCCGCCTGGTTCGCCGTCGTCAGAAGAACGCTCCACCGGGTTTGCCTGTTCCACCCGGTACATATAGGCCGAGCAATGATGCCGGGCGTCCGGAAATTCTGCCCGCACACGGTCAATAAAATCTCGAGCCTGCGAATCGTCTGACACACGCTCAATGATGCCGATAAACCGTGAACGCTTGATCTCAATCTCGGCGCGAAACGATTCGCCAGCCGCGGGCAATTGATAACAATGATCGTTGTCAGCCATTACTTCACCAAATAGTCATATTCCGCGGTACCCGGCAGCAAACGCTGGCAGTCAATAGACGATTCCTCCATGCGTTCCAGCAATGGCCCCAGATCCGTGGCAGCACCCAATTCCACGCCCACCAGCGCCGCACCAGTTTCGCGGTTATTGCGCTTGAGGTATTCAAACAATGTGATGTCATCATCGGGGCCGAGGATTTCCATCAGGAAATGCCGCAGCTGACCTGGTTCTTGCAAGAAATTAACCAGGAAGTAGTGCTTCAGTCCGCGGTCCACCAAGCTGCGTTCCATGATCTCGGCATAGCGCAGCACGTCATTATTACCGCCAGAGATGATACACACGACCACCGAACCTGGCGCGATATCCATCTGGCCCAATGCAGCCACCGACAACGCACCGGCTGGTTCGGCGATAATGCCTTCGTCTTGGTACAAACTCAGCTGCGCGGTACACACTGTGCCTTCGGAGACCTTAAGGTTCTGGATACGCTCACGGTTGGCAGCAATTACCTGATACGGGTGCGCGCCGATGCGTTTGACTGCGGCACCGTCCACGAACGGGTCGACGTCTTCCAGCGTCACCGGCTCCCCTGCCTCAAACGCGGCATCCAGAGAGGCAGCACCGCGTGGTTCAGCGCCGACGAGACTGGCGTGCGGTGCCATATCCGCGAAATAGCTGGTGATTCCGGACAATAGTCCACCGCCGCCGACGGGTACGACGACGGTATCAAGGCTGTGGCCGCGAGCAGAAAGCTGCGAGAGGATCTCGGCAGCTACGGTTCCTTGGCCGATGATGGTATCGCGGGCATCGAATGGCTCGACGACGGTGGAGCCGTATTTTTCCGCTTCCGCACGGGCAGCAGCTGCCGCCTCGTCGAAGTTTGCCCCAGTGACCACGAGTTCGATGGCATCACCACCGTGGACTTCGATGCGGTTGCGTTTTTGCTTCGGGGTTTTCGTCGGCACGAAAATGCGGCCTTTAATTCCCATGGTGCGGCAGGCATAAGCCACGCCTTGGGCGTGGTTTCCGGCGGATGCGGCCACGATTCCGGCCTCGCGTTCTTCCTGGCTCAGCTTCGCGATCGAATAGTAGGCGCCCCGGATTTTATAGGAACGCACATCCTGCAGGTCCTCGCGTTTCAGAAACACCTCAGCGCCGGTTTCCTGGGATAGCCGGGGACAGTATTGCAGCGGGGTGGGCGCAATGACACTGGAAATTCGCGACTGCGCAAGCTGAATATCAGCAGCCCGGATGGGCTCGAAATGAGCAGGGGAACTAGCGGCAGTCTGCGAGGTCGTCATAGCAACTTATTGTAACCACCCCACACTAGGTCTGCGTCATAACTAGGTCTCCAGCATCACTAGGTCTGTGCCATCACGATGCCGGGGCCCATCGTGGCTTTCAGATCCCCCATCAAGTTATTCGAGCGCTCCACTGTCAAGTGATCTCCCAGTACCAAGACTTCCTCGGCCTCGCCGTGGCTCAGCGTCAAGTACACCTCGGTATCACCCGGGTGATCCAGCAGCACAGATTTCAGCGCGGCAATCGCTTCCATCGAGCACTGCTGCGTGCTCAGGTGCAGGCGCAACGGTAAGCCTGCTCCCCCACCACGTCCCAGTTCGGGCACGCGCATATCGTTACCGATGACTTTCTGGTCACCGTCACCCCAAACCTGGATCTGGGCTTTGAACAGGACGATATTGTCCTCGACGATGTCTTCGGCGACCAGCGAATAAGCCTTGCTAAACACCCACACATCCACCTGCGCGCCATGGTGATCCTCAATGGTGACAATCGCCCAGGGCGAACCGTCCTTTTTGGAAAAACGCCGGTCAACATTCGAAATAATGCCGCCGATGACGACATTTTGCTTCGGCCGCAGCTCACCGGAAACCACCGTCGTCAGCGCGGTATCGGTATAGGCAGCCAGTGCTTGTTCGAAGCCGTCGAGCGGGTGACCAGAAACATACAACCCCAGCATTTCTCGTTCAAGCGCCAATTCGTGCTTGCGCTCCCACGACTCGTCCGGGACGGTAATCGTAAACGCGTTTTGCTCGTTATCATCGCCACCCATACCTGCGAACAGGTCAAACTGACCTTTATCCGCGGCCTTCTTCGTCGATTGCACCGAGTCGACGGCATCTTCCTGGATCAGCATCAACCCCTTACGCGGATGCCCCAACGAATCAAAAGCACCGGCTTTGATCAAGGCTTCGGTAATCCGCTTCGAGCACGGCAACAGCTCAATCTTGTCCAGATAGTCGCCGAACGAACGGTAGGCACCTTTTTGCTTGCGCGTTTTAATAATCGAGTTGACCACTTCCGTACCGACGTTGCGCACCGCGCCCATGCCATACCTAATATCCTTGCCGACAGCCATGAACTCGACATCCGACTCGTTGACATCTGGCGGCATCACCTTGATGCCCAGGTGGCGACAGTCTGCCAGGTAAATCGCGGATTTGTCCTTCTTATCACCCACCGAAGTCAGCAGCGCAGCCATGTACTCCGCGGTGTAGTAGGCCTTCAGGTATCCCGTCCAGAACGAGACCAGCCCGTAGCCCGCCGCGTGCGATTTGTTGAACGCGTAGGACGCGAATGGCTCGATAACGCCCCACAAGGTATCGCAGGCATCTTTGGAATAGCCGTTTTCTGCCATTCCGGAAGAAAACTTCTCGTACTGCTGGGCCAATACTTCCGGTTTCTTCTTACCCATGGCTTTTCGGAAACCATCCGCCTCACCAGCAGTGTAATTCGCGAGTTTCTGCGAAATACGCATGATCTGCTCCTGGTACACGATCAAACCATAGGTTTCTGCCAGAATCTCTTCCAGTGGTTCCGCCAGTTCCGGATGAATCGGGGTAATCGGTTTCCGTCCGTTTTTACGGTCGGCATAATCCAAGTGGGCATTAACACCCATCGGGCCTGGCCGATACAGCGCAAGCGCGGCGACGATGTCTTTAAAGCCCGTCGGGTTCATGCGTTTCAGCAGCTCTTGCATACCCGTGGAGTCCAGCTGGAACACACCCAAAGTTTCGCCACGCGACAGCAGCCGGTACACCTCAGAGACGGCGTCGTCGTCAGGCGTGAGTGTTTCCAGATCAATTTCTTCGCCGCGGTTCTGCCGGATATTGCGCAACGCATCACCGATCACCGTCAGGTTACGCAGCCCCAGAAAGTCCATCTTCAGCAGGCCGATGGCCTCACAAGCCGGGTAATCCCACCCAGTGATGATCGCACCATCCGCGTTGCGCTTCCACATCGGGATGTGTTCCATCAGCGGCACCGACGCCATAATCACCGCACACGCGTGCACGCCGGGTTGGCGCACTACCCCTTCCAACCCGCGGGCGGTGTCGTAAATCTTTTTCACGTCCGGGTCGGATTCGATGAGGTTGCGCACCTCGGTGGCCTCGGAATAGCGCTCGTGCTCCGGATCCATGATGCCCGACAGCGGAATATCTTTCGCCATGATCGGTGCTGGCAGCGCGCCGTTGATGCGGTCGGCCATCTGGAAACCGGGTTGCCCGAAGTGCACCTTCGCCGAGTCTTTAATCGCCTGCTTGGTTTTCACCGTGCCGAAGGTGATCACCTGCGCGATCTTGTCCTCACCCCAGCGTTCTGCGGCATAGGTGATCATTTCTCCGCGCCGGCGGTCATCGAAGTCGATATCGATATCGGGTGCCGACGGACGCTCCGGGTTCAAGAAACGCTCGAACAACAGCCCGTGCTCGATGGGGTCGATATTGGTGATCGTCAGCGCGTAGGCCACCAGTGCGCCCGCAGCCGAACCACGACCCGGGCCCACCCATATGCCCACAGAGCGGGCATATTTGATGATCTCGGCGACGATCAAAAAATACGACGGATAACCTTTGCCGTCAATGACCTCGATTTCATATTCTGCACGCTCAATGTATTCACGAGGCACCTCCTGGCCCGGGAATCGTTCTGCCAGGCCCTCCATGACCTCGTGATGCAGCCAGGTAGTCGGTGTATAGCCTTCTGGCACATCCGCCACCGGCATGCGGTCATGCGAGTGTTCTTCCCACATGGAGGAATAATCACCGACGCGCTCAGCAATCCACAACGTGTTATCGCAACCATCGGGAACCATATGATCCCAGGTTTCGCGCATTTCCGCCGCGGATTTGATGTAATAGCCGTCGCCATCGAACTTGAAACGATCCGGGTCCTGGAACGTCTTGCCGGTCTGCACACACAGCATCGCCTCATGGGCTTTTGCTTGCGATTGCAACACATAATGGCAGTCGTTGGTCACCAGTGGCGGCAAGTCCAGGCGTTTGCCGATCTCTAGCAGCTGATCCCTGGTGCGCTTTTCGATGTCCAGACCGTGATCCATCAACTCCAGGAAATAATTTTCCTTGCCGTAGATGTCCTGCCACATCGCCGCGGCTTCCAAGGCCTCGTTAAATTGGCCCAAGCGCAGGCGGGTCTGTACATCACCCGACGGGCAACCGGTGGTTGCGATGATGCCGTCGGCATGCTCGGCGATCAGCTCGGCATCCATGCGTGGCCACTTACCAAGCTGGCCCTCATAGGATGCCAGCGAGGACAGCTTGAACAGATTTTTCAAGCCCGTAGCGTTTTCCGCGAGCATCGTCTGGTGCAAATAAGCACCGGAGGCGGAGACGTCGTCACGTTTTTGATCCGGGGTTCCCCAGCGCACGCGGTTTTTATTGAAGCGGGATTCCGGGGCCATATAGGCCTCGATACCGATAATCGGCTTGATGCCTTTCGACGTCATGCGACGATAAAACGCATCGGCACCGAACATATTGCCGTGGTCGGTCATGCCGACGGCAGGCATTCCTTGCCGGTTAACCTCTTCCGAAAGCAAATCCACCTTCGCCATACCATCCAACATGGAAAATTCGGTGTGATTGTGCAGATGAACGAAAGAGGAGTTTTTAGCCATGGAGTTATTCTAACGCCAATCGGCTAGGACTCCAGTGCCTGTTCTGCACGCGCGTGAGCTCGTAAAACATAAAAAGCAGCAACCGCACCCAAGAGTGCCGCAAGAAGGCCTGGCCAGGCAAAAGAGCCGTTAAACACGCCAATGACCAAGCTGAAACAGCCCGCAAAAATCGCCAACAGTGCGACGCTAAACGTGATCGATTCTCGCTTCTTCATAGCCCTGAATTCTAGCCGACGTTCGCGGACGGATGGAAGGTAACCTGCGGTGGGCTGATGCCGAACTGCCCGAATACTGCATCAGGCGGCAATACCTCGACAGCATAGACATGCTGGGTGTGCACCAGCGGTGCTAGGCGGCTCGGAGTGTCATAGGCAACGATGGCGATGACACCCGGTGTTGTCGCACCTGAGGAGGCAGCGAGAACATTCGCAAAAACCTCGCCACGAGCGCCTGCCGCACTGTGTGTGCTGGCATCGGTGGGTTCCGGCAGGGCTAGGATCTGTAAATCCTGCGTGATGACAGTGCCAACACGGTGGAGATCCGCGACGAGTTCGCCTGCTTCTGCACTGGTGAGCGGTTCGGTGAAAGACACCATCGCGAAAGCATTATGCCCTGGCGCGCCGGCGAGTGCTGCGGCCAGGGAGTCGTCGGCAAGCGATTGATACTCGGCATCGGTCTGCTGTGCGTGCTGGCCCAGGTGATCGCCAGCGAAAGGCCGCGGGCGGGTGTAATCATCGCCGCCGGCCAACCACAGCAGCCCCGCAAGCAGCGAGGTAACGACGAGCAGTTCGCCGAGAGTGCGGGTAAACATCGTGTGCCCATTTCCCCGCAACTACTGCCGCAGCTTGCCGAGGGCGTCGGCAAGATCATCCGGGTACGGCGCCTCGATTTCCATCCAGTGCCCGTCGGCAGGATGGTGAAAACCAACCTTGACCGCGTGCAACCATTGCCGGTTAAGCCCCAGGCGCTGCGCAAGATTCGGATCGGAGCCATACATAGGATCACCACAACACGGGTGGCCAAGCGCGGACATGTGCACGCGAATCTGGTGGGTGCGCCCAGTTTCCAGGGAGATCTCCAGCAGGCTGGCCTCCCGGAATGCTTCGAGCAAGCGGTAGTGGGTGATGGCTCGTTTGCCGTCGTCGGTGACCGCGAATTTCCATCCGGAACTCGGGTGGCGTCCGATGGAACCGTCCACGGTGCCCTCGATCGGATCCGGCAGCCCTTGCACCAGCGCGTGATAGGTTTTGGAAACAGTGCGCTGGCGAAATGCGTTTTTCAGGCTGCTGTAGCCACGCTCTGAGGCGGCGACCACCATCACCCCCGAGGTGCCGACGTCAAGGCGTTGCACAATTCCCTTGCGTTCCGGCGGGCCGGACGTCGAAATGCGGAAACCGGCCGCAGCTAGGCCTCCCACGACAGTCGGGCCTTCCCAGCCGACGGTGGGGTGCGCAACCACGCCGACAGGTTTGTGCACGGCAATCAGGTCATCATCGAAATAGAGAATCTCCATGCCTTCGACGAGTTCTTCCTTCGGCACCAGTGGTTTCGCCGGTTCCGGGAGCGTGACCTCCAGCCAGGCTCCTTCGTGCAGGCGGTCAGACTTGCCGACGATCGTGCCGTCGACAAGCACGTCCCCGTCCGCGCTCAAGCTGGCCGCGACTGTACGTGAGAGCCCAAGCAACTTGGCCAGCGCGGCGTCGACACGCATGCCGGCTAGGCCTTCCGGCACCGGAAGTGAGCGGGTTTCGCGAGAATTAGTGCTCATCGTCGGCCTCCTGAGAATCAGCCTTACGTGCGCGGCGTTCTTCGGTGAATACCGCGATCAAAAACAGTGCGACGCCGACGGTAATGAATGAGTCCGCAACGTTGAAGATGGCGAAATCACCCACGGAAATGAAATCCACCACGTGGCCGAACCAAAAACCGGGTTCGCGCAGTAGCCGGTCCACGAGGTTGCCACCCGCGCCGCCAGCGACCATGGCCAGCGCGATTGCTTGGAATCGGTCGTCGATGCGCGGTGCTGCGATGAGCACACCGACGAGGAAGACCAGTTGGAAGGTGGTAAACAGCCAGGTCGATGATTCACCGCCCAGCGAGAATGCCGCGCCCGGGTTGTAGACCAGCAGGAAGCGGAACCAGTCGCCGATGATGTGGAGTGCTTGACCGGGTTCTAGTGCAGCTTCGATGGCGATTTTGCTGGCTTGGTCGAACGCGACGACGGCCGCGATGATCAGCAGCATGAGCCGCAGGTAGGGTGCGCGTCGTCGAGTTGGCAACGTTTTTAACCTAGTCACGAGTTTTATTGTTCCTGAAAGTGGGGTTTTACGTGAAATCGCGGCGCTGGTTAGACTGGCGTTCGTGATTTCTGCTGCTGCTATTGTTCGATTCGCTTCCGCCGGACGGACTTCTTCCGGACGGAATTCTTCCCGACGCTCTGGCGCTTCCCGACGCGTCACTGCTGCCTCCTTGCTGACCGCTTCTGCACTGGTGTTGGCTGCGTGCGGTGATGACGGGGCTGGTGCTGACGGTTCCGGTAACCTCGGCAGCGCTAATAGCGCAGGTAGTGCTGGTGAGCGTCGCGGTGCGGCCCCTGCCACAGAGCAAGCGATCGGCTTGCCTATTGACCCTCCACGCATCGAAGTTGCCTCCACTGGTGAGGGTGAACGCGTGGCCTTGGAATATGACGATGTCGACGCCGAGCAGGCAGTTGATGTCGAGGTGTCGGAGGGGTTTGAGCAACTGGTGATGCGTAATGAGCAGTTGGTCACCGAGGCCCCCCAGGCTAGTGAGATGGTGACTACTACCCTGCCGGTTGCTGGTTCCGTGTTGGTTCCGGAGGGATTTGATGAGTCCACTCCGGGCGCGGATTCTTCGCGGCATGTGGATTTCCGGGTACGGGACCCGAAGATTTCTGGTGATTCGGCAGACATTACCTCTGCTGATGGTTTTGGTTTCGGCTGGTTGGCTGAGCCGAATGGCCAGTTGAATACGCTGTTGTTGGCTGCCCCAGAGCGAGCAAGCGATGAAGCCCGCGCGATCATGGAGCAGTCTTTGACGAAGTTGGTCTCTACTCCGGTGGTATTTCCGGAGGAACCGGTTGGCGTGGGTGCGGAGTGGTCGGTGGATTTGCGCGTCGCTGGCGAGGCCACGATGTTGCAGACCACTACGTTTACCGTCACCGAGATTTCTGGCGATGAGGTCACGTTGAATGTTGCCGTCGAGCAGCGCCCTGCTTTGGGTGCATTGTCGTTGGAGGGCCACGCTGGTGCGGAAGGGTTTGCTGATGACACGTTGAACGTAACCAGTACGGATACGCGTTCGACGGGTTCGCTGACTGTTAATGTGCATAAGCCGTTGCCAGTTTCCGGCGAACTCGACTTCACCACTCGCGTGGTGTACGGCAATGACAGCGGCAAGGCCAGCGTCGTACAGGATTCCTCGACTCGCTTGCGCTTTATCAGCGCAGAGTAGGCAGCGAAGTAGGCGGATAAGAAATAGGCGTACGCGCGAATCTTTAGAATGGTGGCTCATCAGAGGCGCTATAGGTTGTGCTAGCCGCAGCTTTCTCCTTGTCCGCGATATAGTCATCTATCCCTTCCGGTCCGAGTGCTTCCAACCACGCTTTTTCTTCCAACAACTCCAGCCGCTCCGTAGCACAGGATTTATCTGTACCCATCCGAGCACGACACCGCGCCAACGAAATATCCAACCAACCCAGTGCCTTATCCCATAACGCTTGCCGACGCTGGGCTTGTTGTTTTTCTTCTTCATTCCGGTACTGCCGATATGTGCTGTCCTGGGCTGCTTCAAACGGATTAATAATCGGACCGGATACAGCACCAAAGCCCGAACCAGCACCAACACCGAAATAGGTTCTCCTCGAAGACTTGCCGTTGTGGGCAGAATCTTGTGCCTGCTCGGTTTTTCGCCGCGCATCACGCTCACGCATCTTCGCCATCCGGTCGGCCTTATGTTTTTCTTGCCGAATCTTGTCCGCTTGGGCTTGTTCCCGGCGCTCTTGCCGGTAGCGTGCAGCCTGGTCCGCCACCGTGCACACCCACTTCCGCTGCGAATTCGCCAGCGGACCATTGGGCTCAGTTGATGACCACGAACCGTCAGCAAACAACCACACCACAGTTCCTGAAGCCGGTTCAAAAATAGGCCGGGCTCGACGATCCGTTTTGATGTTGTGGTGATGCTGGCACAGCGCCACCAAATTCGCAGGTGTAGTTGGCCCGCCCTCGTCGTATTCAATGACATGATCCAACTGCGATGTTGCTGCAGGTTTGCTACAACCGGGATACCGGCACGTGCCATCCCTGCCGACTACTGCCGACCGGATCGCGGGACTAACCCTATAACCGGCCATCTGTAAGGTCAGTGCATCATCGGCATCCACAATTTTGGTTGCCTGACTAGCAAGATCCTCAGCTTGCTTGCCGAATACCACCTCGTAGCCTGTACCAGTCGCAGTCGCTGTATCCGTGGAAACAAACACTGGGGCACCGGGAACATCACTAGCCCGATAGCACTGCAGGCTCACCTTCGGCCCACTAGCGCCAAGGAGTAATTCCACAGTGGCATCACGCATCGAAAGCCCTGTGTCTTTCGCGTGCGCCCGAATCCGCGCATCGATTGTGGCGAATGTTGCCACATCTGTATCGAAGCGGAAACACCGCGCATTATCACCGCTACGCTGACTAATGGGAATATCGAAGTGCTCAAAATCTTTCCGGTCAGCCTGTCGCGGTTTGTCAGCGACCGTAGAATCCAGTGCTTCGATTTCTTTGCTGATTCTTCGCGCAATCGCATTTTTTGTGGGCATCACCTGCCCTGGTTTCTTTGGGCAAAGGTATTTCACCAGCATTGCGTCAATATGCCGGTAAAGGGATGCGTCGGCATCGCCAGCTTTATCCATCGCCCGGTCAATAGAAATCCAGCGCTCTAGATCGATATGCCACATCCGAGTCGCTATCTCATACAACTTTGGCAATTCTCGCATGCGTACAAAAGCATGCACGAGTTGTTCGACCCGGTACGGCGAGAGCCCGGTATCTGCTACCAGGCCGGTAAAAAGCTCATCAACATCACTGTGGTTGGTATCTATCAGTCCATGCCAGAAATAGAATTCCTGCCGCCGCAGCTGTAATCCAGATAACGCTTGCTGGTTATCAGGGTTGCAGTGAGAATAAAACGGTTCCGGAAACCGCGGCAAAGCCGCAACGTCATCGTCACAATCATTGTTGTTGTCATCGCTGCGATTGTTTCTGTGATTGTCACTGTGGTGATCTTTGTGGCTTTCGCTATCGCGACTATACATAATCCCCTCCCCCGAAATCATTTTCTACAAGTAGTAACTTCAGCCTATTTAATGGACTTAGATTAAGCAATAGTGTTCGAAAACGTATTGAGCCCCTAGAAGCAGGACTCAACCGAAGTCTGCACCAAACACTAAAACCATCCCCTCACACCCACCGTCGAAACCATGCACATATATTCGAACGACGTATGTCCGAACAGGAAAAACAAACGAGCGCTCGAATCCACCCATTCGTCGGCAAGCACCCCGTGCCCATGCACCAGCCACGCACACCAGCCACGCATATCAATCCCAGATATCAATCCCTAAGAAGTGGGTTTTGCAGGCAATTCAATTTCGTGAATTACGCTGTGTTAACGTCATTTTCGTGACTTGAATTACCGCTTCAACCCCAGCATCGGGATAACTGAATCGATTTAGCCACAAGCAGTATTTCGAAAGCAGAAACGGAATTCCCGCGTGGCAAGCCTGTTTCTGCTACCAAAACAAATACCTGCCCCCTGGGCTTCAACTACATATCTGATTACGTGCCGGTCGCACACTGCATGCGCTGCTGCATACGCCGCTGTTGCCGCCACCGCATTCGCGTCTCACCACGTAAAACTTCGTACGGAGAGGCCCCAAGGCCCGTTGGCCAGCCTCAGCGCTACGGCCTTACAACCTCACTACGAAGCTTTTTATCCACCTCACAGTTCGGAGTGTCTCCCATGAACCAATTTATGGTTAATACCGAAGCGATCGGAGGAAGCCTCGGGCTCACAGCGCTCGTCTCCGCCGTTCCACTGGTGACCTTCTTCGTCATGCTGTTGTTCGTGAAAGCACGCGCACACACCTCCGGCGCCGCAGCACTGCTGGCTGCCCTGCTCATCGCAATCTTTGGCATGAGCATGCCTGTCGACGCCGCGATTTCCTCGGCATTCCGCGGTGGCCTCTTCGGTTTGCTGCCTATCGTCTGGGTCATTATGATGGCGATCTGGTTCTACCAGGTCACCGTGGCGTCTGGCCGGTTCGAGGATCTACGTCGCACATTCGACGCCCTCGGCAACGGTGATATCCGCATCCAGGCAATCCTCATCGCTTTCTGTTTCGGTGGCTTGCTGGAAGCACTCGCCGGATTCGGCGCACCGGTAGCTATCACCGCTACCATGATTCTGGCCTTGGGAGTCAAGCCGCTCAAGGCTGCGACCACCGTTTTGCTGGCCAACACCGCACCGGTAGCTTTCGGCGCCGTCGCCATCCCGATTACCACCGCAGGTAACGTCGGTGGCCGTACCATCGAGCAGACCGAAAACATCGCCGCTATCGTCGGCCACCAGGCACCATTTTTTGCCTTCTTCGTGCCATTCATCCTGCTGTTCATCCTCGACGGGACCCGCGGTATGCGCGAAGCCGCCCCAGCCGCAGCAGTCATCGGCGGTGCCTTCGCCATCGCACAGTGGTGGGCGTCGAACTTCTTCGCCTACCAGCTCACCGACATCGTCGCCTGCCTGGTCTCACTGGGTGCCGCCTTCGCCTTCCTGCGTGTCTGGCAGCCGAAGGGCATTGCCGCGATGCGCAAGCGCCTCGACATCCCAGAGCGCGAAGACGATGGCGAAGTTCTCACCAAAAACCGCGTGTGGATGGCCATGATGCCGTACGCCGTCGTGACCGTCATCTTCGGCTTGGCCAACCTGGGAGAAACCATCCCAGGAATCCTGGACAAACCAAAGATTTCCTTCGCCTGGCCACTGCTCACTGACCGCCTCGTCAGCGCGACTGGCAGTGTCATCGACACCTCATATACATTCAAGATCATCAACAACCCGGGTACGCTGTTGCTGATTTCTGGCATCATCGTCGCCGTTGCATACGGCATCTTCAACCACAACGGCAAATTCCGCGTGAAAGCAAGCGACGTCGTCAGCGAGCTGACCAGCACCGCATACAAGATGCGCTGGACCGCTCTGACCATCGTGCTGGTCCTAGCACTCGCGTACGTCATGAACTACTCCGGCCAGACCGTGGCTATGGGCACCTATGTGGCCTCGCTCGGCGCAGTGTACGGCTTCCTCGCACCGGTTCTGGGCTGGGTCGGTACCGCGATTACCGGTTCCGACACATCCGCCAACGCGCTATTCGCCAACCTGCAGGTCACCGCCGCAAATAACATTGGCCTGAACCCAGACCTGCTGCTGGCAGCGAACACCACCGGTGGTGTCGTCGGCAAGATGATCTCGCCACAGTCGCTGGCCATTGCCGCTACCGCCGTCAACCTGGAGGGCAAAGAAAGCGCAATCTTCAAGTCCGTCGTCGGCTACTCCATCGTGTTGCTGATCGGACTCTGCACCCTTGTCTTCTTGCAGACCAACATTCTGTCCTGGATGGCGCCCGTCGTGAACTAAAAATCACACAACCAGCAACTGGCAGGCAACAACCAGCAGGCAAGACAATGGCCGCCCGCACACCGTGTACTTGGTGTTGGGCGGCCTTCCGCATATCGGCGTCGCACTTATCAGCGTCTCACGTATCGGCGTCGTGCTTGCCGACGCCATGCGGCAGATTGCCCTGCCGCACGAGCCACGCAAACCGCGTGAGCCGTGTGGCCGTGTGGCCGTGTGGCCTACTCGCCACAAATGCTAGTCCGGAAAGCTAGCTACTGCGCAGGCTGCTCTGCCGGTTGTTCTGCGTGTTCATCGTGCCCCTCAGGATGGCCAGGGTGGCCTTCTTCGATAACTTCTGCCTCGTTTGGTGGCACGTCGACGCCGTCATGCAGACACATCTCCGGCACCTGCTCCGGTTCCACGGTGTTGGTGACCAAGACACAAGCCCATTCGCGCGAGAGCTTCCACTGGCCGTCTTGGTGGATGAACTCGACGTTGTCGGCGGTCTGTGGTTCACGATCCGGCATGGTGTAGCCGACGATGGTCAACGCGGTGTCATCGGTGTATCCAGGGAAAACAGATTGCACTTCGAAGTTAGCCCCAGATTCGACCTTCGCGGCTGCCAACGTGTCAAACAGTTCCGGGAAATTTTCGCCACCTTCGACAGTCTTGGTGCGCTCTTCTGCCGGGAGATTCGGATCAGATGCACGCTGCAAAACGCCGTTGAGCTCTTCTGCAGTTGGCAGATCAACCGGGGCGCTTTCCGCCTTGGTGCTCGATTCTGCGTTGCTGGTGGTTTCGGCGGCGGTGTCCGCATTTTCGGCGTCGTCAGAGCACGCTGCAAGGGTCAATGCCAAACCAATAGTGGCGGCGGTGATGCTCGTTTTCGTGAATTTCACGGTTTATCCTCCAAAATAGACATCGGCGTTATCGAGTACGAAGCCGGAGCGTGCACGCGACAGCGTATGCAGGGGCCACAGCGTTCAGACTCGGAGCGCTCGAAGAAATCTTACCCGTGCGCCTTTTATACTTAAATTTATGACTCGCCAGATCGCCATCATCTGCACCGGAGGCACCATCGCCTGCACCGCCGATAACACCGGGGCTCTCGTGCCGACGGTCAGCGGCAACCAGCTTGTCGACGCCACACGAAATTCGCTTGCCGACGACCTGAGCTTTCGCATCCACGATACGCTGCAGTTAGATTCATCATCGATTGGCCTACCGGAGCTGGACACACTGCTAACCACAATCGCGGAGCAAGTAGCTGATTCGGAAGTCTCGGCGGTGGTGGTTACACATGGCACCGATTCCATGGAGGAATCCGCTTTCGCCACGGCTCTGCTGGTGCACGGCGCCCCGGTGGTTTTTACCGGCGCCCAGCGTGCTTTTGATCACCCGGAGACTGACGGCCCAGCGAACCTGGCAGGCGCTATCAACCGCGCGGTGGAACTGGTAGGAACCAGTGCAGCCGAGGTGCATTTCGCCGGGAAAAACTTGCCTGCTACAGCTGTACACAAACGGCACACATCGGAACTCGAAGCCTTCTCAGCCCACGGCCCCGCGGTGTCACTAGACACAGTGCCACTAGAAATAGTGCCAGCAGAAACCTCGCAGCCGTCTCCGCTGACTTCTACTTCCTCCCCTATACTCCCTGCCCTATCTGGTTATTTTGTGCCCATCATTGCTGGTTATCCTGGTGCCACCCCGGAATTGCTGGAGCACGCTGTGGCAGCCGGGGCCGATGGTCTAGTCATTGCGGCACTTGGTTCCGGAAATATGTCGGCAGAGCTCGGGCATGCCGCCCGGCGCGCTGTGCAGCAGGGCATCCCGGTGGTCGTAGCCACGCGAGTGCCACAGGGTTCGGTGACGTTGGCCTACGGCGGTGGCGGCGGCGGTGCGACCTTAGCCGAGCACGGCGCGGTTTCTGCGCGCACAGTGCACCCAGGTCAAGCCCGCCTGGCACTGATTATTGCCTTGGCTACTAAGACCAACCCGGAAGAATTATTCCGTCGTTTCGACTAAAGCTGACTTTCTGCTAGCCAGTCCTCCCACGCTAGTGAATCGAGCGGGTCCGCCGGCACCAGCTGCGGGTCATCGGCGGCGAAGGTGCGGGTTTTCCCGGGCCCAGTAGCTCGGGTTTCAAAACGCACAGAAACCACCCCGTGCCCGCTGCCTTGGATCCAGCCATGGCCGAAATCCGGGTGGAACACATCCTGAGTTGCGCGCCAGTGGCTGCCGGGAAGCTCAGGCGCACTGGCTTGTTCGGCCGCCGCGTCTTCTACAACCCCCGGAACCGCTCCCCCGTCTGCGCCTGGGATACCGGTGACCATGGTCGGCTCTTCCATACTCAGGCCACCACTCGCGCTTGTTGTGACCTGTCGTTGTGCCGCGCGGTCGAGTTCCGGAAACAGCACGTCTTGCCGGGCGGTTTCTAAGCCGGAGTACCCGACACCGACCAACCGCACCGGCCCGGTTTCTGCCGGATAGCGCACGACCGTCCCGGCGACCGCGCGCAAGGTTTCCGCATCATCGGTGGCATACGGGAGGGTGGCCGAGCGAGTTTCGGTGCGGAAATCCGCCATCTTCAACTTCACCGTGACCGTGCGCGCGCCCCGGCCGTCGGCAAGCAAGCGCTTATGCGCTGATTCTGCGGCCCACCCGACGGCTTCGTCCACCTGCGCGGCGGTGGTCAGGTCTTTGGCGAAGGTTTGTTCCGCCGAATGCGATTTCGCCTCTGCGCGCGGGGCCACCGGGCGCTCGTCGATGCCGCGCGCCAGATGCCACAAGTCCATGCCGACGGTGCTGCCCAATGAGATTTTTACCTCGCGCTCGCTCATATTCGCCAAATCCCCGATCGTCGTCACGCCAATGGACTGCAACTTCGACGCCGTGACTGGCCCGACACCCCACAGCTTGCCGACGGGCAGCGGGTGCAGAAATTCCAGTTCTTCGTCGACAGGAATGATCTTGGAGCCATCCGGTTTCGCCTGGCCTGAGCCGATTTTCGCGAATTGTTTTCCGGAGCCCGCGCCGATCGACGACGGCAAACCGGTGGTATCTTTGATTTCTGCGCGCAGGCTATCCGCCCAGTCTTTGACCTCTGCCGCGGTGGCTCCGATGAGTTCGGCAGGTTCCATGAACGCTTCGTCGATAGAGAGTTGTTCCACCAGGTCCACGCGCTGGTGAATCAGCTCGAATACGCGCTTGCTGGCAGCCGAATACACGGCCTTGCGCGGCTGGATTTGTACCGCACCAAAGCCGATGAGTTGCAGTGCCCGATACGTGGGCATCGCAGACGACACCCCGAATTTGCGGGCTTCATAGGAAGCTCCGGCGACGACTCCCCGGCCATTCATGCCACCGACGATGACGGGGCGGCCGCGCAGAGTGGGCCGGGTCAGCTGCTCGACGGAAGCGAAAAACGCGTCCATGTCGATGTGAATGACCCAGCGCTGCATATACTTCAGTCTAGTGACTGTGCTCGAGTAAGGGCTGACCGTGCGGCGGTTTCTCCTAGCTTCTCACTAGTGGCTTGTCACTAGTGCTGCGTCTGTCGACGGACCAACTCGAATGGACGCAGTTTATCCATCCATTCTGCACGGCTTCGTGCTGCAGGCACCATGGTCTGTGCCGGTGCGGCTGCCTGTCCGAGTGCGTGTTGGTAGAGCTTCACCGAAACTTTTCCATTAGTTATTTTTTGCTCATTACGAGTCAACGCGGGCAGCTGGGTGAGCAAACTAGCATCACCGACTCCCAGATAAAACGGAAAGGATGCTGCGAAAGCTTTGCGCCCCAAATAAATGGAGAATTCGGGGTGTGACAAGGCATAATCGAGTTCCTCAGTGTGTGCTGGCGCTGTTGCCTGCACAAGAAACTCAGCATCGGCGAGGTAGGTGCGCTGGGAAATGACGGTGGCGCCTACCCCAGGTTTGTAAGCTAGTTTTTTCGCCGACCGTGTCGGCAGACCTTGGGTGATGGCCAGACGTCGTCGAAAATCCCATTCGTCCTCACGCGAGCCGATGGTGTGAAAATCATCCACGAACTGCGGCGGGTGATCTTCACGGACTCGGAAATCAATCTCACTGAGCCACGCTGGCCACTGCCCGCGCGGTGCGCCTAAAGCCGCGGCCACCAGTCCTTGCAATGCCGATTGCGTCGGTACTGGATTAGTGCGTACTAGGTTGCCAGTTACCGCTGGTTTCGCCCAGGACTGCACGGGCCCGGCTAGCCTGAGGTAGACAGAACTAGTCATCGTAAACCCATTCAGTAACGGTATCGATAAGTTGATCCAGCCCTACTGGTTCCACACCTGGAAGTGCCCCTGCCAGCTCAGGATAAGTACCCGATAACACCTCGACCGGCCCAAAGTTGCTGGCATCGAAGGAACGTGCCCGTTGGTATTGTTCACCCAACGCGTTCACCGTGGATTCCAGGAAGCCGCCGTTTTCCGCGGCCACCACGGGGGATTCAAAATCATAAGCGGTGCGGTATCGCTGTTCTTCGGCGAGAACGAGTGCTGGCAGCGTATAAGGTGCAGTGGAATTTTCTTTACCACGAGGCTGGCCGTAGACAATGCTGCGCACGAGTTCTTTGACGTTGTCGCGCGAGTCGGGATTATCGAACGCTGCCCAGCTCCGGCGTAACTGAGCTTTATCGATGGTCACTGTACGGTAGAAAACCCCACTGGTGTATTGGCTTACTCCCAAGAAGGTAGCACCAGTCTTGTTTTGTTCTTCGTAGCGGTCGTCGACAGTCGAAAAATAGTCTGTGTCGATGCTTGCAGCGTGTGTGGTTACCGCCGGGGATACGCTCAGCGCAGCTTCTGTGTTGTTTTGCGGAGAGTTGGCAAACATACGGCCAAAAGCAGAAATCGCCAGTGAACCAGTCTTGGTGCCGTTGATGAAATCCTGTACTTCTGCCTTTTCAGCGTCTTCCTGAGGGGTGAGAATATCGACCACGGTCTGTGCGGCGGTCTCAATTTCTTCTTGCGATAACCAAATGGAGCGGTTCGATTCTTTATCAGTCGATTCCGCTTTCGTCAGCTTGCCGACGATTGCTTTCGCTTCTTTTGCGACCTTTTTCTCCTCCAACTCTGCATCGATCTGTTTGGCACGTTCGGCGATGGCTTCGCTGAGTTCGCCGGAGCGCACCGACAAATCCAAAGAAGCGGTTTCATAGGCCTTCCGAATTCCGCGCTTGATGGACTGCGAGGAATGAAGAGCGCGCAAGGCATCTCCTTGGTTCACGCGCTTCGGGGTCCCAGTATCGTCACGGTTCAAGTTACTGAACGGGATGGGTGAAATGATGTGCAGGGTCAAGTGATGAGACATAGCGTGTACCTTTCAGAGATTTAAACAGTGTTTTTCGGTGTTTCGCTGGTGCTGTCAGGGATAACAGAAAAATATTCGCGCAACACTTTGCGTCGTATAGCCTGAGATTCTGGACTGAAACCATTGCCCCAGCGCAGCATCGTATGGAAGAGGTCGAAATAATCCAGTACCGGGACATTATTTTTATCTGCAGCCAGTGCCATAATGCGCCCGATATTGGTGATGGCTTCTTCTGCATCAAGTGCATGAAGAAATTGCAAACGCTTGCCGACAGCATCCATTTTGTCGGGATCAAGGGCAAATTTTTGGCCATTGCTGCTGGCAAGTACAGCAGAAACCCGCTGGGCCCACGCACCCAAGCTGTATTGTTTTCCGCGCTGCTTGGATTTTTCTGCGGCCGGAATCTTGTCGTATTCCGCCACTAACGCGAATAAACGGATGAAGGTAGTTTTCTGTTTATCGTTCGTGTCAGCCGGCAGATACGGCAACACGTGTGGGTAGGCGTAGTACTCGGTAAAAGGAGACAACCCACGGCGTAATTCGGCTCGTTTGCGACGCCACTGCGGCTGGTGTATCTCTCGTGCTGCCTGACGTTGCCGCAAAATTGCGCTTAATTCCTTTTGCCACATTTCCGGTTCGCTATGTGGTGGGTATTCGGTCATGATTTCTCCTGTGAAGTATTTCGGTGCTTATTCGATATCCCCCATAAGCGCCGCTGCAGGTTGCTTCGGACAAAAGCAATTCGGGCTGGTTCTTGCAGGGAATGTGGGTTGACTACTTCATCAAAGGCCTCCAACCCCGCTTGCACGCACCGTTCTGTAAGGTTGTCCGGCAGCTCAAACGGAGATGGTTCATCATCACTACTCTGATGGTTTTGATCACTACTCTGATGGTTTTGCCGGATTTCTTGCAAGATATCAACATAGACAGCGCGAATCTTTCGCCAAAAAGCTTGTTCGATATCACCTCGGCGGTCCGCGAGATCGTCGAGATATACCGATGCCGCTGTAGAATTTGGCTTTCGTCCAAATGGTGCCCGGACGGCGGCATTGAGTTGTTGAATATATTTCGCTTGTGTTTGCACATCACGCCGCAACCAAGGATCGATAGCAAAAGCCCACAGGTTTTGGTTGGTCTCAAAAATTTCACTGGCGCGGATATTGGGTGAACTTGCAGTACCTGCGATGTAGTGACGCACGAAGACAACCGGAACTTCGTCCGGAGCGCGATCCAGGACTCGCGGAAGCCGTGGTTCCAATAACGCTCCGGTCTTACCTTCTGCTGCCCACTCGACTGCTAGTTCTGTGCCATCCCGACCAAAATCGAGGCGTTGTACTTTAAGCTGGCCTTGCTCATCGGACATATACAGATAAAACGGATCATCCTGGTTGCGCGTATCCCACCACTGTTTTCGGGTTTCCTTAGTGGTTCCCATTTCGGATTTGCGATACCACTCCTCCGGGATACCTCCCGTGCGAACGCCGTGGAGTTCTTCGCCTTCCCAGTAACAAGCCGGCGCATTCGAACTCCAGGTAGCACTCCACAGTGGATGGGCCATCTGCATCTCGCCCTCATCAACCAGCGATTGTTCACAGGTACGGTCTGCCCAAGCTGGCAAGCCAACACCTACGACCCATTGTCTGGGGATTAATCGTAACAGCGTTGCGAGATCGGATTCGCCTCGGATAAACGCTTCAGTTGCGGTGTAATCCGCCCCCACATAGCGCATCGCTGGTGAACCCATTTGGCATTTATCACCGTCATAGGAATTATTGCCCGCCATCGACATGTGGTGATACGTCACCAGTTCCAGCACCGCTGCCTCCAGCGGCAATGAGCTCGGTGCGCCCACACCGAGGTTCCAGTACGTCTCTGCTTCATCCGGCGGCATGGACGGCGAAAGCTTTTTCACGGGGTGCTGCTGCGGACCCAGAGCCCGCGCGGTATCTTTTGCCCCTTGAGGCGTTTTTGCCGGACGCTGCATAAATGGCTGCCGTTCAGCAAACAAGTCACTTCCCGGTTCCACGTCCTGCAATGCGGCATCGACGGCATGCTCCGGCAAACCAGACTCAAGCAATGCCCCTGAGCGCACCTTCCGGGGTAGGTTGTCAACGTAACGCAGCGCCACTGCCGCAACGGACGCCGCTAGTCGAAGTTGGGCGGTATAACGAAACCCAGCGATGTCTTTATGCAGCGCCCACTCTGTGCGATGGCAATTCAGTAAATACTCACGCAAGCTTGCGTGCGATTCCTGCGTTACAAGAAACCGCACATCCGTTAAGGCGTTTATCCCCATTTCAGAGATCTCATTTCTTCCAGTTTTTCTGTGAAACACTTCAAGCTTTTCTGATAAACATAAGACTAACAGGATCATAGCCTATCATGAAACTATGAACTATAAGTTACAATAAACGTACCCGGATCTTCCTCCGGTATTTACCTCCGCTAACGCGGAGAAGTAAGTTCAAACCATGAACTATAACGAAACACCTCCGCAGACACGGAGAACTCTTTAAGTATAACGCCAGAGCTCGCCACCAAAAAAGGAAAACATGCCAGCCGAAGTTCACCTCTCAAAAATTCCCGCCCATTCCCTCTTAAGACACAACAATGATCATGGTAGACACGCCTGGGACATCAATTCACCAACATTTCGGCACAGAGCTGTCATGTCATTATTTGGCGCACTGTCAGGAAAATCCGTCCGGAAAGATGCCAACATATTATTCCGCCTGGACACACTGCCAGGTCAAGCCCCATTCTTCCTGGTGCAGTCCTCGGTGGCTCCGGAAAATATCGAGAAATTCGACGGTGCCCTCACCAAACACATCACTCTGCCAAAATTACAGCCCGGTACGACGGTCAGTTTCCGGATTACCGTCAATGCCGTTAGGCGCCGCACAGTTGAAAGTAATGGTAAAAAGCGTGTGCAAGTAACCCCTGTTCCCATTGAAATCGACAAAGACAGCAAGGACACAACCGTCGGCTCGCAGAATCTAGAGATGTGGCTGAGCAACAAACTTGCTGGTGCATTAAATGGAGTGGAGATCACGAACCATGTGCGGGAAGTCTTACAAGACGCCCCGCGCGCACAATCCGGAATGACGCTTCAGCTCGACACAATTGATGGCATCGGAATCGTTGAAGACCCCGAAAAACTTGGTACTTTCCTGTTAGAAGGCGTCGGACGCGAAAAAGCCTATGGCTGTGGTTTCTTAACAGTACGGGCGTTGTCATGAGCACACAATCAGGCGACACCATATGGGCTAAGAGGTACGGACTAGATTCCAGTTATCCGCTTATCCGTCATTTGCTGGACACCGCGGCTATCGCAGAACAGTTGTTTTATACCTGGCTTCGCCCAGGGCTGCAGGAGCAAATTACTCAGGCATTGGGTACAGAGGCGCCACGGATCGTCGCGGCGATAGCGGGTATCCACGACATAGGAAAGGCAAATCCGCTTTTCCAAGGCCAGCTAGCCCAATCTGGAGAAACTTGGCAGGCTGTCCGCGAACAGATTGCACGGGAAGAGAACGTAGATTTTCCTCCCGCCGCGCGGAGTAACAGATGGGCAAAACTTACTGCGCTCCGCAGGCACGAGCAGGTCTCTGCTTTATCGCTGTCGGATATCCGTTTAGACGAGCTGACTACTGGTGAGGCCTGGCACATCCTGCCTGCGCTGGGCCACCATGGATTCTTCCGGCTTCCGTTGAGCAATTCGCGGGACCGTAGGCTGGATAGCGCTACCATCGATGATTGCCTGAACTTTCCAGGGTGGAAGGATAAACGGGAGGAAATTTCCGCTCAGTTTTATAACGCTTTAGGCACCGATCGCGACACTTTCCCGGAACAAGCACCAGTTACGGTGGGTTTATTGCTCAGCGGTTTGACTGTTCTTGCGGACCGCCTGGCCTCCCAAACCAATTGGGTACAACGCTCACAAACCGATCTGCAGCAAGCTACCATTCCAGCAGACGACTATGCAGGCTGGTTCGCCGCACAAAAATCGCATGCACCAGCGCATATTAAACAATTTCTCGGCATTTACGAAGGCTGGCCCAGCCAAGCAGCTGCCCAGGACGCTATCCTCGGTCCAGGCCGTGAGCCATACGAGGTGCAGCGGCTAACACGTGACAATGACGCTGGTCTCGTTGCCGTCATGAGTGCAACCGGCAGTGGCAAGACGGAAGCTGCGCTGCTCCGTCATGCTCGGCGCCACGAACGGCTACTGTTTTTACTTCCGACGCAGGCCACCACGAATGCGCTCATGCGACGTGTGCAAAAGGCGTATTCCAGCACCAGCAACGTCGCTTCACTGGCCCATTCACTGGCATCGATCGAAGATTTCTACACAACTCCCGTAACCACATTCGAGGATGCCACGGATCATGCAGAGCCCTCATTGCAGCACAACGAAGGGCTTTTCCCGTCATCTTTTGTTCGTTCCGGCATCTCGCGACTGTTGGCGTCGGTAAGCGTTGCCACCGTCGACCAATGCTTGAAAGCGGGATTACCCATCAAATGGCTGCACCTAGTGCTGCTCGCACTAGCAAATTCCCACGTTGTCATCGACGAGGTGCACACCCTCGATCATTATCAGATGAAATTGTTGGGCCCCGTGCTCGAATGGATGGGGGCAACCAACAGCCGCGTCACTCTACTGACAGCTACTATGCCGCGATGGCAGTTACGCGAAGCATACCGTGCTTATACCGGAACAGATTTCACCGACGATTTCACTTTTCCAGCCATCGCCTCATCAGCTTCGCCAGCGTCATCAACTCCAGTTCGTAGTAAGTCCACACAAAGTTTTTCCAGCCCTGCCTCGAAGGCTCTACTCGAAGTTGAAAATTCCGGTGCCAACAGTACTGTCGCCGAGCACGTGTCGTGGGCACAGCACCAACGCCAGTCCCACCCTGATGCGCGTATCGGGATTATCTGCAACCAAGTCGCCTGGGCACAAGAGGTCGCACGCGAGCTGGCTGCCGACGGGCACGATGTCATTCTTCTACATTCAGCTATGACGGCCGAGCACCGACGCATCAATGCTGAATGCCTGACCCGCAGCTGCGGACCAAATGGCGTCGGCAAAGGGCTCACTGTGGTGGGCACCCAAGCCATTGAAGCTTCTTTAGATATTGATCTGGATATGCTTTCCACCGACCTGTGCCCCTCCCCGTCTTTGCTCCAGCGTCTCGGGCGCTTATGGCGCCATGCAGATGATCATCGCTGGTCTCGAATCCCGAAAACTCCACATAAACTGGTGCGAATCGTCACTATGGATCTCACCAAAGGCGGCGCTCTTCCCTATTACGAGGCAGAGATGGAAAAGACTCTGCACTGGCTGAACAATCATGAGGAAATTTGTTTCCCCGATGATTGTCAACCGTTCGTCGAAGCCGCCACCGTGAGCATGAAAAACCTAGAAAGCGCAGACGCCACTGCTGCCGAGTACGAGCAAAACGCTGCCCACCTTTTACAACGCTCGAAAGGCAAACAGCGATCGTACTCAATGTCGCAGCTTCTGGATACGGAGCAATGGCTGGATGATTTGTCCCGACAGTTGCGCGCGGAGGAAGGCATGCTTAGCCCAGATGCGGATGAATTACGCACCCGAGATATTGAAGAAGAATCTGTGCAAGTGATCATCGGAAGCAGTGATTCCCAATTACCTGGGGCATGGTCTGGCACCCCAGAAGAGTTATTGAGCGTCGATGGATTCGATAAAACTGCCATCAGGCAAGCGATGAAAGGCTCGATGCCTATTCGTTCTCGTAAATTTGCGCAGATTAGTGAGCATTCGACTTCGCTTGCAGGGGCAAAAACGATTCTTAGCCGTTACGTGTTTGTGCCTGCTGACGGGCTTTACGACGCCTTCCTGGGATTTATCGGCCCCCAGCCGGAGGCATAACATGGCGTATTCGGAGCAAGCGCTCACATTTGCGCAAATTCCCGCTGACCATCAAATCCGTTTGGAAGACCGCGTCAGTTTTCTGTATTTGGAATATTGCCTCATCCGACAAAACCGCACTGGTGTCATAGCGTATTCGCAAGATAATGAGAATAAGCGTGAACAGGCTATTCAGATACCAGTCTCTGGAATCGCGGTATTACAGCTAGGGCCTGGTACTAGCATTTCCGCGGCGGCGATGACCTCGTGTACTCGTGCAGGTGCCACTGTACTTTTCACTGGCGGCGGAGGGATCCCGTCGTATAGCTATTCTGTCCCCTTGACGCAGTCGGCCCGCTGGGCAATCGCACAAGCTAAGCTTGTATCTTCAGAAACGAATCAGCGGAAAGCGGCTGTGTATCTTTATCGTAAGCAGCTTGGTCTTGAACTTGACCCCGAAGAATCCAGCATTAAGGTGATGCGTGGCATCGAGGGACGCATGATGAAAATGAAATACCAAGAACAAGCTCGCAAATATGGCATCAAGAATTTCCGGCGCCGCACCGATGCTGAAGATCCTGTTAATCAGGGTCTTAACCTCGCCAACTCTCTGCTTTATGGTTGCGCTGTGGCAGCGTGTAATGCCATCGGAGTTAATCCTGCTCTGGGTGTGATTCACCGCGGTAATATTCGTTCTTTGTTGTTTGATCTTGCGGATCTTTATAAACCGCAGCTATCAATTCCCGCAGCGTTTGCTGCTGCACAGGAAGACAACCCTACTGAGGCACTACGCCGTCGTGTCAGAACGGAAATTCACCAAAATCAAGTTCTCAAAGAGATGTTGTCTACGCTCATGCATATTCTGGAGCCGCACTTGCCCGCTCGCGATGACGACCGGTTAGTAGCAGGGCGCGGTGACGAGGTTTCGGGACATACTCAATATGGAAAAGATGAATAAGTGTTTTTAGTATTGACTTCTACCTATCTTCCTGACCATTTGCGAGGATATTTGAGCAGATTCCTTATTGAGGTTGATTCCGGTGTTTATGTCGGCAATATCTCCCGCAGGGTACGCGACAATATTTGGAAGCGTTGTGCCGAAGCAATAGATCGCGGCAGCTTAACCATGATCAATAGCGATTCCAGTAGAGAGCAAGGATTCGCTGTGAACACTCTTGGTCCACAGCGCAAAAATATAATAGACTTGGACGGCATGTTGTTACCCGCGACCTTATCGGCTGTAGCGTCGCAAAACGACGCTGACCGTTAAAGTTTTCGCAGGTAACGCAGTCTCTTCTCCGCGCATGCGGAGGTAATTCCTGTTCAAAGCTTTCGTCTGCCAACTGAATTACCTCTTCTCCGCGCATGCGGAGGTAATTCCGGATATCTTGAGTTGCGGATGTGTGAAAATTGCTCTTCTCCGCGCATGCGGAGGTAATTCCCAGCACAGCTGTTTGAACACGGGGGTCGGCAGCTCTTCTCCGCGCATGCGGAGGTAATTCCATCCCTAGCCCCAGCCGATACATACCCGCTGCCTCTTCTCCGCGCATGCGGAGGTAATTCCACAGTAGACCTGAATGGTTTACGGCTTGACAACTCTTCTCCGCGCATGCGGAGGTAATTCCTGTGAGTTCTATGGAATTGAGCAGGACTTAAACTCTTCTCCGCGCATGCGGAGGTAATTCCGGATAAAGACATGAAACTAATCCATGAACTCGCTCTTCTCCGCGCATGCGGAGGTAATTCCAGAACGTAAGCCTTGAGGCCAAAGAGTTCAACCTCTTCTCCGCGCATGCGGAGGTAATTCCGCGTAGGCCCGGCACCAGCCAGCACCGGCAACCTCTTCTCCGCGCATGCGGAGGTAATTCCACGGGTGCAGCCACATCAGTGACAAGCCGTAACTCTTCTCCGCGCATGCGGAGGTAATTCCCAGCGGTTGCGCCGTGGGTGAAGCGTGACAAACTCTTCTCCGCGCATGCGGAGGTAATTCCAGTTTGAGATGCCGTATGATGCAGATCGGTGTGCTCTTCTCCGCGCATGCGGAGGTAATTCCTTAGCGCGTAATTGCTTGGCCGCCTCGGGGTCCTCTTCTCCGCGCATGCGGAGGTAATTCCTTCGGCTGCACAGGCTGAGAACCAGCACCACCCTCTTCTCCGCGCATGCGGAGGTAATTCCTGCTTTTGGTGTACGTAAAGTCACTTACCCAGCTCTTCTCCGCGCATGCGGAGGTAATTCCGAAGCCTACTATGAAGTATCCAATCACGGACGCTCTTCTCCGCGCATGCGGAGGTAATTCCCGATACTGCGTTGGTTCGCCCACTGATTCCCCCTCTTCTCCGCGCATGCGGAGGTAATTCCAAGAAACGTACCAAGTCCACCCCGGCGCCGGTCTCTTCTCCGCGCATGCGGAGGTAATTCCGGAAAGCAATCCAATCTTCTTGACTTTCTGGTCTCTTCTCCGCGCATGCGGAGGTAATTCCCAGCGCCAACCGCAACGCATTGCTCGGCAATGCTCTTCTCCGCGCATGCGGAGGTAATTCCGCCGACACGCCCGATGAGGTTGACGCGCTCAACTCTTCTCCGCGCATGCGGAGGTAATTCCTACGCCGCGGTAACCGGGCGCGTGCACCCTCACTCTTCTCCGCGCATGCGGAGGTAATTCCAAGGTACCGGCGGTGCTCAAGGTCACGGTTGACTCTTCTCCGCGCATGCGGAGGTAATTCCGGGACGGTGTCAGGAATCGCCGCCGAAATGGGCTCTTCTCCGCGCATGCGGAGGTAATTCCGAGTTTCACTGTGGGCACTTTTGAGTCGGTGCCTCTTCTCCGCGCATGCGGAGGTAATTCCCAGAGCTGGTTTGTGCGTCGTAAGGATACTATCTCTTCTCCGCGCATGCGGAGGTAATTCCGGCTGCGAGGAATTCATAGCCGTATTTCATGGCTCTTCTCCGCGCATGCGGAGGTAATTCCAAGCGCATAATCAGCACCCGGCGCGGCCAATCCTCTTCTCCGCGCATGCGGAGGTAATTCCAAAAACACTTTCTTGCCCTTCGGCTTCGACGGCTCTTCTCCGCGCATGCGGAGGTAATTCCACGGTGGTTTTGGCAGACCTCGCGTCCACCCACTCTTCTCCGCGCATGCGGAGGTAATTCCCTGTGGAGCGGGCGCACTGTTGGCAGCTTTCCCTCTTCTCCGCGCATGCGGAGGTAATTCCCCTTTTTAATCACCATGATGATCGTGGAGATCCTCTTCTCCGCGCATGCGGAGGTAATTCCTCTCACTGCAGCTGTCACTGTTACTGCAACAGCTCTTCTCCGCGCATGCGGAGGTAATTCCTCGTGATCCAATTCCGGGGGATCGACCCCATCCTCTTCTCCGCGCATGCGGAGGTAATTCCTGGGAGGAAAAGTGACAACACTTAAGACCACCCTCTTCTCCGCGCATGCGGAGGTAATTCCCTCGGTAAGCAACGCGCTGCGGAACCAATCGTCTCTTCTCCGCGCATGCGGAGGTAATTCCTGGAACCCACAACCCAACGACCCGTGGAACAGCTCTTCTCCGCGCATGCGGAGGTAATTCCCCATCTTTGAGGGCAATATCGAGTATCTGTGCCTCTTCTCCGCGCATGCGGAGGTAATTCCTCTCACTGCAGCTGTCACTGTTACTGCAACAGCTCTTCTCCGCGCATGCGGAGGTAATTCCGCGTCTATTCCGTCCTCGGTTACGCGTGTAAGCTCTTCTCCGCGCATGCGGAGGTAATTCCGTTTTCGCCTATCTGGATAAGTATGATCTGCCCTCTTCTCCGCGCATGCGGAGGTAATTCCTCTAATGAGGGGCACGAAATCTGGAACACCCCCTCTTCTCCGCGCATGCGGAGGTAATTCCCCATATTTGACCCACGCAGATCATCCAGCTTCCTCTTCTCCGCGCATGCGGAGGTAATTCCAACGGATACCTAGGGGCATACGGCAAGCCCGCCTCTTCTCCGCGCATGCGGAGGTAATTCCGGTTGATCATACCGTCGGCGGTTTTAATATCGCTCTTCTCCGCGCATGCGGAGGTAATTCCAAGCAGGAAGCCGCGCGTATGTACTTGCGTAGCTCTTCTCCGCGCATGCGGAGGTAATTCCTGGGCCCTTTCTTGCATTACCCTGATTTGCCGCTCTTCTCCGCGCATGCGGAGGTAATTCCGACCCAAGCCAATCAATCCCAGCCTCCAACAGTTCTTCTCCGCGCACGCGGAGAACTAATACCTGTGTTTGCAGCTTGTCAAATGCTTCCTTAAGTGTCTCGACATACTCTTGGGTCTCCTCGGAACTGCTGCCACGGAGTATTGAGACATCAACTCCAAATTCATGAGCACTCTGGACTCGTTTTCCCACAGCTGAAGCTTGTGGTTTTCCGAGGTTGTCTTCGGAACGATGATGATCGGGCCGGGTTAGTGGTGAATCTTGCGAGTTAAGCGCTCACCTTTTGCTACTTAACCCGGTGTGTCGGCTCCACCATTTTGTCCCGGAAGCTTTCTAACTCCGTGTCCACGCACTGGGAAAGCGATTTTAACTCTGTCTCTTCTCCCCTCATGCAAAGCCACCTCTAGCGTTGGAGCTCGAGCACGCCAGGACGCGCGACGCCGAATGACACCCACAATTCAGTGACCCCCAATCAGATCATCACCCAAGTGATACAAACCATATAAAAATTAAGAATGGCAACCCTGACCATCAATTAACCTAAGTTATATGAACACTCGTCTTTCATTACGCACAACATCAATTTCCGCCGCCCTGCTCACGCTCGCCCTCGGAGCCAGCACGCTTGCTCCCGATACTTTTGAGACCACTCCTCAGGCCCACGCCGCCACCCCAGTGATCCCGGACGACCTACCTATTTTCCCGAAAGTTACCGAAAATCCACAGGTATCCGTGACTTTCGAAGACGGTACCCCCGTCGAAGGCGCGACCGTCCACCGCGGCGACGTGCTCCTCGTGCATGGCACCGGATTCTCCCCCGAGGCTAACCAAGGCGGCTTCCCCCTCCCCGTCCCGCCGGGCGTACCCAATGGCCTCTACGCCCTATACGGAGCGTTCCCCGCACACTGGAAGCCCAGCGAGGGCGCAGATCCAGCTACCCGCACGCACCCACATGACCGCATGGCCTGGGTCATGCCCGAAGGCACTCTGGAACGCATTCCGTCAGGTGTTATCGACATGCGCCGCTCCATCGCACGGCAAGAACAACCAATGAATGCCGACGGCTCTTTCACCGCCCGCATTGTGGTAGACCCGCCGGAAACCACCCCAGGCGATAACTGGGGCGTATATGTTTACCCAGGCGCGGGCTCTATCAACGCAGCCGAGGAATTCTACATTCCCCTGAACTATTCATCCGAACCTGGCCCAAACACCCCTGCACCACCCCAACCTGATCTTCTTCTCAACGCCGACCTTGCCTTCCGTTTCGCGGAGATCACCAAGGGCGGGGTAAACGCCAAAAATGGAGCATCTAAGGTAGATGCAAACCGCGTAGCATTCACCCGAGATGCGGCCGCAGAAAACGGTGATGGCGTGCGCAAATACAAAGGCACCGTGATCACCACCGCACGATTTACCCTGGCGGAAGTCGCGGTGGCCGATCCGTGGCTCATACCGCAACCAGACGGCAGCTACCTGATTACGGGGCTGATCTCACGCTCCTACAACGTAGGTGCCGACGAGATGGTGCGCGTGCCACTCGGGCTGATCACTGCCAACCAGGCCGCACATCAGGTACGTGGCTAGTACTGGCTCACACGTTCGCGGAACCTGAAAAGCTCACCCAGCGTGCAAAAACTTAACTGGGTGGGTTTTCGCCCCAACGGGGGGACGTATTCGCCATCATAGATTCCTCATATCGGTTCTAGGTAGTGGTGTATCTGGTTTTCAAATCGCTACATTGAAAATCCATTTTCTGCACCAAACGAGTAAGCGAGATATAACGCTTTTGCCAAATCCATTCATCCTGATGCTCAGCAAAAATCACACCAACAAGCCTGATAGCAGCCCCCTGATGCAGTTGATTCTGTGGTAGCAACTTGCATGCCTAGCAATTCGCTAGGTAGTCACCAGCGTTGACACCGGCGGCAACAAGCACACTGGTTGTGAGCACCCGGTCGCCAGTTCGAGTTCTTTGGCCATGTCTGATGCTGGTACTGGAGACTTCAACGAATTCGTAATCCCAAGGATTGCTGTTGATATATATCTACGCAAGGTTTATCGCGGGCTACTAATACACCACGCTAACGGAAGCAACCCACACCGAAACAATCCTGTGCAAGGGATCCATCTCAGCTGCCCTACCCTCGAGGTGGACAACCTACCCCCTTTACAGGGGTAGACTGAATTGTCATTTTTAGCTTTCCTTACAGGTAAAAAGCGTTTCCCAGGCATCGGCGACAAATTTTCTAAGGAAAGATAGCCACAGCTATTGAAGAGCTATGACAAAAAGCTTAATGTAGGCTGCGTCTTCATAAATAATTTCTTGTCTTCTTAACAACCACAAGGACGGTCTTCTGGTGATTTCAAAGGGCCTGAAACTTGTCGCGCCGCTTGCCATAGCGACACTTCTCACACCCGCGGCACATGCACACAATATTCCCCCGATGCCACAGGCGTACCCCATTACTAACCTCTATAAAAGCTGCAGCGCCGCCGGAGATAACACCGAACGCGAATGGAGATTCGCTGAAACAGGCCGTCGCTACATGAACGATGGCACACTGCAATTCAAAAACACCACCGACCAAGAAGTGCCGTACACGGCCGAGGTAGAAACCGGCACCAACCACGAAATTGATGCCAATTCCAAGGCCAAATTACCCTCCGGCTGGGACACCACCGCCAAATCCGATATTGGCCTAAAAATGACCAATGGCTGGCGAGACAAAGAAACCTTCGGGCCTATCAAACTCAAGCCCGGTGAATCCTTCCGTGTGGAATACGGCGTGATTGAAAAGGATTTTATTTCCATGTTCGTCGGCTGCAATGACGGCCGTCTCGAAAATATTCCCGGTGCCAACGTCATCCGTGGTAAAGGCCCTGCAGAACGCTACGCCTTTGCCTACATCATTAAGGCCGATGGATCCGTATCGGACCTAGCCATGGAAATTCCATCTCGTTCCGGCAGCACTAATTCTAAACCTATCGAAGGAAACTACACTGCGGTTTCCGGACCCAGCTTGGAAAAGATTGCTGACCCCGACAAAGACGAAATCATGCAACCAGCCGCCGAATTCCAACGCGATGCTGCTTGGCCCAAAGAAGGCGAAAACTGCGAAGCGAACGATAACTCCTGGTACCCGTTGGATATCACGGCGGTCACGCCCACCTTCCGCAAGCCCGGCTATTCGACCGACTTCCTCAACTGGTCCCAGGGCGACTACGAATTTGCACCCGTAACGGACTTCGTAGTCGGTGCTCAGCACGATCCGTATACCAATTGGCGGGGAAATAGGGGCGACATTCCACAGGGCTGGCTTGAGTCCGTCGGCGCCATAAAGCGTGCCTATATGCCGGTCGGTACTGAACTCAAGCACGTAAATCTTGAACCCGGAGAACGCGTTCGCGTAGAGTACGGCACCACCATGACCCGCATCAACTATCGTGAGTTGCACTGCGGAAAATCCGGTAAGTACGACTTAACCTCGAACTACAAGCAGACCACCGCGCCGAGCGGTTTCTGGGCAGAAGCCGTAATCACTTCCAAAGACGGCAGCACCCGCACGGTAGACGTCACGCCTGACGAGTACCGCGAGCTCCCCGTTCCCACCCAAACCATCTACTAACTACTTTCTAGGAGTATCTCTAATGCGCTTTTCTAAGATTGCATCTACCACCGCGGCTTTGGCCGTTGCCACAGGCGTCCTTGTAGCCCCAGCAGCCAACGCATTGCCGCAGCGTGACCTGGGCCCAGCAAATCCCACCACCATCGGTGAGCGCTGCGCTAACCCTGGCGATACTGGCCAGACCGTTGATATTAAGCGCACCTATTTCGACGGTTCCGCAGGCACCTGGACAGTTTCCAACTACAACGATGAGCCGCTTCCAGTAACCCGTTCCATCAGGGAAACTAAGACCAAGACCTGGAACGTTTCTGCTGGTATAGACTTCAAGTTGTTGGATCTCATTAACTTCACGTTCTCCTCCAGCTACACTTCAAGCCAGACCTATGAGGTAGGCGAGCAGGTAGGCCCATACGATATCGCTCCGGGCAAGACCGCTGTGCTGAAGGCTGGCTGGGTAGTTTCTGATTTCGAGGGGCAAAAGACCGTCTGCGGTTCTGACCACACCTGGCAGGCAAATGGCGGTACATTTACCGCAACTCTGCCCAAGGAACGCCACGTCGCGATCTCCACGCGAGATAACAACGATTGGGGTTAGACGTTGAAGGCAAAGACCATCGCTAGTGCGATCGTAGCGCTGAGTCTGGTGATCATCCCCGTAGCCCACGCCTCTGACTTCGGCGGAGACTTTGAACTGCCTCAGCGCTGGAACGACGACTATACGCCTGGAACGCATTGCGCAACGCCAGGAGAGAACTCCACCTATGTCACCGCGAAGCGCCGGTGGTTCAAACAGACCGATGCCGCCAGCGTGGCAAACCATACTGCTGAACCAGTGCCGGTCAAACACACCGTCTCCAAAGCTCGAACGGAAACCACTGAGGTTTCTGCTTCCGTGCGTGGAGAAGGCGATCTAGCCAAGATTCTCACTAAGACCTATGGCTTCAATTACGTAAACGAACAGCATTGGAAGATTAACCAGGTAGTTGGGCCGTATACACTGCCTGCTAAGTCCAAAGGTAAGTTAGTATGGGGCTTCACCATGCTGGATACTGACGGCCAAGATGTACGCTGTAACCGTGATCAAGTATGGGAAACAGTAGGTAAGCCATACTCTGCCACCGTTCCTGAGGCTCGTTATTCCGAGCTACGTTTAGAGGACGCTCCGGACTGGAGTTAATCCTCAGCAATTCTCAGAATATGAGCCCAGTTCCCCTGTAAAAGCGGAGCTGGGCTCTTTTTGGGTGCATGCACTCTTTTAGGAATGCATCCCTCAAGTACACGCCCCTGCAACTAAAGCGTCCTGGGTTTAGTTCCTCTCCCAACCTGCCTGCCACAGCCTACTGGTTGTCCCACGTACCATTAACCTTCGTAAGTTTTATAGTCGATATAGCCGCGCTCGCCACCGACGTAGAAGGTGGACTCATCCGGTTCATTGAGCTCCAGACCTTCTTCCCACCGGCGAACCAGGTCCGGGTTAGCGATGAGCTGACGACCAACCACAACTGCATCGACGTGGTCCAACTCGAGCTCGCGTTCCGCGTCTTCCTTGGTAGTAACAGTGCCAAACCCATCGTTCATGAGTGCCTTGGTCACGCCATTGGCGCGGGCCTTGTTCGCCAAAGTAGAAATCAGCTCACCTTCTGGCTCTGCGTGCAAAAAGGACACATACGCCAGGTTCAATGGAGCAATCGCATCCAAAAGACCGCCATACGTGGCCACCAGGTCAGCCTCGTCATCTTCCACAATTCCCTGCACAACGTGCGCAGGTGAGAAACGAACACCTACACGGTCAGCGCCAATTTCATCAACGACGGCACGGATAACCATCTCTGGCAGGCGTCGGCGATTTTCCGGGCTGCCACCAAATTCGTCGTCACGCTGATTGGCATTCGGAGCCATAAACTCATGCAACAAGTATCCGTTAGCATTGTGGATCTCTACACCGTCAACTCCCGCGACGATAGCCCGGCGCGCAGCGGCACGGAATTCTTCGACGATGCGTGGGAGTTCTTCTGCCTCCAACGCACGCGGTACTGGCGCCACCATCTTGCCGGAAAAACCACGGACGTCACCGTCCCAATCCAGCGCGCTTGGAGCTTCTGCTTGGGCACCATCGATAAGATCCGGGTGACTCGTGCGTCCACCATGCATGATCTGCATGAACAACACACCATCAGCGGCGTGCACCTCATTGGCTACTTCGCGCCAACCGGCTGTCTGCTCATCATCGACGATGCCGGCCTGGCCCGGGAACGCGCGATTCGTCCACGCAGGGAAAGTCCCCTCCGTGACCACAAGACCGGCGCTGGCGCGCTGGGAATAGTACTTCTTGTGCAGTTCACTCGGTACACCGCTGTGGCCTGCCCGCTGACGGGTCAACGGCGCCATGGTCACGCGGTTCTTCAAGGTATAACGACCAAGTTCCAAAGGACTAAATAAAGTTGCCATGACAACTACAACAGCATGCGTCATAGCTTCATTCCAACCCGCAGGTGTGTTTCTCAACGAACACCTACGGGACCTTCGGGTGGGCTAATTACGCGGGGCACTAGGCCAGGCAGCAGAACTGGTTAGCTAGTGCTGCACTTGCGAGAAAATGAAGCCTAGGCCAGCTGCACGGCAACACTCACGCCGTCGAGCACGCGGGAGACATTGGCACTGCTATCACCACTATTACTGTCGCTGTCGCTATCCAGCGGCTCAGTGACAACCTGCAGATCGGTAGCCAATACCTCGCCCGCAATGTGTTCGCGGTGGCGGTGAGCCCATTCTTCTTTGTCTGCAGGAACCGACAACGTGGCGGTGATGCGATCGCTGACCGCAAAATCAGCAGCCTTACGCGCATCCTGGATACCGCGGATCACATCGGCAGCCCAGCCCTTGGCTTCCAGTTCCTCGGTCACCGTCATATCCAGCACTACCAGGCCTTCCCTACCCGCGATCTGCGCGGTGGAATCCGGATCCGCAGCCACCAGACGCTCGGTGTATTCGCCTTCACGCAGCTCGACACCGTCGGCAAGCACCAGGTCGCCAGAGCGCTCATAATTGCCGGACTTCACTGCTTTAATCGCGCGTTGCACGTCCTTGCCCAAACGCGGGCCAGCCACCTTCGCGTTAACGACGACCTCGAAACGGCCCACCGCATCCACATCATCGGTCAGCTCTACCTCATTGACATTGACCTCATCACGGATGATATCCGCGAAATCAGCCAACTGGCCTGACTGTGGCATCGCGACCAGCAGCTTCGGCAACGGCAAACGGTTACGCAGCTTATTCGCCTTGCGCACCGACGATGCTGCAGAGCACACCGCGCGGGTGTAGTCCATGGCATGCACCAGCTCGTCGTCGGCAGGCAGATCACTGGCAGCTGGGAAATCGGCCAGGTGCACCGAACGCTCACCAGTCAGACCGCGGTAAATGACCTCCGCAACGTGCGGCAAGAGCGGGGCTACCGTGCGGGAAACGATCTCCAACACCGTGTACAAGGTGTTGAAAGCCTCCGGGTTGGCCTCGTCGCCTTCCCAAAAACGATCACGGGAACGACGCACATACCAGTTGGTCAGTGCATCAGCGTAGATACGCACGGCCTCGGTGGCGTCGGCAATATTGGTATTCGCCAATGCCGTGTCGACGGCGTCGACAAGATCGTGGGTCTTAGCCAAGATGTAGCGGTCCCGCACATCGGTAGAATCCACCGACCACTGCGCTGGCTTGCTGGAATACAGCTGCAAGAAGGTATAAGCATTCCATATCGGCAAAATCGCCTGCCGCACACCATCGCGAATGCCCTGCTCAGTGACAATGAGGTTGCCGCCACGCAGGATCGGGCTGGACATCAAGAACCAGCGCATCGCATCCGAGCCGTCGCGATCAAAGACCTCATTAACGTCCGGGTAGTTGCCCTTGGACTTCGACATCTTCAGCCCATCATCGCCCAGCACGATGCCGTGGGCGACGACCTTCTTAAACGCCGGGCGGTCAAACAACGCCGTGGACAGCACATGCAACAGGTAGAACCAACCGCGGGTCTGGCCGGAATATTCGACAATGAAATCCGCCGGGTTGTGCGACTCGAACCATTCCTTGTTCTCGAATGGGTAGTGCTTCTGCGCAAACGGCATAGAACCGGACTCAAACCAGCAGTCCAGCACATCCGGAACGCGGCGCATGGTGGACTTGCCTGTAGGATCATCCGGGTTCGGGCGCGTCAGCTCGTCAATATCCGGGCGGTGCAGCGACGTTGGGCGCACCCCGAAGTCTCGCTCCAGCTCATCCAGCGAACCGTAGACGTCGACACGCGGGTACTCCTCGTTATCAGAGGTCCACACCGGAATCGGTGCGCCCCAGTAGCGAGAGCGCGAAATATTCCAGTCGCGGGCACCTTCTAGCCACTTACCAAACTGGCCATCACGAATGTGCTCCGGGATCCACTCAATCTCTTTGTGGTTGAGCTCCACCATACGGTCGCGGAACTTGGTGACAGCCACGAACCATGCTGGCATCGCGCGGTAGATCAACGGCTGGCCCGAACGCCACGAGTGCGGATACGAGTGAACAATAACCTGGTGGCGCAGCACGCGACCGGTCTGTTTGAGGTCACGAATGATGTTCTTGTTGGCATCAAAAACCAGCTGGCCTTGATAATCCGGCACATCCGCGGTGAATTCCCCATCGGCATCCACCGGGATCACCAATTCGATATCTGCTTCCTGGCACGTCAACATATCGTCTTCACCGAAAGCTGGAGCCTGGTGGACTACACCAGTACCGCCGTCAGTGGTGACATAGTCAGCAGCCAGAATCTGGTAGCCGTTGTTCAGGTTCGGGAAGTAACCAAAGATCGGCTCATAGGTAAAGCCCACCAGGTCAGCACCCGGCAGCGAGAGCACCACCTCATGGTCTGTGCCCAATTCCTTGGCATAAGCATCACGAAGGTCGTCGGCAAGCAGCAACAGCTTGCCGACAAATTCTTCAGAGCCGCTCTCGCCCACCCGTACGACGGTGTAGGTGACCTTGGGGTTGACCGCCAGCGCAGAATTCGACGGCAGCGTCCACGGCGTCGTCGTCCAGGCCACGGCTGCTACGTCCTGGAAGATCGGGTTTTCTGCCAGCGTCTTTTCCGCAGCAGACCCCGCGCGGGTACCCGTCAGCGGGAAAGAAACGGTCAACGAAGGATCCTGGCGCTCCTTGTAGGAATCATCCAGGCGGGTCTCCTGATTCGACAACGACGTGTGCTCTGCCCAGGAATACGGCAACACGCGGAAGCCCTGGTAGATCAAGCCCTTGTCATAAAGCTCCTTGAACGCCCACATGACAGATTCCATGAACTCGATGTCCATGGTCTTGTAGCCGTTGTCAAAATCAACCCAGCGCGCCTGCCGGTTAACGTAGTCTTCCCACTCGTCAGCGTATTTCAGCACCGACGTCGCACAGACCTCGTTAAACTTCTCCAGCCCTATCTCTTCGACCTCATGGCGCTGGTTAATGCCCAACTGCTTTTCGGCCTCCAGCTCAGCGGGCAGGCCGTGGCAATCCCAACCGAACACACGCGGGACATAATTACCAGCCATGGTCCGATAACGCGGGACGATGTCTTTCACATAACCGGTAAGCAGGTGGCCATAGTGCGGCAGACCGTTCGCAAACGGCGGGCCGTCATAAAAGATGTATTCTGGTGCGTCTTTGCGCTGCTCCAACGAAGCCTGGAAGGTGTGATCATTCTTCCAATAATCCTGGACGATGCGCTCCATCGCCGGGAAATTATTGCTGCCGTCGGTCATATCGACCTTCGGGTACACCTTGCCGACGGATGCGGCGGTGTGTTGATCTGGGGTGTTATTTTCTGTGGTGTTATTTTCAGCCACGGTTACTCCTTCACTCACGAATCTTCGCGGTGCAGGGACGCCAATTCGGCGCGGTACCACCCTGCTTGAAAACGTGCCAGACGTTTTCCACTTCGTTGTGGTGAAGGTTTTCACCTTGCGGCCCGGTTCTAATAAGCGCTCAACCTCGCCACAGACACACGAAATGTGAGTGACAATCTCGTGGCAGTTAAACGCCGTTCTTCCGGAAAGCTCCCCGGTGATGGCCGGATCATCGCAACGAAAACTAAGCCTACTATTTTTTACGCACAACGTCGACAAGCAGCAGCAACAACGCCACCCCACCGCCGCCAAACAGCAACGCCAACCAGACGCCCGCGCCAGTCGCCAAGAACAACACGAGACCTAGGAAGGCCAGAAACGCCAATATGAGCACCGCTAGCATCATGGTGTCTGTAATCCCCGCCTTCCTGCTTGCTAAGCATTACCTGTGTGATTTTTTTAGCAATAATTCCATTATGCCACTGGAGACATGATGTGGCACCGTGGAATTACACGCGCATCATCGCAGCGTTGTCGACCATCCAGCGGCCATTGCGGCCGTTTTGCACAAATTGGCCCGGTGGTCAGATAATTTTATACAACCGATTTATGCGTCACTGCCTTAGTTTAAGGACAATTCCCATGAAAATTGCATTATTTGCTACTTGCATCGTCGACGCGATGTACCCACGGGTGGCACTGGCGACGGCAAATATTCTGGAACGACTCGGCCACGAGGTCATCTTCCCCGAAGGTCAAGCCTGCTGCTCCCAGATGCACGTCAACAGTGGCTATCTGAAAGACGCTTTGCCCGTGGTTCGCAACCACGTTTCCGCGTTCAGCAAAGCAGACTACGACATCGCCGTGGCCCCATCCGGTTCCTGCGTCGCTTCCCTACGCCACCAACAGCCAATGGTCGCGAACAAAAACGGGGACCCGAAGCTCGCCGAACGCGCCGCCAATATCGCCGGCAATACTTACGAGCTTTCGCAATTTCTGCGCGATATCGAAGGCATCACCAACGCCGCCGAGCAGCTCGGCTCCTATTTCCCTCACACCGTGACCTACCACCCGTCCTGCCACGGCATGCGGCTTTTGCGTCTGGGGAGCCGCCAACCAGACCTGCTGGATACCGTCGGAGGTATCAACGTCGTCGAATTACCAGACAAGGAAGAATGCTGCGGTTTCGGCGGCACGTTCTCCATCAAAGACCCCGGCGTTTCCGGCGCCATGGGTGAACAAAAAGTGCGCAATATCGAATCCACCGGCGCCGAGATGTGCACCGGCGGCGACGCATCCTGTTTGATGCACATTGGCGGCATTTTGCACCGCCAGGGCTCGACAACTCGCACGCTGCACTTGGCAGAAATTCTGGCCTCCACCCGCGACAACCCGTGGAACCCAGACACCGCCGACGAACTTTCCATCCCGCAGGAGGCGAAATAATGAGTACCGTCGCTTTGGGAATGCCGGCCTACGGCCAGGGCAACATCAACCTTTCCACCCCGTTCCCCGCTTCTGCCAAGCACCAGATGCACAACACGCAGATGCGCAAAAACATCCACCACGCCACCCACGCGATCCGTGCCAAGCGCAACAACGTCGTCGGCGAGGTTCCGGACTGGGAAGATCTGCGCAGCGCAGGATCAGCCATCAAATCCAACGTCATGGCCAACCTTCCGGAGCTGTTGGAGCAATTCGCTAAAAACTTTGAAGCTGCTGGCGGCCACGTGCACTGGGCACGCGATGCCAAGGAAGCCAACAAGATTGTCACCGAGCTGATCCGCGAGACTGGCGAGACGGAAGTGAACAAGATCAAATCCATGGCCACCCAAGAAATCGGCCTGGATGAATACCTGGAAGAACAAGGTATCACCGCCACCGAGACGGACCTGGCGGAACTGATCGTGCAACTCGGCGAAGACAAACCCTCGCATATCCTGGTGCCTGCGATCCACCGAAACCGCGATGAGATCCGCGAGATCTTCAAAGAAAAAATGCCGGAAGCCGGTGATGACCTGACCTCTGAGCCAGCCGTTCTGGCCGAAGCCGCCCGTCGTCACCTGCGCAAGCGATTCCTGTCACGCAAAGTCGCGGTTTCTGGCGCGAACTTCGGTGTGGCCGATACTGGCACCCTGTCCGTCGTGGAATCCGAAGGCAACGGCCGCATGTGCTTGAGCTTGCCGGAAACCCTCATCACCGTGATGGGTATCGAAAAACTCATCCCGACGTTTTCTGATCTCGAGGTCTTTTTGCAGCTACTGCCGCGCTCTTCCACCGGAGAGCGCATGAACCCCTACACATCTTTGTGGACCGGCGCATTCGACGGTGATGGTCCAGAAAACGTGCACGTCGTGCTGCTGGACAACGGTCGTTCGGCCGTGCTGGACGACGAGGACGGCCGGTCGGCATTGCACTGCATCCGTTGCTCGGCTTGCCTGAACGTCTGCCCCGTCTACGAGCAAGCTGGCGGTCACTCCTACGGTTCGGTCTACCCCGGCCCTATCGGCGCCATCCTGTCGCCACAGCTAACAGGTATTACCTCAGAGCAAAACGCCACGCTGCCGTTTGCATCCTCGCTGTGCAACGCTTGCTACGACGTCTGCCCGGTGAAGATCAATATCCCGGACATTTTGGTGCACCTACGCTCCAAGGCCGTCGACGAGCAATCCGGACCTTCGCAGATGGCTGCGCTGATGAAAGCCGCCAGCTTCGTCATGGGCTCCGGCCAAGTCATGAAACTCGTCGAACGCGGCCTACCACTGAGCCGCATCGTCGCCGGACGCTCCGGAACCATCGGCTGGCTACCAGGCATCGCGGGCGCATGGACGTCGCAACGCGATATCCCGAAGCCACCGAAGCAGGCCTTCCGCCATTGGTGGGCGAAAAACCGCAAAAACACAACAGAGGCGGAATCCTAATGGACCAGACATACCAGTACAGCGACGCGAAAACGGAAATCTTTGCACGGTTGCGTAATTCGCTTAGCGACCACCCTGCCCCGCCTGCCGTACCACGCGAATACCGCCGCGTCGGCGAGCGCACTGGGGCCGAGGTTGTCGACGTGCTCATTGACCGCTTGGAAGACTACAAAGCCAATGTGTATCGCGATGATCTCGCGTCCTTGCCGAACCGCATCAGCGCATTACTGGAAGATCGCAGCTGTGTGATCCCGGCCGGGGTATCAGAAGCGTGGCTGCCGGATCGCGACTTCATCGTTGACCACGCCGATCAGCCGCTGACCATCGATGATCTAGACTCCATCGACACCGTATTGACCGGTTCCACCGTCTCCTGTGCAGACACCGGCACCATCTTCTTGTCCGCGCAGCCCAACGAGGGCCGCCGCGCAATCACGTTGGTGCCCGACCACCACATTTGCGTCGTGTTTGAAAAAGACGTCGTCGATCTGGTGCCGCAAGCACTGGAAGCTATCGAAGGCACCCGGCCGATCACCATGATCTCCGGGCCTTCGGCGACCTCCGATATCGAGCTGGAACGCGTTGAAGGCGTGCACGGACCACGTCGCCTGGACATCATCATCGTTGCCTAACTAGACCGGTGCACTGGTACGGCCCTCTGGGGACTTGGGCACCTGAGGCGACCAGGCTGCGGGCCACAGGTTTCCATTGGTATCACCTACGGCTCCGGGCAAGACATCGTGGGTCTGTTACTCGCGGTACTGATCCTGGCACCGCTATTCGACGTCGACGAAAAATTCAGCGCGTTGATCGAGATCGCCTTCGAAGGTGGCCACGGCGGCGTTATTGTACAGCTGTTCTTGGACAAGACCAGACGCACCGAACTGATCGACCACGAAATGATGAAGCGTATCCAGGGCTTAGACTTGGACCTGCTGATTGCTTCTGCCTTGGCGACGATCTCCCTCTCCGTCATCGCGGACTACTGGCTGGCCTTCGTATTGCTGTCTGTCGCTGGCGTCCTGTTTAACGTTGGCCCCTGTTTAACGTCGCCATTCTGTGGTTTTTACCCCGCGCTCTACCCAGAATTCTGGGTAGAGCGCGGGTTCGGCGACTTCGGCCAGTCCATGGCTGTCAGCGCAACTGGATTGGCACTGCTGCGCGTAGCCGACCCAGACGAAAAGTCTCCAGCGCTTGAGGCCTTCGGCTACAAACAGCTGACGTTTAAGCCATTCTTTGGTAGAGGTTTGGTCACCATATTGTGTATCCCAGTGATGTTTGCCGTTGGAAACGTCTACGTCATCCTGATCCCGATGGAAACCGTATTTATCGTTGCGCTGGTCTCTGGCCTGGTGTACAAGAAAGGCGTGGACAAAGGTAAATGGAGTGATCCCGCGGTAGAAGAGCTACAGGGAGAAAACGCCTAACACACTAAGCAACGCACGCCCAGTGCGGGGCACGTCCAAGTTCAGAGACTATTCACCGTGACTATTCACAGCCACAGTTCACAGTGACAATTCGTAGTGCCAATTCAGAGCGCTGAAGACAAAACACTGAAGACAAAGCGAAGGTGCCTGCAGGAAAACCTGCAGGCACCTTCTGGTTCTCACCAATTCCTGGCCGAAGAGCTGGCTAATATTCTATGGCCAGTATGGCTGGTCATTATTTATTGTTGGACTTGATGTCGCCGCTTGGGGCTGCAGAGCCACGCGCCTCGAGCTCTTCCAACTGAGATTCCAGCAGGGTGCGCAGACGAGTGCGGTATTCACGCTCATAAGTACGCAAGTCCTCGATGCGGGCCTCCAATGCCGTCTGCTGCTGCTTGACGGTATTCATAACCTCAGTGTGCTTCTTTTCAGCATCCGCACGCAATGCGGCAGCCTTCTCGTTGGCTTGACGCAGCTGTGCTTCCGCACGGGATTCTGCATCCGAGGTGGTCTGCTCTGCCTTCTTCTCAGCATCCTGCACCATGGTGCGGGAACGGGTCTCCGCGTCATTCAGCTGCTTCGTAGACTTCTGCTGGGCGTCGTCAACCAAACGCTTCGCCTCAGCTTGTGCCTCAGACAATTGCTTTTCGGAGCTCGAACGAGCATCATCCAACATTGCCTTGGACTCAGCCTGAGCATCGGCAGTCAGACGGTCCGCCATCTCCTGCGCCAAGCCCAAGACCTTCGCGGCCTGCATGTGGGTAGCAGGGGTAGCCATGCCACTCGCGTCTGCCGTGGCCTGTGCTGGCGCGTCGGCCGCAGGAGCCTGCTTCGAGGATGCTGCGGCGTTCGCTGGCTTCTCCGCAGCTGCGGACTTGGAAGCATTCTCTGCCGTCTGGCGAGCCTGTGCCAATTCTTTTTTGGTAGCTTCGTGCTCCGCTTTAGCCTCGTTTGCAGCAGACTGCGCCTTATCGGCAGCCTTATGGGACTCGTTGAGCTTTTCTTCGTATTCTGCGCGAATTTTTTGTTCGATCTTCGAACGTAGGTCAGCTTCGATCTCTGAGCGAAGCTTGGACTCATCAACCGAAGAAGACTGGGAAGCGGCAGCACCTGCACCAGCACTCGCCGAAGACTGGTTATCAGCTTCATCGAGAAGCGCGCGCAACTCGTCATTTTCATCCTGCAGCTGAGCCAGAGTGTCCTCAACTAAGTCGAGGAACTGGTCGACTTCGTCCTCGTTATAGCCTCGCTTGCCAATGGGTGGCTTGTTAAACGCGACGTTGTGGACGTCTGCTGGTGAAAGTGGCATTGGCACTCCCCTTCTTACTTAAGTGACGGCCCCGCGAATGCGGGCGAGACCTAGTAGTTACGAAAATCTCATGCGTTATATTAACGGTATTAAATTTATCTGACTCGCCTGCTTCTATCAATCTTACCTCGCCGGTAATCCCTTAAGAATACCTTTGCTAGTGATTGCAGAAGCAGATTCGTCGCAGCTTATCATTTGCTGACTTGTCATTTGCTGACTTGTCATTTGCTAGAGCAGTAGCGCCCGCACCAGCATGCTGGCCACCATGAGCAGCAAGAACAGCACCAAGACAGACATGTCGACGGCAACACCGCCGGTACGCAATGGCGGGATAACCCGACGCAACGCTTTGACCGGCGGGTCCGTCAGCATAAATAGCACTTCGGCGATCATGATGAACCACCGCGATGGCTGGAAAGTCCGGCCAAAGGACTGGATCATCTCAATGATGATGCGCCCAACCAGCACCAACGTGTACAGCCGAATGGCAACGAGAAGAATTACTCCGAGCATAATCACGGGCGCCTACTTTACCTGATCACTAGTGGATTGAAACCTGGTTCTAGCTTTCCGACGCCACCGCTGCTGAACGCAACGATTCACGAACAACGATTCAACGAACACTGCGGCAATCATCAACAGCAGTTACCGCAAGCCTGCGACACGCTCCAGATCAATACTGGTGACCTGTGCTTGTTCCGGAACGATCGCGAAAATCTTACGATCCGTATCCAATTTAGCAGTGACGTTTTTCATCTGTCCGCGCAAAGCGAAACACAAACCTGCCGAGAAATCAATGATGCGCTTGGCCACACCACGTTCAGCATCCGTAATCTCGAACACGACGACATCACCATCGCGGAATGCCTCACCCATCTTCCGGGCTTCGTCATAGCTCACCAGCGACAACGCCACCACGTTTGGGGTTGGATTTACCGCCGGAGCTACAGCCGAGGCAGCTTGGTAGCCGTCATAACTGCGCGCACGGCCAGGCGCAGGTACCGTTTCGGGTTCCCGCAACCGCTCGCGGTCATACCCATAATCGCGACCGGCAACTTCTCGACGCGGTGACAAATCACGGTAACCGCCATCGCGGGCGTCGTCACGCATGGGAGCATCCCGGTAGCCGTCGCGACGGTCATAGTCGGCGGCTTCTTCATATTCATAATAAGCATCGTCTTCTGGCCCAAAGAAGAATTCTTTGGCAGAGCGCATGATAGACATTGGCTTTCCCCTTGTGTATTAACTAGTCATCTAAATTTTTTCGAAGCCGTACGAAGCCGCTACTGTACGTATCCACTGCTTAAAAAGCTACTGGTCGCGGGCCCATTATACCGGTACCGACACGCACGATGTCACTGCCAGCGGCGACTGCTTTATCCAGGTCAGCTGACATTCCGGCGGACAAATACAACCTTCGACCGAACCGTGCAGCAAGTTTGTCGCACAACTTCCGGGCATCGGTAAATACCGCAGCTGCATCAGCATCTAACGGCGGCACCACCATAACGCCAGCCAGCAATAATCGATCCAGCTTTTCAACGTGCGCGGCCAGTGCTTCTAAGTCCGCGGCAGGTACCCCGCCACGAGAGATGTCACCATCGGCAGAAAGCTGCAAGTATACGGGAAGCACAAACTCTGGATCGCGCTGCTCACGCTCGATTGCCAGCCGGACACCGCGATTGAGGGCGTCGGCAAGCTTATGTGAATCAACCGAATGCACGCTGTATGCCCAACGTGCCACGGAATTTGCCTTTTTTGTCTGTACCTGACCGATCATATGGAACCGTACATCCGGCAACTTTTCTGCCTTCTCACGGGCTTCTTGTTCCCGATTTTCTGCCACGTCGAATTCTCCGAGCTCAGCCAAAGCGGCGATGGCTGCAGTAGGGTGAAACTTCGTTACGGGCAACAGTGTGATTTCTTCCGGATCGCGGCCATGTGCACAGGCTGCCTTCGCGATCAGTTTTCGGGTTTGTGCAAGATTCGCTGCAAGCTGTGCCTGGTCTAGGGCCGAACGTGTGTACTCGGTGTTATCACGCATAGTTAATTTCCTGTCAACCAAATCACGCCAGCTTGCCGTCCCGTGCGGCCTTCCCTGCGGTATGAGAAGAATTCTTCCTCATCGATCGTGCACCGTGGATCCGCTTCAATCGAAGTGACGCCTAACCCCATGAGCTGGCACACCAACCCGGCACGAATATCCAGTCCGGCAGTGCCCTGCGTCGTCGTCGAGCGCGCGCCCGGCAAATGCTTTTCCACATCTGCCGCCATGGCAGGCGGGACTTCGTAGTTTTTCCCGCTCGCCGCCGGGCCCAATAAAGCCTGAATAGCGTGCGGCCTCGCACCAAGCTCACGCATCTTTTCCACGGTGCGCGATACAATCCCGTTGCGCGCTCCCATCCTGCCAGCATGCACGGCCGCACAAACGCCAGCGTCCGGATCAGCCAGCAGAACCGGCACGCAATCGGCCACCAGCACCCCCAAACCCAAGCCGGGCACCGTCGTCACGACAGCATCGGTAACGGCAATCGGTTCCGCGCTGGGCTCACGCACCACGGTGACAGTATTGGTGTGTAGCTGCTCCATCCACTGGATATGCTCTAGCCCCAACACGCGGGCAAGCCGTGCACGATTGTGCGCAACAGCGCACTCGTCATCACCCACGTGGTCTGCCAGGTTGAACGAGTCAAATGGCTGCTTTGATATCCCGCCTTTGCGCGAGGTAAACACCATGTGCACCGGGCGCTTGGAAACGTCGACGGGCGAAAACGCAGCACCCGTACCAGATTCGGATGAACCATGAGAAGCCATAAACAAGTCTAAGCCTTAGCGCATGAAATCTGGCACGTCGAGATCATCGTCTGGCTCAGCAGCGTGCTGCGGCTGACGAGGCTCTTGAGAATCTTGGAACCGCTCGTTGGAGGTAAACAGACCGCCAGAACGGCTGGTTTGCGTCCGCGGTTTTTCCCGCTCACTGAACAAAGACCCACGTTCTGGGCGTGCTGGCTGCGGCTGGGAAGCCTGCGCTTGCGAGCGAGCAGCATTGTCAGCGGCCGGGCCGCGCTGCACCTGTGCACCAGACTGCGCGGTTACTTCCTGCTTGCCGTATTCATCCTGCAGATTCGCTTGTGCATCGAAGCCGGTAGCAATGATGGTCACACGGACTTCATCACCCAAATTATCGTCGATGATGGTACCGAAGATGATGTTGGCATCTGGGTCCGCCTTTTCTTCCACCATGGTGGAAGCTTGATAGACCTCTTGCAGTCCCAGATCCGAGCCACCAGCAATGGACAACAGCACACCCTTGGCGCCTTCCATCGTGGATTCTAAAAGCGGAGAGTTAATTGCTTGTTCCGCAGCAGTCATCACACGTTCATCCCCGCGAGCAGAACCCACGCCCATCAGAGCAGAACCGGCCTCAGCCATGACGGAGCGCACGTCGGCAAAGTCGACGTTAATCATGCCCGGAATGGTGATCAGGTTTGTAATACCCTGCACACCGTTGTGCAGTACTTCATCGGCCGCCCGGAAAGCTTCCATCATGGACAGGTTGGCATCACCCAACTGCAGCAGACGATCATTCGGAATGACGATCAAGGTGTCGCAGACTTCGCGCAGCTCAGCGATACCGGCCTCAGCCTGGCGGGAACGGCGAGCTCCCTCAAATTTGAACGGGCGGGTAACGACGCCGACGGTCAGCGCGCCCATCTTCTTCGCAATATTTGCCACGACTGGTGCAGCACCGGTACCGGTTCCGCCACCCTCGCCTGCGGTGACGAACACCATGTCGGCGCCGCGCAGGGTCTCTTCCAATTCGGACTTGGAATCTTCTGCAGAGCTGCGACCAACCTCTGGATTCGCACCGGCACCCAAACCACGGGTCGCTTCACGGCCGATATCGTGCTTGACGTCAGCATCGGAAAACAGCAGTGCCTGCGAGTCTGTGTTAATCGCCACGAATTGGACCCCTTTGAGTCCCTCTTCGATCATGCGGTTCACTGCGTTGACGCCGCCGCCGCCAACGCCAACGACCTTGATATCAGCAAGGTGATTGTTAGGTGAGGTCATAAGAGGTTTTCCGGCCTTTCAGGTTCTGCTTTTCGTCTTGTCGGTCGTTACTGCGTGCGAGTTACTTGACTATCTTGATTGACACTTATGTAATTTTGGCGCATATTTCCACGCGTGTCGTACACCTAAACCTTTACTTTAGGGTACTGAACTGGGCTTTTAAGCCAACCCGACAGGTGATCACCCCCTGTGATCACCCCCGAAAACTCCGGCGTGCCAACCACACCGCAACGCTAGCGAACAGTCACCAAACTAGGGTTGGAAATATCCCAGTGCTCGCCCTCCCGGTGAATCACGTGTTCTAACGCTGCTGCCTTTTGCTCGTTCGCATCATCGACACCCCAGTAAATCGTGCGGCCATCATACAGCCGCAACTCCATGGCATGCGAAGATTTCACTTCCAGAGACGCGATCTCTCGACGAATCGGCTTCGGCACAGTTGCGATCGCAGCAACCGCAGCATTGACCGCGGCCTCATTATCTACTTCACCGGTGATCTCCACGGCCTCGTCCGGCGGCGTATCAATCAAAAAGGCATGCCCTTGGTGATCGATCAGGTGCGCACCATTATTATGTTCGACGAAGCCAACGACTTCGCGTTCGGTGACCGCAATATCCACCGTCGAAGGGAAGTGCCGGGACACAGTCACCCCCCGCACCCATGGCTGCTTCACAATGCGGCTCGCCGCACCCGAAGCATCAATGCGCAAAAGATTATCGCCTTCGACAATTCCGCTGTCTGCAAGCACCGCCTCCGCACTCACACGCTCAGTGCCGGAGACCTCAATGGAATTAACCCGAAGTACTGGAAAAATCCAGACCACCACAGCAGCTAGCAGCACAACCGCCACCACCGCAACAACAGACAATGTCAGTGGTTTCTTCCGCACAACTAGCTACCGGCCCGTTCCGTGTTCTCTCGCAGATGCTGCACAATCTCGGGTGCTACCACTGTGACCGAGCCCGCGCCCATCGTCAACACCAAATCATGCGGGCCAGCAAGCGAAGCCACCGTCTCTGGAACTGCCGACATGTCCGGCTCATAGCGTACGGTGACAGACTCCTCCATCGCGTTGGTGATAATCCGGGAGGTCAACCCCTCAACCGGGGTTTCTCGGGCACCGAAAATATCCAAGACCACGCAGGCGTCGGCAAGCGAAAGCACCTGGGCAAACTCCTGATAGAACTCCTTGGTGCGCGAATACAAATGCGGCTGGAAACAAGCAATCACCTTGCCGCCTTGGGCTTCTGCCAACACCTGTTCACGCGCTGCCGTCAGCACGGCCATGACTTCCGTCGGGTGATGGGCATAATCATCGTAGACCTTCACCCCGTCAAATCGGCCGCCGCCTACCGAGCCGTGATACTCAAAACGCCGACGCACCCCGGCGAAACTAGCTACCCCCTCGGCCAATTTCTCGGGATCGACACCAGCGGCAGTGCCCGCCAAAACCGCGGCCACAGAATTCAACACCATGTGATAGCCCGGGATCTGCACCACATAATCCAACGAAACCGCACGCTCTTCGGTGCTTGCCACTCCATGCGGCACACGCAACTGCAGCCACACGCGAGTACCAGCTGCCAAGACTTCCGTGGCGGTGACCTCAGCTACCAGGAGCCTGTCGACCTCCGGCGAACGTGTCTGCGAAGCCGTGCCGTAGCCCAACACGGTAATACCGCGCTGCGCGCACGCTACCGCAAGCTCCGCGGTGTGGGCATCATCCAGGCATGCAACCAGCACACCGTCGTCGGCAATAAGCTCAGCGAAATCACGGAACACCTGAAAGTAATTTTCCGCAGTGCCGAAATAATCTAAGTGGTCCGGCTCGATATTGGTCACCACCGCGATCGACGGGCGGTAACGCAAAAGCGATGCGTCCGACTCATCTGCTTCCGCAACGAAGATATCCCCTGTGCCGTGATGCGCATTGGTACCAGCGCGGTTCAACTGGCCACCAATAGCAAAAGATGGATCCACACCCGCGCCCTGCAATGCGGTAACCGCCATCGACGTCGTCGACGTTTTCCCATGGGTACCAGCGATCAACACTTGGGTAGAACCATCCATCAGCTCCGCCAATAAATCCGATCGACGAATCACCGGGATGCCGTGCTCAGCCGCAGCACGCAATTCCGGATTATCTTTCGGGATTGCCGCAAACGACGTCACCACAACCGTCGGCAAGCTCCCCGACAACTCCAAGTTCTCAGCCCGGTGCCCGATGGCAATCTCCGCACCCATCGAACGCAGTGCGCGCACCGGGCGGGAATCTTTCATATCCGAGCCAGACACTGTGGCTTCCCGCGAGAGCAAAATCCGGGCTACACCCGACATTCCTGCGCCGCCAATCCCGACTAAATGCACGCGCGACAGATCGACGGTGTCGGGGTTCGTATTCAACTCTGCATGCATGTCTGACACGAGTGCTCTCCTAGCTCGTAGGTATCGGGTGTTCGTAGCTATCGGGTGTTCTTATCGCCCGGCATAGTTATTACCGGGCATAGTTATCGCCGGACGTAGTTATTTTTGTGCATTCTTAGTATCGTTCGCGGACGCAGTTTCTTCCTCCGGGTGCTCGGCAGAAGCACGACGCAATGGATTGACCGAACGATCGAAAATGATGCGCTCAGCCAGCCGCCACGCAGCATCTCCGTGTTCACTCGCGGCAGCTGCACTACGCATCTGCCGATAAGTGGCATCATCACCGAGAATCGAGGTCACAGCGTCATACATCACGTCCGGCGAGAATTCCGCATCATCGATTTTGCGCGCGGCCCCCTCGGCGACGACGGCCTCACAATTCAGCCCCTGCTCACCATTACCATGTGGCAGAGGAACATAAACTGCGGGCAACCCGGAGGCAGACACCTCGGCAACGGTCATCGCACCGGAACGGCAGACCACCAGATCCGCAACCGCCAAAGCTGCCGCCATGTCCTCGATATACGGCAATGACACATAATGCGCATGTTCACGCGGTGGCTCATTCTTCTTTCCATACGCATGCAGTACCTGGTAGCCGGCGTCGACAAGCCGGTCGATGCTGCCAGCCACCGCAGCATTGATGGACGCTGCCCCTTGCGAACCACCCGTCACCAAGATGGTCGGGCGGTCTGCTACAAGACTAAACAACTCCCGGGCACGGGCAGTCTTCTCTCCACTGGGGTCCCCGCCAGCCAACTGCGGGCGCACCGGAATCCCGACAATATCGCCTTTCATGCCAGAACCTTCGATAGCGTTAAAGCCAGTACCACCCAAGCGCACACCCATTTTGTTCGCCATACCAGCCAACGCGTTAGTCTCCAACACATAAAACGGGATACCCAAAGACTTTGCTGCCAAATACGCCGACGCGGAGACATACCCACCGGTACCGAACACGGCATCGGCGCGGTTTTTCTTCAGAATCTTTCGTGCCTGCCGGATTGAACGCAGTATCTTAAACGGCAACGCGAACAAATCTGCATTGATGCGACGCGGCACTGGCACTGGGGTAATCAGTTCTAAGCTAAAGCCACGGGCCGGAACAATATCGCTTTCCAGTCCACGGGAAGTTCCCAACGCCAGAACTTGTGCGCCGTAACGGTTGCGCAGCACCTCGCCGACGGCCAAGGCTGGCTCAATATGTCCGGCCGTGCCACCTCCCGCAAGGACAACGGTCAGTGCCGTATCGGTCGTTGACGCCATGTTCCTGGTTGGCCTTTCTGGTTCGGGTGCGAGTGCGAATGATGGTGTGTGCTACGCGCGCTAACGGTGGAGGCTGCCCGCGACCGGGACGTCACCGCGGTGCCGAAGCGCTGGTCCGCTCGCCGCTGCTCCGGACGCGTCTGCAGCGGGCGCCGCGCCGGCTGCCGCCGACCATGACGCTCCCACGAACGCTGGCCACCGGCTGCCGCGCGGGCGGAAGAAACGGCGACCGTAGGCTCAGGAATCATCAGCACCCGGTCGAACAGCGGGCGGCCGTAACTTTGCATATACGACACTGCCTCTGGTTCATGCCGGGCCACCGACGCCAACAAGCCCATCGCGCCGAGCGTAACCACGGTAGAGGTACCACCGGAAGAAATCAGTGGCAGCTGCACACCGGTCATCGGCATCAAGCCGATCACATAGGAGATATTATAAAACGCCTGTGACGCCACCGTAGCGGTCAAGGTAGCCGCCAACAACGACTGGAATTGGTTTTGTGCGCGCATGGCGGTGCGCAAACCAAAAATTCCCAGGATCACGAACATCAGAATGACCAGCACACCACCGAATAAGCCAAGCTCTTCGCCAATGATGGCGAATACGAAGTCATTTTTTGCCTCTGGCAGGTAAAACCACTTCGCGCGTGACTGGCCGATGCCGACCCCCGTTAGCGACCCGTCCGCCAAAGATAAAAAGCCCTGGTAGCTCTGGAACGCTGAACCTCGGGTGTCGGTGAAGTTTCCGGTAAACGCTCCGAAAAATGTGGTAAAGCGTTCCCCGCGGTAGCCACCGCCCAAGAATACAAAGATCAATCCGACAAAAGCACCAGTGACCGCCAGCGCAATCACGCGCCAATTGATGCCTGCAAAGAACAGGGTGAATCCAACAACCACGGCGAAAGTCATCGCCACACCCAGGTTGCCTTCGGCGATCATCGCACCGAAAAACACCATCGAGAGCAAAATATAGATCACGAACGGATTATTGAGCCGTACTTCGTTCAGAGTGCGCGGCGGGCGTTTGTTAGCCAGGCTCAGTGCGCCAAACATGGCAACCGCGATGCGAGCGATCTCCGAAGGCTGCAGGCGAATCGGCCCAAGGACAATCCAGGATTGCGAACCGACCTCGTTGCGCCCCACACCGATACCGGGGACGAAAACCAGCATGGTCAAAATACCCGCGAAGGCAAGAAACCACGGGGTAAGTCGCTTGACGGTACTAAACGGAGTACGCAGCGCCAACCAAAATGCCACTAATCCCAACACAACATAAAAGGTTTGCCGGAAAGCTTGCGCCCACACAGTATTACCTTCGATGACAGACCAAGTCATAGTTGCCGAAAACGCCATGACGACACCGATGCCGACTAACACAAAAATGGCGATGCGCAGCATCAAATAATCCAAACCAGGGTGGCTGGGCATACTCAGCTTCCAGTTACGCACGGGGCGTCGGCGAGGTTGCGGGGTTTGTGTGGCCATGGTTAACCAGAGTAGTCGGATGTGGCCCTAGCAAACAGATCGCCACGCTGGGCCATGCCAGAAAACATATCGAGAGACGCCGCCGCCGGCGCCAACAACACCGTATCGCCTGCGGTTGCCAGCCTGTGCGCTGCAGCAACCGCAAGCTGCATGCATTCGCGCGGTGCTACAGAGTCGATAATTTCCACCGGGATCTCTGGTGCCTGCTCCCGCAGGGTTTCGGCAATAATATGCTTGTCGACGCCGACCAGCACCGCGGCTTTGATGCGGTGTACTTCCGCACGCACCAGCTCTGTAACGCTTGCGCCTTTCAACTGGCCGCCTGCTACCCAGACTATGGACGCCAGCCCCGCCATGGCCGCCTGCGCGGCATGCGGATTGGTGGCTTTGGAGTTGTCGATATAGTCCACCCCGCCGATGCTCGCGACCACTGCCCCCCGGTGCGCCGCGACGCGGTAGCGTGCCAGCCCCGCTGCAATATCACTCGGATGCACGCCATAGTCATAAGCAGCAGCTGCTGCTGCCCCAGCATCCAAAATCCCAGCCGCACCCGGTGGTTGTAGTCCTTCAGTGCGCGCGAGTTCTGTTGTTTCGTGGTCTGCATCGCCAGCGACCACCAAATCGCCATTGACCACACCGACCTGCCCGGGCTGCGGAGCATACTGCGTAAACCCCCGCGAACTAAGCCCCTGCTCGCTGACAACAAGCTTGGTTTCTGCATCATCAATACCCACCACGCGCTTCGGTGCACGCAAAACCGCGGCCTTATCCGCAGCATAAGCAGCAAAGCTACCATGCCAATCAATATGGTCGTCGGCAATATTCAACAGCACCCCGACATCCGGGGTGAGGGTCGGCGCCCAGTGCAACTGGAAACTCGACGCCTCCAGCACCACAATATCCACCCGTGGTGTAGCCGCCAGCGCCGCAAAAACCGAAGCACCGATATTGCCTGTGGCCAAGGACCGCTTGCCGACGCGCTCCCCATGCGCTTCCAGGATTGATGCCAACATCCCCGTCGTGGTGGTCTTGCCATTGGTCCCGGTAATAACCAGCCAATCGCGTTTCGGTCCATATACTTCGGAGCGATCCAGGCGATAGCCCAGCTCGACATCACCAATGACTTCCAATCCTGCATTCTGCGCAGCCACGAGTAACGGCGCGTGCGGCGGCCAGCCGGGGCTGGTGACCACAAGGTCTAGCGCAGAAAACTCGGAATTGGGTGCAAAATCAACCTCACTGGCCGCCACCGCAGTCACCCGGGGTATCGAATTCTCGCGGGCACCCGCAGTATCGGCTTGGGTGTGCCGACCCGCCAATTCGTCGGCAAGCTGTGTTGCGGCCGCCAGGTTGTTATCGGCAATGATCACGTCCACGCCGAGATCCACCAAGGCTTCCGCACACCCTGCCCCAGAAACACCGGCGCCGGCTACGAGCACGCGGTTGAGTTGCATATCCACAAGCATTACCACCTATCAGTATTATCCCGGCAGAATGAGCAGGCCAGTATTATGCGATCAGTATTATCAGGTCAGTATTATCCGGTGAGTAGCAGCCATTCGCCATAAAACAGCGAGGTACCGAAGATCACTGCCATGGCAGAAAGCAACCAGAAGCGGATTACCACCGCGGTTTCGGCCCAACCACCATTTTCGAAGTGATGGTGGATCGGCGCCATCCGGAAAAAGCGCTTGCCACTGGTGCGGTAAACAGCAATCTGAATAACCACCGAAGCCGCCTCGATGACGAAAATGGAACCGATAACGATCATCAGCAGCTCGGTGCGCGTCGTCACGGAAATGCCCGCGACAAGACCACCGAGTGCCAACGACCCAGTATCGCCCATGAAAATTTTCGCTGGTGCAGCATTCCACCACAAAAATCCCAAGCTGGCGCCGAGACCTGCAGACGCCAAAATGGCAATATCCAGCGGGTCCCGCACCTGATAACACGCAGTATCAACGGCATGGGAACACGAATTCCGGAACTGCCAAAAGGTAATCAGCGTGTAGCCCCCCATAACCAGCGCGGTCGATCCAGCGGCCAAACCATCGAGCCCGTCGGTAAAGTTGACTGCATTCGACCAGGCCGAGATCAGAATATACATGAAGATGACGAAGATGATGGTGCCGATAATCGCGCCACCAGCAGCGATATCAAAGGTCTCGATATCACGGATAAACGACAAGTTCGTCGATCCCGGCGTGAGCCCTTGATCATTAGGAAACTGCAGCACCAAAATCGCGAAAGCGATGGCCAACACCAACTGGCCGACGAGTTTGCCTGTCTTATTCAGCCCCAAGTTGCGGGACTTAAAGAGTTTGATTGAATCATCGGCAAAGCCCAGCGTTGCCAACCCGAGAACCAGGCCGAGCACCAACAAACCAGAGGCGGTAAACGAGCCCGCGTTCGTCAGCAAGCCGAAAATGTTGACCAAGACGTAGGCCACCGTAATGCCCAGTACAATCGCGATTCCGCCCATGGTTGGGGTGCCGCGCTTCCGCATGTGCGAACGGGGCCCATCTTCGCGGATCTCTTGGCCCCGGCCCACGTTAGTGAAGTACCGGATCAGCACCGGAGTCGTGAATATCGCGACCAGGAAGCTGATAACGCCGGAGAGAATAATCTGAGTCACTGGTTACTGTTCCTTATGCTTTGCTCAATGCTTCTTGTCTAAGCTACTTCTGATCGCAGCCTGGTTTATGCAGTCACGCTGGTGTGCCCAGCAGCTGCTCGGCAACCCGCCACAGGCTCCACGCGTTGGAGGCTTTTACCAAGACCACTGCGCGCTGCTGTGCCGGACGAAGGATCTCTTCCACTGTACGCGTCGCACCATTCACATCTGCAACATGGCGGGTGCTAATCCCAGCTTGGCGTGCACCATCAACCAACGCGGCGATGTTTTCGGTCTTGCCGACGGCTACCAGCGTGTCGACGCCAAACTGACCTAATTGAGCGCCTAATTCCTGGTGCACAGCAGCTGCATCATCCCCCAGCTCGCTCATTTCACCGAGCACCGCAATCGCCTGCACCGGCGCAGGCGCGGCAGACGCCAACGCCGCAAGCCCTGCCCGCATCGATTCTGGATTAGCGTTATACGCATCGTTGATGACGGTGACGTTATCGGCACGCTGACGTACATCCATGCGGTGCGCTGAAACCACAGTGTAATCACACAGCGCGGCGGAGATGTTTTCCAGCGACACACCGGCTTCTGCCGTGACTGCCGCAGCCGCGAGCGCGTTGCTGATTTGGTGGGTGCCCATAACCTGCAGGCGCACTGGCACGGATTTTCCATCCGGGGTGTGCAAGTTAAAAGACGGGCGTGCGAGCTCGTCGAGCGTGGCATCACTGGCATAATAATCCGCCGTGGTTACGCCTTCGGCAGAAAAAGTCACCACCTTCCCCGGGGTCCTCGGTGCCATGTCCGCGACCACCGGATCATCGGCGTTCAGCACCGCGATACCACCAGTACTAGCGGCCGGCACTGCTTCAATCAGCTCGCCTTTGGCTTGTGCAATCGTGTCCTTGGAACCAAATTCCCCCAAATGCGCGCTGCCGACGTTAAGCACGGCACCGATTCGCGGCGGAGCGATTGCTGTCAGCTGGGCGATATGTCCAATACCGCGCGCGGATAACTCGGCGACGAGAAATTCTGTATCCGCCGTACACCGCAATGCAGTATACGGGTGGCCAATCTCGTTGTTAAAAGAGCCCGGCGGGGCGATCGTCGGGCCAGCCGTCGACAAGATCGCCGCAAGCATGTCTTTCGTGGATGTCTTTCCGGCAGAACCAGTCACCCCCACCACCGTGAGTGCACCAGCGTCGGTCAATTCGGTCACCACTGCGCGAGCAAGCGCGGCCAGCGCGGCCAGCAATGCACGTACCGAGCCGTCCTCATCATGGGCGAAAACATAGGCCTGTGAGCCCGCCGCATCGTGCGATGCAGTTTCTTGCAGCTGCGGCAGCGTGGGCACGATGATCGCCGGGGTGCCCACAGGGCGGGCCGCCAGCGTCACCACTGCTCCGGCCTCGTGGGCTTTGTGCGCAAAATCGTGGCCGTCAACTCTGGCACCCGGCAACGCCAAAAATAACCCACCTGGGCTAACTTTGCGGGAGTCAAATTCCACCGAACCTGTGACCCGCACCTCAGGATCCGCGACGTTATCGAGCCGCCCGCCAACAATATCGGCGATCTGGGCGATGGTAAACGGAATCATTATTTCGCCTCTTTTCCAGCCAGAGCTTGGGCAAGCACAGTGCGATCGTCAAATTCATGAACGGTATCACCAACGATTTGGCCAGTCTCGTGGCCTTTGCCCGCCACGACAATGGCATCGCCAGCCCGTGCCCAATCCACCAAAAGCTGAATAGCTTTAGCTCGATCGCCTTCTTCTACTAGGTATGCGGCTTCATCTGCCGAACCCGCAGCCACACTTGTCATGCCTGCTGTGTGCAGCGCTTCACGTGCGCCTTGCATAACAGCCGCGCGGATCAGTGCTGGATCTTCGGTGCGCGGATTATCATCGGTGACCACAACATAATCGGCGTGCTGCGCAGCAATACGACCCATGATCGGGCGTTTCGAGGAATCCCGATCACCACCGCAGCCGACCACTACACCCACGCGGCCACTGACCTGCCCACGCAACGTCGCCAACACAGCTTCCAGCGCGCCCGGTTTATGCGCATAGTCGACTACCGCGACAAAATCCTGGCCTTCGGCTAGCGATTCCATCCGCCCCGGTACCGCAACGTTTTCCACCCCGCGCACAAACGCGGCGAGGTCGGCGTCGGCAAGCCGGGCCATCGCGCACGCCAGCGCGGCATTAGCCACGTTGAAGCTTCCCGGAAGTGGGAGGTTAAATGCTATTTTTTCACCGGCGATTCTCAGCTGTACCTGTTGGTTACCGCTTGCGGCCAGATCCGCTGAGTCCACGATCACCTCGGCGCTTGGGAGGCCTGAATCGGCTGAATCCCCGCCGTTGAGATTCGTCTGCACGCACCAACATTCCTGAGCAGTCTCAGCAGCAATAACGGCCATATCGCGCCCCCAGTGCTCATCAACCACGATTGCAGCTTTGTGTGCTGCCAACTCTCCGCGGAACAACCGGGCCTTCGCCCGGAAATAATCCTGCATCGTCGGGTGAAAATCCAGGTGATCCTGCGATAGATTGCTAAACCCGGCAACCGCAAACTGGGTGCCGTTCACTCGCCCCAACTCGAGCGCATGCGAAGAGACTTCCATGACGACGTGGGTAACGCCCTGGCCAACCATCATCGCGAAAAGCTCCTGCAGTTTCGGTGCTTCCGGAGTAGTCAGGCTGGTAGGAACCTTGACGCCATCGATACGCGTACCCGTCGTGCCGATGATGCCGACCTTCGAGCCAGTAGCGCGCAATCCGGATTCCAGAATATAGCTCGTCGTGGTTTTGCCGGAAGTCCCGGTAATGCCGATGACCTGCATTTTCTGCGATGGGTGCCCATAAATCTCGGCCGCAATAAAGCCCAACACACCACGCAGGTTTTGAACGACCCAGACCGGACGATCCTCATGATGATTCGCCAATATCCCAGCACCTGCAGCATCCGTGAGAATTGCTGCAGCTGCAGTACTTTCGGCAAATTCCGCACCGTGGACCCGGTTGCCCGGCATAGCAGCAAACAACTCACCGGATTTCACAGCTTTCGAGTCCAAGCTGATCCCGGTGATGGGACGCGCGGTGCTGGTATGGGAGGCGCTTACGGTGTTTTCTGCACCAGGGCTGCTGATATCACCGGCAAGCTTTCCGCCGAATTTTTCTAGCAGTGCGTCCAAAGAGGTACTCATCGGGGTAGTGCTCCTTTTCGAAAACTGGGACGGTCTGGGCCGGCCTGAGCCGGTAGTGAAAACTACTGGGCCGGTGTCTTCTAGGGGTGTGCGTAAATCGCTTCTTTATCGGTTCAGCCACCACTTTACGGCGCTTGCAGAGTCAAATCTGGTGCAGCTGGCGACGGCGGAACGTTGTCACGATCCAGCAACCACGAGGCGATCTGATGGAACAGCGGTCCGGCACTAGTTCCGCCGCCCCCACCATCGAGGACACCGCGTTCTGGTTCATCCAACATGATCGCGACGACGAAACGTGGATCATCCACGGGCGCAATGCCTGCGAAGGTAATCCAATAAGCTGAATTGGAATACGCCCCGGTGTTCGGGTCGACCTTCTGCGCAGTTCCGGTCTTGGCGCTGATGTTGTAGCCCTCAATATTGGCGTCCGGCGCAGTCCCGTTATTGACGCCCGCCGGATCTGCCTGCACAGTAGCGCGGAACATATCGACCACGGTCGCTGCTGTTTCTTTGCTGACTACGCGCGTCTTTTCTGGTTTATCGTCGTTGGCGGAAGCAGCAGTCTTCTGTTCATTCGCACGGTTGCCATCATTCCCGCCAGTGCCGTCGGCCGCATCTTCTGCGTTGCTAGCGGGGTCGTCGCGATTGTTCTTATCGCTGGCGCCCTTATCGCTGTTGTTCTTGTCGTCGCGGTCGGATTTGATGATGCGCGGTTCAACCCGTTCACCACCATTGGCCAGCGTTTGGAAAACCGATGCCATCTGCAACGTGGTCCACGACATGCCTTGCCCGATCGGAAGGTTCGCAAACGTCGAACCCGACCATTGCGAGCGCGGCGGCCGCAACCCCGACGACTCATTGGGCAACTCGATGCCTGTGGTTTCACCGATTCCGAATTTATTCAGGTATTCGTCGAACTTGTCCTGACCCAGCCTTTCTGCAAGCTGCAGCGTGCCGACGTTGGACGATTTACCGAAGATACCAGCCGTCGTATACGGCAGTGGACCATGCGGCCAAGCATCATTGACCGTGACATCCGCGACCTGGATACTGCCTGGTACCGTGTGTACCTCATCTGGGGTGGTCACCCCCTCTTCAATCGCAGCAGCTGCTGTAATAATCTTTGCCACAGATCCAGGCTCATAAGGGAAAGAAATCGATCGGTTATCGAAGTGTTTTCCTTCTTCTAATTGCTTTCCGATATCACCATTTGGGTCAATGGTATCGGTATTCGCCATAGCCAATACTTCACCCGTTGTGGCATCAAGCACGACAGCTTCGGCAGATTCCGCCAAAGAATTACGCTTGGCCTGTTCCAACTGCTGCTGCACATACGTTTGCAGATCCAAATCCAGGGTCAATTCAATATCTTTGCCATCGACAGCCGGGGTCTCGTCACGCAAGGTACCGGGAATGACCTGCCCATTGGTGGAGACATCTTCTGTCGATCTGCCGTTAATCCCGGACAGCTTCGAATCACGCGAAGCTTCCAAACCAAACTGGCCGGTACCATCCATCGAAACCCGCCCCACAACGTTTTCGCCGATCGCACCGTTAGGGTATTGCCGAATATCCTGGTGATCTGCTGCTACACCATGGAATCGCTCGGAAATTTCGGCGGCAACATCCGGGTCCACATTGCGCACAAGCACCTCATACTGAGTGTCCGCGTTGAGCTTATCTAGCAGGTCTTTCGACTTTAAATCCTGCTCATCAGCGGAGGCTGCTTCGATAATCTTCGGAATCTCTCGAGACATTTCGCGCAGCGTTGTACGGACGTGCTCGTCCTTTTGCTCGTCGTCAAGACGCTCATCAGATTCTAATTGCGCCTGCTCCCGTAGTTCTTTGCGCAGTGTGGTTGGCGAAACTGTCAACGAGCGTGCCTGCATGGTGTAGGCAATCTGCTTGCCTTCCCGATCCAGCACTGCTCCGCGTCGAGCCGGGTCAACATAAATCCTTGCGCGCTGGTCTTCAGCACGCGCCGATAAGTCTGGCCCCCAGACCACCTGAACCCACGCGAGGCGCCCAGCCAGTACCACGGCAAAAACCAGTAATAGCGCCGCGATCAGCCGCAAGCGCTTATGCATTAGCATGCGCTGCGCTGGTTGCGGCGTGCGCGAAGAACCTAGGCGTGCCGAACCATTCGGACTATGAGGGCCACGCTGCGCAGAAGATGTCACGGTGGAAATGTCACCTTCCTAATTAGCGGAAATTGGGCTGATACGGCGTCTGTACTGGAGCTTGATTGTCGTGGGTGTCTGCATGCTGGCGTGGCTGAACATTGTCTCCGCCTTGCCCCGTTTCCAGGTTTTCTGGGTTTTCTGGGTTTTCTACACCTGCGCGAGCCGCACCCGCGTCGTTGGTACCAGGCTCGTTAGGTGCTGGTTGCTGGTTGCCTGCAACTTCCGCGGCAGCTCCTTCTGGAGCTTGCGGGGCACCAGCCTGCGGATACGGGATGCCACGACGGCCTTCCGGAATTGACTCCAATCGCTCACGCAACTGACCGATGCCGTCTGGGTCGCTAGATGCTTGCCCCGGACGAACAGGCTCACCGTTGACATCAATAATAGGACGAGTCTCTGCCGAAGCCGGGCGATCTTCCACAATGTCGCCATTTTCATCCCGACGCAGGATACCTGGCAACTCCGGAATCTCCAGACCCTCTTCAACCGCGTGCCCCGCGATCTCTGCCGCGGAACGCACGTTTTCCAGATCACGATGCAGCGTTTCTAATTCATTATTCAGCTGGCTTTCTTCCGCGGTCAACACCTGCACACGGAAAGTCTGCTGCGTAGCAATACCTGACAGCCAGATCGCGAAAACGATGCCACCAACCATCATGGCGATGGCAACTATGGACAGGCGGGCGCGCGTCGTCACGCGCTTGACCGGATTTACCATGCGGCCGCGTACGCTCACAACCTGTTGCGAACCCAACCGACGCGGGCCCTTGCCAGCTTGCGTAGTATTCTGCCGTCCACCAGTGCGAGATGGGCGTGACGGCTCAGCATAACCTACTGCCCCAGCACCTGCCTGGCCGCTGCGAACGCGGATACCAGCCTGCCGGTTGGCTCGGGTATATTGCGCCCGGCGCGGCAGCGTCGCCGTGCCATTGCTAGAGGAACGATCCGCGGTGCTACGCCGGCGTTCATCAGTACTGGTATACATCTCTAGACACGACCTTCCGGGTCCACCGCAGCTGCGGCTGGTTGATCTTGCAGCGTGGGTACTTCCGAATTTTGTTGCTGCGGGTTGTGCTCCGGTAACTTTTCGACAGCGCGCACTCGCACCGACGCTGCGCGTGGATTTTCCTCGATTTCTTGCTGGCTAGCTTGTTCCGCCCCACGAGTAACCACCCGGAACTTCGCGGCTGTCCCCGGTAAGTCCATTGGCAGACCCACCGGGGTTTTCGACTGCGAAATATCACGGAAATGCGACTTGACTAGACGGTCTTCCAAAGACTGATAGCTCATGAATACTGCTCGGCCACTATCCCGCAGCATGCTGGTAATCATCGGCAACGCGTTTTCGATGGCGGCCAGCTCCTGGTTCACTTCAATACGCAGCGCTTGAAACGTGCGCTTTGCAGGATGACCGCCACTACGACGTGCCGGCGCCGGGATGGTGGCATACAGCAGTTCTACAAGACGCCGTGAAGTAGTAAACGGTTCCTTGTCTCGCTCACGCAGCACCGCCGAGGCGATCTTGCCAGCAAATTTCTCATCGCCATACGTTTTCAAGATACGTGCGAGTCCGCCGTGCGAATAGGTATTAAGGATATCCGCCGCAGTCGTCGGCGCCGAAGCATCCATACGCATATCCAACGGCGCATCTGTCTTATAAGCGAAACCACGCTCCAGCTGGTCCAGTTGCATCGACGACACACCGAGATCAAACAACGCCCCCGTGATTCCCTGTTGGGCGGCGTCGACAAGAAGTTCAGGATTGCCCGCATAATTCGCATCCGCTGCGGCGGCTTCCGAAGCATCCGTTGTGAGTGCGGCGAGATTGTCGCCAAATTCGTCAAAACGGCACTGCACCGCACACACACGATCCAGGTACGGCTGCAGACGTTGCGTGGCCGAGCGTAAAGCATTCGTGTCACGGTCAAGACCGATCACGCGCAATTGGGGAAACTGCTCGAGAAAAAATTCTGTGTGCCCACCTGCACCCAAGGTGCCGTCGACAAGGATTCCGGTGCCACCCGAAGCACCGATAGCAGGGGCCAACAATTCCGCCATCCGCTCACGCATCACCGGGACGTGTCCGTGGTCCCGTAACGGCTGCGCCGAACTCGATCCCGCGGAATTAGCTGAATCAGATGGGTGTGCCATGGCAACTGTCCTCCCCTCGCGCGATAAACGTCGTGATGATGGGGTGCATACAGGGCTCTGTTCGAGGCAGGTTTCTGATGTCGGGGAAGTACACCAGAGGCATCCGCCTCAAACAGAGTCCTTATACACACTCCGTGCGCTGCCTTAGAGAAGGCCAGCCAGCACTTCGTCAGCGTCGGCTGCGGAATACGCAGCTTCGGTCTGTTCTTGGTATGCGGCCCAGGACTCTTTATCCCAGATCTCGAGAAAGTCCACAGAACCTACGACCACACATTCCTTGGACAGGTTTGCATACTCGCGGTGCGCTGCTGACAAGGTAATACGACCATTGCCGTCCGGACGTTGCTCATCCGCGCTTGCTGCCAAGTTACGAATGAACGCGCGTGCCTCCGGGTTAGTACGTGAGATCGTTGCCGCTTTGCGTGCGCGAGCAGCGAACTCTTCCCGGGGATAGACCGCCAAAGAGTGGTCCTGCCCCTTCGTTACCATCAACCCACCGGCGAGTTCGTCTCGGAATTTCGCCGGTAGTGTCAGCCGCCCTTTGTCGTCGAGCTTGGGAGTGTATGTGCCGAGAAACATTCTCGGTAACCTCCTGTCACTCAACTCCTCCGGTACACGGGTTTTCTCTGACCGTCACTTCCTTGTTCGTGCATACAGAATCACTCGTCAATCTCTGACACAGATGTCTGACACATCCGCGTATACACAAGACTGGTCGTGTCGGCTAAGCCCACTGTACCCCACTTTGCCCCACAATCAACCCCAAACACGTCAACAACGTACGCAACAGCTCTAGTGCGAGTCTATTCATGCAGGTAAATGGCACTAAATTCGGTGGGGGACAATTCCTCATACCCGCTTGAGAACACCGATAAACACCACCATCGCTTCGGGGTTGAGGCAGCCGCAACGCGGAACACAACAACAAAGCAGAGCACAGCAACACTGAGGGCCTTAACACTTGGGGCTCTGCCAGGAAGTTTTAGCGGCGGCTACCGCTTGAGGGACTGCACACCAAACCAACAGCGTGGGGCAAAGTGGGGACGGTGGGGCAAAGTGGGGAATATGGGCACAATTCCGACCTTGCGGGGCGAAATGGGGGCCACAGCACGTAGCAAAAACAAACAGGCACAAAAACCCCACGGTGACCGTGCAGATCACCATGGGGTTAAGCCCGCTTAACGCAAGAAAAATCTTAATTCTCGTCAAAGCGAGAGCGGAAGCGCTCCTCCATCTTGTCGCCCAATGTGCGCTTACCATTAGCAGCGTTGTTATTGCGCACAGATTTTGCAGCCTTCGACCTCCCACGCGGAGACCCCAAGGAAGAATTCGACAGCGAAGCCGCAGAAAGCTGGTTGTCGGAGTTCCCATTACCACGCAACATCCATACACCAGCGCCGAACATCACCAAGAAACCGGCGATGCTAATGGCGATATACCAAAGGCTAAACTGCGCGGTGGCGGCGCCACCGATGACAGCAACCAGGCCGACTACTGCTAGCGCGACGCCACGGAGTGTCAACCCCCCACCCTCACCAAAACCAGTGAAGGACGAATCATCTTCGGAAACTGAAGAGCCAAACTTAGGGTCCTCAGCAAGCAGCGACTCCTCAATCTCACGGAGTGCTTGCTGCTCTTGCTCAGACAGCGACACGGTGGTTCCTCCTGGTGGGGCAATTGGCATCCCATACGGCTTGCCGTCGGCGCGCATGGACACTTCTCACTAGCTTTCAATCTAGTTAACGCCCAGACTATCGCTATTGTTCCCAGAATTTCTACTTTTTTGCGAGACCCCATCACACCAAATCGCACCTGACATCACACTTGCCACTACATTAGGCCGCAGTACGTTCCACCAGCGTCTGCGCAGCAACCTCAACTAAGAATTCTTCCACTAATTTGAATAAAGACATTACTTGCAGGTCCGAAATTTCCGCACCCAGCCCAAGTTCAATATCCCGAGACAACCTGGAATACGGCTGAAACCGGTGGACCCACTGCTTACCTGCGGCATCAATCAGCGCTAGCTGCTCCCATGCACTTGTCGGCTTCCGACGACGTTTGTCCACCGAAGAAACTGCAACCCGCGCACCAGCCAAACGGAGGCCAGCCCAGTAGGCAAATTCCAATGCTTGACTAGCATCGCCATCGCGCAAGTAGGCACGTGCCTTACCCATCAACATTTCTGCGCTAGCTACCAGCTTGCGGTGCCGGGTTAGCGCTACAGCATCCACCCCAGAACGATTCACCCTAGAACGGTCCACCCCGGCACGAGAAGTAACAGCTCCAGAACGGCGCGTACGTGGCCCCATTCCACCCCGACGCGAACCGGCAGTGTGGTTAAATTTAGTGGTTGCAGAAATAACCTGCGGCATAGTGCTCAACCTCGCTCTATATTTCACTGCTACATCGTGTGAAATTGAGACTATGCCCGGTCGCTCACACCCACCCTGCCGGATACGAAAATCTGTTCGAAAGAATATCGTCAGCCTCATGAAGATCGAATACCGCCGCCTATCGCCACAAGAATTTTCCCTGCTAGCACCCGAATTAGTCGGCATTTACCTTGACGCAATGGAGTATTCGCCAGGTGTCGCAAGCAACCGGATTAAAGCCTGGCGGCGGGATATCTTCCACCCAGGGTTTAGCGCCATTATTGCGGTCGTTGGTGACACAATCATCGGGGTGGCCTACGGCTTTTTGGGTTACCGAGGTTACTGGTGGGACAACCATCTGCGCACATTTTTAGAACAGGCTGGTACCACCAACAAATACCGCCCGCAGCTCAGCAGCTACGCCGAGCTCGCGGAATTGCACGTGCTACCACAAATGCAAGGCCATGGCGTCGGCAAGCGCCTCTTAAGGCAACTAGCCTGGAATATGCCAGCCAATTACCTTCTGCTTTCCACACCAGAAGTCGCACACGAATCCAACCGCGCATTTGGCTTATACCGCTCACTCGGCTTTCGTGACATCATCCGTGACGTGCACTATCCAGGTGATCCCCGCGCCTACGCGATCTTATTTGCCCCGCTCCCCTTACCCGATACGCCCAACCAGTAGGCTCACAGGTACTGAAAGTATTGAAAACCAGCCAAGCTCAGCCAAGTCAAACCAAAAACGACGCTGAAGCCCTGGCACCGACCCACCCCGCAAGGATTTTCCGTGGCATTCGAATTGCGTGATCAAAACGAGCCATTCTTAGCACTCGAGCAACTTCCCGACGCCGTGCACAGCGCACTCGAAGACTTTTTTGCTTCGCGACGCCGCGAGCTCAGCCGCATCGGAGCACCGGTAACACAGGCAATCGACTACCTAGAACGCTTCGTGCTGGACGGCGGAAAACGTATCCGCCCGCTGTATCTCTGGGCGGGTTTCTGCGGCGCCCAGGCCACAGGATCAGCCGCACACTCCGGCGCAGGCGAAGACCACGATGCTGTCATCCGCGCCGCAGCCTCCCTCGAACTCATCCAGGCCTGCGCACTTATCCACGACGATATTCTCGACGCCTCCGAAACCCGGCGCGGCAAACCAGCTGTGCACCGGCAGGTCGCAGATGCACACGACGCACAAGGCTTGCTCGGTGATGCCGGACATTTTGGCACCTCCGTGGCGATTTTGTTGGGAGATATAGCACTAGCCTGGGCTGATGACATGTTCCGCGAATCCGGAATATCCCCACAGGCACTGCTTCGCGCGCAGCAACCTTGGCATCATATGCGGCAAGAAGTCATCGGGGGGCAAATGCTTGATATTTCCATCGAAGCTCATGCCGACGAATCCCGCACGCTGGCGGCCAATGTCAATCGCTTCAAAACCGCCGCGTACACGATTGAACGCCCCCTGCACTTGGGCGCGGCAATTGGCGGCGGATCCGAGGAACTCATCACCGCTTTCCGTGGCTACGGCCGGGATATTGGGATTGCCTTCCAACTTCGCGACGACCTACTGGGTGTATTCGGGGACCCCGAGGTGACCGGCAAACCAGCTGGGGATGATTTACGCGAAGGCAAGCGAACCGAACTGATCGCACTGACATTGTCGCGGGCCGACGAACGTAACCCACACGCCGCAGCTGATCTCCGACGCCTGTTGGGCAACACGTCCGATCAGGCAGAGATCGATCGCATGCGAGAAATCATCACTGCTTCTGGTGCCGTCGATGAAATCGAGCACAATATCGACCAGCTGCGTGAATCCGGTTTGGCCCTGCTACGCACGATCAGCCTGCGCGACGACGTGCGCGCCAATTTGGAATCACTCGCGATCAAAGCCACGAGGCGTCACAGCTGATGACTGTTCGACTACCCATTCCGCGCCCACTGTGGCTCGGGCTAGCAGCGACCGTATTGCTCACGGCCTCGTCATTTGGTGCAGGAGCCGTGCGCAACCGGGGCGGTATCCTCCACGAACTCGGGTGGAGCTTTTTAACCTTCGGCCACGCGCGTGGGCTCGCCAGCGTGGTTTACTGGGTAGCACTCTTCTTGCTGGTTTTCGCGTGGGCACTGCTCGGACGGCAGATCGTCGGCAAGCCTTCGTGTGGTGACCAGCACAGTAAAGCGAAACAACCGGGTACCGCCTCCGTCGGCAAGCATATTACGGTGTGGGTGGCCCCGCTGTTATTAGCAGGTCCATTGGCATCCCGCGATGTCTATTCGTATCTGATGCAAGGCGCGATGCTTCGCGACGGCTTCGACCCCTACAACGACGGTGCGGCGGTTAATCCAGGACCGTATTTGCTGGAAGTCTCCCACGATTGGCGCAACACCACCACGCCGTATGGGCCCCTACATTTATGGACCGGTGAGATAATTACCAGCATCGTCGGCGACAACGTCACAGCCGGAATTATATTTTACAAGCTGCTCTCGATACTCGGCTTTGCCGGAATTGTCTACGCCGTGCCCAGGATCGCCCGCCGTCTGGGTGGCAATGCAGAACTCGCATTATGGATGGCTGCGGCAAACCCCGTGATGATCCTGCACCTGATCGGCGGCATGCACAACGAATCCGTGATGGTCGGGCTGGTCTCCCTCGGGCTATTGCTGGCACTGCGGAAAAAATTCGTGCTCGGCATCGCACTGATCGCGGTTGCGGTCTCGCTCAAAGCTACCGCAGGCATCGCCCTACCATTCGTGGTGTGGATGATGGTGCGGCACTACACCGCGCTACACGACCCACTGTGGCGGCGGCTGCTCAGCCTGCTGATCACCGGTGTGGTTGCCGTGGCTGAAACCATCCTCGTGATCGCGGGCGTAACCGTAGCTTCTGGGTCATCGTGGGGCTGGCTGACTGAAATCACCGGAAACTCCAAGGTAGTCAACCCACTAGCCCTGCCAACCCTGGTGACGGACCTGCTTGTCGGCGGAGTGCTCGGCTTAGCCGATATCGAGCTCACGTACAACCAGGTGCTCACATCAACGCGCACAGTCAGCTCACTGCTGATGCTTGCTGGGCTCGTCATCGCATGGATGGTATTCCGGAAAACCCAGCGTGCAGCCGTCCAAGGCATCGTCGCTGCATACTCGGTTGCCTTTGTGGCCAACTCCGTGACCTTGCCCTGGTATTACGCCTCACTGATTTCGCTAGTAGGAGTCGCGCGCCCACCGATGTGGGTGTGGAAGTTGGCGACCGGCGCTTCAGTGTTTATAGGGTTGGGTTTCGCCGCTGGCGGCAACCACCAGTTCTACAACCTGGTATGGGTACTGGTAACCGGCGCGGTGGCTTGGGCGCTGACGGTGCTGGTGTTCCCGATTGGTGCGCGGGTCAGTTACCCAGCGGCCACGGTGCAGCACAATCAGAACAAATTGCAGACAGTTACAGAGCCAGCGCCTGCGCACGGCGAATAACTTCGCGCGCCAAATGCCCATGCAACGCATCAATCGGGCGAGACGGCAAAGTCTCATCAGGGGTAAACAAATGCTCGAAAATCTCATCACTGCTGAAACCACCATCGGAGAGCACAGTGATTATGCCAGCAACGTGCTTGCTGATCGCACCCTTGTCGTTGAAAAATGCCGCAGGCACATAGCGCTTACCCGAAAGTTCCACAGCGATGATGCGCTTGGCCGACAACAAGTCGTGTACCCGCGTGATACGCAAACCGAGCTTCTCGGCAACCTCCGGAAGCGTCAGCAGCGTCTCGTCGGCAAGCAAAGCAGCTAATGTTTTCTCGCTCAATTGTTTTTCGTTATCCAACACGCCACTACTCTACTACCGCCGCCCAACCACCGATGGTCTGCTACCGGTGCCCTGCTACACACTTCGCACCGCTTATCAGCCATACTGGAGACCATGACAAGGCTGGAACAAGGCGAGATACTGGAAGATCGCTACCGCATAGATCGAGCAATCGCACGCGGCGGCATGTCCACGGTGTACCGCTGCCTCGACCTTCGCCTGGGGCGCGCAGTAGCCGCGAAAGTGATGGACGGCGATTACCTGGATGATCCCATCTCCCGCGACCGTTTTACCCGGGAAGCGCGCGCAATGGCACAACTGCGCCACCCCAATATCCTGGGCGTATATGATTTCTCGTCCGCAGGCGAACACGTCTATCTCATCACCGAGCTGATCACCGGCGGCACCCTCGGCGAGTTACTAGCAGAAACCGGCCCGCTGGATCCCGCCACCGCCACCGTGATGCTGCGATCCGTGTTACAGGGGCTTTCTGTCGCCCACGCGAAAGGCTTGGTACACCGGGATATCAAGCCACACAACGTGCTGATCGACGCCGATGGTGGCATTAAGCTTGCCGATTTCGGGTTGGTGCGCGCGATGAACAACACGCAAAAAACCTCGAATCAGATCGTCGGCACGGTCTCGTATATTTCACCGGAGCAGGTCGACGGTAGCCACATCACGCCCGCTACCGACGTCTATTCCGCGGGGATCGTGCTCTTTGAGCTGCTAACCGGGCAGGTGCCATTCGTTGGTGAGACTTCCCTAGGGCGCGCACTCGCCCGACTGCACAATGATGTGCCGGCCCCCTCAGATTTGATCGACGGTGTGCCACCGCTTTTCGACGCCTTGGTGGCTTCCGCAACCACCCGGAACCCAGATGAGCGTTTTCGGGATGCCCGAGAATTTTTGGATGCGCTTGACGACGTCGCCAGTGAGCTGCAACTTCCACATGTTGCTGTGCCAATACCCGAAAACGCTGCGGCACACCGAGCCGCGGTGCACACACCATTTGCGGAATCTCCTCTACCGGAAGCCACGGCACATTTGCCTCTCGCCGCCGACGGGGACACACCCGCTGACATGATCCCAAACAGCGCCCCAGACGGCACCCACAACGACAGCGAGCCCAACGACAGTGCGCAACCACGGGAAACGCTTGCCGATGGCACCGTCGCCGATACCCCGGCAACGCCTACTCCTGCAGCTGCGAGGCCTGCAGGTTTCGGTGCTCCAGTAAGCCCCGCAGCGCCACCGGTTGCGCCAGTACCACCGCGGGCGCATAACGAAACACGGCTGGAAGGCCCATTTGCAGAAAAACCGCAGCCCCCGGCTCCACCGGCAGCAGCAAGTCCAGCCCCAAAAGAAAAACCACTCAGCAACCGCTCCACAGTGAAGCTGTTGCTTGTGGTTTTGGGAATGGCCGTAGCAACCGGCGCTGTCGCCGTTGCCAGCTGGTGGTTCGGCTCAGGCGGTTACGGCTACATGCCGCAGCTCTGGCTTTAGCAGAAATTGGTGTGCGCAGTGGTAGAACCCCCTTTAGAGTTGCCTACTGCCGGTGAGTAGTAACTGCCGTGGTTAATTACGCAGCATCTCCGCAACCAAGAATGCCAGCTCAAGGGACTGCTGGGTGTTCAACCGCGGATCCACTTTAGACTCGTAGCGGCCAGGAAGATCAATATCTGTGATATCTTCCGCACCGCCCAGGCACTCCGTAACATCCTCGCCAGTCAGCTCGATGTGGATACCACCTGGATGGGTGCCCAGTGCGCGGTGTACCTCGAAAAAGCCCTGGACTTCGTCGATGATTTTGTCGAAGTGTCGGGTCTTATAACCATTCGACGACGTGAACGTGTTGCCATGCATCGGGTCAGACTGCCACACCACTTTATGGCCTGATTCTTCCACGGCTTTAATCACCCCAGGCAAAACGCTGCGGACTTTGTCGTGTCCCATACGCGCCACGAAGGTCAGGCGCCCTGGTTCCTTATCCGGATCCAGTTTGTCGGCGTACGCCACGGCCTCTTCCGGCGTGATCGACGGGCCGATTTTGATGCCGACCGGGTTGGCAATCAAGGCACAGAAGTTAACGTGGAAGTCATCCAAACCACGGGTCCGCTCACCAATCCAAACCTGGTGCGCCGAGAGATCATATAGTTTGGTCTCATCATTTTCGTCTTTGCCTAAACGCAGCATCCCACGCTCATAATCGACGAGCAAGGCCTCATGCGAACAGTAAATATCGGCGGTTTTCAGCACAGAGTCGTTAACTCCACATGCGTCCATGAAGCGCAGACCACGTGAGATCTCATTCGCCAATGCCTGGTAGCGTGCGCCTGCAGACGATGTAGCGACAAATTTCCGGTTCCACTCATTCAACCGGTGCAAATCAGCAGTTCCGGAAGAGGTCAACGACCGAACCAAGTTCATTGCGGCTGATGAGTTAGCGTACGCACGAATCATGCGGGCGGGATCATGGCGGCGAGCTTCTTCCGTCGGCTCCACACCATTAACGATGTCGCCGCGGTAATTCAGCAGCCCATTACTGTCGTGATCAGCAGAACGTGGTTTGGCATATTGGCCAGCAATACGTGCAAGTTTGACCACCGGAGTGGACGCACCATAGGTCAGGACCACTGCCATTTGCAGCAGCGTTTTAATGTTTCCGCGGATGTGCGGTTCAGTATTGGTCTCAAAAGATTCTGCACAGTCTCCACCCTGGAGCAAAAAGGCTTCCCCATTAGCAACCTGGGCCAACTGCGATTTCAAAGAATAAACCTCAGGTGGCAGCACAATCGGTGGAACCGATTCCAAAATCTTCCGTACGTTATCTGCTTGGGCGCGATCCCACGACGGCTGCTGACCAGCTGGACGAGCAATGACATCTTCAAACCGTTCACGGATGCCATCCGGCAGGGGTGGAAGATCAGGGAGCACTTCTTTGGGGATATCTACTGTCCAACTCACACTTCCATTAAAGCAGACGCACGTGAAAACGGCTAAGATATGATCCTTTGCACACGATTCTCGCGATCCAACGCGGCCACGTTCTGGCATACTTTAAACTTTTCCAAGTTGTGCCGTGCGTCGACAAGCGCGTCATGGTTACCCCTTGGCACATCCGGCAGTTTTGGCCGGCCCACCATTTCCCAAAGCTGCTTTAGCTCATGGGTAAAGCGCGGGAAATTTTGCGGTAGGCCACTCATATCACCCCACAGTTGAACCAGCACAACATGGTCATATGCACCTACCCAAGCCCACAAGTCAGGCCGCCCGTCGGTAGTGAGAAATCGCAGAACTTCTCGACGGATTTGAGCATTCGACTTCCACACCGACGAAGAACGCGGGGGCAATTTATTCAACACATTCTTGCGCACCCAAGCGTTAGCGCGGTGTGGATCAAAATCTGTCGATACTGCGTAGTACTCCTCGCCCCGTTCGGAAACAATCCCGATCGAAACTAACTGAATGGTATTGCCGTCTTCGATAAATTCGGTGTCATAAAAATAGCGCACGAATGGTTTGCTTTCTTCCTCGGTCCGGTTCGACGAACAGCTTAACGACGGCGACGCAACGGCACGAATAGCAGCAAGACGATGAGCAGAACTGAGATCGGTCCGACGACAGTGGCATCAACACCAACTGACGCCAAAACCACGTAACCAATGATAGCGATAGTGACCGCGACCAGCCGGAATATGGTGAGTTTATCCACGAAAGGCTTCCTTCTTTCTCAGCATGCTGCGCACTCGGCGGTAATCCTACTCCCAGCGACGATCTTACTCACGGCGCAGCAACGCCGACAATGGGGGCGGATACAGCAACCAGCGTAAAGATTGGATACGCGTGAGATATTTCAATAACGCCCCCGCGGCCAAGGCACCGAGCACTGCACACACGCACCAAAAATAAGTGTTACTCAAGGGAAAACTACCAAATCGGCTAATATCATCCAGCTCCACGTCCACAACCCAGAGGCGTTGATAATGGAACATAGCCATGATGCCGAAATGATGGCCGACGTAAAGTGGCAAAGTATTGCGCCCAAGTTTGAGCAGTACCGCGCTGACACGAGGAAGCAAGGTCAGCACAACGGACAGCACAATAGCAGCCGGGAGGGACAACACGTGCTGAACAATGCGAAAGAGCAGATCAAGTTCAAAATCGCCAAACTTAATGATTCCCGGGCCGTCCCAATAGATCGTGGAGCTGCGCATACTTCCCCACATCTCCCCACCTATATAACCCATGACGTACGCCGCAGTGACCCCAACGACAACCGGCATGCGTTGAACGTGTGCCGTAAATCGATGCACCGAGGCTGAAAAGTACGCAGCAAAAACAAATACGGGAAGATAGATGACTGATTTCGCGATCAGGTGCCAATGCTCATGGAATGGCAACAGCGCAACGGGACCGAGAAAAGATACCAGAACAGCTGCCCACCCAGGAAAAGAACGCAACAACCACAGGACAATATTGAACACGACTAACGCGTATAAAAACCAGATCATCGTAGACCCAGTAACGAGCTGCAGCAGAAAATAAGTCGCGGACGGCCACGCGGAATCATAGTCTTTCATGATGATTACCTGGAAGGCAGACAGCTCGAGTGGCACCCAAATAATATAGGGAACCAGTAGGAACCAGAGTCGGTGGGCGAAAAGCTGCCAGAAGCTATATCTGAATATTTTCGCAGCAAAAAGCCCGCTGACTAAGAAAAACAGAGGCATCCGCAAGGGGTCGAGGAATTCATTTGCTTGCGAAAGCCAGGTATCGCGAGCCTCGGGAATCGCCAGCGAGACGTGAAGGACGATAACGCCCAAAATTGAAATCCCGCGGGCGATATCGGGCCACTTCAGCCGCTGCTTAGCCACTATCCTCCTGCTACTGAATTACGCGGGGTTGGGCTCGGTGCCCTCTGGATAGCCATTGCCTGCTTGCAAGGAATCCTTAACTTCCGATGCGTAACGATCGACATATTCGGTACCGGTCAGTAACGCCAGTTCGCGCATCACAAAATCCGTAAATTTCCGTATTGTCTGATGGTCTTCCGGGTTAAGCCCCTGCTCATCCGCCCATTGATGTGGCGAGATCGCCTTACCAAAACGCACACCAACTTTGGCAGGGCGTGGAATCCATGAACCAATTGGGTTGGCTTTGGCGGTATTTATCATCGCCACGGGAATTACGTCGACGTTCGTGGTCATCGCAATCCGCGCCATGCCCGTGCGTCCCCGGTAGATACGACCATCAGGACTACGCGTACCTTCCGGATAAATACCAAAAATATCGTCGCGAGCAAACACAGTTTCTGCGGTATCGATCAGTGCATCACCAGCATCTTTTGCAGTGCGGTCAATGGGAACCTGCCCCGCAGAGGTAAAGAAAAATCGCTGGATAGCCCCGACGAATCCGGTTCCGGTAAAGTATTCTTTTTTCGCCGGGAATGTTAGCTGACGCGGGCAAATCAGCGGGAGGTAAAACGAGTCCATCACTGCCTGGTGGTTGGACACGAACATAGCGGAGCCTTGGTTCGGAACGTTTCCTAAGCCTTCGGTGAATGGACGATTCCATACCCGCAGCCACGGGCCGATTAGCACATACTTAAAAAAGCGGTACCAGCCATTGTTCATGCCCTTGGTATTTGCCCTCGCCACAGCTCGGATCCAGCCTTTCTAGCTAATTTTTGCGGATTCTTCAGCATATCGTGATAAGTGTGCAACCCCAACCATACCCGCCGCGGACCCTAGTTTTGTAATAGAAACCTGCGGGTGTGGCCTATGAGTTGCTGCGACCATGGACTCGCCCATCACCTCGTGGGCACGAGGCAAAAACAGGTCATGATTACCCATTACACCGCCACCAAGCACAATCAATTCCGGATCGATGACATCTGCGACAAAAGACAAGCCAATACCAAGCCATCGAGCAAATTCCGCTACCACCGCTTGCCCTAACGGATCGCCTTCGCGTGCTGCAGCCATGATTTCTTCACCGGTAGAAGCGGTATGTAGCAAAGAACTGCGACGATATTCAGGGCATTCGTCGGCAAGCTCTAACACGGTATCAGCCAGTGCAGTTCCCGAAGCATAGCGCTCTAAGCAGCCTCGCTTACCGCAGGAGCACTTACGCCCACCAGGGACCACTGTGACATGCCCAAATTCTGGAGCCATGCCAAAGGACCCACGGAAAATCTCGCCCTGGTGCATGATGGTTGCACCAATTCCAGTACCGACAGAAAAATAAACCCAAGTTTCTGCCTGCTGCGCCTGCCCAAACACGTATTCACCCCACGCAGCGGAATTGGCGTCATGTTCCAGGCGTACCGGGATTCCGAGGCGTTGAGTCATGATGTCGCGAACCGGAGCTTCGCGCCACGGTAAATGCGGCGCGAACCGAACCTTCGTGCATTCGGGGTCAAGGAAACCTGCGACCGCAAGACCGACAGCGGAGATCTCATGGCGATCCCGCAAAGTATCAACCAGTGCCACCAACTTGTCGACGAGCACGCCTTCGCTGTTTGGAGTCAACGTTGCAGCGCGGTCCAATATCTGTCCATGCGCATCGACGACGGCAGCACGCATGTTTGTGCCGCCAATATCTACGCCGATCGTCAAGGAATTCGAGGCAATTGACATAACCATCTCACTATACTCCATCCACTCGCCAAATCCGTTTTATGTACGGCGATCTTCCTGTGAGCTCGCGTGCTACCGCAGCGCAAAGAACCCGCGTCTTCTTGGAAGACGCGGGTTCGAAACAACGAAAGGATTGCCGTTAGTTAGTCGTTAACTAGTAGCGGGAAGCTCCAGTAATCGGCATGGAGTCATACGGAACGACCTGGACGGGAACACCATAGGTAGAGGCATGCACTACCTTGCCGTCACCGATATACATACCGACGTGAGTGGTACCAGGGTAATAACCGATGATATCGCCGGGTTGCAGTGCATCGAGTGATACCGGGGCACCTCCGGATAGTTGTGCCTGAGAGGTACGCGGGATGCTCTTGCCCTGCTGTTGATAAGCCCAATGCATCAGGCCAGAACAGTCAAAGGAGTCAGGGCCTGCCGCACCCCAGTTATAGGGCATTCCAAGTCGAGTCAATGCAGCTCCGGAGGCCCCAGATCCTGCAGCGCTCAAAAGAGCTTCGCCGGCAGCTGTGAGGTTTGCCGAGCCACCACCGCCAAGAGCTGTCCGCTCCTCCTCACTCAGAGCGTTGACACGCGCTTCCAAGTCTGCGATGTCAGATTCCAAAGCGTCGCGCTGCTCTTGCAGCCGACCGCGTTGGATTTCCAGATCAGTCTTGTGGAAAATCGCTTCCTGGAGCTTAGCATTAGCCTTGCTGGCGCTCCGAGCGGATGCTTTCACTTCGTCCTGCAGTCGTTGAATCTCATCGGTGGCTCCACGAGACAAAGAATTCAAGAACGCTTGACGATCAATCATTTCCTGGGGGCTTCCTGAAGCCAACACCGCTGAAGCGTCATCGATGGAAGTTCCGGTCTGCTTTGCTTGCGCAATCCGGTCTACTGTCTGTTGCAGTGTTTGGCGTGCGTCCGCCGCCTGAGCTGCCTTCGCAGCGGCGTCGGCACTAAGGGAATCAAGCTGCGCGACACGCAAGGAACGCTCCTCTAAAACGCCCTCAAGATTTTTCAGTTCCTCGTGCTTGCGGGAAAGCTCGAATCCCTTCGTTTCGATGTCATGTTTGACGGTTTCAATGTCGTCTGCAGACGCTGACGGAGTACTGAATGCGCCTCCCCCGAGAATAAGGGCGGAAGCAGTTGCGATGGCTAGGAGGCGCTGGCGTGACCGGAAAGCACTAGAAATCATGCGTTGAGTAACTTTCTTTATGATTCGAGTAGACCAACGGCAATACTAGCGCTATGCACAGCGCAATGGCTAGTCCTGCCTTCTGCTTAGAAACGTACGGCTGAGTGGATAGGCTGGAAGTGCAGTGGACGCTCGCCAACCGGACTGCCGGAGTTCAAGGCGTCAATGATGGTGCCGTGGCCGGTGTAGATACCAACGTGCGAAGCGCCACCGTAGTACGCAATGATGTCTCCGGGTTGCAGAGCGTCCAAGGATACTGGAGTTCCACCTGCAGCCTGAGCCTGCGAGGTACGGGGAATGTTCACACCTGCCTGCTGGTATGCCCAGCTAGTAAGACCAGAGCAGTCGAAAGAGTTAGGACCTGCAGCACCCCAGGCATATGGGCTACCGACTACGGAGCGTGCCGCGTCAACGATTTGCTGACCTTTCGAACTTACAGCATTCTGCGCAACCTGAACCGGGTTGGTTCCGTGTGGAGCTGGGGCCGGGGCGTTGTTCAGGAACTCCTGAGCACCGGGGATGTTTTCAACGCCAGGAACATCCACAGTGAAGTTGGTGTACGGGATAGTGAACTCAGCAGCGGTTGCCATTCCTGGCGCCATCATGGTTGATCCGACTACAACAGCGGATGCAGCAGCTACACGACGCTTGGTGGACAGGGTCTGCTTACGGTGTTTAGCCACGAAATATTCTCCAAAATCGGTTGAGTGTGCACTACAGTTTTCGGTAGTTTCTGCTCAGAGCATCTTCTGTCTCGGCGTTGAGAGCCGGATGCCTGACTTAATGTCACAGATAGGTTACGAAATGACAACAAACGTTGTCTAATCGAGTACCGAAATTACAACCGTTATCGACCTGTTATCTAGACGTTGCAATATTGACATCGCAACGAGCACGACTGCGTCGCACTGAAACGAACGTGGAAAATAAGGGAAAAACAATCGAATAAGCAGGGGTTTCAGTAGCTGAGAGCAGATCGCTACGATAAAACCACCAATAGGCAAAGAGCATGCCATTTAAAAAAATTCAATTGGGATGACATTAGTCACATATGTAGTTATTGCAAGAAATTCTTGCCTTGAGCGCTATTAGCAACGTGTCATTATCATGTCGACAAAACTTCGGTTGACGCTAAACCGCACCGTCTCGAGATGTAATAGCTGCGGTCATTTCGTCTGAAAACTGGGTTAAGTCAAAACAGTCAAGGGCCCGCACCGGTGTGGCAGCCAACTTCGGCACTGCGTTGTTGGCGGGTTTTGCCCGACTTGATACTCCATAAACACAACACTCCCCGCCTCTAGAAGTCCTAGAGACGGGGAGTGTTCGGCGTATTTGGCGATAAGCCTAGGCGCGTTGAGGTTTCACCCGAAATTATGAAATCGGGTTACTTAGTCATCGAGAAGTCCCTTCCGACGATCGGTCTCACGGTTGGCCTCATTGAGGCGGCGAAGCATTTCTGCTTCTTCCTCGTGATTGTCGTGCTCGATGCGACGCCTACGATCAGCAACGTCATCCGGGTCCGGGCTGAACACACCGGAAGCGTTTTGGTCTGCGTAGCCAAGCTTGTTTAATTGCTTTGGAACAGCGGCACCAGCGTACTCCAGCGGGATTGGGTCACCATGCTCGTCAACAGGACCCAGCGGTTGGTGCACCTCAATAAATGCACCGTTAGGCAGCTGTTTAATAGTCCCGGTCTCGATACCGTGTTCAAGTACCTCGCGGTCGGATCGCTGCAATGAAACGCAGATGCGATAGGTCACGAAGTAAACCAGTGGAGGGAGCACCACCAAACCGATGCGGCCAAACCAGGTCATTGCATTCAGCGAAATATTGAAGAAGTGTGCAACGTGGTCGTTACCACCGGAAATGGTGACCAGCAGGAAGAAAGTGATGGCCATTGCACCGATCGCCGTGCGAGCAGGGACGTCGCGGGGACGTTGCAGAAGGTTGTGGTGGGCATCGTCGCCCGTAGCTTTCTTCTCCAGTGCTGGGTAGGCAAAAAGCAAGATGACCATGACGCCACACATGAGAGCAACCCAGAATGCGGATGGGATTGTTTTGCCACCGATGTAGAGCTCCCAGGCGGGCATAATACGTGCCACACCGTCAGTCCAGAGCATGTAAACGTCCGGCTGCGACCCTGCAGATACCTGCGATGGGTTGTACGGTCCAATGGTCCAGAAACCGTTGATAGTCAACAAGCCTGCCATCAAGGCCAATACACCGGCGACGATCAAGCCCATACCGATGGCCTTAGTTGCAAAGACCGGCATGATGCGCACGCCAACGACGTTGTTCTCAGTGCGTCCGGGCCCTGGCAACTGCGTGTGCTTCTGGTACCAGACGAGCATCAGGTGGGCGGCGATCAGTGCCAAGATAATTCCTGGGATGATCAAAACATGCAGGATATAGAACCGGTCCAGCATCAGCTCAGATGGGAAGTCGCCGTCGAAAATTGCCCAGTGAATCCAAGTGCCGATGATTGGGACACCAAGAATGATGGCGGACATGATGCGCAGGCCGACACCAGACAGCAGGTCGTCCGGCAGGGAGTATCCCATGAATCCTTCAACCATGCCCAGCATGATGAGAGCACAACCGATGATCCAGTTCGCCTCGCGAGGGCGACGGAACGCACCGGTGAAGAACACGCGTAGCATGTGCGCAACCATAGCCATCATGAACATCAGCGCTGCCCAGTGGTGCATTTGGCGTACAAACAGACCACCGCGTACTTCGAAAGAAATATCCAAAGCCGTCGCGTAGGCGCGAGACATCTCGACACCGTTGAGCGGCAGATAGCCGCCGTCGTAGATAACTTTAGTAATTGATGGGTCGAAGAACAAGGTCAGGTACACGCCGGTCAGCAACAAAATAATGAAGCTGTACAGGGCGATCTCACCCAGCATGAACGACCAGTGGGTAGGAAAGACTTTGTTGATCTGGGTGCGGACCATCCCAGAGATCGTGTAACGCGAATCGACGTTGTCCGCTATTTGTCCAAGTTTATTGCTCATTAGGATTCACGCTCCCAGAAAGCCGGGCCAACTGGCTCGATGAAGTTACCGCGGGCGATGAGGTACCCCTCTTCGTCAACGGTGATGGGCAACTGTGGCAAGGCACGAGCCGCAGGACCGAATACGGGCTTTGCATACTGCATTGCGTCGAACTGCGACTGGTGGCACGGGCACAAAATGCGGTTGGTTTGTGCCTCAAAAAGCGAGGTTGGGCAACCGACGTGGGTACAAATCTTTGAATATGCATAGTAATCGCCGTAGTGGAAGTCTTCCTGATTCTCCCGTTCGACAACCGCTTTAGCATCGTCATGGCGAAGACGAATTAGCATGACTGCGTTCCGTGGTCCGTGAATGGAATGCATATGGTTTTCATATACATCGCGCTGTGGATCGTAGCGATCTCCATCGTTGACGTCGTCTTCAGCTAATGGGAATACAGTCTCCATCGCAGCCGCAGACAGGTCTTCCGGGCGGACACGTACCAGGCGGGAAACACCTTTGGTCTCCCAGTGGTTTCCGGATTGCCCCTCATGGTGTTCAGCAATCGCACCGGTGTCACGCGCCAAGTAAAGCTTTACGCCCTGATCGTGAAGAGTCCATCCAGAAGTCCACAAAGTTCCATCGCCGTTGTAATTCATCTCATGCCGAACGGCCCAGGGGTTACGAATCGCACCGCTAAGAGGAGCGATGACAACAAGTCCCGCAAGGATTCCTGCACCGCCAAGCAATCCCTGCAATGCTTTTCGGCGACCAAGGGTCGAAGTTTGCCAAGCGTCGTTGAGCAAAGCGGTAACCGTCTGCCGATCAACTTCGTCCGAGGGGCCATCGTGCCGGTTTTGCACAGCAATTTCTTCCGGCACCATCTTTTTAACGATCATCACCACACCGATGCCAAGGCAAAGAATGGCAAGACCAGAAGTGAGGCCAAGCAATGGCGTGTATACGGCGTGCAAGAACTGACCGGATTCGCCATGTCCCTTGTAGCCCCATGGCCAGAACAGGTAAACACCGAGGAAAGCGATTGCAGCGACGATGGCTACAGCGAAGAAGACGCCGACAGAAATCGATGCGCGCTTCTCTGCTGGGTCATTTTCTACCGGGAACCGTTCTTTCCGATATGCGACGGTGACTTCATCGAGTTCCGTACCGAGTTGAGCCAATTCATCTTGGCTCATACCCCGAAGCTCTTGTTCCGTGTAATTCTTTTTCTCGTTCGACATTAGGTACGCGATCCAATCCACATAGCTGCACCAACCAGAGCGGTGATGCCGATGATCCACATGGCCAAGCCTTCAGCAACCGGGCCCAATCCACCTACAGACCAACCACCCGACGAAGGTGACTCTTTCGCGTCTTTAATGAACGCGATGATGTCTGCCTTCTCGTCGTGGGTCAACTGCCGTTCAGAGAACTTAGGCATGTTCTGCGGACCAGTGAGCATAGCCTGATAGATCTCTTGCTCGTTGGCAGGGTCCAAAGGAGGTGCAAACTTACCGGACGAGAGCGCGCCGCCGCGACCAGTGAAGTTGTGACACGATGCACAGTTCATCCGGAACAACTCCGAACCGCGCGCTATATCTTCTGGCTGAATCTGGCCGTTATAAGAAGAACCGCGAAGTTCCTCCATCGCAATAGTGCCGTCGTCGTTATAGACAAGGTCAGGTCCCCCACCGTTAGCTGCTACGTACGCGGCCAACGCGAGAGTTTGTTGTTCGGTATAACGCGGGGTTTTCCGCTCTGCCTGTGCGTCGTTGGACATCATAGGCATACGACCTGAATGCACCTGGAAGTAAACGGAGCCCTCGCCGACGCCAATCAGCGACGGCCCACGATCAGGAACACCCTGCAAGTTGGTTCCGTGACAAGTAATACATGCAACTTCGTAGATGTCCTTGCCTTCTTGAATCAGAGCTTGGTCATCACGTTGTGCGGTAGCGACTTGCGCTTCCGGGGTCAAAGCGCTGGCAAGAATACCGGCGCCGGTGAGCCCTACAGACAATGCAGCTGCGCCGGCGAGCGTCCGACGCATCTTGCGTTTACGGCGCGAAGCGCTCGCTTTGCCGACAGTCGGGTTTTCCCGTTGCGGCTCTGTGTTCGGGTTGGTATCCATCATTTCCCTTTAAAATGTCGAGAACGGAAAGTGAAGGGCTGTAGACCGTAATACGGCTAGCTACGGCCTACTGAACGAGATAAATAACGATAAAGACGCCAATCCAGATGACGTCAACGAAGTGCCAGTAATACGAGACTGCCATCGCTGCGGTTGCCTGAGCGGGGGTGAATTTTGACTTCCAAACCCTAGCCAGAACAATGGCGAAAGCAATAAGACCTGCAGTCACGTGAAGCATATGGAAACCGGTGATAATGAAGAACACCGACCCAAACACACTTGCCTGAATGGTCACGCCATGCGAGATCATCTCGTAGTACTCGAACGCGACCATGCCCAAGAACACAACGCCCAGGGCAATAGTGACGGTGTACCACAAGCGGAGCTTGAACACATCGCCTTTTTCGGCCGCGAATACGCCGAACTGCGAAGTAACGGACGAGGTAATAAGGATGGCTGTAATGATCGCGCCATAAATCACATTAAGGTGATGGGTTTGCTCACTCCAGTCTCCCGCTTGTCCGTTAGCTCGCGATGTAAACCACATCGCAAACAATCCGGCGAAGAACATCAATTCCTGCGACAGGAACACAATCGTGCCGACACTGACCATATTGGGCCGGTTCAGCGACACGACACGTTGTGGTGCTGTCATTCCTGGGTTAGTTACTGCGCTCGTCACGTTCATTAGTATGCACCGTCCTTTCCTGAATTTCATCTTAGTTCCCACCCATTTTCCCAGGTCACATTAAGCCAACACCCCAGCTTCCCGGTCAACGGGGGTAGCTAAAATACCCATGAGAATCAGGGAACTTTTTCTTGTTTTTTCCGACTACCTCTATTGGCAGGTCACCGGGCAATTATCCTCCGCTAAACACGCAGCGTTAGTGGGAGCGGGATTCACACATAACTCAAATCGGGGGTAAGGCGTCACCATTCCACCCCCATAAAGTGCCGTAACTCACAGCGGGAAAACCACCCAAAATCCCCTGTTCAAACTTTTGTATGCCCCTAAAATTGCGGGAACTTATTCATGATTAAAATCTACCGGAACTCCCAATGTCGTTTCGTCACTATACGAAAACTGGTCGACGGAGAACACAACAGCTTGCCAGTTAATTAATATGTTATATTGCAGACAGCAAAGGCGCCCCTCCCATTCCCATTGCGGAACAGTTGGGGCGCTTAGATTAATGCTGCTAAAGCACTGTCATACTAGTGCTTTTCCTTTGGCAGGCCATATTGCAGGCTCAACATAGTGCAAGCCCAGATCAACATGACGCCACCAACCAGAATCAGCCAATAGTACATGAAAATCACGCCAAGGCCGAAAACGAAGATGGAAATAGACATCCAGAATGGCCACATCGAGCCTGGCGAGAAGAAACCAAGAATGCCGGCGGAATCGGAAATCTCTGCTTCTTCCCAGTCTTCCGGCAACACGTCAGCTCGTGATTCAGTCAAGTGCAGATAGACACCAAGCATGATGGCCATCAGCGCAGCCAACAGCAGCGGGACGCCACCTGCCCAATCGTATCGGTGCACCCAGGCGTCGTCTTCGATCCACACGGTGCCGAAGACGTAGACCACTCCGGAGATTCCGAGGAAGACGGCGATTGCGTAGAACAGTTTCGCACTAGCGCGCATGTCTGTATTCTCCTTTTATTTTACAGAGCGGTATTTGGATCCGCAGCGTTATCGCCATCGGCGGTTTCACGAGCGGAATTGAATGGCTTGGTTGAGGTGGCGTAAGGGGCTTCACCGATCGATGCCAGAGCCTCTGAGTTAGGAGCATCCGGGTTTGCGAGGCGGAACTCCATGTAGTCAGCGAACTTCTCCGGAGATACCGCACGAATTTCGAAGTTCATCATCGCGTGGTAAGTACCGCACATTTCGGCGCAGCGTCCAACAAAGGCACCTTCTTCTTGAATTTCTTCAATTTGGAATGCGCGCTCCTGCTGGTTGTTTTCTGGGTGTGAGTACACATCGCGTTTGAAGAGGAACTCTGGTACCCAGAACGAGTGGGACACGTCGCCGGAAGCCAGACGGAATTCGATTGCGGTGTTGGTAGGCAGAACCAACACTGGAATCTCATCCGTAGTACCCAACGTCTCGATCTCGTTGTAGTTCAGGTACGAATTGTCTCCGCTAGAACGACCATGAACTGGGTTAGCATTGTCCATATCCTCAGGGTCGTGCTTCGATTTTTCAGCAATCGCGGTGCGCTCTTCATCTTGACCGTCGTAGTCCTGGCCGTTTGGCGTGAAGTTTCCGCCAACTTCGGCGTAGCCAAACTTCCAGTTCCATTGGAAGGCCGTAACGTCTACCGCGACCTCAGGCTCTTTATCGTTTGCGACAACCTTCTGCTGCACCTGAACCGTAAAGAAGAACAGAGCCATAACGATGATGACTGGAATAATCGTCAAAACTAGTTCGACCGGAACGTTGTACTGCAGCTGTCGTGGGAACTCCCCCCGACCTTTCTTTTTGGCGCGCTTAGCACTCCAACGGAAAATAGCCGTCAGGAACAACGCCCACATGATAATTCCGATAAACCAGGCCAGTACCCAGATCCAGATCCAGAAGTTGAACATGGAGTTCGCCTCTGGGGTGACTCCCTCTGGCCAACCCATGTGCAGGAAATTTGAAGCCGCAGCTGGCGGCTCGACGTCACAAGCGGCCAAACCGACCGTTGCGAGACCTAAGACGCCACCAAGACCTAATTTCCGGCGCAAGCTGCGTTCATTACGCTGTCCCACGTGTGTTCTGCCTTTCTTTGCACACAATTGTCTGCCTACTGTTATAAGCATTCCTATGTAAGCAGCATAACTCAAATGCGCCGGATTCTTATCAGTTTCGCAGCAGGCTAACTCCAGCAAACTCGCTAACCTTATGCAGGGATAGCTTCATTGCACTCACCTACGGGGTATGCGCTGCACAATGGGTACCTTTTAGGCAGCCCTAGACAGCGCACTCTACCCGTTTTGAGATTTCTTATAACCCAGTTCACACGAAAAGAGCTCGGTATCAACCCAAAGTTTCACTCACTTTGAGGTAAACGGATAAGCCCATGGCGATTGCACGCGCCTTCGTAGCAACTTTCCCCGAATGATTAACCGCTTAATCCCTGTGGGCCGTAAAGTAGTCGGGGCACTACACCACCCAGAGGAGAAATTAACAATGTGTGGACTTCTCGCTATGTTGACGGCGCGTGGCGACGCTACTTCTTACGTCTCTGCAATGGAGGATGCGCTTCCTTGCATGCGTCACCGCGGCCCCGATGCCGCAGGAACGTGGAATGATGATCATGCGGTGCTCGGATTTAATCGTCTTTCGATTATTGATTTAGAGCATTCTCATCAACCACTCCGTTGGGGCCCAGAAGACGAGCCAGAGCGATACGCTATGACCTTTAACGGTGAAATCTACAACTACGTAGAATTGCGTGCAGAGCTGGAGGAGGCGGGGTATAGCTTCAATACCTCCGGTGATGGAGAACCCATTGTGGTCGGTTTCCATCATTGGGGCCCAGCCGTTGTAGAACACCTTCGCGGCATGTTCGCCATCGCTATCTGGGATACACGAAGCCAGCAGATGTTCGTGGCGCGGGACCAATTCGGTATCAAGCCATTGTTCTACGCAACGACGCCCGCAGGCACGGTCTTTGCGTCAGAAAAGAAATCCATTCTGGAGCTTGCTGACGCCATCGGTCTAGGTCTGGATCTTGACCGTAGAGCAATTGAGCACTACGTCGACTTACAATACGTGCCGGAACCTGAATCCCTGCACGCTAATATCCGGCGTCTAGAGTCTGGTTGCACCGCTGTTATATCGCCGGCTGGCGAGGTAGACGCTGAGCGTTATTTCCGTCCACGCTTCCGCACCAAGCCTGTTCCCGCAGGACAGGAACAGCAATTATTTGATCGCATCGCGCATGCGCTCGAGGATTCCGTCGAAAAGCATATGCGGGCCGACGTTACGGTTGGTTCTTTCCTGTCCGGTGGCATCGATTCCACGGCAATCGCTGCGTTAGCAAAACGCCACAACCCTAACTTGCTGACGTTCACCACTGGTTTTGAACGCGAGGGTTATTCAGAAGTCGATGTCGCTGCGGAATCCGCAGAGGCCATCGGTGCAGAGCACATTGTCAAAGTGGTCAGCCCAGAAGAATACGCCGACGCTATTCCGAAGATCATGTGGTATTTGGATGATCCCGTTGCTGACCCATCGCTAGTCCCGTTGCACTTCGTCGCCGCCGAAGCTCGCAAACACGTCAAGGTTGTGCTTTCAGGTGAGGGAGCTGACGAACTCTTTGGCGGCTACACCATCTACAAGGAACCACTTTCTCTCGCACCGTTTGAGAAAGTCCCAGGACCGTTGCGTCGTGGACTGGGCGTCCTATCCCGCGTTTTGCCCGATGGCATCAAGGGTAAGTCTCTGCTCGAACGAGGTTCGATGACTATGGAAGAGCGTTATTACGGCAACGCGCGTTCCTTCAATTTCGAACAGATGCAGCGAGTCATCCCTTGGGCACGAAAAGATTGGGATCACCGCGATGTCACGAAGGATATCTACACACAATCAGAAGATATGGATCCGGTCGCGCGAATGCAGCACCTGGATTTATTTACCTGGATGCGCGGCGACATCCTAGTGAAGGCCGACAAGATCAACATGGCGAATTCGCTTGAGCTACGCGTGCCTTTTTTGGATAAAGAAGTTTTCCGCGTAGCCGAGACCATCCCGCACCAGCTCAAGATCAGTCACGGCACAACGAAATATGCGTTGCGTAAAGCCATGGAACAGATTGTTCCCCCACACGTTTTGCACCGCAAGAAACTCGGCTTCCCGGTTCCGATGCGGCATTGGTTGGCCGGAGACGAACTGCACGGTTGGGCGCAAGACCACATCAAAGCTTCGCACACTGACGATATCTTCGACAAAAACGCCGTCCTGGATATGCTGCACGAACACCGCGCTGGCCAATCTGACCACTCCCGACGTTTGTGGACAGTATTGGCGTTCATGATTTGGCACGGCATTTTCGTCGAAAAGCGCATTGACCCAGAAATCGAACAGCGCGACTACCCAGTGCGGCTATAACCGTCAACGTAGATGCCGGACTAACCCCCTCTCACTGGCCAAGCATCCACGTCGGCTAACCCCGGTGAATGGGTTTACGCCCGCACTCTAGCTGGGGCACTAGCTCCGCAAGAGTTTTTCATACACGATTGCGTGGGTCAGACGATTCGGGCATCATCCGTAAGCACTACACGCCAAAAGCCCCTGAATCCGCAAATTACTCCGGGATTCAGGGGCTTCTAGCATTTCTCAACTCAGTCACCAGCGTCTAGCTAGGCTCATCGTTGTCGCAATAGCTAGGTGGCCACAGCGATTAGAAGGGCACAAAACTCGGTGCTCAACTGTGTCTGGATTTAGATGCGCTTGGGTTAGTTGAACGAGTCGCCACAAGCGCAGGAGCCACCAGCATTCGGGTTATCGATGGTAAAGCCTTGCTGCTCGATTGTGTCGGCAAAGTCAATCTTCGCGCCCATCAAGTACGGCACCGACATCTTGTCGACGACTAAGTTAATGCCACCGACTTCATCGATCTTATCGCCGTCGAGTTCGCGGTCATCAAAATACAGTTGGTAGCGCAGGCCTGCACAGCCACCTGGCTGCACTGCGATGCGCAGGGACAGGTCTGTGCGGCCTTCCTGCTCCAGCAAAGACTTAGCTTTTTCAGCCGCGGCGTCGGTGAGGATCACGCCGGTCGACGAAGTAGGGGCGGTCATAATAGTTCTCCTTCATGGTGAACGCTTGTTTTGCAGTTAGTCTACTCCCCTTTTTCCGATGCCGAAACCCGCCATAAATTACTCCATGTTCATTGTTGTTACTGGCTGGCAGGTTGTACGCTGTAAAACTGTGAAACTACCGTGGCAAAAACCTCAGCAGAATGAATCCAGCGATTCCGCCAACTCCGCTTCCAGCACGGACGGTGCCGGTTCGTATGATCAGGATGGATCAGCTCGGTCCAACTCAAGCCAGCCTGACTCACCCCGGCCTGAGTCAGCCGAGTTTGGAGCACGCCAATCTGAACAACAGGATTTGCCCAAGGGATATACCCCGAAGAAGAACAAACCCACTCCTTCCCGCAAGGAGCAGGAAATTCGGCGCGGGGTAAGGCGCGACCCCAACGGTGCGTCACCTGCACAAGCTCGGCAACGTCGCAAAGAATTAAAGAAGTCCATGTCCAAACAGGAATGGAAAGACTACAAACGCGAAGAACGCCAAGAAAACATGCGTCGCCGCAAAGAACAACAGGAACGTATGGATGCTGGCGATGAGCGTTATCTCTTGGCCCGCGATATCGGCCCGGTTCGCCGCTACGTACGCGACTGGGTGGACTCGCGCGCGTTTTTAACCAACTGGGTCATGCTTATTGCCCTTATTATTTTAGGGGCGACGCTGTTGGGAGGAATCAACCCGTACGTTGCAAATATCATCTCGCTGATCGGCATGGTCGTCATCGTTATTCTCGCTATCGAGGGCGTCATCTTGGGTAAGCGCTGCAATAATGCTGTACGCAAGAAATTCCCCGACACCACCGAAACCGGCCTTCGTTTGGGCTTTTATGCGTATTCGCGTGCTACCCAACCACGCAAGTGGCGTTCGCCAAAGCCCCAGGTTGAACGCGGCGCAAAGGTGTAAAGTAACTGTTTAAAAGCACGGCAACGAGGTAGCTGCACAATGGTTTTTGACGCAGAGTTTGCACGTCCCGCTGAGGTGGATGCGCAAGCCGCAACCGCAGTCATCGCCGCAATGTCGTCGACTGCGCGGGGGCGAAGTTTCGGTCGGCTTACCGACGCTGCGGCGTTCATGGCCGCCTGCCAGGGCAAAGTACCAGCTGAGCCGTTGCGCCAGCCGCGGGTCGTAATCTTTTACGGCCACGAGGACGGCAATGCTGACGCAGCTAATGACATCGCTGCGGGTTCTGCGCCGGTCGCCACACTGGCGCGCACGCACGGAGCAGGGGTTCGCGTCGAAGAAATCCCCACCGATGATTCTGCATTGCAGTTCGGCAGCGCCATTGCCGATTCCGAAATCGATGCCGGAGCAGATTTATTAATCCCCGGCGAACTGGGCGAAGGGTTTTCTACCGAAGCAGCGGCGCTATTCGGCGCGCTAACGAAAACTGAACCAGTTGCCCTCGCCAGCTTAGATACATCACTGACTACACAACAATGGCAGCGCGATGTCGCAGCTATTCGTGATCACATGTTTCGGTGCTGCACCGCCCACGCGGCACCACTGGAACTACTCACTGAATCTGGTACGCCAGCAGCCCAGGCCTTGGTCGGTTTCATATTGCAGGCAACTACTCGCAGAACGCCTGTACTTATCGACGGCTGCTTCGCCACGGTGTGCGGCTTAATGGCAGAAAAAATCGCTCCCGGCACGCGAGCATGGTTGTATTCGAGCCAGCTCTCGCCCGAACCGGCGCACATTCTGGCAGTACAGAAACTTGAGCTAACTCCCATGCTGGCATTTGATCTCAGCACAGGGCAGGGAACCGGTGGTGTGCTTGCCCTTTCGGCTCTTAATGCCGCAATTGAGCTTGTCAGCGACGAAGTGTATGCAATCACCGAGGCGATCAACGCACAGAGCGACAGCAACGCCACCAGAGCCACTGAACCCAAGCCCAGAAGCACTGAGTCCAACGCCACAGAGCTCAGCACCGCTGAGCCCAACTCCAGTGTCGCCAAGGACGCTTAAGCCAATTTGTGGAGCCAGCCGTGCTCATCAGCAACTTTGCCGCGCTGAATCCCAGTCAGTTTCTCGCGCAGGCGCATGGTGAGCTCGCCCGATTCCCCACCACCAATGGTGAAAGTATCGCCGTTAGTTTTCACTGTTCCAATAGGGGTAATTACCGCTGCGGTACCACAGGCGAAAGCCTCAGTCATGGCACCACTGTGCGCGGCTTGCCGCCACTCATCCAAAGTGATGGTTTTTTCCACAATCTCAATGCCCATCTCACGTGCGAGTTGCAGGATCGAGTCTCGAGTCACTCCCGGCAGAATCGTGCCAGACAACTCCGGAGTCACCAATTTGCCGTCGATGACGAACATGACGTTCATTCCGCCCATTTCTTCGACTTTATGCTGGTTCGCCGCATCTAAAAAAACCACCTGGTCACAGTCGTGCGCACTTGCTTCTTGTTGCGCCACCAACGATGCGGCATAGTTGCCCGCAAATTTCGCAGCTCCAGTACCGCCGGGTGCCGCGCGAACATAATCCTCAGAAATCCACACCGACACTGGCTGCACACCGCCTTGGAAATACGCTCCCACCGGGGAAGCAATAACTAAAAAGCGATAGCTCTGCGACGGGGCTACTCCCAATCCCACCTCGGTGGCAATCAAAAACGGGCGCAAATAAAGCGATCCCTCTCCCCCGCCAGCTGGTACCCAGTCTTTGTCAACAGCAACGAGTTCTTCCAATGCCTGGACAAACAAATCTTCTGGGATTTCGGGCATTGCCATACGCTGGGCAGAATTAGCAATCCGCTGGGCGTTTTTGTCAGGCCGGAAGGTAACAATAGTGTCATCTTTGTGGCGGTAAGCCTTGATTCCTTCAAAAATCGCCTGCCCATAGTGGAACACGGTGGTTGCCGGGTCCAAGGTCAATGGCGCATATGGTTTGACCTCGAGATTGTGCCAACCCTGTTCAGCGTTCCAGTCCGCAACCACCATGTGGTCGGTGAATTTTTTTCCAAACGCTGGATTTGCGAGAATTTTCTCGCGCTCCGCTGGCGAGGTCGGGTTTTGGTTGCGGGTTACTGCAAATTCTAAGTCGCTCATGATAGCTAATGTACCCGTTGCCTCTGCTAAAAGAGATATAGGGCACACAAGCGAAGGCATGTACTGCTAAATCTCGCTAGGCTGGTATGACCTGCAGGCGATTTGCGCAAGCAACGTATTACGCGAGAAAGGAAAATATGGCTGACAAAAAGTTTGAACTTCCAGCCCGCGGAAAAATTAGCACGGTTGAGCTGAATAAGAAATTACCGAAAAAGGCTGATGGCCTGGTTATTGGCGTATTTCATGACGATAACGCGGTGGAGGCCAGCGAGACTGCTTGGCTCGGTGGAAGCCAGCTACGCGAGGTCAACGACGCGTTGGCGACCGTCAAAGCAAAGGGTACAGCGAACGAGATCACTCGCTTGCCAGCTCCGAAGAAGCTGGATGCCGACGTCATCATTGCGGTTGGTTTGGGCTCCCGCGATAAGCTTGATAACGAGGTGCTGCGCCGCGCTGCTGGCAGCCTATCCCGCGCGGTCAAGGACTTGGATTCCGTTGCAGTAGCGCTGTCCGACGACAGTGAGAACCTGGTACCAGTCATCGAAGGCCTGATTCTGGGTAGCTATTCCTACCCAGGCATCCGCGGAAACAAGGACGACGGCGTCGACAAGCCAGAGGATAAGAAAAACAAGTCTGACAAGGACCCCGCCGCTTTCACTGTGCTTGGTGATCCGAAGAAAGATGCAGAGATCTTCCGCTTTGCACAGGTCGGCGCAGAGTCGGTCTGCTTGGCTCGCGATTTCGTCAACGTGCCGTCTAGCCACAAATTTCCAGAATCTTATGCCTCGTTTATTCGCGGTTTCGCCGAAGACGTCGGCCTTAAGGTCGAGGTTTTGGACGAAAAACAGCTGCAGAAAGAAGGCTTCGGCGGAATCTTGGCGGTAGGACAAGGTTCTGTTCGTCCGCCACGTCTGGTCCGCCTACACCACCGCCCACGCAAAGCAAAGAAGAAAGTCGCACTGGTCGGTAAGGGTATTACCTTTGATACCGGCGGTATCTCCCTTAAGCCGGGAGCTGGCATGGGGGACATGATCATGGACATGGGCGGTTCTGCTGCCGTCGTTGCTGCCACCGTCGCCGCCGCGAAACTCGATATCAACGTGGAGCTGACTACCACGGTTCCGTTGGCAGAAAACATGCCATCCGGCAACGCGATCCGCCCTGGCGATGTCATCACTCACTACGGAGGTATTACCTCGGAAATCCTCAATACCGACGCCGAAGGGCGCATCGTGCTTGCCGACGCCATCGCTCGGGCCAGCGAAGATAAACCAGACTATCTGGTCGAAGCAGCGACCCTGACCGGCCACCAAATGCTGGCGCTGGGTAAGCAGACTTACGGCGTGATGGGCAGCGACAAATTGCGTGATCGCATTGCGGAGCTAGGCCGCACCGTTGGCGAAAAAGCCTGGGCAATGGCGCTGTTGGAAGAACACGCAGAAGCTATCAAGACCCCAGCCGCCGATATCCGCAATATCTCAGAAGATCGTTGGGGCGGCATGCAGTTTGCCGGCACCTACCTTTCCCAGTTCGTCGGCGCAGGCATCGAATGGGCTCACCTTGATATCGCGGGTCCTGCCTGGGCGGCTAGTGCTTCCGGTTATACAGCCAAGCGTGCTACCGGTGTGCCAGTACGCACGTTGGTAGCTTGGTTAAATGAGGTTGCTGGCTAGGCACAGAGCATTAAGCACTAAACACTGAGCACTAAGCTTCGCCGTTGCGCTGCTCCCATTGTTTGCGGCGCTCGGCTTGCTCTCGGCGCTTGCGGAGAATCCGTTCACGTTTCATGCGCTCGCGCATACGCTGTGGATACCCGGTTTCCTCGACATCGTAAATTGGAACGTCGAGCGCCCGAGCCACAGCGTCTATTCCTTTTGGCCCTCCGATACGGCGGCGAATGTAGTCACCGGTGTCGTCGACGAACACGATCGACATCTCGTTAACCACAGTTTCCGGCTCCACGAAACCTTCGACCATTCCGCGCCCACTGACCCAGGCGACCAGTTCTGTGAGGTCTTTTTCACGGATGGTATCGCCCGGAGCCCGCGGGGGCTTAAGCTGTGATTTTGTAGAGTTCCGACGGAATAGGTTAAACACAGTTCACAATTCTAGGGGTAATGCACAAATGTGCGTGTTGGCTCATTACACGAAGCACCGTTGATGGCGGTAGGCTGGGATGGCGTAGCTTCTATTTACTAACGACTTTAGAGGAGTCTCTCACACATGTCGCACTCCGTAGAGATGCCCGAGCTGGGCGAATCAGTCACCGAAGGCACCATTACTCAGTGGTTGAAATCCGTCGGCGACACCATCGAAGCCGATGAGCCTTTGCTTGAAGTTTCCACTGACAAGGTGGACACTGAAGTCCCTTCCCCGGTCTCGGGAACGCTCCTCGAGATCAAAGCAGAAGAAGACGACACTGTAGAGGTTGGCGACGTCATCGCCGTTATTGGCGATGAAGACGAAGCCACAGATTCCGACGATTCCGACTCTGACGACGCCGCTGATGCAGATGAGGCTGATGCTGCTGATGACTCCGCATCCGAGGAGAAGGAAGACGAGTCTGACAAGAAGGATTCTGCTTCCAACAAGAACTCCGGTGGCTCCGGCAAGACCACCGATGTGGAAATGCCAGAACTCGGCGAATCAGTTACCGAAGGCACCATCACCCAGTGGCTGAAATCCGTGGGCGACACCGTCGAAGTAGACGAACCACTACTAGAGGTCTCCACCGACAAGGTTGATACCGAAGTTCCATCCCCAGTAGCTGGCACCATCGTCGAAATCCTTGCCGAAGAAGACGACACCGTCGAAGTTGGCGACGTCATTGTCCGCGTCGGCGACGGCAACGCCGCAGCTGATTCGGATGACTCCAACGACGCCGATGCTAACGACAAGTCCGACAGCAATGACGCAGATGACGCTGAGGACTCCGCGCCTGACTCCGATTCCCAGGAATCCGAGGACAAAGAAGATAAATCCGACAAGAAGCCGGAGAAGAAGTCCGAGGGCAAGGAAGAATCCAACAAGCCTGAGCCGAAGAAAGACGAATCCAAGGATTCCAGCAAGAGGAACTCCGGCAAGGTTCCTTACGTCACTCCATTAGTACGTAAATTGGCCGACAAGCACGGCGTCGACTTGAATTCCGTGGAAGGCACCGGCGTTGGCGGACGCATCCGCAAGCAAGACGTCATGGCTGCTGTCGACGGTGGTTCCGCTGACTCGTCTGCTCAGGATAAGGACTCCGAGAAGTCTTCCGGCAACGACGTCAAGAAGGCCGGTTCGAACTGGTCGACCAAGTCTGTCGATCCAGAAAAGGCGGAGCTGCGTGGTACCACGCAGAAGGTTAACCGTATCCGTCAGATCACCGCACAGAAGATGGTGGAAGCACTGCAGATTTCTGCACAGCTGACCCACGTGCAGGAAATCGACATGACCGCCGTATCCAACCTGCGCAAGGCCAACAAGCAGGCGTTTGCTGACAAGCACGGCGCGAAGCTGACCTTCCTGCCGTTCTTCGTCAAGGCCACCGTGGAAGCCTTGGTCTCTCACCCGAACGTGAATGCTTCGTACAACGCAGATACGAAGGAGATGACCTACCACGCAGACGTCAACGTCGCCATCGCGGTAGACACTCCGAAGGGTCTGCTGACTCCAGTCATCAAGAAGGCCCAGGAGAAATCCTTGCCAGAGATCGCTGCAGAGATTATCGATCTGGCAGATCGAGCACGCAACAACAAGCTGAAGCCAAACGATCTCACCGGCGCTACCTTCACCGTCACCAACATTGGTTCGGAAGGCGCGCTTCTAGACACCCCAATCCTGGTACCGCCACAGGCCGGTATCTTGGGCACCGCGGTGATCGAGAAGCGACCAGTCGTCGTTACGGAAGACGGCCAGGACGCCATCGCGATCCGTCAGATGTGCTACCTGCCATTCACCTACGACCACCAGGTGGTCGACGGTGCGGATGCAGGTCGCTTCATCACCACCATCAAGGACCGTCTCGAGACTGCGGATTTCGAATCCGATCTGGATCTATAAGCTAGCCTGCTAGCCCAAACACCGGGTCTTCCCATCACCGCGCTTCCAGCTTTTTCACTGGCAACGCGGCGGGAAGACCCGGTTTTCGCATTATGAGCCAACTCACGTAACATAACGGTCATCATGTTAACCGCGGTCACATGGTGACGTGATATAGAACAACTCAAGCACCCACTAGTTTTCAGTGGAACGCGAGAGACGACCGCCAAGAAGCCAAAAGAGGAACGTATGCGGATCAGCGATTGGTTAAGAGTTGGCTTAGGCATGTTCGTCGTCGCCTTCGGCGCGAACGCCTTCGCCCCATTGATGGTTTCCTACCGTCTAGAGGCCGGTCTTAGCGACGGTCAAGTGACGGCTTTTCTCGCGATCTACATCGTTGGTCTTATCCCCGCGCTCATCATCGGCGGCCCCATGTCCGATACCTACGGGCGCCGCGCGCTCATTCGTCCAGCGCTAATCCTTTCCTTCATTGGATCGGCTGTGCTCGCGCTCGGTGCGTTCGGCCCGACTATTTTCATCGGCGCAGGCCGGTTCATCACGGGCTTGGCGACGGGCCTGGTGATGGCATCGGGTGCTGCCTGGTTGAAGCAGCTTTCTGATGGCCCGGCGATCCAAGGTGCACGCCGCGCCACCATTGCTTTGACATCCGGTTTCGCCGGGGGCCCACTGGTAGCTGGCATCGTTGCAGAATTTCTGCCAAAACCAGACTTGATCCCGTATCTGCTGCACTTGGTTCTTGCCGCCATCATCACCCCTTTGGTCTGGAACACCCCAACGGTGCACACAGAGGGCACGAGCACGGGCAAGCTGCTAGCCAGCCAGGTGAAAACGTCACGTTTCTGGCTCACTCTTGGTTTGTCTGGTCCGTGGGTTTTCGGTGCTGCATCCACCGCATTCGCCGTGAACACACGCTTGCTCGAAGCACAGATGGATCACCCCGTCGTCTACACCGGATCCATCGCATGTTTGGCCATGGTGTTCGGAAACGTTATTCAGCGTTATGTTGGCGGCTCGCGCACCTACCCTCCTGCGGTTTATGGTTTGTCGCTAATTATCGTCGGCATGCTGTGTTCGATCTGCGTGGCGATTTGGCAAGATTCCCTGGTCGGTGTCGTCTTTGGCCTGCTCGCCACTATTCCGCTGGGCTTTGCCTACGGCATCTTGATGTCGTCGGGATTGCAAGAAGCACAGCGGCTGGCGCCGGACGATGAGCTGGGTGCAGCCAGTGCCTCGTTCTACTCGCTCACCTATATCGGGTTTACCTTCCCGTTCATCATTTCGATTCTAGGGCCAGCGATTGGCTACATCACGTGTTTCTTGTTTGGTATTGCGATGGCACTATTTACCATCTTCATGGTGCTGCGTTTCGACGGCCGGTTTTTCAAAAAATCCCGTCGCTTCCCACAGCGGGCATAGTCCATAACCCGCGTCCATAGCCCGCATAGCCCACAACCCGCTGCGTCCACAGCCCCGCTGTCTTCAGGGCGCGTTAAAATGTGCACCATGACTGCTCCACGCGCCCCGTTTTTTCCTGCTGATCGTTCTATTCGTGCTGATGAGGATCTCGAGGTCCACAACCTAGGCACTATTGACTACCAAGAGGCATGGGATCTACAGGCACAATTAGCCAAACAACGCGCTGACGGCGAAATCCCAGATCAACTTCTGTTTCTAGAGCATCCCGATGTCTATACCGCAGGCAAACGCACCCAACCGTCGGATATGCCCACTAACGGATTGCCGACAATCAAGGTGGATCGCGGCGGCCGCATCACTTGGCATGGCCGCGGACAGTTGGTGGTCTACCCCATCATCAAACTTGCAGAACCAGTCGATGTGGTGGATTACGTTCGTCGGCTAGAAGAAGCCATCATTGACGCGTTGACAAAATTCGGCACACATAAAGTTGGCCGTATGGAAGGCCGTTCCGGCGTGTGGGTTCCGCATAGTGTACGCGCCGTCGACAAGAATGCTCCCAAACGTGACCGTAAAATCGCGGCGTTAGGCATTCGCGTCACCCGTGGTGTGACAATGCATGGCCTCTCACTGAACTGCAATAACTCGCTGGAATTCTACGACCACATCGTCGCTTGCGGCATTGACGACGCCGATGTCACGACATTATCGCTGGAGCACGGCCGGGACGTGACCACCGCGGAAATGATCCCGCTTTTGCACAAGTCTTTAGTGCACGCTTTGGCTGGGGATCTGGCTGTCAGCGATCACGATTTGGATACCTCGCGGGTAGGCGACTCGCCACAGTAATCCCCTAAAACCCCTCCACAAACGGCCTATTACAGCCTGCTGGTAAGAACAAACTACTAGGCGTAGGCTGGGGCATTATGAGTGTCACCCCCGAAGGGCGCAAACTGCTGCGCATTGAAAAGCGGAACGCAGAAAATCCTATCGAGAAAAAGCCACGCTGGATCCGCAACCAGGTCCGCAACGGCCCAGAATACAAAGACATGAAAGCCAAGGTCGCCGGCGCCGGTTTGCACACCGTGTGCCAGGAGGCCGGCTGCCCCAATATCCACGAATGTTGGGAATCGCGTGAGGCAACGTTCCTGATTGGCGGCGACCTGTGTACACGCCGCTGCGACTTCTGCGATATTAAAACCGGCAAACCAGGCCTGCTTGATACCGATGAGCCGCGTCGCGTTGCCGAAAATATTCGCGAGATGGATCTCAACTACACCACCGTCACTGGCGTCACCCGTGACGATTTGAAAGATGAGGGCGCCTGGCTGTACGCAGAAATCGTGCGCAAGATCCGGGAACTCAACCCGAATACGGGAATTGAGAACCTTACCCCGGACTTTTCTGGCAAGCCCGATCTGCTGCAAGAAGTCTTTGAGGCTGAGCCGGAGGTGTTCGCGCACAACCTGGAAACCGTTCCGCGCATCTTCAAGCGCATCCGTCCGGCATTCCGCTATGAGCGTTCGCTGGATGTTATCCGCCAGGCCCATGATTACGGTCTGATTACCAAGTCAAATCTGATTCTGGGCATGGGCGAAACCGAGCAAGAGGTCCTGGATACCCTCCAGGATTTGCGCGATGCCGGTACCGACATCATTACCATCACGCAGTACTTGCGGCCAGGGCCACTGTTCCACCCGATTGACCGCTGGGTTCGCCCAGAAGAATTCGTGGAGCATTCCAAGGCTGCCCGCGAAATGGGTTACGGTGCTGTTATGGCTGGCCCGCTGGTGCGTTCGTCCTACCGCGCAGGCAAGCTCTACGTACAGGCAATGCATGCGCGTGGGCGTGAATTACCAGAGCGCCTGTCTCATCTGCAGGAGACTTCGCAGGGCCCGACGGCACAGGAAGCATCCTCGTTGTTGAGCAAGTATGGCGCTTCAGAAGCGACTCCGGTAACGACTCGCTAGAGTTTGTGCGTGCAACGCGCTTCGGGAATCTGCCCGGAGCGCGTTTTCTCATGAGCACTTATTATTATGAGTGCGGACGATGTTTTAGAAATCGGTTAACTACCCCTTAAAGTGAGAGTCATGGCAAAAGACGACAAGGCGAAGCTCAAGGCCCAAAAACGTGAGGCAAAACAAGCCAAGAAAGCGCAGCGCAAGCAAACGCGGTCGCAAATGTGGCAGGCCTTCAACATGCAGCGCAAAGATGATAAAGCGCTGATTCCTTTGATGCTGCTGGCGGTTGTTGGCATCGCCGTGCTGTTTTTCTTGCTCGGCATGTTGTGGGGCGGCCAGTGGTTCATGCTGCCGGTCGGTATCGTGCTGGGTGCCGTCGTCGCCATGTGGATTTTCACCCGCCGTCTGCAATCATCGATGTACAAGCGCGTTGAGGATCAGCCTGGCGCTGCTGGTTGGACCCTGGACAACCTGCGTAATACCTTCGGCATCATTTGGTTTACCAAGCAGGGCGTCGGCATGACTCGTCAACAGGATTTGCTGCACCGCGTCGTCGGTAACCCGGGTGTGGTTTTCGTTGGTGAAGGCAACCCCAAGCGCTTGGAGAAACTCGTCGACAAGGAACGCCGCCGCATTGACCGTATCGCCGGCGGTGTGCCCGTACATGTGGTCTACACCGGCACCGGGGAGAACCAGGTTCCCCTGGGCAAGCTACAGCGTAAGCTACTGAAGTTGCCACGTAACTACAGCAAGACCGAAGTCTACGACATCAACGCGCGCATCGAGGCCATGGATTCAGCAGCCGGGCCGGGTGCAGGTATGCCAAAGGGACCTTTGCCACAACAAGCACAGAATCCTTCCGGCATGAACCGCCGTATGCGCCGTATGAATGCCAAAAAGGGCAAATAAGCACAATTTAATTCGTGCGAATAACTGCGGTTCCAGTCGCGCGGTCGTGCATGCCGCGGCCGTCGGAATCGACCATCACCGCCGGGAAGAAACAGGCGGTAAGCAATGTACGCACTACAGCGCGCCACAAGCCGACGCGTTCTTCCGCGTCCACCCGGGCAACGCCCATCCCCAGCAGCATCATGCCTGGGGTGCGCGCAAACAGCCAGCCAAAAAATATACCGATGCCAATCCACAACAGGTAATTCCAAGTAGTGGTCGCGCCTTGGCTGATATCAGCATCGCCGAGCCCGTAGCGAAGGCCGAATGCTAGCGCAAGCGCCACAAACCAATCAATGAGCACGGCTAATGCACGTTTGCCCACCGGCGCTAGCGAACCACGCCCGTTTTTCGGCATACCGAGTTTTTCGCCGGGCCACCGGCTTGGTGAATTCGGATCTTCATTTTCACCGGGAATGGCTGGTCCATCCAGCCAGCTTCGCTTGTTCTCCGCCATGCTCTCTAATCTACAAGCCGGGGTTAGGGCAGCGAAACCAGAGGGATGATGCCGTTAATCTCGCAGGAACTGTTGGTAAATTTCCTGCGCCATAGCAGCTTGCCCGGCAGCTGTCGGATGAAACGGAAACGACCCCGTCGCCGTCCCCGAAAGATCAACCCAGCGCTGCTCTGGTTCGGCACAGACTGTATGTTTGTCAGCCTCGGCTGGCAACGCGAACTGCACGTCGTGGGCCCGCGCCGCCTGTGCGATAGCTTGGTTGAGCTGCTGGATCACAGTTTGTAGCCATGTTCGGTCAGTCCCGGAAATGGCGGCAATTTCAGCGCAGTCGTCCAACGCACCAAGCAAGGGCAGATAACCGGTGGCAATAATCTGCGCGTCGGGTGCCCGGGAACGGATTTCGGCAAAAACTTCATGTAACCGGTCTTCCACCACGCGGGTTTCGTGTTCGACTTTACGATCCATATAGGCACCGCAGTTGGAAGATTCGGCAGTCTCCAAGGCATGCTGTACGCACAACACCATTTCTCCGAAACCAATATCGTTATCACCAATGGTCAATGTCACCAGGTCGATGGTCCTGTCAGTTGCGTCTCCGCCAGTCTCGCCTAAAGCTTGCAACTGCGCGGGCACTGATACCCCGCCGGCTTCTCGGGTTTCGGTGAGGTTGTCGATGATCGCGCCTTGGCAACTACGATCAATCACGGTATTAGCAGAAAGCAGATCGCCGAGCACAACGGGATAATTATCTGGCGAACGCCGACAAAAATCTGCCACCACATCACCCGGATCGTCGGCTCCATCGCGTGAGGCCATCGCGGCATAGGAATCCCCGAGTGCCACATAGGTATCAATAACCGGTTCAGCGCCATCGTCGTTGTGCGCCCCGATACTACAGGCACTAAGTACTAGCCCACTGCTGAGTAGCAAGGCTGGCGCAGCGCGGTACCAGGTCGGGGTCCGGAGCTGAGGGTGGTTCTGCGTTTGAATCTGGGAAGCATCGTCGGTATTTTTGCTACTCGGTAGTCTCGGCACATTAGCCATTGCGCTTGTTAAACCCGAGACGAGGCCGAAAACGAGTGGGATTTTTCATCTGCGCCACAGCATCGGCAATCACCATGCGGTGCCGGGCAGATAATGATTGCGGCAAATGAGCCACCGAGCACCATTGAGTGTCCACGGATTCGTCGTCGGCAACACGTGGCTGCTGATCGTATTCGCCCACCAACCGCGCGGAAATTGCGGTGTCCATAAATTGGCACACATCCCCATTCGAGTACGTCACCGGCCCCACTGCCCCGGCTCCCAGCAATGCCACGGGCTCAATGTCTAACCCAGTTTCTTCCTTGACCTCGCGTACGGCGGTTTCATGAGGTTGTTCGCCCGGTTCACAAATGCCACCAATGGGAGTCCAATCTCCGCTATCAGCCCGTTGGACCAGAAGAACCGTCGGCACCTCCCAAATGGGAGCATCAGCCGGGACTTCGCGGATGACGACGGTAGTCGTCGCGGGAATCCACAGAGGTGTCGAACCTATATGTTTGCGCAGTTCAGTAATAAATTCCGGGGTAGCCATATCTGTATTCTAACGGGGGCAGACCAACCCAGCTCTCCTGCAGGCACAGCAGGGCGCTGTTTACCGGGGCGTTGTTTACGAGGACGCTGTTTACCACGTGGTGGTCGTCGTTGCGGCTTGTGGGACAATGCTGCCAATAATGCGCTGAAATTCCGTCGCCGGAGTATACGACACACTGATATCCCCATTAGTTCCATCCACGGGTCGATCCCCGTTGCACTGGTGCGCAGCCTGCTGTGTCGTAGTGCCGGAGACTAAGCCAACGATAACTTGTTCGCCGTTAAGCTCGGCATACACCGGCCCACCAGAATCACCCGTGGTCGCGCACAGAGCAGCGCGGGCGGACCTGGCATCAAGCACCGAACCGTCATGGGTATTCAATTTGCCCAACGCCTGCGCCGCGGTCGTGTCCCCACAAGTGATTCCAGTGATACGACCGTTTTTGCACACATGTTCCGGCAAGAAGTCCACCCTATCGGCAATCGCGGTTGCCATGGGGTTCAAAGCCGCTTCGGATCCACCGGCCACGCTGGCCTCAAAGGCATTGGCATTGAGCTCAATGATCGCTATATCCAAATCGGAAGAATCCACAGTGTAGAGGTCGGAATAGATAAAAGACCCTATCGGTTCTGCTGGCCACTGGAAACGGTTATTGGCCTGTCCCGCCCACACGAGATCGCCTTCCCGCCCGCAATGAGAGGCGGTAATCGCATAGCCTGTGCCTGCTTCATCAGTAAAGGAATAGGCAACGGTGCAGATATTATAATGAAACTCTGTGCCGGGCTGGGGTACATGCGTAGAAATATCAATCGGTGCGCCCGGCGCTAAAGGGGAATGTACTGGGTGAATAATCCGGGTCTGCGATTGCGGTTCCTGCCCAAGGCGTTGTTGATCCGACCCCGTGAGGGCATCAGCTCGCAACGGTGGCGCGGGTATTGAGCGTGGTTGCGCTGGATCAAAGTCAGCAGCCAAATCCGCGCCTTCCGGGAAGCCGTCCTCAGCCGAGCCGCCGCCAGAATCTCCCTCCCCAAACGCGGACAATCCAGTACTGGTGCAGGCAGAAACAAACAGCAACACAGCACACAGCACCGCTAATACCCCGGTGTGGCCGTGGCTAGTGCCACCAACGCTGCTATAGCCAGAGCCAGCGTCGGCCTGCTGTTTCTGCCCAATCATAGCTACAGAGTATAGCCACAACCGGTGCTGATTACCGCACGTTGGTTTCTGCGATGGAGCTGCGGATATAGTCTTTGACCTTGTCGGCATCATTGTCAAGGTCCGCGACGTGGCGGCCTGCATCCATAATTCCGGCGAAACGCCGCGGCATGTCCGGGGCAGTTCCCAGGGCCTCTTCGATGGTGTCGGCGAACTTCACCGGCAAAGCTGTTTCCAGACAGACCACCGGGCTGGTGATGTCGTGCTCGGATACTGCATCCCAGGCCACCTTGATGCCATCTGCAGTGTGCGGATCCACCAGCATTTCATGATTTTTATGTACCTGGGCGATCGTCGCCAAGCGGTCCGCGTGCAGCGAGCGGCCGGAGACGAACCCGAATTCGTCACGCACACGCGCCAGCAGATCGTCGGCAAGCGCAAAACCGCCATCTTTGATGCGGTGGCCGAACAGATCTGCCACCTGGGCGGCGTCGCGATCCAGCAAGTCCGCAATGAAACGCTCAAAGTTCGACGCACGAGAAATATCCATCGACGGCGAGGAAGTCTCGTGGGTATCCGCGGCAGAGCGCGGCCGGTATTGCCCGGTGCGGAAAAACTCGTCCAGCACATCGTTTTCATTCGTGGCGACGATCAACCGGTCGATTGGCAGCCCCATTTGGCGTGCGATGTGCCCTGCACAAATATCGCCGAAGTTGCCCGTCGGCACGCTAAACGAGACTTTTTGCGAATAATCACCGGTGGCGTCGGTGACTTTGATCCAGCAGGAAACGTAATACACAATCTGCGCCAGCAGGCGTGCCCAGTTAATCGAATTCACCGCGCCGATACGGTAGTCACGCTTGAAAACCTCGTCCGCGCTGACGGCCTTGACGATATCCTGGCAATCATCGAAGACACCATCGAGGGCAATATTAAAAATATTCTCGTCGTCTAACCCAAACATCTGCGCCTGTTGGAACGGCGTCATCCGTCCCTTCGGCGTCAACATAAAGACACGGATACCTTGCCGCCCACGCATGGCGTATTCTGCTGACGAGCCGGTATCGCCAGAAGTCGCACCCAGAATATTCAACGTGGTTCCCCGTCGCGCCAACTCATATTCGAAAAGCTCGCCGAGCAGCTGCATGGCCATGTCTTTAAACGCTGCGGTTGGACCTTCGGACAAGTGGCCGATATAAAACTGCTCATCCAATTTGGTCACCGGCACGATTTCTTCGTGGGCGAATTTCTCGGTGTTATAGGCCCTGTGCGCCATGGCTTCGAGCTCGTCGGCAGGAATATCGTCGACGAACAACTGCAGGATTTCTGCCGCCAGCCCGGCGTAACCTTGGGTGCGCGAGGTCTCCCGAAGTTCTGCTAATTTTTCTGCGTCCAGCTGCGGGTAGCTCATCGGCAAATAAAGCCCGCCGTCAGCAGCAAGGCCACCGAGCAAGATGTCGGTAAATTGTGCAGGTTGGGCCAGGGTATCACGAGTCGAAATATAATCCACGGGTTTCATCTTAGCGTCTACCTACAATGGCTCGTATGGAAAATAGCGCCAAATCAGCTTCTCAGACTGCCACTGCTGCCCCGCACCCACGTGAAGTGGTAACCCGCCGGGCGCTGCTGGTCTGGGTCGGTGGTGTGGCCTGCTATATCATCGCGATTACCGGGCGAACTTCATTTGGTGTGGCCAGCGTGGATGCGATTGAGCGCTTTCAGGTGGTTGCTTCGCGCACCGCGGTCTTCGCTGCGGTGCAGCTCGGGGTTTATGCATTGGCACAGATTCCGACGGGGCTAGGCATCGACAAGTTCGGCCCGCGGACGATGGTGATTTTTGGCGCGGTAGTCATGGGCATTGGGCAATTCATGTTGGCCTGGACGACGTCGTATCCGCTAGCCATCGGCGCAAGGGTACTGATCGGTGCGGGGGATGCTTCGGCTTTTCTGGCGGTCATGCGGCTGCTTCCTTATTGGTTCCCGTTGCGGAAAACGCCGTTGTTTACGCAGTTGACGGGCGCGATTGGGCAGACTGGCCAGTTTATTTCCGCGGTGCCATTTTTGGCTCTGCTGGGCGCTGCCGGTTGGACGGCATCGTTTGTCACGCTCGGCGCGGCAAGCATCTTGATCGCCGGGCTGGCTGGACTCGCGATTAAGGATCTTCCCGACGTCGATCGCCGCACCACAGGCCAAGACTCAATGGTCACAGGTGCAGCGGCGAAAGGCGGCGCGTCCCCAGATACCGACATTGATTCTCTGGCAACGCGGATGCGTACGCTCGTGCGTACCCCGGTGGCATGGCAAGGGTTTTTCATGCACTACTCGTGCCTGATGTTCCAGCTGGTATTCCTGATGATGTGGGGTTTTCCTTTGATGACTCTCGGCATGGGCTTAAGCTCCGAACAAGCCGGTGCAGTCTTAGCCATCAACACTGTCGTTACCGTTGCTTCCGGTCCCCTACACGGCATGTTTTCGGCACGCTTGGGCGCTACCAGGCATTGGGCTGTCGTGGTCTTTTCCACCACTATTGTGCTTACTTGGGTGGTGTTTTTCGCTAGCAGCACTCCACGTGCGATGGCGGCAATCGTTGTAGTGAATGTGGTTGTTGCGCTGTGTGCCGCCTCAGCGAATTACGGTTTTGATAATGTCCGTGAAGGTGTCTCGCGAGAGACCGTCGCGACGGCCACCGGGCTTGCGAATATGGGTGGTTTTCTTTCCGGTATGGCGGCTTCACAGGGAATCGGTATTGTCTTGGATATTTCTGCCGATGGGGCCGAATATACTTGGACGGATTTTCAGCTCGCTGCACTCGCTGGTGGCAGCGTGTGGGCGGTGGGCATTGCTGGCTTATTCTGCGCTACGACTTGGCGGAAGCGCGAAATTCAACGCATGCGTTCGGGTGCTAGTTCTGCTTCTGTTGCTTCAGCAGGCTCCAGCACTGCGACGCAGCACGGTCTGGTGATCCACGAAGCAACCAGACCACAACCGAAAAACCGCACTGATTAGTCCGCGCTGTTGCTCACCAGTGTTGTTTTATCAGGGTATTGCGCCTCCAGTGGCTGGTGCTTGCGACTACGGAGAGTCTGAGCTAGGTGATTCCAGTGGTTCGCCGTCAATGGGATAATTCGAAATAGTACTAAGCGGGGCGTCAATAAGGCCTAAATCGAAGGCATAGAGAACCCGATCGCGGTCAACATAAGAAATATCACCGCGCTCGATGGCATCATGCAAAATATTTTCGAGCATGACCCGCATAGCGGCACGGTTCTCGTGGTCTACTTCGAGCACGATTTCCGGCCAATTCTCTGGATTCATGTAGTCCGCAGAAATGCCAAGAATTGAAGCCAGTTCTGCCAACCGCTGACCGTAAATCTGCGGAGAAATTTCTGAATTTGAGGCGGCCGCGACGCTACTGCCTGCCGCTGCCTGGTCTTCGAAAGGGTGCGGTTGATCATCGAGCATTGAGCCAACGGTTTGTTCGTTATGCTTATCCGAGCTATCGAGCACCATTGGGACAACGAAAACACCGGCGAGCACTATCCCCAAGCCAAGCGCACCGTAAATCCACCAGGTACGTGATGCCTTGTGCGTGTTAGTTGTCGGTTTCGACATGTCGGCTATCTCTTCCTTGTACGCGCTATTCCAGTTATGACGCTTATACGGGATTAGCATAACCAGGCTATGTGATTTTCCCAGTAGATAAACCTGTCAATATGCTATGCATCTCACATAACTAGCACCCCAAAATTAGTGGCGCGGTGGATTCCGCCGCCCGGATAGAATGTCGCCAAGCGAGCGCATCGCCGCATCCCCAATGTGCTGCGTCAGTGGGTTGTTGTTGACGCTGCGCGTTACGCGATCGAACACGTCGGACCATTCCCCACCATCACGCGGGTGTGCAAACCGGCCAGGCTGATTCTCCTGCCGACGATGGGCACCTGCATCTTCCACATCGACATCATCACAGTGAAGCCGTTCAGCCTTCCGATCCTGTTCGTTGTTGTGGATCTCCGTGATTTTGCTTGCGCTCATTCCGTCGCTATCGACGCGGACATGACGGGATTCCTCATCAAACTCGACATACGTATCGCTGGCGATTCCGATGTGTTCTGCCATAGCAACCAATTCTTGCAGGTCCGCCAGCGTGGCCTTATCAACGTTGAATGAGAGTGACAGTCCCATGATCATTTCCTTTCGCCGCCAAAGGTTAGTGTGCCATCGAGTTTATCCACATTCGGCTAGGCGCATTCAGTCATATTCATAAGAATCTGGTTCACCCCAGAAAACCTGATCCACTACTCGGCGCGCATGGCGGGTTGCCTTCAGATAAGCCTCAAGGAATTCCTGGTTGTCTTCCGGCGCCCACCCGGCGACACCGGCAACTTGTGCGAGGTGATTGCCGGACTGCGGCAATTGGTCCACACGTTTACCGCGTACTAGTACCAGTGCATTGCGGGCATTCGTCGCCATTAACCAAGCTTCACGTAGCTGCTCGACCTCATTGTCCGTCAGAATCTCGCAGTCCCGCAAAGCATCCAAGGCGTCCAATGTGGATGGCGTGCGAAGCTCATGGTGTTGCGCAGCGTGCATCATGATCAACAGCTGCACGGTCCATTCCACGTCGGTCAGCCCACCGCGGCCAAGCTTCGTGTGCGTATTGCGATCCGCTCCACGAGGCAAGCGTTCGTTGTCAACACGTGCTTTGATACGCCGAATCTCACGGATCGTCGATTCCGATATCCCACTGGCCGGATAACGGAAATCATTGATCATCTCGATAAAAGCCGCACCAACTTCCGCATCACCTGCCACCACATTGGCCCGCAACAGCGCCTGGATTTCCCAGGCTTCACCCCATTGCGAGTAGTAGCGCCGGTAAGACCCAATGCTGCGCACCACCGCCCCACTTCGGCCCTCCGGGCGCAGCCCCAAGTCCACCTCCAACGGCGGATCACCAGAGGGTTTTGCTAGGCGTGCGCGCAGCTTGTCGACGATCTTTTTCGCCCAATTCATTGCTTCGGTTTCGTCTTCGCCCTCGGTGGGTTCAGCCACCATGAGCACATCTGCATCTGAGCCGAAGCCAAGCTCTTGGCCCCCCAGGCGACCCATGCCGATCACCGCGATGCGCGCCGGTGGCGCTTCGCGGTCAAGTTCTCGCAGGCTGGCGCGGACTTCTGCACGAATCGCGGCTTCCAGCACCGCATCCCAAATCAGTGACAGCTCTCGACACACGCGCTCGACCGGCATGAAACCGAGTTGATCCGCCGAAGCGATCCGGGCCAGCTCCACGCGTCGTAAAGAGCGCGCTACCGCCACCGCTTTGTCTGGGTCAGCGTGGCGTTTCGTCGAGTTCACCAAGGACTTCGACACTTGCTGCGGGTTGGTCTCCAGGAATTTCGGGCCGTTCGCGCCATCAGATAGCAGCTTGACGGTATCTGGAGAGTTGATGATCAGCTCCGCTGTATACGGCGAATTTCCCAGAATTGACATCAGACGCTTGCCGACAATTCCTTCATCGCGCAGCATGCGCAAAAACCAGGAACGATCAAAGGCGGCGTCCGAAAGCTTGCGGTAATTAAGCAGGCCAGCATCTGGGTCAGCGGTATCTGCAAGCCATTCCATCAGCCCGGGCAGCAGAATCGATTGAATACGCGCTTTGCGTGAGCTACCGGATGCCAGTTTGGTGAGGTGATCGAACGCACGACCGGGATGCCGGTAACCCAACGCGGAAAGTTGTAGTTTCGCAGCCGCTGGGGAAAGCTTGAGTTCTTCGGCCGACATAGAAGCCACAGAATCCAACAATGGCCGGTAAAACAACCGTGAGTGCAGCTCCGAAATACGCAAACGGACTTTGCGCAAGTAGTTAACCATCAGGTCATAAGATGATTGTGAGCCATGCGCATCAAACCCGGCGGCGCGTGCCAGCCAGCGCAGCGCGTCGGTGTCATCGTCTGCTGGCATAGTGTGGGTGCGCCGGAAACGCTGCAATTGCAGGCGGTGTTCCAGCAAGCGCAAAAACTCATACGCTTCGATGAGCTGCCAGGAATCCTCTCTTCCGATATAACCGGAAGACTTCAAAGCCTCGAGTGCTTCGACAGTGGATAGCACCCGCAGGCGTTCATCGGACCGGCCATGAACGAGTTGCAACAGTTGCACAGCAAATTCGACATCCCGCATGCCGCCGGTGCCGAGTTTTAATTCTCGGGTCCGCATGTCTTTGGGCACATTAGCGAGTACACGCCGACGCATCGCTTGTACGTCTTCGACGAAGGAGTCACGCTCCGATGCCGTCCACACCATTGGACGGATTGCATCTTCGTAGCGGTGGCCCAGCGGTAGGTAACCGGTTTGGGCGCGGGCTTTCAACAACGCTTGAAATTCCCAGGTTTCGGCCCATCGCCGGTAGTACTTGATATGGGATTCCAGGGTGCGCACCAACGCGCCAGATTTGCCTTCTGGGCGCAGGTTGGGGTCTACCTCGAAAAATGCGGCAGAGCCGATGCGGTTAAACTCAGCAGCCAAGCGCGTGGCTTTGTTGCTGGCGGGTTCGGCAACAAAAATGACATCCACGTCGGAGATGTAGTTCAGCTCCTGCGCGCCGCACTTGCCCATAGCGATCACCGCTAGCCGGGCGTCGACCGGCTTCGGGTCCTTGTTCTTTGCGGTCACCGCACCCGATTCGGTGGAACCACGAACGCACGGGCCGTAGACTTCGGCCACCGCAACCGCAAGTGCCGCGGTCAGTGCAGCATCAGCCAAATCAGAGAGCGCACCGGTGATCGTGCTAAACAACAGCTTCGGTTGCGGTTCGGTTTGGCCTTTGCGCGCAAAATAGCTCCCAGCCAGATCGTGCGCGGCGATTCGAAGCATCAAAGTGCGGTAGGCATCACGCAACGCGCAGGTAGCATCGCTGCCGGTCATCGCCGCGCGGTAGGTCCCAGGCGTCGACAAGTCAGGGCTAGCCGGGTCGGGCGCATCGTCGTTGTTAGGCTCGGCACCGGAATCAGTACTGGAGCCTGCGGGAGCAGTTGTGCCGGGCCCGGAGTTAGAATCAGCATCCGGGTCCGCGAAATCGGCAACCTGGGCTCCCACTGCCTGGAGCATCTGCTGAAACATTTCAGATTTGTCCGGCAGAGGCTTCACAAGTTGTTTCCACGTCTCCGGGTGGGCCGCCATATGATCGCCCAATAGTGTGGACCCACCCAGCAAAGCGAAAAATCGTACTCGTAGTGCTTCGTCTGCGCACAGCTGGGTAGTTAATTCTGCACCGTCATCGTCCAGGTTTCCGGCCATGCGCATGAGCGTATTCAGCGCGAGGTCCTGGTCAGATGCCGCAGCCAGGCACCACAGCAACTCGGTGTGTTCGGGTTTATTCCAACCAAGCCAGGAGATGTCTTCGCTGGCTTTTGGGTTAGACAAACCCAGGGTGGCAGTCGATGGGATAGATGGTCGGTTCGAACTCACAATAATGCTCAGCTCTTTGGAATATGTGGTTGGCGGTGCCGGTAAGCGCCGTGTCACGAAACGATGACCCAGGCGCTATCACCGGGCACGGTAATGAGCGTTGATGGACCCAACGCTAATAGTTCAAGTTATTGTGCAATTCAAAGGAAGTAATTTGCTGTTGATAGTTGCGGAATTCCTCCCATTTAGAACGCAAAAAGAATTCAAAGACGTTTTCACCCAACACTTCCGCCATAAACTCGGATTTTTCCAGTTTGCGCAGCGCATGGTCTAGCGAATTTGGCAAATCGATATAGCCCATCGCACGACGCTCACGACGGGTAAGTTCCTGGACGTTGTCTTCGGCAGGTTCACCGAGTTGATAGTTTTCACGGATGCCGCGCAAACCAGCAGCCAACAGCACCGAATACGCCAAATACGGGTTGGCCGAAGAATCCAAACTCCGAATTTCCACGCGGCGCGATTCGGGTTTGTTCAGCCGGTAGGTTGGCACCCGCACCATAGCAGATCGGTTCGATACTCCCCAGGTGGCAGCACCGGGGGCTTCGTTGCCAAACATCAAACGCTTATAAGAATTGACCCATTGGTTGGTGACTGCGGTCAGCTCTGGGGCATGGTGCAAAATTCCGGCAATAAACTGTTTCGCGGTTGTCGACAAGCTGAATTCATCGTCCGGATCGTGGAATGCGTTGGAATCGCCTTCGAACAATGACAAGTGCGTGTGCATGCCAGAGCCGGTCCAGTCTTTGTGCGGCTTTGGCATAAACGTAGCCCGCGCGCCCTGCTGTTGTGCCACCTTTTTGATTAGGTAGCGGAAGGTCATGATGTTATCCGACATTGTCAGGGCATCGGTGTGACGCAAGTCGATTTCTTGCTGCCCCGGGCTGGTTTCGTGATGCGAAAATTCGGTGACAATACCGACATTTTCCAGAATCTGGATGGCAGTACGGCGGAATTCTGGCGCTAAATTCATCGTTGATTGGTCAAAATAGCCGCCGTTATCAGTCGGGCGCAGATCCGCTTCATCGTCGGTCTGCTGCAACAGATAAAACTCAATCTCTGGCCCAATCATGCAGGTGAATCCATCATCGGCGGCTTCTTCTACCTGGCGACGCAAGATATTCCGCGGGTCCACCACCGAGGGGCTACCGTCAGGTTGGACAATGTCGCAGAACATGCGGGCAGTCAGCAAAGAGTCATTGCCGCTTTCCGAGGGCATGATTTTAAACGTCGAAGGATCCGGCATCGCGATGGTGTCAGACTCCGCGACGCGAGAAAACCCCTCTACCGACGAACCGTCGAAACCGACGCCTTCTTCAAATGCGTTTTCCAGCTCTGCCGGTGACATATCCACGGATTTCAGGGCGCCGGTGATATCGGTAAACCAGAGACGGATAAAACGCACGTCGCGTTCCTCGACAGTGCGCAAGACGTAATCATGTTGGCTGTTCATGCTGCCCAGTCTAGGCAACCACAATCACATTGGCGCCGCCCTGGAATTATTTTTCCCAATCTGCAGGCTGGCCCCAGTCGTCTTCGGCGTCTTCTGCCTGGTCAGCGGCATCGTTACGCTTTTTTGCAATATCGAATGCATTTTCGGCTAATTCTTTGGTGTCATATGGCCCCATGCGGTTGTTCCACCCGGCCACCTTGCCTTTAGTGACCTCCCAAGTAGAGGGATTGAAAAACCATTGTTCGTCTGCGTGTGCCATGCCGTGCTCCTTGCTGAATTTTCTACTGATCACCCGGCGACTTACCAACCACCCAACACGCACCGACAGCGCTCCAGCCTGGACCGTTGTGATGCGAGTGGCCGACAGCCAATTGGGTAGTTTCAGTATAAATCTGGCTACCCACCAGCACGACTAAACAGGTAAAATCGCCCGAGATTACTGTCATCGTTCGCGAGCCCCGAGCTATTTCTGAGCTAGTTCGGAGCTATTGCCGAGCTATTTCAAGGAGTTTTCTTCGCCCATGCCCCAAGCGCCCCAGACGGATAACTTCGCTGATGATGCTTCTTCCACAGAAACTGCAAAAACCGCCGCAAAAACCGCTGCAAAAACCGACCCCGCCGTAACCGACACCACCGCGCTGACAGCAGCAACAACACGCTGGCACACTGAACTCTACGGCGTTGCGCCCACTTTTCTTGCGCACGCTCCGGCAACGTGGTCAGTGATCGGCGAGCACGTAGACCACGCTGGCGGCGTCGTCGTCATGAGTTTGGCCGGCCAACGCGCCGCAGTGTCTGTCTCTCCCCGCGAGGATCACAAGTTTGTCGTGCATTTCCGGCGAGACTCACTTGCCGACGCCCGGGGCACCGGACAACCAGCAAGCACAGAACAATCCACCACGGCCGAAGAAATCGCCGAACTGTTTTCCCAGCAACAGCCAGACGTGGACGATTCGGGCAAACCCATAACCCCGCCACTACCCCGTGGTGGGTTGGCACACCGCTTGGGCGGCATCGTGTGGATGATGATGCAACGCCAGCTGTTGTCGCGGGATACCACCGGAATGAATATCACTGTCGTTTCTGCGATCACCCCGGAATCCGGCCTGGGAGAATATGCCGCCATCGATTCTGCATTGGCCCTAGCTTTGCAATCCGATGCACCGGATGTCGACGAGGCTCCGCTGCGCGCGCGGCTTGCGGAAGTCTGCGCGCAGGCTGGCGAATTATTTTCTTCTACGGTGACGCTTAGGGCTCGTTATTCGGCAGCGCTGCGTGGTGCCGGCGCTGGCTCCAACTCTGGCTCCGGCTCGAACGCTGGCTCTGGTGCTGGCACACAAGTATCAGTGCTTGATTACGCCGATGGTTCGCTGACCAAGGCCGTGCATCCGGTTACCCGCGAGCTGGCCGCATTTGCGGTCACGGTGTCACGAGGCGTAAGCACCAACAACGACAACAACGACGACACCAGCCCTGAAAACACCAACGCCGGAAGCGATTCGGAAACCGCACCGGCGACCGGGCAGTCCGATGAGATCCGCACCAGAAACCGATTCGTCGATTCCGCCCGCCAGGCCTTCGGAGCACAGTCATTGCGGCTGCTTCCCGACGCCCCGGCGCGCGTGACCCAGTGGTTGTCTGCGGTGCACCAGGTGCACGGCACCGACGGGGTCCCGGAATTGCATGAATCGCGCACCTGGTTGGATTTCCACGCTGCAGAAACTGAACGTGCCCAGCGATTCGCGCATGCAATTCGTTCCCAGCGCGCTCGTGATATTTGGCCGCTTTTACGGGATTCGCAGCAGGCGCTGCAGGATGATTACACGTTGGATGCATCCATGGAGCTGGCTCAGTTGTGCCAGGTACGCGGTGCGATCGGTGCGCGGGCGGCTGCTGCGGGAACGTCGAAAGCGGTCATCGCCTACGTCGACAAAAAAAAGGCTGATAACTTCGCGCATGACTTGGTGGCCGACGGGTTCGCCGTCACGCGGCTGATTCCTGGTGATATCGCGCAGCTCGGTTAATTCTGGATCCGTTAGGCCTGGTTAGGTGGGTGAATGAGCCAGCCTATAAGCCGGATTCTGTCCCGCACCAGTGTGGTGCGTGGGCGATCATCCATCTGGGCCAGCCATTGCTGGTGGCCTCAAGCAGCTACCTTCGAATATCGGGCGAGCAGCCCTCAAACATTCGAGCGGGCACGCACCGGGGCGCGCCGTGATGCCTTGCTCCCGATGGGGTTTACCTAGCCACGCCAGTCACCTGACATGCTGGTGCGCTCTTACCGCACCCTTTCACCCTCACCGCCGAGCACACCACGACGAATCGCGATATACCCGGTGGCGGTCTACTTTCTGTTGCACTTGCCCGCAGGTTGCCCTGGGTTGCTGTTAGCAACCACCGTGCTCTGTGGAGTCCGGACTTTCCTCGACTTTCACTTGCGCCCAACAGCTGTCGGCGCAGTTTGTCAGCCGCGATCGCCCGGCCGGCTCATTCACTCGCTCCATCTTCGTCGATAGTCACACACCCGTGCAAATACGCCGCAAATGCGCCGTTTCGTTCACGCTCAACACCGCGGATGCCACCGGTGAGTTCTCGTCATAAAACTTGACGACGCCGATGCTGGCGAGATCCAAAAACAGGTGACTAAACGTCGCAGGCCCTGCATTCAACGCCTGGCGGGTCAACGATTTAATCGGATTAACGTGGCTAACCACCGCAATGGTTTTACCAGGATGCTTGGCGACGAGTTGTTTCCGGAATTCCCGTACGCGGCGGTGCACCTGTGCAAGTGATTCCCCAGCTGGTGGCGCTAGCGACGCATCCGTAACCCAGGCATCGTGCAGCTCAGCATCGTCATCTTGGGCCTGTTGGAAGGTCAGCCCTTCCCAGTCACCAAAATTTGCCTCGATCAACGCATCGTGGATTTCTAATTCCGCGCCAGTTTTTTCCGCGATTTTTTTCGCTGTCACCTGGCACCGCTGCAGTGGAGATGAAACCACCAGGTCAATCACTCCACGCTCAGCAACCGCAGCAGCAGAGTCTTCGGCTTGCTGCTCACCTACCTCGGTCAGTGCAATATCGCTGTGCCCGCAATACCGGTGTTCTGCGGAATAGAGCGTTTGCCCATGCCGAACCAGAATCAATGTGGTCGGCTGACAGGTCGTGCCAGTCCACGAGCCGTGTGAGCCTGTACTTGTTGTATCAATGTCAGAGGAAACCGGGCTTTCACCCGGAACTTCTGTCGGATTTCCACCTTGAGAGTCCGCAGCAGGCTCGGTACCAGAACCAGCGCCAGCAACATCACCCCTATACATCACACCCGGCGCGTGTCCTGCGGCTGCGGCATCCATGGCTTCGTTGGACAAGGCGTCGGCGACCTTATTGTCGTTCCGCCGCACCCAGCTCAGGTTCACGGTTCCGAGTTGCTGCATGAGCTTCTGCGCCTGCGCGCCCAGCTGTTTCATGTCTGGGTGTTTGATCTTCCAGCGGCCATTCATCTGCTCCACGACCAGCCGGGAGTCCATATAAAACTCGACGTCATCTGCGCCCAGCTCTACCGCAGCTTCCAGCCCACGCAACAGCCCGTGGTATTCGGCGACGTTGTTGCTGGATTTCTTACCAACGACATAGACGATCTCACGCAGCACCGTCTCACCATCGGCGGCGTAAACGACAGTGCCAGAACCGGCGATACCGGGATTTCCACGCGAGCCGCCATCGGCGTAAATGATCAGCTTCATGGCATTAAGCTCCTTAGTCTGCCTGGCCGCGCACCAGGTAGGTGCCACAATCTGGACATTCTGGCATGTCTTCAGGTTTCGCGCCGCGTACCGCGGACTGGTCGGCCGGTGGCAGCTGAATATAGCAGCCACCGCACCCACGTCCGGTAAACCGAGCTACACCGACGCCGTTTTCTCCGCGGACTTCGTCGTAAGCAACCAAGGCCTCCGGTGCTTGTTCTTGCAGTTCCGCACGCAGCTTAGTGATGCTTTCGACCGGGTCCGGCTCCTCGGTCTTTGCTGCATCGGCAGCTTCTGCAGCGCGCTCGGCTGCTTCCAGCTCACTTTTTGCCTGGTCCACTTTCGCAGCGTGCACGTCGCGGTTTTGCCGCAGCGCGTGGATCTCGTTGTGGGCTTCTTGCAGCTCACTCATCAAATCCGCGATGCGAGATTTCGTGGTGTATTTATCGTGTTCTAAGTCTTTCCGGATTTCTGGGTCTTGCTCTGTGGCCAGCTGCTTTTTGTTATCGATATTGCGACGCTTGAGTTTGCGTTCGTCTTGTTGGATGCGCAGGATTTCAGCTTCCATGTCATCCACAGCCATCTGTGCTGCCGCGGCGGCATCGCGGGCTCGCTTCAGCGTGGCTGCTGCTTTGTCGGCTTCGGCGCGTTCTGGCGTCAAGGCCTTGTTCGCAGTAACAGAACCGGCCCCAGTAGCAGCGCCACCCCTAGTAGCGCTGCCTGCACCAGAGTTGCCCGCGCTAGCCTGGGCGCGCTCTAAGTTGGCGAGTTCCAGCAACCGTTGTTGTTGTTTGGGAGCTAGCTTCATCATCGTTATTCTCCGTTTTCCTTCGTCATTCGCCGTGCATTCTGTACCGTGCGTTCTAAAACCGTGCGTCATTCGCCTTTGTGTGCAGATACCGTCCACGGATCGGTGCGCACAGTAATCACGGTAGTCGCAACTCCGGTTTCCCGGCGCACGATTTCTTCTGCTTGTGCCGTCCACGGAAACTCTGAGGCCCAGTGTGCGGTATCAATAATTGCCATATCGCTGACGCGTAAGTGTTCATCGACGGGGTGGTGGCGCAAATCTGAGGTCACAAACACATCAGCACCCAATTTCGCAGCCACGTCGATAAACCCATCACCAGCGCCAGAGGCCACAGCCACGGTGCGAATCTGCTTGTCTGGATCACCTGCCGCGCGTACACCCCAGGACGTCGCAGGCAAACCATCCGCGACTTGCTGGGTAAATTCCCGCAGGCTCATCGGCTCCGGCAGCTGACCAACCCGCCCCAGGCCATAAGCCTGTTCCAGCGGGGTGGCGTCGGCAAGTTCAGTGATATCGAAAGCCGGTTCCTCATAAGGATGGTGGGTATACAAGGCGTCGAGAAGCGCCTGCTTATCGCCTGGCTTGGCGACGAATTGTATGCGTAGCTCATCTTCGCGGTAGGTCTGGCCTATCTCGCCGTCCGTCGGGTTCGCGCCCGGTTCTGGTTTAAACTGCCCAGTGCCAGAGATCTCATAGACGCACTCGGAATAATCCCCGATCCGCCCCGCACCCGCGGCAAATAGGGCCTGTTTCAGCTGGTAGACGTGTTCTGCGGGCACGTGCACGCCCCACAGGTGGCGGCCCGGCCCCGACTTCGGCGCGAGCGGACGCCCGGGCCTAATGCCAACGAGCTCCGCCAGCTTATCGTTAACACCGGGACGTGCGGAATCCGCATTGGTGTGCGCGGCAAACAGCGCGATACCGGATTCGATCAGGGAGTGTAGGATCCGTCCTTTCGGGGTATCCGCGGCCACGCTGTCCACCCCGCGCAACAGCAACGGGTGGTGCACGATCAGCATGTCGACGCCGGCTGCCACTGCTGCCTCAGCCACCTCGTCGGTGCAGTCCAGAGCAAAAGCCACCTGGCGCACTGGGGCTTCGTGCCGCCCACAAATGAGCCCCACACTATCCCAGCTTTCCGCCAGGTGCGGTGGGTAAGCGCGATCCATGACCTGGCAAATATCACCCACGGTGGTCTCAGTGCTCATGTCCTGCTCCTTTATATCCGTCATATGCTCACACAATTATGGCACGCAGCGTGCGCATCAGGCGATAAAATAGGACACCATGGCTGACACTAAAAATCACAACGACACCAAAACCTATTCCATCAATTTTGTCTGCACCGGAAATATTTGCCGCTCACCAATGGCGGAAGTCATGGCCCGCCAGGCGATCAAAGATGCAGGTCTTGCCACTCGGGTAAATATCGCCTCCTGCGGGGTTGATAGCTGGCATGTCGGCGAGGGCGCTGATGAGCGCACCGTGGCAGAGCTGCGCGACATTGGCTTGGACGGCAGCGATCACATCGCACAACAGTTCGGCCCGCAGGCTGGCGACACAGATTTGTTCATCGCGATGGATACCGGCCACCGCTCCACGCTCATTGCTCGCGGCGTCGACGAGAATCGCGTCGCCCTGATGCGCAGTTTCGACCCGGACGCAGAAGACGAAGCCTCCGTCGCCGACCCGTATTACGGTGGTGTTGACGGCTTTACCCGCGTGCGCAAAGAAATCGAAGCCAGCCTGCCGGGGCTGATTGCGCACACCCAGAGCCAGCTGGACTAGCGAGAAACCAGGTCTATCATGGGCGTCTATCATGGGCGTTGTGAGTGCCCGATCCCAGCAGCAAGAATCCCAGCAGCAAGAACAGCCTGAACGGACTGAACGACCACATCAGCCGCGCAACAGCGCCACCAGCACGCAAACATCGTGGTGGAAGGTTTTTGCCAAGCCCAGCTGGATCATCCTGGCACTGTCGCTCATCGCCTTTTCCATCCTGGCCTTCACGGTGCTCGCGCCGTGGCAGCTGAACAAGGATGACGAGATTGTCGACCGCAACGAGCGCATCCAGCAAGCCTATGAGCAAGATCCGGTACCGTTTGCGGAGCTTGTCGACGCCTCCGGCGGCATCACCATCGACGAGGAATGGCACCGGGTCACCCTGACCGGCGCGTACTTGCCAGAACACGAGATATTGTTGCGTTTGCGCCCGCTGGAAGGCTCGCAAGTGTATCAATCACTGGTTCCGTTCCAACTGGATTCCGGCCAGACGGTGCTGGTTAATCGCGGCTTTGCGGTGGCTAACCGCGACGGCTCGGTCCCGGAGATCACCCCACCGGATGGCGAGCACATCACCACCGAGGCCATGCTGCGCTTCGGCGAGGCTCCACACGAGACCCCGCCGTTCGAGGACGCTGGTTATACCCAGGTGCGCTCGGTGAGCCCGGAACAGATAGAAGAGTTAACGGGCTTGGAGCTTGCCGACGCCATCGTAAACGTGACCGCGGCGGATCAGCCAGAAGCACTGGAACCAATTCCGGTGCCAAAACTGGATCGTGGTTCGCACTTGTCGTATGGCTTCCAGTGGATCGCCTTCGGCATCATGGCCCCAGCTGGTTTAGGTTATTTCATTTATGCCGAGCTGCGGGAGCGGCGCCGCGAGCGCGAGGAACGAGAAGCTGAAAACCATAACGGCCAGGCAGCTGCCGACAATCCTGCCACACCAGTGACTTCCCAGGAATCGGTGCTGAAACCTGTGGTTTCTCCATCGCAGGATTCCGCACAGCCAACCGCGGCCACGCGTTCGCGCGGTGTGCGGGATCGCTATGGCGGGGATAACTCGGATCAGCTTGCGAAGTTCCGTGGGCGACGGCGTCGTTAAGTAGGGCGTCGTTAAGAAGACACTGCTAAGCACGGCGTCGTTAAGCACAGCGTCGTCAAGTACAGCGTCGTCAAGCATCCAGAGAAAAACCACCGGTTCTAAAACAGATTCGCAAAAGCGCTATCACTTAATCAAAAACGCGCAAAAATTGGCCGCTGAGCTGTGCAGTCCGCTAATTACGGTGCTAGCGTTCTACAGGTGAGTACTAGTTGGAAGGTCTTTCGCGAGGACTTAGCCCGGTTATGGCAAACCCGAAAAGTCTGGGTAATCCTGATTGGGCTGATGATCACCCCAGCTTTATATTCGTGGATTAATATTGCCGCTTTTTGGGATCCGTATGAAAATACCGAGAACATCAAAGTCGCCGTCGTCAATGAGGACGAAGGCGCTTCTTCTACTATCACCGGCGATCTCGACGTCGGTGCACAGTTAGTCAGCCAACTCAAAGACAATGACCAGTTGGGCTGGCAATTCCTGGACCGGGGAGCGGCCAATCACGCGGTGCATTCGGGCGAAGTTTTCGCCTCGATCACGGTGCCGAAAACCTTCTCGCAAGATTTCGTCAGCTTATTTGAGGGCACCTATTCCAAACCCACGCTGGAATACGCGGTCAACGAAAAACTCAATGCCATCGCGCCGAAAATCACAGACCAGGGCGCTTCCACCATCGATTCGCAGATCAGCTCGTCATTTAATGAGCAGGTGGCGCAATCCGTGGCCACAGAGCTGCGCAATTCCGGTCACGATCTGGATTTCCGCATCGGTGATACCGCCAATCGCGCCTCGGATACTTTCACCCGCACCGCCGATACCATCGCTGATACCCGCAAAGACCTCGGCCGTGTGCAGGCGAACCTTGACAACGCCCGCCCGGCAATCGCTCAGGCCCGCGAGGCATTGGTCACCGTCGAGCGCACCATCGACGACGCCCAGACAGCCCTCGGCCAAGTGCAAGCAATCACCGATGAAGTCCAGCGCCAGCTAACCAGTTTCGCCGACGAAGCCACCGCCGCATATGTGCAAGGCACCACCGCGCTTGCCGACGGCGCTGCTTCTGCACATGCCACCGTCAATTCCGTATCGGGCCAGCTGACAGGCGCGCTCAACCGCGTTGGGGCAGCAACCGATGGTGCCCACGGCATTCTCGACCAAGCCGATGGCGCAATCAACCGGTTGGATGATCTTACTGATCTGCCTGCTGTGCCACCGACAATCACCAACCAGATTCAGCAGACCGTGGATGATCTGCACGGCCGGAATGCGAACAACCGCGCCGTGCTCGGTGAACTTACTGCTTTGCAAGACAGCGCGCAAGACACCCTCAACTCATTGGATAACACTGCCGCAGCCCTGGACAACGCCACCAAGGCAGCGCGGGATGATTCCGCCGGTTTGCGCACATCCATCAACAACACCGTCCCGCAGATTAATTCCGCGATCTCCCAAGTTGCAGCTACCGCCGCTAACCTTTCGGCCACCCTGGGCGCGCAGAAAACCTTGCTTAGCGAAACCGACGGCCTGCTCGACGGCGTCAACGTGCAGCTGGAACGCGCGCACGAAGTCGTCGACAGTTTCGGTGGCGACCTGGACGGCATCGAAAACGGTCTACGTACCGCCCGCACGGACATCCTTACGCTGGCTAACCTGGCCCAGGACAACCCTGCACTGCGGTCCGTGAATGCGCTGAATGCGGACGATATCTCATCGTTCCTCGCCTCACCGGCAGAGATGGAATCGCACGCCGTATTCCCAGTCTCGCACTACGGCTCCGGCATGTCGTCGTTGTTTATCAACCTGACGCTGTGGATCGGCGCGTTCATGTTGATGATCATCTTCCGCACCGAAGTGGACCCGCGTGGGCGCGAGCACCTGACCGTCGGCAAGGCTTATCAGGCGCGCTACATGCTCATGGGTGTCTTTGGCATCATGCAGGCGCTAATCGTGTCGATCGGCAACTTGGTCATGGGCATCGAACATGTCTCGAAAATTGGTTATGTTCTCACCGCCGTGATTTTGAGCCTGTGCTATCTAGCAATCATTTATGGTTTGGTCTCAGCCCTTGGTCACATTGGACGCATCATCGCCGTGGTCTACGCTTTCGTGCAGATCCCGGGCGCATCCGGCCTCTACCCCATCGAAATGACGCCAGATTTCTTCCGCGCAGTGTCACCATTTTTGCCGTTTACCTACGGCATCGGTGCCATGCGCGAGACCGTTGGTGGTTTCTATGGCAACCACTATTGGGTCAATATCATTGTGATCATCGGTATGGCCGCTGTCGCATTTGTCGTCGGCATGTTGGCGCGCCGGGGCCTGTCGCACGTGAATATTCTGGTCAACGACCAACTGAACAAAGGCGGGCTGGTCATCAACGAAAAGGTGCACTTCACCGGCAGCCAATACCGAATCACCGACGTTATTTCCGCGCTGCGGGACCGAGAAGGCTACCAGCACAACCTCGATTCCAAGTGGCGTTCGAACCCGCGCAATTACACCACATGGATGAGCATCACCATCGGCATCGGTGTGTTGTTGGTGTTCATCCTGGGAATCATCTCGCGGTTTAACCCGGAGGAAAAAGCAATTTTCTTTGGTTTGGCCTGCCTGGTTGTGCTGGTTTCGGTGGGCATCATCAGCGCGTTGGAATACGTGAAGCAATCCGTCGCCCGCGATCACAGCCTGACGGATCTCAGCGACGATGAGCTGAAAGAACAACTGGCCAAGCAAGGTGAAAAGCCATGAACAACATCCTGACCATCCTCCGCGATGACGTGCGCGCAATCCGCGGAAACGTCATGACCGGCGTGATTGTATTCGGCCTGGTAATCATCCCACTGCTATTTACCGGTTTCAACATTCTGGCGAGCTGGGATCCTTTCAGTAACACCGACCGCCTGAAAATCGCTGTTGCCAGCAAAGACAAAGGCCACGAGTCTGATCTGGCGTCGCTGCGGCTCAACCTTGGCGACGAAGTGCTCTCCCAACTTTCCCGGAACGAGCAGGTTGACTGGGTGATCACGGATTCCGACGACGCGTTGGAAGGTACCAAATCCGGTGAATACTATGCCGGAATCGTGCTGCCGGAAAACTTCAGTCAAGAACTGTTGACTTTCTATATCGAAGGTACGGAACCGGCAAAGTTGGATTTGTATACCAACGAGAAGAAAAACGCCTTGTCGACGACGATCACCGAACGCAGTGCCAGCGGTGTGATCGAGCGTATCGACGAATCGTTTACCCACGTGGTCACCACCGTCGGCTTGGGCGTGGTGGAATCTCTGGATAACTATCTTGAAGACGGCGATACCCAGGCGGCGCTGGATAATGTTGTTCACAGGATTGATAGCGTCGGCACCCGTTTGCAGGCCTCTGCCGGTACGGTGCGTAGCCTGGCAAACTTGGTGGATTCCACGATTCCACTGGCACGCTCTGCAGATAATATTCTCAACGCTGCTGGTAACCAGACCTCTGGTGCTGCTGGTGGCGGTAACGCCCCTGCCCCTATCGACTCGCTGTCGGCCACGTTGAATGATTCCACCAGTGCCCTGGAGAATTCTCTGGGAGCTACCGTACAGGCGTATTCGGCGTTGTCGGATCAGTTCGACGAGCTGTTGCACAATGCCCAGGCGACAACTGCGCACACCGCACAAACCTACCGCACGGCCGCCGAACGCGTCGCCCAGCAAACTGCCGCGTTCCGCGGAGTGCGGGATGCCATAGACCGTCAGGTGGGCAACCTGGATCTACCAGGCCCGGTGGCTGCCGGTTACCAGCAGGTGCACGCGCAATTAGATGGTGCGATCGCCCAGTCGAATGCCTTGCATGATTCCTTGACGACGACCGCCGACCGCATTGAGTCGGGCACCGGCAACGCCCAGCAATCGCGGCAGGAAACACAATCGGCGATTGGCGCAGCACGCCAAGCCGTCGATAATGCGCGTACTGCTTATCAACAAAATCTGCAGCCACAGTTGACTGCGTTACGCGGCAGCATCAACACCGTCGCCGCTGATATTGCTGCAGTGCGCGCAGAAATCAGCGATGTACGTGACACGCTGTCTGCTACGTCCGGTGCAGATGGCTCCGCGCTGGTGCGTGCCCGCGATGGTGCGGACCGATTGGCCGATACCTTGTACAACCAGGCGCAACGTTTTGCAGAACTGCAGCGCAAGGTGAACGACGTCCGTGATGGTGGCGATTTGAGCCAGTTGGCGGACATCATCGGTTCTGATCCGGAACTACTGGCCTCGCGGATTACCACTCCCGTCGACGTCGAACGCACACCGGTCTTCGAGGTCGCCGCTTTCGGCGTCGGAATGACGCCGTTTTATCTAGCGCTGGCTCTGTGGGTCGGTGCGCTGCTGACCTGTGTGTTGATGCGCAGCAACGCCGAGGACAAGTACTTGCGGGAAGACGGCGAGTTCACCCGCAACCAGGTCTACCTAGGACGCTTTGCGACGTTCGGGCTGATCGGCATCGCGCAGGCCACCTTCGCGGTGGGCGGTCTGATCTTGTTTGTGCAGATTCAGCCGAAGCATCCGTTGCTCCTGTGGCTGGCAGCCTCGGTGGCTTCGCTGGTGTTCATGCTGATTGTGCATGCGCTCGTCATCGCTTTTGATAGTGCGGGTAAGGCTTTAGCTGTGTTGTTGTTGATCGTGCAGGTGTCTGGTTCCGGTGGCGCTTATCCGTTGACGCTATTGCCAGACTGGTTCCAATCCATAAGCCCATGGTTGCCTGCCACGTATGCCATCGATGCTTTCCGCAGCGCCATCGCCGGTGTGTACCAGGGCGATCTTTACCGCGATCTGTTGATGCTGTTGCTCTTCGCCATCCCCGCGTTGGTGCTGGGATTGTGGCTGCGTCGCGCTATGGATAGCTATCACCAGCGGCTGCAGAAGGGTATCCAAGAAACCCGCGTCATGCAATAGCGCTAGTACAGCACTAGTACGCGGACGCCCGCAGCACTAGTACGCCGACGCCCGCGGTCGGCTGACTTTGCTCGCCAACACTGCTATTACTGGGTGCTATGAGTGGTGGTTGGCGTGAGTAAAAATTCCCCCGATAATATCCTGCTCTATTTGCCGGAAAAACAAGAGCAGCAGATCCGCGAGATCTTCGCTGGTTTGGCTGACCGGGGCTTTCCGGTGCAAAACCAGCGCCCGCATATTACGGTGACGTTTTCCGCGGCGATGGATCCCAGCGTCGTCGAGTTGGCAGCCGAGTTATTGCCCGCGGTAATCCCGGCGCAGTTTCGCCGGGTGGGCAACGTCATCTTCGGCACTAAGAGCAAACAGACCGTGGCGTGGTTGTTGCAGACCACCCGGGAATTAGAAATTGCCGCCAGCACAATCAGCGCAGCCAACCCCGATGGCCACGGCCCGTTGTGGACTCCTCACCTAACCATGGGTTTGCGCCTGCCCCGCAAAGACATCCCCGGTTATTTGCAGGCCATGGATGAGCTGACCTCGTCGCATTTCAAAGAACTCACTGCGATAGAAGCCGCGTATTGGCGCCCACGGACGCAAGAAAAACGTCTACTCGCAGGTGGCTAGCATTATTTTCCAGCTAGCCACCCGGCGACAGAATTCACATACTGGCCATAGAGTTGGAGCACACGTGGAATCGACTCCGCAATTATGTCTAGATCAACTTCGACGTATTGGTGCGTAATAATGTTGCGCAACGCTGCACTCTTAGAGAAGTCTTGCTCGAGTTCTTTAGGCAAGATTCCAGCCCGGATTAGCGTTTCAAAACCGCGCCGACTATTTGAATCCACAATATCCAAAGTTGTCGTAGCAATATGCTGGTTAATGTCGGTAGAAAGGTCAATTATTTGCTGGATCATGAAGAAAACTGCATACATTTCCGACAAATTAGCGCGCAAATGGTCTGCTTCAACGTGCTGATGTTTTTCTAATTCGCCCAGCAGACGTCGAAGTGATTCGAGCCGTTTTTGCACAGTGCCGTACTGAAATTCTTTCGGTGTCATGAAGCTAAGCTCCGCAGTGCGTATTCACGCCGATAAGCGGTATTGATATATTCCCGAGCTGCCATCATTTGCAGATTGCCGTACTTAGAATTAGACGGATCCACCAATAATTCACATTTCTGCAGGGCTTCATAACGAGCAACAACATCAGCCAAATCCAGATTCATAAAGTCCATGCTGTCCCCTGCATCGACCCCGTATCGGACATAAAACGCCGTGGCCACGTCGAGAAGATTCGGCCTGTCTTCTTTGGGGCGAGAAAAATCAACTGAATAAGCAAGATCCACATCCCCCGCACTGTGTGCATCAGTACGTGCGCTTCCGAATAAAACCAGCAGGTCAATACCCAGTTCTAAGCAGAACGATTCCAGCGAGCCATCTTCGACTTCGCTGCGCAACCTGGCGACGATTTCTGTGGGGGTACTCATAATGCAACTCTAGCAAGCAACGCCTCTGGTTTTTGCGGCGCAGTCTGCGTGATAAAAAACATACGCCGGTCACACGCTACTGCTTATATGATGGGGACCATAAGATTCCGGATTTTTATAGCACCTCATTCGTAGCCATTCGTCCAATTTGCAGCCTGTCCACGCAACCGCCGCAGGCTGCGTAGACACGCGCCCTGATCTGAGGAGGCACCATGAAAGCTGCACGTTTTTATGATCGCAACGACATCCGTATCGAAGACATCGAGCAACAAGAATTACAACCAGGTACCGCCCGCGTTGATGTCGCCTGGTGTGGCATCTGTGGCACCGACCTGCACGAATACCTCGACGGCCCAATCTTTTGCCCTTCACACGGCAAGCCACACCCAATCAGTGGCGAAGAACCACCGGTGACCATGGGCCACGAATTCTGTGGCGTGATCTCCGAAGTAGCCGATGATATCGATGACCTGGCCGTGGGCGATCACGTCGTTGTCGAGCCCTACATCATCAGTGAAGACGTTAATACCGGTCCAGAGTCCAAGACCTACCACCTGTCGGAAAACATGAACTTCATCGGGCTGGGTGGCCGTGGCGGCGGCTTGGCGGAAAATATCGTCGTCAAGCGTCGGTGGATCCACAAGATCAGCGATAAGGTTTCCCTCGATCACGCCGCACTCATTGAACCGCTGACCGTGGGGTATCACGCCGTGGAACGCGCAGGCGTGGGCGAGGATTCCGCGGGCCAGGTTGCACTCATCGGTGGTGCGGGCCCAATCGGTTTGCTCACCGCGGCTGTGCTGAAGGCATTTGGTGTGACCGTCGTCGTCTCCGAGCTGTCCAAAGCTCGCCGCGAAAAAGCCCTGGAGACCGGCGTTGCTGATCATGCGCTGAACCCAGAAGATGTCGACGTCGTCGCCAAGGTCAAGGAGCTTACCGACGGCGTGGGCGCCGATGTGGCTTTCGAATGCACCTCTGTCCCGGTGGTTTTCGACACGCTCATGGATGCGCTGCGCCCACGCGGGGTTTTGCAGATTGTCTCGATTTGGGGCAAGCCTGCTGAGGTGGACCTGAACAAGATCGTGCTGAAGGAACTGGATGTGCGCGGCACCATTGGTTATGTCAACAACCACCCGGCTGCCATCAAATTGGTCGAAGATGGACGCGTGGACCTCACTCCGTTTGTCACTGCGCGCATTGGTTTAGACGAGCTGATCAACGAAGGTTTCGACACGCTCATCCACCGCAACGAAACCGCCGTGAAAATCCTCGTTTCGCCATCTGGCAAGGGCTTGGATAAGTAGCACCTCCTGGTTGAGTCTCTCCCCCCCGGTCTTCTCTGAGCTATGCTCTATTGTGAGTTACAGTTTGTGAGAATACTCGGGGGATTTTCATGGATACGGCAGAAATAGTTCTGCAAGCAGCACAGTTAGTTGTTGCATTAGCAGGCCTTATAGGACTAGTTGCAACAATCCAGCAGAGGACCCATAGCGATAACCGGTCTGAATGGTGGAAACGATATACCTGGCCCCTGGAAAACATAACCAGCGAGAACCTGTACGTGCGCGAATCTGCGTGGCGCAACATCAACGTACTGAATAAAAGCGCATTAATTGCAAAGACTGAAAAATCTCTTATTGCTGGCATTGCTTATGAATTCATCGACGACGATAATGAAGAGCAGCGCCCTGGAGGAGACGAAGATGTTTAGAGAAACCGAACCACGAGTACTTCGAGCAAAAGCTCAAGCGGCGGTATCCGGCAGTAAAATTACAGGGGACATACTCCCCCGCTATGTCTACGAGTTAGCCGAAGAACCTGTCCCTCCAGGCGCCACAGATAAGCTTCAAAAGGGTACGCCACCGCCTGAGGACAATAGCTTACGCGGTCGACTCAAACGGTGGTGGCGGAGAAATTGGAGCTCAGAAGTCATTTTCGACGACTAACTTATTTCACCACTACTTCGCCGCCCGCGCCGATGCTCACCTGTGCATTCCAGGCACGGGCTAGATTAATTCGCTGCCAGTCCCCTTTGGCCGGGTCGCGATCATCCAGTGGGTAGCCGGATGGCAACGCGGTGTGGCGGAGTACTTCAGCACGCTGCTCGTAGCTGAGTTCCGGGAAGCGGGTTTCCAGCAACGCTGGTGCCGCCGCTGGTACATTCACCGGTTCATCGGTCGCAAAAATTGGTGCGAAGCCGTAGGTCATGCGTCGTGTGTAATCGGCTTCTGCTTGCTGGTCGCTGAGCGCATGCGAATCTTCGGCAATCATCTCGGCGAAAGGCTTGCCCGCGCGCCATTCCATCTCTGCGACAATCTCTTCGCGTGCTTGCAGCAGCGCATCGCGCATTTTCGGATCATTCCAGCGATCCGCCGCAGCTGCCTGCCCAGTCATACGCCCGCCGATGACATCCAGTGGGAAGTGCACGCCCATCACCAGGCGCGATTCCCCGGCCTCAGATCCGCGCTCCAGCAATTGCGTACCCACCTCCGGAAGCATCATGGCCAGCAGCGTGGTAATCCACGTCGCCTGGTTAGTGTGCCCCGACGGGAAAGATTTGCTGGAGCCGTCGTACAGCTCACGTTCCGGTGACTCGTGACGCTTGATACGTTCCGGGGCTTGCACGAATGGGCGGTCGTTATTGAACAGCAGCTTTTCCGCGTGACCCCAGCTCGCGATTCCCCCGGCGCGAGCGGCATAGCCATTACCCAGCAGGAACTCGGTTTTCGGCAGCCGCTTTTCTTGCAGAGCTTGCAAGAAGTGCTGGCCAAATTCGTCGCCAAGTGCCTCGGCTGCGGTGAACAGCACGCCATCTTTATCGGCCAACGCATCACGGATGGCCTTGTCGACGCGTTCTGGCTGTGCATTGTTGTTGTAGTCAGCGACGATATCGAGATTTTTACGCATCACATCCGGGTGATTGCTGCGCAGGTCTTTGAACTCACGTACCACCTCGTAGTAAATGCCGTACTGGTAAGACGAGATATCAGAGCTATATCCGGTGAGGTAGGTTGCGTCGAAAGGCTTGGGCACCGGTGCGCCGTCGTGGTGTTTCGGGGTGGCGCCGATCGAGCTCAGCGGGCTGTGTTCTGCCCCCTCGTCGTGCTCACTGGAGAGTTTCGGCGCAGGCAATTGCAGCTGCGGGATCTCAAATGGCAGGGCGAGGTGCGTGGTGCTCGCGTGAAGCGGGGATTGCAATGAGGCTTCCGCAGCCGTGGCGTGCGCGGTGCCGCCGTGCTGTTGCACAAGGTCAGGAGCCCCAGCCACAACTGCTAGCGCTGCGGCAGCAGTTAACAGCGAAGTCGCACGGCGTCGGGATATAAGAAACGTTTTCACAATGGATTACCCCAGAGCATCTAGTGAAATTGAAGAATTCGCTGCTGCAGTTGTGTTACGCCTTCGAAAAATACCGAGAGTGGGATTGCCGCAGATGTTCTTCGCTCTCACTGGCAACGGCAACGACTTCGAGATCAGGGTCGTCATTGGCCTCATCCAATTCGAGGCGCCTCAGTGTTGCCTCTGGCAGCGAGTCAAATTCATGGATGTCTAGTTCCCCTGAACGACGGTGGTACTGAATTAGATATGACGCCATAACATTAGCCTTCCATTTCAGTCTTAGATTCGCTGCTGCCGCAACTCAGCTTGGATACGTGAAAGTTTATCATCGATTCGTCTGCGAAAATTGCGAACATGATCACGGCTGTAGTGTGAATCGCTGTCTGTGCGTTGTTCAAACTCAGCAATTTCCGTCGACGCTTCAAGTAGCTGCATCACAACACCTTGTGCCTTTGGAGGCATCGTTGCTCCTTCGTGCAGGTAACGAATTTCTCTTCCGAAAATATCAGCGGCTTCTTCATAATAGTTCGCCCATTTTGATTGCCAAGCCGTCCGGATCTGCATCTCACTTCTACCAGCATTATCTCGGATATGGAGGTGAATGGCGCGATATCCCGAGTGGGGTTCTTCCCGAAAGTCCCTGATATCTGCACGCTTCGCACCACTATTTTCGAATCCGCGCTTAAAAACTTCTGCAACTTCTGTTTGCTCAGTCAGCGACAGATCGCAGTCGAACCTAATACCAGCTACATCTTGAATGTTCATTAACGGCGTGGTCTGCAACCTTTGCAGTTTTTCAAGCAAGGTGTCTTTAGTCTTTACTCGTGCAGATAATAAGTACGAACCCGAGTCTGGGGCCACGGCATCACCTGCGGGACTGATGTTCATGAACCCAGACGTAATTAGTCAAAATATTGCACATCACGCGATAGCTAAATTCTAACAACTGTGCATCTTATTCACTTACAAAACATATTGATTGCTAGTACTAAGATAACGGTATGCGAAAAATAGCCATGCTTGCTACAGCGAGTTTTCTCGGTATCTTCGGAGCGGCAACAGCCACCGCGCTGACTAATGGCACCGATGTTGCCACCACCGACGCCGCTGCCCAAGGCGTGGTCCAAGTAGCCAGTTGCACTGGCACCGTGGTTGCTGCCCAATGGGTTCTTACTGCCCAGCACTGCGTGGAAGTCCCTGATGTTCAGCGCACCGTCTACACCGGCGCAACCCGCGAACAACAGCACCGTGCAGAAAACCAATACGTGGCAGATTATGCTGTGTGGGCACCGCATGGTGATGTTGCTTTGGTGCATGTGAGCACGGCGTTTCCTGAAAAGATGATTCAGAATGTTCGCCGCGACGCGGTGGAGTTTGGCACTACCGGCAGTGTCTATGGTTGGGGCGCTGGAACGGAAGAGACGCTGCAATTTGCCCAAGCTGCCGTCGGTCGCACGACGCCGGGGATCCGCCCGGGCACAAACGAGGGTGCTCATGACGCCTTCGTGGTGCAGTATTTGGGTGAGGCAAAAGCAGGGCGCGGCGATTCCGGTGGCCCGTTGTTCATCGACGGTGAAGTTGCCGGGGTGACCTCGTTTAAAGCTCGGCAAGGTGGTGGGCGGTACTCGCTGTTCGCTTCGCTGCATGGGCTAGGTGATTGGATTGCCCAGACCACCGCTGCCCCGAACCAGAATGGCCCCGTCACCAAGCCCGAGCATCCAAGCACCGAGCCCGCACCTCCCGTCCCCAAACCCAAGAATCCACAGCCCAAGGATCCAAAACCTGAGCAACCACGCGGGCCGCTAGGCACGCCTGGTGGCGGTGGCTCCAGCCTAGGGCTGTCGTCTTCTTAGCGCCCCTGCCCCAAAAACACAGACTGCGGGTATCGCCTGCTTAGCGCTCCCGTCCCTTCGGCGCCACAGAGACCTGACGGATCGTGATATTAATCCGGCCTTCGTCGAGCCCACAGCCGTCGGGAAGCGTCGCCTCATTCACGCGCACCACCCCGTGATAGGCAAACCGCTTCGGCCCACCAAAAACCACCAGGTCTCCGGAGCACAGCGTCACATCGTCCCACGGTTGGGTGCGCGCTTCGGTATGCCCCATGCGAAACAGCGCCTCGTCGCCAATCGATAGCGAAATAACCGGCGCCCGGGATTCCTCAAACGCATCGACGTGCATGCCCATCCCAGAGCCCGGCGGGTAGTAATTGACCAGCACCATCTCTGGCACGAAGGTGTCTACCCACGGGGCCAGCTCATCGGCGACCTCCGCTGCCGAACGCAGCGCCACCGGAGCCAACGTGGCGAGGCTTTCTGGCACCGGCGGCACGGTAGTACCAGCGATCTTGTCGACGTACCGGTAGCTCGGATAATGCCAGTACCTGCCCAGATGCAGCTGGTACACGCTCATCTGCCCGCCGGATTTCAGCGTTGGGCGCACCATCGCCATCGGCGTATCCGCATAGCCACGTGCGATCTCGCGGATCTCGCGCACCAGCTCTGCTTGCTTGTCGACGCCCAACCACCCCGGCAGGTGCGCCACGCCCGGCGCGATGCGCTCACTCGGGCGCGGTACAGAATCAAACAACATGCTCTTACGGTATCGGCTGCTGTGGGCTGTGTCGACGGGGCATACCTGGGAATCTGCAGGTGTTCACCCCGGGGTGGGCAGCAACTGCTCAGTGGGCGACTCCCGGCGACGAGCGTGACCCCCGATATGTTTACGCAATCGACATTAGACATGTTTAATGTCGATTTTTCGCCCAAAAATCGACATTACTCACCAATATGTTTATTCTTTCGACATGAGCAGCACCACGTTCGACCCCAACCGGCCTTTCAACGAGCTTCCACCTCTGCCCCCTGCCCAAGTCGTCGAAACCGTTCCGGTGCTCAAAGCGATTATTGCTGCAAAAGAAAAACTTGCTGAGCTACGCACCGCTTGCCAGCTTATTCCCAATCCGGAGATTCTTACTTCCACGATTCCGTTGCGCGAAGCACGCGCGTCTACAGAGATCGAAAACATCGTAACCACAAACGATGAACTTTTCCGCGCTGCCTGGAACGTTGACGCAGAGCCGACCCCGGCAACTAAAGAAGCTCTGCGCTATAACGCCGCCTTGCATGCGGGCTTGGAATCGATCGGCCAACGGCCACTATCTGCCAAAACCACGCAAATAGTCTGCGGAACTTTGCAAAGCGATGAACCGCGCATCGCGCCGTTTCGCTCTTACCCTGGAACGTTTATCGGTAACCCGCATACGCAACAGCGCATCTACACTCCACCTGAAGGGCGCGAAGTGATTGAGCAGCACTTATCGCGTTGGGAGCGCTATATCTATAGCGAGCATGATGTCGATTCTTTGGTAAAGATGGCTCTGCTGCATTATCAGTTCGAAGCCATCCACCCGTTTGCCGACGGTAACGGACGCACAGGACGTATCCTCAATGTGCTGTATCTACTGCAAGAAGCCCTGCTTCCGTTCCCTGTGCTTTATTTATCCGGCTATATCGTGGAGAACAAGGCGCAATATTATCGTTGCTTGAACCGAGTGACAACGGAATCTGCCTGGGAAGATTGGCTTTTGTTTATGATCCACGGCGTGGAGGCTGCAGCCACCGACGCCGCCACTATGATCGCGGACTTACGTCAGGTACAAGATGAGATCACGGCTGCTATCCGTGATGCAGGCGTTATTAGTCCGGCTAAAGAAATGTCTGAAATCACGATGGTGCGCCCGTACCTACGCATTCAGGATGTGGAGGACAGCGGACTAGTGAAAAGACAAACGGCTGCAACGTGGCTTAATCATCTGGTTAGTATTGGGGTGTTAAGCGAAATTAAGCGGGGCCGTCAGCGCATTTTCATTAACGACGCCGCATTGCGTGTACTCACGCGGGAGTAGGGTCAGCGATTCCTGTAAGTCTATCCACCGGGCTTGGTCCCTTTAGATGATGACCGATGGAGACGAATATCTCGGGCCTACACGCCTGTTGAGGAGATGGAATCGATGGCGTTCTTCGCGGTCAAGAGGTCTGCTCCTGTTCGTTCACGGTATTCCTTGATGGCTGCGACCTTTTGCCCGGATGCAACAAGTTGACGCTCCTCGGCTGACACGCCGTAAACATCGACATCGCCTGCCTCAACATGGAGGCGATTCTTGAATTGCGTGACGAGCGTTAAGAGCCGCTGATTCTCACGCCGTAGACGCTCGATTTCTCGAGCCTGATCAAACCATTTGCCCATCGTGCGTCCTCTTTGAAATAGACGTCTTTACTGTTCTGATCTTATCGCGGCCGAGGCCAACCGTCCATAAACCTCCCGAATCAAACAGCGTGTTTGCCACCGCACAAAAATGCTGCATTCACGCTATGGAGTCACAGCATCGCCCAGGATACCAGGACAGCCAGAACGGAATTAAGCTTTTCACGGATGCGCAATACCTTGATGAAATTCCTGTACGTCTGAGAATTGATTGCTATAGCGACTCAAGAAAGCATCGACAATTTGGGCTTTCTTGAGGAAATCATCGAGCGCCACAATCACCGCGAGTACTGAGTTCCCATCATATTGGCCAATTTTCTTTTTTGCCTGCAGTTTCGCTTTATTCGCGACTGCAGGTGTCTGATTCCATGACATCGTTCCGCTCTGTCTCACGACATCCTTCCGACCCTCAAGGCTCTGATGTGCCACAACATCGTTCCACTGTTCCCACACAACCACCCCAACAGGGACAATGAGGACACACGCACCACCTTAGGATGTAGCGAGACATACTTCCGCCCAAAATAGAGCATGGGCAAGAAACACACTTCCAACAAAGTCATCGTCGAAACCATCCTCGCGACCGGCATGAGTCATAAAGATGCCGCCGCACTCTTTAACGTCAGCACCCGCTGGATCCGCGAACTACTCCACCGCTATCGAGAAGGTGGCTACCAAGCACTACAACCACGCTCCCGGCGCCCGCACTCCAACCCCAGACAGGTACCAGAGAGCACAGTCAAAACCATCCTCGAAATCAGACAACACCTTGAAAACACCGGCCAAGACAACGGCGCCCACACCATCCGATGGCATCTTCAACAACAAAAAAATAACCCCACTACCAGCAGCATCGACTATCCACCGCATACTCAAACGCCACGGCTACGTCATCGAACAACCTCACAAAAGGCCACGCAGTTCCTGGAAACGATTCGAAGCAGACCAACCAAACGAAACCTGGCAACTCGACTACAGCCACTGCTATCTCAACAACAACCAACGCGTAGCCATCCTGACCATCATCGACGACCACTCACGCTTTGTCATCGCTTGCAAAGCCTTCGAACACGAAACCGGCACCAACGTCATCGACACCTTCATATCCGCAGGTAACAAACATGGATTCCCCAAATCCACCCTCACCGACAACGGCAGCGTGTTCACCACAAAGCTCTACAGAAAAGCCGACACTCGCAACGGCTTCGAACAGCTACTCCTCCAAATGGGCATCCAACAAAAGAATGGAACTCCATACCATCCCCAAACCCAAGGAAAAGTCGAGCGCTTCCACCAAACACTCCAAAAAGCCCTGCACGCAAGGCCATTCGCCCACAACATCGGCGAGCTAAACCAACAACTCGATGACATCATCGACTACTACAACAACCACCGACCCCACCGAGCACTCAACAGACAAACACCAGCACAGGCCTACAACCGACTACCCAAAGCCCAACCACTCGACATCCCCATTGGCACCGACAACCGCCTACGGCGAGACAAAGTCGACAACGACGGAAAAGTAACCCTTCGCTGGGCCGACAACATGCGCAAACTCTACGTCGGAAGAAAACACCGCACCAAAGAAATCATGCTCATCTGCATCAACAACGACATCACCGCCATTAACCCCCACACAGGCGAAATCTGGGGCCGATACCACTTAGACAAAACCAAAAAATACCACCGCAACCAACTCGGTGAAATCTAGAAAACGAAGGGTTATACGACAAAAAGCGTGTCCGTATCGGTGGGATTGACGCAGATAAAGACATAAAAACAACGCATTTATAATCCCCACAACGATATAAACGCCCCGAAAACGCTCAATCCACGATCCAACGCAGAACCTGTGCTAAGCATGCGTGTTGTCTTAACACATGAAGAAAAACAGACCACGATGCCCCGTATGCACTGGAACAATGAAGAAAAACGGCACAACAACCAAAGGCACAACCCGATGGCGTTGCACCTCACCAACCTGCGGGGCATCCACAACAAAAACACGTCCAGACCGCCAACTATCCGCAGACTTCAACACCTTCATTGACTGCATCTGCGGCAATACCTCAATAACCAAAACCGCTGCTGACCACAACATAAGCCGACGCAGCCTGGAACGACGCTTTAACACCTTCTGGTTCATCGATATCGACCACCACATCGACACAGCCCGCATCTGAGGTTACCCTCGTTTAGTGGACACCCGATTAATGCGGATCTTGTGTCCGTAAGAGAGGATGCTCATTGTGAGTCAACAACGCCAGAAATACACACCTGAGTACCGGCGTGAAGCCGCGAACCTAGTAATCGAGTCAGAACGCCCAATTGCTCATGTAGCTAAGGAGATTGGCGTCGGACCAGG
>NZ_JASPGD010000020.1 GCF_030232885.1 Corynebacterium sp. MSK297
TTTGTTGAGTGTTGGAAGAAAGAAAATCTCGAGGTTACCAGTTAAGGTCACTGGTCCGATATTCCAGCCCACTCCAGATGGGACCGAGGCTGGTGGGGCGCGCCAGGCTCCGGGAAATTATTATGCTGGTATTGATATATTTGATTGGAACCAGTTAACCATGAAGTGGATGAAATTCGTATGGTAGTGACTGTTCGGGTTAATGCGCTACAAGTGCGGCGTTCAAACAAGACAATTCTGGATATACCGCAGTTGGTGATAGATGAACGCCCCACGCTTCTACTGGGAGCTAATGGTGCAGGGAAATCAACGCTTTTTTCTGCTCTTGCATCAGATTCTTTTCCGAAGGAAGGAACAGTACTAAGGAACGGTTCTATATCTAGAGTAGAGCAGACATTCAATCCTATTATCGGTTTCACCTCTAGTGAGTACTGCGCTTATGTTGCATGGTTGTTCGGGCGAGATAAAAAGGCTGCAAAGAAAGAATGCTTAGATTGGCTAGATTTTGTAGATTTGTCAAGAGTCGCTAGTCAACGGTGTGAAAGTCTTAGCGGAGGGGAACGCTCTAGGTTGGCGATCGCCACTGCGTTGAATTCCGGGGCAGAAACGCTACTGCTTGATGAACCTAGTGCGGCACTTGATCCACTCAACAAAGAGCATGTAACTGAGGTATACCAACGGATTGTGGATAGAGGGCATAATCTCGTCGTTTCGACGCATGATGCTGGTGAACTGCAGAGGCCTTTCGAGCGTGTTCTTGTTCTTGATAAGGGGAAGCTACATTTCGATGGTTCACGGCAAGATTTTGTACAGTTAGCTCCAGAGTCGGGAAATTCCCCAGCGCATATTCTCTCACGATCTTTTGTACGGAGAGGAAATTACAGTGGTTCCTAATTTTGGTGTTAAACACTGGCTTCGCCGTCCATCATTATGGATTTGCCTTATCGGGATAATCCTTAGTGCAGTTCCTATTTCGGAATTAGGGAAGACGCCTTACTATGAGTCGAATGCTGCTCAATCTACATTGGTATTCTTCGTAATTGCTCCTGCGGTTTCTGCCGCAATGGCATGGGAGGCATCACGTTTTCGTCCCCTAGTGCAAATGGGGCGAAAATCTGTGGCTCGTATCTATGTGAACCGAATGTTTGCATGGTCGCTGATTTTCCCTCTTGGCTATGTACTGGCAAATCTTTCGCAAACTACTGATTTTGCACTGTTCGGTTCTTCAGTTTTTTGGTTTATGCTGGCGTATTCGTTCATCGTCGGTATCTGTTGGACGTTAATCGGAAGCGCACTTGGTTTTTCCTTTAAACCGCTGGTATCAGTGTCTATATCTGCTGCGCTTGCATATTCTTGGTACGCGGTAATTCCAGCTACTTCTCCTGGAACCCTAAGGAATATAACTGGTGATTTTTTAGCGTGCTGTTCTTTTGATGTAACGATAGATGTGAAAGCAATTGGAACAGCAATTGCAGGGATTATTGGGGCTACGCTGGCCATAGTCTCGGTTGCGGCACTGTTTAGGCATCGTCGTAGAATGTATATGTTAACTTTTCTTTTTGGGATTCTGTGTCTCATCGGTTCTTTTGCTTGGGCGCAGCAACTCACAGAGTTTGGCCTTGCGCAAAGAGATTCTCGTGAGCTTGTTTGCTCTTCTAATGTCTGTGCATGGCCGGAAGTTCCTAGCGAAAATATTCTACTTAATATCCAGGCGAGGGATGCTTTTTCTCAAATAGCGCCGACTGAGTGGAGAGATTTCTCAGACCGTCCTGTGATGTGGGGAGATTTTTCGGAAGAGCATTTAAGTCTAAGCGGCCAATCCACGGTAGAGGGGATACTTGGAGAGTTTGTCGATCAAGCTGGATCTGCAGAACTGATTCGTTCTGACGCTAAAATCTGCGGAATTCCGGCGAAAGATTTGGGAATTACGCTTAGCGGTCTTCCTTGGGAGCCTAATCGACAAGTTAACGTTGGAGACGTTGTGCAACGTATCGAGCCTTCTGTGTGCAGGGGTAGCAATTAGCTCATGTCATCATACGCATTCTTGTATTGCCGTGGGCATAGGCTAATTACTGTCGTAATCATGGTGCTGTTTATTGGTTTTGTTCTTTCTTTTGCTGAGGGATGGTTACTAAATATCCCTTGGCTCAATGATACTGCTGGGGCAAACATTGGCACTTTATGTTCGTTTTCTTATGCTGCATTGCCAGTGATTTTTTTCAGAAATCAGATTTCCAGGTTAGAGGCTCAACTTTCGCGGAATTGGCTGATTATTGACAGTATCGTCCTCGTAACTTTATGGATTATTCCTTGGATATTTTCCCTTTGTGGCGTAGGAAGCACTAAATTTGCTTATGTATCTACCGTTCTTACAGGTTTGACGCTTCTTATAGGTAGATATGTGAGTGTGGATACTCTTGCGTTGTTGCTTGTAGTACAGCTTGTTTTGCAAACTGCTCTGTGGCCATCTTTGTCGGATACGAATTGGAGGCTCCTTCTGTTCGCTCTAGAGGTTCCATCCGGCCGTATTCCATTAATATTAAGCGCGTTTTCCTTTTTTGTGGGTATTATTTCTTTGCGTAAATTCAAGCATTCTGCATTTTAGCTAACAGTAGAGCGCGTCAATTTTTTGTGCGTGGGCCGGGCGTAGTGGAGCGTCCAGGGGTTAGTTCCTACCTCAACTACGCCAGGATTGGACACGTTGCCCAGAAAGTATTTCGTCGAGTTTAAGGAGAAGGTGGTCCATCAGATTGTTGAAATGCTCGGTCTGGAATCGTGCTCGCTGCACCGCGCCTACGAGAAAAGTCGGGGAGCTGCGTGGTCAATCTCATTACACGTTGCGGGCCTGGTACCGCGACAGTGCCACAGCTGGCACGCATGCTAAACCATCTGGTGGTGAGTCAATGGAAGAAGAGTTTAAGCGCCTGCGTCGGGAAAACCGCGAGCTGAAACGCGCCAACGGGATTCTCTAGACTGCTTCGGGTTTTCGCAGCGAGAGTCGACTACCCCACGACCACATGATCTCCTGAATCGACACGTATAAAGATTAGTGTGGGCCCGGGGCCATCTGCCGAATCCTTTGCCAAGCAGATCGTGGATTCATCACTTCATGTGGTTGCCGAAAAGCCACCACTTGCGTGCCCAATACGAGAGCTTTAAACGATAGCTTGCTTATCCGAAGAGATTCAACGAGTCCATGGTCCATGCTGAGAACTGTTCGGTCTACGGTATCCGTAAAATGTAGCATGCCATGAACCGTGAAGGCTTTCGCATAGGCCGTGGCAAGACCGCTCGGTTAATGAAGCTAACAGGTGTTTCCGGCCGCAGACGTGGGTGTTATCCGGTAACCACGATCAGCCCGAAGGTACCGGATCATCGCCTGGAACTGGTTCAACGAAACTTTCGTGCCCAGGCCCCCAGTCGGCTGTGGGTTGCCGAGATTACTTATATTCGCACCCTTCCAGGATTTGGCTACACCGCGTTTGTCGTTGACGTGTTCAGCGGCACGATTGTCGGTGTTGCCACACGCTCGACGATGCGTACCGATGTGCTGCCCATCAAGGCTGTGGAACATGCTCTCACTGCCACCGGTCGAATCCATGGAAACTAGCTGGTGTACCATAGCGATCGGGGCAGTCAATCTGCTTCAGTTCTAGGTCATAAAATTGAACTCTTGTGATCTAGAAAAGCCACGCTTCACAACGATGAATAAGTTCCAAGGGGGAAAATGAAAAGAAAAGTATTTTCGATCTTTTTAGCCTTAGCGCTGTCGGTTGGCTTCATTGATCCGCCGCAAGAAGCAAATGCTGGTGTTGTTGCTACATGCCTTGGCTCTCTCGATCGCCCTCACCACTCTCATCACTTCAGTAAAACGGTGAACGCCCAGGCTAGAGTCAAATGTAACGTCAATATGGCTCATATAACGGGATCTGTCACTCTTATTAGAGATGATGGGCGCGTGGCATCTTCCGGAATTCAGTAAAAATGGGGGAGCAGTAAGTGGAAAGCAAACGCGGCGATGAATTGTGATGGAAGGTTCCATCGGTACACTTCTACGGTAAGTCTGACCTGGCGTTCTCCTGCTGGTTTTCGCCCAGTAACTGGTGCGCAGAATTTTGAAAAGAGTCACGCATTCAGGTGCTGAAAGCCTTTTTCATGGTCCATTTAAAGTCTGGCTCTGAAGAAACCTCTAAGCCTTCAGGATATCCCCCATACAGGACGTACATTTTTTCAATTTCCTCACCTGCATCGGTTAAAAATTTTGATGGGAATAGTATGGAAAAGCCTTCGTATTCGGAAGAATTCTGCTTTGCCCACTCTATAACTTCTGAAACGTCCTCTGTGTCAAAAACTCTGCATTTTTCTTCTACTGAAAAAGTTGTTTCCGTTTGTCGTTTCCAGAAGAATACGCAATAGTCAGGGTTACGTAGCTCACCAGAGAAATCATCATCAGGAGTCGCTATAACACCTTCAAGGTCTTTCACTATCTTCATTTTTTAGTCTGTTCCTAACAGCTTTCCCCGCGCATGCGGGGATGAGCCCGTGGGTAGAAGCTTTAGTTTCTCTACTTCTGGTTGTTTTTCAGCTGCTGCGCTACAAGTCCGACGATCCCCACGCCTACTCCAACGTGAGGTTACCCTCGTTTAGTGGACACCCGATTAATGCGGATCTTGTGTCCGTAAGAGAGGATGCTCATTGTGAGTC
>NZ_JASPGD010000021.1 GCF_030232885.1 Corynebacterium sp. MSK297
AGCTTGGGGTACCGTACCCCGGTCGAGGTTGAAGACGCGTTGTGGGAACAAGATGGGTCCCGGGAACTAATGGAAAATAAGGTAAATGCCTAGGAACAAAACCCAGTACACTTCAGTTTTATGATCCAGTCCAATAAACCAGGTGTAGGGGCGGTTATCGTAGCCCTAGCTGTCCTATGGCAAGGAATCGGCACTGCGATAGTCGGAGCCCAAGTAGACCCAGAGCTATCTACTTTTACTACGTTTTCAGCGTTTCTTATCGCGGCGATTATCTCCACAGTGGTCTATTTAGCGTTTTATCGTAGAAAATACCGAGCTACGGAAACACCGCATCCCCCCATGAAAATGACAACTGCAGCAAGCCTCAATCTGTTTACTGCGGGCGCTTTCTGCTTATTCTATGTTTCCACTACTTTGATGCAGCCCACTGCAGCAAGTGTCATCGAAACAGGAGTCGGCCCTTTTATTGTCGCAGTAATAATGACTTGGTCGGCCAGAAGGCTCAGCAGTTCATTGGTGTCAACAACTGCAGTAGTGGTTCTGGCTCTATGTTTTTTCTTCCTAGGAACGGGAAGCAGTTCACCCCAGTCTTATCTGGGTTTCGCTCTAGCTGTAGGCGCAGGAATTTCTGCGGTAGGAGTGCTTTACTCCTCGCGCTGGGCTACTGAACAAGGGAACAGCGTTCTCACGATTGCAGCAGTGAGGTTTCACTTAGCTTGGATTATTAGCGGTCTCGTGGCTTTCTTTTCCGTGGAAGCGGAGATGCTTCGAGGCTCTACCCTGTCAATCGTCCTGCTATCGGTGATGTGCATTACTTTTCCTATCCTGCTCTTGCAGTGGGGAATTACCTTAGCGCCGCCTTTCATCTCGGCACTGATCATCGCGGCCCTTCCGGCCGTGGTGATGGCTACCGAGGTGGCATTGGGCTCTCAAGTCGAACCAATTCAGTTAACTTTGTTGATGCTCATTGTGGCAATAACCATAAGCCAAGCAATGTGGGGAACACGGAAAAATGAAAATATTAGTAGTTGATGATTCTTCAAGTGGCGCCGATCTGGTGGCAACCCTGCGCCAAAAAAGGGACGTAGAGGTTGCTACTGCTAACCCGCCGTATGCCATCTCAGCTAACGAAGACGGGAGCATTTCCGATCCATGGGCCCTGGCCCTACTCCGGGAATGTAGCCAAGAAAAATTTGACCTTGTTGTGCTGGGAAGCGAATCAGGAGTATCCATAGCTGAGTGGGTTTCAGCTGAGTTAGGACTACCGCATAACGGTAGAGAGAAGATCTGGCACCGTCGCCATAAGCAAGGAATGATTGAAGTTGCTCACCAATATCGACTGCGTGCCCCAAGGTCTGTTACCCTATCCCCCGCTTCTGCACAAGATAGCCTTTATCTAGACCCGTCCCTGGTCAAGGATTGTGTTGTCAAGCCTGTGGGAAGCGGGGGCAGTGACCATGTCTATTTCTGCAAAACAGAACCCGAGACTCTTCAAGCGATTACTACCATTCAAAATTCTACGACTTTGCTAGGAGAAAAATCACCCTCCGTGGTTCTTCAGGAGTACGTAGACGGACCTCAATATTTTGTGAACACGGTTACAGCCGAAGGGCGTCATATTGTGACTGAAGTTTTCCGATACGGACTTACGGAGGAATCTGGAGCTCCCCACATATATTCAGCTATCACAGTAGGACCGGAGGACAACCACTATTCCGGTGCCGTGGAATATACCTTATCGCTCCTTGACGCTCTGGAAGTAAACTTCGGAGCCTCCCACGTGGAACTGAGGTGGTCTAAGGGGCAGTGGGTACTTATTGAATACAACGGTCGCTGTATGGGCCCCGAAGTACCCGACGAGGTCTATTTCCCGACTCGCGGTTTCAGCCAGATCAGCGTTCTCGCCACGATGCTAGTGGATGGTTTACAAGCTGCCGAACAGGAAGTACTCGCCGGAAATCTTGACGGGTGTGTCGCCTGGCTCATGCCTACCCCGCAGTCAAACGGTGTGCTTCAACAGTGCCACTGGGATCTTGTCCAAACTCGCCCGACCGTTCAGAGAATCTCGCGGCGACCAAAGATCGGCACTTATATCGATAACTCGAATCGCGTAACAACTGGTGCGTTTGGCATGGTTTTTCTGGGCTCTTCTGACCGTGCTGCTGTTGAGACCGATCTTCAATCTCTTGAGTCTTTCGACGCCCATGGTGATCTGTTTACTGTTGCCCCCGGAAAGGATGCGTGATGACGACCCGAATTGCTGTTATCGGCGCAGGGGTCGCTGCTGCAGCGGTCGCACGACGGGTATCTTCTACTTTCCCGCATATTGAACTCACTATTTTTGACGCGACACCTCCTCAGAAGCACCTTGCTTTTGGCCATGTTGATAAACGCTTGCTATGTAACACAAGTACTTCAGTAATGTCGCTGGATGTCGAGGAACCACATGATTTTGCGGAGTTCCTGGGATACAATAAACAAGAGTCCAGTTCTGTATTCTCTTCAAGAAAAAAGTACGGATCTTACCTGCAACAGGCTCTACCCTCTGAGAGCGGCAGCTGCGATGACCGTCTTCAGTACGTACTCGATTCGGTCATTTGTGTAGAAGATTCTGCACCCCCTGTCCTCATTCATACTGCGCGTCACGGGCTCTTTAAAGCCGATTTCGTCATCATCACAGGTGGCCGAAAAACAGCACGGGTCCCTTCATCTTGCCAGTCATACCGTGATACGGTCCCAGTTTTCCCTAGCCCCTATGACCCCAGTTTTTCACACTGGCTAGAAAACCATCCCACTTCCCGCATCGGTATTTTAGGTACTGGCCTCTCTGCCGTGGACGCCGCACGATTAGCGTTATTTGAGGGGGTGGAGGCAGTTATGCTTAGCCCCAGCGGCCAACTTCCCGGGGTACGTACTTCGCTTCAGTTAAACGCCCCAAAGGAAATGCCAGCAGAGGAGTTCCGTGCACACTCCCGCAGCGTAGAGGATTTTAGACAATACGCCATTCAGCACGCCACCTCCCTCGGCTGGTATCCGGGACGTCTTAGGGAGCCCCTCCCCAGGAATGGCACTGATCGTTTTCTGCTGGACTATGAATTAGCTGAAAATGGTTATTCTGTATGGGAAAAAATGATCGGTCGCATGGTGGACCTAGCCAATCAGACCTGGTCACCTCTAAAAGTCTCCCTAAGGCAGACTCTCCTCAATGGGATATCAGATTGGATACATCGTTACGTGACCGCCATGCCTGTGCAAGGCGCGAAAAACCTACGAGAAGGTTTTCAAGCAGGGAGCCTTGTCCTAGCTCGCGGCCAGGGATCAGGGGAACAAGCTCGAAACGCTGTGGACCTAAAAGATGCTTCGGGTAATTCTCACCGAGTCGAAGCGGTAGTTTGCGCCTGTGGCTATGAGGACCCCGGATGGATCAAACACAACAAAGGAATTTTCCCTGGTCAAATAAAGCCAAACACTTCTCGCTGGGTCGGTGCCTCTTTAAATAATGGTTGGGGCACTGCGCAGGCCGGTAACAGAGTTCTATTTGCGGGGGAAGCAGCAGCACCGACCACCGCCATTCCAAGCTACGCCCGCACTTCAATCATGCAAGCCAATTTTGCCCTTGATTGGATTAACTCCCACGCATAGGTTGATGCCCCGGGGAGATCGGTCACATCCTCGGGGTGAAAACTGCCTATTAGCAGGCTCCGTGCCTTTCCCCGAAAGACAAAGGTGCTGTTGCAAAGTTGGGGCAGTAGGAACGGCGACGTGATGTAATCACAGCCATGGGTATCTTCTCCGGTCGTCATTTCCCCGTGACATCATTCTGTGGGCAGTGCGGTGGTACTGCCGCTACGGGGTGAGCTACCGCGATCTGGAGGAAAT
>NZ_JASPGD010000022.1 GCF_030232885.1 Corynebacterium sp. MSK297
ATATCTTTCTGACCTGGTCGGTCGTTATGGTCTCCTATGTTAAGTCATCCGGTCCGAAAAACCCCGCCCACACCAGATTCTCGTTCGGGGTCGCCGTCACCGTCTAAAACTTGTTCGATTCGATTAGCTGCGTTGTTTCGAGTGATTTTGAAAATAGTCAGTAAGCTGCGCAGTGAATTTTGTAGGTCTTGCCCCAGTTCATCGCGTGTGATCCACTCTTCATGCCAATTAACAGGGAGCTTATTTTGTGCCTCTGGGTCAGATTCATCTGAGTCGAAATATGCCCTACCCGCTACTGTGCCAACGTAGAGACGCCCTTGCTGTAGTTTGCTTGGCATGACGACGATATCGCCAGGTTTTGTCTCATCGCGGAAACGGATATATTGGTTGGCTTGGCTAGTTACTTTGGAATTTGGCAGAGCAGGATTGAGTTTTTTAATTGCCGTTTTTACGCTGTCAACAGTTGAAGCTTCTGCCGTCGCAGCACCAAAACCCATCCCGGGCATGATAGTGGCCTCAGCAAGGGAACGACCTTCACGCTCTCCTTTGCGGCCGGTCCGAATTACCCATACGAATGTCTTGGCATCTTTGTGGGAAAGCTCCGTCAAAGACATTTAGTACTCCTCACGAGGTGCGCGTTGATTGGTCTACTTCGTCAGTTTCGAATAGTTTTCAAATAGCAGCTCTTGCCGTTGTCGCTCAGTGGTGAGCTTTCGAGGCGCACCGAATGCTTTATCGACTTCCTTGTCGAGGGCATCGTGGGCCTTAAGTAAAGCCGGATCCATGGCGAGCGGGTTGTAGTGGTCGGCAAGTGATCTCTCGGGATGAAGTTCACGTGCTTCGAGGACCTTTTTGCCTGCGGAGATGATCCGTTCCTTGCTAGTGCTGTTGAGCTCTGGCACTGGAAAAGTGTTCCAAGTGAGCGTACTGCCGAAACTTAGATCTGATTTCAGCCTTCCACCGATTGTCCGTTGCCATGTAACGAACATCGAAGAGGAAATTAGTGCAAAAAGTAAACCGTCTGGGTCATGGGCAGTGAAGAGCTTGTTTCCTGGGATAACATTGCCATCGATTAAATCGCAAGTGTAATAGCGCCTGGTTTCGGAAACGACGACAGGAATGCCGACGTACGGAGAGCCAGTTTCAAATTTGCTGGGCCGGAATAAATGTGGAGTTTCGCGAAGCTTGTAGGCGTCACTAGATGGCGTAGCGTTCTCCCGGTAAGTTTTATTTGCTTCGATTCGTTGTCTCAAGATTGCGGAGCGCTGTAGATCAACAGGATCAAAGTTTTCTGCTAGCCAAAGGCACCACCGCTCTATTCCTCGTACGAGATCCTTACCCATGCGGAATGGTCTCAGATACTTAACCGCAATAGCGTCATTAGCGATCTCAGGATAGTCATCCTTGCTAACTAGTAAATTGCCATCGTCGGTTGGTTGCGGTCCACGGATTACTGCCGGAAGGTCTGCTAGTGGTTTGGACCGCTTCTTCACCAGGATATTCGGACCATCAACCAGGTAAGCATTGATGGATTTCTCCACCGGAACGGGGACAGCTTCGCCACGAACGTCCGGGTAATCCCACAGACGCGGCTTCACACTGGTGTTTCGGCTGAAACCTACGATCACACAATGCACTGCGGCCTTGCCGGGTGCCTCTGAATCCCAGCTGAACGTACGGTGGGCAAACTTGATGCGCCAATGATCGCGGAAGATTGGACCGAACAGTGCGGGAACCGGCTGGCCTTGTGTAATCGAGTTCGTAGTTACGTAGGCGAACTCGCCGTGGCGCGTCTGTAGTACGTTCAATGCTTGCGCATGCCAGCCAGTGACGTAATCCAGGTAGCCGTCGTAATCCTCGCCCCAGACACGCTTCATATCAGCTGTCTGTTCCTTAGTCTTGGTGTACTGCCCAATAAACGGCGGGTTGCCAAAGATATAGGTCTGACCACTGGTTTCCGGCAGGATCTCCGCCCAATCCAGCTGCAGAGCATTGCCGTGGTGAATGTGCGCGGTGATATTGATCGGCAAGCGTTCCGGGGCCAGACCGATGGCGTCGGCAAGCTCCCGGTTTGCCTGATGATCAACTAAGAACATGGCAGTCTCGGCAATCTTCGCCGGCCACCAGTTGATCTCAAAACCATAGAACTGGTCAATGGAAAGTTTCTGCTCCCACGAAATATCAAAAGTCATGCTGCCCGTGCTGCCCTCGCGCTCACGGATAGCAACAATCATCTCCGTCTCAATCTTGCGCAGCTCGCGGTAAGCCACAATCAGGAAGTTTCCGGAACCACAAGCAGGGTCGCAGTAGATGTTGTTCGCCAGGCTATCGCGGAATTCCCGCAGCTTCTTCACGCTCGTGGACTTCGAATTGATCAAACGGCGAGCCTCCGCGCGCAACTCATCCAGGAACAGCGGCTCGATCGTCTTCAGAATATTCTTCTCACTGGTGTAATGCTCACCAGAATGCCGACGCGCTTCCTTCGACTTCACCAACTGGAACAAAGAACCGAAGATGGCGGGGCTTATTTGAGACCAATCGAACGAACATGCGTCGACAAGCACTTGGTGCATCTGCTCATCGAAGTATTCCTTCGGCACATCACCGGCAAACAAACCACCGTTGACGTACGGGAACTTCGCTAAATGCTCCGGCAAACGACGCGGACGCTGCGATTCCGGCTTATTCAACACATCATTAAACAACGTGTTCAGATCACCAGAAAGCTCACCGACGCCATTGGCATTAATCACCAAATCCGCGAACAAGCCCGGCTGCCACAAACCCGCATTATCGCCGAAGAGCAAAAACAGCAGCCGCGTCAGATACATTGAGGTCTGTTCGACGCGCTCGTCTTCATCCTCCGGGTTCGTCGGGGCAGCATCGCCGACTGCCTCATCCACATCATCGTCGTTGAGCGCCCGGAACAAGTTCGCCATGATCTCCGAAGCCGCAATGGAGGCGCGCTCTTGCTCGCGGTGGCTAACCGACTCATAGCCAGCCAGGAACATGAACTTCTCGGCATGATCCAGCAACTCATCCAAGCTGATGGTGATGGTGTGGGCGGGGTTTTTCGGACCGGATGACTTAACATAGGAGACCATAACGACCGACCAGGTCAGAAAGATATGG
>NZ_JASPGD010000023.1 GCF_030232885.1 Corynebacterium sp. MSK297
TCCTGGTCAAATTTTTTGGGCATGTTCGAAGATTTTCCCATCTACTCAAACGGAACAAAACCTGGGACACTTCAGTGCCAAACCCCGCATATCTACACCCCTAGCAGCACAAACCCCGAAATAATAAGCCCAAAAAGCATATTCCAAACCAAAAACCCACAAATCCCCACCCCAACACACAACTGTGCTAGCACCACACTGTTGGCTAAAACCATGCCAACAAACCGACCACGATGCCCCATCTGCACAAGCACAATGAACAAAAACGGCACCACCACAGCCGGAACCACCCGCTGGCGCTGCACAACCTGCGGAGCCTCAGAAACCAAAAAACGCCCAGACATCACCCACACCGCCACATTCACCACATTCCTGGACTACCTCACCACCAACCACACACTAAAACACCTCGCAACCAGCAAAAACACCAGCCCCAGAACACTACAACGACGATTCCGCAACTACTGGCTAATCACCCCACCCAACCCAACAGCAGCACACACAGGACGAATCTACGACCAAATCTTCATCGACGGCACCTACCTCTCCGGCAACTGCCTACTAATCGCCACAAGCCTCAACCACGTACTGTCCTGGCACTGGTGTAAAACCGAAACCGCACACGCCTACCAACAACTATTCACAGGAATCTGCCCACCACTAATTGTCACCACCGACGGCGGCTCCGGAGCCAGAAAAGCAATATCCAACACCTGGCCAACAGCACGCATCCAACGCTGCTTAATCCACGTCCAACGAAACCTACGCACAGCAACGACCAGACGACCCAAAACCCCTGCTGGTAAAGCCTTATACGAACTATCGAAAACCCTCACCCGCATCACCAATCATGCGGTTACCCTCGAGTAGTGGACACCCTATTAGTACGGATCTTGTGTCCGTAAGAGAGGATGTTCATTGTGAGTTCGTCAAGGAAAAAGTACACCCCGGAGTACCGGCAGGAGGCTGCCAGGCTGGTCATCGATTCCGGGCGCCCAATCGCTCATGTGGCTAAGGAAATCGGCGTGGGCGAGGGACTTTTGGGCAGATGGGTCAAGATAGAACGTGAACGCCAAGGCTCGGATGATGGCCGCAGTGATTCCGATATACGAGCCGAAAATGCACGCTTACGTCGTGAGTTAGCTGAGGCCAAGATGGATAATGAGTTCTTGTCAAAAGCCACCGCCTTCTTCGCTGCCAAGCAACGCGATCGGAAAAATTTGAGCTAATGCAGCTGGAGAAGGCGAACTACAGCATAAAAAGAATGAGCAGGTTATTAGAGGTTTCCCGTTCTGGCTACTATAAATGGCAAAAGGCTCAAGCAGTACGGCTTCGTGGTGAAAATCAGCGTCAGAGATTCCTCGACCAGTTAGACAGGCAAATTCATGACATCTGGGAAGATTCTGACGAAGTCTACGGTGCACCACGGATTACTGCAGAACTCGCCGAGGATGGGGTCTATGTGAATCGCAAAACCGTGGCCAAACGCATGCGGATGATGGGTATTGAGGGCATTTCACCCAGGGCGTTTGTTCCCGTAACGACGATTCAATCCACGCGGAAGTCCACGCTTGCCGACCTGGTAAAACGTCTATTTGATCAAGGCCAACTCAACAGAGTGTGGATGTCGGATATTACCTATCTACGCACGAGTGAGGGCTGGCTGTACCTATGTGTTATCCGCGATGGACATTCCCGCCGAGTCTTAGGCTGGTCCATGGATAGTGTGCAGGATTCTTACCTGGTTGAACGTGCACTGCGCATGGCTTATACCCTGCGTGGTGACGTACCCGATGGCTTGGTCTTCCACGCAGATCGTGGCACTCAGTTCACAAGTGAACAATTGTGGAATGTCTGCCAGCAACTAGGTATTGCTCAATCGGTCGGCCGTACTGGTGTCTGCTTTGATAACGCGATGGCCGAGTCGTTCTGGTCGACATTGAAGACCGAATTCTATGACCGGAGGAAATGGCGAACCCGTGATGAGGCTCGAAAGGCGGTGGCTCGCTGGATTGAGATTGTCTACAACCGGCGCCGCCGACACTCAGCTATCGGGATGGTAAGCCCCGTCGATTTCGAAGCCCAGCTTGCTGATCAAAATGGTAATAAGAAGGCCGCTGCTTAACCCCTAAGCAGCTTAACAACGTGTCCACGATTGCGGGCAACCCCAATCACCAGCAAGCAGCAGATTGGATAAGCCAGCTACAACACTTCCACACCATCTATGGGCACTGGCTCAACGAAACCACCTGGACTACAGACCCACTAACCGGGCAGACCACCAAAACCTATACCCACCAGCGCATCCGAACAGCCTATAAATCACTCGAGAAACTCTATAAACACAACGTGCTGTTTACCTACCTCGACCCACCACAAGCAACACTGCAACCCGAAAGACTCAAATCCACCACCAACACCCTAGA
>NZ_JASPGD010000024.1 GCF_030232885.1 Corynebacterium sp. MSK297
CGCTGGGCAACCCGTGATTCCGCCCGCAAGGCCGTTGCTTACTGGATTGAAGTGGTCTACAACCGTCGGCGCCGGCACTGAAGCACTCGGGATGGTAAGCCCTGTCGATTTCGAGAACCACATTGGTCTAACCACCAGCAGAAAAGAAATAGCTGCCTAACCATTAGGTAGCTCCACTACGTGTCCACGATTTGCGGGTAACCCCAGGTTCCAGTGTCTTGTTCAGTATCTAAGCCAGGTAAAGGAGATTTTGAAGCATCAATCTTTGTAGAGCTAGTTTCTGAGGTGGACGGCCCCATCTCACCGCAGACGAAATCAGGCGCGTGCTGTTAGCCGCCTCCGGCGCTCACCTCAAACAGAACAAAGATGCTGGTGATTAAGGAAAGTCGAAACAGCTAAAGAAACCAATTAACCAGGTCAAGAAATGAAAAACGGCCCCAAGCTGGCGCCTGGCCAGTGCAATTACAGCGTTATAGGCATGCTTTCCGGGAGGGAAGTCATTTCTCCTTCTACACTTAGTAGAACGCTGCCAGCCCAGAAGTGAAGCCATAGACGGAGCCGTCGAGTCGATGGGACAGGACGTGCTGGGGTGACGCCATTGTTTGACTGTCAGATACTCGAAGCTGACGCTTCGCTCGGTCAATACCCATTCACATTAACAGGCGAAAAGCAGCAATAAAATGCCAGTGATCGTCAAAACCGCAGCCGTTAAAGTGCTTCCCTTTCCGGAAAGGGCTGCGCTATCTCTGCTTGAAGTATCGAGTAGAAATCCTGCAAAGAAAATAACAACGCTGGTGGAGATGGCTAATAACGAGTAGAGGAGCATGGAAAGAGCCATCATCTTGACGTCCTCTTCTCTGGCCAGTGTGAAGATGCCTCCGAGAAAGGGGATTGAAGTGACCGATTGAATAAATCCGATCGAAAACCCAATGGCACTAGCGTTAAGAACAGAGGCATAGAGTCTCTTAGCTAGATACTTTGCCTTTTGAAGCAACACCTTGTGGCGTTTCCTAGTTGCTAACCCGATAGCCCCAAGGCAAATAAGCAGAATCCCCAATACAGGTGAATGAGCAGCATGAGGAGGGGTCCAATACGAAGCTTTAATGACCCAAAAAACAATCCCTGTAGCGGCCACAATTCCCAGCCAATCAGAAAAGATAACTACTGATATGCGGGGTCTTTTTACCTTACTTGAGTATCCCAATGCGATAAGCAGCCACAGGAGCAGATTGAAGGAATCGGCAAAACCCAAGAATGCCACGTTGATATCTATCATCTACTCACTTGCCCCCTCGCAAAGCGTTTTACAACTGAGCGCAGAACAAAACCTACCAGAGCGCATTATGATCTCTGCTTGCGCCGCTGACAGGACATTGCAGACCTTCCGTCACCATCCCAGTGGAAATGGGCAGGGAATACCGTGACTCTAGTAGCGGTACCAGTACTTGCCATCATCGTGACGTTTACACCCACGAATATCAGGGTAGTTGGCGCCTGCATCCAGTCGAGGAATGGACATATTTGCCCAGCATCCGGCTGCAGTATTGAAAGGGCCGTGCCACGATGCAGCCGCCGACGCCGTCGCCGGCAGAAGCAGGGAAGTAGAGAGGGCGCACGCTGCAGTCGCGAAGCCTACACGTTTCATAATCGACACTATGTTTTCCTCACCTTGTAAAGGGAGCGTTAAGAGAGATAATGGATATGATATCAGCATTCATGGGCGCATGTAGGTGGAGTGGGCTGGAATATCGGACCAGTGACCTTAACTGGTAACCTCGAGATTTTCTTTCTTCCAACACTCAACAAAC
>NZ_JASPGD010000025.1 GCF_030232885.1 Corynebacterium sp. MSK297
CCATATCTTTCTGACCTGGTCGGTCGTTATGGTCTCCTATGTTAAGTCATCCGGTCCGAAAAACCCCGCCCACACCAACCCCTCAACTGACTTCGAATCTGATTGGCTAGAACCACCAATCAACTACCGGCTCACCTGTGGTCTGGGCTGGATTAAATAGACCATGCGCTTTGATCGCGTCTTCCGCAGCGACGGTGCTTGCCCGTGCCAACACCCCGCACGCAACCAGCGGCGTGCCCGGGGCACGTATAGGCGTTGGACTTCCAGTTCAATAGCAACTACCAGAGCACAGCCTTTGAAGAGATGTAACGGGATCGACGAGTTCACCGGTGAGCATGGTGGTGTCGAGCCCGCTCGGTCAATGACCCACACGGCAGTGATTGACCTGCTGGAGAGTTTAACCGCGGTGTGCCGCGGCAGGCCTCGGGTGTTAGGCATGGATAACGGCCCGGAGTTTATCAGCCATGAACTCAATCAATGGGCAGCCAAGCACGACACTGTTGAAGCGATCATCCCACCGACAATGCCCTGACATAACGGGTGTGTCGAGTCCTTCCACAACCGACTACGTGACGAGATGCTAGAAGACGAGATATTCGACGCCCCGCCCATGCGTCACGCCGCCTGCGACTCTGGTCACAGCGCCCGGCCCAAAAACCAGCCCTGCCCATGATTTGAAAAACACATCAGATGTAATAGGATGCACAGTGTACACAACAGAGATGTACAGTGTTTTCAAGTATTCAACGTTGAAAGGAAAACAATGATTGTAGACCTCGTAAGCAACGCACACGAAGCAGCTCACTCCGCCGTCTCCAACGGATGGGACATCTTGGAGCAAGGAAGCCTATTCTTCCGCCAGCTGCCATACCTCATCCCAGACGCACTGAATGGGTTCTTCCGCTCCATCCTCGGCTTCTAAAGTATAAAGCCGTAAACACCCCAAGAGCAATTACACTACTCCCCATTAGTTGGACTGAGAAATCAGTTATCTCTAATGGGGAGCAGTCGTATGCGCTCGGGGATGCGGACATTTTTAAGGAATATTCAAAAGTAGCAGCTTGCGACGCCGTTGATTGATGCTTAAACCACCGAACTCAAGCCTGATTCTTCGTTCGTTATAGAACTCGACATATTCAACAATCGCTTTATCTAATTCCTCACTTTGGCGCCATTTTCGCCCATAAAACATCTCATTTTTCATTCGGCCGAACAATCCTTCGCACGCCGAAATATCAGGTGAGCACCCTTTCTTCGACATTGAACGAGCAAACCGATGTCTTGGCAGGCGCATCATTGTCAATCGCCTGTGCTCAGCAATCGTTCGACGCGCAACTTTCTCGCTGACCTTGATTCCTGATTGCTGCAATTGCCTCCATACGCGACGATAGCCTGGCGATGTCAAGCAGTAGTGAAATCGCAAAAAGCACACCGCAACGCATCGACCACAATAGTTTTGAGCCTGTCACCGAGATTGGTTGGGTCTCGATGCTGTCGTCTTTTCTATTTCTTCCAGCTCTTTTTCTCACACGTCCTTGTGCGCTGATAGTCGCGCTGCCAGCTTCTTCAGCTCTATCGCATCATCTGGAAGCGAGCTTGCCAAGGCTTTGTCAGTTACGATGCCAGCTGACTATTTGCGTTCAGTTGCGCTCATCAAGCCCCACTTTCCTTCCTCACGGAATCGTTGGGCCCAAGCATAGACGCTGGGGTTGCCCGCAAATCGTGGACACGTAGTGGAGCTACCTAATGATTAGGCAGCTATTTCTTTTCTGCTGGTGGT
>NZ_JASPGD010000026.1 GCF_030232885.1 Corynebacterium sp. MSK297
CATATCTTTCTGACCTGGTCGGTCGTTATGGTCTCCTATGTTAAGTCATCCGGTCCGAAAAACCCCGCCCACACCAGTGTTCATATCCGAGAGTGGACGCTTGCGGTTAAGAAGCCGTCTTCTGGAGTAGAAGCCTGCAGCAATGGGGCCAATTTCGCTTTGCCCCCAGCTATGTAGCCAGATAGCGGCGCGATTTCGTGTTGCATGCATGAAATCTCTCGCGATAGAGGGATGCATCATATCGTACGTATTTAGGAACACCCGAATTTGCGAAAATAGGCCCGGCTGCTCCTTGAGTATCCAAAGATTTCTCGCCATTACATTCGGTAAGGATTCGAAAATAGTTGGCCGCAAGCCGTGAAGAGCGGTCTGCATGACAGTATAATCATACGAGCCTATTGCGCAGGAGAGCTTGGGTTGCCACTTCAGCTGTGCGAATGCCCAACAAAAGGCACGAGAGTGGAAGAAAGAAATATTTGCAACCACAATGTCCTTGCGCCGGATCTGCAGAAAAGGAATATTCGAGAGCTCAACTTCCGTTGCTCCTCGCATTGAACTGGCTGAATGGCATACCAATTTAGGTAAGCCCGTTGTGCCAGAGCTGTGCGTTACAAGCATCAGTGCATGGCTGTCTTGGGGTGCAGATGTTTGAGAGCCGTGAACAGGTATTTCTTCATTGTCGGATAGGGAGGCCAGATCCTGTACTGACAAAAGCGGACTTTCCATGTTGAGCGCTTGAATTTGATGATCCGTATAAGTATGAAATCGGCCACCAACTAGAACGAGCTTTGGGTTTGACTTTGCAGCTAATGTTTGGAAGTCATCATCGGATGCCGAATCGGATACGACTACAGGGACAAAACCTGCTCGAGAAATGGCTACTGCTAGAACAATGACATCGAAATGATTCTCTTTAATGAGGAAGATTCGGTCACCCAGCGAAGCTTCCCCTGTTGTTCGTTGGATGACATTAGCTATTTCGTTAGCGCGGGCATCCAAATCACCGGCAGTATAACGACGATTTTTCTTGGGTAAAACACTCGTAGGGGTGTCCACTAAAAAGGTTGCGCTGCTGGGGTACTCGGAGTTGAACAACTTACTTAGATGCGGGCTAGGATCCTGCCTCAACTTCAATGCAGAAATCATCACATTGCTGCTGCATTAAGAGCGAGAACTACAGCGCTGAGTGCCGTCATACCGAGACAATTAATCCAGAATTCTTGCTTGAGGAAGCTTGCTTTAATGTGGGCGATGATGGCGAAGATGAAGTATCCAAGTACGCCTACAGACACTGTTGTCGTAACCGAAGCATCACCGATAGCAGCTCCGGCAGTTAGGCCTACTGCTGCGAGTAACTTGATTCCGATTAACGCCCACCACCAGTCTTTAGGAAAATTGACGCCACTTAAGCATCGGCTAATGAACTTCGGTGGCTTAATCGACATCAGTGCATCGCCGGCAAGGACTGCGGCCAGTAGGTAGCTGCCAGCTACTGCAAGTGAACTCATTTGGTCACCTTTCTAAGAAAAGCCTTAAATTTAGCTGATTTCCCAAAGGGAAACAATTCCCCTTTACCGGGAACACAGTTGTGAGTTTACTCCCAAAACGGCAAACATACTACCCCTGATTGGGGTTGCCCGCAAATCGTGGACACGTAGTGGAGCTACCTAATGATTAGGCAGCTATTTCTTTTCTGCTGGTGGT
>NZ_JASPGD010000027.1 GCF_030232885.1 Corynebacterium sp. MSK297
GGTACTACGGTGGCCGTCGGCATCATTCATGAGGGCCCACCGTCAGTTACAGATACACCACACTAAAGGACGCAACCCGACCAGGAGCGGCCATGATCAAAATAGATACGCTCCGCGTCCACACCATAAGCGGCCAACTTCTCACGCTGAACCTGTAAATCCTGCTTCTCCGTAGACACACGCGCATACCCAATGGCATGACACACCCCCTTCTTCACAGTGCCGCTGACTAGACGGACGCGAGTTTTTGATTGACCAAGGCGTTCAAAGAAATGCCCTCCGTCTTGGCAACAATAGCCAACCGCCGATGCAACGACGGAGACGTACGCACGTTGAACTTCCCCGAGTAGCTACGACTGCCCAACGGAGCAGGAACCGCCTCGCCGGAGGCCTCCATGTCCTCAGCAACCTCAGCAACAAGCTCAAGCAAACCACGCTCGGCCTGCTGCCGGTCTGCATCCAACCACGACAATGAGGGAAACTCAGCCACGGTCGCCACAAACTCTTGATCTTCTTCCGACCAGGAGACTTGATAGGTGTACTTGTTAATGTCCATGCTGACTACTCCGATTCCTTCTTCTGTGCGCCCAGTTTCTCAATCGCTTCTAGAACTTGATGGACCTGATACGGCTTGGCCTTGCCCTTCGCGTTTTGAATATTGACACGAGGATCACCCAGCCACGGGGTCTTGTAGGTGCGATGCGACGTCTTCTTCGTATTGCGCCTTTCAAAGTAGTGATCGCAGACTTTTTCCAAATCGACAAACCTCACATTCTTCGGTGACCGCTTCATTGCCTGCACAATGTCGCCAATGCTCTTTCCCACAACGCAGTAGTACCACATATGATACTACCGGAAGTTTTGGCCACGCCGTCCTGACGGTACGCAGAAAAAGTGGCCAGTTAGGGCTCCTAAGTGGCCATATTTTGCGCCGGAGGCAAACGCCAGCCTGCCTAGTGGAACTTCGTGGTTTTCAGCAACGGCACAAACCAGCGTTTGACGGTCGCCTTACGCCCCTCCAGGGGAGAGCTTGCAAGTAAAGCACAAGAGCTCAACTGAAAACGACGCAGCACACCAGGAGAAATCAATGAAAAGAAGCTAATCGCACTGGCTACAGCATTAGCATGTTTAGCCGCCACACCAGTAGGAACCCGAGTTCTCTCAAATGCCCTCCAAGACGAGCAATATGACCAGTTTGTTCAATACGTCAGTGACCAGCGACCAGTCTCCGAAACAAACAGAGACGTCAGCATCATATCCGATGGATATCGAGCAAATTGACCCCGACCATTTCAAGCTTTTCAAGCAACGGATCACCAGTGGCGGGTCAAGTTGGTGTGGGCGGGGTTTTTCGGACCGGATGACTTAACATAGGAGACCATAACGACCGACCAGGTCAGAAAGATAT
>NZ_JASPGD010000028.1 GCF_030232885.1 Corynebacterium sp. MSK297
TGGAGTGGGCTGGAATATCGGACCAGTGACCTTAACTGGTAACCTCGAGATTTTCTTTCTTCCAACACTCAACAAACGCATCCGGGCTTAAATAACCCAAAGACGAATGCGGATGCAACTGATTATACCTTTGTGACCACCACGCCACCATCCGGGCAGCATGGGTGTGATCATCAAAGACATTATCAGCCAACAACTCATCACGCATACGATTATGAAACGACTCCACAAACCCGTTATGCCACGGCTGACCAGGGGGAATGAACGCCTGGGTTAACTGTTGCTCATCAACCCAATCTCGTAGCTTACCCGCAATAAACTCCGGGCCGTTATCCATACGCAACACCTTTGGACAGCCATGCTCTAACACAGCAACATCTAGCATTTCCACCACATCAGCAGCACTAATAGACCGAGCCAGGCTAAAAGTCACATGCTTGCGACTAAACTCATCGATGACGTTGCAGATCTTAAACGCCCGGCCGGTGTAATCAGAATCAAACTGGAAATCCAGTGCCCAAATCTCTCCTGGTTTTTCTGCTGCTCCTTTTCGGGGTTCAGGATTATGTGAGATCACCTGCTTACGTTGTTTACGAGGAAAAACCCGTAAGTTTTCCTCACGCCACAACCTGCGAAACACATCCCGAGAAACGCTGAAACCAGCACCGCGAGCATGAACAAGTCCACGCCTATAACCCCACCGACGATGGGTATCAGCAAACTCATTCATCCACTCACGCAGCAAATGGTAGCGATCTGCGCTTGGGTTACCACTACGCTTTGCGCGTTGCCTACGCGCCCGCTGATAGCTTGATCTAGATAGCCCGACAACACGACACGATAACCGCGTACTAAAGCCTTTATCGGTGAGATAGTCCACGGATTCGTGTTTGTGTTGCGGGCTTAGAATTTTTTCTCAGCTAGCTCGCGTAATGCTTCTTTTTCTAGTTCTGCTTGACCCAAAAGAGCTTTTAGCTGTGCATTTTCATCCTGCAGACGCTTGAGTTCTTTGGCTTCTTTGCGGTTGATCTGCCCGTAGTCACGGCGCCAGCGTGCCAAGGTGGCTTCTGAAACACCGATGTCGCGGCAGATCTCTGCGTTGGTTTTGCCTTCATTGGCAAGTTTTGTGGCTTTTTCTAATTTAGCCACGATTTGTTCTGGGGCGTGTTTGGTGAACTTTTTCATGGTTTCCATATCTTTCTGACCTGGTCGGTCGTTATGGTCTCCTATGTTAAGTCATCCGGTCCGAAAAACCCCGCCCACACCA
>NZ_JASPGD010000029.1:0-455 GCF_030232885.1 Corynebacterium sp. MSK297
CCCTTACCCAGAACAGTCTCGCCATCTTCCTTCGAGATCAACTCAGCCTGAAGAGTGTATTTCTTCTCAGGAACCAAGCCCTGGTAATCGACAGTATCGACAACCGTGGCACCAGCAACAACCTGCGTAGAACCATCAGCGAAATCAGCATTCGTCGAAATCTTCGGATTCTTCTCAGGCTGCTTACCAGACTGCTCTTCCTCAGGCTTCGTAGGCTCGGAAGGCTTAGTGGACTCACTAGGCTCGGAAGGCTTCGTGGATTCCGAAGTCTCCGGCTTCTTGCCAGACTGCTCTTCCTCAGGCTTCGTAGGCTCGGAAGGCTTAGTGGTCTCGCTAGGCTCGGAAGGCTTCTTGGAGTCAGTGGTCTCCGAAGGTTCAGAAGGCTTAGTGGACTCACTAGGCTCGGAAGGCTTCGTGGATTCCGAAGTCTCCGGCTTCTTGCCAGACTGCTCTTC
>NZ_JASPGD010000029.1:555-714 GCF_030232885.1 Corynebacterium sp. MSK297
CTCAGGCTTCGTAGGCTCGGAAGGCTTAGTGGACTCACTAGGCTCGGAAGGCTTCTTGGACTCAGTGGTCTCCGAAGGTTCAGAAGGCTTCTTGGACTCAGTGGTCTCCGAAGGTTCAGAAGGCTTCTTGGACTCAGTGGTCTCCGAAGGTTCAGAAGG
>NZ_JASPGD010000029.1:814-1259 GCF_030232885.1 Corynebacterium sp. MSK297
CTTAGCCGATTCCGAAGTCTCCGGCGTCTTACCAGACTGCTCTTCCGCAGGCTCAGTCTCCTCCTCCGAGGTCACAGTCTGATTCTCATCGTTAATATCCTTGTGCTCAGCAATCTTATTCGGCTGCTCAGCATTCGGAGTATCCTTACCAGACTTATCAACCTCAGTCGAGGTCAACTCTTCAAACGCAACCGCAGCCTCAACCGGCTCAGTCACCGAATCATTGACCTTAATCTCAACCGTAGTCCGACCATCAGCAGACTCAGGCGTAAAGGTCTTCGAACCCTTACCCAGAACAGTCTCGCCATCTTCCTTCGAGATCAACTCAGCCTGAAGAGTGTATTTCTTCTCAGGAACCAAATCCTTGTAATCGACAGTATCGACAACCGTGGCACCAGCAACAACCTGCGTAGCACCATCAGCGAAATCAGCATTCGTCGAAATC
>NZ_JASPGD010000002.1 GCF_030232885.1 Corynebacterium sp. MSK297
GCCCCGAAATCAGTGTGGAAGAAAGTCTGGTCGAATAACCCTACTGAACGGCTCAATCGTGAAATCCGCAGGCGTACAGATGCTGTAGGAATTTTCCCCAATCGTGACGCTGTCGTGCGCCTTGTTGGCGCTGTCCTGGCAGAACAACATGATGACTGGATTCAGCAAAACCGCTACATGTCACTAACCAGTCTGGCGCAAACCAGGGCGATGATCACCGCGAACGTCATTGATGCTGATACCACCAAGGAGGTCGCATGAACCAGTTAGAGCACCGAGCACGTGATGGCCCCTGACATCATCACACTGCATGCTTTATCGAAAGATAGAAACACCACTCAAACGGACTTGACCTCTGGTCGCAACATCGAGCGCGCCGGCCTTGGGCAGGTGATTGTGGCGTGCCGTGCGGGGGACACGCTTGTTGTGACGAAGCTGGATCGGCTGGCTCGTAGTGTCCACGATGCCTCTGGCATTGCGCAGGACTTGCAGCAGTGCGGAGTCGCGCTGCAGATAGGCCGTGATGTCTATGATCCGGATAATCCCACGGGGCGCTTGCTGTTTAATGTCTTGACAATGGTTGCCGAGTTTGAATCTGACCTTTCCCACACATTGTCTGGATCTAATCCACGTAGAGGGGCAAACGTCCACAGCAAAGACGCGGCAGGCGCGATCAGGTCAACCCGATCGGCATACAACAACGAGCTTCGAACAAGGCGGAGTTCATTGTGCAAGGCAACCGCACCACTAGCACTTCGACTTGTGGGAGCGGCCCCCACCGTGGGCGTAAAACCGCGGTCTAACCGCTGCTGTTTCCGGCGAGTATGGCGCAAGGGCCGACCTGGCTTCTTTCCCATGGAATCATTATCTCACCGCGGTAGCCCCCACCCGTCCTCGCTTCGAAAACAACAGGGCCGCTTTGCTTGGTGCCATCTCGTCACGGAACGGCTACAGCCGAAAAGCGGCTAGTGTCCTGGCGGTAAAGCACCTTCTTCTCCTTATGCACGGATAGCAGCTGTCTAATTCCGCGGTGGCTGTTTCCTGGCCGCAGCTCTCGTGGTTTGCACCCCACCATCATGGACGTTGGATGTGAACACTGGCTACAATTTCAGGGTGGAATCCCAGCTAGTCGCCTACATCGATGAGTCCTCCGCCCTCAGGCCCCCAGACCGGCAGGAGTACATGGTGTGTGCGGCCATCATCGACGCTCAAGACCTGGAACGAGTACGCGAGGAGCTGCGTCCACTGCGCCTTCCCGGCCAGGTCAAACTTCACTGGACCGACGAACGCAATAGCCGACGCCGGAAAATCGTGGAAACACTTTCTGGAATCGACTCTATGCACGCGATCATCACCCACCAGAGCGAAGTAAGCAAGAAGACGGAGAGACACCGCAGGAAATGCTTGGAGCAGATGTACTTCGAGCTCTCCGAGATGCACGTCCATAACGTCACTTTGGAAAGCCGGCAAGAGGCACAAAACAAGCGAGACCTCGCCCATATCGTTGCTTTGCAGGGCCAAGGGCAAAGTGCTGGCATCCGACTACGACACGTACGTGGTGGCGATGATCCACTGCTCTGGATTCCAGATGCCGTTCTCGGAGCACTTAACTCCGTTCATCTGGGCGAGGAACAGTACTGGGAGAAGCTGCATGAGAAAGTGGTCCTCAACCGTCCCACCCCGGATTCCCTCTAGAGACAGGCGAAGACCCTGGGTCCAGTCGTCCGGCTGGGGTCCCAGGGTCTTCTTCCGATCCTGTCGTAACAGGTGGCAATGACCCTAGGTTAGCACCCTTTGTCACCGTCTGTCACCCTTTGTCACTGCCATACAGAACCAGCTCGTCGTCGCTTACCTGGGCCGGCGGCTTCATTGAAGTGCCCTGGGTTTTGATCCTAGGCATTTGCCTTGATCTCCATTATTTCTTGACTGGGGTGATGTTCCCAAAAACTCGGCTTCGACTTCAGCCGGGGTGCGGTAGCCCAAGCTCTGGTGGAGCGGTGATTCGTTCCACCATTTGCCCCACTCGAACGTGGCGATTTCCACATCCACAACATCGCTCCACCTGCGGGTATGGATCAGTTCGTTCTTGTGAGGAGCCGTTGACATTCTCAGCCAAAGCATTGTCGTAGGAATCCCCAACAGTCCCGGTAGACGCACTAATTCCGTGTTCTTCCAGGCGCTGGTTGTAGACAATGCTCACATACTGCGACCCGTGATCTTCAATGGTGAATCAGAACCGTCGTTTCCATCTACTCAAACGGAACAAAACCTGGGACACTTCAGGTGCTGGTTTTCCGACCTTAGATTAGGAGTGGGGCAGGCATCGACGGATCTTAGTATTAGTCGCTAACCCTAGGGTAAATAACGTGGATCATTATAGGTTAAACAAGGGGGTCTTGACTTTGTGGCCCTTTTCGGTATTCTCTGTTTAAGTGATTAGAGTCACTTAAACAAGATTTGTTAATCAAGGAAAGAGGTAAGGTCTCATAATCGAACGTTTGAAAGGTTTGGTTATTTTTCATGCTTGATGAATGTGTCGAAGTCCGGATTTTGGGACGTTTTTCGTGTGAACTGACTGCGGAAATTGCTGCATGAGGTTTATCAGTTGGAAATGGTCCGTCAAGGGATTCAACGCCTTGCGGGGCTGAAGTGGTGAGCCTTAAAGTCCACCAATAAGGGTTTTAGTTATGTTTAGTTTGGATGAAATTTCAACGACTATCGAAATCGAACAACTTGTGGCTGTCATTGAGGCTCCTGAAGTAGTTGGGCAAAATAAAATTGCTACACGTGCTGTAGCCACTCGACAAAATGGTTGCTCGTTTACGCCAGATCGGTGGGGAAGTGCCAATTTTAAACCAATTTGTGACCGGCATGATATTTGTTATGGCCCTTCGAGTAGGACAAACCGTATCGACTGTGATAAACGATTTCGTGCGGGGCTGATAGCTGAATGCGTCCGGGCGTATGGATCGGGAGTTCGATCAGGGGCTTGTAAAGGAGTGGCTGAGGCTTATTATCGCGGCGTTCGTGCAGCCGGCTCGAGATTTTATAAGGGGCGAGGGCTCAACAATTAGGGAGTGGAATAAACATGCTGAAACCTCTGGAACGCATCACAATTTTTTCGGTTCTCGTGGCCCTCGCGCTCTATGTATTTATGAGCATTATTGCTGCCTCGGGTGACGGTTTTCCGTTTCTTGTTGGCGCATTATTTCTTCTAGCCACCGCTATCGCGGTTGTGCTTGTCGGGATAAATATTTCGCTCTGGAGTCATAAGCGGGCGCGGCATTGTTCATCCGCGATAGGAAAAATCGGCGCGTGGATAATTACCACCGGAATTGTTATTGCAGTTGCTTCTGTTATTACTCAGCTGTTTCGCGCCGGTGGTTTTTGGGAACCGCTGTTTAGTGAGCTTTTATGGGTAATAACTGCAGCCACCGGACTATTGTGGCTGGGGTTTATTCTACTTATGGTTTCCGGGAGAACTCGCTAAGCCAGAACGGTTGCCCGCGAGATAAAAACACCGAAAATAAAACCACCACTAAAAACCGCCATGAAAAAACGCCGTGTCCGGCACGTAAAGTGCGCGGGCACGGCGTTCCTTTAAGTCGCAACGGTGATGCGACGGAAGTTACTTCTTCGCTGCTGCGAAACGCTCTGCAACGTCGTCCCAGTTGAAGACGTTCCAGACAGCCTTGACGTAATCAGGCTTGACGTTCTTGTACTGCAGGTAGAAAGCGTGCTCCCACATATCCAGCATCAGCAGCGGGGTGAAGTTCACGGAGGTGTTGCCCTGCTGATCGGTTAGCTGCTCAACGAGCAGGCGGCCAGCGATATGGTCGTAACCCAGCACGGCCCAGCCGGAACCCTGCAGGCCGAGTGCTGCTGCGGAGAAGTGCGCCTTGAACTTCTCGAAGGAACCAAAGTCGCGGTCAATAGCCTCTGCCAGCTCACCGGTTGGCTCGCCGCCACCGTTAGGGCTCAGGTTCTTCCAGAAGATGGAGTGGTTGGTGTGGCCACCCAGGTTGAAAGCCAAGTTCTTGGACAGCGCACGGATGCGGTCTGGGTTGGCTTCGCCGTTGCGCTCTTCTTCCAGGGCGTCCAAAGCTGTGTTAGCACCCTGTACGTAAGTGTTGTGGTGCTTGGAGTGGTGCAGCTCCATGATTTCGCCGGAGATGTGTGGCTCCAAAGCGTTGTAGTCGTAATCGAGTTCTGGGAGTTCGTAAACAGCCATTATCGCTAAATCCTTTCGTTGGGTACATCGCCCATAATAGGCACGTATAAGAATTTCGCAACATTTTTATGACATAAAACTATTCACGCGATGCCAAGCATCAGAGAACGCTCTTATGAACAAATACACAGTTGCACGCGAGCTCCTTTCACAGTATTTAGCGAGCTACGCGGGCGTAGAATATCGGCATGTGGATGTTTGGAAATAACCCAGAACTCGTCGCCGAAGAAGACGCCCTGCATGGCGGAAAGCACCCGGTCCTAGAAAACCCACGCCCGCATGCCGTGTTGGGTACGCCAATTACTGGCATCTGGGAAGACGGCCAGGCCAGCCTGATTGTGGGCTTGGGGTGTTTCTGGGGCGTGGAAAAGCTTTATTGGAACCTCGACGGCGTGGTGTCTACGTCGGCTGGTTATGCCGGTGGCGTGACGCCGAACCCGACGTACCGCGAAGTCTGCACAGGGCGTACTAATCACGTGGAGGTTGTGCGCGTGGTTTATGACCCGTCGCGGGTTTCCTTGGAGGATCTGGTACGCGTCGGCCTCGAAGCGCACGATCCGACTCAGGGCTATCGCCAGGGCAACGACGTGGGTACGCAGTATCGCTCGGCGTTTTATACCGAAGGCCCACACGCGGCGGAAGAAAAACAGACCGTCGACAAGCTTGTCGACGCCTACGGTAAGAAATTGCAGGCCAACGGCTACGGTGAAGTCACCACGGAGATCGCTACGCTGGCCGAGACCCCGGCGGGCGAGTACTACTTGGCGGAGGACGAGCACCAGCAATACCTGGAGAAAAACCCACAAGGCTATTGCCCGCACCACGGCACGGGCATTGCCTGCAGCATCTAGAGTTGTTCGCGCACACTAGCGCAGGCGCAAATACTATGTTGACCGGCTGTCATATCGTTGCCCACCGTGGCTATTCCGGGAAGTACCCGGAAAATTCGCCCGAGGCGTTTCAACAAGCCTTGCAACTGCCTATCCATGGCCTGGAATGCGATATTCGCGCCAGCCGCGATGGGCAGGCGGTGGTGATCCATGATCCCAGCGTGGACCGCACCAGCACTGGCACGGGCATGGTCGCGCGCATGATGTGGCCCGAGCTGCAGCGGCTGAATATCGGTTCCGAGGATGCGCCACAACAACTCATGCTTGTCGACGATTTGCTGCGCATGCTCGGGAATAACTCGCACCACCTTTATATTGAGACCAAACCGCTGGTGCGGCAGGGGGCTGCGCTGGAAAAAGCTCTGGCGCGGGCGTTGCATCGTACCGGCATGGTTGCGGACCCTCGTGTGCACATCATTTCTTTTTCACATGCTTCGCTGCGCAGGCTCGCGAGTCTCGTGCCGCAGGTGGACCGGATTTATTTGCGCCGCGGTTGGGAACGGCGGTGGAACAGCCGCGATTTGATGCTCTCACGCCCGCATGCGCTGGGGCTTTCTCTGGACCACGGCAAAGCCAACCCGGCTGCGATTGGTGTGGGAGGCCGTCGGACGTACATGTGGACCGTCGATAAGCCAGAAGATATGCGCTGGGCGCGCGATCACGGGGTGAACCTCTTGGCGACGAATTGGCCGGAGCTTGCACTCAAGGTGGTCGGCGACCAGTAAACTGGCGCGCATGGCGAAGAAGAAAAAGAAGCAAGAAGACCTCCCAGAGGGAATGTCGCGTCGGCAAGCAAAACTTGCAGCCCGGGCTGCAGAACGTGCCAAGCTGGAAAAGGACCCACGCCCGTTCGCCGGGTTCGCGTGCGAAGCCGAACTAATTGCACTGCAAGAATTTGTGCCCTCCGGCTACGCGAAAGTAGATATCGCAGGCATCGACCGCACCGTGTGGCTGTGCAGCGTTTTGCCAGGAGCATCCGCAGCGATGATCCGCGATGAGCAATACGGCGGCGATGCCTTCGTCGCGCTGCAGGTGCAAGCCCACGGCGTGAACCCGCACCATGACCTGGCCTACGCCCTGAACTGGGTGAAAGAGCACTCGGCGGGTGAATCGCTGGTGTCCACGGCGGCCGACGGCAACCAGCCGGAACTCACGGAACTGCTGCCGCACGACACCACGCTGGATATCCAGTTAGAGCAGGACTTTTCCTGGTGGATGCCAGAAGGCGCACCCATGCCGGAGCAGGTTGCGCAGTCGATGCAGATGGCCAACGATTCCGTCATTGAAACCCACGCGATCGACGCCGACGCGCCGGGTACTTTGTGGTGGTCGGATACCGGTAGCGGTAAGACACACATCCGCTGGGTACGCCCGGTGGACAACGAAAATGATTTCCTGAACGCCCTGGCACGCGTGGCCGCCCGCGGTGACCTGCACGTGGGGGAAGACACCAAGTTTGCCGGTGTATTCCGGACCCACGGTGTGATTGCCCCAGTTTTTGATGTCACCCCGGAGCCAGCCGCGGATTCCTACCGCGAGCAGCTAGAGCGCGTGAACCAGGCTTTGGAAGAAGAAATCTCCAACGACGCGCAGCTTTCTGCCGACGAGCGCAAGCAACTGCAAAACATTAAATCGCGGCAGGTCACCATCCGCTAGATCTGCGGATGGTGGGGATTCTCACCGCGCCAGTGTGTACCACGCCAGTGTGCAGTCGGTATGCGCTAGCGCAGTGAGTTCCAGAGGTTTTCTGCCTCAATTTCGTCCCATAGCACCACGTTTCCGACGTCAGTATCAGCAAATCCACCGACCGGTACCGTCTTGGTTTCCACACCAGTACCCATTGACAATGCCAGACGGGCCAGGTGCCATACGTGATCGCTTTCGCCGACGGTAAACGATTTCGATACCGAGCTAATCATTGGGAATACGTCAAAAGGGTTGAGCAGTGTCGACGGGTTGGTGGCCTCATGCATCAGCGCAGAGAAAAACTCGCGCTGCCGTTCCACACGGTCCAAATCTCCCATCGCAGTGGCGCGGGTACGCACATAGCCCAGCGCGTTGGCACCATCCATTTCTTGGCATCCTGCGCCAACGTTGAGATTCGCCAACGGATCGTCGATCGGTTCGGATGGGCACAATTCCACTCCGCCGATGGCGTCGACAATATTGGCCAAACCGCCCATGCCCACTTCGGCGTAGTGATCAATGCTGACGCCGGTGTTGGCCTCAACGGTGTGCGTCAATAGCTGCGGGCCGCCATAAGTAAAAGCCGCATTGATCTTGTCTTGCCCAAAACCGGGCACGTCGACGTAACTGTCGCGAGGAATGGAAATCAGCTGTGCGCTGGTGCCTTCCAAGTGCAGCAACATGATCGCGTCGGTGCGACCCGTTCCAATATCGCCACCGGTACCCAGGCGTGCGATATCTTCTTCGCTTAAGCCCACGCGTGAATCCGAACCAACCAACAACCAGTTCGTGCCCTTGGTGGATCCGATAGGTGCCTCAGGCTCCGAAGCTACGCGGGTGAGCTGGGCATCTGCCCAAAAAGCGATGACCAGCAGTAGAACTATGAGCACTGCCAACGGCCAGCCCAAGCATCCAGCACAACCGAATTTTGGTCGGCGAAGTTTTGCGCGCAACCCGGCTGCGCTGAACTTTCCGAAACCGCACCCAGCGGTTGCGCCGGGGTGTGGATTACGTACATCGGCGTGGGCTTGCTGGTACTGCTGGCCTGGTTGCCCATACCCGCCATCGGGGTGTGGATAGTACTGTCCAGGCTGTTGGGCATACGGTTGCCCCACATAATTTTGTGGCGGGCGTTGTTGTGGTGGTCGTTGCTGTTGCAGCGGCTGCTGATACGGAGACTGCTGCCCAGGAGGCTGTTGCCCTGGCCGCTGGGGAAATTGTTGTGCGGCACGACGCTGCTGCACCTCGCCGTGACGGTCCTGCCCTGCAGTGCGGCCCTGTGCGTACCCTGCTGCGGCGCCACCGGCAGCACCGCCCGCTACTGATCCGCCCAAGTCCATGCGGGTCGGTTCCGAAGGGATTCGCCTCTGGTTGCGCGACTGGTGCAGTTGCTCGCGGTTGACCGGGCGGGCACCCGGGTGTTTGCGCCCGGAGCCTGGACGTGCACCATGCCCAGCATCGTGATTTGTGCTCTGCCGAGCAGAATTAGCCCGTTGCGCATCATAAATAGCGCGCTCACGGCGCAGCTTGTCCCGGTCAATCGGCGGGCGGTTCGCCCGCGAATCTTGCCGGTTGGTGCGCGCCGGGCGCGCAGAACGAGGGGTACGCGAAGGTTCCTGTGGAACTTCGGGCTTGGCATGCCGCCCGCCACCAGCAGCATGACGGCCGCTTTCCCGTGCACGGTCGGGCGCTGGGCGCGGGCGCCGTCGTACTGGCCGACCGTAGCGATCCAGCAGCGGTTTACCGTCGCGTCCCAGGACGACGTCGCCTTCTGCAGGCCCGTGGGATGCCCCGTGCCGTTCAGTTGGCCGTTCTCCGCGATCATTCATGGCAGATACTTTACCCACCCTTGCTCGCAGGCTGCCCGTTAGCCAAAAATCAGGCGTGCACATCAAGTGCGAGTCCGAGCAGCTCGTCGTCGCGGACGGGTATCAAACCCTAGTCTGAGCCCGCGCCATTGTTCGTTGTCGTCATCAAGCGGTTCGACCCATGCAGGCCATGTCGCTGCTTGAATTCCATCTTCTATGCTGATGCCATGTTTAGAAGCTGATTTTGTAACTCTCATGCAGCCGTCATTGAAGTAATCGCTTGTCGCATGAGTTCTGAGCGTGATAAATGCGTTTCTGCAGCTGTAACGGGCATGCCTATATCGGATAACGAAAATGTCCTCAACGGCACTATGTGCTTCCGTGCTTTCAATCGCACAATAATATGAAATCTCAGAATGATGTGAAGTAGCAGGGTAATCTAGCGGGCATGAGCACCGTGGCATACCTGGGACCCGCTGGAACTTTCACCGAGGCTGCACTGCACAAGCTACAGCGCGCCGGGGCGTTTGCTGGCGAAGGACAAAGTGCAGAGCCAAGTAATGGCTCCGGTGCCAGCGCTACTCGTGCTAGCGACGCTGCTCAGGGTATCACTGCTGTTCCGGTGGCTTCGCCGGGTGAGGCTTTACGACGCGTCAGCGCAGGCGAGGCCGACTATGCCGTCGTAGCCGCAGAAAGCTCCGTCGAAGGCGCAGTGACTGCTACGCACGACGCGTTGGTGGAAAACCCCGGATTGCAGATTTTCGCTGAGGCCACACTGGATATCCAATTCAGCATCCTGACTGGTAGCGAGGAAATCGCGGCAAAGCCGCAAGCGATTACCAGCATTGCCACGCATCCGGTGGCGTATCAGCAGATCCGCACCTGGGTGGACAATCATTTGCCGAATGCCGAGTTCATCCCAGCCTCATCCAATGGGGAGGCCGCGCGCATGGTCGCGCAAGGCCGTGTTGATGCCGCTGCCGCCCCGGATAATGCCGCTGATCTGCATGGGCTCGCGCGGCTAGCACAAGGGGTGGCTGATGTTTCCGGTGCCCAGACTCGTTTTATTGCACTTACTGCGGCGCAACGAAGTTCTGCACCCCGCACGGGGAACGACCGCACCGGAATTATTTTTCACGTGCACAACGAACCCGGCGCACTGGCCGACGTACTGCAGGAAATCGCTGGTCACGGGGTGGACCTATCGCGCATTGAATCCCGGCCGACGCGCACCGGACTGGGCACCTATCGCTTTCACGTCGACATGCATGGCCATATCGACGACGGACCGGTGGCCGCGGCAGTCGCCGCCCTGGAGCAGCGGTGCGAGAAAGTGCAATTCCTGGGCTCTTGGCCCAAAGCACGGTAATTCATAGGCACGGCAACTCATAGGCAGGGGTTTAAGCATGGGAAAAATCATTTTGCTCCGCCACGGGCAAACGCATTCCAATATCCACGGCTACCTGGATACTCGCCCGCCGGGAGCAGAACTCAGTGAGCTGGGGCGTCGACAAGCCCACGCTGTTGGTGAGGAATTCGCCCGTGATCTGGGAGAAATCCCGCAGTGGTGGTCGTCGATGGCCATCCGCACGCAGCAAACCTCTGAGATCGCTGCCCGTGCCTTCGAGCAATTCCGTGGGCTCGAGCCCTACACCATCCCGGTGCAGGTGACCCCGGGGCTGTTTGAGGTATTCGCTGGTGACTACGAAATGAGCCAAAACATGGGGAAAATCGCCGAATACCATCAGTGTTTGCTGCGGTGGCTCGAAGGCGACGAACAAGCAGCAACCCCTGGCGGTGAAACCTACCCCGAGATTCTGGCGCGCTATTTACCAGTGATGGAACAAGCCGCAGCCAGCGATAACACCACGGTCATTGCCAGTCACGGCACCGTGGTGCGCGTTGTGGCACGTTACCTCACAGGCCTGGATGCGAGGCAAGCATTTGAATGGTATCTGCCGAACTGCCGCTATATCGTGCTAGACCCGGCAGGGCGGAAATTTGGGCAGTGGAAGCTCGAACGCTGGGGCGATTATGATCTGGGGGCGCTGTATACCTGAGCCGTGCAGCTTACGGGCGCCGACAGTGCCGAACGCGCCAGCAATCAGGTTTAAGGTTGGAGCCAGCACAAAGGCTAGAGCTTAGGGCTTAGGGTTTGAGGCACCAAGCAACTGTTACCCAAAACCAGCGGCATGTAGCTGCTCTTCGTCCATACCGAAATAATGCCCAACCTCATGAAACACAGTCACCTCGACTTCGTCGGCAAGCTGCTGCACGCTGCTGCAATAACGCTTCAGCGCCTCGCGGTAGACAAAAATCGCATCCGGTAAAAACCCCGTGTGGTGGTGGGTGCGTTCCACCAAGGACACGCCCTCATACAGGCCTAAAATCTCGGGGTTTTCCGGGTGAAAATCCTCAATCAAAATGGCCACATTGCGCAGGCGATACGCAAAATCATCCGGGATTTTATCTAGAGCATCCAGCACTAGCTCCTCGAAATCCTCGTCGCTGATGTCCACCATGATCAGTTACCGCGATCCGTTACCACGACCAGCTACCGCCGCGGGTTACGCTTCGGACGTTCTTCCGGCGGGCCGCCATCGATTGTCAACGCACCGCGGCCTTCACGTGCCGTGCCTTCAATGGTGGAAAAACCGCCGCCATCGCGGGCATGCACCAGCGTGCAATTCACCGAATGGGAACCGTTGCGCCAGGACTCCTCACTCATTGCACCCCAATACGGTTGCAGCGTCGACTGATACAGGTTTTCTTCGCCGCCTACGTAATCCTCGGCGGCACGGGTGCAGACGTCGGCAAGAAACTCATCTTGCGCTTCTTCGGCCGGGTAGCCGTCTGAGAAATTTTCCAACAGATTGACCGTGGAAGTCACCTCCATCTGGTGCGGCTCGCCACAGGCGACCTCCGTCAGTGTCTGGGATTCCTCGATACGCAGGCATGATTGCGTGCTGTACACCCGGGCCTGGTCGCGCTCGGAGACTTTGCCGGTGGTCAACTGCGGAACGCCGCGTGAATCAGTGCTTTGCAAACCGCACAGCATGGTCCGGTCCCCGTTTTCCCAGGCAGGAGCGGGCGGCAAGATCGGCGCAATGGAATACTTCCCGGAAGAATCAAAGCGTCCATCCAGGTACCGCAACGTTGGTGTCCAGCAGAGCTCCTCACGTAATTGGGCCTGACGGGCGGTGCCAGGAATCTCCGCTTCCGGGCCGAACTCGGCAGTCGGGTAAGCACTCAGATCCTCGCGCGCGGAAATTTCAAAACGGTGTTCTTCGGCGCAATCGGCCTGCTCGAAGCTATTGATCTTGCCGTCGGCGTCAATATTCCAGGTCAGGCACGCGCCAACATCAGCGGTGGTAAACGATGCCACCTGTGGTTTCCGCTTCTGCGTAGACTCCGTTGTCGGGTCGGCGTTGACGGTGCCGTCGTTCGCCTGGCCTGTGGAGGCGGCGCCGTCGTCGGAAAACAGCCCGTAGCCGGTTAATGCCGTTGCGCTGGCGAGCGCAGCCACCAGCGCGGTGCGCACTGCTGCTGCTGATCGCCATGATGCCTGAGTACTCATCGGCAGCTAGTTTACCTTGTCGTTTCACGCTAAACTCTGGAGGCGTGATTGATCTGAAGTTTTTGCGCGAAAACCCTGACCTTGTCCGACAGTCGCAGCGCACCCGCGGCGAGGACCCGCAGCTTGTCGACGAGTTGCTGGCTGCTGATGAAAAGCGCCGTCGCGCCATTGCCACCGCGGATGATCTGCGCGCGGAACAAAAGGCATTCGGCAAAAAAATCGGTCAGGCTTCTGCGGAAGAACGCCCAGCGCTCCTGGAAGGTTCTTCGGAGTTAAAGCTCAAGGTCAAGCAGGCATATGAAGAGCAAAAAGCGGCCGAGGATGAGGTCACTGCTATCCAGTACCGGTTGCCTAATATCGTCGAAGGCGCACCGGCGGGCGGTGAAGAAAATTTCATCGAGATCGAGCGCGTTGGCGAAATCCCGAGCTTTGATTTCGAGCCGAAAGACCACCTGGAACTCGGCGAAAAACTGGGCCTGATCGATATGGCCCGCGGTTCCAAGGTCGGCGGTGCGCGTTTTTATTACCTGACTGGCGACGGTGCCTTCTTGCAGCTGGGCATGATGATGCTCGCCGCGCAGAAAGCCCGCGAAGCAGGTTTCCAGTTGATGGTGCCGCCGGTTTTGGTGCGCCCAGAAATTATGTCCGGCACTGGCTTTTTGGGTGAGCACGCCGACGAGATTTACTACCTGGAACGCGATGATATGTACCTGGTGGGTACCTCGGAGGTGGCGCTGGCGGGCTACCACAAGGACGAGATCATTGATCTTGCCGACGGCCCGATTCGCTATGCCGGCTGGTCGTCGTGCTTCCGTCGGGAGGCTGGTTCCCACGGCAAGGACACCCGCGGTATTTTGCGTGTGCACCAGTTCGACAAGGTAGAAATGTTCAGCTACTGCAAGCCTGAGGATGCAGCAGCCGAACACCAGGCTCTGCTGAACCTGGAAAAAGACATGCTGGCGGCCATCGATGTTCCATACCGCACCATCGACGTCGCTGGCGGCGATTTGGGCACTTCGGCTGCACGCAAATTCGACAACGAGGCCTGGGTGCCATCGCAGCAGACTTTCCGTGAATTGACCTCCACGTCGAACTGCACCACCTTCCAGGCGCGCCGCTTGTTGACGCGCTACCGCGATGAGCAGGGAAAAACTCAGACTGCCGCGACGCTCAACGGCACATTGGCCACTACTCGCTGGCTGGTCGCGATTCTGGAAAACCACCAGCAAGCCGACGGCACCGTGGTGGTTCCAGAAGCCCTGCGGCCGTTCGTCGGCAAGGAGATCCTGGCGTGACGCGCTACCGCAGCCGCGCTCGGCTCCGTGTGCCGGAAAACCTGCCGAAGCTGAAAAAGCACCCGAAAGAGGCCCGCGAGTTTCCATATGGCATCCCGGTGGTGCCGATGGCTCGCTGGCTGATGTTTCTGCAGGGCATCGAAGTGACCGTGGACGGCGCCGAAAATATCCCTGCTGATGGTGGCGCGCTTCTGGCGATCAACCACACCGGCTATTACGACTTCATCTTGGGTGGCTACCCGGCCTATGTGCGCGGACACCGCACCGTGCGCATGATGGCGAAAAAGGCGATTTTTGATACTCCGGTGGTGGGCGCTGCACTGCGGATGATGGGCCACATCAGCGTGGACCGTTCTGCAGGAAAAGGTGCTGCATCCAAAGATGCAGCGGTGCAGAAATTGCGTGAGGGCAAGCTGGTGGGGATTTTCCCTGAGGCTACGATCTCACGCTCATTTGAGATCAAAGACCTGAAAACCGGTGCTGTGCGCATCGCCGACGAAGCAGATGCGCTGTTGCTGCCAGTGATTATTTGGGGTTCACAGCGCGTCTGGACCAAAGGCTTACCGAAAAATTTACTGCGCCCCAATGTGCCTATTCGGGTTGCCGTCGGCACGCCCATTGACGTGAGCGGTTCTGCAGAAAAAGACACCGCAGTACTCAAAGAAGCGATGGAAAAGCTGCTGGAAACCACCCGCGAGAAATACACTGAGCGCCACGGGCCTTTCGAGCCTGGCTTGCCGTGGCTGCCCGCATCGCTGGGCGGGGCCGCACCCACCCTGGAACAAGCCGCCGAGATTGATGCTGCCACACGGGCCGAACGCGACCGGAAGAAAGCTGCGAAAGCAGCGAAAGCGGGAAAGAAAGACCACAAGTGAGCCAGCCTTGCGGAACCGACGCCGTCGGCCCGGCCCCGCGGCTGATCGTGAGTGACATCGACGGTACATTTCTGAACTCGGCAGACCGCGTTCCACAGCGAGTCCGCGATGCCGTGCACCAGGCCACCGCGCAGGGAATGCACTTCGCACTTGCGACGGGGCGGCCTTTTCGCTGCTTGCAGCCGGTGCTGGAGCAACTCGTCGTGCGCCCAGTGTGCGTAACATCCAACGGTGCGGTGATTTATGACTGTGCCGCCGATGAGGTACTTAGCGCCGCGGAAATTTCGCCAGAGTTGATGGAAGAGGTCTACTACACTGCGCAAGAAATCTTTGCCCCCTATGGCGGGGTCAGTATCGCTGCAGAATACGCAGGGTATTCTGTGCGGCAAGACCCCACCGAGCTATTTATTGCCGCGGAAAATTATGCGCACACGTGGGCGGATTCGCAATTTATTACCACTCCCACGGAACAGGTGTGGCACAAACCCGCCGTGAAATTCCTGCTGCGTAACCCGGCTATGACCGCCAATGAGATGTACGCGTTGCTGGCAGATCACGTTGATAGCCGTCGGGCACACCTGACGTATTCCATCGACGCGGGATTGTTGGAGGTCGCAGCACCAGGCGTAAACAAGGCCGCTGGCCTGGAATTTCTCGCCAAGCACTCGGGGGTCGCCGCCCAGGAAGTGGTGGCTTTCGGCGATATGCCCAATGACATCGAAATGTTGCACTGGGCCGGTTTAGGGGTTGCGGTAGAAAACGCACACCCGAGAGTGCGCGAGGCGGCTGATATGGTGACTGGGTCTAACGACGATGCCGGGATCGCCGAAATCATAGAACGGTGGCTGTAGAACAACCATGTATATCGCTGCACTCGACCAAGGCACCACATCCACGCGGTGCCTTATTTTTGACCGCGACGGGACAGTGGTCTCGCAGGCTCAGCTGGAACACCAGCAGATTATGCCGCGGAAAGGGTGGGTGGAGCATGATCCGAATGAGATTTGGACGAATTCGCGCCGGGTGATCTCGTCCGCGATGGTGGAATTAGATATCACCGCCCGCGACGTGAAAGCCTTGGGGGTGACCAACCAGCGCGAGACCGCCGTCGTCTGGGAGAAAGCTACCGGTAAGCCTATTTATAACGCGATTGTCTGGCAGGATACCCGCACCGGCTCGGAGTTTTCTGATGCGACGGTTTGGCAGGCGAAGACCGGGCTATTGGCAAATTCCTACCCCGCGGGACCGAAGATTGCCTGGATTTTGGATCATGTCGACGGCGCACGTGAGCGCGCTGAACGCGGCGAGCTATTGGCCGGCACCATTGATTCGTGGCTGGTGTGGAACCTCACTGGAGGGACCGAAGAAAACAGCAGCGCCGACGATGATCGGGGCAGTGAGTACGACCGTGACAATGGTTCCTGCGAAGCGCTACACATCACCGACGTGACTAATGCCTCGCGCACCTTATTGCTCGACCTGCACACTCTGGATTGGGACGATGAACTCTGCGAAGCTTTACGCGTGCCTAAGCAGATCTTGCCGACGATCGTCCCCTCGATTGGAGAGCTAGGCGAGGTCCGCCATCGCGGTTCATTGACTGGTGTGAAAATCACCGGAATTTTGGGTGACCAGCAAGCGGCGATGTTCGGACAACGGTGCTTCCACCCCGGTGATGCAAAAAATACCTATGGCACTGGTTTATTCTTGCTGTTGAACACCGGCACAGAACCGAAGTTTTCTGAGCATGGGTTGCTCACCACGATCGCGTACCAGCAGCAAGGTGAAGAGCCAGTGTATGCGCTGGAAGGCTCGGTTGCAGTTGGTGGCTCATTAATTCAGTGGCTGCGTGACCAACTGGGAATTATCCCAGACGCTGCCTCAAGTGAATCGGTTGCGGCTGATGACAATGGCGGGGTGTATATTGTCCCGGCGTTTTCTGGGTTGTTTGCTCCGCGTTGGCGGCCCGATGCTACCGGTGTAATCGTGGGATTAACCCGCTATGCGGACCGCAGCCACATTACTCGTGCTGCTTTGGAAGCGACGTGTTTTCAAACCAGGGAAGTGGTTGAAGCCATGCAAAAAGATGCCGGACGGGAGTTATCGGGTCTGTGTGTTGATGGTGGAATGGTGGCGAATGATCTGCTCATGCAGATGCAGGCTGATATTTTGGGATCGTCGGTACAGCGTCCGGAAATGATTGAGACGACCGTGTGGGGTGCCGCTCTGGCCGCTGGCATTGGTATTGGGTGGTGGGATTTTTCGAATGACGACTACGCTGCTGATCGGATTTGGGAACCAGAGATGCCAGAAGCCCGGCGTGAGCAGCTCTACTACATGTGGAATCAAGCGGTAGAACGCACGTTGGGCTGGGAAAATGCCGCAGACGATACTGGGGCTGGGCAGTAACGACTACGGCTAGTTGTGACTAATCAGCGTTGATTTCCAGCTCGCCGGTGGACGGATCATACGTGATATTCCCGCCTTGGAAGTTCACGCGAATCTTTTGCCCATGCTGGTACTGCTCACTGGTCGGCAGGCCTAGTTTCTCAAATCCGCCGTCGGCCCAGGCCTTGGCGATATCTCCCCAGAGGGCATTGGTGCCAGCGGTATCGGAATCGATGATTATGCCGTTATCGAATAATGCAAAGTCTATGTCATCCGAGGCACGTACGATACCGGTGGCAGGTGAGCCTAATACAGGGCCAATCACTTTATTGATGCGGGCCCAGTTCTGCTCAATTTTGCTGTTCCCGGTTAGTTCTACAACCTGGGTGATCAGAGCGGGGACGTCGCCAAGCTCTATGCCCGATGAGGTGGCCAGACGCTGCAAAGTTTCGCCGGTGGACTCGTTTGGTGCTTTGTCGGCAGCACTATTGGCTTGTTGCAGAACCGCCATGACTAGTGGGGCGATGATTCCGATGGTTTTGCGCGCGGTTTGTAGCGGTCCATCGCTATCCGAGTTTGAGCTTGCCTGCGAACTTTGCGAGCTTTGGGCGCTGCTCTGGTTTCCCTGGTCTGTGGTGCCAGACTTGGTGCCAGATTTCGTGGCCGAGTCGCTGTCCTTGGAGTTGTTGTCCTTAGAGTTGTTGCTGGCCGAGTTCTTACTGTCGGAGCTCTTGTCGTCGGATGTAGTACTCTCCGATTTGCTGTTTCCGGAGTTGTTGCTGCCGGAATTCTTGCTGTCTGAGTTTGTGCTCTCAGAATCTCCGTCGTCTGAGTTGCTGGCGGCTGACTGCGACTGCCCGGTGGTGTTGCTTGCAATCTGACTTGCCACCTGCTGGTATTTCTTGTTGGTAGCAGTGCGGATATCGTCCCAGCGTGCCACCGCGTACTGACCTGGGCACGTGGTCGCTCCTACATCGCGGTGACCATGGAAACGCTGGAAAGTGCGGGTGTCACCGGATGGGTATTTCGCGTGGCCACCGCCGCCAGAAGTCATCTGAATGGTGCCGGATGGATCAAAATCGGAGTGCGCGGCGCGCCACCCGGCGATCTGGCCGACGGATTGCACGATCGCCTCGTTAATCGGGGCAATATCGTAGTTACCCACCATGGAAATGCCAAAGGTTCCCTGGTTGTAACCACCGGCGTGGGCGCCCATCACGCCTTCGCTGAGGCCACCACGGCGGCCTTCGTAGATGGTACCGAACTTGTCGACGAGCGCGTGGTATCCGATATCGCACCAACCCAGGGTTTGGGTGTGGTACTGGTATGCGCCACGGACCTGCGCGGCGGCGCTAGCAGGGCCATAGTTATTCGATCCCGCGGTGTGGTGCAGGGTCAAGGCGTTGTAGTCCATGCCAGTGTCGCCGCAGTTACCCCGATAAGACTCATTGGCGCCCCAACCTTGGCGGGTAACCACACTGGGCATGCCGACGGACAGGTTAGCGGTGTGCTCGATCGCGTTTTCTGCTTGGCCCGCGCCAGCTGCGGCGTTGCCGTTGACGAACACAGCGTTGAGGTCATCGGCGCCGGTAGCACCAGAGTCTGTACCAGAGCCCGTACCGGCACCTGCGCCGTCGGTGAGGTCTACGTCGTCTGCGACCGGTTGGATAACACCAGCAGAGGTTTCCAGGCCAGCTTTCGGCTGGGAAGCGGCGCCATTTGGGGTGGTGGTGCGCGCAGCTGTTCCGTTACTAGCAGAGGCGTCATCAGCAACAGCAGCGTCGTTACCAGTAGTAGCAGCGTCGTTACTAGCAGAGCCGTCGTCAGTAAACAGGTCCAGCCCGGCCACGGAAACCTGCACGGTGTGGGTCGGTTCGACGTAGATCAGCTCGGTGCCCTGTTGAGTTGCTTCGGCTGGGTTTGGGAGCGCATCGGCTTCGAACCATTCGGTCCAGCTGCCGTCGGCACGCTTCGAACGGAAATGTGCGTTGATATCGCGGTCGCCGCTCCAAGTCAGGGCAAAAGAATCGAATTCCTCATCCTTCGTGAATTCCTGAACCGCGCGGGACGGAGCCGGGCCATCGCCTTGGGTAGCGACAGCTGGGTCATCCACGACGGTGGCGGTACCACTACTGAAATTGGCGGTACTGATGCTGGCTTCGGCTTGTCCGGAACCGGCGTTTTGGGTCTGCAAAACCTGGTGGCCTCCGAAGGCAGCGGTGACCACGAGGGCCGCCGTCGCGGTGACAGCGACGACTGGGCTGGCGCTGGCCCAGTTTCGCAGCGACCCGGAGGTGCCAATACGGCGACGTAAGTGCATGAATACTCCTGTTTCCTTGAATGATTCAGCGAATCAATCAGCAACACACCCCTGAAAGCTGTGACACGCATATTCGTGTGAATTGTGTGTCGTATGTGTCAAGGGTGAAGATACAGAACCAAAGTTACCGACGACAAGATTGTTATTGATGTTGCGACACGCGGAATCATGCGCGCGGTTGCACAGGAAAAGTTTCCCGAAAAACTCTGCGCAACTTCCAGCGCGCGCCTTAGTTGCTCCCACTAGTGCGCGTAGTGCTCCACTAGTCTGTAGTGCATGACTGCATATGACCTCATCGTTGTCGGATCCGGATTTTTCGGCCTCACCATCGCAGAACGCGCGGCCAATGAGTTAGGTAAAAAGGTGCTCATCGTCGAAAAGCGCCCCCACCTTGGCGGAAACTGCTACACCGAGACAGACGAAGAAACCGGCATTGAGGTGCATAAATACGGTGCACACCTGTTCCACACCTCAAACAAGAGGGTCTGGGATTACGTCAATAAATTCACGGACTTCACGGACTACCAACACCGCGTTTTTGCCATGCATGATGGCACCGCCTACCAATTCCCGATGGGGCTGGGCCTGATCAACCAATTTTTCGGCCGCTATTACAGCCCGGAAGAAGCGAAAGATTTGATCGCGGAGCAAGCTTCGGAATTTGACTCGGACAAAGCCGAGAACCTGGAAGAAAAAGCAATTTCGCTCATCGGTCGCCCGCTGTATGAGGCGTTTGTGAAAGGCTATACCGCTAAGCAGTGGCAGACTGATCCGAAAAACCTCCCGGCTGGCAATATCACCCGACTGCCGGTGCGTTATACCTTTAATAACCGCTACTTCAATGACGCTTATGAAGGCTTGCCAGTTAACGGCTATACCACGTGGCTAGAGAATATGGCGGCCTCGGACAAGATCGACGTGCAACTGGAAACGGATTGGTTTGCAGTCCGCGATGACATCCGCGCGCAGTCGCCGTATGCTCCTGTGGTCTACACCGGCCCACTGGACCGCTATTTCGATTATTGCGAGGGGCGTTTGGGCTGGCGCACCGTGGACTTCGACAAAGAAATCCATGACGTGGAAGATTTCCAGGGCACCGCGGTGATGAACTACAACGACCAAGACGTAGACTACACTCGCATCCTGGAATTTCGGCACTTCCACCCAGAGCGCAACTACCAGCGCGATAAAACGGTGATTTTCAAAGAATATTCCCGTTTCGCTGGTGACGACGACGAGCCGTACTACCCAATCAACACCCCGGAAGACCGCGAAAAACTCGCTGCCTACCGCAAGCATGCGGCGAAAGAGGTCACCGACAATAATGTGCTGTTCGGGGGTCGCTTGGGTACCTACCAGTACCTGGATATGCACATGGCCATCGGCGCGGCGCTGTCGATGTTCGACAACAAGCTGGTGCCGTATTTCCAAGACGGTAAAGCGCTGGAACAAGAACGCGGCCACTAAGTGAGCGGCCACTAAGAAATAAGTTGTGCAGCACTTTTTGTGCATATTTTTCAGCACTGCCCATCCATGAACCAACCCCTGTGAACTGGAGAACCGTGAACCATCGCGAAGCCCTGCAACGCATTCTTTTACCGAAGCGCGGCGAACCTTTCGATGTCTGTATGCTTTACCTCATCGAATCCCCGCAGAACAAAGAGCGTTTGAGCTGGGATACCCGCACTGATGTGACCGTGCCCGCCGGCGCGGAGGCCAGCTTCGAAACCTACTTTAACGCCTTTCCGGCATCGTATTGGCGCCGCTGGTCGCAACTCGATTCCGTCGTGTTGACCATGAAGATCGAGGGCACAGCCAATATCTCGGTGTACCGATCCAAGGTCGATGGCACCCGCGTTGGCGTGAGCAACCACTTGGTCGTCGACGACACCCTGGACATTGAACTATCGCTGAAAAACTTCGAAGACGGCGGCTGGTACTGGTTCGACGTCACCGCAGAAACTGACACCAGCATCAGCGACGCCGCCTGGTGTGCCCCACACGCCCCGAAGCCACAAACGCTTCCCGACGGCTCCACCATTGAGCCTTCGGAGAAGAAAGTCGCCGTCGGCATCCCGACATTTAACCGACCGGACGATGCCGTCGCCGCACTGCAGGCCTTGGGGGAGGACCCTGTCGTCGAACAGGCGATTTCTCACGTGCTCATGCCGGACCAGGGCAACCAACACCCAGCTGACGAGCCGGGATACGATGACGCCGTCGCGGTCTTCGGCGAGCGCTTCCATGAATTCCGGCAGGGCAATCTTGGTGGCTCGGGTGGCTATTCGCGGATTATGTACGAATTCGTGGAGAACACGGATGCGCCTTTCGTGCTGTTCATGGACGACGATATCGCCATTGAGCCGGATTCTATCCTGCGTGCCGTGCAGGCAGCCCGTTTTGCGGCCAGCCCGATCGTCGTCGGCGGACAAATGTTGAACCTGCAGCAGCGTGCCCAGCTGCGCACCACAGGCGAGACTATTCACGGCCGCGATTTCATGTGGGGACCAGCCCCCTATGGCGTATACGATCACGATTTTTCTCAATACCCGCTGGGCTACACACTCACCGAAGAACAACAGCGCAACCCCCATGCGAAAAGCAGTGCAGACTTACACCGTCGAGTTGACGTCAGTTACAACGGCTGGTGGATGTGCCTGTTCCCGCGCGTGGTTGCCGAAACCGTCGGCCAGCCGTTGCCGCTGTTTATCAAGTGGGATGACACAGAGTATTCGCTGCGCGCTTCCGAATTTGGCTTCCCGACGGTCACTTGGCCGGGCGCTGCCATTTGGCACATGGCCTGGGCAGATAAAGACGATGCTATCGACTGGCAGGCGTATTTCCACCTGCGTAACCGCCTGATCACCGCCGCGATGTACCACCGTGGCAGCTTTAAAGGCGTGGCACGCTCGATCATGAAATCCAGCTACAAGCACGCGATGTGCATGGAATATTCCACCATGGCCATCCAGATTGAAGCCATGCGTGATTTCCTGGCGGGCCCGGAGCAGCTTTTCGACGTGCTAGAGACCTCGCTGCCAAGGATCCAGAAGATCCGCCACAACTACGATGATGCCGTGATCTATGAATCCGCGGCGGATCTGCCCGCACCAACGGGAGCCGATGTGCCCCTGCGCAATGTGGGCGGGCGCTTAGGCAAGGTGAAAAAGATCCCATGGGCGCTGAAAACCCTGCGCCACATGGCGCGGGAAGCGGATCCAGCCCACCACGAGGCACCACAGATTAATCTGAATCCGAACGAGGCACGTTGGTTCAACCTATCCCGAGTCGATTCGGCAACCGTGACTACCGCCGGTGGCACCGGCGTGGCCTTTAGAAAACGTGACAAGCAGCTGACCAGCGATTTGCTTTCACAAACCCGGAAGCTATTGAAAGATATTGCGGCTCGTTTCGATGAGCTGCAGACCACCTACCGGAGTGCGCGTCCGCAGCTGACCGCACGCGAATCGTGGAAGAAGGTCTTCGATGCCCAATAAAGCCAGCAAAAACGAACCCAACAAACTGAGCCGTGCAGAATCACGTGTTCTGCAGAGCATTCAGGCGGTGGCATTTGAGACGCCAGGCGTGTTGCCGACCGCACGTGGGCTGTCGCATTTCGGCGAGCACGCTGCGGGATGGATCGCCAGTGCAGGTGTTGGGGCAGTCGTCGACAAGCAACGACGCGGCCAGTGGGTGCGGGTTGGTGCCTCGGCACTGACTGCGCATGCCGCATCTGTGGTGCTCAAACGCATTGTGCGGCGTCGTCGTCCGGATTATCCGTATGTACGCGTCGGGGTAGCAACGCCGTCGAAATTGTCGTTTCCGTCGTCACATTCGACATCCACGGCAGCATTTTGTACTGGGGTTTCGGAATTGACGGGTTCGAAAACGCCGTTGGCTGGTATCCCGGTGATGATGGCATCGCGTATGGTGTTGGGGGTTCATTACCCGACAGATACTCTGCTGGGTGCAATGATTGGTTATGCGACCGCTAAGCGAATGATGAGGCAAGGCTAGATGGAAAACGACGGTCACCAAAGCGTGTTTCACTCGGAACCACACACCTCCGGCGTGGATACCGGCCGGAAGCGTCAACCTCCGAAAAATCTGCTTGATGGCATGATCAAGGCGCTGCGTCCGAAGCAGTGGGTGAAAAACAGCCTGGTGGTTGCCGCGCCGGCTGCTGCTGGCGCCGGTGTTTTGCTGGATGGTCGCACGCTTGCCGACGTCGCGTTGGCGTTTATCGTCTTTTGCATGGGTGCATCCTCGATTTATTTGGTCAACGACGCCCGCGATGTGGCATCGGACCGGGCGCACCCAACCAAGCGTTTCCGCCCGATCGCTGCCGGTGTGCTTCCGGTTGGTCTGGCCTATGCGATGGCCGTCGGATTGATTATCGCAGCCGTCGGCTTGTCGTTCTTGGCCTCTGATGGGCTGGGTCTGGCCGCGGTGATTGCAGTGTATATCGCGCTGCAGCTGGGGTATTGCTTTGGCTGGAAGCATATGCCGGTGATTGACATTGCGCTGGTTTCATCCGGTTTTATGCTGCGTGCCATGGCCGGTGGCGTGGCCGCCGGTATAGAGCTTTCGCAGTGGTTCCTACTGGTAGCCGCGTTCGGCTCGCTGTTTATGGCGTCTGGTAAGCGCTACGCGGAGCTGCTGCTATCCGAGCGCACCGGCGCGAAGATCCGCAAAGCCTTGGAAGGATACACCCCGACCTATTTGCGTTTCGTGTGGACGCTGGCGGCTACTGCCGTTGTCATGTCCTATGCCCTGTGGGGCTTTGAGCTTTCCGAGGCTACTGAGGGCTTGGCGTCGATCATGTATCAGGTCTCGTTGGTGCCGTTTACCATCGCGATTTTGCGCTATGCCTCGAATGTGGACCGTGGTGAAGGTGGCGCGCCGGATGAAATCGCCTTGGAGGATCACGCCTTGCAGGTGCTGGCACTGCTGTGGATCGCCTGCATCGTGGTGGCAGTGTATATCGTTCCAGCGGTCTAACGGCTAACAACCGTTTTCAAGTAGCGATTATTTTTTGCCCCTAAACTTGCCCCAAGCTGTGTAACGAAATTATCTTGGTTATCGATACACGTATCAGAATCCGTTGCCGCCCTGGTTTTGCTGCTGGCACTCGCCGGACATTGCCTTGCTGGTTATCGCGTGCGGGTGTTAGCCCGAAAACCATGGAGCATACAGGCGGCAAATGAATAATTTCCGTGAAGGGGAGTAATGACGTCGATCGTGAATATGCGCCGCGCGGTGGTCACAATGGTGACTGCCGTGGCGGTCGCGCTGGGGATGATGGCCAGCCCTTCGGTGGCGACCGCACAAGATAATCGGCACTGGTTGCGGCCAGATGCCACCGGCACGTGTGAGTGGGACCCAGATGTTGCTTACTGGATCCAGCGCTGTGATGTGTACTCGCCCGCCATGGGCCGCAATATTGCTGTCCAGATCCAGCCTGCCTCCCGTGGCGGCAACGCTGGCCTGTACCTGCTGGATGGCCTTCGTGCGAACAACCAGCAGAATGGCTGGAACCGTGAGGGCATTGCTCACAAACTCTTCGCAGATGACAACATCACTTTGGTTATGCCGATCGGTGGTGAAGCATCTTTCTATGCGGATTGGAAAGGTGCTCCGAAGTATTTCTCTAGTGACACAGTCGGCCCCTATATGTGGGAAACTTTCCTCACTTCTGAGCTGCCCGCTTATCTACAGCAGCACTTCGGTGTGGCTCCCAATAACAACTCGGTTGCTGGTCTTTCCATGGGGGCCACAGCAGCAATGAGCCTGGCCGGTAAGCACCCGGATCAGTTCCGCCAAGCTTTATCATATTCCGGTTACCTTTTCACTACCGCGATTGGCATGCAAACGCTAATGCGTGTGGCACTCCTCGATGCCGGTGGCTACAACATCAACGCGATGTACGGCACGCTGATCAACCCGGCTCGTTTCCGGAACGACCCTTTCCACTTGGTCGGTAATCTGCGGAATACCGATGTCTATGTGTCGGCTGCTTCAGGTATACCTGGACCGCCAGATCTGCAGTTGCCACCGCATTACCAGGCACCTGGCATCGCCCTGGAGTTCATGTCTATGATCGGTAGCCGTACCTTTGAAGCGAACGCTCGCTTGCAGGGTGTCCCGATTACCACTGATTATCCAGCTCAAGGCCTGCATAACTGGTACCAGTTCAACTACCAGCTGGAACGGACTCGGGATCGCATCTTGGATGTCATGGGTGCTCGCTAAGCGATTATTCCGCCCAGCATTTCTGGAGATCTCTGGATCTTTCTAGACAGCCCTTAGGAATCTCTAGGTCCGTACAGGGGGGGGGAGAAGCTTCTACAGCCAGATTGGTTGTCGCAACACGGCGACGCTAGTCTGGCTTTTCTTGTGCGTCGGGCTCATGTCTGTTGGGGTCAGCCCTGTGCATGAAACGGAATTGCGCGGCAGAAAGTGCCGGGCGAGAATTTTTCTGGGAATTTGCGGAGTGTCTTACCAACAGCTGTCTAGTTAAACCTAAACTTTAGACTTGAAAACTACACGAGTAGGCCAGCCGTATCCCGGAAGCGGGGAACTTCCGGGGTGCGGACAGGCCTGAATTTTGGCTACCCTGCACATACTTTCAAGGAATCACTATGCGTCTAGACCTGTCTTCTTCCCCGCACGTTCAACCACAGACTACCGGTCAGCAGTCACGTGGTTTCCGCGGTCGCGCCTGGTTTAAGGCCTTGGCGGTGCCTACCGCCGTTGCTACCGGATTGGCTGTCGTGCCTATTTCTACGCAGGCTCCTGTAGCGCAGGCACAAAGTTCATTCCCGGGAAGCCCGAATCTGCTGCCACAAAATGAGGGCATTACCGATTCGATTCTGCCGGGAGAGGCCCCGGAGCGCAGCACCATTGAGACGGAGTACCCGAGCTCCGATGGTCTGCCAGAAGGCGTCGAGATAGATCGTGTGGAATACAAATCACCGCGTCACGCATTCGTCTACGTTAAATCCGCTGCTATGCCGGATCAGGAAATGAAGTTCCAGGTGCTGCTGGCTCGTGATTACTACGCTAAGCCGAACCAGAAATTCCCGGAATTGTGGTTGATGGACGGTCTGCGCGCCCGCGAAACCGAATCTGGGTGGACCATCGCGACTGATGTGGAACGTTACTTTTCTGACAAAAATGTCAACGTCGTCCTACCGATCGGTGGCGAGTCCTCTTTCTATTCCGATTGGCAGCAGCCGGATAACGGTAAGCACTACAAGTGGGAAACTTTCTTGACCAAGGAAGTTATCCCGATCATGGACAACAAGTTCCGTTCCAATAAGCAGCGCGCAGTTGCGGGTCTGTCCATGGGGGCAACTTCTGCTATCAACATGGCTGAGCGTAACCCGCACTTGTTCAATTTTGTCGGCTCTTTCTCCGGTTACTTGGATACCACCAGCAAGGGCATGCCAGAAGCTATTCAGGTCGCGATTGCCGACGGCGGTGGATACAACGCCGAAGCAATGTGGGGTCCGCTGTATAGCCAGGGCTGGATTGATCACGATCCGAAGCTGGGCATTGAACAATTGCGCGATATGACCGTCTACGTCACGGCTGGAAGCGGACGGCCAGACTTTGGTGATCCGAACTCCGTCGCCAAGCACAGCCCAAGCCTGCCGGGTGTCGGTTTGGAAGTAATTTCTCGCATGTCGACGCAGACCTTCGTCGACCGTGCCAAGGCCCAAAACGTGGATGTCGTCGCGAAGTTCCGCCCGACCGGTATTCACACGTGGGAATACTGGGAATTCGAACTGAAACAAGCATGGCCATACATTGCGAACGCACTGGATATCCCAGATGAAGGCCGCACTGCTCATTGTGAAGTCAAGGGTGCTATTGCCGCTGACGTGTCTGGCCAGGCGCACTTTGAAAAGTGCCTGACTAACGAGTACCAGGTGGGTGAAACCGACGGCGTGGCACAGGACTTTACTGGTGGTACTGCTTATTGGTCGCCAGAAACCGGCGCGCATGGGGTGTACGGCGCGATTAACGCGCGTTATGCGCAGCTGGGTGGAGCAACCTCGTGGTTGGGCTTTCCGAAGTCTTCTGAACTGGGTGCTCCAGATGGCAAGGGCCGGTTTGTACAGTTTGAAAACGGCAATATTTATTGGCACCCAGATACTGGTGCTTGGGAAGTGCCGAATGATTTGTTGGAAGGCTGGAAAGAATACGACTACGAGCGTGGCCGTTCCGGATACCCTACTGGCAAGGATGAACACGTGAGTGGCGGCAAGCTACAGCCGATGCAGGGTGGCTTCCTAGCGCGTAACCGCGAGGGTAAGACCCACCTGGTCATCGGTGCAATCGCTAAGAAGTATGCATCCGTGGACAAGGCTGACTTGGGTCTGCCGATCAGCAATGAGTACAAGATCGATGGCGGATGGTTCCAGAAGTTCGAAAACGGCAATATTTATTTCTCGCCAGAATCCGGAGTTCAGGTGATCAAGTACGGCAAGATCTTCGACGAGTGGGGTAAGTACGGTTACGAGAAGGGCAAGTATGGCTGGCCAACCGCTGATTATGAGTCCAAGCCGGGCGTGAATGAGCAGAAGTTCCAGAACGGAACCTTGCAAGAGATCAACGGCGGCGTACGGGAGAAGTAATGCGATTTACGCGAAGCTTCGGTCCTGGCAAGACGGGGCAGGGAAATACGGGGCGCTGCAAGACGGACAATGGCAAACCGGGAGCAGGTATACCGAGCGTGAGTGCAAAGCGTCGGAAAGTGTCGGTGGCGGCAGTGTTGGCTTCTGGTGCGCTGGTGTTAGCGGCGTGTGGTTCAGCCACCGTAGAAGATGAAGAACCAGAGACTCTGAGCAAATCCTCTACGGTTACCTCGGAATCCACTGCGGCTAGTTCTTCGCAGTCGAAAGATGCTGATAAAGACAGCAAGAACGGCAAGAGCAGCAAAGAGTCCGAAAAGAAGGACTCTGGCACGAACACGGCGGGGCACAGTAACGCTGAGCCAGCACCGCAAGCTGGAGGCAGCGGCGGCAGCCGTGATCGTGGAGCACACGAAATCGACGAAATTCCGGATACCAACAACTTCGAAGGCGATGACGCCGCATTCCTCGATGATGTGCGTGCACTCGGTGTCGATCTCGACGGAGTTGAAGACCAGGTTATTTCTGCCGGTTACTTGGTCTGTGATGACCAGACTGCGATTTTGCAGGCGGTAGCCGGGCAACTGGTTGGCCAAGACCGTACTGACAGCGAATTCGAAGAATTGGCTGATAATTTGACGGAGTCCGCACGCAAACACTTCTGCTAGTTGTGGTCGCTTCCTAGTGATGGGTCACTGCCTAGTACTGGTGTCGTGCTTGTGCGGGCGTAAAACCGCGGTTCTGCTCAAACAAGAAATGTGAAGCTATGAGAAAAGTGTTCACGGTTATCGCCGTGATCGTCCTGGTCCTGTTAATCGGTGCCGGGGTGATGCAATATTTAAGCGGTGAGGGTCCGATGGCTCCCGATGATCAAGCCGGCCCTGCCGAAGAAGCGGAAGAGCCTGTGCAACCGGAGTGGTGTCCGAGGGTGGAATTCATTTCTGCTCCGGGCACCTGGGAATCTGCTGCGGATGATGACCCGTTCAATCCGCAGGCTAATCCGCATTCCTTTTTGCTCAATGTCACCCGGCCGTTGCAGGAGCGCTACGCTCCGGACGACGTGCGGGTGTGGACTCTGCCGTATTCTGCTCAGTTTGCCAATGTGCAAAACCAGGATCAGTTGAGCTACGACGAATCCCGCGAACAAGGCACGCAGAAGGTTCGCGAACGCTTGGCTGCCACGCATGAGGAATGCCCGCTGACGGATTTCGTGATGACGGGCTTTTCCCAGGGCGCTGTGATCATGGGTGATATCGCTAATGAGACCGGCAACCACCGTGGGCCGATTCCACCGGAGCGTGTACGTGGCATTGCCTTGCTTGCCGACGGCCGCCGTACTGCAGACCAGGGGATTAACCCGGGAGTCCCGGTTGGTGGGGTAGGCGCCGAGGTTGCTTTGCAGCCTCTCGAAGGATTGGTGCAGGGCGTAACCCCGGGAGCGTCGATGCGTGGTGCGCGCGATGGTTTCGGTGCGTTGCACGATCGCACTTTCCAGATTTGCGCCCCGAGTGATCCAATCTGTGCCGCGCCGGAAAGCGTGTTGGATGCGTTTGGTCGGGCTCTGGAACTGGCGAATAATTCGCATGCCCAGTACGGCACCAATGAGGAAGTAATTCCGGGTACGACGGCGGATGAGTGGATTAAGAATTGGGCTATTGAGATAATCGATCAGGGTTAGCCGGATTTGATAGTGACGTTAACGTTTCTTGTTTTGTTTCCGATAGTACCTGGTAGTTGCATGACTTCTGCGCCAACGTAGGCTGGAATCTTAGACAAACAAACATTTCATACTGGTGCTAGATGTACCGGTGTTAGCTCAGCAAAGGAATCACCATGGATCTTAAAGCAGCAATGAGTCAGTTTTACGACGGCCAGGGCAATTTGAAACTCGCGCCACAATTGTCACTGGTGGGGTTGGCTGAATTGCTGTACCAGGGTGATCTGCACACCGGCGGAGCAGACCGGCACTGCTTGCGGTTCTGGGATTACTCTCAGTCGCGAGCAGGCACTCCGGTTGATTTCACCCGGCAAGAGATCAATATCCGTATCAAGTCGGTAGCAGCTCGCCTGCAGCAGGTCGCCAAAATGGGTGACCGAGTTGCGATCCTGATGGGTAACTCTCCGGAATACATTTTCGGTTTCGTCGGGGCAATGTATGCCGGTATGGTCCCGGTGCCGCTCTATGACCCGAACGAGCCGGGCCACGAAGGCCACCTGACTGCCGTGTTTGCCGATTGCGGGCCAAAACTGGTGCTGACCAACCGTCCGTCGGCGGCCGCGGTGCGCGATCACTTCAAGAAGCTGCCATCCCGCGAGCGTCCGCGCATCTTGGCGGTGGATTCGCTGCCGAATTCTCTGGCGGATTCTTATGTCAATCCGCAGCAAACCATTGAAGGCCAGCAGCGCATGGCGTCGTCGACGGTTATGCCCATCGACGAACCTGCCTTTTTGCAGTACACCTCGGGTTCCACCCGCACCCCAGCTGGTGTGGAGCTGACGAACCGTTCGATTCTGACCAACGTGCTGCAGATTTTTGAAGCCGCCCGCCTACGCCTGCCGTTGCGCCTGGTCTCATGGTTGCCGCTGCACCACGACATGGGCATCATTCTGAATCTGTTTGCCACGATCATGGGATTGCAGACCGAGCTGATGTCGCCGAAAGACTTCATCCAGCAGCCAGCACGCTGGACACGCATGATATCGGCTCGGGAGGGCGACGATCACCGGGGCGTTTATACCGTGATCCCCAACTTCGCGCTGGATCTGGCCGTGCGCTACGGCAACGAAGACGGCCTGGATTTCTCGAATATTAACGGCATCATCATTGGTTCAGAGCCAGTGACAGTGAAAGCGCTGAATTCCTTCCTGGATGCCTTCGAGTCGAAGGGGCTGACGCGTCGCATGCTGCGCCCGTCGTACGGCTTGGCAGAAGCTTCGCTGATGGTGACTACGCCGCAGACTGGCGACCGCCCGAAGATCAAGTATTTTGATCGGGACGAGATCTCTGCTGGCAAAGCTGTCGAGACCGGCAGCGATGACGGCGTGGCGTTCATTTCTAATGGTGAAGTGGTGCGTCCGCAGTACCTGGCTATCGTCGATCCAGAAACGAAGGCTGAGTTGCCGGAATTGAGCGTCGGTGAGATTTGGTGCCATGGTGATAACATGGCCGCTGGCTACCTGAACCGCCCGGAAGAAACCGCGGCTACTTTCCGTAACACGATCGGCGAGCGTCTCGACAATTCCCACGTTGCTAACGCCCCAGCTGATAATTGGATGGCCACCGGAGACCTTGGCGTGCTCATCGACGACGAGCTGTATATCACCGGGCGTCTGAAAGATATGGTGGTGATTGCCGGGCGCAACCACTACCCGCAGGATATTGAGCACACCGTGATGTCTGCCAGTGATCACGTGCGCAGTGATTCCGTGGCCGCATTCGCGATTGCTGCGGATAACACTGAAGAATTGGTGCTGTTGGTAGAACGCGGTGACCAAGCTGAAGAATCAGGCGATGAACAGGCAATTCAAGCCATCCGCGCGGAAGTTACTGCACGCCATGGTGTGCGTCCGTATGATATTCAGTTCCTGGCTCCTGGCGAGCTCTCCCGTTCGTCGGCAGGCAAGATCGCGCGGCAGGTAGCAAAGAAGAAATATGAGGGATCTGAGGGAGAAGCCTAAATGACAGTTGAGCAGCTGAAGAGCTGGCTGACCGAGTGGGTAGTGAAGGTTACTGACCTTCCTGTCGAAGAGGTATCGGAAAACAAGCCGCTGGAAGCGCTGGGGCTTTCTTCGCGCGATGCGGTGATCCTGTCGGGTGAATTGGAAACCTTGCTGGATACTCGGTTGGATCCGACTATCGCTTACGAATACCCCACCATCGCCTCGCTGGCTCAACGGCTGGTCGACGGTCCGGCGGAAGGTAGTGCGCGGGCCGGGGCTGCTCAGCAGTCTTATGAGCGTGCCGACGTCGCTGGTGCCGGAAACGGTGCGCATGGCGGCGCTGGTGCCTTTGGTGGTGATATCGCGATCGTCGGTATGTCTGCCCGCTTCCCGCAGGCAGATGGCTTGGACGAATACTGGAAGCTGCTGGCAGAAGGCCGCACCGCCACTGGCGAGCTGCCGCTGGGGCGTTGGAGTGAGTACCAGTCTGACCCGGTGATGTCGGAGAAGATGGGCAAGATCAATCTTTCCGGCGGCTACCTGGACGATATCGCCAGTTTTGACCCGGAATTTTTTGGCCTTTCTCCTATTGAGGCCACCAATATGGATCCGCAGCAGCGCATCATGCTGGAGCTGACCTGGCACGCCCTGGAAAACGCGCACCTGCCAGCCAATGAGCTCAAGGGCAAACCCGTCGGCGTGTTCATGGGTAGTTCGAATAATGACTACGGCATGCTGATCGCCGCTGACCCGGCCGAAGCCCACCCATACGCGCTGACGGGTACTTCTTCGGCTGTGATCCCGAACCGCATCAGCTATGCCTTCGATTTCCGAGGCCCATCGTTGAACGTGGACACCGCTTGTTCCTCGTCGCTGGTTTCGGTGCACCAGGCGGTGCGCGAGTTGCGTTATGGCTCGTGCGAGGTAGCTATCGCCGGTGGCGTGAACATCCTGGCGTCGCCGTTTGTTTCCACTGCCTTTGGCGAGCTCGGCGTGATTTCCCCGTCGGGTGCCATTCACGCGTTTTCCGATGATGCCGATGGTTTCGTGCGTGCCGACGGCGCCGGTGTAATGGTGCTGAAGCGGCTTGCCGACGCCGAAGCCGCTGGTGATGAGATCTTGGCGGTGATTAAGGGCAGCGCGACGAACTCCGACGGACACTCGAATGGTTTGACCGCGCCGAACCCAGAGGCACAGATCGACGTGTTGCGTCGGGCTTATGCTGATGCCGGGATTGATCCAGCGACCGTCGATTACGTGGAAACACACGGCACCGGCACGATCCTCGGTGATCCAATTGAAGCCAGCGCATTGGGCGCGGTGCTTGGCCCGCGCCGGGAAACAGACACCTTGATTGGATCGGTGAAGTCGAATATCGGCCACTCGGAATCTGCTGCCGGTATTGCCAGCCTGATCAAGGTTGTGCTGTCGATCCAGAACGATACTGTGCCGCCGTCGGTGAACTTCTCGGAGCCGAACCGTTATATCGACTTTGAGAAAGAACGCCTGGAGGTTGTCGAAGACCCACGAGAGTGGCCTTCGGACAACAAGATCGCCGGCATTTCTGGCTTCGGTTTTGGCGGGACAAACGCGCACGTCGTGGTGCAAAAATACGATGGGGCTCGGGCGTCCCAGAATGTTGCAGCGCAGAAGGCCGCGGAGCAGGACGCTACAGCGCAGGACGCGTTGGCGCACGATGGCGCTGCGGACGTGGCTACGGAAACTCAGGCGCGCCTGAATAGCGACCACGTGGTGTTGCCGATTTCTGGCCTGGTGCCATCACGGCGTCGGCAAGCAGCGGGCGATTTGGCCGATTACCTGGAAGGCGCCCAGGACGACAAGGATTTTGATCTCACCGCGGTTGCGCGCACATTGGCAAAGCGTAATCATGGCCGTTCGCGTGCTGCCATTGTTGCCGCGGATGCCAGTGAAGCTGTGAAGCGCCTGCGTAAGCTCGCCGAGGGCAAGGCTGCGACGTCTGCGTTTAGCGGAGACGCACCGGAAACTCCGGGCCCGGTATTTGTGTACTCCGGTTTTGGTTCCCAGCACCGGAAAATGGTCAAGGACTTACTGGAACAGTCACCGCAATTTGCCGCCAGGATGGCGGAGCTCGACGAGATCGTGGACTTTGAGGGCGGTTGGTCCGTGCTGGAATTGGTTCGGGACGATGAGCAGACCTATAACACCGAAACCGCGCAGGTCGCGATCACCGCAATCCAAATTGCGCTGACGGATTTGCTGGCGCAGTGCGGTGCACGCCCAGCAGCCGTGATTGGCATGTCCATGGGTGAAATCGCCGCAGCCTATGCTGCCGGTGGTGTGCGCGCCGAGGATGCTATGTTGATCGCCTGCCATCGTGCTCGGCTGATGGGCGAAGGCGAAAACGCACTGACCGGTGATGCGCAAGGCGCGATGGCTGTTGTTGAACTGTCCGCACAGCAGATTGCGGACTACGCCGAGCAAGAAGAATTCGCTGATGTGGAACCCGCAGTGTACGCAGGTCCGGGAATGACGACGGTCGGTGGTCCACGGGCTGCGATTTTGCGCCTGGTGGAAAAGCTCGAAGACGAAGGTAAATTTGCCCGTGCGCTGGACGTGAAGGGTGCCGGCCACACTTCCATGGTGGAACCGCTGCTCGGTGAGTTGGAAGGTGCTATCGCAGGCATCGAACCTGCTCCGTTGCACACCCCGTTGTTCTCTTCAGTGGACAAACTTCACCACCAGCGTGGTGCGGTGGTGCATAACGAGGATTATTGGCTGGAAATGACGCGCCAGCCCGTGTATTTCCAGGATGCGGTCGCGAGCGCCTTTGCCTATGGGCACAACACGATGGTGGAAATCAGCCCGAACCCGGTTGCTCTGATGGGCATGATGAACACTGCTTTTAGCGTCGACAAGGCTAATGCGAAGCTGCTGAAGACGCTGAAGCGCAAGGAAGATTCCGCAAACAACCTGGTGGATCTGCTGGCGCAGCTTTATGTTTTGGGCCAACCGGTGGATTTCTCGCAGTTGTATGGCAGCGGTGAGTACGCCGCGGTGCCCAACACACGCTTTAAGAAGCAACGGTATTGGACGAATGCCCGCCCGAGTGCCGGTGCTGCCGGGTTGCCGGGCACCCGGGTGAATTTGCCGGATGGGCGCACCGCGTTTTCCGTGGATGCTGACCAGGTGCCTTCGGCGCTGGCGTTGCTGGAAGCAGCTGCCGAGGCAATGCAGCCGGGCGCGCAGCTGGTGGCAGCAGAAGAACCGCGCACGTTGCCCGCCCAGGGCGAGTTGACGACGATCGCGCAGCGCAATGTCGGTGGCGTGGCTTTGACTGTGCACGATATGACAGCGGGCGTTGTGGTTGCAGAAGGTTTTGCTACCACGTTGGCGCTTGCCGACGGCGGTGGTGCTGGCGAAGGTAGTGCGCAAGCTCAGAATTTAGGGGTGGCGCCGATCCCAGAATCACCGCCGGCCGGTGCAACCGGTGCCGAAGGTGCAGCCGCTGCCGCAGCGGCCGGAAACAACCTGGGCATGCCTGGTGCGGATTCGGCGGTGCGTTGGGATCCGGAGACCGAAACCGTCGAGGAGCGCCTGCGCGCCATCGTTTCTGAGTCCATGGGCTACGATGCGGAAGATCTGCCTGGCGAGTTGCCGTTGATTGATCTGGGGCTGGATTCGCTGATGGGCATGCGGATTAAAAACCGCGTGGAAAATGATTTCCAAATCCCGCCGCTGCAGGTGCAGGCTTTGCGTGATGCGTCGGTGGCGGATGTCGTGGCGATGGTCAACCAGGCTGTTGCGGAAAAGCACGGCTCTGCTGGCCAAGCACAGGAAAGCGGTGCTGCCGTGCGGGATGACCAGAGCTCCTCGGCGAAGAGCTCTGCCGAGCAAGGATCTGCCGATCAGTCTGAACAGTCAGATCAGTCCGAACAGTCCTATGCCACGCAGGCAGAAGGCGTCGGTGTGGCGCCACGCGATGCTGCTGAGCGCCTGGTGTTTGCTACCTGGGCCAGCCTGACTGGTCGCGCGGCCGCTGGTGTCACCAGCACGTTGCCGGAGATCAACAGCGAAGTCGCAGGCAAGATCGCCGAGCGTCTGAGTGAGCGCAGTGGCATGAGCATCGGGTCCGAGCTCGTCGGCAAGGCAGAAAACCTGGAAGAAATTGCCGACGTGGTGCGCCAGGGCCTGGAAACCGACGTCGAGGGCAATATTCGCGTGCTGCGTGAGGGCAGTGCTGATGCGCCGGTAGTCTTCATGTTCCACCCGGCCGGTGGTAGTTCGGTGGTGTACCAGCCGCTGGCACGCCGCTTGCCGCAAGAGGTTTCGGTCTACGGTGTGGAGCGTCGCGAGGGCAGCTTGGAAGAGCGCGTGGCGGATTACCTGGGCGATATCCGCAAGTATGCGAAGGGACGCTCGGTCATCCTGGGCGGTTGGTCCTTTGGTGGAGCGTTGGCGTATGAGGCGGCTTCGCAGTTGCTTGCCGACTCTGGTAACGCTGACAATGCTGATAACGCCGACAACTCGACCCACGGCATTGACCTCGCCTATATTGCGTTGTTGGATACCACCCAGCCGTCTGAGCCGATTCCGGATACTTTGGATGAGACCAAGGCCCGCTGGGAGCGCTACGCCGCATTCGCGGAACGTACCTACGGCTTGGACTTCCCGGTACCGTACGAGCTGCTAGAAACCGCCGGCGAGGAAGCCTTGATGCAGATGCTGGAGCAGTTCCTGGCTAGCTCTGATGCTTCTGAGCATGGGCTATCCGCGGGGGTTTTGGAACACCAGCGCGCCAGTTTCGTGGACAACATGATCCTGGGCAAGCTTGATTTTGCGCGCTGGGCGGATGTGGACCTGCCGGTGCTGTTGTTCCGCGCGGAACGTATGCATGATGGTGCAATTGAATTGGAGCCACGCTACGCCGATATTGATCCGGATGGCGGCTGGGGTGCTATCGTCGATGAGTTAGAGATCGTTCAGCTGCCGGGCGATCACCTGGCGGTGCCGGATGAGCCAGCAATTGGCATCGTCGCAGAGCACATGGACCGTTGGATGAAGAGCAAGATCCCCGCTGCACGGGAGGAGCACTAGGTGACTAATACCGCCGAGAAACTCGCTGACCTGCGTCGTCGTTTAGAAAAGGCGCAGGATCCTGGTTCGGAGCGGGCGCGGGCAAAGCGTGATGAGGCCGGGCGCACCACTCCCCGGCAGCGCATTAATGCTTTGCTTGACGACGGCTCCTTCATGGAGGTCGGCGCGCTGGGTAAGACCCCGGGCGATGACGATGCGGTGTACTCGGATGGTGTGGTCACTGGGTATGGGCGCATCGGCGGCCGCCCGGTGTGTATCTATGCGCACGATAAGACTGTCTATGGCGGTTCCGTTGGTGTGACGTTTGGCCAGAAAGTCACGCAGGTGATGGATATGGCTGCCCGCATCGGCTGCCCGGTGATTGGTATTCAGGATTCTGGTGGTGCGCGTATTCAGGATGCGGTGACGTCGCTGGCGATGTATTCCGAGATCGCGCGTCGGCAGATGCCGCTGTCGGGGTATGCGCCGCAGATTTCCATCATGTTGGGTAAATCCGCTGGTGGAGCGGTGTATGCCCCGGTGACCACGGACTTTGTTATCGCGGTGGATGGTGAGGCCGAAATGTATGTCACCGGCCCGGCTGTGATCAAAGAGGTCACCGGCGAGGAAGTCAGCTCCGCGGAACTCGGTGGTGCGCGCCAGCAGGAGCGTAACGGTAACGTACAGGCCGTTGTTGACAGCGAAGAAGATGCCTTTGAGCTGGTGCGTGATCTTTTGGATCACCTGCCGTTGACGTGTCATGATCCGGCACCGTCGTTTTTGGCGCCTAGTGACGAGGAAGTCGCGCACACCCCAGAGCTCGACGAATTCATGCCGGATGACACGAATGCCGGTTACGACATTATTGATGTGCTGAAGTTGTTGGGTGACGACGATCAGCTGATTGAGTTGCAGGCAAATTTCGCGCCGAATATGGTCACCGCTTTTGGGCGTATTGATGGTCAGGCGGTGGGTTTTGTAGCGAATAACCCGATGCACTTTGCTGGTTGTATCGACGCCGATGCTGCTGATAAGGGCGCGCGGTTTATCCGCATTTGCGATGCCTATAATATTCCGCTGATCTTCGTTGCCGATACCCCTGGGTATTTGCCGGGTGTGGAGCAAGAAAAGGCCGGGTTGATTCACCGGGGAGCTGGTTTTGCTTTCGCTTTGGTGGAGGCCACGGTGCCGAAGATTTCGTTGGTGGTGCGCAAAGCCTATGGCGGTGCGTACGCGGTGATGGGGTCGAAGAACTTGTCCGGTGATATCAATTTTGCGTGGCCGACCGCGCAGATCGCGGTGATGGGTGCGGCCGCGGCCGTCGTCATGATCCAGGGCAAGCAGTTGGAGCAAACCCCGCCGGAGCAGCGTGGGTACATGAAGAAAGTGTTCATGGACTTTTACGACGAGAATATGACTTCGCCGTATGTGGCTGCTGAGCGCGGCTATATCGATGCCATGATCCAGCCTTCGGAGACCAGGTTGAAGCTGCGGCAAGCGCTACGCCAGTTGGCGACTAAGCATGTGGAAGACTTGCCGAAAAAGCACCCGATCGCGCCGATGTAGGTTGCTGGGCTGCCAGCTGTTGCAGGCTTTGCTTTGCACCTGGTAGCTATAGGAGCTTAGTTAGTGAGGAACCGGGGTGCGCATCTACGCCCGATGCTCGATACTAATCGCCTTTGGGCTACTCATCGCTACGCGATACGCCTACTTGGCTCTATGGATGCTGATTTTGCACAGATTATTGCGGGACAAGCCACTTTTCCGTCTGTTATTAAGGATAAGCCCTAGGCTCTGGAACGATGGCTCAATCTATCCGGTGATGAAAGGCGTTCCGGGGCATGGGTAACGCCACAGTTTCGAGTTGGAAGTCGGTGGGCAGATTGTGCATGCGGCGATGCGATTACCGTCTTTGGTGCGTGAGTTTGTTGATGAAATAATTGTTGGCAAAACGATCGCGTGATTATTTCCGCACTAATTTGAGCCAAGTCAGGTTAAAGACTTCAAATACTTGCAGGTAAACGCGTCAAGATCGAGGATATGCTAAAGCCATATGAAATTCTGTGTCAAATCAGACTATCCTATGCTACTGTGGGGCATGTCATTAACCTGGTCGAGTTTGGAGCCGTAAGAATGAAAAAATCATTACGCTTTTATGTTCATTATTAATTCTTCAATCAGCCCAACAGAACACCGTAGCCTCTGCCGGTGAACTGGAGGAAAGTACTGTGACTGTATTGGATGCGGGGAGTTCGCTTATGGTTCCCCGAGGTACAGAAGTTCATATATCTGAATTGGATGAGTTTGACTTTATGATGGAGGAGCGCATCTCTACTCCTCCGGCCTGCATTGAGGCTAAAAAAGAGGCCGGCGGATTCATACAAGTCTATAACAATTGTGGGATAGATTTAAGAGTTAAAGTGATTCTCGCCTTTGCCCCTGATAGTAGGTGTGCGGTTGTGGTAGATAATAGTAGACATAATATTGCTTGGGCACCAACTGGGCGTGTAGATCGAATCGAGCTCTGTTAAAATGATTAGGCTAAAAACAGTGTTGAGAGCCTTATTGGCTATCTTTTTCGCCCTGCTGATGGTTTTTAATGGTTCTGATCGAGCTGTTGCCCGTCCGGCTTTTATGGACTCCGTAATAAGTCCGCATTTGGCGACGCAGGGGTACGTTGAGGGCCGAAATTTTGATCATGTTCTTAAGTGGACGCATTCGAAAGCAGAATGTCTTTCATTTCGGAAACTTTTCCATAACAGCCACCCTAACTATTCTCGTTTACGATGCGAGTATCAAGCATCATATGGGCTGTGGGCTCTTGTTCAAGCCTAAGGGTTAGGTAGAAGTGTGTTCATTGACAATACGTCTTTAAGCCTTTTTATCGATTTTGCTCAAGAATCTACCGATGATTTAATTTCTCGGTTCAATTCTATTGGAGCAGATCCCAGTGATCCGTGGAGTCGAAATTCTCTTTGTGCGGTAGCCGTAGAATTCCTCGAAGGATCTATGGTTTCGCACCAAGACGTAACTCTACTGATAGGGGAAGGGCTGGTTCGTTTACGTGGAGGCTATTGGTCATTGCAACCAATGGGAATTCGCCGTGGTGTCGAGGACTTTATTGACTTTTATCCAGATCTGACAATTCAATATCTATTAGGGGTTACCTACGGTCAAAATGAGAGCGCGACTATCCCTTCAGGGTGGGTGCATGTACTAAGAGAATACAGAGAACCGAATCTACTATACGATGTAATACATTTATTCTAAGTTACTAAGAAAAAATGATTCTAGGTAATCGTAGCTTCTATTATGTATTGATATAGATTATTTTCGGGGGGCAGTAGCCTGCAGCCAGCTAATTGTCGGCCAGCGGCAGCGGTCCGGCTACGGTAGTGGAATGCAATATATCGTCGCCGCCTATGTGCTGTGGGGTGTGTTTCCCGCGTTCTTCCCACTGTTGGATCCTGCTAGCCCGCTCGAAATTCTGGCGCACCGCATCATCTGGACTGCGGTGTTGATGGTGGGAATTTTGTTGGTGACTGGCCGGTGGCGCGAGGTTTATGAGGTGCGTGCGGCTACCTGGTGGCGTTTGGCCGCTGCTGGCGTGGTGATCACCGTGAATTGGGGCACCTACGTGGTGGCGGTGATGAATGATCACGTCGCTGATGCCTCACTGGGCTATTACATGAACCCGCTGGTTTCGGTGGCGCTTGGCGTGTTGATTTTGCGTGAGCACCTACGCCGTTGGCAGATGGTGGCCGTGGCTATCGCGGCCGTAGCCGTGGTGTATTTGACGTTCCTGAGCGGCCAGCCACCAGTGATCGCGCTTGCGCTGGCCTTCAGTTTTGGTACCTATGGCCTGCTGAAGAAGAAAGTCGCCGTGTCCGCGTTTTTCTCCGTCGGGGCAGAAACGATGATCATGCTGCCATTCGCGCTGGGCTATGTGGCATATATCAGCGTGCACCCAGAGCAACAATCCACTTTCGCCAGTGATGGCTGGGGGCATACCCTGCTGATGATGTCGTGCGGTCTGGTCACAGCCACCCCGCTGCTGTTTTATGCCCGCGGTGCGCACATGCTGCCGCTGTCGACGATCGGCATGCTGCAATATCTCACCCCGACGATTCTGATGTTGTGGGCGCTGTTTATTACGCAAGAACCGATGTCGCAGCAGCGCTGGATCGGCTTCATCATCATTTGGGTGGCTGTGGCGGTGTATGTCGCTGACTTGGTGCGGATGCGTCGACACAGCAGGCGGGAGCAGCGCGAGCAACGACGGGTGCAGGAGCTTGCCGATGTCGGTGACGTCTCGCATTCCGGAAGCGAGAAAGAAGCTAGGAACTAGCGAGAAACTACTAGGAACTAGCTAGGAACTCTGGGCTCGGTATCATTTGCGGGAACCGGCCAGCGCGACGGCAGCGCGCCAACCGAACATGAACAGTGCGGACGTCGCACTGGCGACCAACACGAATGACCAGTGCGGCACCGCACCATTACGCAACGCCCAGATGACCAGCCCCACGATGACGGTGCACAACCACACGATGGCCGCCCCGCGGCCGTTGCGCGCACCGCTAACCATTGTGGGCGCCGACGCGCGGGAAAGCAATAACCAGCCGAGACCCAGCCCAATAAGGAATGGCCACAGCGTGGATAACCAGCCCACGAAAGACAGTGGCATGTCCGCAGACTGGTGGGCAATACGTGCAAGTAAGGCGAAAACTGCCAGCGCGATGGCATCGAAGATGATCGGACGGGCAGGTGCGTGGCGGGTAAACGTCGGCATGCCAGTTATTTTACGTCGCTGGTTTCTTCCGGATCAGTCTGGCGCAGCGCGGCATAGGACATGCCCTTGCGTGCGTAGTAGGCGAAGTAGATGACCCAGCCGATTGCGCTGTAGAAAACGAAGGTGATCAGCCGGTAGACCAACACCGTGCCAGTGGCATCGACAGCCGTCATGCCGGTGGCCACTAGCGCGGTGATAATCGCGATTTCCACGGTGCCGACGCCCGCCGGGGTGATTTGCGCGGAACCCGCCAGCTTGGCGGTAATAAACGCGACGCTAATGCCCATGATGGTGGTGTGGTCGTCGGCAGGCCAGAATGACGGCATATTACCGGTCACTGCCCAGGCGCAGGCCCACAACGAGATGGCGTCGAAAGCTCGGTTCAAAAACGCCATGACAGTGACCCAGGAAAATTGCCCCAAGTTCAACGACACTTGGTCGAGCTTGTTGACGTGTTCGACGAGCTTGTCGGTCTTTTTCCACGGGAGGTTTTTGAACCAGCGCTCCACGGTCCGGGTATTGCAGGAAGCCCAGTACAGGCCGCTGCACAGCCCCAACATCAACGCCAGGGATACTATTAATGACCACAACGCCACATCCGCGCCCCAGAAAAATACGCCGGTAAAACCAATCAACACGACCCAGAGCGTGGAAATTGTAGAAGAGAGGACAAAAAACCAGCCGCACAGCACCACGGACGCACCCCAGGCGCGCTGCACTTTATACGTCAAGATCGCGGCGAAGGCTGGGCCACCGGGAAGTGTCGTCGACCAGGCATTGGAGGCGAAGACAATGTTGTTGCACTCTTTGAATGAGACGGGCACACCACCGGCGACAAACAACTTGCGCATCACCTCGGCCATCGCCAGCAAGGAAAACGCGAAGGTGAGGAACACGACGACGATGGGCCAAGGTTGCGCGTGGCGAAGAGTGCGGAAACCCTCGCTGAGGAAATCTAGCTCTTCACGGAAGAAAATTCCCATGATGGCGAGCACTGCCAGCGGCAGTATCCACCGCAGGCATTTTCCGACCTTGCTCTTCATCGTTGCCACCACCTACTTTTCGTTTTCTAAACGTTTCATCAGTTCCGCGAACGGAATCAGATCGCGATCTTGGTCAGTGGTGCGTCCGCTGCGAATGGCTTTGGTATCGGCGACGACTTCGGACTCATGCAGCTCGCGCGGTTCATCTAGCTCGTACTGCTCCTCGTACTGCGCATGGTCATCGTCCGGGGCAAGGTCGTCTTCCGGGGCAAGGTCGTACTGTTCATAGTCACCGTCCGGGGCACGGCCGTTTTCCGGGGCAAGATCACCCTCCGGACCAGAAGCATCCGCCATCCGCCCAGCCGGGACCACGGTTTCTTCGTATGCGCCGTGCCCCATGCGCTCATAAATTCGGTGCACGAAGGCTGGTGCCCACCAGTTGTCTTCGCGCAGCAGGTGCATCACAGCTGGTACGAGGAACATGCGCACGATAGTGGCATCCAGGAAGAGCGCGAAGATCATGCCGAAGGCGATGTATTTCATCATCACGATATCGGAGAATCCGAATGCGCCAGCCACCACAATCATGATCAGCGCGGCGGCCGTAATGATGTGGCCGGTGTGCGCGGTGCCGTAGTTGATGGCGTCGTCGGTTGACGCTCCACGCTTGCGGGCTTCCACCATGCGCGAAACCAAAAAGACCTCGTAGTCCGTCGACAAGCCATAAATGATGGCGATGATCAGCACCAGGATCGGGCTCATCAGTGGGCCCGGCGAGAAATCCAATAGTCCGGAACCAGCGCCGAGGACAAACATGCCGGTCAAAATACCCAGGGTGGCGCCTAAGGTCAGCACCGTCATGATGATGGCTTTTGCCGGAATGATCAGCGAGCCGAACACCGCGGCCATCAGCAAGAACGTGGCGACAATAACGTACAGCGCCATCCACGGCAGTTTCTCAAACAGCGCTTCGAGTGATTCGACTTCCATCGCCGGGGTACCGCCGACGTAAAGTTCCACGCCTTCCGGTGCTGTAATCGCGCGCAGTTGTTCGATAACTTCGGCGTTATCTTCGCGGTCTGCAATACCGGCGCTCAACACAGTGGTGCCGTCTATGGTCTGGCTGGACGGCGCCATGGGGGAGGTCAGCCCTTCGATCTCACGGGCTTGCAAGACGACGTCGACAAGCTGCTGGTTATCGGCCCCCTTGACTACAAGTTTGATGGGCTCGGTGCGGTGTTCCGGGAATTCCTCGTTGAAGCGATCCTGGGCCTGGCGGGTTTCGTGGCTCGGTGGCAGATAGGTCTCGTTGATGCCGCCGAAGCTGACACCCAACAGCGGGATGGTCAGTGCGAGCAGCAGGGCGGTGATGCCGACGGTGAACCAGCGAGCTTTGCTCATGGCCCAGCGTGGCACGCGGTACCAGAAGGTTTCCTCGATTGGGCGGGAGCGTTTGGTCTTGCGTACCGTCCACTTGTCGATGTTGTGGCCGAGCATGCCGAAAATTGCTGGTAGCACCGTTACCGAAAGCAGTGCTGCGAGGCCGACGGCGGAAATCGCGCCATAAGCCACGGATTTCAAAAACGCCTGCGGGAAAATCAGCAGGCTGGAAATGGCAACGGCCACCATGAGTGCGGAAAAGACCACCGTTTGCCCAGCGGTGGCGGTGGTAATCGCAACGGCTGTGCGGGTATCACGGCCTTTATCTAGTTCTTCGCGGAAACGCGAGACCATAAATAGCCCGTAGTCGATGGCCAGGCCTAGGCCCAGCAACGTGACGACGGCCTGCGAAAACACGTTGACCTGGATAAACCCGGCCAATACCGAGAGAATGCCGATGGAGCCCATGATCGACAGCGCGCCGACGATCAACGGCATAAACGCGGCGACGACGGAACCGAAGACGAACAGCAACAGCAAGCCCACCAGCGGTAATGCTGCGCGTTCGGCAACCGAGATATCGTGCGCCATGCCGTCGTCCAAAGCATCAGCAACGGCGGTGGCTCCGGCAACCTCGATATCTAGGCCCTGGGCGGTTGCGGCGCCGGTGAGATCATCCTGGATGGTGCGGAAATCACGCAGAGTTTGCTCGTCGTCACCTGCTAAACCGATGGCCGCGAACGCTACCGAGCCGTCGTCGGATAGCAAGTTTGGATTGCGCGTATCGAAATAGCTGGTGACTTGCGCGATCTGGTCTGGGTACTGTTCTTGCAGGTAATTCAGGTGGGCGCGCGCAGCCTCTAAGTTTTCTTGCGGGTTGTCGAACAGCAAAATGACATCGCCGTTGCGGTCCCGCCCGAAGGTCTCGGCCTCAATTTCAGCAGCGGTGGTCGATGCCGCGCGGGGGTCTTCCCACCCTTCCTGGCTGAGGCGATCGTCGAGCTTGGTGCCAAAAACCGTGAAGACCACGGCGATAGCCGCGATGATTAGCAGTGGAATGATCCTGCGATGGGCATAGGAAAACTGCCCCCACCTGAAAAACATGCCGGTTCCTAACGGTTAGACAACAGTGACGACAGCGGGCGGAAGGGTGCCAACCAGGCGCCTTCTTCCGGCAGCGCATCCAGACTAACCCGCGGCAGTGGTTCGAGGAAGACCCCCTCGATATCTTCCAGGTCCACAAAACCGATATCTTCGTGGCTCACAGCCCACGAGCAGTGCTCCTGGAAACCCAACACGGTGGCGGGAATGCCGGCATTGATGAGTTCTTCGAGCAGCTCCTGGAAGTTTTGGCCGTCGGCAGAGGCGACGACGATCTCGCTTAAGCTGCCTTCCTCGAACCGCTGCCGGATATGGGCGACCATGTCAGGGTCCACATCAGATTCTTCGGTGATTTTTGGTTTTGCGAATACGGCATAGCCGACGTTGCGCAGTGCTTCTACCCATGGGCGAATGACCTCCGCGCCGCCGGGTGAGACATTGGTGAACACGCAGGCTTCTGGGGTGAGGTTTTCTTCTTCAGAGATTTCCAGAATCCAGCGGCCGATGGCGTCGAAACGCGGACGGGAATTAGCGGTGGGGCGGCCACCCAGGATGGAGCCCAGCCCCATGTCCAGGTTTGGTGCGTCCCAGATCATCAGCAGAGTGTTGTTGTGCGCTGAACTAGTGTGCGCAGAATGATTCTGCGCGGTGTGTGCGGTATGTGCGTCCATATTTTCGGTATATCCAGTATTTCTCGTATTTTTTCGGGTTTTATGAGGCTATGGGGTGTGCAGCCGTACGTGCCGCACGGCTGCTACGGGTCCTGCGGGTTCATGGGGCGGGGCATTTCTGCCTAGCGCTTCACCCACAAGTATTCATTAATAATGTGGTCTTTTTCTAGGCCTTTGCCTTCGAATTTGGTGATCAGTTGGCGGTCGGTCAGCTGTGGGCATTCCGGCCATGGCCAGCCTTTGTATTCTAGTTGCGGCTCGACCTCGACCAACTCGTTAATCCATTCGGCATAGTCCGCGTGGTCGGTGGCCACATGCAGCACTCCGCCGGGTTTTAGGCGAGAGGCAAACAGGTTCAACGGCCCGGATTGGATGATGCGGCGCTTGTGGTGCTTGGCTTTCGGCCATGGGTCCGGGAAAAACACGCGGATGCCATCGAGCGATTCTGGGGCGAACATGCGCATGAGTACTTCCATGCCGTCGCCGCGGATCATGCGGATATTCGGGATGTCTTCGCGTACTACCTGCCCAAGTAGCTTCGCCAGGCCGGGCTTGTACAACTCGACGGCAATAATATTGGTATCTGCTTCTTTTGGTGCCATTGCCGCGGTTGAAGTACCTGTGCCGGAGCCGATTTCCACGATCGTGGGTGCGCCGCTGCGGCCAAACCACTTGTCGACGTCGACGTGTTCGTCGGCAAGCATCGCGCCGAGTTCTGGCCAGTGCTTTTCGAAGGTCGCCAGCTGGTTGTCGCTGAGCGAGCCGCGGCGAAAAGTCACGGTGCCTAGCCGCGGGTAGTCGAGGTCATTGTTGAAAACCTCGTTGAAATCGGTCTGTGGGGGCCGACCGGCAGGAAATTCGCCGATGCCGCGGGATTGCTGGTTATTGTGTGTATTGACTGTATTCATTGCGTTATTCATTATTGCCTATTGTTCCCTGTCAAAAATAGTAGAACAATTCGGGGGCTTTCACTGTGGGCACAGGTGTTTTCGGGTGATCCAAACCTGCGCGATATTACCCCTGTATGAGGGTGGTAAGTGCACATTTTGCAGAATCAAAATGTGGATAAGCAGGGGTAGTGGCAGTGCGTGCATACACGCTTATACGTGGTTATTACCTTTCACCCCTGGTAGTCGCTACCCTGGGGCATGTCCAACCTGCTGTAGTGACCGATCAGGAGTCTAAATGAGCGCCCCAATCACGGGACTTGTTGGTGAAGCGCCAACGCAGAACAAAGAATTGATCAACTGGATCAACGACGCCGTTGCTATGTTTCAACCAGAAGACGTTGTGTTCGTCGATGGTTCGCAACAAGAATGGGATCGGCTTGCAGGCGAACTTGTCGACGCAGGAACCCTCATCAAGCTCAATGAGGAAAAGCGTCCAAACAGCTACCTAGCACGCTCGAACCCATCGGACGTCGCTCGTGTGGAATCGCGCACTTTCATCTGTACAGAAGACCAGGAAGGTGCCGGCCCAACCAATAACTGGGCCCCGCCGCAGGCCATGAAAGAGGAAATGGTCGACGTCTACACCGGCGCCATGAAAGGCCGCCGCATGTACGTCGTACCTTTTTGCATGGGTCCGATCAATGATCCAGACCCAAAACTGGGCATCCAGCTGACGGACTCGGCGTACGTCGTCATGTCCATGCGCACCATGACCCGCATGGGCACGGAAGTCCTGGATAAGCTTGGCGACGAAGGGTCCTTCGTGCGCTGCTTGCACTCCGTGGGCGCCCCGCTGGAACCAGGCGAGGAAGATGTTGCCTGGCCATGCAATGAAACGAAGTACATCACCCAGTTCCCGAAGAGCAAAGAAATCTGGTCCTATGGCTCCGGCTACGGTGGTAACGCCATTTTGGCGAAGAAGTGCTACGCGCTGCGCATCGCCTCGGTCATGGCGAAAGAAGAAGGCTGGATGGCTGAGCACATGCTCATCCTGAAGCTGACCAGCCCAGAAGGCAAAAACTACAACGTTGCTGCCGCATTCCCATCCGCTTGTGGCAAGACCAACCTGGCCATGATCACCCCAACGCTGGATGGCTGGTCCGCAGAGGTAGTCGGTGACGATATTGCGTGGATGCACCTGCGCGAAGACGGCCTGTATGCCGTGAACCCAGAAAACGGCTTCTTCGGCGTCGCGCCGGGCACCAACTATGCATCCAACCCTATTGCGATGCGCACTATCGAACCAGGTAACACCTTGTTCACTAACGTTGCGCTGACCGACGACGGCGACGTCTGGTGGGAAGGCATGGATGGGGAAGCCCCAGAGCACCTGATTGACTGGAAGGGTAATGACTGGACCCCGGATTCTGCGGAGAAGGCTGCGCACCCGAACTCCCGTTACTGCGTGCCAATTTCCCAGTGCCCTGTCGCTGCCCCGGAATACGACGACTGGCGCGGTGTGAAGATCGACGCCATCCTGTTCGGTGGGCGTCGTGCCGACACTATCCCGCTGGTTACCGAAGCTTTCGATTGGGAGCACGGCACCATGATCGGTTCGCTGCTGGCTTCCGGCCAGACTGCCGCTGCCGAGGGAACCGTCGGTGCGCTGCGCCACGACCCAATGGCGATGCTGCCGTTCATGGGCTACAACGCTGGTGAATACCTGCAGCACTGGATTGACATGGGCAAGAAGGGCGGCGACCTGATGCCGTCGATCTTCCTGGTTAACTGGTTCCGCAAGAACGACGAAGGCAAGATCATCTGGCCTGGCTTCGGTGAAAATTCCCGCGTGCTGAAGTGGATCACCGAGCGTGTCGACGGCAAGGTCGGCGCAGAAAAGACCATCGTGGGTAACACCGCGCGTGCAGAGGACTTGGACCTGACCGGCCTGGAAACCAGCTTGGATGAGGTCAAAGAAGTTCTGGCTGTGGATCCTGCAGAGTGGGCTAGCGATGTCGACGACAACGCTGAGTACCTCAACTTCTTGGGCTCACGGGTCCCAGATGAGGTTCTGGAGCAGTTCGAGGCTTTGAAGTCCCGCATCGAGGAAGCTTCTGCAGCGAAGTAAATCTGGCATTCTGCTCTGTTGCTGGTTCAGGTTTAGGGCAGGAAAGCGCTGAGATAAGACTTCCTGCCTGGGGCCTGGCGTTTGAGCGCAAACGGAAAGATCATTCCGTTTGCGCTTTTTGCGTGCGAAAACGGGGCGATGAAGAACACTAACGGAAGGATCTTTCCGATCTTGGTTTTCTGTACTAGGATTTAACTTAAGAATACACCTAAACGGAAGGATCTTTCCGTCCTGATGTCTGGCCCTCACGTTGGAGCTGGTTGTTTGCAACCTGCTGATAGTGCGACGCAAGCGCGGAAACTGGGCAGCGTAATCCGGCGTACCCGCAAGGAATACATGCTCACCCAACCCCAACTTGCCTTGATGATTGGGATCTCCGATCGCACGTTGCGTGAAATTGAGAAGGGCACTGGTAGCCCCAGTGTGAAAGCTGTGCTGGCAACCTTGGAGACCCTCGGCTTGGAGCTGGACATTCGGTAATGGAAAGTCTGAAACGAATCACGCACGCTGATGTATATAAAAATGGTGTCTTAGCCGGGAAAATAGTTAAAGACCAAGTAGGGGTTCTCTCGTTTACTTATGTCGGAGAGTATTCCGGGGCGCCTGTAGCGACTACCTTGCCGGTTAATTCTGCATCAGTGACGATGCCGGGTGGAGGATTGCCGAGCTTTTTTGCAGGGTTGTTGCCTGAAGGGCACCGTCTCACCGTGCTGCGGAAAGCTGTGAAAACTTCTTCTGATGATGAGTTAAGCTTGATATTGGCAATAGGCAATGATTTACCTGGCGATGTGCAAGTAGTTCCTGAAGGCACGAAACCTCAAGAGCAAAAGTCACTGGTCATGGGAGATGTGAGACTGCAAGATTTTGCAGCTCTCACCTCGTCAGTGGATGGTGTTGGCATTGCGGGCGTACAAACTAAAGCGTCTTCATCGATGGTTAATGCTCCTGTGCGCATCAGGCATGGAATCCTAAAGATTGACCCACCGGAGCACCCACATTTAGTCGCTAATGAGGCTTTTCACTTACGACATGCACGGGAGCTGGGTATACCCGTTGCCAAGCATGAGGTAGTGCATGACCAGGTAGGGCGTCCGGGATTGTTGGTGCCGTAGTGATGCCGGGCAACGATGGGCGATGGAGGACGCAGCCCAGTTATTGAATATTTTGCCGGCAAAGAAATATGATGTTTCGGCTGAAGACGTCGTGCGTGCCGTGCAACAAACGGTGAATGCACCGCCGGTTGCCACGAGAAATCTTTTCATGCAATTTTTTTATGCCTGGTTGACTGGCAACGGTGATGTGCATGCCAAGAATATCTCTGTGCTGCAATCGAGTTCCGGGAAGTGGAAGGTATCGCCAGTCTATGACGTGCCATCGACTGTGTTCTATAGGGACATGACGATGGCGCTTCCGATTGCGGGAAAAACCAAGGCTATTCGGGCGCGACACTGGGAAGATTTTTGCGCGAGTATTGGACTACGGCGTCAGGTGATGCAGTCGGCTGTAAAAATAGTTTTCGACGTGGTGAAGCAGATTGATTTATCCGAGCTGCCTTTCGAAGGCTCGGCGCGGTACGGAGCAGAAAGAGAATTACGGTTCCGTAGCTTGGAGACCGAAAAACTATTGAGTAGTTAAAACTCCATTCTCGGTACAGCGAGGGTGTCAGGTGAAGTGTCCCAGGTTTTGTTCCGTCTGAGTAGATGGGAAAATCTGGAACATGCCCAAAAATTTGACCAGGATGCCAAGGACCGCGTCGTTCGCTTGGTGGAGGATCGCATCCTGGCAGAAAACATGTCGATGCAGGCTGCGTGCCAGGCAGTGGCGCCGAAGTTGGGCGTCTCATGGCATACTGCTCGGCAGTGGACACAAGCTGCTCGCCGCGACGGTCGTATTGCCGAGCCGTTGCCCGAAGACCTCGTGGCAGAGGTAGCCAAGCTTCGGCGTGAGAATCAAGAGCTTCGCGACACCAACGAGCTGTTAAAGGCCGCGTCGGCTTTTTTCGCATCGGAACTCGACCCAAAACGTCGGAAATGATCCAGTTCATCGATAAACACCGGAATCATTTCACCGTCGAGTTCATCTGCACGACGTTAAACACACACCGTGTTGGCGGTTTCCTTACCTCTCGTGGGTACCGCCAATCTAAGGCTCGGGGATTAAGTGTCCGTAGCCTTCGCGACGCCGCCCTAGTAGAGCGCATTACCGAAGTTCATAAACAAAACTACGGTGTCTACGGGATTCGCAAAATGTGGCACGCGCTGCGCCGTGAAGGAATCGACATTGGACGTGAACAGACCGCGCGTCTGATGCGCCTTGCAGGTGTGTCTGGCAAAGGTAAAGGCCGTTCTCCTGTGACGACACATAAGCCCAAGAGGCCCGACACTCGCCCCGACTTGGTGGGTCGTGAGTTTCGAGCCTGTGGGCCTAATCGGTTATGGGTGGCAGACATTACCTATGTGCGCACCAGAAAAGGGTTTGTGTACGCCGCCTTCGTGACTGATGTGTTCTCCCGGAGGATCGTCGGCTGGGCGTTGTCTGACTCGATGCGCACCGAAGCGTTGCCGTTGCAAGCACTCAATCAAGCCATTGTGTGCGCCAAGAAGACCACCGGTCTAGTTCACCACTCGGATCACGGCTCGCAATATGTGAGCATTATCTACAATGAGCGTCTTGCTGAGCATGGAATTATCGCCTCGACCGGTACTGTTGGTGACTCTTATGACAATGCACGGGCTGAAAACGTCAACCGTTCCTACAAAAACGAGCTGATTCATACCAGGTTGTGGACCGACGTGGTTGATGTTGAGATTGCCACGTTTGAGTGGGTGAATTCGTGGAACGAGTCAAGGCTCCACCAGAGCCTGGGCTACCGCACGCCGGCTGAAGTAGAAGCCGAATTTTGGGAACACCACCCCAGCCGAGAAATAATGGAAATCAAGGCACAAGCCTAGGAGCAAAACCCAGGACACTTCAAGGGCATCAATATCCACCGACGGCTTGGGCGCAGGCGTAGCCGAGGCGGGTGTAGTGCCGCTCATCTGGTCATACCAATACTGAGCACGGGCCATATACTTGCTGTTTTGGCTGCCTGCGATTTCACCTGGGCAGGAGGTTGCGGCGAAGTTTTTGTGTCCGAACACGTTCTTACCCCACTCGGGGCGACCCAGCTTGTAATACCGGCACAGGGCTGCAACCAAGTGAGCTCCGTTTTCGAGCGTAGCCTCGCTGATTGTCCAGGGATAGCCTGTGTGATTGTTGGCGTGCTCGATGCCAATGCTGGTGGTGTTGGCTTCCCAGTTCCCGGCATGCCAGGCGGTGTCCTTGTCCCACACCAACTGGCCGATAAGACCGGCGGCGTCTACTTGGTAGTGGGCGGAAGCTTCACGTGTCTGCCAGGTGTTCCAGCAGTCTTTGATAGTGAGGTTGCCGGCGTTGTGATGCAACACAATCTTCGTGATGCTCTTGCCGCTGCGGCCTTGCGTGTAGTGCTTGTTCATCAGCAGGTTTTCATCTGCTTGTAGTTCATTCCAATTCTTCATGGGTGTTCCTTTCACTTGAGGTTGGTGGTTTCTCGGGGTACTGGGAGCGGCAGCGTCGGCTGAGCCTCAGGAGGGCGGGCATCGCTATCGGCCGGTAGGGGCGTGGATTCGTCGTGTTTGGCGAGGGCAGTCAATGTGTCGCGTAGTTGAGCTGGTACGGGTAGTCCGAGTCTGGTGGTGTTTTCTAGGAGGGAGATGCCTTCGTTGGAGAGGTAGAAGAAGATGGTCGCGGTACGTAGCACCGTCCCGGCACCGAGCACGTAGACGTCGAGCAGGTTTGCGAGACCGATGAGGGTGAAGATGAGGATTTTGCGGGCGATGCCTTTGAACCCGACCGAACTCGACAGCTGCTTCTCGCTGATGGCGGCTAAGACGCCGGTGAGATAGTCAGCAGCGACGAAGCCAATGAGGGCGTAGAGGAAACCATCAAGACCGCCGAGGAACCAGCCGAGGAATCCTCCTAGGGCGGTGAATGTGCCTTGAAACAAAAACCAGAGCGTTTTCATGAATGTGTCCTTTCAGGTGTTTTGGGTATGAAAAAGGCACCCACCATCAGGCGGATGCCATCAAAAGGGATAAATTAAGGAGCCTATCGGCTCGTGAGTTCGGTGAGTGTGGAGTCTGCCGTGCCGGGGCTGGTCAAATAGTCAAGGAGTGTTTCGGCAACAGCGGGAGCAGATACGATCTCGGCGTTTAAGATGAGTGAGCCGGTTTGCATCTGCGGCAAGGGTGGCTGTTCGACATTGTTATCAGCAGGCAGGACGGCGGGGATTTCATCAATGCCGGGTGGTGTTTGTACGTCTATACATCACTCAGGGTGCGTGTTTTATCCAGTTGGAGCGCCGTATGAAGCCGCCCAATCGGAGGATAATCCCAAGCTATCAGGCCACTGGGCAAATTTAGGAGTTATATTCCTAAATCTCACCCCCACTCAATCACAATAAGCGTAAAATGCTCCTTTTGGGACTTTAACTCAGGGCCTTCCAATGACCGTTGCGGTTGGCTCCTATGCGAACGAGCTTGCCTTCTTGCTTCGTGCTGGAGACGATACGCTCGGTCTGACGTGTGCTTGCCCAGCTCAGATGCCATTTGTTTGATGGTCATACTCGGGTTTTCACGCACGAGCAAAAGCAGCCGCTCAAGCATGGCTTCAGCTTCGTTCGTTATACCGACATTTATACCTTTGTTTATGCCGACATTATTTTCGAAAGCAAGTGCGTCATCAAGTGGCTGGGAGATCATGCCGAGCATGAATTAGATAAAGTGCGTGCTATCTCCTTTCTCATCGGAGTTGGCAAGCACGTTGTAGTATTCTTTCTGTCGCTCCTTGACCAGCGTCTCGACGGGCAACCATGCAAAGAGAGGATTCCATCTGCTTAGAATGAAGCGGGTGGCACGATCCAGGCCAGCAATAATATGTTTACGTGCGTTATTTCGGCAGACTTCTAAATGTACCCAGCCGGTGAACACGTCCGTGAGTGAGAGAGTACGAGCATACTCGCCTTTAAATAGTTGGCCCGCAATGAGCAACCGTGTCGATCTCGAAAAACCCAGGCTCGGCCTCAACCTCGGCGCTAGTGGTACGGATCTGGATCGAGTTACGGAGCAAAGCCCCGGGTTTCGTTGTTGATATCCCCTTTCAGTTCGAGTTTCTCCCGCTCGTTCTTCAAATAACAATCGATCGTGGCGCCACTCATTGCCAGCACCTCTGTTTTGGTGTCGGACGTGTAATGATCCTTACCCTCGATTAGCTCCCCGTGATGTTCAGGCGCCTCAATCCACTCCTCCAGGTTTGATATCATATATTTCCCGCATGGCATACCCTCTAAGTGCTACAAGCGAACCAAGAGGTGTGTGGATTCGGCAGAGTATGTCGTTGGTTTGATTCTGCGCTGATCCAAGCGTAACACTTTCGGATTTCCAATCGTCTCGTCCATTAAATACTGCCTGGCCGAGGAGGGAGACAATCCCATAATCTCGCAAAACCTATCCAGGACTGCGGATTTCTCTTTCTTCGAGCCTACCCGATACGCCGCCCTCAGCTTCTTCGTCACTTCCACACGCGCCATACGCGAAATCACACCCTCATTCATACCCCTGATTATCCCGAACGTATTCGCTCTCAAAATACGTGAGGAACCACAACCCGTTCGCGCTCATTTTCCATAAGGTACGTCGAGCCCTTGCAGCTCAGTGGTCACTACGCTACAGTGGTTTCCGCTCGTGTTCCTCACTGGGCTACCTCAGCCCACAGCGATATGAGGAGCAGTGGATACAATCAAACATAGTCATCACTTAAACCGACTGGACTCAATTCTTAAGCCAACTTTACTCTGAAAGATAATGATGATGCGAGATTCTGATCGCCCTTGGCTTAGACGAGACACCATCTTCGCCTCGGCACCCGGGGGAGTGCTTATCTCCAATGCGACGACGGGTTGTGAGATCGCCGGTGAGTCCGCTTATGAGCTCTTCAGCCGTGTTTTCCCGCTCTTTAACGGTCAAGCGACGGTAGGCGAGATCAAGGGTGCGGTCGCCGAACGCAACTGGAAACTGATTGAGGCAATCGCGGCTCCGCTTGAAGAGAAGGGTTTCCTGCGATGGATTCCCGAATCCGACTATGAGCTTCTCGACAACGAGAAACGGGAAAAGTACGCGGACCAGATCGCCTTCCTAGCACAATTCACCGATGCTCCGCACGAGGCATTTCTGGCGTTCAATCAGGCGCAGATTTTAGTAGTTGGCAGCGACGAGGTCGCTGACTCGTTGCAGGCCAACCTGATCGATAACGGTGCGGAATTGGTGACGTCCGCCGAGTCGTTCGCCGTCGATCAGTTCGAAGAGCTCGCGCCCGACCTTACGGTGTTGGGTCCCACGGCGCTTAGCGGGATCGACCACCTCCGCAAGGCAGGAGTCCCCTTCCTAGGGGTGTGCCCGGCAGGAGACTACTTGTGGGCGCTACCAGTTGGGTGGATCGAAGGCAGTGCGAGCTGGCATTCAGCAGACAGCTCTCTGCGGCGGGGCTCCATGGGCAAAGAGTGGGCCGAGGCTATTGAGCAGGCTCAGGCCGGGCAGCCCCAGTGGACCTCGGCAACGTCCTCGCAGGCAGTCCAGCGCCTTTTTGGTGCACTCTTGGCCTACGAGGTATTCAAGGGTATTACGGGCGCCATCACACCAGAGACCAGCGAAAAGATTCTCGCGTTCAACGCGTTGACGGGCGCCACATCGACACATCCGATGACTCCGATCTACTCAGAGGTGTCGCGCGAAGTGCACGCTCAACTAGCCGGGGCACATCCGGAGGACGCCGGTAGCGAGACCCCGGCGAGCATCCACGTCTCACATGCGGATGAGTACGACGACGTGTGGGCGCCTTTGGTGGATAGGTTCACTATGCCCGCGTACGACTTCGATGATCTCGATATCGATCAGGTGCCTGTCAAGGTCTCGTTGGTGGAAACGGCAACAGGCAAGGTTTTCGCGGCGAGCCCGTGGACCACGGCCGATGCCCGGATTGAAGCGCTCGCACGCGCCTATGGGCAGTCGCTTAGCTGGCACTGCACGTGGGCGTCAGACGCGCCGCGCGTGGTCGGCATCGGCACTACCCGAGCCGACGCGATTCGGCGCGGCGTCGAAGCAACAGTTCGCAGGGAAATGCTTTCCGGATCGGGGCTGACGGAGCCCGTGCAGAGCGTCCTCGGCGGTCGGCTAGGCACATTCGTCTCCGACGTCGCTGAAGGATCACTGGAGTTTTTCGCCCACGATCCATTAGCCGGCCAACACGTGGCGATCGCGTGCTGCGATGAGTACAGGGCGGTGGGCGCTGGAAGCAGCCAGGAAGAGGCGCAGGCGCGCGCGGCGATCGAAATTCTCGGGCGGCGCCAGGTGGGCCTCGTCGATACGGGTGATGCCCAGCCCATCGGCGGAGAGGTAGCACTCTCAACCGCCCGCATCGGGCAGTGGCACGTGGCGGTTGTCGCTCCGGCTGGCTCTCGGGCGTGCGCTGACGATTCAGCTCTCGAGGCTGTGCGATGACAGACACGATTCAGGGGTGGCGGCACGCAGTACTCCCAGGCAGTGACACGTGCATACGTTGCATGGCCGAGCAGATAGCAATGACGGACCGCTTCTTCATGCGGACGGGCCGGCAGCTCATAGCTACGTCACCGCGGCACGACAATCCTTTCTTCAAGGGCTGCGTGGAAGCCGGAGGCCGCCTGGGGTTAGCGCATGGCATCTCGATCGACCGCGCGAGCCTTCAGGTGAGGAGTGCCGCGACGGTATGCCGCCACGTTCGATCCGAGAAGATGACCACCGAGGCAGACGGCTACCGTGCCCGCACCCTCTCAAGCTACTTCCACGTTGCCCCGGTGGAGCGGTACGTGAGCCCGGTCCACGCAGTCATAGGTGCGGAGATCGATTTTGACGTCACCGGACTCGTCACGGCAAAGGCGTCAGGCTTTCTGATTCTCTACGTGGGAGACGACTACTACACCCGGCCGTGGGGCGGACATTGCGGCAAGTTGTCGGACGCGCTCTATTTGGGCGTGCTCGAAGGAGTTGAGCGCCTGAGCGGGGAGGCCGATCACGATGCGCAGGTCGCCGTGCAACCTCCAGTCAATACAAGGCTGATCGACCTCGACGCGTTTGGAGTGCCACGCGATTGCTGGAAAATCCCTCACCCGAAGGTCGGCGCATGGGTCAAGGCGAGTGTGATTACTTCGGGCCCAGACGGCGCTTTCTTGCTGGGGGAGACGGTGATGATCCCCGAACGTCTCGCATATTACCGCGCCGCACACGACCACGAGCCGTGGGTCCAGGACTCCTCGAACGGATGCGCCGTTGGTGGATCAGACGAGGAAGCGATTCTCTTCGGAATGCTGGAGGCAATTGAACGCGACGCGTTCATGATCGCATGGTACGGAAACCTTGACCTATCCCCGATCGACCCAGCGAGCATTCACGACGAAGAATCCTGTGCGTACCTTCGCCGAATGGACCTGTGCGGGGTCGACGTCATCTTCCTCGACGCGACGGTCGGCGTCGGCGTCCCTACGGTGATCGCTGTGTGTGCCGAGCCCTCCGGCGCTACTTGCGTGGGCGCCGGCGCGCACCCCGATCCAGAGCGCGCGTTGAAAAGTGCCCTCGTGGAGATCGCGTCGGACTTTCAGGTGGTCTCCGAACATGGGAAGGATCGCGCCGCAGAGATCGAGTGGATGCTCAACGACTTCTCACTCGTGCGAGCGATGGAGGATCACGCGGACCTGTTCGCGCTTCCCCAGACGCGCCAGTACATTGACCACTGGCTGCATCCGATCCGCAGCCACGTGACGCTAGATTCATTGCGCCGAGCTCCCGAGGCTGGATTGAGCGTGTGCGACGATCTGGCTACGACGCTGCACAGTTGCCGTGACGCCGGTTTCGAACCGTTGGCAGTCGATATGCGTTCCCAGATCGCGAACCGTATGGGACTAGCGTGTTGGAAGGTCGTCGTCCCCGGCCTCATCCCAATAGATTTTGGTTCCTATCAGCGGGCCGTGCACATGCCACGCCTAGCTAAGCGAGTAGCCGCCGTTACCGGCGCGCCCGCCTCGCCCGCATCGTTCGTTGCGAACCCCGTACCCCACCCCTTTCCGTAGGAGCGAAAATGTCTCAGTGGTGTGAACCCGGAACAGCGGCCGTGGCGTATGCGGATCTCATCTACCACCGCGTCCGCGACGGAATGCTGATTAATGACTGGACAGTGGACTGGTCAAAGGAACCGTTGACGCATTCATTCTATCCGGAGGCGGCTGCAATTAATCTCCCTCTTCCCGGGGAGGGAGCCGATGTTTTTCGTGGCGTTGCAGGAAACGCCCCAGAATTCCTCGCATCGCTATTGCATATCAGTTACGGAATCACCGGAGTGCGCCTCGCAATCAACCGCAACGATCACATGCCGGTGTACCGCAACGCCGAATACGCGAAGTGGGGCCGCACCACCGCGTCTGGCGGGGGACGGTACTGCGTGGATTTCTATCTGGTCGACAGCGGAATAGGGCACGACCAGCTCGATGCGGGGATGTACCACTACACACCACTTCGCCACGCTTGGGAACTTCTTACCGCGGGCGACTTCACCGGCCGGGTCGCCCGCGCCCAGGGATATGCCCGCGCCGCCGATCGTTACCTCATCATGACGATCAACTACTGGCGCAGCGGATTCAAGTACAACGATTTCGCCTATCAGGCGACGGCGATGGACGTCGGGACAGTCATGGCGACTATGGCTGAAGCGGCCGGTGACAGGCTGGCCTCGAGCTGGGACATGTGGGTCAACGAAGATCAGCTTGCACCCTTGCTGGGCCTCGATCAAACCAAGGACGGTATCTACGCCGTCCAAGCGTGGGGAAACGAGCGTGACGTAAACGCCGGCTGCGAACCTGACGTCGCTGCCTTTCCCGGAAGGGTGACCTCCAACTACCCGGGCACGATTGATTTCACGACGACGATCGCCCTGCAAAACGACATGATGGGCTTTCCGCAGCGGCCCGCAGAGCTTCTTCCTAACGCCGTGTCGGACGAAAGCCCGAACGGCATCGCCGGAAACTGGTGGAGCGACCTCATGCGCCGCCAGTCGAGCTTCGGACGCTTCACGGGGCGGGGCTTTGGCAAAGAAGATTTGCTTGGCCTGCTATCGCGTGCCGATCGCGTGAGCGCCCTCGTTGCTCCGCCTTCGTCAGTCGTGTGGGAATACTTGGTGTATGTGGCGCGAGTCGACGACGTCGAACCCGGGCTCTACCGCTACCGGCCTTTTTCTGGCGATCTTGAGCTCGTCAGCACAGAGGACCAGAGCGAGTTCCTTGCCAGCACCTACTTCCTGAAGAACTACGACGGAAAGAAGGCTGCCGCAACCGTCATCCCGTGCGCGAACGTGTACGAGTGCGCACGCAAGTGGGGTGTTCGCGGATACCGCTTGGTCAACGCGGTGATTGGTGCGGCGTGCCAAGCGCTATCGGTTGAGGCTGCCCGGCGCGGCCTCGGTTCCGGAACGGCTCTGGGGTTCGACGCCGAAGCCCATGCGGACCATGCGGGCCTCGACAAAGAATCCATGACGCCCATGCTCATGATCATGACCGGCGTCGACGACCCTCTATCAGGGCAGTTCCACTCCAATGCGACGGCGCGGAGGTTGGTATGAGCGTTCTCGATCCCTACTGTCAGGTGCGCATTGGGGGGCTGGACTATAGCCACGCTTCTGAGCTGCTGGACCCCACACTGGCCGACCATGTTTCGCAGGTGCGTGAGGCGTACGCACGGCTGCAAGCCCATGCCGAGGACATCAGCGATCTCCTTTACCCCCTCATCGGAGGCGCGGAGGCAAGCACGAAGACGGGTCTTATCAACGTCCGCCGTCACCTGTATAACGGGAACTATGCGCAGGCGTGGGAGCGCCTCGAGGAACTGGACGAGACCTCGCGGGAATCGGTTCGCGACGCCTTGGGATCCTTCGCTACCGACCTGCAGACCTTCATCACTGGGCTCGACTATGTGCGGAACCACTTTGACGATGCGCTCGCCGCGGAGCGCGAGAAGCTCGTGGCACACGTCGCCAACCCCCTCTTCATGGCGGGTATCGCGGTGTCATCCCCGTCGCTCGTTCCGGCCCTCCTCCGCCTAACATCGCACGTAAACAAGGGAAAGGTCGACAAGAAGGACAGGAAGGCTGAACGGTCTTTGCAGTCTTACGTGTTACGCGCCGCCACCAAGACGAGCCCCTTCTCAACGCTCGGCCCCATCGCTATCGGGTATACCCGGCAGGCTGAGGTAGAGCAGTCGCACCGAAGCGTCTCCTTGCCGTCGCTCTACCCGGTGGTTCGCGCCCTGCACGCGCTCGCGGAAGATCCTAAGAATTTGGCAGGCTTTGAGGTGCGGGTATCCGACTATGTTCGGGGCACTGATGGCGTCGTCTCCGTGGATCGCACCCAGTGGGACTTCAAGGACGCCTCGACCCGCACCGACTACGCGAAGCCAACCGAATCCAACGTGATAATCAACCAGCGGCCACTCGTTGACGCGGTGTATCAGATCCTTGGCGGCGCTCTGATGACGTTCGGCGAGCTCAATGACGAGCTATCGCGACAGAGCGGAATCCCTCCCGAGACGACGCTCGAGCTCCTCGCCGACCTCATGAGGCTCGGGTACCTTCATGTTCCTGCGCTAAGTATCCACCCGCACGACGCGCCACGGATAGATGGCATCGTGGATGAAGTTCGCCAGGCACACCCCGAATTGGGCTGTCTCATTGCGCAGTTCGTGGAAAGATCGCGCTCCTTTAGCCGACTTGAGGATCCTCAGATGCGCCAACGCGAGATAGGCGATATCCAAGAGCTCGTCGCTAGCATCTACTCGCTTGCGGGCGTCGACGGCGATATGCCCCGCTCGGTCCTCTATGAGGACGTCGTCGCCGGCGGATTCACAGGAAGCGAGCTTGCCCAACTCGAGCTGTCTGACTCAGAGGTCAGCGAGATCTTCTTGCTTCTCGACCTCCAGGACGATTCTCACGTGAAGTCAGCCCTCATGGAGGGGTACTTCGATAGTCGGCAGCGTCTGGAGATTCCCGCCACCGACTTCATCGGCGGGTTCATCGACGAGCTTTTCGATTCTTTCGAGGCGTACGATCTGGGCGGCATCGCAGACGATGACCTCCCTGACGATCCATGGCTTCGCTGGGGTGAGGCGTGGCGCTGGGTGCTCGCGCGGCGTCGTTTCGTCGATCACCTGAGTCGTTACGTCGCCACACACCCGCGGGGGAGCCGCGCCGCGAATCTATCTGATGCGGGCGAGGTTAATATTTCCGAGGCTCTCGCCCAGGCCGCAGCCATTCTTCAGCGGCCCCAGCACGCGTTCCGGCACGCCAATACTCTTATTCAGTTCGACGGCGAGGCGGGGAGCGTCATTCTCAACGACGCGTTCGGGGGAATCGGCTTCCAGATCTCGCGATTTACGCATCTCCTTGATGAACCAGCTCACGAGTATCTCGCCGACGTCGAGCGGCTGGCGAAGAGTAAAGGTGTGCGGTTGGTCGAGCTCAGCGGCGGCGCACTGTTTTCAAACTTGAATCTTCATGAGCCGCTCTTCTCGACCAGCTTGGTGCTCTCTGGGGAGCCGGTCTCGTCACGCGACGTGCCCGCGATCCGGCTCGAGGACCTCGTGGTCACCAAACGAAACGGCGTACTCGTGCTCACCGACGGCCGCGAGGATATCCATCCCGTGTATGCCGGATACCTCGTTCCGGCTGCCACTCCGCGCCGCAGCCAAGTGGTGAGCCTCTTCGCGCCTTCAGCGCAGATCAGTCGAAAACTCACCAGCCTTGTGACGGCGACGCCGGACATCGAGACCATCGCAGTGTTTCCGCGGCTCACGCTCGGACGCATTGTGGTGGCGCGGGCGCGCGCGATCATGGCTGCCGATGCGCTACCTACAGACAGCCCGTTAGAGGCTGACGGCTATCTCGCTTGGCTGAGGTTCTGGGCAGATAACGGATTGCCGGAACGGTGCTTCGTCAAGATTATCGATGAAGCCGTTCAGGCCGAGAAGCCGAGCTACTTTGACATACGTTCTGTGATCTCGTGTTCGACACTCCTCAACGACGTCAAGAATGCGGAGGGCAAGGCGTACGTGGAGGTCGCAGAAGTCCTTCCCGCATCACCCACGGCGACCCATGACGGGAGATCGGTTGTCAACGAATACATGCTCGGAATCAGTCTGATGGGAGGAAGCGATGCCTGACACCATGGTCATCCCCGAGGTATTGGCGGACGAGGCTGAACTTCGCGCGACCCACGTGTGGCGTGCCTACCACATCTTCTATGGCGGAAATCCGCTGATCGTCTTGCGTGAATGCATCCTTCCCCTAGCAGAGGACCTGCAGAGGGAAGGCGTCATCCTGGACTACTTCTTCATCAACTACTGGCTCGAAGGCTCCCACGTCCGCCTGAGGCTGCGTGTTCGCCCCGAAAGGGTCGAGGAACTTGACGCTCGAGTTCTCGAGAGGGTCAGGCAGTATCTCGCCGCCTCGCCGTCGTATCACCCCATGGCAGAACTAGCCGACAACAACTTCTACGAGAGCCTGTTCGCCGGAGAGTTTACCGACGCCGATCGTCCGAAGTATTTCGATGCGAACGGCGATCCGATGTTCGCCGAGAATAACTCGATTGAGATCCGCGAGTATGAGCCCGAATGGCTGCGCTATGGCGGGGAAGTCGGAATGCTCATCTCCGAGCGCCAGTTCGTGGAGTCGACCCAACTCATGGTTCGTCTTATGCACCTGGGGAATCTGGGCGTGCGCACCATTCTGCTCGGGATCGCAAGCCAAATCTCGTTCATCACGGCCGTGTGCTTACTGCAAGACGCGGACCTTGTTGAAGATTTTTTCGTCGCCTATCACCACAGGTGGGCTGACGGATATGACACGAATCCGGCGTACGGCACGGAGGAGGGGCGGCGCCAGCACCAGGTGACCGTCGAGAACCTCAGGAAGAAGATCGTACCTCGCGCCGATGCGATTCGGCGCGGCGACGTCGGCGACCTCCCGCAGATCCTGCGCGACTGGGTTCAGGTATGCCTCAAGGTCCGATTCCAGATCGAGCAGGCGTGCGAGCACTCCGCGCTTCGGTTTAAATACGACGACGGCGTGCGAAGCGTCACCAACGTCGATGATGCGGCGTGGTCCCTGTGCCACTCATACATCCATATGACGAACAACCGAATGATGGTTTCCGTTGCCGACGAGGCGTTCCTTGCCTATCAGCTTGTCGAGGCCATGAGGGGGAGCGATGACTAAGAGGGGCATTGACTGGGTGCCGCGGCTCAATCCGCTCCTTCGCGTTGGGCCTCCGCGGTGGAACGGCACGGCGATTGTGACGGACATCGGGATAGACGGCGAAGAGCGGCTGATCGAAATCGGGCTCGCCGAACGTTGCGTGCTCGACGAAGTGGACGGCAGCAGGGATGTCAGCACTATCGCCTCCGAGCTCTCCGCCAAGGGAATGCCCGTGGATACAACACGGATCGTGGGTGTGCTGAATCGCTTCGCATACGTCGGGGCAGTCGAACGCCCCTTCTCGATGAAAGCGGGACTTGCGGATATCGATTGGGCGGCCAACGAGGGCCAGCGGGTGCGGCCAGACCAGATAGCGGGTGCCGCAGATTCGGGGGCGGGTCTTGGCCTGTGGCGCAAGCTGACGTTCTTGGCCCGTCCAGTCGTTTTTGGGATCTTGGTTGTTGCCGGAATTGCCGGTGCTGCGTTCCTCTCTATTAACCTTTCAGATGCCCTCGCTACCGTCTTAGACGCCACGGTCTGGCAGGCGATTCTTGCGGGTGTTGCGGCTGTGGTGTGGACGGGTGCCGTGACGATGCTACATGAAAGCGGGCACGGCGCGCTGTTCCATCACGAGTCAACAAGGTCTCCGTTCCTTGCGCTCACGAGGTTCGGATTGATTCTCATGCCGAACACGCACATGCCAGGATTCTCGCTGCTTGGCGCTCGCGAGAGGGCACGAGTTCTCGCCGCGGGACCGCTGGTCTCAATGGTCTTCGCAGCATTGCCGGTCGTGCTCTTTGTGACGGTTGACGAACCACAGGTTCGGATCATTGCGGCGATGTGTATGTGCTGTGATACTCTCATTATTGCCCTCGGGATCTCTCCCTTCCCCAACACTGATGCGACGCGGCTTATCGAAGCATGGGTCGGCGTCGATCAACTCCAGGCGGTCGCCTTCCGGACCTTGGTCGGAAAATACAGCCTGCCGGCGGGTCTTCCTCTGCGCAGCAAGGTCGCGATCCGCCTCTATCCGGTCTTACTGCTGGTCACGATAGCTCTGTGGCTTGCAGTAATCGTGTGGGCCGCCCGGCTCATACTGAACTAGAACCCGCAAGGGTATTACCCGAAAGGAAATCATCATGAATCTCCAGAATCTCGCTGCTGAGCTCGATAGCTTCACTGCGGAGACCTTCGAGGTCAAGGATTACGTCGATTACGCAGATATGGCCTTCGGCTCGACCTGCTCGTCGTCGTCTTCTTCCTCGTGCTCGTCGACCTGCACCTCGTGCTGCTCGTCGACCTCGTCCTGCGCCACCGCCTAAATCAGCGAAACCGTCACCAGTCCGACCGCTTCTATCAGCCGCACAATCTGGCGGGCGACGGGCGAAACAGGCAAAGACGCTCGTCTCTCATCAAACTGCAGGCAGTTCGATGTAACAGGAATGTATCACGCACAGTTATTCGAACACGATCCTGGAGTTCTCCACGGTTGACGAAGCAACTCGAAGTGATTCACTTCGGTTCCGCGGTGGGTGGGATACGCTCACAGATGTCCGTATCCCACCCACCGCAACAGCACTCGAGAAAGGTCACACGTGACTGACTATGCAGTTGACGTACGCGACGTAAGCGTCGTCATTAAGGGGAAGACGATTCTTTCCCACCTCGACCTCCAGGTGGAAGAAGGTTCGTTCCACGGGATCATCGGTCCAAACGGGGCGGGCAAGACGACGCTCTTTAACGCGATCCAAGGGTTTCGAAAGCCGACGGAAGGAACGATCCGAGTCCTCGGCCAGTCGCCCTATCCGCGCAATCTAGCCCTGCTGTCCCAGATCGGGATCCAGCCCCAGCAGTCGGCGTTCTTCCCGAAGACGACACTCCGCGAGCACCTTCGCGCGGTCTGTGCGATCCAGGGCGCAGAGCACTCCACGATCGACACGCTCATCGAGGCCCTCAACCTCGCGAAGGCGGCTGACACCAAAGTGGAGAATCTCTCCGGGGGCGAGCGCCAGCGACTCGCCGTCGCCACCGCGATTGTGCACCGGCCGAAAGTCCTCTTCCTCGACGAGCCGACGGCAGGCCTCGATCCCGAAGCCAGGTACTCGTTGGTCTCCCTGCTCCAGTCGACCAATCTTCTGGAGATGACCACCCTTTATACGACGCACTACCTCGACGAAGCTGAGCGGCTATGTGACACGGTGTCGATCGTCGAACAGGGCAAGATTCTCACGACGTCGAGCCCGAGCCGCCTCGTCGCCGAGGCCGATCTCGGCTCGACGGTCATTCTCCCCAATGCTCTCCACCAGGCGGATGCGGTGGCGACGCTTCTTGGCCCGGACGCGGTGCGGGTCACCAAAGACGGGCTCGAGGTTCGGTCTCACGACACGGCCGCTCTGTTCGCGCGCCTCGCTGAAGGCGGGATCGATACACGGCACGCCCAAGTCCACGATGGGCGCCTCGAGGACGTCTATCTCCAGCTCACCGGAAAAGATTACGTAGCATGACCAGATACCGCGCATTAACCAATGTCCTTCTTCGCTACGACCTACGCGACTGGGCGACCCTTATCTTTACGTTCCTCTTCCCGGCGGGCCTACTCCTTGCGCTCGTGTTGACGATGGGTGACAGTATCGAAGGAATGGACCTCACCGGGCCGATCAGCGCGAACGTCATGGCCTTCGGCGCGGGCTTCGTGGGAATCTTCGCGGGCGCCACCCACCTTGCGCTGTGGCGCGAAAACGGAATGTTCGTCGTCCTACGGAGCTTCCCCATCTCCTCAAACACGGTCATTGCCGCACAGGCGACGGCGGGCATGATCTTCCTGATAACGCAGGCCCTTGCCCTCTTCGGCATCGCAATGGCACTCGGCATGACTCCGGAGGCGACCGCGCCGATTGCACTCCTGCCCTTGATCCTGGGCTTCCTGCTTTTCTTCATGCTTGGGGTACTCGTCGGAATCATTCTGCCGTCGATGGCCGGCGTCTCCATGGCAGCGGTCGCCATCATCATCCCCTTGGGAATGATCGGTGGAGCCATGATGCCGATTGAGACGCTTCCGAGCTGGGCGCAGACGGCTGCACCGTACACTCCGATCTACCACATGCGCGAGGCCGTGACGATGCCGCTCAATGGCGAGGGGACGTGGGGTGACGTTGGAATTGGGCTCGGCTATCTGGTCGCTGTGACCGCGATACTCACGTTGATGGCGCAGCGAGCGATGAAGTGGAAGTAGAGCTGTGCCTTCTTTGCTCAACACCTGTACGCAGGAAGCCTGTGTGATCGCAGATGGCTTTCTCGCGGCAGGCCCGCACAGTCTCACGGCGGAGGAGCTGCGCGAACGTTGGTTGCGGACGCGGTCTACGGCGCTGAATCGGGTGCTAGGCTCCCCGAACTCCACCGCTGTCGGGACTTTCGGGGAGTTCTTTTCAGGGATTCGGCGAGCCATGACGCGATTTGCTGGTCAGTCGCGAGAAGCCGCCGCGTGGGAATTCAGTTTCACGCACGGCCAGATTCGGCGCGGCTGGCTAGCCCGGCCGGCAGTCGCCGTCGGCGGAACGGCAGGCGTACCAGATTCGGCGGGGCGCGATCTTAGAGCCCGGCCTATTGACGACATTGCTTTGCCAGCCGACGTCTTAGTGAACCCCGTCGCTGGATACCTTGGCAGGCGGCTGAATCTCGAGGTTGGCTGGGAGACGACGGCGCCCGCCACCGGAAGTACGCCGAATTGGAACGGCAAGGAAGTCAGGACTCTCTCGTGGTCGGGGCACTCAACTCGCTTTCGCCATAGCGAAACCGCCGCGCTCCTTGAGGGAATAGAGCGCCGGGTGGGCGCCCTCCAAAGCTCATGCACCGTGCGTGTTGCGCGCGCGAGAGACCTGGAGGGTCGGGTCATAACGCCGAACGATTTCCCGGCCTACCCGTCCCGCTACTACGGCCGCCACGGAGCGCCATACAGTGCTGACGAGCCGCATGAGTGGGTGGTTGTGGAGAACTTAGCTAGCGGGGAGTCTGCCTGGATCCCCCGTGAGTACATCTACTACGGCGAGCAGATGGCGTACAGGTTGTGGGCTTTAGCGACGTCGTCGGGATGCGCGACTGGTTCAAGCATCGACGAGGCGAAGCTCTTCGGCTCGCTAGAACTCATCGAGCGCGATGCCTTCATAGCCTCGTGGTACGGACGAATCGAACCCGTGCGGCTTGACCTGCGCGATCTTTCCGAACTGCGTGCAACTTTCCAGCGCGCACAGCTGTTGGGAATCACGCTGGAGGCGGGGCTCATGGAGAGCGCGTTGGGGGTGCCCGCGGTCATTTCCGCCGCCACTATGACGTCCGAACTCGGCGACGTCACATCTGTGGGGGCGGCTGCACACCCCTCCCTCCTCGGGGCAATCAAGGGAGCGGTGAAAGAAGCGTGGACGTATATTGCAGAGCGTGCTCGAGTTGCCGAGACGAAAGCCGAGAGGATTGCCCAACTCCACGCCAATCCTACCGATGCGGAGGGGATCGTTGACCATCCGCTCCTCGTGGTCGGGTCGAGGCGCCCCGAGTACATCAACCTGTGCGGCACCAATCAGCCGGTCCCTGTGCAGGATCTCCCACGCACAGATTGGGAACGCTACCAGCACGGCCCACCCGGCCCGCTCCTTGCCCAGTTAACCGAGCGGTTAGCTGCCGAGGGCATCGACGTGTGGTCGCATGTTCAAACGTCGGACGTTGAAAGAGGCATGGGGCTGGAAACCGTCATGGTTGTTGCGCCGAAGCTGCTGCCCATCGACTTTGGGTGGGACCTCCAGCGAGCACTCCAGACCCCTAGGCTACGCGAATTGATTCGGAGGCATCATGGCACGGACGTCGAACCGCGGCAACTACCCCACCCATTTTCCTAAGAAGGCGGTCACCGAGGAGGAGCCTGATATGACGGCGGAAGAACGCGAGCGTGTAGCCGCAGGGCGCGGTGACGCGGCTGCGCAGTGGGCTCGAGAAAACCGTATCCGCGCGGAACCGATGCGCCAATCGGTTCGAAGCAACGCCTACCTGCTCGTGGTATTCACTGCCCTCTACCTTGTGCCGCTGGTATTCGCGAACTCGTGGCACGCGCGCGGCCTGGGGGCAGCGGGTGCTGGGCTTGTGTTCGTGGTGGCGATTGCGATCTATATCAAGACTCCGGGCAAACTCCGGAGGATGTCAGGAGCTGAAGGCGTGGCCGTCGGCGTGACGTCCATGCTGGAGTTCGCGGCCTCGCTGGCTGGGCTCGTTGCCGGATGGGTCACCGGGAAGTGGTGGTGGCTCGGTGCGCTACTCCTCAGTTCGGTCGCTCTACATTTTGTTGCACTGACGGTCGCATTTCGTCGGCCGATCGACGTTTTTCTTCTCCCTGTTGCCTGCGTGGGAGCGGCGATCGCCCTTTCGGCGCCTGCCGCTGACCTGTGGAATCACTGGGCTGTCGCGGGCGGCCTCGTGGCCGGTTGCACCGCCGCGTATTCCTTCGCCATGTTCCGCTCCCTGAAAGCGTTTCCGGGGGCGGCCTCGTAGGTGAAGGTCGTGGCACATAGGCGGACGCGGTGCCGCGCGCGGCGCCACGTGACACGCCGCGACGCGCGCGGCGAGGATTTCCAAGAAGCCAATCGGGAGGCTTTTAGTCGGTGACGTGGTAGTCGATGACGTTGTTGGCATCCAGGTAGCGCAGCTCGCTCACCATGGCAACGGCGCGCTGGTAGCCTCCGGCTATCTTCTGGATTTCGCCTGCGTTGAGGGCACCGTAGGCAGTGGTCTGAATTACCCATTCTCCGGTCACTGCATCGCAGGTGAGTTCTGGCGTGTAGGGGGCGAGCGCGAGGGCATCACCTGCACACGAGCGCCATCACCGTTGATGCGGATTGAGACGATGATGTACCCTAGTCGGACCGCACGCCCGATCACGCGCTGGGTGTTTTCTTCTTCGATGCTCATTTTCGGCTGGGTGTTCATGGCTATTTTTCCTTTCAGGTTGTACCGTTTTGGTATGTATATACTGTGAGATCTTTTGAAGTGGCTGGTCTGAGATCTGAAGTGTCCCAGGTTTTGTTCCGTTTGAGTAGATGGGAAAATCTGGAACAGACACTCTCGGCTAAACAGCGTGGCGATACCCGGATTGCAGGGTTATTCGAGCAAAAGCAAAAGGTCACGAATCAAGAAGCTGGATTTCGTGGATCAGGAAAGGTGCAGTTTGGATAATGTGAAAATTTTCGCCAGCCTCATTGCGAGGATAGTTTCCCTCATTCTTATTGTGGCTAGTCCATTTGTAGTCGCATTGGGAACGGTGCATATCCTAGGTGGGCTGGCAACCGCTAGCTTGGCCTCCATGTTGCAATGGGGAATTATTGCACTCTTGGTGGGAATTTCACTTGATGGGTTGGTGCGCACCGTAGCACGTGCTGCTTATTTTTTATCTGGTCTATCGGTATTTCAAACGCAGGCTTTAGGAAATGTGATTGGGCTGGTTTTGTTAACGGTGTTGTATTTCTTCGTTACGGAAAATATCTGGTTTGCACTGCTTGCTAGCCTGATCAATGCCGTCGTAGCAGCAGCAATAGCTAAGATTATCCCAGGTGGGAGTGAAACCAATTCCAGGCCCGGTGTGCTGGCAAACCGAATGAAACTTTGAATGCGCTAGCTCCGCGTCTTATCTACCACAATCACCAGGTTTGAAGTGCCCAATTCCCGCAACCCGGGTAGCTTCGTAATCCACCAGGCCCAGCTGGGGTGGTAGCGCGGGAAGCAGTAGGTACGGTAGCCGCATTCGGCTGCCCAGCTGAGACCTTCGCGGGCGGAGACGTCGAAAAGCGAATGCCCCCAGATATTTTTTGGTGGATGCCCGTGCTTGCGTTCATAACGACGCCGGGCGAAATCGCCACCAATATAATGCGGCCACAACCCTGTTTCGTGCCCGCCGAAAGGACCGAGCCACACCGTGTAACTGATCACCGCCAAGTTGCGTGCAACCCGCACCATTTCCTCGGCCATCTCCCAGGGGCGCGCGATGTGTTCGGCCACGTTGGAGGAATAGACGATGTCGACGCTGTTATCCCGAAAAGGCAGCGCTGTGCCGGAAGCACGAACCGCGGTATCCAGGGTGATTCCGGCTGCAGTCATTTCCGAAACGTCTGGTTCCAAGCCAATATAGTGCGCGCCGTGCTCGGCGAAAGCCGCCGAAAAATATCCGGGGCCGCCGCCGACATCCAGCACCGATAGCTTGTCTAGCCCCGTGCCGTGCACATCTCGGTGGATTGCTGCCAGTTGTTGCGCGGTATCACGGGCCAGTGGCTCATAAAATTTGCGTGGCTGCGATTGCTCGTAACCGAAAGAACGCAGCAGGCGGATCGACCGGGCTAGAGTGGCGTGGCGACGGAGGTGGCGTAGGGGGTAGGACAGTTCGGGACGCATAGGTTCCCAGGATATAGCGTGTTGGGCTTGTAGTTGGGAAGTTCAGTTGCTGTTTTGTTGCTCTGCTGAGGGTATTTGCGGGCACCCCTCGTCCTGGTCAAATTTCTTCGAGATGTTTGAGATTTTCCCATCTATTCACGCGGAACAAACCTGTGGCACTTCAGTTAAGTGATTTCGGAGGAAATCTGATTTTTGGGGCAAGAAACTATATAGTGATAAAAACTACTTAAATTAGGGAAAGTGACTCGAACTATGTTGATGATTGTGTGCGGCACTTCTGGGAGCGGTTCCCTTATCGACCGTACTTGGATGGGGTTTATCCCTAGGATCGGTCTAAGCCCCTGAAAGTGGACGCGTCGGGGCAGTCCCGAGTTAAAGGGTCTGATTGGGCAACTAGTTAAAATAATGTGAAAAAGGGTTGAAGCGAAGAGGATCGCAATTTTTCAAAGGATAGGTCCATTGTGGATAATTTTGATTTCCCGATTTTTCTAAACTTGGTGTTATTGTTCAGTATTATTCCTTCGATGATAATCGGAGGTGTCATTTGGCTCAGCTATCTGATTTCTCGGAGGAAAGCTCTGCGTGAAGAGTAATCGGCGTCGAACCCTAAGGTGCAGCGGAGGATAGACCAGCCTCAGCGTTCTTATCCGGTTTGGTTATTGCTGATGTGTGGTGCGGCAGCCGGTGTGTTTGCCCCGATTGTTTGGTTGACATGGGCGCCTAGTGATGGGGCGCAGCAAGTACCTGAACCACCTGGTGATTACCCTCTATGGCAAATATTAGGTTGTGTAGTAACTGTTTCTGTCTGCTCTATTTTCGTCAGTATGAAGTTGCACAATACTTTTCGGGGTTGTGTACTCGCATCGATTGCTGTCGCCGCAGGCCTTGCAGTGCCTATGGCTGCTGTTGAAGCTAGCGAATATCCTGATTCGTTCATTGGACTTGGAACAATGGTCACCTATATTTACTCTGCGTTTGCCCTCTTTTTCGTAAATCTCCTGGTTGCATTTGTCATGGAATTAAAAAAGGTTCGCATGTACGGTAATCAGGTTCCACTAATCAAGAATGGCCCCATTCACAAGTAGTCTGGCAGCTCGGGGAATATTTCGGGCCAGTGTTTTGTGCTGACTGCGTATAGTTCTAGTCCTTCTGATGTGGATGCAGCCCTACCCCGCTAAGCTGGTACGGAATATGAAGATCTTATTGCTGTGTTGGCGCGATTCCACCCACCCGCAAGGTGGCGGCTCCGAGCTGTATTTGGAGCGCGTTGGGGAATACCTCGCGCGAGCAGGGCATGAGGTGATTTACCGATCCGCCGCGCACACTGATATGCCACGGCGTTCGGTGCGCGATGGCGTGCGTTATTCACGCAGCGGCGGGAAGTTCACGGTGTATCCGAAAGCACTGTTGGGCATACTCGTCGGCAAGCTGGGGCTGGGCACGTTGGCGAACCTTGATGTGGTCGTCGATACGCAAAATGGAATTCCGTTTTTTGCGCGCTTGGTGTTTCGCCCAACGGTGCTGCTCACGCACCACTGTCACAAGGAACAATGGCCGGTTGCTGGGCCGGTGCTGGCGCGGATTGGGTGGTTTTTGGAATCGAAAATCGCGCCGAAGGTGTACCGGGGCGCGCCCTATGTGTCTGTTTCGCAGGCCTCCAAGGAGGATTTACAGTCCCTCGGGGTGCCGGACGCTGCGATCATTGAAAACGGTGTGGATGAGGTGCCCGCGCTCATACCGCGCTTGGAGCGTCGTGGGGTGCACATTGTCACGCTGTCGCGGCTGGTTCCGCATAAACAAATCGAGCATGCCATCGATGCGCTAGCCGGGCTGCTTGGGGCAAATGGGCTTGCAAACGACGTCGTGCTGGATGTCATCGGTTCCGGCTGGTGGGAAGACAAATTGCGGGCCTACGCGGAGGCGTCTGGGGTGGGCGAGCGCGTGTTTTTTCATGGGCAAGTTACCGACGACTACAAGCACGCGTTATTGGAGCGCGCCGAAGTGCACGTGATGCCTTCGCGTAAAGAAGGCTGGGGTTTGGCCGTTGTCGAGGCAGCTAAGCATGCCGTCCCGACGGTCGGTTATAGCTTTGGTTTGCGCGATTCCGTCGGGCACGGGCGTACTGGGTTGCTCGCTGATACTCCAGAGGAACTGGCGGTACAGCTGCAAAAAATTCTTGACGACGACTCCTTGCGCGCACAGCTCGGTGCGGGTGCGAGGAAGTTCGCAGAACAGTTTTCCTGGGAAAAGACCGGTCAGCGCTTTGCCGAGTTATTGGAAGGTGTGGTTGCTCGAGATGCTGGGCGCGGCTGATGGGGATTGTCGCAGTGGCCTAGACAATGTCGGCTGTGTTTTAGAAAGGTAGGCTATTCTTTATGAATTCCTCGGAGATGAACACGACAGCTGAAGAGAAGCTAGAGAACACAAAGAGGCTAGAAAACACAGAGCAGCCCGTCACTACAGAGAAACCTGAGAAGTCGGAAAAGCCAAAGAAAAAACGACAAGTACGGGAAGCTACCGTCACGGGGCGTACCCAGTTATCCCGCACTATGGTGCGCCTCAGTTTTTCTTGCTCGAGCTTGGCTGGAGGCGAATTTCCGTTTACTGATCATTATGTCAAGCTGCTTTTTGCGCCAGCAGGGGCTGACTACAGTTGGCCATTTGATGTAGAAGAAATAAAGAAAACCCAGCCGAGGGAGCACCAGCCGGTGCGCCGAACTTATACCTTCCGCCGGATTGATCCGGCCACGGGAGATTTTGAGATCGATTTTGTGGTGCATGGCGAGCACGGCGTTGCCGGGGTGTGGGCGCAGAACGCGAAGATTGGTGAACGCATCGGTTTTCTAGGACCTGGAGGAAAATGGCACCCAAGCGATAGCTACGAACATTTTGTCTTGGCTGGTGATGAAGCCGCAGCACCTGCGATTGCCGCCGCGTTGGAAAACTTGCCGGAAAATACTAGCGCCGATGTGTACCTGGAGATCCCTGACGCAGAGTGCACCGTGCCCATGCCGGAACCAGCTGGGGCCAACCTGCATTGGGTGCTGCGGGATGGGCGCATGCCAGGAACTGCTTTGGTTTCTGCTATCCGCGAGGCAGGTTACCCAGCGAAGCGAACCAGCTGGTTTGTCCATGGTGTTGCCGAAATGATCAAAGACGTCCGAAAGTTTTTGTACGTGGATGGTGATATCGCGAAAGAGGACATTTCGATTTCTGGGTACTGGCGGTTGCGCATGACCGAAGATGAATGGCAGGCATCCAAGATGGAGTTCAATCAAAGCGTCGAAGACGAAGAACGCGCACTCCGTAGTCAACGGAAATAGCTTTGCTGCGTTGTGGGGCTGACCCAAAAGTCGACAACGTCAGAAATGCACGCTTGCTGGCCTGGTCAAGCATCTGTTTGCTGCTGCAGTAATGATACAACGCGGTGGGTGCCGAAGCTAAGGAATGTAATTGCAGAACTTGCAAAGTTCTCCCGGACTACAAAGCCTAAAGCTGACAGAGCTCCGGCAGCTATCGCAATGGCATTAACGGCGATTGGAATCGTCGTCTTGTAATGATGAATTTGCCAGGCGGTGAGCGCCGTCCCAAAAGCAGGCGAACAAGCACAATTGCATTGTCTTGCATGTAGATAGCCCACAGAGACGGGGAAACCGCTAATATCCCCAGCGATATATAAGTCATCCGGTTTTCAAACATAGGCACATCCGTGTTTTGTTGACCTGCTGTTTTAGCATCTTCCCAATCAGTGGCGAATATTGCACTTCCACCACTAGCTACGCATCCGATAGCAGCAACAATGACCAATGTTGCGCTAAAAACTTGGTGAAATAATAGCTGATTTCATGATTTTCTCCTTGAGTTTTGTCAACCTTCCCGAGGGGTCACGGGTTCCGGTAGAAGTGATAATGCCGTCCCAGCTTTAGGTACAGTTTAGGCATGACAACCGAAGACACAGGAAACAGGTAGGTCAGGGCGGCTATCTATTGCCGTATCAGCCTCGACAAATGGGGCGAAGGGCTCGGCGTCGAACGTCAGGAAGCGGAGTGCCGGGAGCTCGCCGAACGCAACGGGTGGATGGTGACGAAGGTGTTTCCCGGCCGTCAGAGTCACGCGCTGTACCGGCCCGGGGAGACGAACCCACACGCCCGGCTGACCGAGGCTTAGGTGATCGAGGCCCGGCGGCGGGTGCGTGAGACGCCGGGGTGTGTTGCCGGACTCGCGCGTCAGTGGGGCGTGTCGGCCGACGGCCTACGGCAAGCGGTACAGGGCGTGAACCGGTCGTATCTGGACGCCGTCGAGCCACCGGTGAAGCAACGGACCATGAGCCCCCGACACGAGTACACCGACTACGAATGTTGTGACCTGCTGTTTTTCCTCCGTGGCATGACAGCCGCCGGGGCTACGGTCGCCGAAGCGGCCCGTAATGTCGGGCTGTCTGACCCGACGGCCCGCCGTTCACTTCCTTTAGGTGAGTGCCCCGAAGGCCCCCGGACAGTGTGTGGTGACACTGTCCGGGGAGGGGCCGGGCGGGGAGCACCGTGTCGGCGATTCTGCCGGGGTCGATTCGTGTCGTTGGTCAATAAGTGTTCTCCCCTGCGGTTGGATGGTGACGTGGTAGATGGCGAATGGATAAACGTAGCGTTTGGTCTTGTGGGAACACTGATGGGTGGTGGGATCACATGGTGGACGCAAGACAGGGCTCGTAGGCGGGACTTCGAGTTTGACCGGGCTATTAAGCAGTTCGAGGCATGCCTAGATCTCTATGATTACATTGCTTCCACGCCTTTGAATGAGTCCAGATTTGAGATTGAGAATATTCTTCCCAACGATCAGAGAAGTGTTTCCTCGGGAATTGCAGAGTTCATAGATATATCTGCCTCAATCGAGCGCCGTGTTAAGCGATGTATATGGCTATCGGCCGATTCGCTCGTAGCCCAAGGTATCGCCGAGATGGGGCTCCACATTGGAGTCACGGTTGAGATGTGGAGGCGACATATTCAGTGGCTTAAGGACGGTGATATTGACAGGCTAGAGATAGTTGAGTATCCGGGAGGGCTGGACTCTCCCGCAACGGTCAAGAACAGGTACCTTGCATACGCTAAGGATATCTGTTCGGCGGCCCGGGCGGAGAAAGACCGTGTCATATTCGAGACGGGGCTTATTGATCGTGGGATGCTCGCTGTTAGTAAGCGCTGGCGAAAGCTGAAATTCCGAGCTGGTTTGCTGCTGGACAAACGACCATACCGCCGCAAACGTCCCGAAGACGCAGACTGGGAGGGTGTGGAGTAGCCGGGCAGTCAGGGAATAGTGTCCGACGTGCCACGCACGCCTAGGGGTACCCCCAAACCCGGTATTGGCAATGCCATGCTGGACGCGCCGCTTGGTTGAGCAATTTTTTGGGCATAGTCCAGCTTGTCCATCTACTCAGACGGAACAAAACCTGGGATATTGCAGTTGGTTGCTAACTTATGCTTCCCGCGGGGCAGCATCGACGGCGGCAGGGGCGCGTACAGTCAAAGCCGCAATGGCTGTGGTGAGTGGAACCGCCAAGACCAGGGCAATAGCGCCGGTCACCGAACGTAGAATTTCCGTAGCCATGATGTCACTGCTGAGAATCTGCCCCAGCGGACGACCAGAAATACTCAGCAGCAAAAGCGTCGGCAAGGCCACACCCGTATAGCTTAAAACCAGCGTGTATACCATCGACGCAATATGGTCACGGCCGACGCGCATGGCACCAGCGAACAAGCGTAGGGGTTTCGCGCCGGGTTCCAGTTCGCGCATTTCGTTGACGGTGGAGGCTTGTGCGATGGTGACGTCGTTAAGAACACCGAGCGCGCCAATGATCATGCCTGCGAGCATCAACCCGGAAATGCTGACTCCTGGCAGGTAGACCAGGATATTCAAATTGTTTTCATCGCCCAGCCCGCGGATGCCGGCAGTGGCCACCGCAAGCGTCGACAAGCCCACGGATAGGCACAATGCCAACAGCGTGCCGCCCATGGCACTAGCGGTTTTCCAGCTGAAACCATGTACCAAAAACAGCACCAAGAACAGCACCGCGGCGCCACAGGTGAGTGCAAGCAGAATAGCGGAACCACCGTGGATGAGCCCGGGAATAAGAAACGCTGCGATCACAGCCAGGGTGATGACCAGGCCGAATACTGCGCGTAGGCCACGCCAGGCGCCAACCGCGATGATCAGGATGACCGCCGCTGCCAGCCAAAGCCAAATAGTGGTGCTGCGTTGGAAATCTTGAAAACCATAGCTGCCGGCGTCGTGCTTGGAAAGAGCGATCTTGTCGCCTTCTTCCAATTGCGGATTACCCGGGATTTCTGGGTGGATCTCCAGCAGTGTGCGTTGGCCTTCGTGCTCACCGGAAGTTAAATCGATTATCGCGTGGGTGCAATCGTTTGGCGCCTCTGGGTTGGTTTGCGGGGAAGTGTCAAAGACCTGGCCATTCGACGGGGAACCGCACATGCCGGGCTGGACGATGGCGACGGTGCCGTCGACAAGCTCACCGGAAAGTGACGAGGTTTGCTCGAATTGCTCACTGACCGGGGGCTCTTCATTGGGCGGCCATTGGATGATAAACCCAATGATGGTCGCCGCAGCCGCGAGGATGAGCCCGGCTGCGAGTACGCGCTGAGGCCACGTCCAGGTTTTGATGGCGCTGAGGCTGCGACCGGATGGCTGATGTTCGGGTTGCGCCGATTGTTGGCCCGGCCGTGTGGTCTCCGTTGTTTGCGGGGCGGGTGCTGCTTGGTTGGCGGACTGTTTTTGCTGTGCAAGCAGCGATTGTGCGGACTGCGACGAACTAGTGCGGTGATGGCGACCCATGGGCTAAGAATATCGCCTGCGTGCAGTGTTGCCTAAAAATCTGGTGACAGAGCGTTGGTTCAGTGCATGTTTCCGTGGTCTCGTGATGCCGTGAGGTTAGACCACAGCGGTGGCGATGTGGTAGGTTTATCTGCAGGATCTCGCGTGGCGTTCATCCTCTCAACTCCCCCAGGGCAGGAATGCAGCAAGGGTACGGAGGCTCTGGCGGGTGCGCGGGGTCCGTTTTTATTACCTGCTTTGTAAGGGTTGGGTTATGCGGGTTATGGGGATATGCGACAAAGTCGGGTTAAACGACAAGGGTTAACCGGCAAAGTAGTGCACCCGAGTAGTAACGAGAGAAAATAAATGAAAACCGTGTTTAGAACGCTGCTGGCTCTCGGAGTCATTTCCGAAATCGCAGTGGTGACCCTCTCGGCGACGTTGCCGTCACTCTCTGGCTGGTGGGTATTAGCCCCTATCTCCGTCATCGCCGTAGCTTTCATGCTGTTGTTTGTTGGGATGGCTATGGACCGGCGGAAGAAAGGATCTTGGTCGGTTTCACTCTCTCAAACTGCCGGACGTTTCGGGGTTCCTAGACTGGCACTGGCTTTGCTGGTTTCGGAGATCAGCTCGCTGTGGTCGCTCACCAAAATTTTTACATGCCCCGCTTCCCCTGCCGGTGCCGACGCCCACCCCGGGTACAAGAACCTACGAACCGTGGTTACCTTAATCGTCGCTCTAGTCATCGTTGAAATCATTGTCATACACCTGGCTGTGCCCAGCCAATTTTGGCGCATTTTGCTGCTGGTGCTGAGCATCTACGCACTCTTATTATTAATCGGGTTTTACACTTCTATTAAGGTCAATCCGCATCTTCTCACACCGCGGGGCTTAAAAATTCGACGTGGCCACAGATTCGTGTGTGAGATTCCATGGGAAAACCTGGCACGGGCGCAAAAGGCTGGTCCCGGGCAGGGCGGTGACATCATTATCAATGAAGACGGAGAAGTTAGGCTCCCAGTTCTGAGCGAAGTTAACGTCAGACTTGAGATGGAACCACCGGTCTCGGCGGAAGACCTGCACAAAGGACGGGTCGATGTGACTGCAGTCGAAATTTACTGCGACGACAGAAATTCTTTCCTTGATTCGGTTGCTGAGGCGTGGCGGTCACGCACTATGTGAGAACTTAACGCAAGAGCTCACGATCACTGTTGGGGGTTAAACGACAAAACGAAGTGCGGACATTCCGCCGTCGTGGTGGTTTGTGATTGCGGCCAGCCCATCACAATCAACCAGTCGAAATGATCCGGAGTTGGCAGCCCATCACCTTCATATACACGTGAGTAGGACAGCTCATGGCCACGAGCTTGCGCCCATTGCGCATAAGCCCCGGGGGCCTCAAAGGCCTCGTGCACGACGAAGTGAATGCGGCTATTGGGGCGATTGTCCATATTCGAATCCTCTCCTCGCCTGCACTATAGCTGGAAGCAGGTACAAGGTGAGGCGGAATAGCAGGATTGCTGCCAGCGCCTCGTTCAGCGAGGGATACATTTCAATTTCTTTCCACTCGCCACCGAAGTCGTATTCGGTGCCGTCTGCCAGGCGAACCTTGCCAGTGCCCTCCAGGTCGGTGCCTTTGTTTAGCTGCTCCACGATGTACTGGGTGGACTCGCGGGTGGTGCGGGCACAGTCGTCGTAGTCGACCCAGGCAGCGTAAGTCTCGAGCATTGCAAACTCCGGGGGTGCGACTTATCTACGCCCTCGTTGCGGAAGTTGCGGTTGATCTCGAAGACGCGATCTATGCCGCCGACCACAGCGCGCTTGAGGAATAGCTCTGGAGCAATGCGCAGGTACAGGTCGATATCCAGATCGTTGTAGCGCTATCGCACGCGCGTTTCTTCGTTCATTTCAGCGAAGGCCACGGGTAGCGGGCGCAGGGACTTCGCGGCTATGACCCACTCGCTGGCCATCACGGATAGCTCGCCCCGGAGGGAGGCAATAACGCGACCGGTCACCCCGATGAAGTCACCGAGGTCGACATCTTGGGTTTCTTCGCCTGTGGCGAGGTAAGTGATGCCCTCATTCTCCGCCGACGTAGCTTCCGCTTCGCCGTCATCTTTCCGCACAGCCCAACGTGCGCGAACCTCGGACAGGGAGTGGGTCCGCGGCACTTCTACTGGGTAGGCATCCTCCCGGATTCGAGAATCCGCTGACGCTTGTCGCGCCGGATGCGAAGCTGTTCTGGAACGTTGAAAGCTGGGGTTTTCGATGCGTCAGTCACGGGTCATAAGTCTTGCGCATCTTAAATCAACCAGTCATTAGGGCTAAACAGCTCGAAGTGGATTCCCTTCGGTGCCAGCGCATCGGCGTTTTCGGCCAGCTGGTCGCGCTGGTTCTGCAGGAAGTTGCTGCCACCACAGAGGTACCAGCGGGCGCCCTGCGGGATCAGCCCCTCTTCGGCCAGTGCCTTCAGATCGACCGATTCTCCATTGTCGCGGTAGCGGGCGATATGGCGGGCTTCGCCCTTATCGGCCAGGCCGACAACGTGGGAGTCCGTGATGTCGCGTTGAGCGTAGGAGTCTGGGGTGGCGTCCGCATGAATAACGGTGACGGCGGGTACCGCGCTGGAGGCAGAGCGGGCAACCAGTGCGGCCAGCATGCCGGTCATTGGGGTCGAACCGATTCCCTGAGAGACGAGCACCGCGGGCGCGTCGTCTTCCTGCAGCACCAGGTCGCCAGCCGGAAGTGTGGCTTGCACCTTCCCGTCGATTTCCACCTCATCCATGAGGAAGGAGCTGACCTCACCATCGCGCTGCACGGCGATGGTGAAGCTTTCCGCAGTGGTGCCGACGATCGAGTATTGGCGCAGCTGGCGAGCACCATCTGGGAGCTGTACACCGACGGAAACATACTGGCCAGGTAGCGCATCACTGAAGTCCACACCACTGAAGGTGAACTCCACGACATTGTCGGAAAGCTGCTTTTTCTCCTGCAGGGTCACGGTACGGAAGACGTCGCCGTCGGCCACGTCGGCGGAGCGGTAGAGGTTGCGTTCGAAGTCGATGAGGACCTTGGCCATTAGCCAGTAGACCTCATCCCAGGCAGCGGCGACCTCGGGGGTGACTACGTCCTCACCCAGCACTTCAACAATCGCGGCGAACAGGTTGTCGTGCACGATCTGGTACTGGGCCTCGGTGATACCGAGAGAGACGTGCTTGTGGCCGATGCGAGAGAGCATGTCGCGCGGGTCCGGGGCATCCGGGGTGACCAGCATGGAGGCGAAGGTAGCAATCGAGGCGGCCAAGGCTTTCTGCTGCTCGCCGGAGCGCTGGTTGCCGCGATTAAACAGGTCCGAAATCAGTTCTGGATGCTTGCCGAACATGGTGCGGTAAAAGACGGGAGCGATGTCTTCGATTGCACCGCCGACGATGGGCAGGGTCGCCTTGACGATCTCTTCGTTTTCGGGGGTCAGGGCGATGTCGGTCGTCTGTGGCTGAGTTGAGATATACATGGTGTTTGCTTCGAACTCCTTATGCCGTCACGCCAGAGCTCTGCTGAGTGCGCGGTAAGCCCAGAGCCTGTCGTGTTGGGTTTTCTCCGAATGGCGCGGGCGCGGTATTCGCGATCAAGTCGCCAATTGTGTCTCCATCCAGCTCCGCAAAGAAGGCTTCACGGGCGGCAGCAAGGCGGCTCCGGAGAGCACAGTCGCGCGAGGCCAGAGGGCAGTTTTGGCCCCCTTCGCAATCCACGACTTCGCCGGGGCCTTCCAATTGGCGCAGGATTTTTCCCACGCTTGCTTGGCGGGTGTCATCCGCCAGATACACTCCACCGTTTCTGCCCCGCACGGCAGCTACCCATCCCAGTTCAACCAAGCGGGCGTTTACCTTTGCCACGTGGTTGGTTGATCCGTTGATGCGCGTCGCGAGATCAGAGATCGTCACTCTCTGTCCTGGCTGCAGATCCCCTAAAACCATGAGGGTCCGCAAGCCCAGATCTGCGAACGTGGTCAAGTGCATAATTCCACCCTAAGCGTCAATCAATAAAAGATCTATCTCAGATGCATCTTTTATTGTGGTTTGTAGCCAACGCAACATTTCCGCATTTTTCAGAGTCAATGCGACGTTTTTTAATGCCCTAACCACCGCCGGCACTACCCCTCATCCCCTAACGGGCTATCCCATTACGTTGTTAGCAGTTCCACATCAGGGCCCCGAAGGTTCATAGCCTGTCCACCCGATTAGGCGAGCTATATTTATGTTCGTTCACACCGTCCGAAAGGACAGTGGAACTAGTCGCTGGCTTCGGTATGGCTTATTCCTGTCCCTGTCTGACAATGATCCAGGGGGTGATGTCGTCGAAGACAGTGACATATTCAAACTGCTAATAGGAACCTGACCCAGCCCAGGTGGTATGAGGTCTCACAGTAATGTGGATGCCAGTGCCAAGTATGTCCGACAACCCCAGCGATGAAGCTTAAATAATCCAACTTCTAATTCATCGCTAGCAGGCACACACCCATGGCTTATGACTTCGTCATTGGCATGGACGTCGGCAAATACTTCCACCACGCCTGCGTCCTCGCCCATGCCGGTCTTCACCTTCCGGATACCCTGCGCAACCTCGACCGCGTTGAGGAAGTCTTCTGCCAGCTGAAAGTTCTCAACGGTATCGACGAAGACCTTGCCCGGGCCTACACACGCCTGATTAACCAGATGCGATCCGCGCTCGTGAGAACCTATCCTGCATTCGAACATGTCCTGCGCGGGCAGATGATTCACCGAAAGTGGATCCTCCACCTACTTGCGAAATACGGTGGTCCCACCGAGATTCGACGCGTCGGTAAAGTACGCCTTAAAGCCTTTGCGCGCAGTCACAGAGCGCAATCCTGAGCCTGTCATCGATGCCATGCTTGCTGCCATCGATGGGCAGACCGTGTCCATTGCCGGCGCAGAATACGCCGAACTTGGCGTAGCAATGTCCGCCACAGATGCACTGGCCAAACTAGGCCATCGTAAGGAAATCGAGGCGCAGGTACTTGAACTTATTCAGGACATTCCGCAGACCGAGATTCTTTTATCCATGCCCGGTATCGGCCCGCGTAGCACCGCGCAGATCCTCATGACTGTTGGCGATATGTCCGACTTCCCCGATGCAGCGCACTTAGCGTCCTATGCAGGCCTATCACCGCGGACGAATCAGTCGACAACGTCCATTATGTCGAATTCGCCTAACCAGGCTGGCAACAAAAAATTAAAGAACGCCCTATGGCAATCGTCTTTTGCATCGATCAGATTCCACGAGCGTTCCCGGCAATTCTATGAACGAAAACGCAAAGAAGGCAAAGGACACAACGCCGCCGTCGTCGAACTCACCCATGGAGTTGACAACCTATATAGGAATACCCCCTGCTAGAGGGGCGCAAAGCCAGCAAGGGGTTGCAGGTCTTAGTGAATTTAGCTGAATCCGCTAGAAGCGGCCGGTTATGCCGTATGCTTCGGCTGAGGGGCGGGTTTTGATCAGGGCGTCGAGCATATCCACCGCCAATCTGATGGATTGTAGTGCGTCTATGCCGCCGACTGACAGGTTTCCGGCGTCCAGGCCTTCTGTGAAGATTTCACAGATCCAATCGTTTCCATCTTGGTAGGGGGCGCGTAGCCCCACGGTGAATTCTCCTTCATCATCGCGGTCGGTTCTTTGGGCGATGACCCTATGTTCGCTCATCGGCGGCAGTTTGCGTATTGAACGGCTGCGGCAGATCCCATACTGCTGATGAGAGAGCCGACGATTGCGGCGCTGATGATTAGTTTTTTAGTGGAGAGGTGTTTGGACATCTCGGTTCTTTCTAGTTGTGGGATGTGAGCCGGGCTGGTTGAAGTGTCCCAGTTTTTGTTCCGTTTGAGTAGATGAGCATCTCTTCAATTACGCCAATGAAATGTGACCACGAGGCAAAGACAACGTGCCCTGCGTTGTTGATGACTATATCCCGGCAGAAGACTTGTCGATCCAAGCCGCGCTCGCTGTCAACCATTCGTGAATAACGAGTGTGTGGACTCCTCGGTCCTGAGGCTTGGCCATTCAATTCAGCCATGGTGCATTTTTGCAAATAGGGCCGCTGAAAATGGCCTTTTTTAGTCCCTATTTGCAAAAGTGCACCATCTGCGAATACAAAGCGCCGAAAGGACGGCGAAAAGAGGTTTCCCTGGGGTAAGGAAGACGGTTAAGGGGGGGGCAAAGTGAGAGTCAACGGACCAACAAAGCTTCCGGCACCGCGCAAAGCCGCAAACACCCCCGGTGCACACTTTTTGTCGCATAACCCTTCCCGTGTTGGGGCTAGATATGGAGCCTTGGGACTTTGCCAAACCGGCACTCTGGTAGACAAGCCTGTCTATTAATCTTCCATAGCTGACGCAGCGTTACTGAATGGACTGAAAAGTTACGTTAACTGCACTTGTGCTCAATACCGGTTGTATAGCTATGAATTTAGAAATTGACTCTGCCATGTGTTCTGGCTTACGTTTAAACCCTTACTGAACCGACTGGTCTACTTAAGGAAGAACGCATGGTCTATAACCGCATTCTGTCTCGGCGACAGTTGCTGCGTACAGCAGTAGCCATGGGCGGGGTAGCCCTGGGAGGCGGCATGCTTTCTGCCTGTTCTACGCAGTCAGAAACACGACAGCCGCAAACAAGTGCTTCCGGGCCCGCATCTTCTGCTAGTTCTGCTTCCCGGGAAGAACTGGTCATCGGTTTTGTACCCATTGCGTGTGCCTCACCACTGGTTGCCGCAGACGCGCTCGGCGCATTTGAAAAACAGGGACTCCACGTAAAATTACGGAAATACGCCGGATGGGCTGATCTTTGGACGGCATATGCAACCGGAACCCTCGACGTTGCACACATGCTCTCACCAATGCCACTGGCAATTGATGCTGGTGCGACGAACGCATCCCGGCCGACAGAATTGGCTTTTACCCAAAACACCAACGGCCAAGCGCTTACCTTGTCTACCTCTCATCTGGGCGCGGTCTCGCAACCGACAGATCTTGCGGGGATGGTGCTAGGAATCCCCTTTGAGTATTCGGTGCATGCATTACTCCTGCGCGATTATTTGGTCGCCGGTGGTCTCGACCCAGTTTCAGATGTGGAATTGCGGCTCTTGCGGCCACCGGACATGGTGGCGCAATTGGCGGTCGGCGCCGTCGACGGTTTTATTGGCCCCGAACCGTTCAACCAAAGAGCATTGACCACGGGATCAGGCCGTGCGTTCATTCCCACCCGGCAGATGTGGGAGAACCACCCCTGCTGCTCGGTTGCTATAGCCAAAGAAATTGACCGCGGGGTGCGCGATCGTGTGGTCGCGGCGCTGCGCGAAGGTGCCCAATTTGTCGACAGCCCGCACCACGTACACGAATCGGCGTCGATGTTGGCAGAAGAAAAATACCTGAACCAGAAAGAAGAATTGATCTCGCCTGCTTTAGCCGGATCCTATACCACCTGGGATGGCACCGATGTGGTGGATCCGGACATGATCAATTTCGGCGGACAGACTTCAGCTACCGCGATTACCTGGATGGCTGCGCAAATCGCGCGCTGGGACCTCGGCGGCACGGCCTTGACGATGGACGACGATGTGCTCTTAGCAGCGACGGAATCAGTCTTGCCGCCTGAGGCAGACCGCAGCACGGGCCCGGTTGACATCAATGGCCGGATATTTGATCCGCTAAAGCCCACGGCTGGATACCAGCGTTAAGGACCCACTATGTCTCGAACTCACACGCTTACTACTCAAACTTCCACCGGCCGAACTTCCGCTAGCCGAACGTCTACCAGCCAAGCGTCCGCTGGCCGAACTTCCACCGGCCGAACGCTGCCAAGGGAAAAGTCCGGCCCGTGGAAACCCGTTGCCCTCGGCGTCGGCCTGTTTCTCGCTTTCCTTCTTGTATGGCAATTAATAGCGGCTGCGGGGTGGCTGTCGGATATCGCGCCGACGCCTGCTCGCACCTTCAGCCGCGGTGCTGAAATCTTGGCTGATCCTTTTTACCGGGATGGTCCAGCTTCCGTCGGCATATTCTGGCACATGGTGGCATCGCTGCGCCGTGTTCTACTCGGTTTTATCATCGCGATGCTCATCGCCATTCCGCTGGGATTCTGGTTAGGATCGTCCACCACCTTCCGCCGAGCGACGGACCCCTTTGTGCAAATTCTGCGGCCGGTATCCCCGCTGGCGTGGTTGCCGTTGGGGCTTGCGCTGCTGCGTGATGCGGAAAATACCGCGGTCTTCGTTATCATTCTCTCCGCTTTGTGGCCCACCCTGCTCAACACAATCGAGGCCGTACGTGGCGTGCATCCGTCGTACAAAAACCTCGGCGCCACATTGGGCACCAGCCGTGTGGACCGGCTGTTCTACATCATCGGGCCTGCCGCGCTGCCCGGAATCATCACGGGCATGCGCCAATCGCTGTCTACTGCGTGGCTGGTGATTGTGGCTGCGGAGATGCTCGTCGGCGGGCAAGGCGTCGGCTTTTTCGTGTGGAACATGTGGAACCGCCTGGATATTGATGCCATCGTCGTGGTCATCGTTCTCATCGGTGCCATCGGCTTGGCCCTGGATTACCTGGTTGCTTCATTGCAGAAAGTGGTGCGTTATGACTAATACCTCAACCGATACTGTGCCAAATACCGTCGATGCGCCTAGCACCAGTGGTACGGGCACCCCGCATATCGAATTTAAAAATATTACAAAAAGCTACGGGCCGACGACGATCATCGGCGAGACTTCCGTATCTATTAAGGAAGGCGAGTTTGTCTCTTTGCTCGGGCCTTCCGGCTCAGGCAAATCCACCATGCTGAACATGATTGCTGGCTTGGCGACGCCGTCGACAGGCGAGGTCCGTGCCCGCGACGAGGTGATCACCGGCCCGGGGCCAGACCGAGGAGTGGTTTTTCAAAATCACGCCCTGTTGCCATGGATGACAGCACGCGGCAATATCGAATTCGGGCTGCGCTCTGCACGGCCGGACTTGTCGAAAGCACAGCGTAAGACAATCACGCAGGATTTCTTGGATGCAGTCAGTTTGGGACATGCGGCTGACCGTCGTCCCGCACGATTGTCTGGTGGCATGCAGCAACGGGTGGGGTTGGCGCGCGCTTTTGCCATTGGTTCGGATATTTTGCTGTTGGATGAACCCTTCGGTGCGCTGGATGCGCTGACCCGGAGGCAATTACAGACCTTGCTGCTCAGCGTTTGGGAAGAAAACCGCCGCACGGTGGTGATGGTGACCCACGATGTTGATGAAGCGATCCTGCTGTCCGACCGCATCTTGGTTATGTCGCCGGGGCCGGAGGCAACCATCATGGAAGATTTACGGGTTGGCCTTGCCCGCCCACGTACCGGTGCTGCGGACCCAGCCGTCGGCAAGCGCAAAAATGAACTGCGCCAGCACCTGTTGTCGCTGCTGGAGCACAAATAACGGCAAATTGGGTGTGCTGCGTACCCGACCGTCGGCGGAAAGCATCGCGTTCGGCCGGAAGCTTTGCTTTTGGGTAGGCAACACAGATCTCACACAAACTCGCTACCATGGCAAGCAGCACAGATGTAACGGAAGGTAGGCGAGTACCCCAATGTCATTGCTCGACTTAGATACTGCACAATTTAACGAACTAGCCCAGCAAGTGCGCCGGGATTACCAGGACTTGCAGGCGAAAAACCTGAACCTGAACCTGACGCGCGGTAAGCCGTCGAACGAACAGCTCGATTTTTCTCATGACCTGCTTACCTTGCCTGGCGATGATCCGATCGACGCTGATGGGGTAGACGTGCGCAACTACGGCGGATTGCTGGGAATTAAGCAGCTGCGCGAAATTTGGGCGAATGCCCTGGGCCGCTCGGTGGACAACACCATCGCAGCTGATTCTTCTTCGCTGAACATTACTTTTGACCTGCTGCTGTGGTCCTATACCTTCGGCAACAATGATTCTGTACGCCCGTGGAGCCAGGAAGAAAAGATCCGCTGGATCTGCCCGGTGCCGGGTTACGATCGCCACTTCACTATCACCGAAAAACTCGGCATCGAGATGGTGTCTGTTCCTATGCTTGACGACGGCCCGGATATGGATGCCGTCGCAAAGCTGGCCCAAGATCCGCAGGTGAAGGGCATGTGGGCCGTGCCGGTGTTCTCCAACCCAACCGGGGTGAGCTTCTCTAAGGAAGTCTGCGAAAAACTGGCGGCTATGGACACTGCCGCGCCAGATTTCCGCATTGTGTGGGACAACGCGTATGCTCTGCACACGCTAACCGACGAATTCCCGGAAAATTACAACGTGCATGAGATGGCGGCAGCCGCCGGTAACCCGAACCGCTTTTGGGAAATGTCGTCGTCGTCCAAGGTCACGCATGCGGGCTCTGGCGTAGGCTTTTTCACCTCATCAGAGGAAAACATCGCGTGGTATTCCTCCATCGCGAGCGCCCGCGGCATCGGCCCAAACAAGGTCAACCAGCTGGCGCACGCGCGTTTCTTCGGAGACGAAGAAGGCCTGAAAGCGCTGATGCGCAAGCACTCCGGATCGCTGGCACCGAAGTTCGACGCTGTCCTGGACCTGTTGGAAAAGAAACTGGGCGGATATGACGTTGCTAGTTGGTCGCACCCAGAGGGAGGCTATTTCATTGACCTTAACGTCATCGATGGCACCGCGACACGCGTGTGGGAGCTGGCGAAAGAAGCCGGAATTGAATTAACCAAGGCCGGTGCTTCCTTCCCATATGGCGAAGATCCGCACAACCGGAATATCCGCCTGGCACCATCGATGCCTACCGCCGATGAGGTCGCTGTCGCCATGGATGGTGTGGCCACCTGCGTGCTGCTGGCTGCGATTGAGAAGAAGGAGGCTTAAGGCCCTGCAATTCGAAGAAACCGGCTATTGGCTCAGCCAACTCATCCCGGCCAAGTTGGAATTTCGCAGACTCGATCAGTGGCGTATTGCCAGCGCACAGATCGACGAGCAACAAGCGTTAGCGGCAACCGCTAACTTTGGCGACGTTGATACCGGGCTGACCAGCGATGAATCCGGCCAGTCCGTGCGCTGCGAGCTACTTGCCGTGGCGCAAGCCGAACAGCCCGCCATTGCGACAGCCGTTTTGGCAGCTGCAGAACTGTTACGTTCGGCAAACGGTGTTTTGCCAGCACAGCCGGGCGTGCTGCTGCCGGATATTGGCCAGAAATTCGCTGAGCTGGAACAAGATCATCTCACCGTGCGTCACGGGTTGCTAGCCGTGCCGTATTTGTGGTCTGGGAAAACGCCACGCCTGGAAGAAGACGACCGGCTCACGTTGATCTGCCAGCTGATCATGCTCACCGATGCGGAATATGAATTTGCGGTGGAACATGGCGTCGGCAAGCTGCAAGACAAGTTCTCGACCGAAGGTATTGATCCGGGTAACTGGGGTCGTTAGTGGGGCTGGATATGGTAGCCAGTAATGACTCGCACCGGTGGCTGTTGGGTCTTGTGGGGATATCGGTAAAGTAGTGGCGTGGCTCTTTACCGGAAATATCGCCCCGCAAGCTTCGCCGAGGTCATCGGACAATCGCAGGTCACTGAGCCTTTGTCAGTGGCGCTCGATGCCCACCGCATCAACCATGCTTACCTTTTTTCGGGCCCGCGTGGGTGCGGCAAAACCTCCTCGGCGCGCATCCTCGCACGCTCACTGAACTGCGTCGAAGGGCCGACCTCGACGCCCTGCGGGAAGTGCGATAGTTGCCGTGCGCTCGCCCCCGGTGGTCCCGGCAACCTGGATGTCACGGAGCTCGACGCGGCCTCCCACAACGGTGTAGAGGACATGCGTGAGCTGCGCGACCACGGCCACTACGCGCCGGCGGAATCGCGCTACCGTATTTTCATCATTGATGAGGCGCACATGATCTCACAACAGGGCTTCAATGCTCTGCTGAAGATCGTCGAAGAACCGCCTGAGCACCTAATTTTTATTTTTGCGACCACCGAGCCGGAAAAAGTCATCGGCACGATCCGCTCGCGTACGCACAATTACCCGTTCCGTCTGCTGACGCCACCGGATATGAAAGCACTGCTGCAGCACGTGGTGGAAGAAGAAAACGTGCAGGTAGAAGATGCGGTCTACCCCTTGGTGATGCAAGCCGGTGGAGGCTCGCCACGCGATACTCTCTCGTTACTGGACCAGTTGTTGGCCGGTGCGAAAGACGGGCAGTTGACTTACCAACAAGCGGCTCCGCTGCTGGGCGTGACGGACCTGGCGCTGATTGATCGTGTGATTGCCGCGCTTGCCGACGACGAAAAAGGCGAATTATTCCGCATCGTCAACGACGTCATCAATGCTGGGCACGAGCCCCGCCGTTTCGTGGAAGACTTGCTGGATCGCCTGCGGGATCTGTTGATCATCCAGGCTGTGCCTGAAGCTTTTGCCGAGGGTCTGGTTTCTGCCCCGCAGGATCGCGTGGCTGTGTTGCAGGAACAAGCCGGGTGGTTTAGCCCGGAGGCGCTGACTCATTACGCGGATGTGGTTAATGAGCGCTTGCCACAAATGCGTGGGGCGACTTCACCGCAATTGTTGCTGGAGATTTTGTGTGCGCACTTGTTGGCGCGGCCATACGTGGCAGCGGTGGGTAACGCAGCTGGTGCTGGAATTGGGACTGGAGCTGGTGTCCCGCAATCAGGCAAGTCTGGTCAGTCTGGAATAGATCAGATTGGTGCAGGTCAGGGTGCTGTAGACCAGGCGAATCGGCAACCAAGCGGACAAGGTGGTCCGCGCGGTGCTGCCGCGGCGTTGGCTGCTGTGGCTGCGATGGGTTCGTCGAAACCGCAGACAAAATCGATGCCGTCGCACGGTCCGGCGCCCAAGCCTAAGCCAGGCGAGCAAGCTGCCGGACAGGCACAGCAGCCTGAGCATGATCAGCAAACCCAGAATATTGCGCAGGCGCAGCAAGCTGCCGAGACTGCCCTGGAAAAGCCACAAGCATCTGGCGCTGGGGAACATGGTGGGGAACATAAGGAAGTTCCGAAGAATAAGCAGGAATCCACAGTTGCTGCTGGCCACGTGCAGCGAACCGAAGAATCTGCGGAAATACCACAGGCGGACCGACGACAGAGCGAACAACCACAGCGGGAACAACTGCGTGAGGAACAGCAACATGAGGAGCGGCCTTCCGAGGAACAGCCACACGATGAGCGGGTAAGTGCCGAGCAACCCAGCGAGGATGCCCTCGATATCATTCGTAGCCAATGGACAAAAATTCGCTCGAAGGTGGGGCAGACAAACCGCGTTGCTGAAGTCATGCTCACCGAAGCAAAAGTTTTGGGCATTGACGGTGACACCGTCGTGCTGGGGCACAACACCGGTGCTTTGGCAGAACGCATCAATTCTGAGGGCAACAATGCTGTGATCGTAGAAGCGGTAAGCGCCGCCGTCGACCAGAAACTACAGGTCAAATGTATCGTTGGTACGAAAACTCCCCCTGAGCTGACAGCACAACGGCGCGCCACTCCGCCACCGCAGAGATCTGCCCAGCAGAGTACGCAGCCGCAGCAAAAGGGGCAGCCCCAGCCAGCAGACCAGCCGCAAAGATCTCAGCAGGCAAACAACGACAGTGTCTGGCCAGAACCGCAACAGCCGCCATCACAGCGGCCGGAAAAACAGCGGTCAGAATCACAGAGGCCGGAAAAACAAGAGCCGGAAAAACATAGCACGAACGCCACTGAGAATGTGCCCGCGAACCCGAAAAATCAAGATTGGCGCGAGGTAGCCAACCAGGCAAAAAATCGGGCGCGTGAACGCGCAGCACGATCCAGCGGCGATACCTTCGGCGACGGTGTCCCACTGCCACCTGAACCGGCTGTGGAAGAGTCCGCACCGGACGAGCCGGCGCAAATGCAGCCAACACAATCGTCGGCAAGCCACATGCAGAACGCGCAGAACGCGCAAAACGTACACGGTGCACAAAACGCGCAGAACACAGAGAACACAGGCGGTGCACAGAACACACACGGCGCGCCGGGTAGCACCGAAACCAGTAATGCTGAAAGCGGCAATACACAAAACGGCAATGCGCATAACGACAATGCGTACAACAGCAAGACAAAAAACGGCAATGCGCAAAACAGCAGTGCGCACAACGGCGGGGACGACACAGGAACCAGCACCAGCACCAGCACAAACACGGACACTAACGCCAACACCAGCACCGGTGAACGCAGCCCGGAAGAAATCCATGCCGCCGCGCGTAAGCTGCTGGAAACCGAGCTGGGCGCGCGTCCGCTGTAGTCTGTCCGAGTCCGTTGTAAACTGGGGCCGATGTGCGCGTCCCACTCGCGCAGACGCCTAGTTATCGGGCTGATGCCCATAGCTATGTGTAAGAACACACCACTACACCACAACAAGGAGCATCGACGATGACGCAGCCACAAGACATGCAACAGCTCATCGCCCAGGCCGCCGAAATGCAGGCCAACTTGCAGAAGGCGCAGGAGGAAATCCTGGCCACCTCAGTTACCGGCAAAGCAGCCAACGGCCTGGTTGAGGTCACCATGACCGGTGGAGCTGAAGTTACCGACATTAAGATTGATCCGCAGGTTGTCGATGCCGACGACGTCGACACGCTGCAGGATCTGATCCTGGGTGCATTCCAGGACGGCCACCGCCAGGCTGGTGAGCTGGCCAAGGAAAAGATGGGCCCGCTGTCACAGGGCATGGGTGATGGCGACATCAACAACCTCATGGGTGGAATGTAAGTGTTCGAAGGTCCTTTACAAGACCTCATCGACGAATTCTCGCGCCTGCCTGGGATTGGGCCGAAAAGTGCCCAGCGGATCGCCTTCCATGTTCTGCACACAGAACCGGAAGACATCGACCGCCTCCAGCAGGCGCTTGCTGGTGTCCGCGACGGGGTTACGTTTTGCCGCATCTGCTGCAATATCTCCCGCGAAAGCGTGTGCCGCATCTGCCATGATTCCGGGCGTGATCGCTCGATGATCTGCGTGGTCGAAGAACCCAAAGACATTCAGTCCATCGAGCGCACTGGCGAATACAGCGGCCGCTACCACGTGCTCGGTGGTGCGCTGGACCCACTGGCGAATATTGGGCCGAAAGACCTCAACATCAGCCAATTGCTGCAGCGCATCGGTGGCGTGGTGCAGGACCGTGAGCTGGCAGATTCCACCTCAGAAAACCCGCTTTACGACGACGCCCCGGAGATCACCGAGGTGATTCTCGCGATGGACCCGAACACCGAGGGTGAGGCGACCGCGTCCTACCTGGTGCGCCTGCTGCGGGATTTCCCGGATTTGAAAATTTCACGGCTGGCCTCCGGAATGCCGCTGGGTGGCGATTTGGAATTCGTCGACGAGCTCACGCTATCCCGCGCGCTGTCTGGCCGCTTGCCCGTGCGCTAGCCTGCGCTGGTGCCAGACTCGCTGGTGCCAGACTATGGCCGCGGTTTCCCTGCGATCCAATACACGCACCACTGGATCGCAGCCGAGTCCAAGCCGAAGATGGACATGCCCAGTTTGCGTGCGGTTTTCGCCATCCCAGATTCCCCACTGGCCCACAGATACTCCGGCTGAAACTCCGGGTGTTGCCGGGCCAGTTCTTGCACGTGGGCAGCCAGTAGTTCCTGGTGCTGCGCATAAGGTCCCGTGACGACGTCCACGCCACCCGTTGTTTTCTGCCATTGATGCAGCGCGGCGGCTTCAATATCCGCGTCGGTTTCCGCGAGTGCGATCACCCGGATGGTGCGCAGTGTATCCGGGTGGAAACGCTGGCAGTATTCCAGAATTGCCCACACCGACGGCAGCGCTGAAGGGTCCGCGATGAGTAGCTGCCTGCTACTGGGGTGGTGCCACAATCCGCGGGAACCATAGATCGCGCATTCGTCACCTGGTTGTGCACGCAGCACCCAGTTCACCCCCGGGGCGGGGAAGGCGTGGTCGTCGGTGCTTTCCCGGCCTGTGCGTTTGCCGTGCGTGGCCACATCAAAACAAGCGGTAGCGTTTTCTCGGTCCAAGGCGCGGAAAGTGTACCAGCGCAGTTCTGGGCGCCACGCGGAATCGCAGGAGGCAATGACGGCGCGCAGGTTCGCGCGGTCGCCGTCGGCAAGCGCGTTTTCTAAGCCGTCCAGACTGGTGTCGGAGGTAGGCATAATCAGCCCAAAAAACTCATCCGGTCCAGTGAGACGCAGATCCGCGAAAGCGGGGGAGTGCAGGTGCACCCGAAGGAGTTCGTCGGCAAGCACCTCTATAGATTCCACCCGGCAACGCACAAAAAGGTGGCGTGCGTCGCCGGGTGGGTTGGACAGGGTGGTGTCGAGAAACTCGTCGAGTGTGTCAGAGTGCTCGGCAGAATGTTGCGAGGTATGTCCATTAGCCATGTGGTTTATCTTAGGCTAGCGTAAGATTCATTGGCCAGTGGGTTGCGTCTGGGCCCGAGGTCACAATGTTGCGGTGCGCGCTTAGCGCAGGCGCTCGGTGCGCAGCTGCTCGATGGCCGGGATCTCCAACGGTTCCAGCTCATCTAACGTGCAACCCAGTGCCATGGACAACACCAGATCCGCCAACTGCGGATTGCGTGCCAGGGCAGGGCCGTGCATGTAGGTCGCGATGACCGATCCTTGTACCGCCCCTTCGGCTCGAGCTTGCGCCTCAACATCGTCGGCTGCTCCAGCACGGGCAGCATCGATATCGCAGTTACCAATACCAGTGGTGATAGCACCCAAAGGGCGGGCGTCTGGGCCGAGCACACTGGCGCCCATGTGGTTTTCGAAACCAGTCAGCGGGGAGGTCAGGCTACTGGTGACACCGGCCTGCGTTGGTTGCGAAGCGACCTCACCAATCGCACGCTTGTGCAATGTGACGGTCCGGGCATCGATTAAGCCCAGCCCCTCGACTTCCCGTCCCGCAGCACGGAAAGTCTCGCCGACCAGCTGAAATCCAGCACAAATAGCGAACACTGGCGCACCAGCGCGGGCAGCTTTGTGCAGACCGCCGTCGGCAAGTAAATGCTCTACTGCCAGGATCTGCGCGCTATCTTCGCCACCACCCACGGTATAGGCGTCAAGCTGGCTCGGCACCGGTTCCCCAAGCTTGATCGGGTGAATCTGCGCCGAAAACCCCCGCATGCGGGCGCGCTGACGCAGCACCAGCGCATTGCCGTCGTCACCGTAGGTGCCCAACACGTCCGGCAGCACCAGACCAATATTCAGCTCGGCTTTTGTCGCTGCCTGGCTGGCGTCGGCAGTGCGCTCAGCTGCGTTATTGTCAGCCGCAGCGTTGTCGACCCCAGCGTTGTTAGGCGCAGCGTTACCGGCCGCAGCGCTGTGCTTATCGTGTGCCATATTCGCTGATCTCCTAAGCTTCCTCGGAACGGGCGGTGGAATTATTCGGCGCGGAATTCCGAGACAGTGCTGCCTGGGAACCCGACGATTCGCCGCGCTCTAAAGCCTTCTTCAAATCCCGGAAGGCAGTGTAATTCGCCAACACCTCAATACGCCCAGCTGGGCACGCATCGATGGCTTTCACCGGATCAGCGATTAACTCGTGGCTGATATCGGCATATACCAAACGCACCGCCAGGTCCGTGCCACGCTCACCGGAGGCCTTCACGGACTGCTCTGCGAAATCCTCAAAAGTGACATCCCACAGCCAGGACAAATCCTCCCCGTCGGCGACCTGGCCGTTCACCGCGATCACCAAACCTTCGGCGCTGCGATCCACCATCGACAACGCCTCTTGCCAGCCAGCCGGATTTTTCGCCAGCAACAACCGGATTTCATGATCGCCGCGGGTGATCGTGGAATAACGCCCGGCGACATCATCCACCTGCTCGGTGGCGGACACAGCCTGCTCGAAGCCGACACCGAAGGCCTCTACCGCAGCGGCAATGGCCTGGGTAGCGTTGCCCCGGTTGGCCCGGCCCGGCAGGGCCAGGTTCAGCGGGTGCGCGGCGTCGTCTAGCGATGAGCTGCGCGTAATTCCCTCGTTCGTGATCGTCCAGTCTGGGGTGGGGCGCTCGAAGATGGAGCCGTCGGCAAGCTTCTTCGCTGCGTACCAATGCTCGCCGTCGCGCACGATCGCGCCACCCGTGCGCGGGCAGGTGGTGGACTCACCGAGCCAGCCGCCGCCAGCGGCCACCCACACCACGTTCGGCGCATCATAAGCTACGGAGGTGATCAGCACGTCGTCGCAGTTCGCAATGACAGTCATTTCCGGGTGCGCTTCAATGGCGCCGCGCAAAGTGCGCTCAATCTTGTTGATCTCCCCGACGCGGTCCAACTGATCGCGCGACAGGTTCAGCAGTACCAGCGCCTGCGGGTTGATCTTGTCCGCAACCTGCGGCACGTGCAGCTCGTCCACCTCTAAGGCGAGGACTTCAGCATCACGGCCCGCCAACAGTGCAGAGATGATTCCGGCATCCATGTTGTCGCCGCCTTCATTCGTGGCGACGGAATACTCACTGCGCAGCGCATTCGCCAGCATGCGGGTGGTGGTGGACTTTCCGTTCGTGCCGGTGACCAGCACGGCCGGGCGATCGTCGGCAAGATTATGCATGACGTTCGGGTCGATCTTGTCCGCCAGTAAGCCGCCGATCATGCCACCCGCTCCCCGGCCGGTTGCGCGCGAGGCCACCGTCGCCAAACGAGCAACAGTGGTGGCTACCCGCGTGCGGGCACGAGACACGATAGACGCCGACGATGAGGAGGGTGACGACGGCGATGACGGTGATGATAGTGACGACGGTGACGATGACGCAGAAGACTTAGTCATAGGCACCTAGGATAGTAAAAAGGCGTGGTTACTAGTCGGATGTGTGTGTTGTGCCACTCGCAGTATTCGAGCTTGCTTTGCGCGAAGAGCTACGGCGTCGTCGATGGGAGCGGGATTTTTTCCGCGGCTGCTTTCCTGCTTGTTTGTCATTGTGTTTTTCTGCCTGCTTGGGTTGCTGCTTGCCGGATGTTTTCCCCGCAGGCTGGCTCGGTACCGCCCGCGGATGCGTGGCTTGCTCCACTGGCGCATCCGGGGCCGGGTGCGGCTTCACGCGGTTTAGCGCATCCAAAAAAGCGGTATCCCCGAGCAATGGAATGCCTTTGCGTACCGCGTGCATAGCCTTGCCCCGCAGGTCAGTGGTTCTATTGCACACCACTACCGATACCCCACGGTGCAGATGCTCGCGATACACTAACCCGGCCTCAGTCAACGCGGTGATGATGGTATCGGGGCTATATCCGATTTCATCAGCAACCACGACCTCCATGCCCTCGACTAAAGACCGACCCGGCACGTATTTTCCGGGGTTGGCTAAGGTCAGCTCGGCTTCGGCGGATTCCACGCGTATGTGGCTGCGTTGTAAACCGCAGCGATCCGCCCGGAGATCATCCGGGTGGTAGCTAGCGATCAGCTCATGGTCGGCGCCCGATAACTTCTGCGCGGCTTCGTGCTGACGCTGAAAAATATCCCACAACAAATGCGTGGTTTCGCGGGTGGTTTCTTCTTGGCTGCGCCCAGCCCGCACAGCTGATGCCACCGGACTAATCGCAGACAAGCCCATCGCGCGAGCCACACCGGCAGGCCGAATATCCGTGAACGCAACTTCTTGCCGACGCGCAGTGGCCAGCGTGTCGACGATTGTGGCAGGCTGCGGCACATGCCCGACGCGCTGGCGCTTGCGGTTGCCCTTGCGGGAGCGCCGCCGGTTGGCACGTGCAGCGGCACTCATTGCGCGCTTGGCTTCGGAAACCAGAAAACCCCAGGTTAAAGGAATATCGTGGACGATCAGAGTGCGGTCGTCGATAAGCCGGTCGAGTGGCTTCAGGATCTTGGCAAAGCGCTGGCCGTTGTTCACTTCTTCGCGGGAAAGCCCGTGGTAATGGCGTGGACCGGGGTCTTCGCCCAGGTTGAGTACGGCGTGAAAGGCCTCTCCGGTCTCGCCATCGTCGTTAAAGGTCACGGCATCGACTGCCACCAGGCGAGCAGTCGATGGGTGAATACCAGAAGTCTGCACTGTGAGTGCCACGAAAGGATAGGCGGCAACTGCCTCACGGCGGGCCTGCTCTTTCGGATGCAGCTCACCCGAGGATTCCTGAGTATTCGTGCCGTTGTCGTCGGTATCGGTATGCGAGGTCATTAGTACAGCAGTCTAGTGCACCTACTAGAGAGACGAATGCACGTATGAGAGGCCGGGGACTACAGGCTGGAATGCGCGCGGTTGGCGGCCGAAACCAGTGCCTTCAGTGAAGCGTATGTCGTCGAGCCTGCAATACCCACGCCCCAGACGCTGGAGCCGTTAATCGTCGCCAAGATATAACATGCGGCTTCGGCATCGTCACCGGCGGTGCGGGCGTGCTGGGAGTATTCCAATACCTCGATGTCCAAGCCCAAGTTGCCCAGCGCATCGGCATAGGCAGCGATAGGTCCGTTACCGGAGCCTTCGATGGTGCGCTCGGTGCCTTCGTGGATGACTCTGGCAGTAACACTGGCGTCTTTGTCTTCGGTTTCCGCGTTGTTCACAGTGACAGAAACCTGTTCTACCGGGGAGTTTGTCTCCAAGTACTCATTGGCGAAGATATCCCACATGGCTTTCGAATCGACTTCACCGCCTTCAGCATCAGTGACTGCTTGCACAACGCGGGAGAAATCGACTTGCATGGCGCGCGGCATAGCGATGCCGTGGTCGGTTTTCATGATGTAGGCGACGCCACCCTTGCCGGACTGCGAATTCACGCGGATGACGGCTTCGTAATCGCGGCCGATGTCCTTTGGGTCGATCGGCAGATACGGAACTTCCCAGGTGGTCTCGCGCAGCTCTTCCCATGCCACGTCGGAGCTGCTGGCCTGGGGATGCACGTTGGCAGCCATCGCATCCAAGCCCTTGTTGATGGCGTCTTGATGGGAACCGGAAAACGCGGTAAAGACCAGGTCGCCGCCGTAGGGGGAGCGCTCGTGTACGCGCAGCTGGTTGCAGTATTCGACGGTGCGGCGGATTTGCGCAATATCGGAGAAATCGATCTGTGGGTCCACGCCCTGGGTCAGCATGTTCAGGCCCAAGGTCACCAAATCCACGTTGCCGGTGCGTTCACCATTGCCGAACAAGCAACCTTCAATGCGGTCGGCTCCGGCCAGGTAGCCCAGCTCAGCAGCTGCGACGCCTTCGCCGCGGTCATTATGCGGGTGCAGCGAGATGATCAGCGACTCGCGGTTGTTTAAGTTGCGGTGCATCCACTCGATGGAGTCGGCGTAGACATTAGGGGTGATCATTTCGACTGTCGACGGCAGGTTGATGATCAGCGGGTTTTCGGGCGTCGGCGCCATGATTTCCGCAACCGCATCGCAGACTTCCTTGGCAAAATCGAGCTCAGTACCGGTGAACGATTCCGGGGAGTATTCCCAGCGCCAGTTGGTGTCTGGGTAATCCTGCGCGATGGTTTTGATCAGCTCGGCTGCTTCGGTTGCCAGTGCCTTGATTGCTGGGCGGTCCTTACGGAAGACGACGCGGCGCTGCAACTTCGACGTGGAGTTATAAAAGTGCACGATGACGTTTTTCGCGCCCTCACAGGCCTCGAAAGTTCGGCGGATCAGGTGCTCGCGAGCCTGCACCAATACCTGGATGGTGACGTCGTCAGGAATTAAATCCTGCTCAATGATCTCGCGGACGAAGTCGAAATCAGTTTGGGACGCAGAAGGGAAACCCACTTCGATTTCCTTGTAACCCATGTTCACCAGTAGCTCGAACATGCGGCGCTTGCGCTCTGGGCTCATTGGATCAATCAAGGCCTGGTTTCCATCGCGCAGATCCACCGCGCACCATTGCGGGGCGACGGTGATCTTTTTATCCGGCCATGTGCGGTCCGGCAGTTGGATGTCTTCGACCTCTTGGGCGAAAGACAAGTAGCGATCCACCGGCATGAACGAGCCCTGTTGTTTGTTCCACGCAGGTTGGTTCTCATTACGCGGGCCGTTGGGCTTGCTTATCTGGCGGGGTGCAGAGATGAAAGCGTCGTTAGGGGACATGATGATTCCTTTTGGTTACAGCGGTGTTCGGATTGAGCGGTGCCTGGTGTTCACAGGAGGTTTGTTCGGCCGGCATATGTGCGTGCCCGGGGCGAGGTGCAACAGCTACGCGAATGACCGCGACGGGGCGCCGACCAAACTGTCATTGTTGGCTCTAAAACCCGCCGCGGCTGCTAAGGAGAAGAAAGCGTGCCCCGGAAATCATGTGGTACAGACTACACAAAATTTGTTGTGTGTGCGAAAGGCGCCTGTTATTTCGGCATGCATATAAGTCTGGGACGCAGGGCACATACTATGATATGAATGAGCATTAACCTGCGTTTTTGAGCCGCAAAGACAGCAGAAACGAACGATCAGGAAGGGCACCTGGCCTCATGGCACTAGTTGTGCAGAAATACGGGGGTTCATCCCTAGAAAGCGCGGAGCGGATCCGGGCGGTAGCAGACCGTATTGTTGCCACGAAAAAGGCTGGCAATGACGTCGTCGTGGTCTGTTCGGCGATGGGGGATACTACCGACGAGCTGCTGGATCTTGCGGCGTCGGTGAACCCAGTTCCTCCGCAGCGCGAACTCGATATGTTGTTGACTGCCGGTGAGCGCATCTCGAACGCTCTGGTGGCGATGGCTGTGGATTCGTTGGGGGCGAAGGCGCAATCATTTACTGGTTCCCAGGCTGGTGTGTTGACTACCGAGCGCCACGGTAATGCCCGTATCCTTAACGTCACCCCGGAGCGTCTGCAGGAATCGCTGGACGAAGGCAAGATCTGCATCGTCGCTGGTTTCCAAGGCGTCAACAAGGACACCCGTGATGTCACCACGCTCGGGCGCGGTGGTTCGGATACTACTGCTGTGGCTTTGGCGGCGGCTTTGAACGCGGATGTGTGCGAGATTTATTCCGACGTCGACGGTGTGTATACGGCTGATCCGCGCATTGTGCCGAATGCCCGCAAGCTGGAACAGCTGTCATTCGAAGAAATGCTGGAAATGGCTGCCGTCGGCTCCAAGATCTTGGTGCTGCGCAGCGTCGAATATGCCCGCGCGCACAACGTCGCACTGCGTGTGCGTTCGTCTTATAGCAACGACCCCGGCACTTTGGTGTCCGGTTCAATGGAGGATATCCCAATGGAAGATGCAGTACTGACTGGTGTTGCCACCGACAAGTCCGAAGCCAAGGTGACCGTGCTGGGGATTCCCGATAAGCCGGGCGAAGCTGCCAAAGTGTTCCGTGCCATCGCGGATGCTGAGATCAACATCGATATGGTGCTGCAGAATATCTCCACCGTGGAAGACGGCATCACTGACATCACCTTTACCTGCCCACGGGAAGACGGCCCACGGGCGGTGGAGATCTTGTCGAAGTTAAGCCGCGAAGGTAACTGGTCGCAGGTGCTGTACGACGATCAGGTGGGCAAGGTTTCCTTGGTTGGTGCTGGCATGAAATCGCACCCAGGCGTGACCGCTGATTTCACCGAGGCATTGCGCGATGCCGGTGTGAACATGGAACTCATTTCAACCTCCGAGATCCGTATTTCCGTCCTGCTGCGCGAATCGGATCTGGAAAAAGCTACCCGTGCGCTGCATGATCGTTTTGATCTTGGCGGTGACGAAGATGTCACCGTCTATGCTGGAACCGGACGCTAACCGCCACCACAACTGCTCTGGGAGGAAACCTCAACTATGACCACACTCGCCGTCGTCGGTGCCACTGGACAAGTAGGCCAGGTGATGCGCCAAATTCTGGAGGAGCGCGAATTCCCCGCGGATAAGGTGCGTTTTTTCGCGTCTGCACGTTCGGCTGGAACAGAGCTGGATTATCGCGGCGAGCGGATCACCGTGGAAGATTTGTCGAAGGTGACCGTCGAGTCCGTCTCTGACGTTGATATCGCACTGTTTTCCGCCGGTGGCGCCACGTCGAAGGAGTGGTCGCCGGTGTTTGCGGAAGCTGGCGCGATCGTGGTGGATAACTCCTCGGCATTCCGCAAGGACCCAGAGGTGCCGTTGGTGGTTTCTGAGGTCAACCCGGAGGCCGTAAAAGAAACGCCGAAGGGTATTATCGCGAACCCGAATTGCACCACGATGGCCGCGATGCCGGTGATCAAAGCGTTGCACGACGTTGCTGAGCTGAAGCGGTTGAATGTTTCTTCTTACCAGGCGGTTTCTGGTTCTGGTCTGGCTGGCGTGCAGGCGCTGGCGGCCCAGATTTATGAGGCCGGAGAGCACGCAGTTGATCTGACTTACGATGGCAGCAAACTCAATGGTTTGGATACTGCCCCGTACGTTGCTCCGATTGCTTATAACGCGTTGCCGATGGCTGGAAATCTTGTCGACGACGGTTCTTTGGAAACCGATGAGGAACAAAAACTGCGCAATGAGTCGCGCCGGATCCTTGGTTTGCCGGATTTGCGCGTTTCCGGAACCTGCGTGCGCGTGCCGGTTTTCACTGGGCACACCATGACGGTGCATGCGGAATTCAGCCGCGATATTACTCCGGACAAGGCTGTGGAAGTATTGGAGCAGGCTCCGGGAGTGAAGGTTGTCGATGTGCCGACTCCGCTGGCCGCGACCGGCATTGATGATTGCTTGGTGGGACGTATCCGCCAGGATCAATCGCTGGATGGAAACAATGGCCTGGTGCTGGTGGTCTCTGGCGATAACCTACGTAAAGGCGCGGCACTGAACACGATTCAAATCGCTGAGCTGCTGCTAGAGCGTTAGCGGTAGACGCCGGGGCTGCGGCTATTACTGACACAGGGCCGTGGCAATTGCTTAAGAAAACTTAAAAGCAGGCACCAACTGGGTTTTCCGGTTGGTGCCTGCTTTCGTGTGTATTCCTGCTCCGTGCTTGCCCGGGTTTGGTGGTTTATTCGGGCTTGGTGTGTTCCACGTAGACCACGCTGCCAGCAGGCATATCCCGGTCGTAGTCAACGTCGGGATCGTTTTCTAGCTCGTCGTCGATTTCTTCTTTGATGCTTTGCAAGAATTCCTCGGAACCCATGTTGGACTGGGCTGCCAGGGTCGTCAGCTCGCGGTCGTTCTTTTTGCTGAAGCGTACGCGCGGGTCAACCTTGCGGGCCATGAGTTCGCGGCCGCGGCGGCGACGCTGGCCTTCGGTGCGCATGGTGCGGAAATTACGCACCCAAGCCCAGATCAGTACGACGATCAGTAGCATGCCGATATAGCCCAGCACTGGGTAGACGTAACTGACGAGCTGGCGGAAGCCAACGAAGGACAGCACGAAACCGATCAAACAAGCCGCGACGTAGACGCGGAAGAACTTTTCTGGTGAGTTGCGTGTCAGTCGTTTCGCCAACGCATAGAACATACCGATGGCGGTGTTGAAGACCATGCCGTAGAGCACGACAGTCATGATGTGGCCTAATGCTGGGTGCAGGCTGATCATCAGTGCCAACATCGGCATATCTGCATCTTTGGTGGTCTCGACGGTGAAGTACATGCTCATGACCAGCAACAGCAGCAACGAGAGGAAGACTGCGCCGCCGATGGCACCGCCGATTCCTGCCTCGCGGGTGTCCATGAAGCTACCGCCGATCACAATGGCCATGGACACGGCGACGATAACCTGGAAGGCAATGTTATTGATCGCAGAAATCCACCAGTTTGGCAGAGTGGTGTGCACCTCGGTGGAAGCTTGCTGAATATTATCCCAGTTCGGGTCTACCGTGATCACCGTGTAGATCGCGGTACCCAGCACCATGATGATCAAAAATGGTGTGATGACACCGATGACCGCGGTGGTTTTTTCGACATTCAGCAATCCCACCAGGATGGTCATGATCAACATCAAGGTCGCACCGATCGGCGTCGGCCAGCCCCAGGCTTCTGTGAGGTTGGAGCCACCACCGGCGAACATCACGAAACCGATGGAAAATAGCGTCGCGATGGTGCCCCAGTCCAAAATTTTCGCAATGATTGGGCTGTTGGTGATGCGGTCAATCACGGCTGTGTGCTCGCGGGCTTGGTAATAGCTTCCGAGCTGCAAAATGGCGATGCCACAGATGATCATGACGACGGAGCCGAGCAATGCTCCGACAATTCCCCAGTTTCCGAAGGCCACGAAATAGGTCATGGCCTCCTGCCCGGATGCGAAACCGGCGCCGGCCAGGGTTCCGACGAAGGCCATCGAGATGGCTAACGATCGTTTGAGCATGAAGACAACAACTCCGAATCTGTGAGCGCACTGTGAAAGCGCGTCCGAAAAACTATAAACGTTGAACGGAATATAACAGTTTCTGTGATTAATTGTCGTATTCTGCGAGAATATCTTTCCGTGCCCGCGCCACGCGCGAGCGAATCGTGCCAATGCGAACGCCCGCGATTGCTGCGGCTTCTTCGTAGGAATAGCCCAACACTTGGGTAAGCACCAACGCTTCACGACGTTCATTAGGCAGTGATGCGATCATCTGGCGAGTATCGATCCAGTCGCTCCAGGTGGACGAATCTTCGTGGGTGGGCTCGAGATCTTCTAATTCGGAGTGTGATTTTCGGGGGCGGGCGCGCTCGTGGCGGATGTTGTCGATCCAGACGCGGCGGGCGAGTGAGATCAGCCACGTGCGCGCGGTTGAGCGTCCGGCGAAGCGGGGAAGTGCGCTCATGACGCGCACATAAGTGTCTTGGGTGAGGTCGTCGGCAAGCTCGGGCCCGGCCAGGTGGGCGAGAAAGCGCCAGACGTCGTCATGCGTTTCTTTGATGAACGCGCTCAGCGCTGCGCGATCACCACGGCCGGCTTGTAATGCCAGCTGCGTGGTGCGGGCGTCGCGGCTCGCAGGCGATGGTTGTGCGTTCACTTAGATGAGGTTACCAGCGCCGATATTTATCCCTGAGTTGAGATTTGGGGCCTGCCAGTGTGATTGCGCACTCTTATGTATGCAAGTAGACTATCAATTGACCTCATCCCCATAAGAGCGTCTAATCAATTGCTAACAGGAGTGAGCATTCCATGACTAAGAACATTGATGACAAGCTGGATCAAGGCCAGCGGGAGGACGCCCCAGGCACCACCACTCGCCAGGGTGGCCAGCCGATCGCCTCGGAAAACATTTCCATCACCGCCGGCCCACAAGGTCCAAACGTTTTGAATGACTTGCAGCTGATCGAAAAGCTGCAGTCCTTCAACCGTGAGCGCGTTCCAGAGCGCAACCCCCACGCGAAGGGCCACGGTGCATTCGGTGAATTCCACGTCACCGAAGACGTGTCCGCATACACCAAGGCTGACCTGTTCCAGCCGAACAAGGTCACCCCAATGGGTATCCGCTTCTCCACTGTTGCTGGTGAGCAGGGTTCCCCTGACACCTGGCGTGACGTTCATGGCTTTGCCCTGCGTTTCTGGACCGAGGAAGGCAACTTCGACATCGTCGGTAATAACACCCCGACGTTCTTCCTGCGCGACGGCATCAAGTTCCCAGATTTCATTCACTCCCAGAAGCGCACCGGTGCCTCCGGCCTGCGCGACGCTGATATGCAGTGGGATTTCTGGACTCGTACCCCTGAGTCCGCGCACCAGGTCACTTACCTGATGGGTGACCGCGGTACACCAAAGACTTCCCGTCACCAGGACGGCTTCGGTTCCCACACCTTCCAGTGGGTTAACGACAAGGGCGAGGCTTTCTGGGTGAAGTACCACTTCAAGACCCAACAGGGTTGGGAGTGCTTCACTGACGAAGAAGCTGCTGAGATGGCAGGTCAAAACGCTGACTACCACCGTGAGGATCTGTTCAACGCCATCGAAAATGGCGACTACCCACGCTGGGACGTCTACGTCCAGATCATGCCTTTCGATGAGGCTGAAAACTACAAGTTCAACCCATTCGACCTGACTAAGGTGTGGTACCAAGAGGACTACCCACTGCAGAAGGTGGGCTACTTCGAGCTGAACCGTAACCCACGCAACAACTTTGCGCAGATCGAGCAGATCGCCCTGGATCCATCCAATATCGTTCCGGGTACCGGCCTGTCACCAGACCGCATGCTGCAGGCCCGCGCATTCGCATACGCGGATCAGCACCGTTACCGCATCGGCACCAACTACCGTCACCTGCCGATCAACCAGCCAGTCAACCCTGTGAATACCTATAATCACGAGGGTTCGATGCAGTACAACTTTAACGGTCCAGACCAGCCGGTATACAGCCCGAACCGCTTCGACAAGGGCGCTGGCTACCTGGATGATGGCGAGACTTCCTCGTCGAACCACACCAGCTACGGTCAGGCTTCTGACTACTACGTCAACCCAGACCCACACGGCACTGACCTGGTTCGTGCGGCTTACGTCAAGCACGAGCAGGATGATGACTTCACCCAGCCACGCAAGCTGTACGAAGAAGTCATGAACGACGAAGAGAAGGACCGTCTGGCGCACAACATCACCAACGCCATGGCCGGTGTTTCCGAAGGTGTCGAGCAGCGCGTCTACGAGTACTGGGACAACGTCCACGAGGACTTGGGCGCAGCTGTACGCAAGAAGTTCGCTGAGAAGTACAAGAACTAATCTCTGCACATTCGCAGGCTCGGTTGCAGGCGGAGGTCGCGCGCCTGCTAGCTAGCTCGCGTAACCGCTTAGGGGTCGCAACGTGTATTCGTTGCGGCCCCTTCCCGTATGCCGGATGGTTTGTGGAATCACCTGCCTAGTGGGCGGATGAACCTGGGATAAGCCCTCGAGGGGTGTGCATGCCTGTGATTGTTGTTGTTTATGTGACTCGCCGAGGTAGCTGCCGCACAGAAAGCTGTTTCAGAACTAAAGTGCCCGGGTATGAACGATTCTTCGTCCACGGCGTACAACCGATTCACTTCAGCACATGGTGCAACGGCAGCGGGTACTAGTAGGTTTGGCCAACCACCTGCACGCGGGTCGCGTATGCGGGGGCTTGTGGCGCTGTTGGCAGTGGTATTGCCGTTGGCGGCGGGGGCGGTGATTGCCGCTATAGCCTCGCTGGGCCCAGAAGATAGCTGGTCGTCGGCAGCAGAACCAACGGGAGCACCTGCAGTAGAGAGCCCGGGTGTGGATACCAGCAAGTTGGTTGATGCACGTCGTGCTGCTGGACAAGCGTCGTCGCAGGCCGGAATTTTGCACAATGCCATCGATGAGCTGGTCCGCGAACTCGAAGGCGTCGGGGAGGACACACAAGAATTAGCAGGGGCCGTAGGCGACGCCGCGGATGGAGCTGACCGCCTGCGCCAGGGGTTGGTCGAGTTGCAGGCAGGTACTGGACAACTAGGCAACGGAGCCAGCGAGTTGGCCAATCGCGTCGGCCAGGCGGTGGATCACGTCGTTGCTTTTGGTGCAGTGCAAGGTCAACTCGTGGAGGCTGCCGACCGAGCAATTACAGAACTGCGCGGTGTTGATGCACCGAAGGTGAAACAAGCGATGTCCGATTTGGAAAGTCTGCGCCGACAGGTAGAAAATTTTAATTTCCAAACCGAGGTGGCTGATGACCTCCTGGCGATGAAAAAAGGCTCACGTGACCTGGCGAATCAGCTGAATGTTCCTGGTTATGGTTTCCATGATGGAGTCTACGAATTAACTAACGGCTCGAAGGCCTTGTCGGCTGGGCTGCAAGAACTGAGTGCGCGCGTCGACGAGGCCACCGCCGGCCTTGGTGAATTCGATAGCGGTGCGGAGCGCTTGGGGGCGATGGCGCAGAGCAATAAACAAAAATCTGATGCGGTAGGCCGTGCAATCCCGGCGGGCCCGCGTGGCGAGGAAGGTGCTGCGGAAAAGGCAGCACACGGAGTGTTGCCACCAGTGGTGGCCATGTTGGTGGCCGCACTGGTGATGTTGGCAGGTGTTGTCATGGCTGTGATGAGCCAGTTCTTTGCAGCTGCGTGGGCAGTACAGCTGGGCGGCGGTGTGTTGGCCGCTGCCAGCGGCGCGGTCTTGGTTGGTTTGCTGGGTGAAGGTCTCAGCGTGGCGACGGGTGCGATAGCCGCAGGCGTTTCGGCGTTAAGTGCCTGGGTTGCTGCCGGGTTCACCTGGGCCTTGATGCGGTTTGCTGGGCTGCGTGTAGGAATAGTGCTTGCCGCTGTTGCAGGCATTGCGCAGGTCGGCGTGGTCGGCTGGGTTTGGCGGGCTGCTGCGAGTGCAGAGATTTCACAAGCGTGGTCTGCGCTGGCTGGGTTATTGCCGCTGCATTGGTCTACCACCGCGTTGAGCACAACTGCTAACGACGGCGAAAGTCTGGGGCTGTGGATTGCGCTGGTGGCTTTGGCTATCAGCGCGATGATTGGGGTCGTGGTAGCGCCGTTGCTGAATCGACGTCGTATGAATTAGTGGTTTGCGTACGAGGTGTAGCACTGACAGTCGTGCGAGGTATAGCACTGACAGTGGTGTAAGTCGAAGTCATTTCTGCACCGCAAACCAGGTGCGCCACTTCGGGTACAGCGCTACAACGAGATTTCTTCCGGATCACCGTAAAATTCTTCTGGAACGGAGAGTGGGGTAGGCCCTTCTTTTTTGAACGCTTCTAGCCGCGGCTTCCACTCCTTGGGTAGTGAACCGAGCTGTTCGAGCTCATTAGTCTTGCGGTTGACCATGATCGGGCCTTTGCCGGGTTCGGGGGTAGCTGGGGCAAAAAGCCACCAGGTTTCAGTTTCAGCAGCGCCAGAAAGTTTGCCACGGCGTTGGTAGACCCATTTGGCGGCGTCGTAAAAAGTTAGTGGTTCTGCGGTATCCATGGGGACAGTTTAGTAGCAGATAGTGATCTTTACTACAGCGGACTAGACTTCATGTTTTTGGGGTCTTTTTTACAAATAGGCCCGCTGAAAGCGGCCTTTTTCGCTCACTATTTGCAAAAGAGGCACAATGCTCTGGTCGACGACCCGACCAGACATACTTTTTGCTACTTAACCCTACTTTTTGTCGCATATCCCGTTGTTTAACCCCTTAACCCACCCCTTAACCCGGCATTTGCCTCGGGCATCACCCGCGCGTAGCGAAAAGCCCGGGAAGAAAGATCTTCCCGGGTTTTCTTATTGTCGGGGCGACAGGATTTGAACCTGCGACCCTCTGCTCCCAAAGCAGATGCGCTACCAAGCTGCGCTACGCCCCGCCATCGCGATGAAGTATTAATTTCTGCGACTTGGATATCTTATTATAGCGCGCATAAAGAATACAAATCGGGCTGCAAAGGGTTAAGAAACTGCAGCGTACGTACAGAAAACGTCGACAAGCGCTAAGCGTCTTTTTCGGTAATGCGTAACAGTGTTGCTGATGGTCGGCAGAACAATCGCACCGGCGCATACTTCGAGGTGCCCAAACCGTTAGACACATGCATCGCCATGCCAGCGAAATCATGCAATCCCTGTACACGGTCACGATCAATACCGCAGTTAGTCACCAACGCCTTGGACCCTGGCAAACACACTTGCCCGCCGTGCGTATGCCCAGACAGTGAGAGCTGGTAGCCGTCGGCAGCAAACCGCTGCAGCACCCGCGGCTCTGGGGCATGCAACAGCGCCAGCGCCAGATCCGCATCCGGGTTGGGAGCGCCGGCGATCTCGTCGTAATCATCGAAATCATGGTGCGGATCATCTACCCCGGCGACCGCCAGACGCACATTGCCAACCCGGAATTCGTGACGCCGTTGATTCGCATCAAGCCAGCCGCGCTCAATAAATGCCGCACGCATATCGCGCCACGGCAAATCCACATACGAAGGCGTGCGCTTTTTACCCGTCAGATACCGGAAAGGATTAACCGGCTGCGGAGCCCAATAGTCATTCGTGCCCCACACGAACAACCCCGGGGTGTCGAGAAGCGGATCCAAGGCGCGGAGAACATCGGGAACCGCGTGTTCGTCGGAAAGGTTATCGCCGGTGTTAACCACTAAATCAGGCTGCAGCCGGGCCAGATCACGCACCCAGGCGATCTTCTTGGACTGACCGGGAATCATGTGCAGATCCGAGACATGCAGAATCCGAAACTCTGCCTGGCCGTGCGCGCTGCGCTTTTTGCCCAAGGTGCCTTTGGGTAGGAGCGGAACGGTGTGTTCTTTGAGCTCAAAGCGATTGAGTTCCGAAACCGCCCAGGCCAGTGTGCCCGCACCCGCACCGAAGGTGGTCACGGTGGTGGTCATTAGTGCAGTTTTCCACGAAATATTCACCCAGCCTAGTCTAGACGGACTTTACGTGGAATCTTGTCGTGATGTCGTTGCCCAGTCGGGCCAAGCGAGTATCTTTGGGCCTATGGCTAACAACACTGCTAATAACAATGCTGACCACACTGCTAACAACACTCCGGATAACACTGCACAGGCTCATAACCCGCAGGGTTCACTAAAAGAACGCATCCGCCAGGACCTGACTACGGCCATGAAGGCGAAGGATAAACCAACGACGTCCGCATTGCGCATGTTGTTGGCTGCTATCCAGGCCGAAGAAACCTCCACCGGAAGCCGCACGGAGCTCACTGATGATGACGTGCTGAAGGTCATTGCCCGTGAGATCAAAAAGCGCCGTGAATCCGCCGGGATCTACCGCGACAATGGCCGTGACGAGCTTGCGGTGGCCGAGGAAGCCGAGGTGACAGTGTTCGAAAACTATCAGCCACGTCAGCTGAGTGACGACGAATTAGGCGAGCTTGTCGACGGCGTCATCTCCGAGGTTGCCGCCGATGCGGGGGAGGAGCTGTCCATGAAGCACATGGGCCAGGTGATGAAGGCCGCGAACGCGAAAGCCTCCGGACGCGCAGATGGTAAGCGCATCTCGGAGGCAGTGAAAGCTCGCTTGCAGGGCTAGAAGTTAAACAAATTACGCAGTTCCTCGGCGGCGTCTTCTAGTTCCTGTTCAATATCGATGCCGCTCGGTGCTGGTGGGGCTTGGTTGCCGCCAGCAGCTCCGCCACCGGTGCTATTCAGGCCGGATTGTTCGCTTGCCGACGGCGCGCGGCGGGTGGAACCGTCGGAGATACGCAGAACAACCACGCTATTTGCGGGCCCGGTGAAATCCGCGCTGACCACACGGCCAGCGGGCATGCCGTTGCCGGCGACTCGCTCTGTACGCACTTCTAAACCGGACTCGGCCAAACGATTCCGTGCGTCGGATTCATGCAATCCACGCACCTCGTCGAGTTTGGCGGCGTCGAGCCCTTGGTTAAAAGCCGGGTCAAAATTAGCGCTGACGCCGCCGTTCAAGGCCTGTGTCAGATTATTCGCCATATTGTAGAACGAGCGGGCAGGTGCGGTACCGCCGAACAAGTTGCCGTTGCCGCACTGGCGTACCGGGCTGGTGCACAGCGACATCGTGGTGGTGCTGTCGTTAAAGATATACGGAGCAGCCGCGATGCCGGAGTTGAATGCCAAAAAAGCGGCCGAGAAGTTGTCGTTGGTGGTTCCGGTTTTCGCCGCCATCGTGCCAGAGAAACCTTCGGTAGCACGTGCGGTGGCTGCGGTGCCAGATTGTTCATCTTCAGTCATTGCCTGTGACAATGCATCGGCAGCGTCCGCGTCCATAACATTTTCGCACGGGGTCCGTTCCAGGTACACCTCTTGGCCGTTGCGGTCATAGACTGCATCGATGGGGTTTGGCTCGCACCAGTTACCGTGGGAAGCCAATGATGCACCAACGTTGGACAACTCCAACGCATTAACCGGGGTAGAGCCGAGCACATAGGAGCCTAGGTTTGCATCTTTCTGGAATTGCGCGATGGAGCGATCACCGTCGTGGGTTCCTTCCTCGGCGTAGCTTCGCAGCCCTAAATCAACCGACAGGTCCACTACCGCTGGTACCCCAACCCGTTCCATGAGCTGGACGAATGGCGTGTTTGGGGAATGCGCTAAGGCATCGCGCAAGGTCATTGAACTGGCGAATTCGCCAAAGTTTTCCACGCAGTAGCGGTTAGCTGGGCAATTCGGTGCACCGCCATGGCCCAGTCCCTCGGCTTCGTAGCGGCGCGGCACATTCAGGTATTGCTCAATGCCCATGCCGTCTTCGATTGCTGCGGCAGCGGCAAAAATCTTAAATACTGATCCAGCACCATGACCAACCAATGAATATGGCTGCGGCAGAATGGTTTCGCCGGCTTCTTGGTTCAAGCCGTAGTTGCGTGACGACGTCATTGCTAAGATGCGGCGGGAATCAGGACTTGGCTCAATAACGTTCATGACTTCTGCCGCACCGTTAGCATGTGGATTGGTATATGTCGATACCGCGCGACGAGCTTCATATTGCACGTCCGGATCCAGGGTGGTGTGGATGTCATATTTCCCGGCTAGCAGCTCATCGGTGCTGATGCCGCGGTCTTCTAAATATTGCAATGCAAAGTCACAGAAGAAACCGGCATCACCCGCGCCGATGCAGCCGTTGGCCAGCGTGTCTGGAGAGTCGAGAACCCCGAGAGGCTCGGTGACGAAGCCATCGGCGGCTTCTTGCTCCAAGTAACCATGATTCACCATGGCCTGTAATACCGTATTACGGCGATCTGTTGCACCATCCGGGTTGGTATATGGGTTCAGGTATTCCGAGGACTGAACCATCCCTGCAAGCATGGCGGATTGCGGGACGGTCAACTCCGCTGCCGGGATACCGAAATAGGTGCGCGCAGCCGCTTCAATACCGTAGGCGTGGTTGCCAAAGGGCACGAGGTTCAAATAGCCAGCCAGGATGTCTTCTTTGCTCAGACGGTCATCCAAATCGGCAGCAACGCGGATCTCACGCAGCTTACGCGTAATCGTTTGTTCAATGGCTTCTTGGCGCTCTTCGTCAGTGTCGGCGTCGACAAGCAAAGCCCAGTTCTTGGCGTATTGCTGGTGGATCGTCGACGCACCCTGCTGCACACCACCCGCGGCAATATTGGTGGCTAAGGCGCGCAGGTAACCCTGAAAATCGACGCCCTCGTGCTCGTAGAAGCGGTTGTCTTCGATCGCGACGATGGCGTCCTTCATGGCCTGCGAGATTTCCTCCGGCGGAACCTCATGACGACGCTGACTGAAGAAATTCGCCAATACATTGCCCTCACTGTCATACATTGTGGACACACCTGGTGCGCCACCTTCTTGGATATCAGTGAGGTCAGATTCCATCGCCTGCTCCGCGCGTGCTGCACTTGCCCCGGTAATGCCGACAATGGGCGCGATGGCCGCAGCGATAACCGCGGACACGGCGAGTGTTGCCAGCATTATGGTGATCATCGATTTGGAATAAGACACGATAGATACTTTACGCAGTAAAGGTGTGTGACAAAAGCGCTCACTCCCCCTGGAAGTGTGACACATTCGACAAAAACTGTGTTGCGCCCTAAACTATCCGGAACATCTCAGCGGAAATTACACCCTCGCTGTCAACCTTGAGGAGTCACTTCATGCCTGCCACGCCTGGCAATACCCAACGCAACTCGAGCTACCGCGGAGCCTACGGCCGGAAAACGGCGAAAATCTCTGCGGCGACTGTGGAGCGTGGTGAATGGGTAGCCCAGGCTAAGTGTCGTAATGGCGACCCGGACGCGTTATTTGTGCGTGGAGCAGAGCAGCGCAAAGCCGCCATGATCTGTCGGCACTGCCCGGTGGTCATCGAATGCTGCGCAGACGCGCTGGATAATGAGGTTGAATTTGGCGTCTGGGGTGGTCTCACTGAGCGCCAGCGTCGGGCTATCTTGCGCAAGAACCCACACGTGACGGATTGGGCCAGCTACCTTTCTAACGGTGGCGAGATTTAGGCCCTGCTGTGCGACTGTGCACCCGTGACACCGTGCACTCGTGACACTGGGACGCTGTAGATCAGGACGGACTTGGGGCGGTAAACACTCGATGTTGAGCTCTAGTCGTCGGCACGGAGCAGGCGGTAGAATTGGGCCCATGAAGAAATGGGAATACGCAACCGCACCTGTCCTTGTCCACGCTACCCAGCAGATCCTCAACACCTGGGGTGAAGACGGTTGGGAGTTGGTGACCATTATCCCTGGTCCGAACCCGGAAAACCTGGTTGCCTACTTCAAACGTGAGTTGGTATAAGCATGGCTGCCAACATCAAAGATCGCCTGGCAGAACTCGGCATTACGTTGCCGGAGGTGGCTAAGCCATTGGCGGCCTATGTACCAGCGAAGCGCGTAGGCAACCAGGTGTGGACATCTGGACAATTGCCGCTTGTCGACGGTCAGCTGCCGATAACCGGTCTGGTCGGCGACGAGGTCTCAGCAGAAGAAGCCTATTCAGCTGCGCGCACCTGCGCATTAAATGCCCTGGCCGCAGTGGATGCCGAAGTTGGTCTGGACAATGTCGCCAGCATTTCGAAACTCGTTGGTTTTGTTGCGAGCGCGCCGGGCTTTTACGAGCAGCCGGGTGTCGTCAACGGTGCTTCCGAGCTGGTTGGCGAAATTTTTGGAGATGAAGGCGTGCATGTTCGTTCTGCTGTCGGGGTAGCGGCACTGCCGAAAAACGCGCCGGTCGAAGTAGAAATGGTCGTCGAATTGCGGAGTTCTAGTACGGTATAAGGCATGAAGCATCCTGCTTATAGTCAGCTTCGCCCCGTGACTCCATCAGTGGGAGTGGTCCTGTGTGCCAACCCCAGCTACGCGGCACTAGAAGGCACAAATACCTGGATCATTCGGGCAGGGGAGGATGATCGTGCGATCGTCGTTGATCCCGGCCCGGAAGATGAAGGCCATCTCAATGTCGTTCGTGGGCAAGCCCGTGAGGTGGGGCTGACGCTACTGACCCATCGTCATTATGATCACGCAGATAGCGCCGAACGGTTCCGACAGTTAACCAACGCGCCGGTGAGAGCTTTTGATCCTGGCTACTGCGTGGATGGCGCAGCGTTGCAGGATGGCGAAGTGATTTCGATCGAAGGGGTCACCCCACAGGTAGAAGTAGTGCACACACCAGGGCATACCTCGGATTGTGTGTGCTTTTTTGTGTGGTCTTCTACTCCGCATGAATCCCAACTTGAGGGCATTATCACCGGCGATACGATCGCCGGACGTCATACCACCATGATTTCCGAAACCGACGGTGACCTTGGTCAATACTTGACGACGTTGCGGGTGCTGCAAGAACGCGGCCAGGGAGTGGCTCTACTTCCGGGGCATGGACCAGACCAAGACAATGTTGCAGAATGGGCCGAAAAATACCTGGAGCGTCGGCAATATCGTCTGGCACAGATCCGGGAAATTCGCGCTGAGCGTGGAGATGACGTCGACCTCCAGACGCTGATCGATGCGATGTATCAAGATGTGGACCCGGTATTACGCCATGCTGCTGAACAGTCGACTCGGGTGGCACTACGCTATCTCGACGGGAGGCAGCAAGAAAGCCCGGCGAAAACCGGGCAGACCTCATAACTTAGCTGTTTATAGCTCGGGGTTGGTGTGGGTCGGGATGAATGGGTTTGGGGTGAAGCCTTAGCCGCATCATAGCCGTGGTTATGTGGCGCGAGCAACGACGCTGCGCCAGCAACGACCACGGCGTGCCGAATGAAATGTCGGAACGGCCGAATGGCCGGATGCGTTTTTATCGAGCGCGGCGTGCCAAGTGCTCGGTGTCCACGATCAATACGGACTTGCCCTCAAGGCGAATCCAGCCACGGTGCGCGAACGTCGCCAAAGCCTTGTTGACGGTCTCACGCGAAGCACCAACTAATTGGGCGATTTCTTCCTGGGTCAGGTCATGGTTGACGCGCAGTGCGCCGCCTTCCTGTACACCGAAACGGTTTGCCAATTGCAGCAGTGTCTTGGCCACGCGGCCTGGCACGTCGGTGAAGATGAGATCTGCCAAGGAAGCGTTGGTACGGCGCAGACGGCGGGCCAGTACGCGCAACAGTTGCTGTGCAATCAATGGGTGATCGGACACCCATTTTTGCAGCATTTCCGAGTTCATCGTGGCTGCGCGTACTTCGGTGACGCAAATCGCGGAAGAGGTGCGTGGGCCCGGATCAAAAATGGAGAGTTCGCCGAACATGTCGGATGGGCCCATGACCGTCAAGAGGTTTTCACGGCCGTCTGGAGCGTGGCGGGCGAGTTTAATTTTTCCAGCAGTGATGATGTACAGGCGATCACCTGGTTCACCCTCTTCGAAGATGGTGGTACCGCGTGGGTATTTCACGGTTTCCATTTGCTCGATGAGGTTGTCGACTGCTTCCGGGTCTACGCCCTGGAAAATCCCTGCACGCGAAAGGATCTCGTGTACGTCTTCCACTTTTGTCTCCTTGGACTAGGCTCGTTGTAGCTGTGATTGCTGTTGTAATATACCCCACTCTAGTGGGGACGTTGCTCTGATGGGCGCGAATCCGAAGATCGATTATATTTACGCTTCCGCCTTGCCGCCAGGATTTTCTGTGGTGCTGGCCAAAGCGTTTGCTTCGAGCTTTTCCATCCCCATGGCAAAGACCGCAAGTGCGATCGGGACAATAACGGTAAGAGCAATCATGCCTCCATCATAATAAATATACTGTGTACCGATTCTGCGTGGTCTTAGAATTTGTTTGGGCTCACCCATGGCTTCACCGTGGTCTAGCCATGTGCGCATCACGTAAGCAGGATGTATTAACGTGCTGTATTATTCTGGGCGTTGATGAATAAACAGACCGCCCTAGCCCTCATTAGCGTCATCGCCCTGGTTCTTCTTTCCGCGGCGGTGGGCTTCGGGGCGTACACGTTGTTGAGTGGCAATTCGAATGGCTCGGGTGCGGATGCCGCGGATGCCGGAGATGGTGGCCAGGCCAATCAATCCGAGAACGAAACCGCAGTACCGGGCAGTGATTCGGATTACGCGAGCGGCGCACTCGACCTAGCGGGCATTGAGCGCCCAGCATGCCCAAGCCCAACCATCCCAGGGGTGGGCTTGGAACTACCGTGCCTTTCGGAACGCGAGCCTGCGACTGCAGCTGGCGTCGGCAAGAGCCCTGAACAAGGCAGTGCAGAACAAGGCAGCGCCGACCAACACAGCGCCAACCAAGAAAGAGCTGATGTCGTGCACGATGATGCGGTCACCATCGTGAATATGTGGGCCTGGTGGTGCCAGCCGTGCCGCGAAGAAATTCCTTATTTGGAACAAGTGCACAAACAGCACCCTGAATGGCAGATTGTGGGGGTTCACGCAGATCAGAATGCCAAAAATGGTGCGGGTATGCTGGACGAGATGGGTGTGGATTTCGTGAGCTACCAGGATTCACACAATAAATTCGCCACGGAATTAGGATTGCCGGGAGTGATTCCCATTACCATTGTGTATGTGGGGGAAACCCAAAAGAAAGTTCTTGCGCAACCGTTCCGCTCCGCAGATGAGATCATCGAAAGCATAGAAGGTGTTGTCCAGTGATCGCGAAGACCGACAGCCCTGGTCATAACATCACCGTGCAACCGGAACGGGCACCGCAGTGGTTGCAGAAACTCGCTAGCTTGCAAGAAGATAGCCTGCAGAATTTTTTACCGAATCGCCGCCCAGAAGAGTTCAACCTTCCGGAGCCGAAAGCCACCAAACACGCTGCGGTCCTGGTCCTTTTTGGCGGTGCCGCTTCGCCTGCCGACGGCGGGGCTGCGTCTGTTGATGCGCCCGCTGATGCCACAGTGTTATTGACACACCGGCACCCCGGAATGCGCAGTCACTCTGGGCAGATTGCTTTTCCCGGTGGCCGCATCGATGCCACGGATTTGTCACCGGTGGATACCGCATTGCGGGAAGCCTGGGAAGAAACCGGGCTGAATCGTAATAATGTCACCCCGTTGAAGCAATTTCGTGACCTGGCCATTCCCGTGACCGGAAATCAAGTGCACCCAGTCTTGAGCTATTGGGATACGCCCTCGTCGGTAGATGTCACCAGCCCGGATGAGGCAGATGACGTATTTACTGTTGCTATCTCGGACCTGTTGGCCCCAGAGAATCGTTTTGCCATTAGACACGGTTCGTGGATTGGCCCGGCGTTTTCTGTGCGAGACTATGTTGTGTGGGGTTTCACCGCAGGATTGCTGGATGCAATTTTCCACCTATCTGGTTGGGAGCGGGAATGGGACCGTGAGCAAATTGTGGACTTACGCGAAACCTTGGAGAAATCGCGCAACAATGAGGCGCTGCGCTAGAGCCTGCTAGCGCTGAAAGCGAGTAGAATTTTCCCGTGACAGAATCAATTTTCGTTGATCTCATCCTCATTTTGGTCATTCTGACCAGCATTGGGATCGGCTGGCGACAAGGTGCGATCGCATCCACCCTGTCTTTCATTGGCGTGATCTCCGGTTTGATCATCGGTGGCGCAATCGCGCCACTGTTGATGGGCCTGACCGAAAATACGCTGGCCCGTTTCGTGCTCGCGATCGGAAGTTTGCTCATCAGTGCTGCAATTGGACACCTGGTGGGGGTTTCCCTCGGGCTCAAAGTACGGGAAAGCTTACGCCTGAAATCGGTGCAGACAGTAGATTCTGCGATTGGTTCCGTTGCCCAAGCCGTGGCCGTATCAATTTTGATCTGGCTCGTGTCTATCCCATTGGTCACAGGTACCACGGGTGCGTTTAGTCAGATGCTACGCAGCTCCGCGGTGCTGTCGACGATGAACTCGCTGGTTCCCGATCGAGCCGAACATCTTCCAGCGCAGATCTCTGCGATGCTTAATGAATCCGGGTTGCCGCCGATAGTCTCCCCGTTTGAACGGCACCAGGAAAACCACCAAGTGGAAGCCCCACGCATCAACGTGGATAACGAACAAATGGTGCATGATGCCCGCCCGTCGGTGATCCACGTGATGGGAGAATCTGATCAGTGCCGCAGGCGGCTGATGGGCACCGGTTTTGTGGCGCAACAAGACTATATTCTCACTAATGCCCACGTCGTTGCCGGTACTCACAGCGTGCGCGCCGATACCGTGGTGGGCGTGCGTGAGGCCGAAGTTGTTTATTATAACCCGGATATTGATATCGCAGTGCTGCATGTTCCGGATCTCGGGCTACCAGCGTTGCCGTGGGCGGAGCAGCCGGCGCTGAGTGGTGACGACGCCGTCGTCATGGGCTTTCCGCAGTCTGGACCGTTTAATGCCTCGCCGGCCCGGGTGCGCGATCAGATTCGCATTTCCGGGCCCGATATTTATGCCCAAGGCAAGGTAGATCGTGAAGTTTATACCCTGCGTGGCAATATCCAGCAGGGTAATTCCGGTGGTCCGGTCACGACTGCCGACGGTCGTGTGATAGGTATGGTCTTCGGTGCCGCGGTAGATAACTCGGACACCGGGTATGCATTAACTGCTGATGAGGTGCGCCAGCAAATCGGTGTGCTTGGCGCGTTGACCGTCCCGGTAGACACCGGAGCTTGCGTTGCACGGTAATTTCCGTGCGTGCTAGTCGCCCCAGGCTAGTGCTGATGATCGCTGATTAGCGCTGATTAGTGCCAGGGATACCGGTCAGTTCAGTGGTTTTCCACTCGCTTATCTGTTGGACTACGGTGCGTACGAATGCCTGCGGGCGTTCAACGTGTGGCATATTCTTCGCGCCCTGCATGGTCAGAGATTTCCACGGCGCACGCATACGACGAGCACTACGTACGGTGAGCTGTTTCCACAAACTCTGGTCCGCGTGAATCATCGTCACCGGAACAGATACCGGCCGGTCCAGCCAGCTGCCGGGGGCGAAGCTTAATAGCTGCCGATTGTGCTGTAGAGCGACAGCACGGGTACGTCCAATTTTGGACGCTTGAATGCGCAGGGCAAGTTCGTCGGCAAAAGCGTGGGAAGCACTAAAATCTGGCGTGGTCTCGCTGTGTAAATTGCGCCGGTAAAGCCATTCGAAGCGCCGCGGGAACGGAAGATAGACAAACGACGGCAGCCGCATGATGGCGGCGCGGAGTAAGATCCACAGGAAATTCCAGGGGCGGCTTTGTACAGTTTTGCGCAAATCCACAGGGTGCGGGCTAGCGACTGCGATGAACCCGCGAACTCGTTCCGGGGATTTGCTGGCGAGCGCCCAACCAAGCGCGCCGCCGATGTCGTAGCCAATAAGATAAGCCGATTTGTAGCCGAGCGCAGAAATCAGCCCGGAAATTTGGCCGGAATCGCTACGGATATCTTGCCCTGCGGAAACCGGCGGATGATCCGACATGCCATAACCGCGCAGGTCGACTGCGACGACACGGAAACCGGCATCGGCAAGCTCCGCGATGATGTGGCGGTATTCAAACCAACCACTAAAGGCCCCGTGCAACAGCACGATCAGAGGGTCGGTACTGGAACCGGCGCTGACGGTGTGCAAACGGAGGCCGTGGGTGTGAACGTGTCCGTGCTGGAACGGGCCATCCAATTCGACGATGGATGGTGAAAGATTAGCGGAACGTTTGGGCATGCCCACACTGTACCCCAGGCGGTCCTGCCTGGGGTGGTGGCATAGCGGGTGAGGGGGATGGTTAGGTGTACATTCCCGATGGGCCCTCCAGCGACTTGCTGGCAGAACCTGGGCGGAGCTTCTTCAGCTCACCCACAGATTCAATGGTGGCTTTCGGTGCTTGAATCTTCTTTACCTTCTTCACGCCAACCAGTGCGACGACTGCGGCGATGACCAGCATCACGAGGAAGACGATGAGGAATGCAGCCCAGCGCTGCAGCCACAAGTGGGCGAGAAGTTCAGCCAGGAAGAAGAACAGGAAAAACGAGCTGTACAAAGCAACGGTGCCGGCTACGGCAAACATTCCGCCGCCGACAGCGCCTTTTTTCGCTTCGCCTGCCAGCTCGGTTTTGGCAAGTTCAATTTCTGCGCGAACCAGGCTAGAGATCTGCGTGGTGGCATTAGAAACTAAATCGCCGATGGAAGTCTCGCCTGGTTTGGCGGTGTCAGCATCGCTTAAGGGGATGGAATCTACCTTTGGGTTAAAATCGTCGGCGCCATCGGTGAAAAGTCCTTGCTTGCTCACGCTATACCTTCCCTTGCTTTTCGCAGAATATTCGCAGAAATCGAGTCTTGTTTATTAATTGTACGTCGTTGCGGTTTGCCCGTGGAGTTTAGGCGCTGGACTTTTTGAACCAGCAATCCAGAAATCTCCAGTCTAGCCCTTTGGGCATGGGGATGGCGGGCGCGCGTGTCGACGATTCTGATGCTGTTTTCGCTGGTTTATCTGGTTTAGCGGGTTTATCGTGGGCATAGAATTTAGTCAGCAGCGTTCCTGCGGTTACCAGTGCGACGATGCCGGCGAGTACACCTGCTCCGATACCGATTTCTTTCGCGCCGGGTAGTTGGAAAAGTGGCGCGGGATCTTTAAAGCTGCGGATTTCCCAGCTACGTTCCAGCGCGATCTTTTTTAGTGCGCGATCCGGGTTGACCGCTACTGGATAGCCGACCAGTTCCAGCATCGGAGCGTCGGTGGCAGAGTCCGAGTAGGCATAACTGTGCTTGAGGTCGTAGCCGCGTTCGTCGACAAGCGCGGTGATGGCGTCGGCCTTGGCACCGCCTTTGCAATAGAATTCGACGGTTCCGGTGAACGCGCCGTCGACAATCTCCAGTTCGGTGCTGATAACCTCCGTGATGCCGAGTTCTTTGGCGATTGGTTCGACGAGCTGGCGTGCCGACGCCGAGATGATGATGACTTCGTGGCCAGCTTCCTGGTGAGCCTGGATGAGTTCCCGGGCCTCGCTATAGATCGCTGGGGTGAGCACAGTATGCATGGTCTCGTGCACGATATCGCGCACTTGTTTTTCAGACCAGCCGGTGATCATGGAGGTGAGCTGGTCGCGGGTGGAATCCATCTGCGCGCTGGATTGGCCAGCAAACATATAGCTGGCTTTGGCCAGAGACAAGCTCAGCGCGTCCTGTGGGGTGATAAGCCCGTTGTGGAGGAATTCGCGCCCGTAGGCGAAGGCCGATGAGGTAGCGATAATGGTTTTGTCCAGGTCAAAAAACGCTGCCACCCGCCCGCGTTGTGGTTGTGGATGTGGGTTTGGGTGCGAGGATGCCTGTGGTGATTGTTGCGGAAACGCTGAGGATGCTGGTTGTGGCTGTGGGAGTGGCTGTTGTTGCTGGGACTGGTCGGCGGTGCTGTGGGGATCATGCATAGGGACCTGCCGTAAGAAGTCTGTGGTTGGTGCAGCGTTGATTGCTGCTCGTGATGTGATTGACGGTGCTCTTGTGACTCGTGTTGTTGCTTGTTGTTTGTTGATATCTCCTGTTGTGTGAGCCATCTTAGCTGGGTTATCCCTCCGATGTGTCGAGTTGTTACATAGTTGGCGGCTTCAGTAGAAAAAACTGTGAAAGTCGGCAGAAACGGCAGGTTTGTCCACAGCTAAATAGGTGATGTCGCAACAAAATCTTTGAGTTCTCCACAGACTCTGGGCGTGCCGTTGAACAGCAGTGTTGTTCCAGCTTGGCTGGAGGACATGAACACGCAAGATCCTTCTATTGTCCTCGCCATAGCAGATCCCACTTTGCGGACAGAGGCAACCCACATCGCCGCCGCTATTGGACACCGTGTGCTTATGGCCAGCGATGAACGCGATATTTATCGGTTGGGCGCACGAGCCGAAGCGCTATTTCTCGACTCCGAACACGCGGAAGTCTTGTCGACGACTTCTGGCGGTCCGCCACGATTAACTAGCCCCGCGTACCTGGTCTGTCTGGATCCCGGACCGGTTGATGAACAGCTAGTTCAGGCCTGCGCGGCACACGCCGGTTTTGTCATTCCTGCGCAGAATAAAGAGATTCTGGCAGCGCTGGGTACGCACGCGCAGCAAGGCCTGAACCACTGCGCCCAGCAGGGCGGCGATCGACAGATACCGCAGCACCCTCGGTCGAAAAACCCAACGCATCCGGCTAGACCCGCCAGGTCAGCCTATTCGACAAGCCCAACTAGGCAGTTGTCGTCTCGCAGTGATCCGCACTTAACCATTGCGGTGATCGCTGCGGGTGGAGGCACGGGTGCGTCGACGGTGGCGGCTGCGATTTCGCGGGTTGCGGCGCACAACAATGCTGGTGCCGTGACATTGATCGACGCCGTGGATTATTCCGGTGGCTTGGATTTACTGCTGGGAATAGAAAAACATGACGGTTTGCGGTGGCCAGATCTGAATTTGGGTGAAGGCCACATCAATGCCAGCGATCTTCGTTCCTGTTTACCCAGCACCGATGACGGTATCGCAGTGTTGACAGAACGACGCACCCATGAGGGAACAGAAAGTTTCCGCAACCATGAAGAAATTGAATCCGTACTGTCTGCGCTCCACAACGAACCTGGATTGTCGGTCGTTGATGCTAATCCTTTTCAGATTCCACGGTCGATAGATGCAGCAGTGGTGGTGTGCCCCGCGGAATTGCGCTGTGCGGCACGGGCCGCGCACATCAGCACACAGCTTTTTACCCGACAGATACCGCACAGTGTGGTGGTTCGGCATCGGCAGTGGTCTGCCCTAAGCATCGAGGAAATCGAAGACCTCGTGCGCAGTGATGTCATCGCAGAAATCGGGACTATCAAACGGCTGACGAAAATGACTGAAAGTGGTGGTTTACCTGAACGTATACCAAAGCCGTTATCCATAGCTGCTTATGCCGTGCTCGCAGAATACGGCTGGAACACAGTAGATGCGCAATAGATGCAATAGCCCGAACGAGATCTAACCACCTGCCCAGAGAAAGCGACAAACATGTCAGTTGCAGAACACATTGTAGAAACCATCCAACGTCGGGTTGCGGCACAGCCCAGTCTTGTCGACGATCCGCCCCAATTGGCCCGCGTGATACGCGAAGAATCTGGGGTGATTAGTGATTTCGACGTACTCGAAATCCTGCGAAAATTGAAAAATGACACCGTCGGAATCGGTGTTTTAGAACCGCTGCTGTCCCTATCGGGGATCACCGACATTGTGGTTAATGGCCCAGATTCCGTGTTCTTTGACCGCGGGGAAGGGCTAGAAGCAGCAGGAATCCAATTTCGTGATGATGAAGAAGTCCGCCGATTAGCAGTGCGACTGGCGAGTCTGTGTGGCAGGCGACTGGATGATGCGCAACCGTGCGTGGATGGCAGAATTCGTCGCGAAGAAGATATTGCACTGCGATTTCACGCAGTATTAAGCCCACCAGCGCAACAAGGAACGTGCATTAGCCTGCGGGTTTTGCGATCACACTCCGCAAGCCTGGATTCGTTGCATCAGCGCGGCAGCCTCGATGATTATTCACGACGTTTCTTGCGTGATCTGATCGCGCAACGGCGATCCTTTCTTATCGTGGGCGGAACCGGAAGCGGGAAAACCACGCTGCTTTCGGCTTTGCTCAGCGAAATTGATCCAGGACAGCGGTTGGTCTGTATCGAAGACACCCCGGAACTCACCCCGAATCACCCACACGTGGTCAACCTGACTGCGCGCGGCGCCAACAGCGAGGGCGGTGGGGCTATCAGTATTTCTGATTTGTTGAAACAGGCTTTGCGCATGCGTCCAGACCGCATCATCGTGGGAGAGATTCGCGGTGCGGAAGTCGTGGATCTTCTGGCGGCACTGAACACCGGACATGACGGAGGCGGAGGAACCTTGCATGCAAACCGTCTCACAGAAGTTCCGGCGCGCCTGGAAGCTCTCGGTGCTTTGGGTGGTTTGGAACGCACGGCGCTGCACGCACAACTTACTGCTGCTGTGGAAGTGGTATTGGTGATGCAGCGCGGGGCAGATGGAACCCGCAGGCTCGCCCAGATTGGGCAGCTACAGGCAAATCCGTTGCGAATTACAACGGTCTGGGAATTTGGGCAAGCTGAAACCTCCGCCGAGGTGTCAGCATGATGAGTGCGGCAGTGATGTGCCTGGCCCTGGCAATTGTTATCTCACCGGTAGCAGCGCGGGCACGCATCGGGAAACCACAGCAAGCACTTGTCCCCAAAGAATTTGTACTCACAATTACGGTGGTGTTTCTGGTGGTCACCGTACTCATGGCGGTGGGTACCTTCGCACTCGCGGTTGCCGGAGCCATCGCTGCGGCAACGGTAGTGATAAGCGTGCGACAAGTAGTGCGGCGACGCAGGATCATGGCCGATACCAAGGCGCTGGGAGCCTATATTGGTCAACTAGCAGCAGATATTGATTCCGGTGCGCATCATTTTCATGCCGTCGAAACCGCTGCGGAGCACCTGCCCGACGATACTCCGCCGCGGGTGCGCACCATTGCAGAATCTGCAGCGGCGCAAGCCAGATTTGGCCACAGCCCGGCCTATGCATTCACCCAGCACAGCTCTGTGGAGTTACCGCAGCTGCAACGGTTGGCAGTGTTGTGGTCAGCAGCCGGACGCCACGGTATCGCGCTGGCCGGGTTATTAGAATCCGTACATCGCAGCATCACTGGGGTCAGCAGACACCGCAGTGCCACCGAAGCCAGCTTGCAAGGCCCACAAGCAACCGCAGTGATCTTGACGTGCCTGCCACTAGTCGGGATCGCCATGGGGATTGCGATGGGCGCGGCACCGATCAGTTTCTTGCTCACGACACAGCTTGGCGGGATCGCCCTCGTATGCGGTGTCGGCTTGTCGTGCGCAGGTTTCGTGTGGTCGCGCAGAATTACCAGCAAAGCAGTAGGTGATATGCCATGACCGGGCACATGATGCTGGCGCTCGGGATGGTTCTGCTTGCAGGGGCGCTCTGTATTCCGGCGGCCCCGACCGTAGGCAGGTTGGCTGCGGCGACAAACACGACGAACAACCCGCGAGAGCCGCCACAAGCACCGCACCCATTGCACATCGCTGCTGATATCGAACTATTCGCCGCCTGCATGGAGTCCGGTCTTGGGCTGCATACTGCGACCAGTGTCGTTGCAGAAGCTGCAGCCAGTGATACGGCCACGGTGTGGCGAAAAGTAAGCCAATTAGAAGCTGTCGGTATTGCAGAGCGCGAAGCTTTTCGCGAGATGCGCACCCATGACGGCTTTGCGGAGCTGGCCACAATTATCGAATCAGCCCGGCAGTCCGGAGCACGTATCGCGCCACGGTGTCGTGAGCTAGCGGTCAGTGTGCGTGCAGATGCCACAGATCATGCACGAGCAGCCGCAGAACGTGCGGGGGTGCTTATCGCTTTGCCACTCGCGGTGTGCTTTTTGCCAGCGTTCATCGTGCTGGGCCTGGCCCCAGTGGTGATCAGTCTGGCAACCGACCTGCTTGCCACTTCAGCGGGATAACACCGGAAATGTGGTGCGCAGACGCACAAAATGAAGAACTTCCACCTTAATGAAAAGGAGTCATCATGACTACACCATTCCAATCGTCTCAATCCGATCAACCAGCAAATCTTGTGCTCACGAAGTCAGGGACGCACAACCCAAAAGCGAACCAGTCCCGGCCACGCCAAGCGGAACGTGGCGCGCAGTCGAAAAAGCCCGGACTTCAGTTGCTTGCCGACGACTCCGGAATGAGCACCATTGAATACGCCATGGGATCACTGGCTGCCGCAGCGCTGGCGGCCGCGCTCTATCTAGTGGTCAGCAGTGGGGGAGTAACTGATGCTATCGAGTCGATTATCACCGATGCGCTGTCCGATACCCCGTCCTAATAGTGCGCGCTTTCCGCAGCACTCACGCCGTGGGCAGCTGCTTCAGCTTAGGCCGTTGCGACGGCTTCGCGACGAGCGTGGTTCGGTCACGATCGAAGCTGCATTCGCACTGGCTGCGTTGATCATTGTCACTTCGCTGATAATCGGAGCGATCGCCACGGTCAGCGCGCATATCTCCGCCATTGATGAAGCAAGTGCCGCCGCCCGGGCGCACGCTATCGGCGTGGACTACCAATCACCGAACAGTGCAGAGATCAGCGTGCAGGAAGCTGCTGGTCTGGTGACCGTGACCGCGGAAGTTCCCGCGGTTTTTGGAACCCGCAGTGCTAGCGCCGTCTATCCCGTGGAGACACGATGAAGCCCACCAGCAATAGCGGTCATAAGCAGCGTCTGCAACGCCTCGTTAATGAGGCCAACGATGACGGTTATGCGACCGTGGCAGCAGCCGGGATCATCGTCGCCATCGTGGCTGTATCCCTGTCTCTGATTGGGGTAGCCAGCCACGTGGTGGCGCGGCATCAAGGGCAACTCGCAGCAGATATGGCAGCGGTCGCTGGAGCAGAAGCCTTCGCCCGCGGAAAGCCGCCGTGCCCGGTCGCGCGGGAGATTGCCGAAGCCAACCATGCCGCCGTGGATTCGTGCCGGACCGATAACCACGACGTATTGGTGGAGGTCACCGCTGGGATATCTGTCACTAGTGCATCGGCACGAGCGCGCGCCGGGCCGCTTTAACAGCTTTTAGTCGGGCTTGAGTGGGGTTGGGTGCGGCGCGGCTCGCTACTGTGCCGCACCTGCTTACTCAGGTGCACCTGCTTGCTCAGCCGTGCTTGCATCCAGCGATACTAGTAATGCGTTCAACACCTTGATCGCTCCTGTTTTATTGAGCGGCTCATTGCCATTGCCGCACTTCGGTGATTGCACGCACGATGGACAACCACTAGCACAACCGCAGGACGATACCGCCTGCAAGGTCGCAGCAATCCAGTCGCGGAAACGGCGAAAACCTTCCTCGGCAAAGCCAGCCCCGCCTGGGTAGCCGTCATACACAAACACCGTCGGCAACTGCGTATCTACATGCAATGCGGTAGAAACCCCGCCAATATCCCAGCGGTCACACGTGGCCAACAGCGGCAATAGCCCAATTGCAGCGTGCTCGGCGGCGTGCAAACTGCCCGGAATATCGGCTTGGTCTATTCCTGCAGCAGCCAGCGCACGCGGGCTGATGGTATAGGCTGCCGCCTGGGTAAATAGGTGCTGCCGGGGAAGATCCAGCGGTACCTGTTCCGCCACGGAACCGTCGGGAAGCCGCACCATGAACCCGGTCACCTGGTCGATGACTTCCACATCCAGCAATGCCACCGACACATCAGGCGAGAGTTGCCGCATGTGATCTGCGGGTGGGCCTGCCAGGATCCTGATTTGGGTATCAGACAGTGCCTGGGTGGAATAGTCCGGTTGCGCTGGGCGGGCCACAGCGATGTAGTCGTCGAAATCGAGATCGTCGATCAGAAAACTTTCGCCTTGGTGCAAATACACTGCTCCAGGGTGCAGCTGACTGGCAGCACGCGCGGAATCCACGGTGCCGAGCAAACGACCATCGGAGGAATCCACGATCATGACTTGCTGGCCAGAACCACCGCGAATATCCACAGCAGCGTGGGCGGTGTCTGGACGCAGCGGGCCGTCCGGCAAGGGGGCAGCAAACCATCCTTGTTCCCGGGCACGCAAAAAACCATTTTCGGTCAACCGCTCTACGACGTCGTGGGCCTGCCACTGTTCAATATCGAAGGAGGTGAGAGGTTTTTCCACCGCAGCACAGTAAATATGGCCCTCGAGGACATACGGATTCGCGGGGTTAAACACGCTGGCTTCAATAGGGCGCTCCAGCAGCGCAGGGGGATGGTGTACAAGGTAGGTATCCATCGGATCATCACGGGCGACCAGCACCACCACAGAGCCTTGTCCACGTCGGCCTGCCCGGCCTGCCTGCTGCCAAAATGAGGCCACCGTGCCCGGGAATCCGGCTCCGACGACGGCATCAAGACCGCCGACGTCGATGCCGAGCTCAAGCGCGGATGTTGTGGCAACGCCCAACAGCGTGCCGTTGTCCAGATCGCGTTCTAATTTTCTGCGATCCTCAGCCAAATAGCCCGCACGATAGGACGCAATACGGGCAGCGAAATCCATGCGGCCTCGGGAACTGAGTTCTTCTGCACAGCGTAGTGCGGTGGTTTCTGCTTGCCTGCGAGACCGGACGAAAGTGAGTGTGCGCGCACCCGCAGCAACCAGATGCGCCATGATCGCGGCGGCTTCCGTTGCTGCCGCCCTGCGGACAGGAGCGCCATTGTGGCCTTCGATATCGTCGCGAAAACCCGGCTCCCACAGGCCGACGGTGCGTGCACCCTGCGGGGAGCCATCGTCGGTGATGCCATGCATAGCGCGCCCGGTGAGTCGCTGGGCATGGGCGACCGGGTCTGCGGCGGTCGCAGAAGCGCAAATGATTGTCGGATCCGAACCATAATGCGCGCACAACCGCAGCAGGCGGCGCAACACTAGGGAAACGTGTGAGCCAAAGACCCCACGGTAGGTGTGGCATTCGTCGATGATGATGAACTCCAAATGCCGCAGCACCCGCGCCCAGCGTTGGTGTGCACCCAGCAAGGAAGCGTGCACCATATCCGGGTTGGAGAAAATAAACCGCGAGGATTCTCGAATTCCAGATCGGGATTCGGTAGGGGTGTCGCCGTCATACGGCGCTGGGGCGATCGTCGATATGTGCGGCAGTGCTGCAGAATCAGGCACGTCATTATCTGCCGCAGCACAGTCGAAGTCAGCAGCATCTACAGCCCGCAGCAATCGTTCCACCGACAACAATTGATCCGAGCCGAGCGCCTTCGTCGGGGTGAGATATAAGGCGCAGGCAGTGTGGTTTGCGCCGAGTTGAGACAACACGGGTAACTGGTAGCCCAAGGATTTTCCAGACGAGGTGCCCGTGGCGATCACAGTATTACGCCCAGCGTGGATTGCCTCGGCGGCTTCTGCCTGGTGGCTGAATAATTGTGTGATGCCGCGCTCTTCGAGTGCCGCGCGCAATCGCGGGCTGACCCAATCCGGCCAAGCTCCATGGCGGGCAGCGCGCGCCGGGATTACTCGGTGGTGTGTCAGGGTGGAATTGGGGAAGGCGGTGGTGAGTTCATCGAGGAGTTCTTGGCCAAAAGCCGCATCCGGCTGGCTAATACTGCCCATTTCTACCCCTTTATGGGTGTGGATAACCCGATTTTACTGAATATATTGCGTAAGAGTATCTTCTGCGGCCAAATCGTGCGAGACTAAGCAACGAACGCGGTTTCTAGGTTAGTTCGAGAAGTGCTCGCAGCAAGGTTAGATTCGCGGACACTTTGCAGATCCGTCGCCAAAAGAAAAGGTTTTAACATGGCAAAAGGAACCGTTAAATGGTTTAACGCTGAAAAAGGTTTCGGCTTCATCGCTCCGGAAGATGGCTCGAAGGATGTCTTCGTGCACTACTCCGAGATCCAGGGCAACGGTTTCCGTAGCCTGGAAGAAAACCAGCAGGTGGAATTCGAAATCGGCGAAGGCGCCAAGGGCCCACAGGCGCAGCAGGTTGTTGGCCTGTAATACGGTCAACCTGTAACAATTTTGCTGGCCGCTTATCTGAGCTGCCATTAAGCGAAAACATTCACCCAGCATTGCCACACGGCATGCTGGGTTTTTGCTTTAGTGCAGAAGCACCATATATTACTGTGTAAATGAAGTAGCGCATTAGTACTCCGCACGCTAAATAAGCACGAAAGAGACGTGATCCCGTGGCAGGCAAGACGCTCGTTATCGTCGAGTCGCAAACCAAGGCGAAAAAAATCCAACCCTACCTGGGCAATGACTACGTGGTCGAAGCCTCCGTGGGGCATATTCGCGATCTGCCACGCGGAGCCGCTGACGTTCCCGCGAAATATAAAAAAGAGCCGTGGGCACGGCTGGGCGTGGATACCGACAACGGCTTTGGCGCGTTGTACGTAGTCAGCCCGGATAAAAAGAAAAAGGTCACGGACCTAAGAGCTAAGCTCAAGGATTGCTCCGAGCTGTATCTGGCCACAGACCCGGACCGTGAAGGTGAAGCCATCGCCTGGCACCTGTTAGAAGTGTTGAAACCAAAAGTTCCGGTGCGCCGAATGGTCTTCAACGAGATCACCAAATCTGCCATCTTGGAAGCCGCGAATAACACCCGCGAGCTAGACGAAGACCTCATCGATGCACAAGAAACCCGCCGTATCCTGGACCGCCTATACGGCTATGAGGTCTCGCCGGTGCTGTGGAAAAAGGTCATGCCACGGCTGTCGGCAGGCCGTGTGCAATCCGTGGCCACCCGCGTGATCGTCGAGCGCGAGCGCGAGCGCATGGCGTTTATCTCCGCGGATTATTGGGATCTTTCTGCCACCCTGAATACCGGTGCGGCAGACTCTGCCGAAAACCCCGCGACGTTTACAGCCCGCCTGGCCACCATCGACGGGCTACGTGTGGCGCAGGGACGTGATTTTGATGATCGTGGGCAGCTGAAAGGTTCGGCCACCGTCGTCGACAAGCAACAGGCCAACCGGCTTGCCGACGGCCTGCAGCAAGCACAACTCACCGTCACCGCCGTTGAACACAAGCCGTATACTCGCCGCCCGTACGCGCCGTTTATGACCTCCACGCTGCAGCAAGAAGCCGGCCGCAAGCTGCACTATAGCTCTGAGCGCACCATGCGTATCGCGCAGCGGCTCTACGAAAACGGTCACATCACCTATATGCGTACCGACTCGACCTCGCTGTCGCAGCAGGGGTTGTCTGCCGCCCGGAACCAGGCCACGGAGTTGTATGGCAGCGATTTCGTGGCGGATGCGCCGCGTCGTTATGACCGCAAAGTGAAAAATTCACAGGAAGCCCACGAGGCGATCCGCCCAGCTGGTGAGTCTTTCGCAACCCCTGGTGCGCTGCACAATCAGCTGGATACTGAGGAATTCAAGCTCTACGAGCTGATTTGGAAGCGCACGATCGCCTCACAGATGGCCGACGCCAAGGGGACGTCCATGAAGGTCACCATGGCGGGTACGGCCACCACCGGTGAACAGGCCGAATTACAGGCTAATGGACGTACCATCACCTTCCCCGGGTTCCTGCGGGCCTACGATGATGATTCTGCTGACAGCAGCGAAAAGCGTCTGCCGCAGCTGGATAAGGGCGATGGGCTGTCCGTCGACAAGCTCAGCGCAGAGGGCCACTCCACGAACCCACCAGCGCGCTACACGGAAGCGTCGTTGGTGAAAAAGATGGAAGAACAAGGCATTGGCCGCCCGTCAACGTATGCCTCGATCATCAAAACCATCAAAGACCGTGGTTACGTACACGCCCGCGGAAATGCGCTGGTGCCGTCGTGGGTGGCTTTCGCAGTGGTCGGCTTGCTGGAAAACAATTTTGCCCCACTGGTGGACTACGACTTCACCTCGTCGATGGAAGATGAGCTCGACCAGATTGCAACTGGCGAGCAAGACCGCACGGAGTGGTTGACTGATTTCTACTTCGGGAATGAAGCCGACAGCGAGGACGACAAAAACACCGCAGAATCCATCGCTCGCCATGGCGGGCTGAAATCGTTGATCGACGTTAACCTGGAAAAGATTGATGCGCGTGCGGTGAATTCGTTGCACCTTTTCGACGATGAGGAAGGCCGCGCTGTTGTCGTGCGCGTCGGCCGGTATGGACCGTATCTGGAGCGCCGCATCGGAACGGATGCCGATGGTGAGCCGGAGTATCAGCGCGCGAACCTGTCGGAATCGACGACCCCGGATGAGCTGAATCTGCAGATGGCAGAAAAGCTATTCGCCACCCCACAGGGTGGCCGCGAGCTGGGCGAAAACCCGGACAATGGTCGGATGATTGTCGCCAAAGAAGGCCGCTTCGGCCCGTATGTCACCGAACAAGTGCGTGACGACGAGCAAGAAAAAGCTGCCGCTGAGGCAGAAGAGATCATCCGCGAAGAACGCGCTGCCGAGGACGCGCAGCGCAAAGAAGAAGGAAAACGCGCGAAAAACTGGGACAGCAAAACCGCGGAGAAGCAAAAAGACAAGCGCATTACCGAGTTGGTGGAAGCCAAGCTGAAGCCAGCGACGGCGTCGTTATTCCAGTCGATGGAGCCTGCATCGGTCACGTTGGAAGAAGCACTGCGTTTGTTGTCGTTGCCGCGCGAGGTGGGCGTGGATCCGGCAGACGGAGAAATGATCACCGCGCAAAACGGTCGTTACGGTCCGTACTTGAAGAAGGGCTCGGATTCGCGCTCGTTGGCCGATGAAGAGCAGATTTTCTCTATTGATTTGGATGAGGCGCGCCGAATTTATGCTGAGCCGAAGCGACGCGGGCGTGCTGCTGCGCAGCCACCGTTGAAGAAGCTCGGCGATAACGACGTTTCCGGAAAACCGATGACGGTGAAAGACGGCCGTTTCGGTCCATACGTCACCGACGGCGAAACCAATGCGTCGTTGCGGAAGGGCGATAAGCCTGAAGCGATGACGGATGCGCGGGCGAATGAGCTGCTTTCTGAGCGCCGCGCCAAAGAAGCCGCTGGTGAAGTGGGCAAGAAGACCACCAAGAAAGCTGCAAAGAAGACAGCGGCGAAAAAGACTACAGCCAAGAAAACGACGGCCAAGAAAACGACCAAAAAAGCTGCGAAGAAGGCTGTGAAGAAAACGGCTAAAAAGACCACGAAAAAGCCTTCACCAGGAACGAAAAATGTGGTGAAGGCGGGTTCGCGGCGGAGCTAAGCGCTACGGGCTCGGAGTTTCAGCCGCTAAGCGTGCGCGCTGTTGCTGCTGAGACTCCAAGCGCGGACGCGAGCCTGGCCCGTAGCCGAGACGCCGGTGCACGATTTCCAAGGGGCCGTTCCACCCCAATGCCTCCCACAGCCAGGCCAGCAGCAGGGTGGCCAACCAGACCGCGAAGGCAATGACGATCAACCCGGTGACTGTTTGGCCTTCTACCAAGTTCAACGTGAATGGCAGCACCAGGACCACGAAGAACACTGATTGCGCGACATAGCCCGACATCGAGTGCTTACCCAGGGCGATGAATGGGCGCAATAGAAATGGCACATGCTGGGTTGCTGCATAGTGTTTTTGTACACCGTTGCATCCCAATGCAATAGCAGCAAGGATGCCCGGGCCGGTGAAGATGCCAAAGAAAGTATTTGCCGTCATCAGCGGGGTGGCCATATCCGGGTTGACAATTCCCAGTTCTGCCAGCCCCCACGGCAGGCCAATGCCGAAGCAAATCAGTGCAGCGATTACTGCCCACACCACTAATTCTTTTCGATGCGCGTCGACGTCGGCAAGCACACCACGGCGTGCCCACACAAAGCCCAACAGAATTACCGGAAGCAGCGTGAACGCGACGAAAATTGCTGCAAACGGTGCGAGTACCGCCACAACCAGGTTATCGAGCACATATTCGCCGTAATGCGCGGTTGGCTCGGTATTTGCCCACAACCCACCGGAGAACGGGCCCGCATCATCGAATAACGGTGACTCAATGCTGGCCACCACAGCAAGACCGCCTGCCAGTGCGTTGAGCGCGAATAATACGCCGATGATCCAACCTAAAGTCTTGTTACGCAGTGACAACATCGTCGCGACGATTAATCCCATGATGCCGTAAGAGAACATGATGTCGCCGAAAAACAAGAACACGATGTGGGCTAGACCGAATAGAGCGAGGAAGAAGTACCGACGGAGAATAATGTGCCGGGCGCGGGGAAGGGGGAAGGACTTCTTCCACAAGCTGATGGTGATCAAACCGATGCCGAAGCCGAGCAGTGTGGAAAACATGGGTAGACCACGCACGTGCACAAACATCGCAGAAAAAATCGTGCCGATGGCATCCACGAGCGATCCGTCCACGTAGCCGCCGAAATACGACGGTGTGGCGTGCTGAGCCTGCTGGCTTGGGTTATCGATGATCCATGCCGTTTGTATGTTTGCCAGTGCGATGCCGAGCAACGCGATACCGCGGGCAAAATCAGGGGCGATCATGCGTGGGGTAGGCGATGGCGGGTTCTGCGGTGCCGGGTTTTCCGGCGGTGGGGTACTTGTTTGCGGGTGTGGTGCAGGCTGATTCTGCATAAAGGCTCCCAGCGTGGGTACTTCAGAGTTGAGTATTTCGGCGCCATCCAAGCGCTAAAGGTAGGTTAGCAAAACCACGATTAACCGAGACGGTCAACCGTAAAGGGCAGCGGCGTCGGCGGGAGCGGCGTCGGCAAGTACAATCCCGACAAGCACAACCCCGACAAGTACCGCTAGGAACGATCCGCCAACGTCGCACGTACAGGACGAGCCAGTTGTGTCATTTCGCCTCGCCCGCGCAGCTCGATGGATTTCAGGAATGTCCAGCGGGCTTGTTCTACTTCGTTGGCTCCGCGCAGGGTGGCGGCGTTGGTGAGAATTTGGCCGGGGGTATCTTTGGCCAATTCGGTCAGGCGGGCGGCCTGGTTTACGGCGTCGCCGATGACGGTGTATTCGAAACGGTCCGAACCACCGATGTGCCCGGCGACGACGTGTCCGGCGGCCACGCCGATTCCTGCGTGTAGTTCCAGGCCTTTCAGCTCTTCGCGCAGTTCGCGGGCGGCCTGCAGGGCAAGCGAATTCGCGTCCGTGAGCTGCAGTGGCGCACCGAACACAGCGAGCGCGGCATCGCCTTGAAATTTGTTGATGATTCCCCGGTTGCGGTGCACACATTCGACGACGCGCTCGAAAAACTGGTTGAGCTCATCGACGACTTCTTCCGGGGTGTGGCTCACGGCAAACGTCGTTGAGCCGATCACGTCGACGAACAACACCGCGACTTCGCGATCTTCTCCACCGAGCTCTGGCCGTTCCTCCAAGGCCTTGGTAGCAACTTCCGTGCCCACATAGCGGCCGAAAATATCGCGCACACGCTCACGCTCGCGCAGGCCTTTCATCATTTCGTTGAAACCAGCTTGCAGCACGCCCATCTCGGATCCGTCGTAAATATCGACAGCCACATTGGATTCGCCACGGCGCACGCGGTTGATGGCGTCTTGTAGTTCTTTGATCGGGTCGATCACACTCATCATCGCGAACATGGTGCCGGTCAGGCCGGTGACGATGCCGGTGGCCGCCATGAGCAGTACAGGCGGGATCAAATCGGCTGCGTTATCAGTGAAATAATCCGCCTGGTGGGCGAAGAGCAGCAGCACAATACCTAGAATCGGCACGCCGGTGGTCATCACCCAGGTGGTTAACAGCCGCACCTTAATGGGGGGTTCCAGGGTGGAATCTTCGAAACGGCGGGCGAGGGCTTCGGCTGCAACCGGGCGCACCAGGCGCTCAGCTTGGAGGTAGGTGATCAGGATGGTGATCATTCCGGTCAGGGACGTAGCCACCGCGACCACTAGCCCCAAACGTGCCGCATAATTACCAGCGAGGATCGTGGCCACCAAAATACCGATGATCCACACAAATGCCGCCACCCCAGCCTGGTAGACTGGTATCCGCATCACCAGGTAACGCACCATATTCCGGTCGTGCTGTTCTGGGTGCCGCTGCCAATCTAGGACGGGCCGGAACAGCAAATAAGTCGCAGTCATGCCGACGAGAATCGCGAATACTAAATATGCGATGCTGATGGACAAAAGGTTGGGGGTTGCTTGCGTGAAATCCTCGATTTCCGGCATGGGGATGAAGAATCTCACGAACAGCATCACCGCGATGGCGCCGGTGATGTTGGCGCCGAGTACTGCGGTAGCAAACAGTGGCCATGAGGTGCCCCACAGCCACTTGATGCCACGCAGAAATCTGTTCATAACTAACTACAATAACTGTCGACTGCCCGGCTAGACTAGTGGCGTGAATTATATGCGAGCCGCTTCGGCAACCGCCGACACACCTGCAGCCGCAACACCTGCAACATCTGTCACAAACGGCACAGATTCTGGATTTGCGGTCACCATCGCAGACCGCCTGCGGGACCACCCCCGCGTGCAGGAAACCATCATGGCTGCTGCGCGTGCAGCCGCGCAGACCGCTGCGATTCAGCGGCGGGGCGGCACACACAATGCGCTTGCCGAGGCATCAGCACAGACGCAATCACAAGGCCGAGACCATGCCCACGCCCATGCTGGAGCCCAAGCGCAAGACCAAACCCATGCGATGTCCCACGCGTGGTTATTTACCGGTCCGCCGGGGGCGGGCCGTTCCACCACAGCGTTGAACTTTGCTGCTGCGCTGCTCTGTGAAACCCCGGGCGCCTATGGCTGTGGTGAATGCCAAGCCTGTCGTACAGCGATGACGGGCAAGCACACCGATGTTGTCCACGTCGTACCCCAGGAATTATCCATCGGTGTGGATTTCGTGCGCGATAACGTTGTCTCTTCTGCTGCCAAGCGTCCCACGGTTGGCGCCTGGCGTGTGGTGATTTTCGAAGACGCGGACCGGCTGACCGACGGTGCCGCCAATGCACTACTGAAGACGATTGAGGAACCGCCCGCGCACACCGTGATCATTCTGTGTGCGCCGTCGACCGACCCAGAGGATTTCCCGCAGACGCTGTGTTCCCGCTGCCGCCACTTGTACGTGCCGGCGTTACCGGTGGACACGATTGTGCAGATGCTTGTCGACGAAGGCGCGAGCGAAAACCATGCCCGGTTGGCGGCGCATACTTCGTTGCGTCACGTTGGCCGCGCCCGCAAGTTGGTCAACACCCCGGCGATCCAGCAGCGGCGTGCGCAAGCAATCAACCTCGCGGAAGCTATCTTTCACGAATCCGGGGGTTTCCAGGCCGTCGGACAGCTGGTCAAAGCTGTAGAAAAAGAAGCTAAGGAAAGCTACGCCGAGGCGGATGAGGCGGAAAAAGAACGCCTGCGCAATGCTTTGGGTATGGGGGCGAAAGGTAAAGGTACTCAGAAATCCGTCGCGGGTGGTGCGGGTGATTTACGCGAGTTGGAAAAGCAACAGAAGAAACGACAAACGCGGCGTTTGCGGGATGTGCTGGATCTTGCCTTGGTGGATCTGGCTGGGATCTACCGGGACGCGCTGATGATAAAGCTGGGCGCACAGGTGGATCTGACACATCCGGATTTTCAGCCGCTGGCATCTGAGTTGGCTGAGCATGTGGATGAAGCGGGGCTGGTGGAATGCCAGGATGCGATTAGTCATTACCGCGAGCTTTTAGGCTTTAACGTCTCGCCGCAGATTGCTTTCGACGGGCTGGTGGGGCGTTTGCGCTGCGCATACCGGGTGCACTAACTGTTGCAGCCTCGCTGGTGTGGCGGTGTTAGTCCTGCCGTTTTTCATTGACGGCGACTATCGGCTAGAATGCCAGTGTTGCTGTGATTGTGCAGGAAGCCCGCTATGCGGGAATCTTTCACGATTCCACACAAGCAACGTGCCATCTTAGCTCAGTCGGTAGAGCAGCTCCCTCGTAAAGAGCAGGTCAAGGGTTCGATTCCCTTAGATGGCTCCACTACTTCAACTCTTATTCCGCAGTGATTTTGTTGATCTGTGTAGCATGGGGGATCGGCGCAAATACATCAGTTTTCCATCTTTCAGCGGAAGCGCGGCCATTGACGATAATGCGAAGGCTGGAACAAAAGCCGAAATATTTTTGTGAGATTGATAACAGTTTTGATACAGTGGCATCGACAGTGAAGGGGGAGATGTTGCAGGTGCAGAAAGTGCTCGATTTTTTTGGGTTCACTTCACGTACCGAAGGCTCAAATGACCAGCGAAGAAAATACGTCTTCGACGACTTGAGACCATCTCTCAGAGCTCTGGTCATAGTGGTATCGCTGGGGCTAGCATTCCTTGTGGGATACATATCTCATCTTATTAATGTCAGTGCGTGTGGCTATAAGCTTATTCCTTTCTGGCTATTTCTACTTTCTTTTGCGGTTCTCATGAGACTAGGAATTCGATTTTGCTTGTTTCTTGAACAAAGAAAAATGGGAGAATGAAACCTTCAAGCAGGCTGCTTCCCTTAATGCACTTGATGGGGTGCAGCTTGGTTATCCTTTGGTGGATCGATCTATACGATAACGCGTAGAGCGCTGTCCTTGTCGACGTTCCATCAGCACGATTCCGGCTGCTTGTAGTTGTTTGAGTGCATACCGAATTTGGCCAGGACTGAGTTCTGGTATTGCCTCTACCAGCTCGGGAAATCTCATTGGTACCTGGTTTAGCTGAGCGATGATAGCTGCGGTATTCGTGCCGTGCACTGATGAAAAATCTGACGTTCTACGCTGCTGCGTACCTTTATCCCGTGGTGTCTCGTGTGAAGTATCTCGCGGACGAAGTACCCCGTCTTGGTAGGAAGCTAGCTTGAGTGAGCCTAGTTCTGTGAGAAGATCATCTGCTTCGGACTGCCCGAGTGGGGCAAATTGCTTCCGCATTTGTCCTATTGACCAAGTCTCGCCTTGTGCTAATGAAAGCAGTAATTCCATTTGAATAAGTGAGAGTTCTTGGTTATTTGCGAGTTTTTGCGCGTGCTGGCGTTGTTCCGCGGATAATCGAGGCTGTCTACGAAAAATTACTTTGAATTGTGCGCCGTTATCGAAAAATTGTGGACGAGTAAGATTGCTATCTCGGCAAGCTCGCAAGATTTCGGCGATGCCACCACCTTCCCCTTCGATCACCGAGCTGCCGTCTGAAGTCTTGACGTGGCGCATGAGGTCATACAAACGTTGGTTGACTGCAGATTTTGCCAGGTCTGGGCTTGTTAATTGTTCGATGCTGAGTCCATGAAGCCCACCTGGGTTGGTGATGATGAGACGTTCACGAGTTAATCGGATTTCTACGCTTTTACTACCACCTAACGAGGCAGCGCTGAGATCGCGGTGAACCAACGCATTGGCTATCGTTTCTCTTATTGCGCACAGTGGAAATTCGCTACGTTTTTCATATGTCCACTGGTTTGATATTCGTCGATGGTGTCTGCATTGCGCGCTACCCACGCAACTGCATCTTCCAAAAGATCTGGAACAGCACCCTCAAAAGTTTCGATATTACGGTTTCGTGGTCCACCAAATCCTTCTGGCATTCGCACTGCGGCTGTAACTCGTAAAGCCGGCTCGGCCGCTTGTGGGAAAAATCCGAGCCCGTACAGGCCAGAAACACTTAATGTACCGTCGGGAAGAATAACTTTCAGGGTACGTAGCAAATCCGTATCATTAACTACCTGGGACAAACGCCGAGAATACTGGCGAACTTCTGCTATATATCGTGAAGTTAATTCACTGTTCAAATCAGCGCGAGTAGTGCCAGGTACCGGTTCAGAATCTGTTTCGTGGCTTCTTGCTGCTATGAGTGATGCATTCCGGATTAGCTGCAAATCGTTCGCGTTCATTTCATAATCGCCATCGCTTTGCCTCAGATATGCTTTGCCACGGTATCTGGCCGGTTTCTGCTCAGGTGATAGCGGATTTACGGTTATGGCTACCACGTTTTTGCCATCGATAGGGACAATGTCTGAGAAAATTTGTGGTGCCGGGTCGATGCTGTTTCGTGTTTGGGTTGTCACAGCCTTGATTATTTTTGCTGGCTCATTTATTCCAGTGACACTGAAGTTTGTGCCTTCATCGACACCGAGCAGCACCGTCCCATTTCACACTGTAAAGGGTACAGTCACAGTGTGAAAGTGTCTAGCGCTCTCAGGGTGTTTTTGCACTGTTGTTTTGTATTGTTTCAGTGTTGGTGCCGGGATAATAACTTGGTGGTCTGACCAGTGTTTTTGTGACTGCAGATGTCTTCCGCGAAAGTGAATATTCCGATTAGCGAGTGACAATATGCCATTGATAGACCCTAAAATCAGGTCACAGTGTAAAAGGACAGTGTAAAACTGGCTTATATTGTGAAACGCACACTGTGAATCACAGTCTGAAAATTGCAGTCTGGAAACTGCACTGTGGCTCCGCAGCGTGAGCTTGGTACGGGCCGCGGCCGCGATGGCAGGGCCCGCTATAGCAAGCAGAAACCTCTAGCTAGCGGAGTTAGCTAGCAAGCCCATCATCACCAGCGGCGCCCCGTTACTAGCAGCGAGCGGGTTTTAAGCCGACAGCTTGCGGGGTATTACTTTGCCGGTCGCGTTACGTGGCAATTCATCGACGAAGTGCACGTCGCGTGGCACGGAATGCTCCGCTAACCGGGTACGCACCCATTCGCGGACATCGTCGGCAGAAATTTCCGGCCCGTCTGGATCTTTCACGATCCAGGCCGCGATGCGGCTAAATGTCTCGTCGTCGTCGACGCCCTTGGAATAGTGATCAGCAATGCCCGGCATAGTATCGAGCACGTTATCCACCGACGATGGGTAGACGTTTTCGCCGCCAACGATGATCATTTCGTCGGCACGACCCAGAACGTGCAGCATGCCGTTGCTGTCGATATAGCCGAGGTCTCCGATGGACTGCAGCATGCCGACGCGATCGAGTTTGTGCTTCGGGTTGGTATAACCAACCATTGTGGTCGCGTTGCGCAGATAGACTTTGCCAACTTCACCACGCGGTAGTTCTTTGCCGTTATCGTCGAGGATCTTCAGCAATGTGCCGTTGGCGACGGCACCACCGATAGTCGCGTCTTCCGCAATCTGCTGGGCAGTGGCTGCGCTGGCCAAGGTGAGTTCTGTGGAGCCGTAAATATTGGCCAGGATAGGCCCGAAGCGCTTGATGGTATCCGCCGCGACCTGTGGAGATAGTGCGTGGCCGGAGGAAGCGATGACGTTGAGCGAAGAGGCGTCATAATCCCAGGTGTTGTCGAGGGCAACCATCGACTTATAAAACACCGGTGAGGAAATGAGCACTTCACAGCGGTGTTCCTGGATATCGTTCAGGCAGGCTTCGGCGTCGAAAATCCGGCGGGTGATGACAGTCGAACGCAGCGCAAAGGCGATATTGAGCATTGCCCAGCCCCAGGTGTGGAAGATCGAGGCAGTCATCTGCACGTTTTGGCCAACTTCCCACGGTATGGCGTCCAGGATCGTCGTCAATACCGTGGGCAGCTTTGGTTCCGGGCGGGCAATGCCCTTGGGTACTCCGGTGGTGCCGGATGACATGAGCACGATGTTGCCGTGCTTGGGAAAGCGTGGCAGTTTCACATCGGTGCGGCGGTGAACGATCTCAGATAATACTGGGTGCTCGCCTGTCTCCTCACCACCTTCGTGGGCGATGACGACGTGTAGGCCGTCTGCGGCAGTGGAACCAGCTGCTGGCAGACGGTCAGCGAATTCACTGTCGATGACAAGCACGTTGATGTCATTTTCTTCGATGCACCCGGCAAGCTGTTCAGGCGAGGAACCGATATTGAGCAAAAATAGCGTCGCTCCCGCGTATCCCTTGGAGATCAATGGGGTGACGATACCGCGACCATTGCGGGCCATGATGCCCAAGCGGATCTCCTCGACGGGCAACTGGTGCAGGTACCGAGCGAAATTTTTGCTCTGTGTTTGCAGGTCGCGGTAGCTAAGGGCACCGTCGTCGTCGATAAGAGCGGTGCGGTCCGGTGACACTAGGGCTGCTTGTTCGATCTCACGGGCGGTGGTTAGCCAATAGCGGGCGAAAATGCCAGGGCTGTGCACAAGCGCGGGGATACCCAGTTGCGGTGCGATGATGCCGGACTTCCACAGATCGGGAATGAGCTTTGCTAGCCCTTTGCCGTTGATGGCGAGGTATTCCAGCCGGTCGCGCAAAGACACAAAATCACACCTTTAATAATCAGCTTGTCGGGAATAATATATATCCATGGCGCACGCCGAGGCTCTGCGAGCACCAGGTGGTTACAGGGGCCTAACTAATGGCCAGGATAATAGTTTCTGCTTGGAAAATTACACTACAACTATCGCCACATTAGTGACAATTCGTTACAGATTGCAGGCCGGAGGATTTGGTGCGACTCCGGATGGCTGCAGCAAAGATGGCACGGCACATTCCGATTGGTGACGGAACAACAAACACAGGTAATATTGTTGGCATGACACATAGTGAAGCTCTTATAGAAGACCAGAAAAACACCTCTGCTGGCCAATTCCAGCAAACCGTGAAGGGCGTCATCGCGCGTTCGAAGGGTGCAGAAGTCGAGACCGTCGACATTGTTATCCCAGCTCCTGGCGCACATGATGTCGTTGTCGCCGTGAAAACGTGTGGTATCTGCCATACTGATTTGGCTTACCGCGATGGTGACATCGAAGATGCCTACCCATTCCTGTTGGGCCACGAAGCTACTGCAGTCGTCGAATCCGTCGGTAGCGAAGTTTCCCACGTTAAAGTTGGCGACACCGTCGTACTGAACTGGCGCGCTGTGTGCGGCGAATGCCGGGCCTGCAAGAAGGGTCAGCCACGTTACTGCTTCGATACCCACAATGCTTCCAAGCCAATGACGCTTGCCGACGGCACCGAGCTCACCGCAGCGTTGGGTATCGGCGCTTTGGCAGAAAAGACACTGGTACACGAAGGGCAGTGCACCGTGATTGATTCGGAGGCCGACGCGGCTGCTTCTGGCTTGCTGGGCTGCGGCGTTATGGCGGGCCTCGGATCGGCCGTGAATACCGGTGAAGTTGCTCGTGGTGAATCCGTGGCTGTTTTCGGCGTCGGTGGCGTCGGCATGGCAGCTATCGCTGGTGCCAGCTTGGTGGGCGCACGCACAATTATTGCGGTGGACCTGGATGCTCAGAAGCTCGAGCGTGCCCGCGAAGAATTCGGTGCGACCCACACGGTGAATGCCAGTGGCAAATCGGAAGAAGAAGTTATTGAAGCAGTCCGCGAGCTTACCGACGGCTTTGGTCCTGATGTCACCATCGATGGTGTAGGTATCCCAGCTACTACCCGACAAGCTTTCTATTCTCGTGATCTTGCCGGACGCATGGTCATGGTGGGTGTTCCTGGTCCAGATTCGAAATTCGAGATTCCAGCGATTGATTTCTTCTCTCGCGGTGGCGCGTTGAAGCCATCCTGGTACGGCGATTGCCTGCCAGAGCGTGACTTCCCGTTGTACGCTGATTTGGCTAAGCAGGGACGTTTCCCACTGGACAAATTCGTTGATGAACGCATTACTCTGAATGATGTAGAGAAAGCATTCGCAACCATGAAGGCAGGCAAAGTCCTGCGCAGCGTAGTAGAGGTGTAACACACATGCGTATTGACCATCTAGTGACTTCTGGAAAGTTCAAACTCGGCGGCAATGAATGGGACGTCGACAACAACGTCTTCATCGTCGGCGACCAGGATTGCTGGATTATCGACCCTTCGCATGAATTCGATACCATCGTCGGTGCCGTGGAAAACCGCAACGTCAAAGGCATTATTTTGACGCATGGTCACAGCGATCACGTCGATATTGCCCCGCAGGTCGCGGATCATTTCGGGGTGGAAATGTACATGCACCCAGATGATGAGATGCTGTGGGAAGAAGCCAACGGCGATCGTTCATTCGCCCGTCTTGCCGACGGCGACACCTTCGACGTAGAAGGCAGCACGCTGAAGGTTCTGCACACCCCGGGACACTCGCCAGGTTCCTGTGTGTTGTACTGCGAAGACGAAGCAAAGATCTTTGCCGGCGATACCCTGTTTTCTGGTGGTCCGGGTGCCACCGACAAGAAGTACTCGGATTTCGGGACTATCATTGAGTCGCTGAAATCCAAGGTATTCACCCTGCCGGACGAGACCACTGTCATGCCAGGGCATGGTGATTTCACCACTGTAGGAGAGGAATTCTCCCACCTGGATGAATACATCGAGCGCGGTTACTAAAACAGTTAAGTCAAAGCCGCAATCGCGTCCAGAGGACGCTTAGCGAGAGTGAGAGGCGTCAGCAGCTGAAGATTCAGTGTTGCTGGCGTCTTTTTCGTGGTTGTCGTCTTTTTTCCGTAGCCCCATGAACAACACGATGACGATGAGCACGACGATGGCGATGATGACCAACGTCAGGTCAGACAAGTTTGCGAACTGCATGGCCCATTCTTGGATGCGTGCCTGGGTATCGGTACTCAGCGGCCCACCCCAGGCCGAGGTGCCGTGGCTGATGATAAACAGCACACCGATGGCGATGAACAGCGCACCGGAAATCATGGACACCAGATGCGTGGTGAAAGGGCCGATTGTGATGGGTTTCGGGCGCATCTTGGAACCCAGATCCAGCTTTTCCCACAACAGCGCCAGGATGAACAGTGGGATGGCCATGCCGACGGCATATGCTGCCATAATCGCTGCGCCATACCAGACAGAGGCGGAAACCGCGGCGGTGGTCAGCACAGCGCCTAGCAGAGGACCGGCGCAGAACCCGGCGAAGCCATAAACTGCGCCTAAGAAAAACACTGCGCCGGGGCCGGACCCTTTGGCTTTCGATGACAAATTAGAAAACGGCAGATTGAATCCGCCGCCAAAGAATGTGTAAATACCAAGTGCGATAATGATGATTCCGCCGACCAGGATGATTGTCGAGCGATGATCAACCATGAATGCGCCAATACTGCCGACACCGGCACCGATGGGCACCAGAACAGCGATCAGCCCGGCCAAAAAAATCAGGGTTTTGAAGACCAGGTGGCGCAGTGAATCAAAAGCATAAGCAAAAAACGCTGGAAGCAAAAGCGCTGAGCACGGGCTGATGAGTGACAGTACACCGGCAAGCAGTGCACCGAACAGACCTACCTCAATCATTTATCGGGCCTACCTTCCTACTGGGAGTCGGGGCGAGGAACAGTGCCATCAGCGACCTTCGCCAATTGGCGGTAGATCTCGTCTTCGAAAGCTTCGTAGGGGTGTGCACCGGCAATGAAACGGTCGCCGACAATAAATGCCGGGGTACCACGCATACCGATCGACGATGCGTACTGCAACGCTTGGCGCACCACATCGCGGTACTGTTCGTTTTCGATTTCCGAGCGGAATTGCTCTACATCTTCGATGCCGGCTTCTTCGGCAAAGCGTACGTAGTCGTCCACGTCGTAGCTTGGGTGGCCACCGGACTGATTGTTGTAGGTGTTGTTGTACAGAACGTCATGGAACTCGTAGAACTTTCCTTGCTTGCCTGCGGCGCGTCCGGCTTGCGCACCGGTTTCGGCGTGAGGTCCATTGACTGGCAAGTCATTCCATTCGATACGGAGCAAACCGGTATCGACGAATTTTTCCTTCAGTTTCGACGCCGTTTCTACCGCATAACGGGTGCAGAAGGGGCATTCAAAGTCTGAGAACTCGGAGAGCACGACGGGGGCATCAAGCGCGCCCACCGCGAAGGGATCTTCGGCATTACGACGGTGCACATTCAAGATGTCGTCGTTCGAGGTGATCTCTTTACCAGGTCCGATGATGGTGGCATCCGGGGACTCTGGTTTTGCGAAATTGGTTCCGGGTTCTACTTTTTCGGCGAGTTCGCGGGCTTTTTCTGGGGAGTATTCGCCGTTATGGGAAGCGGCGTCGGAGCCAGAATTAGTAGAGCTAGAATTAGCTGAATCTGGGGCTTGTGGGCCATGGACCGCATCCTGGTCACTTGCACTCGGAGAATCGTCGTCGCTAGAGCGAACCACGGCGACAACAACGAGTACAGCCAGCGCCACTACCAGGGCGATTAACGTCCACAGCAGCGCGGGCTTGCGCTGGAAAGCGTTACATGAAGAGGACATGTCAACCTTCGTCTATCGGGAACTGACAGGCGGGTTGGGCCTGCGAGCACATTAATCTTCTCTGGCTGCACGTTCTAAATAAGAGCCATAGCCAGATTTGATTAATGGTTGCGCTAAGTCCAACAACGCTTGTGCACTAATAAATCCCTCACGGTAGGCAGAAACTTCCGGTGAACCGATGATGGTGCCGGTGCGTTTTTGCAAAACCTCTACGTACGCTGCGGCTTCGGACATAGAATCCACGGTTCCTGTGTCTAACCACACATCGCCGCGTTGCATCCGCTGCACGGATAATTGCCCCCGATTGAGGTATTCCTCGTTGATCGCGGTGATCTCTAATTCGCCGCGTGCCGACGGCGTGATGGATTTAGCGATCTCGATGACAGAATTGTCATAAAAATACAGGCCGACGACCGCATATGGTGAGACCGGGTGGGCCGGCTTTTCTTCGATAGACAGCGCTCGACCTGCAGGGGAAAATTCGACGACGCCGTAGCGCTGCGGATCAGCGACTTCGTAGGCGAAAATAATGCCCCCTTCCGGGTCATGGCACTGTGGAAGCGCTCCGGAAAATCCGTGGCCATCGAATATATTATCGCCGAGCACCAAAGCGACGTCGTCGTCACCAATAAAATCTTCGCCGATCAAAAATGCCTGGGCGAGTCCCTCTGGATGGGGCTGGATCGCATAATCCAGCATTAATCCCCACTGTGAGCCGTCGCCAAGCAAGCGCTGAAAAGCAGGAGCATCCTGCGGGGTGGTGATGATCAAGATTTCGCGAATCCCGGCCTGGATCAGTGTCGACAAAGGGTAGTAGATCATCGGTTTGTCGTAGATCGGCATGAGCTGTTTCGAAATTCCCTGTGTAATGGGGTACAGCCGCGTGCCAGAACCGCCGGCGAGGATGATGCCTTTCATAGCCACCTATGTTGCCAGATTGCAGAGTTATCTTTCTGCGGCCCGGCCGGATCGGGCGTGGCTAAGCCAGATAGAGCGCGAGGCTGGCCCGCCAATTACTGGGCTGAAAGCCCGTGGCTTTGATCTTGCTCAGGTCCAAGGTCGATTCTGCCGGGCGTCGGGCCGGATCACCTCCGTATTCTTGGCTGGTGACAGGCGTGATGTCAGCAGGGTCGCCGCCACAGGCAATGAAGGTGGCCATGGCGATCTCATCGCGGGAAGCAGTATCGCCATCCGAACTCACGTTGTACACGCCATAGGGGGCGTTGGTGTCTAACAAATGCATGATGCCATGGGCTAGGTCCTGGGCGTAGGTGGGGCGGCCACGCTGGTCGCATACGACCTTGGGCTTTTTTCCGGCACGGGCGAGAGTAGCCATGGTGGCAATGAAATTTCCGCCGTCGCCAAAAACCCAAGAAGTACGGATGACGTAATGCCGTGGGGTGGTTTGCGCTGCGGTATCCCCGGCGGCTTTGCTGGCACCGTAGGCAGAAAGTGGCGAGGCGGTTTCGTTTTCTGTGTGGATCTCGCGTTGGCCATCGAAAATATAATCCGAGGACACGTGTACCAATGTGAGGTTGTGCTCATTGGCGATAGCCGCGAGTTTAGCTGGAGCGTCGGCGTTGACTGCCCAGGCGCCCGCCCGATCGGTTTCGGCACCGTTGACGTCGTTATAGGCAGCAGTATTAATGATCGCTTGGTATTGTCGCCAATCCCGGGCCGGGGGAGCGGTGATATCGAATTCTTCGTGTGTACAGAATTCGACGTTGGTGCGGTCGTGCACAATGGAGCGCAAGGCCCTACCGAGTTGACCGTTGGCGCCGGTCACCAAGATTTTCCGGGGCGGCATCGGGGTGGCGTCGGCAAGCTGCGGGTGCTGTCGATCTTTGTCGGAAATCTCGCTTGGTTCCAGCGGCCAGTCGATCATATCCAGGTTGACACTGGTGTAGTCGGCATCGGGAGAATAATGATCGTTGACCAGGTAGGTGTAGCTTGTGGCGTCGTGCAGAGACTGGAAGCCATTGGCGACGCCGCGCGGAACGAACACGGCAGTATTTGGCTCGATTTGTTGAGTGACGGTCGCGCCAAACGTCGGCGAGCCCTCCCGCAGGTCACACCACGCGCCGAAGACAGCACCTGTGGCCACAGACACGAACTTATCCCAGGGTTCGGCGTGTAAACCGCGGGTGACACCGGCCTTTTCGTTAAAGGAAATATTGTTTTGCACGGGGCCAAAATCGGGTACCCCGGCAGCCACGAAAGCGTGCCGCTGCCAGTTCTCTTTGAACCAGCCACGGGCATCTTTATGTAGATCGAGCTTAATAATCAGCAGGCCTTCGATAGCGGTGTCCTGTACCCGTGCTTGCTTGTCTTTCAAATCCTGCCCCATGTGTTCTGACACTGGTTATTGCTCTCGCTTTGCGTAGTTGTTTTCCACTGCTTCTTTGACACCCCGCCACCAGCTTTCATGCGTGTGGTACCAGTCGATAGTGCGCTCTAGCCCGGCACGCAAATCCGTGTATTCGGGTTTCCAGCCCAATTCGGTGATGATTTTTGTGGGATTGATGGCATAGCGTTGGTCGTGTCCGGGGCGGTCAGCGACGTGCACAAAGCCGGTGGCACCGTCGGCTGCCATAAGCTCGCAAATGAGCTGGATGACTGAAAGGTTGCTGGCTTCGCCGTGGGCGCCAATGTTGTAGGTCTCACCGATCCGGCCACGTTCCAGGATTGTGTGTACGGCTCGGTTGTGGTCGTCGACATGGATCCAGTCTCGCACCTGCGCGCCGGTGCCATAAAGCTTTGGGGTGCGGCCAGATAGAATATTGGTGATTTGCCGCGGAATGAACTTTTCGATGTGCTGGTAGGCGCCATAATTATTGGAGCAGTTCGAGATCGTGGCGCGGATGCCGAAGGAACGCACCCAGGCGCGAACGAGGTGGTCGGAGCCTGCTTTTGTTGCAGAATATGGACTGGAAGGCCGGTAGGCGGTGGCCTCGGAGAACTTCTCGTTGGAATCCAGAGCGAGATCGCCGAAAACTTCGTCGGTGGAGATGTGGTGGAAACGTTTATCGTATTTCCGCACTGCCTCGAGCAAGCAATACGTGCCGATGAGGTTGGTGTGTACAAAGGGTGAGGGATCACGCAGGGAATTATCGTTGTGAGACTCGGCAGCAAAATGCACCACGGTATCGGCTCGTTGGACCAGCTTGTCGACGAGCGCTGCATCCGCGATATCGCCAACGACTAGCTCGCAGTCAGTTCCTTTCAGGGACTCGCGGTTGCCGGAATAGGTCAGTTTATCCAACACGATGAGGTGGATATCGGGATAGAGCTTGCGGGTCAGGTGCACAAAATTGGCGCCAATGAACCCGGCACCGCCGGTGACAAGCATGGTGGGCATGCCACTAGTTTAGGGCAGGTGCGGTGGCTAGCAATCGACGGTGGCACACGGCTGTCTCTATAACACGAAAAGACCACAATGACCTGTTGCGGGCCGATTGTGGTCTGTTGATCCAGCACTGCTATCTCATGCTGTCTGTAGTGCTGGTGCTAGTCGTGCTGCTTAGTCTTCGCTATGCGCGTTAGTCTTCGATGCCGAATGCGTGCGCAAAGGTTGGCCACGAGGCGCGCAGGTCATCTTGCCAGTAGGACCAAGTGTGCGTGCCAACTGCTGGTTGGTGGTGGTGCACCGGAATGTCCAAGTGGTTGAGCTTGGCGACGAGGCGGTGGGTGCAGGCGTTGGTGACAGCTTCGATTCCGCCACCGACGATCGCGAAGTTGGCCTGGTTGGCCGAAAGAGCATTTTCTGGGATTCCCTGGGCACGCATCCCCTGTGCGGTTTCGCGTTCCCCCATCAATCCGGTGGCATTCGAAACGTAGATCGCAGTGCCACGCAGGAATTCAGCCTGCAACAGGGCATCATTTTCCAGCGCACGCTGTGAACCCATGGGGCCCCAGATCTGGTCTGGGTGAGCATTGCCGCGGTTGGCAGTCACTCTGACAGCCGCGCGTCCCAATGGAGAGTTGGTTTCAGCACAACCAGAGAACGAGCCGGTGGCATCGAACATGCCTGGGTTGTGTGCGGCGAGTAGCAGCGAGCTGGTGGCAGACATCGACATGCCGGCGATGCCACGCTTCCCGTTGGCGCCCAAGTAATCCTCGATTGGTCCAGGAAGCTCGTTGATGAGGAAGGTTTCCCACTTTTGTGGGCCCTGCAGATACTTGCTACCGGTAGGGATTTCGTTCCAGTCAGTGTAGTAAGAAAAAGCACCGCGCATGGGGATGACAACGTTGATGTTCTTGTCTAGGTAGAAATCAACTGCATCGGTTTGCGCGATCCAGTTGGCGGACTGTTCGCCACCACCGGCACCGTTAAGCAGATATAGGGTTGGACGCGGGCCAGCAGATTCATCAGCCTTGATGGTTACCACGGGGATCTTGCGATCCATGGAAGGAGAATACACCGTGACTTCCCGTACACGGTCACCCTTTTCTGCAATGACTTGGCGCCAAGTCTCGTCCTTGAATTCTGGTGGAAGAATTTCTTCACTGATAGTGCCAGCCGGAATGGAGTTTTCGGCGGCTGGCTGGTGAGCAGCATCGTGAGCGATATCAACCTGTGGGGCGGGCTGTGCAATTCCCGAGACTGGGCTCAGCGCTAGTGTGCTGATGGCAGCGGCGGTAATAGCGACGTTGCGAAGTTTCATGCGCGATCCTTACACAATGTGAAGACTTAAGCGGTGAAGAATTAAACGTGGAAACGTAAAACTCACTAACAGTAGGATAGTAGCTTAGCGTATGCATAAATGTGAAGAACATGTCTGCTGTCTGCGTGTGCTGACGAAGTTACCGTGCGCGTTGGCGGATTCGTGATAATACTGCGTCAAGTTCATGAAATGTCAAGTTCATGAAATATTCTTGCAGTGGCGCAGAGCTTGGCATAGGCTAAGTTTTGCTTCACCCAGTGGGTGTTGTTTTCTGTTGCTTGCTGGCTTCTTTTTCTGGCAGCGCCAGTAGATCTGGCGGTGTCGTAGACAATACGGACACAACGCTAGGGATGTCGTACGGTATGCAGAAAATATCTAAACCCGAATCAGACCTGAAAGAGTATTGCTAATGCAGATAGATAATTTGATCGTGATGGCCAACAATGTCTTCGGCCCGGCTGTCCACGAGTTTTTTGCCGGTTTGTCACAGCTGAGTGCTGAATTGAGCCTCATCTAATAGCTGAACTTGCCGTCCAGTTAGCGTCGTTGTTGCCACTATGGCAAGAGCCCACCAGAGGCAGCGATGTAAGAAATTAGCGACGTAAGAAATTATATGGTGCACCTGCGGTGGCTCCGATCAAGTCTCGGAGTTTCTTCCCGCAGGTGCTTTCACATGTTCCCAGCAATTACGTATGCTGGAAGGCGTGACTAAAGAACATTATGATCTCGTTGTACTCGGCGCCGGACCAGGCGGATACGTTGCCGCCATCCGCGCTGCCCAGCTAGGCAAGAAAGTTGCCGTCGTCGAAAAGCAGTACTGGGGCGGAGTGTGCCTCAATGTGGGCTGTATCCCGTCGAAGGCACTGCTGAAGAATGCTGAGGTTGCCCACACTTTCAACCACGAGGCCAAGGATTTTGGCATCTCTGGTGATGTTTCCTTCGATTTTTCGACCGCGCATCAGCGTTCGCGGAAGGTATCGAAGAAGATCGTCGGTGGAATCCACTACCTGATGAAGAAAAACAAAATCCAGGAGATCAACGGCCTGGGGCATTTCAAAGATGCCAAGACCATTGAGGTGAAAGAAGGCGATGACGAGGGCAAGACTCTGACCTTCGATGACTGCATCATCGCTACCGGTTCCGTCGTCAAGACTCTGCCTGGCATTGAGCTGGGCGGCAACATTGTTTCTTATGAAGAACAAATCCTGAACGAGGAAGCACCAGATTCCATCGTTATCGTTGGTGCTGGCGCCATTGGTATGGAGTTTGCTTATGTTTTGGCGAACTATGGCGTCGACGTGACCGTCGTAGAGTTTATGGACCGCGTGCTGCCTAATGAAGATGCAGACGTGTCGAAGGAAATCGCGAAGCAGTATAAGAAGCTCGGCGTCAAGCTGCTCACCAGCTACAAGACCACCTCTGTGAAGGACAATGGCGACAACGTCACCGTTGAGGTGGAATCCAAAGATGGCAAGAAGCAAGATACTCTGACTGTCGATCGCTGCTTAGTTGCGGTTGGTTTCGCTCCACGTGTTGAGGGCTTTGGTCTGGAAAACACTGGTGTAGAGCTGACTGAGCGCGGCGCGATCGCTATCGACGAGCGCATGCGTACCAACGTGGATGGCATTTACGCCATTGGTGACGTCACCGCGAAACTCCAGCTGGCGCACGTTGCTGAGGCGCAAGGCGTGGTTGCGGCAGAGACCATTGGTGGCGTCGAAACCCAAGAATTGGGTGACTACCAGATGATGCCACGCGCCACCTTCTGCAACCCTCAGGTTGCTTCCTTTGGTTACACGGAAGAAGCCGCCAAGGAGAAATGGCCAGACCGCGACATCAAGGTTGCCACGTTCCCGTTCTCGGCTAACGGTAAGGCTCTTGGGTTGAATGAGTCCGCTGGTTTCACCAAGCTCGTTGCCGATGGTGAATTCGGCGAGTTGCTCGGTGCCCACCTGGTTGGCTCCAACGTTTCCGAGCTGCTGCCACAGTTGACGCTCGCACAGCGCTTTGACCTGACCGCAGGCGAAATCGCGCGCAACGTGCACACCCACCCAACGCTGTCTGAAGGAATGAAAGAAGTCGCTCACAGCGTTGCTGACGGCCATATGATTAACCTTTAAGATTTGCTGTAATTATTCGGTGGCGAAGGATCTCGCGTTAGATCCACACTTCGGCCGCTCTACCGTACTTGTCGACGGTGGGGTGGCCGTTTCGCGTGTGATGGGGGAAACCTGCGATACTGATCAAAAGTTTGACACAGTATGGGTGAATGCTGGCTAGCTAAAAAATTACTGTGAGTAAAGTCATATAACTTGTGGTTAAGTGATGGATCCAGGCTGGCTTGCAGCTAAGGGGCGTGGCAGTAGCGATATTGCTGTTGTGGTTTTAAGCCAAGCCTCACATAAAGCACCCCCGAAAATGTGGCCAAGTTAGGCTAAAAACGCACCCAGCGCGGTATTTTGGTTCGCGTCAACACCCCCGATCGCCGTATGGTTATAGCGACAATGGAGGTGCCATGACAATAAAGAATCCTGATCGTGAGGCAATCGCCCACGGAAAAATCTCGAACGAAAAAATTCGTGAATCGCCAGCGGTCCCAACTTGGGCTATCAAGCTGATTATGGCGATCACTGGCCTGTTATTTGTGCTGTTTACGGTCGGGCATATGGCCGGAAACTTGAAGCTGTACGCCCCAGCACACGACGGTGTACCAGCCCTTGATGAATATGGTGAGTTCCTCCGGAGCATTGGTTCGCCATTGCTGCCGGAAGAAGCATTCCTGTGGGGCTTCCGTCTCGTCTTGTTGGCTGCGCTGATTCTGCACGTTTGGGGTGCATTTGCCCTGATCAGCCGCGCAAAGCAATCCCGCGGTAAATTCAACCGCACCAACTTGATGGGTGGTGTAGATTCCTTTGCTACCCGCACCATGCTGGTTACCGGCTTGTTTATTCTGCTGTTCGTGTGCTTCCACTTGCTGGACCTCACCTTGGGTGTCGCACCAGCTGCGACCGAACAGTTCGTCCACGGTGATGTGCATGCCAACATGATTGCTACTTTCAGCCGTTGGCCAGTCACCATCTTTTATGTGGTTGCCATGTGCTTGCTGTTCCTGCACATGTCTCACGGCATTCGCTTGGCCGTCTCAGATTTGGGTGTTACGGGTCTGAAATGGCGTCAGACTTTTGTGGTGATTGCTTATGTCATTCCAGCAGTGGTTGTCATCGGCAACATCGTCATGCCTTTGTCCGTCCTGTTTGGTTGGGTGAGCTAGAACGCCGCCAAGCGCTGACGTAGTTCACGCGCCGAAAAGTTCTAGCCTGATCAGAAAGTTAGATTATGAGCAACACTGATACTTCGACTCGTAAAGAGTTCCGCCAGCCAGACTCTATCGTCGATGGGGTCACCCCAGGCGACATCCTGGACAACGCGGAACCAAAGGGCGTTCCCATGCGGGATATGTGGAATTACCACAAAGACCACATGAACTTGGTCTCCCCGCTGAACCGCCGTAAATTCACTGTCCTGATCGTCGGTACCGGCCTGTCCGGTGGCGCAGCCGCCGCGGCACTTGGCGAGCTCGGCTACGACGTGAAGGTCTTCTCCTACCATGACTCGCCTCGTCGTGCGCACTCCATTGCTGCACAGGGTGGTGTCAACTCCGCGCGAGGTAAGAAAGTCGACAACGACTCGGCTTACCGCCACGTGAAAGACACCGTTAAGGGTGGAGACTACCGCTGTCGTGAGTCTGACTGCTGGCGCTTGGCGCTGGAATCCGGCCGCGTTATCGACCACATGAACGCCATTGGTGCTCCATTCGCCCGTGAGTACGGCGGAACCCTGGCAACCCGTTCCTTCGGTGGTGTGCAGGTCTCCCGTACCTATTACACCCGTGGTCAAACCGGCCAGCAGCTGCAGCTGTCGACTACCTCGGCCCTGTACCGCCAGATCGGCCTGGGCAACGTCGAAATGTTTGCGCATCACGACATGCAGGACATCATCGTCCGCGACATCGATGGTGTGAAGCACTGCGACGGCATCGTCACCCGTAACCTGATCGACGGTGAGATCAAGGCTTTCACTGGCCACGCAACTGTCATCGCGACTGGCGGTTACGGCAACGTCTACCACATGTCGACGCTGGCCAAGAACTCGAACGCAGGCGCCATGATGCGTGCCTACGAGCGGGGCGCTTACCTGGCATCGCCTGCGTATATCCAGTTCCACCCAACTGGCCTGCCAGTCAACTCCACCTGGCAGTCGAAGACGACGCTGATGTCGGAATCGCTGCGTAACGACGGCCGCATCTGGTCGCCAAAGACAGAAGGCGACGACCGCGACCCGAACTCCATTCCAGAGGACGAGCGCGACTACTTCTTGGAGCGCCGCTACCCGGCATTCGGTAACTTGGTCCCTCGTGACGTTGCCTCCCGCGCACTGTCACAACAGATCAACGCTGGCTTGGGCGTCGGCCCAATGCAGAACTCCTGCTACCTGGACTTCCGCGACGCCATCGAGCGTTTGGGTAAAGAGACCGTGCGCGCGCGTTACTCCAACCTGTTCCAGATGTATGAAGAGTCCATTGGTGAAGACCCGTACGAGACCCCGATGCGTATTGCACCGACCTGCCACTTCACCATGGGTGGTCTATGGACGGACTTCAACGAGATGACGTCCATCGACGGCTTGTTTGCTGCCGGTGAGGCTTCCTGGACTTACCATGGCGCGAACCGTCTGGGCGCTAACTCGCTGCTGTCGGCTTCGGTTGATGGCTGGTTCACCCTGCCGTTCACCATCCCGAACTACCTAGCAGAGCACCTGGGCGAAGAAAAACTCTCCGAGGATTCCGCAGAAGCACAGGAAGTCGTCGAAGAGGTTAAGGATCGCCTGAACCGCCTGATGAGCATCGAAGGCAAAGACCCACACGGTGCTGAGCACTACCACCGCCAGCTCGGCGAGATCCTTTACTGGGGTTGTGGTGTGTCGCGTAACGTCGAGGACCTGAAGACATCGATCGAGAAAATCCGCGAAATCCGTCGCGATTTCTGGGCCAACGTTCGTGTGACCGGTCAGCTGCACGACATGAACCAGGACCTGGAATACGCACAGCGCGTAGCCGACTACCTCGACCTCGGCGAACTGATGTGCATTGACGCGCTGGACCGTGACGAGTCTGCTGGTGCACACTACCGTGATGATCACCTTTCCGAAGACGGTGAGGCAGAACGTGACGACGAAAACTGGTGCTTCGTTTCTGCATGGCAGCCAAACGGCCCAGAGAAGTTCATCCGCCACGCCGATCCTCTGTACTTCGACTCGATTCCGCTGATGACAAGGAACTACAAGTAATGAAATTGACACTTGAAGTCTGGCGTCAGGCCGGACCTACGCAAGAAGGCAGCTTCGAGACCGTTCAGGTCGACGACGCCGTCGAGCAGATGTCCATCCTGGAGCTGTTGGATCACGTCAACACCGGACGCATCGAAGAAAACAAAGAACCATTCGCATTTGCCTCCGACTGCCGTGAGGGCATCTGCGGTACCTGTGGCTTGCTGATCAACGGACGCCCACACGGCCCAGGCCAGAACACCCCGGCTTGTCAGCAGCGTCTGTTCCAGTTCAACGATGGCGATACCCTGCGTCTGGAGCCACTGCGTTCCGCCGCATTCCCCGTTATCAAAGACATGGTCGTTGACCGTTCCGCACTGGACGACATCATGCACCAGGGTGGCTACGTCTCCATGGATGCTGGTACTGCACCGGATGCCGATACCCTGCTGCAGAACTCGCAAGATAACGAAATCGCACTGGACCACGCAGCCTGCATTGGCTGTGGTGCTTGTGTGGCGGCCTGCCCAAACGGAGCTGCCCACCTGTTCACCGGTGCCAAGCTAGTGCATCTGTCGATGTCGCCGCTCGGTGCCAAGGAACGCGGCAAGCGTGCCCGCAACATGGTCGACGAGCTCGAGCAGAACTTCGGTGGCTGCTCCCTGTACGGCGAGTGCGCTGATGTATGCCCAGCAGGCATCCCACTGACTGCTGTTTCGGCTGTCACCCGCGAACGTGCTCGTGCGGCTTTCCGTTCGAAGGACGACTAAGACGAATACGAAAGTGCCGACGCGGCGTGTGATGTGCAGCGATTTTGCTTGTGCAGACACAGTTCGGCACCACTTTTGCTGGCAGCACATCTAGACTAGAGTTGTCACTAGTGATACAGAAGAAAGGCTTTGGCACCCCATGAGCACCAATGAACAAGTAGCGGACTTCGCTGCGGAGACCTACCCTAGCTACTCGCAGGAACTGCACCACAGCTACATCGAGGGCTACAACCCAGTGTCGCTGGCTGCGCCGCACTCGTCGCTGTTGCGTAATTCGACGTGGATCGGCATGGGTCTTCTCGTTAGCTTTTTCCCATTCGCCGGTACCCTCATTTGGGGAATCAGCACCGGCATCTGGGATCAGGGCACTGCAGCTAATTACTCCACTATTTTGACCATCATTGGCGCCATTGGTGTTGTTGTTACTTTGGTCGGTGGTTTTGGTTCGATCCACTTTGGCCGCCGGTACTACCGCCAATACGTGAAGGAAACCGGCCGCACCTCCTAACGCGCCTTTCCTCCTGCCAGCCTCGCCCCGCACCTGCTAGATGCTTACCGCGTCTAGGCAGGGCGGGGCTTTTCGTAGCTTTATTCGGAAGCTGCCACCCTAGCCTGTCGAGACCTGGAGTTCATTGACCATATGAGTACCCCGCAACATCGCGCCCGCCCGAGCGCGAGCACTACCCGCCCGAGCGCTAGCACTATGCCAGGGTTTAGCTCTGGGCCGACAGACGCACAACGGGCAGCGGAATTACGCAAGCACAAGATATTCGTCACCGGTTTGTTGGTACTGGCTGCAGCCGTATTCTTGGCCTGTTCCTGGTGGCAAAGCCAACCCGGTTCCACCCCGGCATGGGTGGGCTACGTTCGTGCCGCAGCAGAAGCCGGCATGGTCGGTGGCCTTGCGGACTGGTTCGCGGTTACAGCGTTGTTTCGGCACCCCATGGGGTTGCCGATCCCGCACACAGCCCTGATTCGCAAGAAAAAAGACCAGTTGGGTGATTCGCTGTCGCAGTTCGTCGGCGATAACTTCCTGAATGCAGAGCTAATTACCTCAAAGGTGCGCGAGGCCAAGCTGCCGGAATGGCTGGGGAAGTGGCTGAGTGAGGGAGAGAATGCAGCAAAGGTCTCCCGTGAGGCTGGAAAACTCACCACCAATATTGTGCGTGCGGTCGATGCGCAGGAAGCGGAGCAACTGATCCAAACGCACCTGATCGATAAGGCAACCGAACCAATCTGGGGCCCGCCATTGGGGCGCACGCTTGATTCGCTGATTGATGAGGGAAAGCTAGAACCAGCGGTTGATGAGATCGTGACCTGGGCGAAAAACAAGATCGATGATTCGGAAGACTCCATCATCACCCTGATCAACGATCGCATGCCGACGTGGGCGCCGCGTTTTGCTCGCCAGTTGGTGGGCGAAAAAGTTTTCCGCGAAATGGCGTCGTTTATCCGCGAGGTAGAAGCTGACCAGCACCATCCCGCGCGGAAATCCATCCGGAAAGGCCTGCGGCAGTTGGCGTATGACCTGCAATTTGATGGCACTATGATTAGCCGAGTCGAAGATTGGAAGGCCGATGTGCAAGGCTCCCGTGCGGTACGCGCACTGCCTGCCATGCTGTGGGAGAAAGGCTCGGCGGGCTTGATCGCTGCCGCTGAAGACCCAGATTCCACCTTGCGACGCAAGATCGTCGAACTGTGTGTTCGTTGGGGGGAAAATATCCAATCTGATGCCGAGTTGCGCACGTCATTGGATCGCCGCATCAACTCTGCGGTGGAGTTTTTGGCGAATAGTTATTCCTCGGAGGTCACCGGAATTATTTCTGAAACCATCGCGCGCTGGGATGCTGATGAGGCCAGCGAAAAGATTGAGCTCATGGTGGGCAAAGACCTGCAGTTTATCCGTTTGAATGGCACGGTGGTTGGTGCGCTTGCGGGGCTGGTTATCTACACTGTCAATCAAGTACTTTTCGGTGCCTAAATTGGTCGAAGTACTTAACCTGATGGAGCACTGACGACGCGTCGTTGGAACGTCGTTGGAACGCCGTTGGAACGCCGTTGGGACACTGACAAAGCACAGACGTAGCGCACACGAAGCAATGATGGAGCAGAGCAATGACTGATAAACGTCAACGATTTTCTACTAGCGAGATTGTCGAGTCACTGAAAGACACAGGTTCGCGGGTCCGTTCCGTGGCAAGTGAATTCACCGGTAACGCCGCCGAGAATTACCGGGCCCGGGGCACAGCCGAGACCGTAAAGAATGCTGCCCGGCAAACCGTGCGTGACTTCCGCGGCATCGAAAGTGTCGAAGATGCAAAGGACACAGGGGCAAAGTTGTGGAAACGAGGCAAGCACCTGGGCCGCGAGTTTAGTTCTGGTCTGAGTGATGCCGTCGGCAAGACCCGCAGCAGTGAGGCTGCACGTACAGGCACCAAAGGTGCAACCGGTGAGCACGCGGGTACGACGAATGACGGGCGGCCACGTATCATTGAGGGCGAAGTTATTGACGTTGATGGGCAGAAAGTCAACGGCCAGAGCTCATCCGACAGATCATTCCCGAGGAAAACCCAGAACCCATGATTGTTGACGTATTATCGCAAGCCAGCCTCGCCGCCGAGCACACCCACCATGTGGCACAGTTGCCGCCGAGTGGCCCAACGCTGGAGCCGTGGCAGCAGAACCTGTTTAGCGGCGTGTTTTGGCTGCAGCAGGGACTGTATTCATTGGTGGCCATCGCCGGCCTGGTGGGGGCGATTTCTGCGGCCATGACGCGTGACGACGCCTTCGATGCGGATTCCCGGCAGTCGAAAATGGTTTGGGTCGCGATGTTGGCTGGTTCGGCGTTTATCGTGCCGATGCCCATTCCGATTTTGCCGTGGGTCGGTATGGTGGTTATCGGTATCTACTGGTTTGATGTCCGGCCGTCGCTGAAGGCGCTCATTAACGGTGAGTATCGCTGGGATTAGTTGATGGAAGACAACTGGCTGCACCGGTTTTTGGCGTGGGACTTTCGTCCCGCGCATTTTTGTCTTAACGACGTGCGCGCTGGGGTGCCTGCCGCGATCGCCGCTGGTATCGGCGCGATTGTGGTCAGCCCGAATCACGTGGCGACGGCTGCGAAAGCACTGGATAAATATATTCGACAAAACCACGCTGGTCCGGAGAGCAACGCTGGTCGGGAGAGCAACGCTGGTGTGGATGCCAACGACGGCGCGGGAGATACCGATGAGTCCACGGTGCTGACCATCATCGCGGCGGTGGGGTTTCCCACTGGCCGACATCATATCTTGGTAAAAGCATCGGAGGCGAGACTTGCGATTTCCCAAGGCGCGCACCGAATATGGGCGTGCGTTGATACCAGTACCGCTGATGCCAACGCTGCACTCAGTGACATGATTAGTTTGCGGGAGGCAGTACCGTATCCAGCTCACTTAGGAATCGTGGTTCCGGATTATGCCGGACTACCACCTAGCGGCGCTGAGCTGAATTCCGATGCGCGTGCTAGTGCCCAGCAGTGCAGCGAATTGGTCTCTACCTGTGAGTTCGCGAAGGTGGACCAGTTGGTGGTAATGCCCCCGGAACAATCTTTTGCTCCTGCAGCCACGAGAATACCTGCAGCCACGAAAATGCCTGCCGTCACGGGGCTGCTAGCAGCCGCGCAACAATTGCCCGACCGGATCCCCACGGTCCTCGACGCGGGGGCAGGCAGGGCAGCAAGCACAGAGCAGAATGGTTGCCAGCAATCTGCATCACCGTCGGCGTCTTCGTTGGCGGAATGGTTAGTGGCTGAATCCGCGGATTTGGCGGCAAACAAAAAGGCCCTAGAAAAAGGAGAAACCGCCAAGCAAATCTTGGCGGTGGTGCCGGTGGACCCGGAAGACGTACGAGCTGTCAGCTCCTAAGTGTTTCGGGCTGGCGCGTCGGAGTTACTGCCGGAAGCGCTGCCAGCTTTGGAACCAGCACCAGTACCAGTACCAGCGCGAGCACCAGTACCAGCATCTGCTGCACCCGTGCCCGGTTCCGCGTTGAGCTCTTTGCTCATGTGCGAAGGGTTCACGTTGTGACCTTCGAGCGTGATGACTAAGCCCTGATCATTGAATTCAACCGCTGTGATATCCAACTGCCCACCGGTGGCCTCATGCAGGTTTTGGTTCAAGGAATTCGCGATGCCGTCGGCAGCGCCATCAGGAAGTGAGAAGCCCAGTACCTTCGCCTCGGAGGCGTCGAAAGCTATGTTGCCGTTGGCGTCGACAAGCGGGCGCAGCGTCAGGTTTGCAGCCCCAGATAAGAATTGCACGGTGATGGTCTCGGCTTCGTGATCAGTGGTGATGCCGGAGACCACGATGTCACCCAAAAATCCGACCCCGCCGAGCTGCTCGCGCAAGCCTTCCTGGATGGAGTGGGTGAGGTAGTCGTCGGGAAGGTCCGAGCGGGTGCGCAAAAACTCCGCCTCGCGCGATTTCAGGGCCATGGATTCCATGTGCACGTGCGAGGCGGGCATTCCCTTGTAGTTGCCCTCGGGATCCTGCTGCAGCGTAGACGGGGTATCGATGTTGACTTCGTTGAGCTTACCGCCGATCAACCCAAATAACACCGGGCTGGAGCCGAAGGAAACCTCGGGATCTTCGGTCATTTCGATGCCTTGAGCTTCGATGTCTTCGCGGAAACTTGAGCGCAGCTGTTGGCTAATGAAATAACGCGCACCAAATTCCGCCACCAACACCAGGACCAATAGGGCCACCAAGACGGCGACGATGACTTTCCAGGCGGTTGCGGCGGATGATTTAGCTTGAGAGTTAGCAGGCACTTGAGAGCTAGATGGCATAGGCACAGTCTAGCGTGAGACGGCCTGGCTTAGAGGTTTTCGTTAATCCACTTTTCGGTCAGCTGGCCTTCGTTGTCGAAGAGCTCTTCTAGTGCTTCGCCAACCTTCGGTTCGATGGCTGCACCCATCATCGGGATGTTGACGGAGACGTCGTTGGTGTAGCTCAAGGTGGTGGTTTCACCTTGGCCTTCTAGTTTGATGGTGCCTTTGAAATCGACCGGGGTGCCTTTGACATCAGCCTTGTAGGAAAGCTCTGTCTTTTCGTCGGTGAGCTCGCCAACTGTGACGGTGCGCTTAACCTTCAGCGACTGCGAGACCATCGCACGGACGGCCTCCGGCAGGATGGTGACAGGTAGCAGCTCGAACAGGACGGCCTCATTATTGGAGAACTCGTTGAGCTCGCCCGGTTCTGGCGAAAGGTTTTCGGCGATATAAGCCCAGTACTTCTCGTTGGTCAACGCCTGGTGTACTTTTTCGGCGGAGTGATTGATGGTTACTGTGTTTTCGCTACGGGTAGACATGCCCTACAGACTACCCTGTGATAGTGATGAATGATTTTATGACTCAAGCAAATACGGCCCTAGATACCCCGGAGTTGCGCACGCTTGCCGACGCCGGCGTGCTCGAACGCCTTGATGGCGTGGAATTTTCTGAGTTGACGACGTTTCACCTGGGGGGTGCCCCGCGGGCTGCCGTACGAGCCGCAACTGGTGAGGCCGCCGTGGCGGTGGTCCGAGCCCTGGATGCTGCCGGGGTGGAGTCGCTGATTGTGGGTGGCGGTTCCAATTTGCTGGTGACCGACTCGCCGCTGGATGTGGTCGCGGTGATTATGGGCGATGACCACCTGGAGATCGAACCTGCCACTGGTCAGTTGCGCGCTGGCGCGGGTGCTATCTGGGATGAGGTCGTCGCTGCCAGCATCGATGCGGGGCTTGGTGGGTTGGAGTGTTTGTCGGGCATTCCGGGCTCTGCCGGTGCTACTCCGGTGCAAAACGTTGGAGCCTATGGTTCGGAGATCGCGGATGTGCTCACCCGTGTACAGTTGCTGGATCGTGCGACCGGCACCGTCGAATGGGTGCCTGCCAGCGCGCTGGATTTGGCGTATCGCTATTCCAATTTGAAATTCACCTCGCGCGGGGTGGTGCTGGCCGTGGAGTTTCAGCTGCACACTGATGGTTTGTCGGCGCCGCTGCGTTTTGGTCAGTTGGCGGGTGAGCCGGGGCAGCGCCGCGAGTCGGCGGAGGTGCGCGAGGAGGTGCTGGGCCTGCGTCGTTCCAAGGGTATGGTGCATGATCCGGATGATCATGATACGTGGTCGGCGGGTTCGTTTTTCACTAACCCGGTGGTGTCGGAATCGCTTGCCGACGAGATCACCCAGGTGGTCGCCGCCGAGCTGGGTGCCGACGAAGCTGCGGGTATGCCGCGTTTCCCGGTGGCTGCAGGAAACATAGCCACTGAGCGTTCCGGCACTGAGGGCTCTGGCTCTGAGGATTCCAGCACTGGGGGTTCCGGTGTCGGAGGGGCTTCCGGTGGGGCTGGAGATAACGCTGAACCACTGGTGAAGCTGTCTGCCGCCTGGCTGATTGATCGCGCCGGTTTTGCCAAAGGTTACCCGGGTGCGGATGCACCAGCGCGCTTGTCCACGAAGCACACCCTGGCCCTCACAAACCGGGGTGCGGCGCAGGCTGCGGACGTCGTCACGCTAGCCCGTGATGTGCGCGCCGGGGTGCAGGAAAAATTTGGGGTACAGCTCGAACCCGAACCGTTGTGGATCGGGCTGGAAATCTAGCGCGGGACTTTGATAGTGACGGTCTTTCCGCCGTAGCCATGTTCCTGGTCGTGGCCTTCGACGGTCACTTCCTGGACGTTGTCGGGGATGTCGAAGGGGCCGCGCGAGCGGGTAAATGGTTGCTCGTTGGCGTGGTCATGGCCGAGTTCGTGTTCGGCTAACACGGTGCCGTTTTCGTCGAGCACCCGCCAGCCGTCGGCGTAGCGCTCCGGGGAATCATAGGGCGAAGAGACCGTAACAGAGATGCGGTATTCGCCATCGGAACCGGAAAGTTCCGCTTCCAGGATGTCTGGGTGTTTCTGATCGGCTGCGTCCGAAGCGGCATCGTGTGCACCGACGTCGACGGGCATGATCGTGGGGACGTGCTCGTTTGCCATGGTGCCTTGTACGTTGCCTTTACGCAGCCCACCGGATTGGCGCGGGACGCCCAGAAATGTAGAAGCCCAAAAGCTTTTGCAAGTATCTGGGTACTCTAGGTTTATGTGATGCTTTAACCTCGGAGGTGTAATCCCCTATGGCGAATCAACAATCTCGTCTACATTCACAAGTTTTTGGATACAACGCTGCTCGCTGGGTGGTGATCGCAGTGACAGTAGCGATCACCATCTGGTTTTTTCTCATGATGAGTTGGATGGCGTTTCCCATGGTCATCGTGACGGCAATCGTGGTGTTGTTTCATATCGACACTCAGTTAGACCAGAAGCAGCAGACGCTAAAAATCAAAGTCCTGTGGGTCCCTGTAAAAACCTGCAACTTCGCAGATATCAAGGAAGCTGCTATTCCACAGGATCCTTTGCCATTGGAACGTAATACCTTCGGCGTGCACTTCGTCGGAGGTGCATTGTCCATGCACGCGGGCGCGGCGAACTTGGCGCTGGAGATGACAGATGGCAAAACCTACCGCGTGACGGTGGACCGGCCACAGCAGTTTGTGAAGCGGTTGAATAACACAGCTTAACGACGACGGCCACGGGCTAAGTTGTTCGCCGTTGAGTCGTTAAGCCGTGCCCTGGCCGCTGCGTGCAATAGCTGCTCGCAATACGCGACAGGTTCCGCAGTCAGCGGGGTGCCGTGGCCCAACGTGATGCGTAGCCCTAGCGGGTGCCGTTGACCACGGAGATGGCGACAATGCTGAGGCTACCCTGGGAGTGGCCGACGGCGTGGTGGCTGGCGGCGGCGTTGCGCAGCTGCTTTTCCCATTCTGAGGATTGACCAGGAAAGATGATGGCGGGCGCGCATGGAATCAAACGGTGTCAAAGGCATGCAGTGGCTTCCTTTACAGACAATATGAGTTAATTCTCATGATTGTGTTTTAGAAACCATTTGTGTGGGGTGGGTGTTGCTGAATGGGGGCGGGGTGGCAGGGGTTTACATGCCAGGAGGTGCAGCAGGCACGATCAGCGGAACCGTAGTGCCGCGTGCTTCAGACATGACTGGATCAGGGTTGACGTGGGCATCCAGGTTGAAGACTTCGCTGAGTAATTCAGGTGTGATGACCTGAGCAGGGCTGCCGCTGGCGTGTATTGCTCCATCTTTCATCACCACGAGATGATCGGAATAGCGGATCGCAAGGTTGAGATCATGAAGCACCATAACGATGGTTCGACCTAATTCATGCTTCAGGCGCGTGACCAAATTAAGAACGTCGATGGAATGCGAAAGATCCAGGTAAGTAGTGGGCTCGTCTAAAAACAACACTTCAGTCTGTTGTGCAAGCACCATGCTGATCCACACTCGTTGGCGTTGACCTCCAGATAATGCTTCTAGCGAGCGTTCAGCTAGATGCGCAGTGTTCGTGAGTTCGAGTGCGCGCAACACCTCTTGTTCATCGGCAGCGGACCACTGGTTGATCCACGACTGGTGCGGGTGGCGTCCGCGTGCGACCAGATCCGAGACTAATAATCCCTCCGGTGCACTGGGGGCCTGGGGCAAGACCCCTACAGTTTTTGCCAGGTTTTTACGCTTCATTGTGGTCGCGTCTTTACCGTCGACGGTCACCGTGCCTTGGCGCATGGGAATGAGTCGGGAAACTGCGCGCAAGAGGGTAGATTTTCCACAACCGTTGGGGCCGATGATGGTGGTGATTTCTCCACTTGGGAAATTTACCGAAAGATCATCGATGACGATGTTATCGCCATAACCGACACAGATATTTTGTGCATTGACGCTGACACCACGGTTAGGGGGTGTAGAAATTGGATTGTTCATCGTCTTATTCTTAGTTCCTGTTTATTCTTAGTTCTTGTTACGAGTTGTTTTTAACCTGAAGTGCTTGCATCGAATTGGCTTTGAGCGCCGGGATATGAAAATCGTGCGGAGACGATCAGCGCCTCGGGGACAATTCCGATCATGACGACCTAGAACGCTTGAGATTCGAGCTGATAAGCAAGTAGAGCAGGAATACGCCACCAAAGGCGGACGTCACGATGCCAACTGGGAGATCTACAGGAATATTCGTGCGAACCACGAGGTCAGCTCCTAACAGTAAGATCGCTCCCATGAACGCAGAAGCGACTAGCGGTGGCGTGGAGAGCCTGGTGATGCGTACCGCCAACTGCGGTGCGACAAACGCTACGAATCCGATTGGTCCAGCTGCGGCCACGGCGATTGATGCCAGAGTTACTGCGATAACCAAAAAAGTTAGCTGTGTGCGTGAGACTCGAAGGCCAAGTGCGGCGGCGAGATCTTGGCCAAGCACGGCAGCAGTTAGCGTGTAGGCCATCCAAGCTAATAGAGGGACGCAGATGAGGATCACGAGTGCTACCGGAATGGCGCGGTCCCAGTTAGTCGAATTGAGGGAACCTGCTAACCACTGTTGCGCAGTAGCGGCATCTCGTAACTCTGCTCGTGTCATCAAAAAGCCGATATAAGCATTCATGAGAGCCGTGATGATGATTCCGAATAGCACCAGCCGATAGGCATCGAAACTGCCCCGTGATGAAAGGATCCAGACGACAGCACCAGTAATGAGACCACCAGCCAGTGCAGCAAGGGGTAAGCCGAAGGCGGCAATCTTTCCGGCTACCGCAGCAAAAGCTCCAACGCCTCCACCGAAAGTAAGCACGGTCACGGCGGCTGCAGAAGCGCCAGAGGTAATACCAAGTATGTCTGGACTAGCAAGTGGGTTGCCAGTCACTGATTGAGTTAGCGCACCAGCCAACCCCAGTGCAAAGCCTACCGTCAGCGCTGTTAAAGCCCGCGGCATACGCCAATCGAAAACTGCGATACGTTCAATACGAGAACCGTCGCCAAGGAAAATTATGCGCAATACCTCAGGGATAGTTATAGGATAATCGCCGATGGCGATCGAAGCAGCAAAGATGATCACTGCTGCGCAGATCATCGCGATGGTGCTAAAAAGAACCCACGGGCGCCAGACTAGAGAGATACGCCCCTTGCGTAGCGCTGGTCGCCCCGGCACCACTGGACGGGACAGTAGATGTGGTGAGCTTGTCATAGAGCAACTACCTTCCGCCGATAAATGAGGTACATAAAGAATGGTGCACCGACGAATGCCAGCACGATTCCCACTTGTAATTCACCCGGTCGGGCAATGAGACGACCCAAAATATCTGAAAGCAACAATAAGCTAGCACCGGTCAGTGCTGAATATGGAAGAATCCACCGGTAATCAGGCCCGCACAGACTACGAGCAATATGCGGTACAACCAAACCAATGAAGCCGATCGGGCCCGCGGCCGCCGTGGCAGCTCCCGCAAGTAACGCGATGACCACCATGCCGAGTAACCGAGCCCGGTAAGTATTGACGCCAAGCGCACTAGCTGCGTCGTCGCCAAGATTCAGCAGATTCAAAGTAGGCGCGGTTGCCAGTGCAACTATGAGTCCGACCGCGATAAATGGCGCGGTGCCCCAAAAAATTGAAAGATCCCTGCCAGATAATGCGCCAACGCTCCAGAAACGCATCCGGTCCAGACTGTTGTCGTCGATGAGCGTGAGTGCAGTGGTCATGGAATGCAGCACCGCTGATAGTGCAGCGCCGCCAAGGATTAACGTGAGTGGATTGATCTGCCCCCCACCCAGCGAGGCAAGACCGAAAACTAATGCAGTGGCAAGAACTGCACCACCAAAAGCCACGACGGATGTGCTCAAGGCTGAAGTGAGCCCAAACGCGAAAAAGCCTAGGACGACCGCGAATGCTGCGCCCGCTGAAACTCCCAAAAGTCCTGGGTCAGCCAATGGGTTTCGTGTATGGCCTTGGATTAATGCACCTGCGACACCGAGTGCTGCACCGACAAATAAGCCGATGAGGGTGCGGGGCCAGCGGAGATCTGCGATAACGCGAGCGTCCGCGGAACCAGACTGAGGTTCGTCTAGCAATGAAGGTAGATTAATTAATGCTTGCAAGGCATCAGCTAACGCAATTGGGCGGGCACCAAATAGCAAGCTGCCAAGTGTCACAGCTAGGACGACGAAGACGAGAATGATGAGTCCCGTAACGCGACGTGTGCGCAGGGACCGCGATGATCGCATATCTTCTCGCGAGTTGTTGCGCATGCTTCGTCTCGAAGATAATCTTGTCGATTTCATAGTAAAGACTAACCTATTAGATCATTGAGCTCAGTGATAAATCTTAAGTCTTGGAACAAACACGCGCGTGGCACCATTTAGACACCGTGCAGGGGATTTTCCAGTTCACCGGCGTAGATGAGCGACGAATCTTGGTCACCAAGAGTAACCATAGTATGAGGGTTGCGAAGCTGTAACCGGTTTAACGTCGAATGCCGGAATCTCGGTGCTAATAGGGCCTGCCAAAGCCTTGCTTGTCGAGAATCTCCGGTAGTTAGTTCAGGATGATCCTTGGCATATGCGCAGGCAACTTGTCGAAGCTGGTCCCAAAAAATTTCTTCTTGGAGAATTCCATGATCGTCAAGAAGCGCTGCAAGGTGGCGGAGAACGCCATCAATAACATCAGTATGTATTGAAAGCGCTTGTTGGGATAAATCTTGCGGTGAGTCAGAACAGCAACGAGCTCGCAAACGTTCTAGACCAGCAGGAACAGGGGTCTCGTCCGAAACCACGGCTATTTCTTCGCCAAGGTCCTTATGATAAATGCCAACCGGTTTATTCTTGTTGAGACGCAATATGACGTTTTCCGTATGAGGCATGAAAACAATTCCGTAACGTACCAGGGCATGAATTAGAGGACGAACGTACAAAGTCAAAAGTTGGTTGATCCAATCAACCGCCGTTAAATCGCTCTGATTAATCCAGGCGCTTATAAGAGATATTCCTTCGTCGTCAGTGTGAAGTATGCCCGCTAGCGTAGATAAAGTGTCACCGGCATTTAACGCGGGAGTAGTTTCGGGGCTGAACGGGGATTGTCTCCACAACGCAGCGGTCATTTTAGTGTGAGGACTGTCGTTAGTGAAGCGATGGTAGACACTGCCTGTATATCCCACAGACGCTATCTCAGGGAGAAATCCAATGCCTGATTGAGAAAATTCTGGATCATCTCCGATTAAGTTCAGCAGCCAGCGATTAACTCGTGGAGTTGACTCCATGTAATGTGCAGATAGTCCGCGAGTAAAACCCATGTTACGAACCGCGACGGCGGTTTTTACGTATGGTGCAGCTGGAATAGAAGTATTGAAAAAAGTACGCAGAGATTGTTGTGGTCGGTAGGCGTCGCCCTTTCGACCGAGTACATGAATTCGACCAGCAGCTAGATCAGCGGAGAATGTGGTGGTAAAACGCTGCTCCCACTGCCAAGGGTGAACAGGTAGGGGAATGTAGTCGTCTGGATTAATACCAGCTAGTTTACAACGCTCTTCAAAATCTGGTACCAGTGCCAATATAGCGTCGTAAGAAGACTGAGAAGAACCCGATTCCTGCCCATGCTCGTAGTCGATTGTTGCAAGATGCGCAAAATTTTTGTCCACGGCACACCAAACAAGATCAGTAGTACTACTGAGTTCTGGCGAGAAAGCACGAAGTTGAGTTTCGCCCATCCCCCCGCGACCTGAGTTAGCTAAGAAGCCCGGGTGGCCAGTTACCATCGCAGATTCAATGGCTTGGAATAGCTCCACAGGATCTCGAGTAGCGTCCGTCAACTCTGTAGATGTTGGGCGTGGCATGGCTAAAGTCCGAGCACGTGCGGCGAAAGTTGCAGAAATTTCTTCCAGGTACGTTTCGCGCGAACTCTTTGCGATACCAAGTTGCTCAGCTGCATCTGCGATACCTGTAACGATATCGGGTGTCCACGTGAGATCTGCGGGATCGTGGATGCTGAGCGGATCTACGCTGAGATGAAGCAGTCTATGCTCGCGAGCCCGAAAAATCAGTTTCCGGGATCCCCAGCTAACTTGATAGGAGCGCCATCCGCTGTGGTTGCCATCGTTAGGCTCAGTCTTATTAGCAGATTCTTTGATCTTTCGCGGGGATATAAGTCTTTCATGGGTGAATTCCCGCAATGCTTTGGCGAAAAGTTCGCGGTGTACTGCTTCAGCGGTTTTGGCTAAGTGGCCGATACCGAGTGTTATGGGGCTGGATAGATCTGTGGGCTTAACTAGCTCCCAGGGGGTAGGCGCAATAGGATAGCTCAGAGGGGCATTCGGAGAGCCCAAAAAATCAGGGCGTGTGCAAAATTGGATTAACGCGGTTTTCGGTTTTCCGGACATCGTTAAGGTTGTTTTGAGCCCTGGTTGGGTGAATCCTGTTCGGGCGTTTTTATGATGGATTCCCAAATTAGAGGCATCGGGCTCGACGACGATTCGGTTCACCTCACGGTGGCTAAAAATCCAGCGGACTAGAGCGGAGAAGATGTTATCGGTAAGTCCATGGATGCTCTTGCCTATAGGAGGCGAAACTAGGATGTGCATCCCGATATCGCCTTTGTCGAGGGTGAGTTCAGAACATGTGTTAAGTACAACGTGGGTTGGGTCGTAGGTTTCCGAAAGAGCAATCGGATTTCCGTTGAGATGTAGTAGCCAAGCCTGTTCGGCATTGCTTGTTTCGATGCGTCGGTATTCTGCCAAGATCTCTTCTTCACTGGCATCTAATGCACCCCAAAACTGCGAACGAGGATGAGTGACCCATGTATGTAGCGTTTTAGCATCCTTTGTTGGTTGCACTGGGCGAATATTGATTACCCCTAACGAAGTATGTATTGCACCAGGAATCAGGCTGATTGGGTGGCATGATTGTTGTGACTTACTCATACGTTTTCTCCTCCAAATTGTTGGAAAGTCCAGGAATCTTCCACTTCATAGACTGTGCGCCCGCATATGCTGTTGAGAATGATTGAGTTCCGCCAAGCTCCCATTCCCAAGTCTGGAGCGTTAAGGCTATGGGTATGTTCTTCGGCGTTGAGCACGTATAAGTCACGCTGCTGGTTAACCGTAAAATCGAGATTTACGTCCAGACGTCCTTGTTTGTCTGTGTTGATTTCGCCTGTTTCTGCAGCTGCAATCAAATGCGAAGGTATGGCAGGGCGCCCGTAGCCTGTAGCGAGGATGACGGCATCAGTCGCATGTATGTCGGCATTACCGGTTTCGTTGTTGGTCAGCTTCAGTAATATTTGGCTCTCTGCGGCCTGCTCGTTGCTGTTTAGTTCGTATGAGTTTTTGGGATCACTTTCTGTGAGCAACTCTACGGTGACATCCGGGCGTAGCTCTCCGCGTAGCGGAGTGGTAATGGACAGTTGATATAACGTGTCGTAAATATCGTTAACTAAATCGCCGGAGATGCCCTTGTACAGGTTTCGCTGCTGGCGATTAATTTCGTCGCGTCGTGCTTCTGGGAGTCTGTGGAAGTGGCGCACGTAGTCCGTACTGGTTAACTCCAAGGTAAGCGCAGTGTATTCCATTGGGAAGAAACGGGGTGATCTTGTTAACCAATTAAGACGGCGACCGGTTGCCGCGAAGGGCTCCATCAGGTGACGATAAATTTCTGCTGCAGATTGTCCGGAACCGACGATGGTCAACGACTTTATGTCTTCACTATTCGATAAGCGTTCTGCATGAAATAGGAAGTCAGAACTGTGAATAATGTTTTTGGTCTGATTCCTAGATTCGACAAGCTTGGGTTGGAGCGAAGTAGGGACATAAGGTTGAGTTCCCGTTCCGTTGACAAGATTCTTCGCAAGTACGGCCCGGGGGCTTTTGCCCCCAATCTGGACTCGCCAAAGGCCGTCTTCCGTTCGATGAACATTTGTTACGGGGCTAGACCATTGGAGAGTGCTAAGTTGGTCTGCAACCCAAGCGCAATAATCAGAGTATTCCGTACGATATGGATAAAAAGATTCGCGAATATAAAACTGATAAATTCGCCCCTGTCTTTTTAAATAGTTTAGGAAGCTCCAAGGGCTGGTGGGATCGGCCAGACTGACGAGGTCCGCCATGAAGGGAACCTGGATCGTAGAGTTTGAAAACATTACGCCAGGGTGCCAACAAAAATCTTCATTTTCGTCGAAAAATATAGCTTTGAGATCATTCGATTGCACCAAGGGATGTGCGAGTGCCGCCATTCCCAGATTGAAAGGACCGATGCCGATACCGACAATGTCAAAAACTTCCTCGGCAGCAACGCGCTGAGTTATACTCGTTGACGGTTGTTCGTGGATTTTCTTAGTCATCAACTTCCTCTTTGCTTTGTAGTCTGGCGCACTCAGTTGTTCCAGCCGCACAAATTTTCTCTAATGCATAATGCATATCATCCATAGTGAGATGTGGGTTCAATATCGTGAGTTTCAGGTAGATTTTGTCGTTGCGTCTGGTGCTGGCTATGACGAGTTCGTTAGCGTTGAACAATTGGCGTCGGATTTCATCGTTGATTCTGTTGACAACTTCGGTGTCCTGTAGGCAAGTATTTGAGCTTGGTTTACCTGACAGTGGTGGCAGGTAACGGAAAAGAACCGTGCTCAATGTAGGGTCCGTGAGTAGTTCTAGTTCTGGGAAGTCACGAACCATCACTGCTGTATCGGTCGCAATTTCGCAGCATCTATCGAATGCTTGACCTAACGCTTTGGGGCCTTCGGCTCGTAGGCTAAGCCACAATTTGAGTGCGTCGAATCGTCTGGTTGTCTGTAGTGAACGGTTTGCAAGGTTCATTCGAGTGTCGGTCTCGGGATTAAGGTAATCCGAATGCCAAGTGACATTTTCTAGTTCAGTGAGGTCGCGGTAGATCAAAGCTGAACACGCGACTGGTTGGAAAAATGATTTGTGAAAGTCAAGGCTAAATGAATTTGCTTGGTGAAGCCCAGAAAGTAGTTTTTGGTCTTTATTGCTGAGCAGCAGGGCACCACCATAAGCACAATCCACGTGCACATAAATTCCATGTTGCTGTGCTATCTGGGTTGCTTGTGCAAGCGGGTCGATTGCCCCGAGATCTGTTGTACCTGCGGTGAGAACTAAGCAGGCTATGGTGAATTTTTTATCGGACTCGAGTAAAGAATCGATTGTTCTGCGGAGGGAGGCGATTTTTAGGACGCCATTTGAATCGCTGTCGATTGTAATTACCGCTTCCTTTGGGAGACCCAAAATATGGGCGGAGCGAGCAATAGAATAATGCGCCTCTGATGAACAAAGAATCCGAAGGGAGTCTAAGCTCGAGCCTGATTGCAAAGCTTTTTCACGGGAAGTGTAAAGGGCCTGTAAATTTGATTGCGTACCACCTGAGGTGAACGTTCCAGTTGCTTTATGAGGATTCATTCCTGCGGTGGCAGCGAACCACTTTATTAGTTGGTCCTCGATAATTGCTGCGCCGCGTCCTTGATCCCAGCTTTCGACCGCAGTATTCAATCCTGCAGAGATGGTTGCACCGGCAAATCCTGCTGCCGTTATGGGGCAATTTAGATGGGCAAGATAGCGGGGTGAATCATAACGGATAGCGTGCGATATCCAGAGGGTATTGAGTTCTTTTAGTGCTTTGTCTAGTGATCCCAGTGGTGTGTCAATTTCTACAGTGCCGAACGCCGTAGAAAGCGAGTCGACGTCAAGGTCCTGGCTGGGATGCAGGGTGTCAGGTGAAGGGGTAAAAGTCGGTGCAAGGGCTATATCAAGCGTTTGCTCGGCGGATGATAGGGCGTGCTTGTGGCTATAGCCGTCACCAAGAAATTGTAAGCCTGATCGTGCTTGCGGAGCGAACTTGTCAAAAGGGGCATCCATAGAGTGGATACTAAGGTAAGCCTGTGGTTGTGTCAACGAATGAGTAGTGTGTGTTTCTTGTTATTTTGATGGGTGCACTAGCATCTGGCATCTGGTTTGTTAAGTAGGTAAACCTTGCATAATGTGTCGGATGTCCTATATTCTGACATTGTTTATCAGACTTTCTGGTGACCTTACGGAAAATCGTGCCAACAATGTGTCGTATGGTGGTGCGTGGAATCAATGAAAGAAGGAATGAGCATGTCATCTCTTATGCCCCATTCGGTTTTGCATGCAAGCAACCGTAGAGGTTTAATTTCCCGTCTAGCAGCAATTGTCTCTTCTATGACCTTGATGCTTGGTCTTGCAGCGTGTGCTGAAAATGGCGACAGCAATGATGCTGCCGACAACAACTCTGGTGAAACACGCACGATTGAACACGCACTTGGCGTTGCCGAGATTGAGGGCACACCCGAACGTGTGGTTACCCTTGGCCAGGGTTCCACCGAGACTACTCTTGCACTCGGCGTGGTCCCGGTCGCCGTTGAATCCTATGAATGGGGTGCCGATGAGTCGGGCTACTTGCCATGGGTCAACGAAGAGCTCGAAGAAATGGGCGTCAAAGACGACGAGAAGCCAGAGCTGATTACAGGTGCCGAAGAACTTAGCGCGGAAGAGATTGCGGCGCTGGAACCTGACCTGATCTTGGCCCCTTGGTCTGGCCTTACGCAAGAGCAGTACGACCAGATCAGCGAGATTGCGCCAACCGTCGCGTACGAAGAAGAGCCATGGGTCATTACTTGGGAAGAACAGATCAATACTGTTGCTGAAGCCCTGGGTAAAGGCGACCAAGCGCAGGACTTGATCGACGGTATCAACCAGCAGTTTGACGATGCCAAGGAAGAATCTTACGGCGAGCACACCTTCAGCTTCATCTATAACTCTGGAGTGGGAAACTACGGCATCTTCCTGCCAACGGAACAGCGTGTTCAATTCGTGACCAAATTGGGCCTCCAGGTAGACCCTGCGGTTGAAGAGTTCCGGGATAGTGTCGTTGCGGGAACTGACTCTGCGACCGTCAGTGCAGAAAACCTGGATAAATTGAATGATTCAGATTTGATCTTCACCTTCTACTCTGACGAAGCCTCGCGTAAAGAACTGCACGCAGACCCTGCGTACTCCAGTATCGCTGCTATCGCACAGGGTGCTGAGGTTGCTCCGACCGACCAGTCCTTTGTTACGGGGTCATCGATGATTAACCCACTGACTGTTCCATGGACAATTGAACGGTACAAAGAGCAGATTGACGACGCGCTGGCAAAAGCCCAGCAATAGATTGACGCTGTTCTCTGAATCGTGTGAGCAATTTCGATTTCAGAGACGCTAAAAACCGCCGTGGGTGGCCAACGTACATGGCTTTCCATGGCGGTTAACTATTGGAAAAATCAGTGAAATCAGAGCCAGGCCGGCGTGCTGACGTCGGTGTGCGATCCCTGCACCACACTGGCCAGAAAAGCTCAAGGGCCTGGCCCCGATGTTTTATCGGAGTCAGGCCCTTTCGGCAGTACGACAAGCAGAACTAGCAGAACTAACTAGCAGAACTAGCCCGGCGAAGTGCTACTTCTTGTCAGCCGCGTCGGCGGAATCTTCTGCCTCAGCAACCGCATCTTCGTCCGGCTGCGCGTCGGCAAGATCTTCTACCTCGACACCCTCAACGTCGGATTTTTGGTGGTCTGGCTGCTCATCGAGCGGCTTCGCCTTTCCAGAAGTATCGGAATCCTCGGAACCGTCAGCCTCGTCAGCGTCGTCCTTTTCCTTCGGCACCAGGCCCAACATATCCAGCAAGTCGGCCTGAACTTCGCGGCGGCGCAGCTTACCGATCTGGTCAGTGGCGAGCTCTTCGAAGTGATAGAAGGTGCGCGGTACCTTGTAGGCAGTCAGACGCTCGCGGCAATAGTCCTTCAGGCCATCCGGATCCAGTGCAGCACCGGCACGCAGCACGACGCAGGCCACGACGTCTTCCGAGCCGTCCTTGCGCGGACGCCCCACGACGGCGCACTCTTCCACATCAGGGTGCTGACCCAAGCAGTCCTCGACCTCGCCAGGGTAGACGTTGAATCCACCGGTGATGATCATTTCCTTAATGCGGGACACGATGCGCACGAAGCCATCTTCTTCCATCACGGCCATATCACCGGTGCGGAACCAGCCATCATGGAAGGCGTTTTCCGTGGCTTCCTCATTGTGCAGGTAGCCCTTGAAAACCTGCGGGCCGCGGCCAAGCAGCTCGCCTTCCTCGCCATCCGGCATGGTCTCTTCCAAATTATCCGGGTTGGCGATGCGTACCTCAGTATCCGGGAATGGGATACCGATATAACCCGGGCGACGGTTTTCCGAGTGCGGGTTACAACACAACACCGGCGAGGTCTCGGTCAAGCCGTAGCCTTCCACCAGCAGGCCGCCGGTGCGCTGTTCCCACTTCTCGACGGTGGCCTCTGGCAACGGGGCGGCACCCGAAATGGAATTGGCGATGCCTTTCAGGTCGATGTCTTGTTTCTCGGCTGCCTCCATAACCTTGGAGTACAGCGTCGGCACGCCAGGCATCCAGGATGGCTTGCGGTTTTTGATGACGTCCATGAGCAACGGGATTTCCGGCTTCGGTACCAGCACCATCTCGCCACCCAGCGATACCGCAAGGCCGGCGATCAGCGTGAGGCCGTACACGTGGAACATTGGCAGGGCACCCAGCACGCGCTCGTCCGGGTTGCGGCCCAGGGTAGGGAAGAACGCCAAGATCTGGGCGATATTCGCGGAAATATTGCCCTGGGTGAGCTCTGCACCCTTTGGTGCGCCGGTAGTGCCCGAGGTGTAGAGGATCAGCGCGGTCGTGTCACTAGTGACACAATCAGGGGTACGGATTTCTCGCCCGTCGCCACCGAAAGCCTCACTGGCCAGGGACTCAAAAGAGATGGTGTTGGGTGCAAACTGGGATAGCTGCTTGCGTTTTTCGCGGATCGACGGCAGTGGCAGGTAGCGCAGGGCCAGCTGCTTGGTGCGCGGCATTGCGTTGATCATGTTGACCGAAATGATGGTCTCCAGTGGAGTCTTGCTGCGCACCTGCTCCAACATTGGGGCGGCTTTGTCCCAGCAAATCGCGATGCGTGCGCCGTGGTCCTGGAACAGACCTTCCAACTCGTGGGCGGTATAGAGCGGGTTGTGTTCGACGACAGTCGCACCAATTTTCTGGATGGCATAAAACGCAATAACGTGCTGTGGACAGTTCGGCAACAGCACTGCCACGCGGTCTCCCGGGCCTACGCCGAAGGCCTTCAGGCCGGCGGCGACAGCGCGTACGTTCTTGTCGAGTTCGCTATAAGTCATCGACTCGCCAAAAAAGTATGTCGCCTGCCGGTGGTGGTTATTGGTCAGGTTGTTGTCGTACAAGCTCAGCAGAGTCTTGTGCTCGTATTCCGGCTTTTCCGGAATATCGCCGTAGTGCTGTAGCCACGCCTTGGTATCCGAAGCGGTCATTGCTACCTCCTTGAGTAGGGGTGTTGTGCATCACACGATTTGAGATAACCCCACCCTACCAATTGGTGAGTAGTTTCACGTAACCAACGCGGATTTCGTGCGAAGCCGAGAATACTCCCAGCATACAGGGGTGTGTAATGCGAAAAGGGCGTGCCGACGCTTGCGGTGGTGCGTCGACACGCCTTATTTTGCGTCGTTTTTGCGAATCTCGATTCGCTAGTTTTCGGACTCTCCCAAGCGCTCCATTAGATCGGCTTGTACCTCACGTCGGCGGATTTTGCCCAGTTGGTCGCGGGCCAATTCTTCAAAGTGGTAGAAGGTGCGTGGAACTTTGTAACGGGTTAAGCGCTGACGGCAGAACTCGCGCAAACCTTCCGGATCTAACTCGGCGCCGTCGTTGAGAATCACACAGGCGACCACATCTTCCGAACCATCCTTGCGCGGGCGCCCCACCACGGCGACATCGGCGACGTCGCGGTGTGAACTCACGGTTTCTTCCACCTCCGCCGGGTGCACGTTGAAACCACCGGTGATGATGATTTCTTTCAGGCGCGAGACCAGCCGCAAAAAACCGTCTTTTTCCATGATTCCGACATCGCCGGTGCGGAACCAGCCATCGTGGAAAGCCTCCTCGGTGGCTTCCGGCTTATTCAAGTAGCCCTGGAACACCTGTGGCCCTTTGACTAGGACCTCGCCTTCTTCACCATTTGGCATGGTCTCGTCGAGGTTGTTCTGGTTGGCGATGCGGATCAAGGTATTGGGCATAGGGACGCCGATAAAGCCCGGACGGCGATTTTCGTTGACTGGATTAGCAACGATCACCGGTGAGGTTTCGGTCAGGCCGTAGCCTTCCACCAACAGGCCGCCGGACAGTTTTTCCCACTCGTTGACGGTGGCAGCAGGCACTGGGGCGGCACCGGCAAACGAGTACCGGATGCCCCGTAAGTCGAGGTCTTTGTTTTGCGCTTCCTCGGCGATCTTGTCGTAGAGCGTCGGCACGCCTGGCAGCCAGGTTGGCTTCCGCTTTTTGATGGCATCCAGCATCAACGGGATTTCCGGCTTCGGCAGCAGAATGATTTCGCCACCGATGTAGACAGAAAGCGCTCCGATAAGCGTGAGGCCATAAACGTGAAACATCGGCAGCGCGCCCATCAACGTTTCTGGCTTTTCGCCAATGCCCGGTAGCCAGTATTTGGCCATTTGCACATTGGAGCAGATATTACGGTGGCTGAGCATCGCGCCCTTCGGTGCGCCGGTGGTTCCCGAAGTGTAGAGGATGAATGCGATGTCATCCGGGGTAATCGTCGGCTCGGGTTCTAGGTGCTCGCCGGTGCCGCCGATCGCGCCGTCGAGAAGCATGCCGTAAGGAATCGCGTTGTCGGCTTGTGCTGTGAGCATGTCGCGTTTTTCGCGTACCGACGGCAGCGGTAGGTAGCGCAAGGCCAGCTGCTTGGTGCGCGGCATCGCCGCGACCATATTGACCGCGATCAGGTTTTGCAGCGCAGTGCTGTGGCGGAGTGGTTCCAGAGATTCGGCGATTTTGTCCCAGACGATCGCGGTGCGCGCCTCGTGGTCTTTGAACAGGCCTTCCAGCTCATACGGGGTGTACAGCGGGTTGTGCTCGACGACGGTGGCGCCCAGGCGGTGGATCGCGTGGATCGCAACGACGTGCTGCGGACAATTGGGAAGGATCACAGCTACTCGGTCACCCTTGCCGACGTCCAGTGATTTCAAACTCGCAGCTACCGCCCGGACCTGCTTGTCGATCTGCGCGAAGGTTGTGGTCTGGCCGAAAAACCAGGTTGCGTTGCGGTCCGGATGCTTTTTGAGGTTATCGATGTAGTTGTCGACGAGCGTGATTTCAGCGAGTTCGATTTCCGGTGGGCAGGCGTCGTTGTAGTGCTGGAGCCAGGCGCGGCTTTCGAATGCTGTGGCTGCGCCGGTGGCGTTGGACCCAACTGATGATGCACTCTCGGTGGTGTCCTTGAGGGCGTGCTTCGGTGAGGAGTTCTCGGAGTTCGAGGAGCTTTCGGCGTTCGGGGAGTTTTCAGTGTTTGAGGAGCTCTCAGTGCTTGAGGAGTCTTCAGATGGAGACATGGGAAACAATCCTCCTGTGGTTGTCCTGTGGCGTTGATGGCCACACCGGGGCATGTGCTGTGAACCACGTGCATACGAACTAACAACCGGTAGCTAACGACCGCTAGCATCCTGTGACGTAAGTATGTGATCTAGATTGCAGTTTTGGTTCTGTAACCACAGTAGGTGATAAAAGTCTGGCTGGCTAGTATTTTTGTTTTCACTCACGAAATAGGCAGGTTTTGCGTGTTTCTGCCTGTTTATGCGTGTGCGCCGCTGCGGGCTAGCTATCTAGCCTAGCTCTCATCCTCTAAGCGCTTTAGCAGGTCAGCCTGCACCTCGCGACGGCGGATTTTGCCCAGTTGGTCTTTCGCCAGATCCTCGAAGTGATAGAAGGTGCGCGGTACCTTGTATGGAGTCAGCCGTTCTTTGGCAAAAGCGCGCAGTCCCTCTGGGTTGAGCTCAGCACCGTCGCGAAGCACCACGCAGGCCACGACATCCTCGGCACCGTCGGAACGCGGACGCCCAACCACGGCGCACTCGACGACGTCGGCATGACTCAGCATGGTCTCTTCTACCTCGCCCGGATACACGTTGAATCCACCCGTGATGATGATTTCCTTGATGCGCGAAACCAGCCGGATAAAACCGTCTTTTTCCATGATTCCGACATCGCCGGTGCGGAACCAGCCATCATGAAACGCTGCCTCTGTGGCTTCCGGGTTGTCATAATAACCGTGGAAAACCTGTGGGCCGCGGGCAAGTAACTCGCCTTCCTGCCCGTCGGGAAGCGTCTCATCTAGGTTGTCCGGGTTGGCGATGCGCACCTGCGTGTCTGGAAACGGCACGCCAATATAACCCGGGCGGCGGTCCTTGCTCATCGGGTTGCCCACCAGAATGGGGGAGCATTCAGTGAGGCCGTAGCCTTCCACCAGCAATCCGGAGGTGGCGCGCTCCCAGTTTTCCACGGTGTGCACCGGCAGGGTTGAGGCCCCGGAAAAAGCATTGCGGATCTTGGACAGGTCGATGCCTTTGTCCTTGGCTGCCTCGATGATTTTCTCGTACAGCGGTGGCACGCCCGGGATCCATGTCGGCGGGTGTGTTTTCATGATGTCCATCAGCAGTGGAATCTGCGGCGACGGCAGCAGTACCATCTCCGCACCCAAAAAGGGGCCCAACGTGCCGAAGAATGTCAGACCATACGCGTGGAACATGGGCAGCGCGCCCAACAGGCGTTCGTGCTGGTCGCCCAGGCCGGGCACCCAGTGCTTGCCCTGCAGGATATTGGCATACAGATTGCCGTGGGTCAGCTGCGCGCCTTTCGGGCTACCAGTGGTGCCGGATGTGTACAGAAGCAGCGCTGGGGTGTTCTTGTCGACGCCGTCGGCTGGGGTGAAATCGTGTGCGGAACCGCCCATGGAGCCGTCGGCAAGCATGGAAAACGGCACGGTATTCGGAGCCGGGGCGGTCAACTGCTTACGGGTTTCGCGGATTTTCGGCAGCGGAATGCGCAGAGCCAGCTGCTTCAATTTCGGCATCGCTTCGATCATGTTCACTGAAACGATTGTTTCCAGCGCCAGGTCGCGATCCTGGCGTAGCTTCTCCACCGTTTCCGCGGCCTTATCCCAGACAATCGCCACACGGGCGCCATGGTTGACGAACGGATCGTGCAACTCGTGTGCCGTGTAGAGCGGGTTGTGCTCGACGACGATCGCTCCCAGCTTGAGCACAGCATAAAACGCAGCCACGTGCTGCGGGCAGTTCGGCAAAATGAGCGCGACACGATCGCCCGGCTCGACGCCAAGCGAGCGTAGGCCAGCGGCAATGCCGCGGACCTGCTCATCGAGCTCGCCGTAGGACATGCTGCGGCCGAAAAACCACGTCGCTGGCTTATTCCGGTTGATTGCCAAGTTGTTGTCATAAACGTCCAGCAAGGTCACGTTGCCGTAATCGAGCGTGTGTGGGGTGGATGGTGCGTAATGCTGCAGCCATGCCTGTGATTCAAAAGCCGACATAGAAACTACCGTGCTTCCTTCGTGCTGGGGGTCTACTGGGACTGGTTTTATAGAGCGGTTTGTTTTGTAGCGTGGTCTGTTTTGTAGTGCGGTCTGTTTTGTCCGGATTGGAGAACTCTTTCCAGTGTACTCCCGGCAACGTGGGGTGTTTCTGGGGGCTTGCGTGAATATTTATTTGAGAGTGTTCCGAATTATGAGATATATTCTCAATCCTTGGGACGATTGCCAACTTGTGGCTCGTTTAGTTGGCGGCCAGTTCACTGTGCCTGCTGGTTCGGTGTGCCTGCTGGTTCGGTGGCGGCCAGTTCGGTGCCGCCTGGTTTGGTTGCGACTGGTGCGCTGTGCTGTTTAGTCCACCGCACCGCCTAGTGAAAGCCACCTAGTGAAAGCCGCACCGCCTAGTGAAAATCGAAAACGGAGGAAACCAATGACCTCGGATACACCTATCAACTCCGAAGCATCGTCGAGATCGGCTAACCCGACCCAACCAGCGGCGAATAGTGAGTCAGGAACCAGTGGGGGACCAGCAACGACCGGCGGGCAAATTCCACGCGTCGTCGACAAGACCACCCGCCGTCGAATCATTGTGGCCTCCACGGTGGGTACCACCATTGAGTTCTACGATTTCTACGCTTATGCCACTGCCGCGGTCGCGGTATTTCCGTTCCTGTTCTTCCCAAAGAACGAAGACCCCACGGTCAGTCTGCTGGCGTCGTTTGCCACGTTCGGGCTGGCGTTTATCGCACGCCCACTCGGTTCCGTGCTATTCGGACACTTTGGAGATCGCGCCGGGCGAAAGGTGACACTCGTGGCATCCCTGCTGACGATGGGCATTGCCACCTTCATCATTGGTCTCTTGCCGACGTATGCCGCTATCGGTATTGCCGCACCTGCGCTGTTGGCGATCATGCGTTTCTGCCAGGGCCTCGGACTGGGTGGTGAATGGTCCGGCGCAGCTTTGTTGGCCACCGAAAATGCCGAACCGGGTGCGCGCGCTCGCGCAGCCATGTGGCCCCAATTAGGCGCACCACTCGGTTTTATCCTGGCCAATGGCCTTTTCCTGATCTTGGTGCTCACCATGGGGCACGAAAATGGTCAGACCGATGGAGCGTTTATGGAGTGGGGCTGGCGCATCCCATTCTTGCTTTCTGCGGTTATGGTGATCGTCGGGTTGTATGTGCGCATCAAACTAGAAGAAACCCCGGTATTCCAAGCTGCTGTCGACGGCGGTAAGAAAGCTAATTCGCCGCTGCGTGAGGCTTTCAAGACCGCATGGCGTCCAATGATCATGGGCACCGGTGTGATGCTGTCGACGTACACCTTGTTTTACCTGGTGACTACCTGGGTGTTGTCCTACGGCATTGCTGATCCCGAAAAATCCGCTGGTCTGGGGATCCCATATGTGACATTCCTGAAGATGCAGCTGCTTACCATCTTGTTCTTCGTCGTCGGTGTCCCTTTGGCCGGACGTTGGGCGGACCAAATCGGGCGCAAGCGGTTCCTCACCATTGTGTCTGTGTTGATGCTGCTGTTCGCTACGACGTTCGGTCTGCTGCTGACGCAAGGTACGGCGACGATTACCACCGTGACCTTGTGGTTGGCAGTGGGGATGTTCCTGATGGGCCTGATTTTTGGGCCCATGTCTGCAGTGTTGCCGGAGATGTTTCCGACGAATGTTCGCTACACCGGCTCTGGAATTTCCTACAACGTCAGCTCCATTTTGGGTGCTGCTATCGCGCCATTTATCGCGACCGCATTGGTCAATTCTTATGGTGTGGCCAGTGTTGGCATCTATCTCGCGGTGATTACCGGCATCACCCTGATCGCGGTGTCTTGCATGAAAGAAACCAGGGATATTGATATGCGCGAGGTCTAGCGGTCACGCTGGGGTAATAGTTCTAGGTCGCGACCTATACAAGCTCCGGTTCTGCTGTAGCACCCCAGTATCTTTAGGATGCAAGTATGCGCATCGCCATGATCTCTATGCACACCTCACCCATCGAGCAGCCGGGAATCGGCGATGCCGGGGGCATGAACGTCTACGTCTTAAATATTGCCCGCCAGCTCGCGAAACAGGGAATTGGCGTCGATATCTTCACCCGCGCCACCCGATCCTCCCAGCCGGAGGTCATGCAACTTGCCGAAAACCTCCGCGTTATCAACATCATCGCGGGCCCTTATGTCGGGTTAGAAAAAGAATCCTTGCCGACGCAGCTCGTTGCTTTCACCGGGGGCATCGTGCAGTTCGTCAACAAAGAATCCCAGTCGGCGCCCAAGCAGGAATCCCGTACGGGCTACGCCCCCTGCCACGCGCCGTACGATGCGATCCACTCCCATTATTGGCTCTCCGGCCAGGTCGGCTGGTTGCTGCGCGACCTGTGGGGCATCAGCCTCGTCCACACCGCCCACACGCTTGCGGCGGTGAAAAACGCTTACCGCTCGGCTGACGATACCGCCGAATCTGAGGCCCGGCGCATCTGCGAACAGCAACTCGTCGACAACGCCGATGCTCTCGTCGTCAACACCGACGAAGAAGCCCGCGACCTCATCGGACATTACGATGCCGAACCGTCCAAGATCGTGGTGGTCCCGCCAGGTGCCGACCTAGAACTGTTTACCCCGGGCACAGACCGCAACACCGAGCGCTCCCGACGCGAACTCGGCATCCCACTACACACGAAAGTGGTCGCTTTCGTCGGCCGACTACAGAAATTCAAAGGCCCTGAGGTGCTGATCCGCGCCACCGCCGAAATGTTCCGCCGCGAGCCGGACCGGTGCCTGCGAGTGGTGATCTGCGGTGGGCCGTCGGGAAGCGCAGCCAGCCCGGATTATTACCACAATCTTGCCTGCGAACTGGGCGTCGGCAAGTGTATCCGGTTTATCGATACCCGTCCGCCGGAGGAACTGGTGGCGGTGTATCAAGCTGCCGACCTGATTGCGGTGCCGAGTTACAACGAATCCTTTGGGCTCGTTCCCATGGAGGCGCAGGCTTGTGGCACCCCGGTGGTGGCCGCACGGGTCGGCGGCCTGCCGATTGCCGTTGCAGACGGACAGACGGGTGTGCTTGTCGACGGGCACGAGCCTGCTGATTGGGCCGATGCGCTGGCAGATTTGCTGGACGACGACGAACGCCGCGTCCAGATGGGGCAGGCAGCGGTCGGTCATGCTGCGCAGTTTTCGTGGGCGACGGCTGCCGACCGGCTAGTGGAGGTATTCCAGGATGCGATTGCAAGTGCTGACGGTGCAGCTAGGTTGCACAACCGGCAAGCCAGTGGGAATTAAAAGGGGCACTAACTGGTAACTAATGGGGAACTAAAGGGCTGAGGAGTCTGGTGAGCTCGCCGTGGCTCCGGCACTGATCCCGCCGACCGTGGCATGCTAGAAGCTATGACTGGACCTAATTCTGAAGTAAATTCTGCACCGAGTGCACCAAACGGAGTGAACGCGTCGGCACGCGGCAAGGACGCTGGCAAGAAGACCGACAACGCCAAGGGCAACAACTCTGCCTACGGCAAGCTTATCTTGCTGCGCCACGGCCAATCCACCTGGAACGAATCCAATCAGTTCACCGGCTGGGTGGATGTGGATCTGACTGCCCGCGGTGAAAACGAGGCGCGCCGGGCCGGTGAGTTGATTGCCACCGCCGGGCTGAAACCAGAAATCGTGTACACCTCGCTGCTTCGCCGCGCGATCCGTTCGGCAAATATCGCCCTGTCAGCGGCAAATCGCCACTGGATCCCGGTTGTGCGGAACTGGCGCATCAACGAACGCCACTACGGTGCCCTGCAGGGCTTGAACAAGGCGGAAACCCGCGACAAATACGGTGAGGACCAATTCATGTCGTGGCGTCGTTCCTACGACACCCCGCCACCGGAGCTTGCCGACGACTCCCAGTACTCCCAAGCTGGCGATCCGCGCTATGCGGATGTGGAAAACCCGCCCCGCACCGAGTGCTTGAAAGACGTCGTGGCCCGTGCCGTCCCGTACTTCGAATCGGAGATCCTGCCACGGCTGCGGGATGGTCAGACCGTGTTGTTGGCGGCGCACGGAAATTCGCTGCGCGCGTTGGTCAAGCACTTGGATCAGATTTCTGATGAAGATATCGCCGGGCTCAACATTCCGACCGGGATGCCACTGGTGTACGAATTTGCCGCCGACGGCAGCATCGTGAACCCGGGTGGCGATTATCTGGACCCAGAGGCCGCCCAGGCTGGTGCTGCTGCTGTGGCTAACCAGGGACAAGCACAAGCGGGCCAGGAACAGGCCAAGTAATCTCGCGTGACTACTGCGCACATTGTTCTGCTCACCGTCGCTGTGACGGTGCTAGTTATCGCCGTGATCCTGTTGCTTGGGGTTGCGGCTTTCTGGCGTGCACAAAAGTCCAACTACCTTGGTGCTCGCCTCGTCGAACGCGTGCAGCAGTACCTGCACCAGTACCATCAGCAGTCTTCCCAGGGGATGGACAACGTGGCTGCTACTGCGGCGGCTAGTGCGCATACGGAGACGGCGGCGCATGCGGATGTGACGGAGCATGCGGATGTGGCGAGTGCGGAGGCGACACAAGCGCCAATGCTGGAATCCAACCAGGTCGTGACCGTCGGCCAGATGCTGCATCTGGTGATCCAAAGTTCACCGACCGGCATTGTTGTCCTTGATCGTGATGGGGATGTCATGTTGTCGAACGCGCGGGCGCACGATATGGCGCTGGTGCATGCTCGGACCGTCGACAAGCAGGTCTGGCAGGTGGCTGCGAGCGTTTTTGACGACGAGGAAAAAGAAAACCGGTTGCTCGAGCTCGCGATACCGAAGCGTCGCACCGGCAATCGGATTTCGAACGTGCGCGCACTGGTCAAACCACTCACGCTTGTCGACGACAGGTTTGTGATCGTCTACGGCACGGATGAATCGGAAAACGTGCGTATGGAATCCGCGCGGCGAGATTTCGTCGCCAATGTCTCGCATGAACTGAAAACGCCGGTCGGTGGCATGGCGTTGTTGGCGGAGGCGTTGTTGGGATCGCCTGATGATCCAGAGCATGTGGAGTATTTTGGAAAACAATTGCAGCGCGAGGCCACGCGTATGGCCGATATGGTCAACGAGCTGATTTCTTTGTCCAAGCTGCAGGGGGCAGAAGCCCTGCCGGAGATCGAGCAGGTGTCTGTCGGCGACGTCATCAGTGCTGCGATCGTGCGTAACCAGATGGCCGCGGAGAATCACGGCATCGAATTGCACACCCCGGAGGGGGAAGCTTCTGCGGCCGGGGTTTTCGTCGCCGGAAATCGGAACTTGTTGGTCACGGCGGTATCCAATTTGGTCTCGAATGCCATTAACTATTCCCCAGATGCCACTCCAGTCACCATCAGCTGGGAGGAGGATTCCGAGGATGAAGTGTGCATTCACGTTTCTGACCAGGGTATTGGTATCGCGGCTGCGGATCAGGAACGCGTTTTTGAACGATTTTTCCGCGTAGACAAGGCGCGTTCGCGTCAGACCGGCGGCACTGGGCTGGGGTTGGCGATCGTGAAACACGTTATCGCGAACCACGGCGGCAAAATTAGTCTGCGCTCTGAGCTGGGTGAAGGCACCACATTTAGCTTGGCTTTGCCGAGGTATAAGGCTGAAACAGCAGAGACCGACCAGGATGTGGAGACCGGCCGTTCCACAAGTTCTGGACCTGATTAAGCCGTGATATAGGATGAGTAGTGTGACAAAAACCATTGTTTAAGTCACATCAGCCTGCGCAATCAGACATGACCATGCTTGTGGCTGCGTCGCTGTTTGGCTGCGTGACGGTGTGGCTGCACAATTCAGAGCGGACCAACAAGCTTAATCGACCCAAAGTACATAATCGACCCGAAGTACAAAAAGGACAAGGCCCCATGGCTACTGTTTTGATCGTTGAAGATGAAGAGTCGTTAGCCGACCCACTGGCATTTCTACTCCGCAAGGAAGGCTTTGAAACTCTGACGGCAGCTGATGGGCCGAGTGCCTTGTCGACGTTCCACTCCGAGCACGTTGACATCGTGTTGCTGGATCTGATGTTGCCGGGCATGTCGGGCACTGATGTGTGTAAGAAGATCCGGGCTACATCCCAGGTGCCGATCATCATGGTGACCGCGCGTGATTCCGAAATTGACAAGGTCCTGGGGCTGGAGCTTGGTGCCGACGATTACGTGACCAAACCGTATTCCGCCCGTGAATTAACCGCCCGCATTCGAGCGGTACTGCGCCGCGGGCCTGAAACTAGTACCAGCGAATCGGCAGCCGAGGGGGCGGTCGAAAATATCTTGGAAAGTGGATGCGTGCGCATGGATGTCGACCGCCACATCGTTTATGTTGACGGTGAAGCCGTGCCGATGCCACTGAAAGAATTCCACTTGTTGGAGTACTTGTTGGAAAACGCGGGCCGTGTGTTGACCCGCGGACAACTCATCGACCGTATCTGGGGCTCGGACTACATCGGGGACACCAAAACGATCGACGTGCATGTGAAACGTCTGCGCTCCAAGATTGAGCCGGAACCATCCCGCCCATCCCACCTGGTGACTGTGCGCGGGCTGGGCTACAAATTCGACGCCTAACTTTGTGAACCCCGATTATTCGCCGCCTCCCGGGTAGCCGGGTGCTGCGGCAGGTCCACACCTGCAGCGCGAGCCTCGTCCCGCAACTGACAATGGCTGGCCAAGATTTCGTAATTGCGCTGGCCCATCACTGCGACCAATTCCTCCCGGTGGGTTTTCCACAACGGATCCGTCGTCGTATGACACTGCGGCGCTGACGAACACCACCAATCAAACTCCTCGCCGCCATTGCCCCAGGCGCGCCGGTCGTATTCACTGATCACCGTGCGCAAAATTTCCACATCGTCGCTGCGGGTTTCATAGTCCTCATGTCGACGAATCGGCACCTGCCAGCACACCTCTGGCTTGACGACGGTCAACTCCTCACCCTCAGCTACCGCCCACTGGTGCAGCGCGCAACCTGCACCAGTTTCCCAGCCATGACGATTCGCGAAAATGCAGCCGCCGTCGACAGTGCGCGTTTTTAACGAAGGCTCCATCTCACCGTCGTCGTTTTCTTCCTCGTCCCACACCAGCCACGGCTCCAACTCGCCAGCTGGAGCTACTCCTGACAAGTGTTCCTCGGTATTGCTCGGGCGTAATTGCCAGTATTTCGCGGGCATCTCGCGGACGGCGTCGAAAAGCTGATCCTGGTCGGTCTCGTCGGCAAGAAACGCCCCATGAGTGCAACAGGCCACGTCGGTAATGCCTTCGCGGATGCCGAAACAATCCGAGGTGCCGAACTTACAGCTGTAGTGGGACTCCACCCAGGTCAGATCAATGGAAAAGACGTGCTCCGGATCGTCCGGGTTGGTGAATTCGAACCACTCCCGAGCGAAATCCGGGGCCACCTCCCGGCCAGCACGAATAGACTTGCCGGCCGGCGAGCTTGCAGGAAAACCAAGGAAAACGGAAGAAGACTGAGCGTGATTCACACTTAGACACCGTAGACCGTTTAGGCTAGACGTGTGCGATTAGGTGTAATTGACGTGGGCAGCAACACTGTCCACCTAGTAGCAGTAGATGTCCGCAATGGTGGCAGGCCCACTCCCATGAGTGATTGGAAGTCCTCCCTGAAGCTGGTGGAGCAGCTCGATGCTGACGGCAATATCCATGAACGTGGGCTGAAAAAGCTCATCTCGGCTGTCGGGGAAGCCAAAGAACTCGCCAACAAACTCGGCTGCGACGAGTTCATGCCCTTTGCGACGTCTGCGATCCGTTCCGCCACCAATTCCGCTTATGTCCTGGACGCCGTAGAAAAACACACCGGTGTGCGTTTGGAGATTTTGTCTGGTGAGGACGAAGGCAGGCTGACGTTCCTGGCGGTACGCCGGTGGTATGGCTGGTCAGCCGGGCGGATCACGAATATCGATATCGGTGGAGGCTCGCTGGAACTGTGTACGGGCACTGATGAACACCCAGATGTTGCCAGTTCGTTGGACTTGGGTGCTGGCCGGTTGACCTACAACTGGTTTGACACCGACCCGCCGGGCAAGAAAAAGATCAACACCCTGCGTGATTACATCGATGCTGAGCTCAAGGACGTCACCGCAGAGATTCGCGCGTACGGTGATCCCGGGATCGCAGTGGGAACCTCGAAGACAATCCGGTCATTGGCTCGGCTGACTGGTGCCGCGCCTTCGTCGGCAGGACCTTATGTACGGCGGAGCCTGACCGCACCGGGTCTGCGTCAGTTGATCGCTTTTATCTCCCGAATGACTGCTTCTGACCGCGCCGAACTCGAGGGCGTGAGCAGCGACCGTTCGCATCAAATTGTTGCCGGTGCTTTGGTTGCAGAGGCTAGTATGCGAGCATTAGGAATCGACGAACTCGAGATCTGCCCGTGGGCACTGCGCGAAGGCGTAATTCTGCGTCGCATTGATAAAGGACTGGAATAGGGAGAAACAGCATGTCTGACGACAAACAATTGACAGTCGCGGAATTGTTGGCTCGCGCCGGGAAAGAAGAAAGCGATGCCGACGGCACAAGCGGTGGCCGGACACGTTCTGGCAAAGAGGGCTCGGAAAAGCCCCGTCGACGTCGTCGCCGCAGTATGGAAGACGGTGGTGGTGTCTCTGTTGCGGAGCTGACCGGGTCATTCCCGAAGGTGACGGCTAAGCCCAAGGAATCGAAACATGGTTCGCCTATCGACGAGCCGGACGGGCAGGGTTCGCGGAAGGTTGAGAACGCGGCGAAGGTCGGAAACGCGGCGAAGGTCGGAAACGCGGAGAAGGCTGAGAATGCGCCGAAGGCTGAGTCGAAAGCTGCGCCGAAAACCCCGAACAAAGCCGCGGCGAATGCTCCACACAAAGCCGCTGAGCCAGCGCAAACAGCTGCCGGTCAACCGACAACAAAGCCCGGCACGCCTGGGCCGGCGTCGACATCAGCTCAAGGCAAACCAGCAACGAAGGCGACCCAGCAAGAACCAAGCGTCGACAAGAATGCTGCAACCAAGTTTGCAACTAAGCGGGTGGCACAGACCAGTCCCGCTGCAGACGAGACCGCTGAGATTTCCCGTGTCACCGATAAGAGCGACTCGAGCCAAGCGACAAGCAGTAAACAGCACGATGCTGAGTCCACAGGCGAGACTTCCAAAGTCACCGATTCACCATCGAATACGGCAAAACGAGGAGGAACGGCGTCTGCAAGCACACGTGAGCGTCGGCAAGCAGACGACGATACCTCGGAAATCCAGAGCGTTCCTGATGACGCCGTACACGATGCAGCAGCCCAACGCCATGATCAAGCCCCAGTTTATGCAGATGCTGCTGATCTCGACGACCACGATGAACCCGTCTCCGAGGGCGAAGGTATGAACCCCGTCGCGGTGATTTTGCTGGCATTGGCAGGGATTGTCGTCGGTGTGGTCGTTTTCAAGGGCTTCGAGATGCTCTGGGACGTACTCAACAATTACCTGGTTGCAGCGTTGGCTGTTGGGGTTACCGGTGTTATGGCGGGTATCGTTCATGCGCTTCGGACAGAACGAGATGGCTTGTCGATGACCCTGGCTGTCATCGTTGGCTTGTTGCTTACTTTTGGCCCGGCGGTGTTGGTACTCTAGCGCTTTTGTTAGTTCCTGCACGGGAGTTCGTGGAGAAGACGACCTCGAATAATCCGACCAGAGCGTTCGCGACGATGACCTTGAATAATGGTGAAATCCCTAGTCTGCCCCAGTGTGGTGGCTAGGGTTTTTGCTTTCTGGCATCGTAGATTGCATGACTAATATTGCAGTTTTAGGCGGAGGTCAGATCGGCGAAGCGCTAGTTTCCGGTCTTATTGCCTCTGATTACGACCCAAAATCCATTACCGTCACTAACCGTAGCGCGGATAAGTCCAAGTACTTCCAAGATAACTACGGTGTGAACACCACTTCGGACAATGATGCTGCTATCAAAGATGCAGATTATGCGTTTTTGTGCGTCAAGCCCTACCACATCATTGACCTTTTGGAAGATGTCTCTGAAACGTTGCAAGACCGGGGGGATAAGACTGTGGCAGTGTCCATGGCCGCGGGACTGACCCTCGAGGCAATGGAGAAGGCTGCTGGCAACGGCGTGCCCGTGGTGCGTGTCATGCCAAATACCCCGATGCTGGTGGGTAAAGGCACCAACGCTGCAGCACCGGGAACAAGCGTCTCCGACGAGCAGATGTCGGGTGTTTCGGAATTGCTCGAGGCAGTGGGGGAAGTTGTCATCGTCGAAGAATCCAACATGGACGCAGTTACGGCGATGTCGGGATCTTCACCAGCGTATTATTTCTTGGTTACTGAGGCACTCATTGATGCTGGTGTGCAGCTGGGGTTGAAGCGTGACGTCGCCGAGAAACTGGCTACCAATGCGGCGCACGGTGCAGGCAAGATGCTGACTGATTCAGGACGCGATCCAGCAACGCTTCGTCAGAACGTTTCATCCCCAGGTGGCACCACGGTGCATGCTCTCCGCGAACTAGAAGAATCCGGCTTGCGTGGGATGTTCTTCCGTGCTGCAGAAGCATGTGCAAACCGGTCGAAGGAACTCGGCTAATTTGGCTGAAAGTTTCACACACTAAGGCCGCAATCATTTAGGCAACGGCAAATTGGCTGCTGTGCTGTTCGTTGTAGACACAACGCCCTTGTAGACACAACGCCGTCGTACCTACCGTGCACCATAAATAACGTCGTGGTGGCGGTGTAGTACGACGGCTTTCTAATTTCTAAGAACGTAGGGGCAAGACGGGTAACGGGGCAACGGGGGAATAGACAAAAGGGGTGGGGCTAGGCCTGAATGCAGGGGCCGCGAACGACGCCAGGAGCACGCGCGGCATTAGGAATTCGAGCGAGATTCTCCACTCTATGCATTCTTGCAATCCGGTGGAATTCGCAAGGACCGGCTTTCACTTTTCAGCTAATAGTCGCAACCACTGAATCTCAGGTTTTGGCCAATAGTCGCAACCACTGGATCTCAGGTTTCAGCTGATATACGGGGGAGGTTAAGCGAAAGATGGGAATAATGTGCAGGGGTGAGTCGCAATAGTCACAAGTGACACGCTAGACTGGTTTGAGCACGTGCGTGTGAAGTCCTGCGGGAGGGGAAGCCTGCAGCGCACTACGAGCTGAAGGGTGAGATATATATGGCACATGAAGACAAGGGAACGTTTCTGACCATTGCCGAGGTCGCGGAGATGATGCGCGTCTCAAAGATGACTGTCTACCGCCTCGTGCACGCTGGTGATTTGCCGGCTGTTCGCGTGGGACGTTCTTTCCGTGTTCACGAAGAAGCCGTGAACGAGTACCTGAACTCTTCTATTTACGAGGTTGGGTAAGTTTTACACGGCTTTAGCGCGGTAGCGATTGGCGCTTTCCGCAACCGAATGTTTGGCTTTCGCGTAGTCATTTCTGATGATGACGCGGCTAGGACTCATTGGTTCGGAAAGTGCGTCGGATCTGTACGTCTGTACAGATTTGGGTAAGCTTCTTGACAATCGCTAAAGTGTTGAGCATTAGTGTCGGCAGTTTGTACACATATCAACTAAGAATTGAGGGTACTGACCATGGGTTCAGTCATTAAGAAGCGCCGTAAGCGCATGTCCAAGAAGAAGCACCGCAAGATGCTGCGTCGTACTCGCGTCCAGCGTCGTAAATTGGGTAAGTAAACTAGCCCGAATTATTCAGTTGGAGTCGGGTCGAAAACCCCTGGCTGCCAGCACGCACCCTGTGGAGCCGATGAGGATCTTGCATCTTTGTGAGATGGATGGATCCTAGTTGCCGGTTTGCCACAGGGATTTTGTGTACTTGTAGGTCTTTCTGGAGTTTAAGAGCTGAGGGAAAGCCTCGGGTCAGTAGACAAAACCTGGGTTAAACGCGAGTTAAGTAGACAAAACCTCGAGACAAGGCGCCTCAAGACAAGGCCTAGGTCTGCCTGTATCAGCTTTCGCAGCACCAATGCCATATGTGCACGCTAGCTGCGTGACATCTGCGCGTAATCTACGTCACACTTCACAAGCCTTACGAATGGCTACTAATGCCTACGCTGCTCTGTGAGAATGTGCGCCCTCCATAGGCACATTGTCTTGTGCAATTAGACGTCGAGCAGGGGCTTTACCTGCGGCAATAGTGCGGTTGATTTCGATGCTTCCCGTTTCGGGGTCGTATTTGCCGACGAGATGTCTGTCCTCTCGCCGTACCATGTGGCCCATATTCTTCTTGCCATCACGCTGGTCATTGTTCGCTCGGTGATGATAAGAGCATAGAAGCGTCAGGTTTTCGAAGTCTGTCTTTCCACCTTGGGCATAGGCAACGATATGGTGTCCTTCACAGTTCGCCGCGGGTTCTGAGCAATCTGGATGGCTACACACCAGTTGCATCGCAGTCAGAAAAGCTCGTTGGACCTGCGACATGTTTCGTACCGTCCCCGCATCGAGAAGCTGTGCCCGCCGGTTGTCTGTGATTCCGAGGTGACACTCAGAAATCCCCAGTTGCATTATTTCGGCAGGCGTCAGCGTAGCTCCTGTATCCGTATGAAATCGCGTTTTCGGGCTCATATTTAGGTAATCGTTGATAGTGCCGACGACTACTAATTGTGCAGAAACGCTTCCCGACGGCTGTGGCCGTGGTGTGGTTATAGCCGCTCCAGTGGATGAATTTGGTTGAGCATGTGGTTCTGAACTCGACTCAGGAGCCGGAATCCGGGAAGATGCGGGAGCGTGTGCCTCCGCAAGATTCGGAGTCGGACCGAAGATCGCGTCCATGAAATAATCATGGATGAACTGCGACTGAGTCCGCGTTTCGGTGATCGTGGCATCTGCCTGTCGTGCTTTCCAGACACGGGTTGCTTTTGCACGAATAGCATCAACACGAGCCGAATATGATGAATCGGTGGTAATACCGAAGTTCAACATCCCGTTGGGTAGCTCACGGGGTTGCGAGATATAGCGTTTGGAGCGTGCCGACGCACGCGAAGCGCGTTTTTTCGCTGGAGTAGAATGCGCATCTGGGTGATTATTAGCGTTTCGGATTCGTTCCCTGCACCACTGCGATAGGTCGGCGCAGTCGCGCCCTTTGAGAGCCTCCTGCATAGACTCCAGACGTACGCGATGTTTGCCCGGAACAGCCGTGTCATTCAGATGACGCAGTTCCCGATCGATGGCATCAACTTTATCCGTCGAAATTTTGCGCGTGAGCCGACGGGCCTCGGACTGCGCGTGTTTTTCCTGGCTCAACTTGTTTTTTGCCCGGCGCAGGCGTTTCGAACGTTGATTGCTCGTTTCTTGGTCGGCGGCGTCGTCGTCCGGATCGTATTCTGCGATGTGGATATGCCCATAGGCGGTCTTTGCGCGGGTTCTCATGGTATTGGCGTGAGATGTGGAATATCCCAGCTGCTTGGTATAAAAACCGCGCGAGGTTGTCGTTCCAACCAGCCTGCCTACTTCGCTACGTTCGGCGCACCAGGCGAGCGAGATCTCACTGGAACGGCGGGCGGAGACAGCTTCTGCGAGGTATTCGAGCGCCCGGGCAATCGTGGATTGATGGTCCAAATGCTTACTTTTGGACTGGGCTAGCTCGTCGGCTACATCTGCTAGCTCTGAGTCTAACTTCGCGAGGATAGATGCAATATCGGCAACTCGTCGCCAAGCATCCTCTCGTTTTTGGTTGCGCAGATGTGCGGGGCGGTTGTGTGAGTCTTGTTTTTTCGGCTTTGTTGATGTTCCAAGTAAATTTTGAAGTGGTGACATGGGAATCACGCTAACGGGGTTAAAGCGGTGCTCACAGCCACAAGCGGTAAGAATCCAAGAAAGCTGTGGATAAAATGAGTTATCCACAGCTTGGGGCAAAGCAGGGTTGCGCTAGGAGTAGTTGGCTAGGAGGAATCGGTTACGAGGATTTGGTTAGGAGGAATTAATTGGTGTGGCGCTACTTCTTCGTTGGGCCCCAGATTTTCCAACCGCCGTACGCACCATAAGAAAATAGGGCGGTGATCAGGGCAGGCAGGCCGAACGAGCGGACGGCTTTGCGCAGTGAGCGGTAGTCGTTGACTTGCCACCCACGGGATTCGGCTTCCTTGCGCAGATCGCGATCTGGATTAATAGCGACGGCTGTGCCCACCATCGTCAGCATGGGGATGTCATTAATCGAATCAGAATAGGCGGTGCAGCGCTCCAGATCGAGTTTTTCCATCGCCGCCAAAGCCGCAACCGCGTGTTTTTTACCCGGGCCGTGCAAAATATCGCCCACCAAGCGTCCGGTGAATTTGCCATCCTTCACCTCTGGAACAGTGCCCAGTGCACCCGTGAAACCGAATCGTTGGGCTAGAATCTGTGCCAGCAGCACCGGGGTTGCTGTCACGAGCCATACCTGTTGCCCAGCGGCCAGGTGCTTGTTCGCTAGCTCGCGAGTAGCCGGATAAGCCTTATCTGCCACTCGAGAGTCGACGATTTCTTGGCAAATGTCATTGAGTTCTTCAACCGTGCGGCCTCTGATAAATTCCAGCGCCAACTCACGCCCATCAGCCACGTCCGAAATGTTTTCTGAGCCGGTAACGCGGTACTTAATTTGCTTCCATGCGATGGGAACGATGTCTCGCAGGCGGAAAAACCTTTTCCGCGCTAACCCCATGGCTAAAACTACCAAAGAAGAGCCCTGGATCAGCGTGTTGTCAACATCGAAAAATGCCGCTGCGCCGGTGTCCTGTGGGATATCCGGATCCGGTTGTGTGAGCTTGAAGCTTCCTGCGGCTTCCACTGAACCCGAAACAGAAGCTACGCCCGAGTCGAATTCGGGGAGTTCAATGCCAAAGGTTTTATTGATTGCATTAGTAGCGGCCGCTTCGCCAGCTTCTTGCTGATGTGCCTCGTCCAACGGTGGCATTACCGTGTTTTCCAAAAAACGTCGTAGATTCCCGCGACTAGCAGACCATTCTGCGAGGAAATCTTCTGCCGAGTTCAGCCCGCCGCCGTCAGGATCAGACAAAAAATTCACGGTTTAAAGACTACCCGTTTATGCAAACCGTCCTACAAGAACTGCTCTACAAGAACCGCCCAACAAGAACTGCCCTACAATACGAGTAAGCCGCCATACGAGTAAGCCGCCACGGAATTGGTGGGGAAATCACTGTGAGCATTGGCCTTTGTGCGCATCGCTGCAGTGGTGGAGAAAACCAAGACACGCGAGGCGCACAATCTGGGACGATCGAAAGAGCGACGATCGAAAGACTAGAGAACCATTCACTATTAACCGAGGATTATTGACCGAGGAAGGTGGGTTGAAACATGGAATATCCCGTACGACGGACGGAGCCCGCGAATGCTGACACGAATTCAGGGACAAGGAAAGGCAGGGCAACTGAGTCTGTACCAAATTCTTCGTCAGATGCCGCCGAAGAAAGAACTTTCCGCCAGGTGTGCGATGAAGCCAATTCAGCGCATGCGGTAGAGCTTATGGTCCGTACGAATTGTGGGTCGTGTGTTCGCGTCCGTGAACAGATAGCACCAATTATTACTGCTGCTGGAGCCAGTTTAGTGGTGCGCAACGTTGACGAAGATGCTGAGCTGGCTATGGAATTCGGTGATCGTGTTCCAGTCGTAGTTCTCGACGGCGAGGAATTTTCGTGTTGGGAAGTTGATAATGAAGAATTACAGCAGGCCTTAGCTGAATAACCCGAGGGGCAGGGGTGGCCCAAAGCTTGCGGTTGATGGCTGTAGTTGATGATTACGGTTAATGACTGTGATTGATGCCCGCGGTTGATTGCAGAGACATAAAACGGCATAAAACGTCGATGAGTATCTCGCGTAATTCTTAAGCTGAGATAGAAGTAGCGAACAAAAGGGATGGGGCCGATAAAGCCGCAGTGATACATGATTCTGCTTTCGGTGGCCCCTGGGACTATCCTTTTGGTTGATATGATGGCCAGAATCGGTCGTGAAGTTCTTGAGTAGAAGCCTAATGCTGAAACCCTCAGTACAGCGTTACGCTAAACCAGGGGTGTAGCGGAACGGCAACAGCTGAATTACGAGATAGCGGAGGAAAATGTGAGCGTGCTCGTCGTGGGAATGTCCCATCGTTCGGCTCCGGTCGCTTTATTGGAGCGACTGAGCGTGGATGGCATGCAACGCGAGGAGACAGCTGCCGCGCTTGTAGCCACCCCATCGTTGACTGAGGCGATGATTATTTCGACCTGTAACCGCCTTGAGGTCTATTGCGTCACTAATTCATTCCACTCGGGCGTACAGGATGTGGTGGAGGTGCTGCATCGAGTTTCGGGGATTGATATCGATGAACTCCGCGGCTATCTCTACGTGCGATATGCGGATGCCGCCGCTGAGCACATGATGGTGGTCGCCGCGGGTCTGGATTCGATGGTGGTTGGTGAACAACAGATCATTGGCCAGGTGCGCCAGGCTTACCAACGGGCAGCAGCCGCAAACACCGCCGGGAAAACTCTTCATGCTCTTGCCCAATCTGCGTTACGCGCCGGTAAAAGGGTGCACACTGAGACCGATATCGACGAAGCCGGTGCGTCTATGGTGACGGTGGCGTTGAATGAAGCCCTGCAATACATGGACCTTTCTCCGGACAAAAAATTCGAAGTTACTACAAACCGATCCACCGCCAACCAATCCGCTGCGGCCCCTCGGACGATATCGAATGTGAATCGTGCTGACGAACCCCTGTTGATCGGCCGCACAGCTTTGGTATTAGGAGCCGGAGCCATGGCTTCGCTTGCTGCAACGCATTTGGGCCGATTGGGCGTTGACAAACTTATCGTTGCCAACCGGACACGCGAGCGTGCCGACAACCTTGTAGACCACGCGCATCAGGCCGGTGTCCGAGCAGAAGCCGTGGATTTTGCAGACCGCTATAGGGCGTACGGGGAGGTAGATATCATCGTCTCGGCAACCGGTGCCGATAATTACACCGTCGAGCGGGCATCCTTCCCTGACATACGACGCGACCACGTCGTTTTGATTGATCTGTCGTTGCCGCGGGATATCGCTGACGATACGGCAGATCTTCCAGGTGTAGACCTGGTAAATATTGAGCGGTTGCACCAGTCGTTGACGTCGCAAAGCGAAGAAGAAGACACCACAATCGGACATCAGGACGCTAAGCGGATCGTGCGCGAGGAGCTCCAGTCTTTTGCCTCAGAGCAGCGCGTGCGTGAAGTGGTGCCGGCAGTTTCGGCTCTGCGTAAACACGCCGCGGGAGTGGTTGAATGTGAAATGGCTCGGTTGCGGCAACGTCGCCCAAACATGTCAGACGATGACTTCGCGCAAGTGCAGATCGCGATTAGGCGGGCCGTCGACAAGCTGTTGCACGAGCCCACAGTACGAGCGAAAAAGCTGGCCGCGGAATCCGGCGCTGTCAGCCACGAAACTGCGCTACAAGAGATGTTTGGTCTGGAAATCGACGGTAGTCCTGTTTCGGTAGATGCAAATGAGTTGCCCTCGGTGCAGGAAGTCATCGCGATGGGCAGCAATAGCAGCAATTCAGAAGCTGAGACCTCGGCATCAACCAAATTTTCCACGTCTACCGGTTTTCACCGGCCGCCTCATCAGAGCTAGAGGGATAGACCTAGAGAGCTAGAAATAGAGAGCTAGAGCTCGAACTAGAACCAGAAAGCTAGCCTCGAACTAAAACTAGAGAGTTCTCGACACAGATAAGGAGTAGAACATGTTGCAGATCGGTACCCGTGGCTCGAAACTAGCCACCACACAGGCTGGGCATGTCCGAGACTGGATTATTGCGGCCGGTGCGCAGGCGGAGCTGAAGATTGTTAAGACTGAAGGCGATGTGAATATGGCGCCAGTCGAGCGGATTGGGGTCGGAGTCTTTACCCAAAAGCTGCGCGAGGCGTTGGCTGCCGGACAGTGTGACGTGGCAGTACACTCGTTTAAGGACTTGCCGACGGCTGCCGATGAACGATTCCACCTGGTTATCCCGAAACGCGCGGATAACCGAGAAGCACTCATTGCGCGTGATGGTATGAACCTAGATGAATTGCCAAAAGGCTCGCGTGTTGGTACCTCGGCACCTCGGAGGATTTCGCAGCTATTGGCATTGCGCCCGGATCTGGACATTCGGCCGTTGCGTGGCAATATCGAAACTCGCATGGGAAAGATCGATGATGGCGAACTCGATGCAGTGGTTTTGGCCTATGCAGGGTTAATTCGCAACGGTTACCAGGACAAAGCAACGCAGGTTTTTGCCGCGGATGAAATCATGCCGGCTCCGGCGCAGGGGGCCCTGGCTGTGGAAGTGCGTGCAGATGATGCAGAGGTAGTTGCAGTCGTCGACAAGCTCATTAGCGAGGTTGACCGGGATTGCGCATTAGCAGAACGGGTGGTTCTCAACCGTCTGGAAGCCGGGTGCACTGCGCCGGTGGCTGCCTATTCCACGTTTGCTGCAGAAACCGGGATTATTACGGCACACGGTGGGGTATTCGCATTGGATGGGAGCAAGCGATTGCGCGCCACTGCCAGTGGCACTGACCCGATTGCAATCGGTGAAGAAATTTCCCAGACGTTGCTTGCCGACGGAGCTGCGGAGCTGTTGGGTGAATCCTAAACAGCACCTGCTCGTGACCTGGACCTAACTGGTGCACGACCTATCTGGTACACGACCTAACCGGGGTACGCACGGACTGGGTTATGCCTGGACTGGGGTACGCACAGACTGGGACGTTACCGAATGAACGAACAACTCGGAGCCCGTTCGTGTTCTGCGTGAAGGCTCTCAGTCTACGTCTCGTTTGAGGTGTGGGCACAGGAATGATGTTTCGCGAGCTTGCGGCTTATTGGCAACACCCAGTGAACCCTGACTAATCCGTTTGTTTTTTAGTTTTACAGCGTCTACTTTAAGCTGGTACTACCACACGATATTGTGCTGTCATCGGTTTGGGTCCGGTTAAGGGCAAAACCACAGGTGATGGCGCCTCGTCGTGATTTATTTTTGTTTTCTGTCCGTGACCGCGCGTAGAAAAGGTCTATATGAGTAACGCCCCCTCCGTCGCACACCAAGGCAAAGTGGTGTTCGTCGGCGCCGGACCCGGCAACCCGGACCTTCTGACAGTTCGCGCTAGGGAAGTGCTCGCGTACAACGCCATTGCGGTCGCCGACTCGCAAGTGCTTGCCGGAGTACGTGAAGTTGTCGGCTCGGCACTGCCCGTGCCGCAGGAGAAACTGGATGCCGCAGAGCAAGAATATGCTCGCCTGTGTGCTGAAGCGAAAGCCCAGGGTGCGCGCAGGAAACCACCGCGTCCAGCGGCTCCCACGGCTGCAGATATTCGGGAATTTGCCGGCTCTGAACAAGTTGTAGAGCAAATGCGTTCTGCATTAACAGACGCCGACGGCAGTGACATCATCCGATTGGTCTCGGGAAATCCATTGAACCGAGAAACGATTCTGGCAGAAATTTCTGCAGTTAGTGCTGCGGGCATGGAATTCCAAGTCGTGCCCGGTATGTCACTGCCATCCACCGTGCCGTCGTTCGCGGGTTTGGCATTGGGTTCAACCTACACTGAAGCTGACATGACTGACGGCGACGTCGACTGGGATCAACTATCTGTGGCAACCCAGCCCATCGTGCTGCAAACCTTTGCCTCGGAACTCCCGACGATCGCCGAGGAACTCACAGCTCGTGGGATGAGTGTTGATACCCCCGCGTTTGTGACGGTTAACGGAACCACCCGGCTGCAACGCACTTACGAGGCCACCCTGGAAACGTTGGGCAAGTTGAATGCTGAACTTGACGGGACCTTGGTGGTGACGTTGGGGCGCAGCTTCGATGACCGGTCCAAGTATTCGTGGTGGGAAAATCGTCCGTTGTATGGGTGGCGTGTACTTGTGCCACGCACGAAGGAACAAGCAGGCCCTATGTCAGCACAGCTGGCATCCTATGGCGCTATTCCACAATTAGTGCCGACGATTTCCGTGGAACCGCCGCGAAATCCAGCCCAGATGGACCGCGCGATCAAAGGCATCGTGGAAGGCCGTTATAAGTGGGTCGTGTTCACCAGTGTGAATGCGGTCAAGGTTGTGTGGGACAAAATTGCTGACTTGGGTTTGGATGCCCGCGATTTTGCAGGTGTGCACCTGGCCGCTGTGGGAGGAAAAACCGCGGAGGCGATCCGCGAAAAAGGCATGGTGCCCGAGGCCCTGCCGAAAGCCGATTCGCAAAATGCCCATGGTCTGGTGGAATCGTTCCCACCTTATGTGGAAGATATCGACGCCGTGGGCCGTGTGCTCCTGCCACGTGCTGATATCGCTGGCGACGCTTTGGTGGAAGGCCTGGAGGCGCTGGGCTGGGAAGTCGATGACGTGGTGGCCTACCGGACTGTGCGCGCAGCCCCGCCGTCGGCGGAAACCCGCGACATGATCAAAACTGGTGGTTTCGATGCGGTGGCGTTCACGTCCGGATCAACAGTGCGCAACCTCGTAGGAATCGCTGGTAAACCACATCAGCGTACGATCATCGCTTGTATTGGGCCGATGGCGAAAGCGGCGGCAGAAGAGGTGGGGTTGCGTGTCGACGTGGTCCCTGAAGTTGCCGATGTTCCGCATCTTATCGACGCTTTGGCGGATCACGTTGCGCACTTGCGCGCGACCGGTAACTTGCCGGCTCCGAGGAAAAAACGCCGTACGCGGCGGAAGGCTGCTTCGTCGACAAGCCTGAGCTAAGGCTCGGTATTAACATTTAGCCTAGAGCCTGCCCTGTCCCATACCGATCGTGCCCTAACGTCGATTCTGCTCTAGCGCCAATTTTGACCTAGCGCTAAGCCAGCACCCCAATATGGAAATTAAGGAAGGTCCCCGAAGTGGATTACCCTCTATCCCGACGACCTCGTCGCCTACGCACCACCCCAGCACTGCGCGAGCTTACTGCGGAAACGCACCTGCGCCCTGCTGATTTCATTCTCCCGATCTTCATCGCTGATGGGTTGGAGGAACCGAACGCGATCTCGGCGATGCCTGGTGTCTACCAGCACACTTTTGATTCCCTGACCCGCGCGGCAGAACAAACCCTAGAGCAGGGGGTGCGTTGCGTTGATTTGTTTGGCGTTCCGCTCGCCGAAGACAAAGACGAGAATGGTTCCCAGGCCTGGGCAGAAAACGGCATCCTCAACCGAGCTATTGCGCACCTGCGGAAAGAATTCGGCAACGACTTATTAATCATGGCCGATACCTGTCTGGATGAATTCACCAGCCATGGACATTGTGGGCTTCTCGACGCCGACGGAGGGGTGCTCAACGACGCGACGGTCGACTGCTATGTCGATATGGCAGTAAGCCAGGCATCTGCTGGCGCACACTTGGTGTCGCCATCCGGAATGATGGATGGGCAGGTTGCAGCTATCCGCGAAGGGCTGGACGCTGCAGGCTTTAAGGACGTTGCGATTATGGCTTACTCCGCGAAATATGCCTCGGCGTATTTTGGACCGTTCCGTGAGGCAGTTGGTTCGTCCTTACAAGGCGATCGTCGTACTTATCAGCAGGATCCTGCTAACCGCCGGGAGTCCTTGCTGGAGGCACAGCTGGATATCGATGAAGGCGCGGACTTTGTCATGGTGAAGCCTGCTTTGGCGTATCTGGATATTATCAGCGAGATTGCTGAATTTTCACCGGCTCCGGTCTCCGCCTACCAGGTTTCTGGTGAGTATTCGATGATCCAGGCTGCTGGCCTCAATGGCTGGGTTGATCGCGACGCTGCCATGATGGAATCGTTGTTGAGCATTAAGCGTGCAGGGGCGAATCAAATCCTGACGTATTTCGCCACCGATGCTGCGCGGATGTTGAACCAGCAGTAACCCAGCAGTAGCTGTTAGTAGCCGGTAGTAATTGGTAGTAACCGGTAATTGTCAGCAGTAACCAGTAGCAATTAGTAGTTGCTACCAGTAGCGAGTGGCAGCTAGAAGCAGCCAATGATTGCCAGTGATTGCCAACAGTAGCGAGCAGCCGAGCAAGCTGTAGCTTGCCACCGGGTGGGTGAGCTCTGCCTGCGGTCGTGCACAAAAATCACGCAGTGTATAAGGTGCACCCTATGGTGAATATGCAGTCCCAATCTCCCGTGATCGGCCCAACGGCAAAGGATGCAGTGAGCATGCATAATGCTGGAAACACAAAGAATGTCGTAAGCACAAACGTTGATGCATCGGGGGCAGCGCGGCCGAAAGGGCACGGGCGCCAGGGGCAGGGGGTGAAAGAACACGCCCCGAAGCGCAGCTCGCAGAAATCTGATCGCCCGGACCAGCCGGATTCCGTTCGGCTGTATGTCCGGCTGTGGGCGGGCATTTTACTCGTGGAGCTTATCCATCAAATCCTGAACGTAGCTTTGGCGTTGTGGGATCCATCCGAGCTGCAGGCGCAGGCTGCCAGCAGCATTGAAGAAAGTGGCCAAACCATCAGCGAGAATCTGCTGAACTTTGGTGTCTACGGCTCGATTGTTTTGATGGGGCTTATCTCGGTGCTGTTGTTGGGGCTGCTGGCAACGATGCTGTATTTGGTTAATACACAGCATAAACGGGCCGGATTGGGGCGGCGGATGCTGTTTTTCTTTGCCCTGTATTTTACGTTTCGGCTGGTTTTGATTTTCGGATCTTCGGGCAACCCTTTGTCGGATATTCCGGAAGCGTTCTACATCATTGACGGTAATTTGCAGGTGCTGGTTGGTGTCGCTGCTGTTCTCACACTCATCTTTGGCGGACGTAATGAGACGCTTGATTATACGGGCGAATTAGAACGCATGCGGCAGATGGAACAAGAGCTTCGTGCCGAACAGGAACGTCGCCTGCAGAAGAAAAAAGAAAAGCAAGCCAAAAAGCAGTCGGAGAAGAAACTGAAAGGCGCCAATAAGGCGCCGGAGACTAAGAAACCTGAGAAACCTGAGAAACCGGGGAGTACACAAGACGCCCGGTCTAGTGAAATATCTCTGAGCCGCTGAACACCAGCATTGTCCTGACTACTCATTGTCCTGACTACTCATTGTCCTGACTGCCTCCAAGGCCCCGATTACGTCCAGGGCCCTGAACTCCATTAATTGCCCTGAATCCTATGAAGCCTTGGATTCCGGTTTCGTTCTAGGTCGCGACCTCATGGATAATGGGGGCTATGACGCGTCGGAATTTGAATAATTCGCCTTTTCTTGCTGCTGCTCACGGCCGCACCCCGAGCCGCACCCCTGTGTGGTTTATGCGCCAGGCTGGCCGGAGCCTTCCCGAGTATCGCGAGCTACGTGAAGGAACCGGCATGCTGGATGCATGTTTTAAGCCCGACATGCTTGCGGAAATTACCATGCAGCCAGTCCGCCGCCACGATGTCGATGCCGCAATTTTGTTTTCTGACATTGTCATCCCTTTGAAAGCAGCGGGCATTGACGTCGAAATTGTTCCGGGGCGCGGTCCTGTGATGGCACATGCCGTGCGCACCCCACAGGATGTGCGCAACCTGCCGGTGCTCGACGATGACATCGCGGAGGTAGCAGAGGGCATTGGACTTATTCTCGATGAGCTTACGGATTCCCAGGCGCTCATTGGTTTCGTTGGAGCTCCGTTTACTTTGGCTAGCTACCTCGTGGAAGGGGGGCCGTCGAAAAACCATGAGCGCACGAAATCGCTGATGCAATCAGACCCGGATACCTGGCATTTGCTGATGGAAAAGATCACCCCGACGGTAACCTGTTTTTTACAGACCCAGATTGCCGCGGGCATCGATGCCATGCAGTTGTTTGATTCCTGGGCTGGATATCTCACAGAACGCGATTATCGAGAATTCGTGCTGCCCTATTCGCAGCGCATCCTTGAGACTGTGGATGGTGAGATCCCGCGTATCCACTTTGGCGTCGGCACGGGAGAATTACTTGGCGCGATGAGCGAGGCTGGTTCAGAAGTTATGGGTGTGGATTGGCGTGTTCCGATGGACAGTGCGGCTGAGCGTATTCACAGTGCTGTGGGGCCGCGGGTGTTGCAGGGTAACTTGGATCCTGCGATTTTGTTCAGCGGTGAGCAGGCAATGGCACGCGAGATTACCCGTATTAAAGGCGAAGCTGCTGACGCGATTGCTGTTGGTCACGCGACTGGCCACATTTTTAACCTCGGGCATGGCGTGTTACCTAATACTGTGCCGGAAGATATTACGAAGGCCGTCGAGCTTATTCATAGTGTCGAGACCGGGGCGGTTGCTGCCCCGGAAAAGCATGAAAAATAAAAAGCCTGAACAAAATCCTGAACAAAGCCTGAAAGCACCAGTAAAGCCCACCTTGACGACTGTGCCTCCAGACATGATCGCGCTGCAAACCATGGCCTCCGGTAACAGCCGCGAACTGTCGCAGCCTTCCTCCACCTATGATGCCCATGCTCTGGCCAAACTGAGATTTGACCCATATCAACCTATATTTGACCTACTCGGAGTGATTTTCCCATGACCCGCTGTGCCATTATTGGAGCCGGACTCGCCGGCCTGACTGCTGCTTATCAGCTGCGCCAGGAACTGCCCTCGGCTCAGATTGATGTTTGGGAAGGTTCGGAGCGTATTGGTGGAAAGCTGCACACCGTGCCTTTCGATGGTGGTCCTGTTGACATGGGGGCAGAGGCGTTTTTGGCTCGGCGGGATGACGCCCATGAGTTTTTCGCGGAATTGGGCCTTGCCGACGAGATTGTTTATCCCTCGGGGCTGCGTCCGGTGTTGTATGCCCAGGGCGCACACCATGTGCTGCCTGCCGGTGGTGTGATGGGGATTCCGGCGTCGGGAGAGTCTGTGGCCGGTGTGGTTAGCCCGGAAACGGTCACGGCTATTGATGCGGAAGCTCAACGCGAGCCGATTGGTTGGGAGGTTGGCGGAGATCAAAGCCTCGGCTTGTTGGTGCGCGATCGTTACAGTGATGAGGTTGTGGACCGCTGCGTTTCGGCTTTGTTGGGCGGGGTGTATTCCTGTGGTGCGGATGATTTGGGTATTCGTGCCACTGTTCCTGCTCTGGCCAATGCCCTGGATGCTTTGGCTCGCGCGGGTGAGCCGGTGACGCTGAGTGCCGCTGTCGCGCGGGTGGTTTCTTCTGGGAACAAGGCTGGCTCTTTGTCGTATGATTCTTCGGTTACCCAGGAGCCGAATAGTCCAGCCCAGGCGCTCAATAAGTCCGACCGCGAGGTGAAACCTGAAGCAAAATCAACCCCGGAGTCGAAACCAGCCCCGGTTTTTGGCACGTTCCGCAATGGCTACGCCAGCTTGTATGAGCGTTTGGCGGAAGCCTCGGATGCTGAGATTTACCTGGAGACTTTTGTCACTGGGATCGCTGCGGTTTCTGAGTCAACAGATATGGCTCGCCCGCAGTACCGTCTGGTGGGCATGGGCGTGGATGAGACTCTTTACGACGCCGTCCTCGTTGCAACGCCGGCTCCGATGGCTTCGCGCATCTTGAAATCTCTACCTGGCGCTACTGTGAAGGCTGCGGAGGCCATGAGTTCTATCAAATTGGCTAGTTCTGCTGTCGTGGGTCTGCGTTTTGCTTCGGATGTGGACCCAGAAGGAAACGCGCTTCCAGAAAATTCTGGGATCCTCGTTGCTGCGGATCAACCGGGTGTGACAGCGAAGGCGTTCACCTTGTCGTCGCGGAAGTGGCCGCATTTGGCGCAGCGGGGAACGATTGTGCGTGCTAGCTTCGGCCGTTTCGGTGAGGATGCGATTACGCGGGCGCAGGAAGATGAGCTGGTTGATCATGCGCTCGATGATCTCGTTGCGATTACCGGGTTTGATGGTCGTGCCGCTGGGGTTGAAGAGATCTACACGCAGCGGTGGTTCGGAGGATTACCGCGCTATGATCACACGCACACAGAAACTGTGCGTCGTGCGGAAGCCGAGCTTGCCGAGGCCGACCGCATCGCTGCTACTGGTGCGTGGGCTGGTGGGGTCGGTGTGCCGGCAGTGATTGCGCATGCGCGTAAGACGGCACGGGAGCTAGCCCGACAGCTGTAGAAGGACACCACCTCTGGCAAGTTCCACCTCCGGCAGCTCGCAACCTCGGAGAGGTCACAAGTGCTGGCAGGCCGCAACCTCCGGGAGGTTGCAACCTCGGGGAGGTCCCAAGTCCTGACAGGTTCCACCTCTGGCAGGTCGCAAACGCTGGGAGGTCGCCCGTTCCGACAAGGCTCAAACTTTGATAGGTCGTGCTCTGATAGCTCGTACTATGAGAGCTCGTAAGTTTTGGCAGAAAGATGCGCAGAGACTGCGAACCTCGTCAGTGACCTTGTCAGTCACCCCGTCAGTGATCTCGTGAGTGTAGGAACCCCGTAGACTAGGGTGCATGACTCAGAACAATTCAGATGCTGCTGGTACCGGATTACCTTCTGCTCGTTCAGAGGAGTGGTTCCGCCGCGCGGTGGAGATAACCCCAGGTGGGGTGAACTCTCCAGCCCGCACATTCGACGCGGTCGGCGGTACCGCCCGGTTTATTCATCACGGCACAGGCTCCCGCTTATTCGACGTGGATGGAATTGAGTACGTCGATTTGCTGTGTTCTTACGGCCCAGGAATCCATGGCAATGCTCATCCAGAGATCGTTGCGGCTGTCACCCGGGCCGCCGAAAAAGGACTTGGTTTCGGCACCCCAACCACCGGTGAGGTGGAACTGGCAGAGCTGATTGCTCAGCGTACCGCCGTCGACAAGGTTCGCCTGGTTAATTCGGGTACCGAAGCGACGATGACCGCCGTGCGCTTGGCGCGCGGATATACCGGCAAGAGCAAGATCATCAAGTTCCAGGGCTGCTACCACGGTCATGTTGATGCCCTGCTGGCTTCTGCTGGTTCGGGCGTGCTGACGTCGTCAAGTCCGGATTCTCCAGGCGTAACCAAGGCGCAGGCGTCGGAAACCATCGTCGTCCCGTACAACGATGTGGATGCTGTGCGCCAGGCATTTGCCGAAAACCCGGGGGAGATTGCGGCGGTGATCGCCGAGGCCGCGGCCGGAAACATGGGAACCGTCGCCCCGGATGAAGGGTTTAACCAGGCGCTGAAGGAACTCGCCCACGACAATGATGCGCTGTTGATCCTCGATGAGGTTATGACTGGGTTCCGTACCTCGTACCAGGGGTGGTACGGCATTGATGGCGTGGCTGGTGACCTGGTCACTTTCGGCAAAGTTATTTCTGGTGGGTTGCCTGCCGCTGCTTTTGGTGGTCGTGCTGACATCATGGCGCACCTGGCGCCGGAAGGCCCCGTCTACCAGGCCGGAACCCTGTCGGGTAATCCGGTCGCCGTTGCGGCGGGAACGAAGTCGCTCCAGCTTGCCGACGAATCCCTGTACCAGCGTATTGGTGGGCATGCGGACAAACTCGGTGAGATGATTTCGCGTGCATTGCAGGCGGAAGGCGTTGCCCACAATATTCAGCGTGCCGGCACCATGTTGTCCGTGCGTTTCGCCGAAGGCCAGGGGCGCAACTTTGCTGATATGCAGGCTGCCGATACGTTCCGGTTTGGGCCGTTCTTCCACGCATTGCTGGATAACGGGGTGGTAGTGCCGCCTTCGGCCTTCGAGACCTGGTTCGTTCATGACGCGTTGGGTGATGCAGACTTCGAGATATTGGAAAAGGCACTGGCCCCGGCCGCGAAGGCTGCCGCTGCCGCACAGCCGGTTGACTAATACCGTTGGAGTACCGCGTGGTTGATGGTCGGATTGTCACGCGGCCCGCAAGACCAGGACCCATAAAACCCGGAATAGGAGAATTGCCCCATGTCGAACACCTCACCCAGCGATCACCGTGCAGCCCACGAAGCTAAGCAAACCGGTGGTACGGGTTCGGAGATTCCAGTGACGATCGTCCACCTGGTGCGTCACGGGGAGGTCTTTAATCCCGGCAAGATTCTGTATGGGTGTATCCCGGGCTACCATCTGTCCTCGCGTGGTCACTCCATGGCGGCACGTACCGCGAAATCGTTCGAAGGCCATGATGTGGCATATCTGGCGGCGTCGCCGTTGCTGCGTGCGCAACAAACCGCCCAACCAATCTCTCAAGTGACCGGGCTTGATATCGAGGAATGTCCCCAGGTGATTGAGTCTGGAAACGATTTTGAAGGCCTGCGCACGAAGGGGTGGCGTTCGCAGTTGTGGAACCCAAAGCGGTGGCCGCAGATGTATAACCCTCTGGAACCATCCTGGGGTGAGCCGTTCGTGGACATCGCCGATCGCATGATGGCGGCTGTGCACGATATCCGTGACAAGGCCGAAGGCCACGAGGGGATTGTGGTATCTCACCAATTGCCGATTGTTATGGTGCAACGCACGGTGCGCGGCCAGGCGTTGGCACATGCCCCATGGAATCGAGAGTGTGCCCTGGCGTCGGTGACCAGCTTGGTATTTAGCGGAAAAGACATTATTGATATCCGCTATTCCACCCCGGCCCGGGAGATTTAACACACACAGCTCAAGCCTTCAGATGCTGGCCCTAGTTCCCAACTTGGTTCAACTGCCATGTTGGGTGATACTAGGGGTACTATGATTACGACTTTTGGACCATTCCGACGTTCCCGTGCCGCAGCGTCGCTTGTCGTGGCGGGGGCGTTGTCGTTGACTTTGGTTGCGTGTGCGTCGGAAGAAGCCAATAAGAATGCGGTTTCTGATGTGGGCGGAACGTTCGAGTTTCATACCCCGGGCGGGCAAACGGAAATCTTCTATGAAGAATCCGAGCGGCAGCCGATCGCTAACTTGCGTGGCCCGTCGTTGATGGATGAGGGTGACGCCGTGGCGTTGGATGATTTCGCGGGCGAAGTCGTCGTCCTGAACTCGTGGGGCCAGTGGTGCGCGCCGTGTCGTGCGGAGGTAGATGATCTGCAACGCGCCCACGAGAAGCTGAGTGAATCCGGTGGCACCGTTTTGGGCATTAACGTCCGAGACTACAATCAAACGATCTCGCAGGATTTCGTTAAAGATAACGGCGTGGAGTACCCGTCGATTTATGATCCGCCGTTCCGTTCCGCGGCTGCGTTGGGTGGTATTCCGACTTCTGTGGTGCCAACGACGATCGTCTTGGATAAACAACACCGCCCTGCCGCGGTTTTCCTGCGGGAAGTTACCGATCAGGACATTCTTGATGCAGCATTGCCGCTTCTCGACGAAAGCTAGCCGACGGTCGTGTCTATAGCTTCTAGGGAGTTTGTAAACCTGCTGAACCTCGAAAACCTGTATCCAGTGATTACCGAACAAGCCGTTAACGCCAGCTTTCACGCCAGTGCCAGTGCTAGTGTGTCTGCGTCGTCGTTTGCGGATGCCGCCGCCAGTGGCCCGCTGATTCTGGGCTTTCTTGCCGCCGCGCTGGCCGGGCTCGTGTCTTTTGCTTCGCCATGCGTCGTCCCGCTGGTCCCTGGCTACATTTCCTACCTTGCGGGGGTCGCGGGTGGCTCGGTGGAGTTGGATGACCGTTATGGTGTTCGCGTCGCCAAGCGCCGCCAGTGGGCCGTGGTTGGTGCATCGCTGCTATTCATCGCTGGGTTCACCACGGTTTTTTTGTTGGCGACGGTTTCTGTTTTCGGTGCTTTAAGTGCTATTAATGCCAATGCGGAAACCTTGCAGCGGGTCGGCGGCGTCGTCACGATCCTGATGGGGGTCGTGTTTTTGGGTGGCGTGAAATTTCTGCAGCGTGATACTCGTGCTGAACCGAAAAAATGGAGCACCTGGGCGGGGGCGCCCCTGTTAGGAGGCGTGTTTGCTTTGGGCTGGACGCCGTGCCTGGGCCCGACTCTTGCGGCGATCATTTCGATTTCCGCTGGTACCGAAGGCAGCACCGCGGCCCGGGGTGTGATCATGATCATCGGTTATTGCCTAGGCCTGGGGCTGCCGTTTGTACTGTTCGCACTGGGCTCGGCCAAAGCGATGCGCTCTATCGATTGGTTGCGCAAGAATTCCCGCACCATTCAGACCATCGGTGGCGTGCTGATGATCCTCGTCGGTCTCGCGCTGGCGACGGGCTTGTGGGCGGAGTTCATTAGCTATATTCAGCAGTGGACTTTTGATTATGGAACGACTCTGATTTAGCCTGCCTCCCCTGTCCCATCACCCTAGCCACTCAACCCTAGCCAGCCAACCCGCTGACTATTCCCGCGATTTTCCTTAAGGAGCTCACCGTGGACACTACCGCGCGCAAATCCTGGTTGCCCTGGCGATTGTGGAAACGAGCCTGGAACTGGCTGACCAGCATGCGTACGGCGCTGGTGTTGTTGTTCCTATTGGCCATAGCCGCGGTGCCGGGCGCATTGTTGCCGCAGCGTTCGTTGAATGAGGACAACGTCAACGAGTACATCGCGAATAACGGCAAGCTCGCCGAGGTCTACGATTCGTTGCAGCTTTTCGACGTCTTCCAATCCTCGTGGTTTATCGCGATTTTCACGTTGCTGGCGGCCTCGCTGGTCGGCTGTATTATCCCGCGTAGTTGGGATCACTATAAGGCGTGGCGCGCGCGTCCGACTCGAGCCCCGCGTTTCTTGCACCGGATGCCGCATCACCACACGGGCACCTTGGACAAGTCGCTTGCCGACGCCCGCACTGAGACGTTAAGGCTGCTGCGCCGCTGGCGTATCTCGGAATTTAGTGCCGATGAGGACCGCGCCGGGAGACCGTCTATTTCTGCAGAGCGCGGTTATGGGCGTGAGCTGGCGAATTTGTTATTCCACATCGCGTTGGTTGCCATTTTGGTGACGGTGGCTGCAGGGCGCATGGTCTACTACGAGGGGCAGGTCATTATTGTTACTGAATCTGGTAGCTACGATGGTGCGGTCGAGCTGGACCAGTCCACTGAATTCTGTAATACTTCCGTCTCAAGCTATGACTCTTTCCGCGCTGGGCCGCTTTTCGACGGCACGGGCCTGAACCCGTTCTGTTTCATTGCCCATAATTTCCGCGCTGATTATCTGCCTAATGGGCAGGCGGAGATGTTCAGTTCTGATATTTCCTATGCGCAGGGCGACGAGATTTTCTCCGACCCGGAAACATGGGACGACTACCAGTTGCGGGTGAATGATCCGTTGCGTATTGACGGCGACCGTGTTTATTTGCAGGGCCATGGGTTTGCGCCGACGTTTACCGTGAAGTGGCCTAATGGGGAAACCCGGACCCAGACTTGGCAGTTCCGACCGGATGATTTGGTGAACTTCTTGTCTTCCGGTGCGATGCGTTTCGATCCTCCTGCCGGCATGTACCCAGATCTGTATGAGCGCCGGCAGAACCAGATCGCACTGCAGGGGTTGTTCGCGCCGACGGCTGATTGGCAGGGAGAGAATGGCGAGCTGCTGACTTCGGCTTTCCCAGAGATGCGTGACCCGGCGGTGGCGATTGATGTTTACCGGGGTGATGCCGGATTGGATACGGGTATCGCGCAGTCAATTTTTGACCTGGACCAGACCCTGATTCACAGTGGCCAGTTGCAGAAGTTGGAGCGTGTGAACCTGGAAGTAGGCGAGTCCATCACCCTGGACGATGGTACTGAGCTGACTTTCGACGGTGCTTCGGAGTTTGCGAACTACCAGGTCGCGAACGATCCCTTCCAGCGCTGGGTGTTGCTGTCGACGATCGTGATGTTGTTGTCGTTGGTAGGTTCGCTGGTGATTAAGCGTCGCCGTATTTGGGTGCGGTTTACTGATAATGGCGATGGCACCACCGGTATCGAGATGGCTGGACTGGCTCGTACTGACCGCGCTGGTTGGGGAGAAGAGCTGGATAGGATCTACCGGGAGCTTTTTGATCTTCCGGACCCGGATGATGTGGAAGAAGACGAATTGTATTCCCGGGACTAGCGCAAGCGTTGTCAGCCTTAGTTGGGCCCAATGGCCGGTGAATCGGCAAAATTGGGGATGCGGACATTTTTAGAGTTTGCTGTTTTGCGGCTACGCGTTCATCATCCGAAAGGATTATGTCGAACCTATCGTTAGTTGAGGTTCACGGCTGGTCTGCGGTAGCTTGAAATGCAAATGTTTCCTGCGGCATCCGCGGATGTTGGTCCGGAAACGTCGTGATCACGATAGGAAAGTGTGAATTAATGCTTGCTGATCAAACGCTGTCCAACTTCTCGGACCTGATGTTCCGGACGACGTTCGTTATTTATGCGATTGCCCTGGTTGTTGCCCTGGTGTTTTACGTCAAGGTGAAAAGCGTGATCGACGCACACCGGCAACGCGAACTCGTTGGGGCCGACGGTCGCGCTGCCGACGATAACCGCGCTGTCGATGGTCGCGCTGCCGACGATAACCGCGATGCTGATGCAGGGGCCGGTGGCAAAACAGTCGACGAACTGGAAGCTGGTGCCCGCAAGTGGTCAGGTATGGCGCAGACTCTGATCTGGCTGGGAATTATTGTTCAGTCCGGTGCTGTGCTTACTCGTGGCTTGGCGACCAGCCGGTTCCCGTTCGGCAACATGTATGAGTATTCGCTCATGCTGACTTTGCTCACCATGGTTGTGGCGGCTGTGGTTATTGGCCAGCGCCAAGAATGGCGTGTGCTGTGGCCCTGGCTGCTGCTTCCCGTCATCATCTTGATGTTCGTTGGCGGTTCACACCTATATGCAGAATCTGCCCCATTGGTTCCAGCGCTGCGTTCGTTCTGGTTGCCGATCCACGTGGGCATTGCCGTCTTAGGTGGTTCCATCGGCATGCTTTCGGGTGTCGCTTCGTTGTTGTATTTATTGCGACGTTGGCAGCCACAAGGCGAGGAGAGTAACGGCATTGTCGGCGCGATTGTGAAGCCTTTGCCGAGTGCGAAAAAGCTTGACGGGCTGGCCTATAAGTCTGCGATTGTGACCTTGCCGGTGCTTGGCCTGGGGCTCTTGCTGGGTGCGATTTGGGCAGAAGCCGCGTGGGGTAGGCCGTGGAACTGGGACCCGAAAGAAACCGTTTCTCTAATTTCCTGGATCTTATACGCGGCGTATCTGCATGCCCGTGCCACAGCCGGGTGGCGTGCCATGCGTGCCGCGTGGATCAATATTGTTGCCCTGGCCACCACGATCTTTAACTTCTTCTTTATCAACATGGTGGTGTCGGGCTTGCATTCCTACTCCGGGCTGAACTAGGAACTAGGCCGCAGCCGCTAAGTTCGTTCTACCGATCGTCGGTTTTCTCGTCGTCGCGTGGGGCGCCTAAATCCTTCGGCTGGTTGGAGTCTGATGAGCTGTCCTGGGAGGGTGTATTGCGGGAATGCTGCGCGCCGTGTGCGTTCGGATCCGCCTGATCGCCCGCGTCGGATCGTCGGTCTGACGCGCTCTGGTCTCGGCCTTGGTACTGCTGATCCTCGGCGCGCTGTCGATGCTCGTTGCGTTGTTGCCCGTCGTGGCGCTGTTGACCCTCTTGCCGCTGTTGCTCGTCGCGGCGTTGCTGTTGTTCTTGTTCTTGACGACGACGTTCTTTAAATCGGTTCTTTTCGATATTCCACAGGAACTCTTCATCATCGTCCGGCCCCTTGATTGATGGACGATCAGCAGAATTTGCCTGGCGGTTTTGATTCCACGATGCAGGGCCGAAGGCTTTCCACACCAAGACTGCGGCCAAGACTATTAGTGCTAACAAGATCAGCTTTCCCATGGGGGTTATTTTACGGCACGATCGGTGCGACTTAGGATGAATCTCGTGACTAATCAACCAGACAGCAATGGTGGGCACACCGGTATCCCGGCTCGGTCAGACGCACAAGGTGCAGAAGGCTCGGGTCTGTCCAGCAATAGCCAGCGTGCCACCGAAAGTGCTAACCCAGCTTTGCGGGATGAATCCCAGCACAGTTTTGCACCTGCTGAAGAACCCCAACTCGACCCACAAACCCGCAAACACGCAACCCGTTCGATGCTGAAATACGGGGCTGCCCGCTTGGGGCTGTTTTTGGGGCTGACCATCGTGATCCAGGCATTGGCGCTTCTCATCGGAGCTCAGGTTCCACCGGTGGTGTCTGCGCTTCTGGCACTGTTGGTGGCGCTGCCGCTGTCGATGCTGATCTTCAAAAAACTCCGCATCGAAACCACAGAGGCCGTCGCCAAGCTGGCGCAGCAGCGCAAAGCTCGCAAAGAATGGGTCAACCGGGAACTCGCTGGCCGTTAGATAGGCAGTAACCGGAAAGCGCAACCTGCAATAATTCGGCCTCAGCGTGCTACTGGCTACTATCCGGCCCCACCGGGCCACTAACCAGCGGGTCTAGGTCTTTTAACTACCGAAAATCCCGGCCACTATGGCCATGACCGGCAGGGAAGCAAACGTCGTCAAGAAAACGGTATCGCGGGTAACAGCGAGGCCTTTTTGGTAGGTGGCGGCGTAGTTGTACACGTTTTGCGCCGTCGGCAAGCAGGCCAAGATCACGGCGACGTAGAGGTGGTCGCTGCTTAGCCCCAGTGCCAGGCTGGCCAACCACGCGAATACTGGCATGAGCACGAGTTTCATGGCGGTGGCGGTGATGACGGCGGGGCGATCTGCTGGATCGTCGAGGATGTGGATTGAGGTCAGGGAAGCGCCAAAACTGATCAGAATCATCGGGATGGATGCGCCACCAATAATCGACATCGGCTCCATCGCAACCTCCGGGATTTCCCAGCCAGCCACCGCAACAATCATGCCCGCAATTCCCGCGAGCACCAGCGGCGACAAAAACCCGGAACGGATGCCATCAACAATCTTCGCGCCACGGGTGCGCCCATGTCCGTCGTTCAGCGCAGCCAGAATAAACGGTGTGAAAAACACCATCTGCAGCATCAAGATCGAAATCACCCAGGTGGCTTCGCCTACCACGTAGATGCTCACCGGCAGCCCAATGTTCACGGAGTTGAAATAAAACGATGAGGCCGCGCCCATTGTGGTCGTCGGCAAGTCTTTCGGAAAAAACAGCCGGGAGGCGATGATATAGCTTGCGCCCGTGAGCAGGCTGGAGACAACGACGGCGGCAAGTACCGGGGAAAAGAGCGTGCCCGGATTAGATTTCGCGAGCGAGGTAAACAGCAGGCAGGGCGTGGCGGCGTAAAAGGCGGTTTTGTTCAGGACCAGCCGTTGGGAATCGTTGCCGATGATGCCGTATTTGGATAGCGCAAAGCCCACGGCGATGATCGACAAGATGATGGTAAAAGCGGTGATCACACCTGCCATATACGCCCTCCTATGGGCTTGTTGGGCTTCTTGGGCTTTTTAGGCTTTACGACGGACTACTGGCTCCGGTGCCGGTCAAGACCAGAACTAATCCTGACTTACGCTCAACCTACGCCAAAGCAACGTAGACCAACACAACCTAGGCCAACGCCAGGGCGATAAACATGAGCCCGGACCACAACGCCATCGCGCGCCCGGTCAGCGCCAACACGGTGACCAGTTGTCCACCGCGTGCCCCCGAATTTACTCGGTGCAGGGCCTTCAGTGTCCAGTAACCGGAAATAAACGCGATCCAGGTCGCCGGAAATGCCAGGATTCCGACCACGAACGTCACGATATACGGGATGATCAGCAGCACGGTATATAGCTTGCGGGAGGCTGAATCGCCCAGGATGACCGCCAGGGTGCGTTTGCCTGCTGGCTTGTCGGTGGCGATATCCCGGATATTGTTGGTCAGGTTCACCGCCGAGGACATCGCGCCGACGGAAATAGCCAAACCAATACCGACTTCAGAGATGGCACCGGCTTGGGTGAACTCGGTACCCAACACGGCGATGAGGCCAAAGAAAATGAAGATCGCGACCTCGCCCAGGCCCTTATAGCCATACGGGTTCTTCCCCCCGGTATAAAACCAGGCCCCGGCCAAGCACACCGCGCCCACCAGGATCAGCCACCAGGCAGAAAGTAGCGCCAGGATCAGTCCTGCCACACCTGCGACACCGAACGAGATGAAAGCCGCCTTCTTCACGGCTGCAGGCCGGGCGAGTTTGCTGGCGGTGAGCCGGGTGGGGCCGGTGCGTTCGTCGTCGGTGCCGCGGATGCCGTCCGAATAATCGTTCGCGTAATTGACCCCGATGACCAAAGCCCAGGAGACGATCAGGGCCAATAAGAACGGGACAAATTTGCCGGAATTTTGGTACAGCGCTGCGCCTGTTCCGGCCAAAACCGGAGCGAACGCATTCGGCCACGTATGCGGTCGTGCCGCCTGGATCCAATCACGGGTAGTGGCCGAATATGTTGTAGCGCTCATGCATTCATTGTGCGCTACATTGCATGTCATTAACAAACACCAAATGACATCAGCGGGATTCAGTGCTGGGGCGGCAGCAGCGGAAACGTGATGGTCAGTAACTGGAGCCGTCGTGCTCTCCAGTTGGGGAATTGCCGCGGGTCTGGTGCGCGCAAATTCCCAAGATTTACGTGGAACAGACTAGTGCTAGATCGCGACCTAGAGTGGAAGCATGAGCGATAAACCCAACCATCACACCGACACCACAACCAGCCAGACAGAAACACAGTCTGGGCTTGGGCAGTCCGAGACCCCACAGTCTGGGCTTGGGCAGTCCGAGACCCCACAGGCTGGGCGTCTGCAGTCCGAGACCCCACAGGCTGGCCCAAAACAGTCCGGGCCCCTTGATTTATTCCCGATTGGGCTGGGGTGTACCGGCATGACCCTGCATTCCTATTCGGACTCACCCCGCCGCCAGGAAATGATCCAGGTGTTGCGCACCGCTGCCGAGCTTGGCGTGGAATTCTTCGATACTTCTGAGATTCAGGGTCCATACACCGGCGAGGAGTTGCTTGGCGACGCCTTCGCCCGCGCCCACACGCCACCTGCGGTTCCTGCTGGTTCTTCGGTGCAGACCCCAACGATTGCCACCAAGTTCGGTTGGAATATCGACAACGGCGAACCCACCGGCGAGCTGAATTCCCGCCCGGAAACCATCCGCCGTGTCGCTCAGGAATCGGCCCGTCGTTTGGGCGTCGAGCGCCTAGATTTGTTCATGCAGCACCGCGTGGACCCTGATGTGCCCATCGAAGAGGTTGCAGGCACCGTTGGTGAGCTTGTCGACGAAGGCCTCGTCGCCCACTTTGGTTTGTGTGAGGCTTCGGCCACCACCATCGCCCGCGCCCACCGTGAATTCCCGGTTGCGGCGGTCGAAAGTGAATATTCCTTGTGGTCGCGAGGAGTAGAAGAATCCGTGTTGCCAACTTGCGCGGAGCTTGGAATCGGATTTATCGCCTACAGCCCGCTGGCCAAGGGAATGCTTACTGCCCAACTCACCGAGCCGAATGCGGATTCCAACAGCCCGCGCCTGCACCCGGACAATTTCGCGCAAAACCAGCGCAACGCAGCCCGGGTCGCGGAAATTGCAAAGCATTACGATGCTACCGCCGCCCAGATTGCCTTGGCGTGGTTGTTGGATCGCGGTGCGCAGCATCCGGGCGGCATGTTGGTGCTGCCGGGCAGCATTAACCCGGCGCGCATCCAGGAGAACGTGGCGGCAGCCAACGTGACGCTTGCCGACGACGACCGTGCCGCGCTCGACAACCTCTTGGACACCCATCCTTTGGCGGGCGAGCGTTACGTCGACAAGCATCTGCGGTTTATCGACCGCGACTAGTTGGTGACTGGCCGCTGACTAGTCGGCGGCCAGTTGGCGACCAACTAGAGCTCGCGACTAGCTAGCCCCGTGGCTGGAATAGTTCGGCCACACCAGCCCGGTGGATTTTGCCCAGCGACGTCCGCGGCAGTTCGTCGACACGCAGCAGCTCTTTCGGTAGCTGCCAGCGGGGGAGCTCGTAGAGAGCGTCGAAAATCTCGCCAACTTGTGCGGTTCCTTCGTAGGCCGCCATGATGGCCTGCCCGAAACGGCGATCATCCACCCCGACGACGCAGGCGCCGCTGACCCCGGGCACGGCCAAGAGCTCTTTTTCGATGATTTCCGGGTGCACCTTCAAACCACCGGTGGTGATTACCGCGTCGAGGCGCCCGCTGACCTCCAACCGGCCGTCGACAATGCGCCCGCCGTCGGAGGTGGCGAACCAGCCCGGCCAGTCCGGGTGAGCGAAGGCTTCGTGGCCCGGCATATTGCGGTATCCGGAGGCGATGGTGGCGCCACCGAGCATGATGCGGCCGGATTCCACGGCGACGGAGCTGCACGGCAAGGGGTGGCCGTCGTAGATGCAGCCCCCGGCGGTTTCGGCGCTGCCGTAGGTGGTCACGAGGCGGATGCCCAGCTTGCGAGCCGATTCCGCCAATTGTGGGTTTAGTGCTGCCCCGCCGATCAAGATGGCATCGAAGCGTCGTAAAGCAGTAATACCCTCTAGGGTTTCTATGGCTTTGTCCAGCTGCATCGGGGTTAATGCGGTGTACATGGGTTCGCGGGCAGCTGGGGTGTTCCCGTCCCGGGCGTGGTCTAAATATTCCGCAGCGGCGGCAAACGCGGGAATGTGGAAACCGTGGGAAAGATCCAGGCATACTGGATCCACCCCGGCGACTAGGCTGCGCACCAAAACCTGGATTCCGGCGATGTGATACGCGGGTAGCGCCAACAGCCAATGCCCGGGCCCGCCGAGGACCTGGTGGGTGGCATCAGCCGAAGCCACCAGATTGGAAGCAGTTAATTGCGCCCCTTTGGGCGTGCCAGTGGAACCCGAGGTCGGCACCACTAGGGCAATAGCATCGTCGATGGGCTGGCCGACGCGTTGCGAGGAATACAGCAACTCAGTACGCGCCCGGTCGCCAGCGGGTACCGGAAGATAATGTGCTTGGCCTGCGATGGCGGCTTCCAGGTCGTCGAGGATTGCTGCGGGATCATCAAGCCGGACAGGAAGCGCGGTCAGCACCCGGGCATGGGCGGGGGCAGGAGCGGGCACGGGGCTCGGGCTCGGTTGTTCTGCTGACTCGGCCGTGCTGGGGCCCTTATCGCTGAGGTCCTTAGTAGTAATAAGGAAACTCCTCCCAATTCGGGTCGCGCTTTTCCAAAAACGCTTCCTTACCTTCCACGGCCTCGTCGGTCATGTACGCCAAGCGCGTGGCCTCGCCGGCGAAGACTTGCTGGCCGGCCAGCCCGTCGTCGGCAAGATTGAAGGCGAACTTCAGCATGCGCTGTGCTGTCGGCGATTTCGAGTTGATCTCGCGGGCGGCCTGGATGGCTTCGGCCTCAAGCTCGGCGTGCTCGGCCACGATATTGACCGCGCCCATCTTCATCATGTGGGTGGCATCGTAGGACCGGCCCAAAAAGAAGATCTCGCGCGCGTTTTTCTGCCCCACCATTTGCGCCAGGTAGGCCGATCCATAACCGGCATCGAAGCTTCCGACGTCGGCGTCGGTCTGTTTAAAACGGGCGTGTTGGCGCGAAGCGATCGTCAGGTCGCACACCACATGCAGCGAGTGCCCACCACCTGCGGCCCAACCATTGACCACCGCGATGACCACCTTCGGCATCGTGCGGATCAGCCGTTGCACCTCCAGGATGTGCAAACGCCCACCTTCGACTTTCTCGCGGGCGGTATCCACGCCGGATTCGTCGGCACTGGTGACATCCGAGTCGTGGCTTGTGGCGTATCGGTACCCGGAACGCCCGCGGATGCGCTGGTCGCCACCGGAGCAAAACGCCCAGCCGCCATCTTTCGGCGAGGGTCCATTACCGGTCAACAACACGGTGCCCACATCGGGTGTGCGGCGGGCGTGGTCGAGAGCGCGGTACAGCTCGTCGACGGTGTGCGGGCGGAAGGCGTTGCGCACCTCTGGCCGGTCGAAGGCGATGCGCACGATTCCGTCGCGCCGGGTGTTGCCTACGTGACGGTGGTAGGTGATATCGGTCAAGTCTTCGAAGCCTGCGACGGTGCGCCATTGGGTGGGATCGAAGGGGCTGTCGTCGGGGCTGACATCGGGGTTGACGTCGGGATTAGCCTTGCGTTCGGCCTTGGGGGCTGTATTGGGGTTGGCCTCGGTTTTGTGCTCAGGAGTGCTAGTCATGGCCTTTAGTCTAGCTAGGCTTGGGGCATGAATTTTCCGAATCACGACGCCCGGCCACCGCAGCCGCCGCAGGCGCCTCAACCACCCCTGCCCCCTCTCGCAGACATCCTTGAGCGCGCCCACGTTGTTTCTTTGCCCATGGCGGTGAAATTCCGTGGTCTGCACCACCGGGAAGTGGTGCTTATCGACGGCGCGGCTGGGTGGGGAGAATTCGCCCCGTTCGCTGATTACTCCGCCCGCGAGACCGCCCCCTGGCTGCGCTCTGGGTTGGAAGCTGCGTACCAGGGTTTTCCGGCCGCCCACCGCGACTATATTGAGGTCAATGCCACGGTTCCGGCGGTGGAGCCAGCCCAGGTTCCGGAGGTGCTTTCCCGCATGCCCGGCGCCCGTTGCGTCAAAGTGAAAGTAGCCGAGCCTGGTAAGGATTTCCGGGATGCGCTTGCCGACGACATCGCCCGGGTGTCCGCGGTTCGCGAGGAACTTTCCGGGATTCCGGGCACCCGCATCCGTGTGGATGCCAATGGCGCGTGGAGCGTGGAGCAGGCCGTGGAGGCGGTATCCGCGTTGGCCCCGCTGGATTATGTGGAGCAGCCATGTGCCACGCCGGAGGAGCTGGCTGAGGTTCGCACCCAGCTGATGCGCCGCGGGATCTTTGTTCGCGTCGCCGCCGATGAGAGCATCCGTCGGGTGGAGGATCCGTACCGGGTGGCGGATTTGCAGGCGGCGGATGTAGCCGTCGTCAAGGTGGCCCCGCTGGGTGGGGTACGTCGGGTGTTGCAGCTGAGTGCGGATCTGCGTGCGCGCCATATGGATGTCACGATTGCCTCGGCTTTGGACAGTGCGGTGGGTATTAATGCCGGTCTGGCGGCGGTGGCGAGTTTGCCGAAGTTCAACGACGACGAGGACATCGATGTGGCCCCGGCACCGGCGGGCTTGGCGACGGGTTCGCTGTTTTTGGAAGATGTGGCCGCGCCGCGTTCGCTTGTCGACGGCATGCTGGCGACTGCCCCGGTGGTACCCGATGCTGATCGGTTGGCTGCTTTGGCCGCGGACGGTGCGACGCGCGACTGGTGGTTGGACCGGTTGCGTGCGGCGTACACGGAATTGGAAGCCCACCGTGCCCGAGAAAATGGTGAAAGTTGGGCGCCGCGGTAAAGATCCGCCCCCGGCTAGACTGGAGGTTATGCCTTCTTCGGACTTTTCGAACCCGTCACAAACCGACGCCTCTGACCAGCAGCAACCCATGCAGGTCCCGACCTGCGTGAGCATCCATGATGCCAATCTGCACAATTTGCGCCACATTGACGTGACCATCCCGCACGGTCAGCTGGTGGCGTTTACCGGTATTAGTGGTTCGGGTAAATCCTCGTTGGCGTTCGGCACGATCCATGGGGAAGGCCAGCGTAGTTACCTGGAATCGGTGGCTCCGTTTGCGCGCCGCTTGATCAGCCAGGCGACCGATCCGCAGGTCGGTTCCATTGAGGGGCTATCGCCGACGGTGGCGCTTCAGCAGCAGACCACGGCGCCTGGGGCGCGCTCGACGGTGGGCACGATTAGTTCCACATCGAATATTGTTCGTCTGTTGTATTCCCGGTGTGGTGATTACAGCGCACTGTCTGACGGTGCACTGTCTGGCGCTGCAACGTCTGGGAGTACACCGTCTGACGGCGCCCCGTCCGAAACCCCAATCACCCGCCTGGCTTCGGATGCCTTCAGCCCGAATACGGCCGATGGCATGTGCCCGGAGTGTCGTGGAACGGGCACGAAGTTCGTCGCCACGGAAGCGTCCATGGTGCACGAACCGGAGTTGTCGATCCGCGACGGTGCGATCACCGCGTGGCCGGGCGCTTGGGCGGGCAAGAACTTCCGCGACATCCTGGAGGCGCTGGACTATGACCTTGACCGCCCGTGGCAGGAACTTTCCGAGTCCGACCGCGACTGGATCTTGTTTACCCGCGAGCGCCCCGTCGTCGAGATTGTTCCGCACCGCGGCGCCGACCAGATCCAACGCACCTACCAGGGCACTTGGCGCAGTGTGGCGGAATATTTGTATAAGACGCTGCGGGAAACGGAATCGGATTCGCTGCGGCGTCGTACGGAGTCTTTCCTGGAATCGCATACCTGCAGCAATTGCGGTGACGCGGGGCTGCGACCGCAGGCGCTGCACGTGCGCTATTTGGGTGTTCCGATTAATGAGTTGAATGCGTGGTCTTTGGACTTTCTGCACCAGGAATTGGTACACCGCCAGCAGGAACTCGGCCAGCATGCCGGCGGCAGCAACGTCGCCCGTGATGGCCAGCCCGACACTGCTGCGGCCCCGGCCAGCCGTACTGCGCAGGATGATGCCGAGGCCTTGTTGTTAACCCAGATCATCCCTCCGCTGGCTGCCGCACTGGAACTTGGCCTGGGCCATTTGAGCCTGGATCGGGCCGCAACCACCCTGTCGGCTGGTGAGCTGCAACGTCTACGCCTGGCTTCCCAGTTGCACAGTTCCTTGTTTGGCGTGACCTATATTCTCGACGAACCCACCGCGGGTCTGCATCCGCAGGAACGCACGGCGGTCCTGACAGTGATCCGGCGCCTGCTGGCCGCGGGAAATAACGTGTTCGTCGTTGAGCATGACATGGATTTCGTTGCCCAGGCTGATTACCTCATCGATATCGGACCCTATGCCGGTGATGGGGGAGGCACCGTTGTGTTCGCGGGCAAGCCCGGTGAGCTTGTCGACGCCAACGGGCAGCTAGCCGAATACCCCACAGCCCGCGCCCTGGCGAACCGACGTCTCAAGCTTGCCGACGCCCCGCGCGAGGCTAACGGCCACCTGGTGCTGCAGGGAATCAACCACCGGAACCTGCGCGAGCTTGACCTGGAGCTCGGCTTGGGCCAGTTCACCGCGGTGGCTGGGGTGTCTGGTTCGGGTAAGTCGACGTTGGTGACAGATGTCGTCGGCAAGCGCGCAACGGAGCACCCGGATATTAGCCGGGTTGTCACGATCACGCAGAAACCCATCGGCCGTACTCCGCGTTCCACCTTGGCGACGTATACCGGAATGTTTGACCGCGTCCGCAGCATTTTCGCTGCCCAGGCGCGCCGGGATGGCAAGGATGCGAAGAAGTGGAATGCCTCGAAGTTTTCCTATAACACGAAAAAGGGGCAGTGTCCGGAGTGTTCGGGGGCTGGCCATATTGAGGTCGAGTTGGTGTTCCTGCCCGGGACCTATACGTTGTGCCCGCGGTGTCAGGGCGGCCGGTTTAACGACGAGGCACTGGAGGTGCGCTGGTACGGGCGCACCGTGGCTGATGTGCTGCAGTTGCGCGTTACCGAAGCGTTGGAGGTTTTCCGTGACCTTGCCGACGGCGGTAATAGCAGCGGTAGCGGCACCGGCAGTGACGGCGGCACAAAGGATCCGGACCATTCCCAGATCACCCAGGTGGTGCGGGCTTTAGAGGTGTTGGATGAACTTGGCCTGGGTTACCTCCGCTTGGGGCAGGGTGCGCCGGAGTTGTCTGGTGGCGAGGCGCAGCGCATTAAGTTGGCGACGGAGCTGCAGCGGACGCAGAAGAAATCCAGTGTGTATCTGCTCGACGAGCCAACCATGGGGCTGCACCCGCACGATAGCGCGAAGTTGCTGGACAAGTTGGAAGCGCTTGCCGACGCCGGCGCCACCGTCGTCATGGTGGAGCACAACTTGGAGGCGCTGGCTCGTGTGGATCGCGTGATTGAGCTTGGCCCTGGGGCGGGAGCTGCTGGAGGTCGCATCCTAGCGCAGGCGAGCCCTAAGAAGCTGGCGGAAGAAGATACCGCTACGGGTCGGGAATTGGCCCGGCGGGTGGGGCCGTAAAATGTCTAGACTGGGCCCAAGCCTTGAGGAGGATTAATGACACCTAATTCTGGCAATTCCGGTCATTCTGGCAATTCCGGCCGTTCTGGAGCGAACCATGGTGGAGCAAACCATGGTGGCTCAAACCAGGGTGGCCGCCCGGGTCGCGATGATCGTACCGAGTTTTTCCGTGGTGATGACCGCACGGAATATCTTGGCTCGAATGAGCGCACACAGTATTTTGGTTCGAACGAGCAGACACAATACATAGACTGTCCGCAGCAGTATTTCCCGGACCAGGATCAGTACCAGGGGGCCCAGGGCCAGCAAGGTCAGCCGCAAACCCAGCAATACCAGGGCCAGTACGGTCAGCAGTATGGCCAGAATCAATACGGCCCACACCACTATGGACAGCCATATAACTCCGGCTATGCCCCTGCGGCGCAGCAGGCCTCGGTGCACAATGCGCACCAGCCGCAGCAAGCAGCACAGGCATCGGGTGGCTCGAGTTCTTGGCAAATGTTGCTTGGCATCATTTCGGGTCTGGCGTTACTGCTGGCCGTGGTGTTTTTCTTCTTGTGGCGTTCCGCTGATAATGAGCAGGCTACGCTGCCGACACCAACTACAGTGACCTCCACGCAGACAGAAGAGGTTAATGTCACGGTGACAGAACCAACCACCGTTATCGAAGAACCAGCAGAGCCGGGCGACGGTGGAAGTTGGCGAGACCAGATCCCAACTGAGGTGCCAGAGGAACTGTTGCCGCCAGAAGGTGAAGAGTTCGATCTGCGCAGCTGGTTGAGTAATATTTTCGGCTAGTTCTTAACTTGAATAGGGACCTTATTAGGCCTGTGATTAGGCTTGACTAGTTTAGGCCTGACTAGTCATGACCTGGCCGTATCACCGCGCACCCGATCGTAAATATTGAGCTCATAAATACTGAAACTGTAAATCCTGAGTAGGAGACCATGCCCGAATCCCCACAGCCAGAAAGCTCGCAACCGGACAACCCACAGTCCGAATCCCCACAGCCTGAAAACCAGGTGCAACCGGAGGCCGTCCAGTTGGCCCAACAGGTAGCTGCCCGGCTCGCAGAATTCGCCACCGATGTCGTGCTGTGTCCGGGTTCGCGTAATGCCCCGCTTTCGTTGGCGCTCATTGCGCACCCAGGACTGCGGGTGCATGTGCGCCTGGATGAGCGCAGCGCAGCCTTTTTGGCTTTGGGGTTGGCGCGCGTGCAGCAGCGGCATGTTGCGGTGGTAATGACTTCGGGCTCGGCGGTGTCGAATTGTTTGCCTGCCGTCGTTGAGGCTGCTCATTCTCATACGCCGTTGCTGGTGTTGAGCGCGGATCGGCCGCAGCGACTCGTCGGCACGGGGGCTTCGCAGACGATCCAGCAGCAGGGCATTTTCTCCACGTTTACCCAGACCACGCAGATCAACACCGTGGATGACCTCCCCGCGTTTTCTGAGCGCCTTAGCGCTGACCGCCTGGCACACATCAATGTGGCTTTTGATGTGCCACTGGTGGGAAGCGAACTGGCCGAGCCTGGTACAGATGGTCTTGCCGACGCCCAGCTAGGCGGAGCCCATCTTGCCGGCGCCCACCCTGCTGATGCCAACCATGCTGATGCCGATCTCGACGACGCCCACTTTGCCGACGCCCCCGCAATTGCACCGGCGGACCCCGCGCACCCTGCCCGCCGCAGGCTGCCTACCTGGTCTGATCACGGAGAGGTTGCCGTTGACCTGAGTAAACCAACCTTGGTGATTGCCGGGGATGAAGCCTGGCGTGTCGACGGGCTCGAGGACGTTCCCACGATTGCCGAGCCGAGCGCCCCAGCTCCGTATGTTCCGGTGCACCCGGGGGCTGCCGCGATTTTCACCAAACATGACGCCCAGGTTGGCGAGTACTACGTGCGCACCAAACCTGCCCAGGTGATTGTGGTCGGCCATCCGACGTTGCATCGCCGGGTGCTCTCGCTGATCACGGATCCGGATATCGAGGTTATCGTGCTGTCCCGCACCGATGATTTCTTGAGTCTGCGGGAGGGCAACGCTCAAGAAACCCGCGGCACCCGTGTGAAAACCACTGGTGAGACCACCCGGGAGTGGTTGCAAGTGTGCCAGGCCGCCTCCGATCTGGCCGCCGGCGCAGTCCGCGAGGCACTGGAAGATGAATCGCACGGATTTACTGGTCTCCACGTTGCTGCCGCTGTCACGGACACGTTGGCGGTCGGAGATACCGTGTTCGTCGGCCCGTCGAACCCGGTCCGTGATGTTGCTCTGACTGGCCTGCCGTTTGATGGCGTCGACACGTATTCCCCGCGGGGAGCTGCCGGAATTGACGGCAATATTTCCCAAGCCATGGGCGTGGCGATCGGCGCGCAGTCTTTGCGTGCCGACGAAATCCGCGCCCCGCGCACCGTTGCCCTGCTCGGCGATATCACCTTTTTGCACGATGTCGGTGGACTGCTGCGTGGAGTGGATCAGCCGGAGCCGGAAAACCTCACGATCGTGGTCGCCAACGACGACGGCGGCGGAATTTTCGAGTCCCTCGAAGTGGGCCAATCCGGCTTGCGGCGTGATTTTGAGCAGGCCTTCGGCACCCCACATGGGGTGGACATTGCCGCGATCTGTGAAGGCTACGGCCTGTCCTACCAGCGCGTGAAGAGCCCGCAGGAGCTTCTCGACGCCTTGGCCGCCCAAACTGAATTTCCGGAACCGATCCTGGTCATTGAGGCGACGACCACCCGCGCGACACGTCGGCAATTGCACCAGGCGATCGATACTGTTCTTGGGGGATAAGTCTGGTTCCCTATGACAGATTCCGTAGATCCCCAAGCCACGAGTGCGCACGAAGCAAGCCCGGATAAAACTGCACCTACCGCCGCACAGTCTTATGATCCGCACCGGCGGCGTCGGCAGTGGCGGCGCCGTTTACACCAGTTGGTCGCAACCTTGTGCATAGCCGGATTACTGGGCTCGGTTGCCATGATTGGTGGGGCAGCGGCGAATGATCACAGGATTGAATCTGACCCTGGTCGCGCCTTAGCGACGGTCACGGGTACCTCCTTGTTGCGCACCACCGTGGAATTCCGGGACGGCGAAGGTTTGTATCGGGCGCCGTCGACAGGCGTGTTGTATCCCACCGGGCTTGCCGAGGGCCAGCAGGTTTGGGTGCAGTATTCGCGCGCGGATCCGGACCTGGTGAAAGTCGCAGGTCGCGGTTGGACGTTGGCGATCATCCCGGGGCTGAGTGTCGCTGTGCTGGTTGTCGTCGTCACGCTGGTGCTGTGGCAGTTGATTAGCTTCGCGACGCGTCCTAAAGCGCATCCTCACAGGACGTCGACGAGCACACCAAGAACTCCCAAGACAAGTAATCGCGGGTGATGCCAGTTGTCGTCAGCACCTTCGGTTCGATCGCGGCTGCGGGTGGCCATCGTCGCCGAGTCTTTTTTGCCGCACGTGAACGGGGTCAGCAACTCGGTCCTCCGTATTCTGGAATATCTGAGCGCGCAAGGCCACGACGCCATCGTTATCGCGCCCGGGCCGCACGGCAGGGCCCCGGACCATCCAGAAATCTCCCACTACGCGGGTTTCCGGGTCGTGCGCGTGCCGACGATCCGCCTGCCTTTCGTTGATTCTCTGCCCATCGGCGTGCCGACGCCGACCGTCTACCGCACGCTCGCCGAATTCCACCCGGATATCGTGCACCTGGCCAGTCCCTTCGCGCTGGGGCGCGGTGGTGGTTGGGCTGCTCGGCGCTTAGGTATTCCCAGGGTGGCGGTGTTCCAGACTGATATTGCAGGTTTCGCCGGGCTGTACCAGTTGGGGGTGTTACAGCGCGCTACCTGGCGTTGGATCAGGCGGATGCATAACCATTGCCAGCTGACGTTGGCGCCGTCGACGGAAACCATTCAGCAGCTGGAATCGCACGGGGTGCGCAATCTTGCGCATTGGGGGCGCGGGGTGGATACGCAGTTGTTTCATCCGGAGAAACGTTCGGATGCGTTGCGTCGGAAGTGGTGTGCAGGCCGGCCCAAACAATCACCGCCAATCATCGTCGGTTATGTGGGACGCCTGGCCAACGAGAAGGGCGTGCACCGGCTGGCTGGATTGTCGCGCCGGGCTGATGTGCAGCTCGTCATCGTTGGCGATGGCCCGTGCCGTTCTGAGCTGGAAACCGCGATGCCGGATGCGGTGTTTTGCGGAGCACTCAGCGGCAGCGACCTGGCGGCCGCCTATGCCAGTTTCGATGTTTTCGTCCACCCCGGGGAACTGGAGACTTTTTGCCAAACCATTCAGGAAGCGCAAGCTAGCGGCGTGCCGACGATCGCCCCGCGGGTAGGCGGCCCAGTCGACCTGATCCGGGATGACAGCACCGGGAACCTTCGTGATGGCACCGGGAATCCTGCTGCCTGCAATGGGCTGCTACTGGATCCTGATAATTTCGAAGCCGAGCTTGCCGACGCAGTCAGCTGGCTGGCAGCCCCGAGCCGTCGGCAAGAATTATCCGCTGCAGCTCGCAAGCACGTGGAGGATAAGACCTGGCCGAAGATCTGTGCTCAGTTGGTGGACTATTACCGCCAGGTGCTGGCAGAGGTGAACCCAGCTGCGTGGGAATCTCCGGGTGCCAACCATTAAGCTGGTGGGGTGGACTCTTCGAATAAGGCTGAGCAAGACAAGCTGGACAAGCAAGCGCCGAAACTCACTCGTGCGACGCTGGATAAGGCGCCGGTGGATGTGGCGTCGATGTTTGATACGGTCAGCAAGAATTATGACCTGACCAATACCGTGCTCTCGCTCGGTATCGATAATTATTGGCGCAAGCGCACCCGTGAGCGTTTGGATCTGCAGCCGGGGGATAAGGTGCTGGACTTAGCGGCCGGAACCGCCGTGTCTACCGTGCAGTTGGCGCGCTCCGGAGCCTGGTGCGTGGCCTGCGATTTTTCTACCGGCATGTTGGCCGCCGGTGCCCACCGTGATGTTCCCAAGGTTGCTGGCGACGGTATGCATCTGCCGTTTGCGGACGAAAGTTTCGACGCTGTCACGATCTCGTATGGGCTCCGTAATATCCACGATTTCCGCGCCGGGCTGCGGGAAATGGCGCGGGTGACCAAACCAGGTGGCAAGCTCACAGTGGCTGAATTTTCTACCCCTGTGGTGCCAGTATTTAGCACGGTGTACAAGGAGTATTTGATGCGCGCGCTGCCGGCGATCGCGCGGGTGATTTCGTCGAATGCGCAAGCGTACGAGTACCTGGCGGAGTCGATCCGTATGTGGCCGGATCAGGAGACCTTAGCCGCTGAGATCAACGCTAATGGGTGGACTGAGTGCGGTTGGCAGAATCTGACAGGTGGGATTGTGGCGCTACATTCGGCTGTGAAGGCTTAATTGGTCTGGGCTGCCCCCGATTTTCGCGATCTCACCCAAGGTCAGGAAAAATTTACGATGCCGTTGTGGCATTTTACTGGAACTATATTCGCCGTCCGTAAGCTCAGTTCAACCATATTCGCCGTCCGTAAGCTCAGTTGGTAGCCCATAATGATAGTACTGTCTATTTTGATAATCGCGATAGCCGTAGCGGGCTTATCTGCCATCTATGAAGTTAAACATGGCAATCGGCCACGAGCCAGGATAGTGGGCTGGGCTGGAGTTCTCTTAGCATTACCCGCTGCATGGATTCTTTACCGCGCTACTGCCGGAGGCCTCCAGGAAATGCCTCTACGTGAAGTCATCGCAATTGCTGTTTATATTTTCGTGCTTCTGGTGCTTGTAGAAACAAAACTCGTGCTGTCGGAGCGTAAGAACACAGGAGTCACGAGTGGCGGAAACACTACAAAGCCCAGATAACCAGATAATCTGGCCAGATTTCTCAAAATCGGCTGTGGCTTTGTGTGGCTTTGTTTGGCCTTGTTTAGTTATGTCTCGCCATTGGCTTTGGCATCGCAGGTTCCCCATATTCCCTAAACCGTTGCATCCCACAGTGGTGTGTCGGCTCGCGCCGTCGCCGCATATTTTCCGGCCTTCTTCCACAACCGGGAAATCAGGTCCCGGTCTTCGTCGGTAACTAAGTTGCCCATTAACCGAGCAGCCGCTGGCATTAAATAGCGCGCCGCCGGGCCCCGCAACCCTAACGGGCCGAATACCGGCAAAAACTGCGGATAGGTCAAAAGCCGGGCCGCGGTGCGTGCCCACATGAACGCTTCGCCGAAATGCGCCCGCAACACTTCGGGCCACACCAAGGTGAGGTCGACACTGCTGCCCAATAGTCCCATGGCTAGCTCGGCGGTTTCCAGACCATAGTCGATGCCCTCACCGTTTAACGGATTCACGCATGCCGCCGCGTCACCGATCAGCATCCAGTTCGCCCCGGCTACGTTCGATACGGCCCCACCCATGGGCAACAACGCCGAGGCCACATCGCGCGGATCCCCTAAGCCCCAGGCTTCGCGCTGTTGGCTGGCATAAAATTCCAACAGTTTCTTGGTATTGATCGCTGCCGGACGTTTATCCGTCGACAATGCGCCGCATCCCAGGTTCACTGTGCCGTCGCCAAGCGGGAAAATCCATCCGTAACCAGGCTGGACGGTGTCGTTCTCGTCGGTCAGTTCCACGTGCGAGTGCATCCATGGTTCATCCGAGTATGGCGAGCTGCAATACGACCGCGCGGCGATCCCATAGACTTCGCTGCGGTGCCAGGTACGCCCCAGTTTTTTGCCGAACGTCGAGCGCACCCCGTCGGCCACGATCGTCCACCGCGGCCGCAGCGTCATCTCGCTTGCCGACGGCTGCTGGTCATTTGTTGGCTGTTGGCTGCCCGAGGGTGCTGACTGCTCCGCCGACCGCTGGCCCCCGACCCGTCGCACCGTGATGTTTGTGATCGAATTGTTCTTGACGACGACATCAGCGCCCGAATACCCGGTCCATACCCGTGCGCCTGCTGCCGCGGCTTGCTGCACCAGGTAGTTGTCTAATTCGCGCCGTGGCCAGGCCGTGCCCGTAGCCCCGAAATGTCCGTCTGGCCAGGCAGCAGTCACTGATCCGCCGAAGCCGTGCAGTTTCAACCCCCGGTTGCGGTATCCCGGGTTCACTCCATCCAGAAGCGCTAGCTCCCGCAGTTTCGCCATCGCGCGTGGGGTGAGGCCATCGCCGCAGGTCTTATCGCGGGGAAATTCTGCCTGGTCTACCAATACGACGTCCCATCCGGCGCGTGCGGCATAAATCGCAGCCGCGGCTCCAGCTGGGCCACCGCCGATAACCGCGACTTCGCAGGAGACAGCGTCATTGCCGGTGCTGGAGGCGTCGGCAAGAATCTCGTTTTTCGGAGGTTTCGATGTTTGAGACGCAGTGTGGGACCCGGAGTCGGGGCGAGCGGGGGAGTCGTCGGCAAGGCTCATGGCCATTATTGTTGCACGACTCTGACCCCGGAAGTGTTTTTGCCCTGTTCTGTCGACTACTGTTAGGACGGGAATTATGGGAACGAATAAGCGCAAGGATAAACCTCGGATATGACCACTGGCCAAAACCAGGTTTCTGGTTACACCCCCGCTGTGGATTTGGGGGATGAACAGCTCAATTCGCGCATTGCTGCCGGGATGGAAACGGTCGAAGACCTGCTGCGTTCGGAGCTTTCGCAGGGCGCAGAGTTCATCACGGATAAGGTTTTGCACCTGACTACTGCTGGTGGCAAGCGCTTCCGCCCGATGATGGCGTTGCTTGCGGCGGAATATGGCCCGCATGCAGAGTCGGACAACGTGTATAAAGCAGCGAGTGTGGTGGAGATTGTGCACTTGGCGACGCTTTATCACGACGATGTGATGGACGAAGCCGACCAGCGGCGTGGGGTCGAATCGGCGAATTCGCGGTGGAATAATTCGGTGGCGATTTTGTCTGGCGACGTGTTACTAGCGCATGCTTCTCGCATTATGTCCAGCATGGATAGTTTAACGGTCCGCCACTTTGGTGAGACGTTTCAGGAGTTGGTCACCGGCCAGATGCGCGAGACGCTCGGCGCGGGTGAGTCTAACCCGGTGGAGCATTATCAGAAGGTGATTGAGGAAAAGACTGCCGTATTGATTGCTTCGGCGGGCTACTTGGGTGCCTACCACGCTGGTGCTGATGAACCGACGCAGCGTTCCCTGCAGATTATCGGTGGCGCGATTGGCATGATTTTCCAGATCGTCGACGACATTATCGATTTGTTCTCTGATCCGAAGGATTCCGGCAAGATTCCGGGTACGGACTTGCGCGAGGGCGTGTTTACGTTGCCAGTGCTGTACGCGTTGGAAGATGACAGCGCTGCTGGTAGTGATTTGCGCGCATTGTTGACGGGTCCGCTGGAGGATGAGGACGACGTGCAGCGTGCGATCGCGTTGATCCGAGAGACGAATGGACGCGCACAAGCTCTTGCCGACGTCCAGGCTCACTTGGATGTCGTGGATCGTGAATTGGACAAGTTGCCGGATATTGCCGCCACGCGCGCGCTGCGTGTGCTTGCGGAATACACCATGCGCCGGGTGGGCTAGCTGGGTGCTTGCTGGCATTAGCAGCATCGGCTTACGGCTGTTGACAGCATTGGCTGTTGGCTCCGGTGGTGCCCCGGGGTGCTCCGGGGCGGGCGGCTCCATGGGGGTTCACACATTTGACCCGCCGAAACCCTGCCTGCAGTGCTGATTTGTAAGTTCATTGGGTGTCTATAGTAGGGTAAATAACCGCACCAAATGGTGCACGCCAGGTTGCCCGAGCGGCCAAAGGGAGCGGACTGTAAATCCGCCGGCATTGCCTTCAGAAGTTCGAATCTTCTACCTGGCACAACATACGAACCCCGCGCGAATTATCGCGTGGGGTTCGTTGCATGCGTGGGGTTGATGTGTGGGGCTGGCTTTGGCGTTTAACCCTGGCTCAGGGCTAAATGACGGATGTTAACCGGGGGTTAAAGGGTAATAGAGAGTTCTTGCGGTATCGATCTTTCCTCAAGTCTGTTCTATGCCCACGCTGATTCACCATCGCTGATTTGTCGGCTGTTGTTCTAGGTCGCGACCTAGAACCATTAGTACTGGTGATTGGGTTACGTTTCCGGCAAAACTCCACAGAAAAACCCAGCGGCCAACTCTTAGATGTCGACTCCTGGAAAATCCACTAAAGGTGATAATTTCCATTAACAGATGAAAAACGGCACAAGGTGTTCCCTAGTAAGATAGGCTGACCATAGTGTCACAACATTAGAAGGGAATAACTCATGTCGACACAAAATGCATCTCAGAGCGCTGCCGAGAAGGGTGCCGCTGAAAAGAACACAACCGAGAAATCGACTCAACAAAAGGTGGTATTCGTTACTGGTGCTGCCCAGGGTATCGGGCGTGCGATTGCAGAGCGCCTGGCCAATGATGGTCACCACATTGCGCTGTTTGACCTCGACGAAGCGGCCCTTCAGGAAACAAAGCGGCTTGTAGAGAAATCGGGCGTGAAAGCGCTTGCGATCACGGGGGATGTCACTAGCAAAATATCCTTGCAGGAAGCGGTGGATGAGACCGTCGACAAGCTAGGTGATTTTGACGTCATGATCAATAATGCCGGTATCGCGGGGGTCGCTCCGCTGGAAGACGTCAGCGAAGAAGAGATCGATCGCCATCTTGACGTCAACTACAAAGGCACCCTGTTTGGTATCCAGGTTGCGGCGAAGAAGCTAAAAGAGCTCGGACATGGTGGCAAGATCTTGGCGGCTACGTCGATTGCGGCGCATGAGTCGTTCCCAATGATCGGGGTTTATGCTTCGACAAAGTTTGCGGTGCGCGCTTTAATCTATGCGGCGGCGCAAGAACTTGGTTCTGCGGGAATTACTGTCAATGGTTACTCGCCAGGCGTTGTCGGCACGGGCATGTGGGAGAAGCTGGACCGTGGATTTGCGGAGTATACCGGTGCAGAAATCGGCGAAACTTACAAGAAGTATGTCGACGGCATCACCTTGGGTCGTGCTTCAGTGCCGGAAGATGTCGCCGGATTCGTCTCGTACTTGGTGGGACCGGACGCGGACTATATGACTGGGCAAACACCGATTATTGATGGTGGCATTGTCTACCGCTAATCTTCATCGATTGTTTAACACCGTCTACCGCTCAAGTGGTCTCCTGTTAAACAAAGATTAAATCGCCAAAAACACGCCCTAACCTCGTGATTTGTGTACTTGTATTCAATTGGGTTAGGCTGTGTGAGGCTTCAACGGAGCGCAACGAAGTAGATCGAAAGACTGCACAGTTGGTTTCGAGGCTGCGCCCCCTTAGCTCAGTCGGTAGAGCGTTTCCATGGTAAGGAAAAGGTCGACGGTTCGATTCCGTCAGGGGGCTCTGTTGCTGTTTAGGGTCGAACACCTTAGACGCTGTAACACCAGGCGGTGTAGCTCAGTGGTAGAGCATACGACTCATAATCGTTGTGTCGCGGGTTCAATTCCCGCCATCGCTACTGGGAACTTTTCCCATAACCTCAAGCCTTGCGCCGACCGGTTTCCGGTCTGCTAAGGTGAAGGCTGCTGTAGGTTCGGGCTTCTGTTAGTTGGATGCCTGGTCTGTTACTCAGCACCCTCTAGGGGCGTGGCGCAATTGGTAGCGCAACGGTCTCCAAAACCGTAGGTTGCAGGTTCGAGTCCTGTCGCCCCTGCCAGTATTTTTATGAGGTCATTCACCGAGGCCAATGTAGGTCATTGAGGAGTTTTTGACGTGAGCGAAGATAACAACGCAACCGGCGGAGCAGCTCGCCCAGTTGGTAAACGTCAACGCTCCGGCGCCTCCACCACCTCGAGTGCTTCCTACGAGGCTAAGCGCGTCGTTAATGTGGATGATTCCTCTGTCCGCGATGACAAACCAGGCGGCGGTCCTACTCGTTTCGTTCCTGAGGTTGTCTCGGAAATGGGTAAGGTTGTTTGGCCTACCGCTAAGCAAATGGTGCAATACACCATTGTCGTATTTGCCTTCCTTTTCGTGCTTACTGCCTTGGTGTGGAGCGTCGACACGGTAGCTACCATGGGAGTTGAAGCAGTTCTGGCTCCTTAGGTATAGTCGTCATATATCAGGTTGTGATCCCGCTTGTCCCTTGTGGATAAGCGGGATAATTTTTGAGCACAACCAGTCCGAATCACCCGATAACCCTAGGTAAAAGGGAGTAGCGCTAACGTGAGCGAAGAAACCCAGAACGACAATAACCACAACAACGATCACCACAACGACGATCGTCATAACGCGAACGACGTTTTCGAAGAAGTAACTCCTGAGGTCGCGAAGGCCAGCGAAGCAGCAAAGCTGGCAGCCGAGGAAGATCGTGAGTCTCTTGGCGACGACTATGACGCAGAATCTGATGATTTTGCGAAAGACCATGAGGAAGCCGTCAAAGCTACCGAGGCTGCCGCGAAATCTGCAGAAGGCGCCAGCGCTGCCGGTTCGGAGTCCACGAACGATGCCGCAGAGTCTAATGCCACCGAATCTGAAGCCTCCGAATCTGAAACCTCAGCTTCTGCGCAGGACGCCGATGAAGATGCTGCTTACCGAATGCGCTTACGGGAGTTCACGAAAGAACTCAAGAAACAGCCCGGGCAGTGGTACATCATCCAGTGCTACTCGGGTTACGAGAACAAGGTGAAAACCAACCTGGATATGCGTATCCAGACTCTCGAGGTTGAGGATTCGATCTTCGACGTTGTTGTCCCGATCGAGAACGTCGTGGAGAAAAAGGACGGCAAGAAGAAGATCGTCAAGAAGAAACTTCTGCCGGGCTATGTTCTGGTGCGCATGGAAATTAACGATCGTGCGTGGTCGGTTGTTCGCGACACCCCGGGTGTGACGTCGTTCGTGGGTAACGAAGGTAACGCCACCGTCGTCAAGACCCGTGAGGTTGCTAAATTCCTGCTGCCGAAGACCACCGAGGCGCGCGACGAGACCCCCGCACATGCAGATGAAGACCAGGCCGTTGCCCCGCAAAAACCGGCAGCATCCGGCGTCGATCACGACTACCAGGTTGGCGAAGCCGTCACGATTCTGTCCGGTGCGCTGGCCTCCGTCTCGGCGACGATTTCCGAGATTGATCCAGAAACCGGCAAGATGCAGGCACTGGTGTCTATCTTCGGCCGTGAGACTCCTGTCGAGCTCACCGCGGACCAGGTTGAACGTATTATGTAGTTTGGGAAGATCCCACACCGTGCAGTAGGCTAGTTCCTCGTGTGTGCCTGATTGGCGTGCCTGCGGTTAGATACCAGATGGCATGCTGTAAAACTACTGTGCCGCACATCGAAAAATACACATCCCCGGTTGCCGGCGAAGGCCGGAATCCGGACAGTCCCCGTTATTCATCGTGGCGGGGTGCTGGTACCACGGAATTGAGGTAAAACGATGGCTCCAAAGAAGAAAAAGAAGCAAGCAGGCTTCATTAAACTGCAGATCCAGGCTGGTCAAGCAAACCCTGCTCCTCCAGTCGGCCCTGCCCTGGGTGCGCACCAGGTCAACATCATGGAATTCTGCAAGGCTTATAACGCCGCTACCGAAGACAAACGCGGCGAAGTTATCCCTGTAGAAATCACCGTCTACGAGGATCGCTCCTTCGACTTCAAGCTGAAGACCCCACCTGCAGCCAAGTTGCTGCTGAAGGCCGCTGGCGTGCAAAAGGGCTCCGGTGTTCCGCACACCCAGAAGGTCGGCACCGTGACCTGGGAACAGTGCAAGGAAATCGGCAAAACCAAGTTCGAAGACCTGAACGCTCGTGACGAGGAAAACGCTGCCCGCATCATCGCTGGTACCGCTCGCTCCATGGGCCTGAACGTTGACGGACACCCAGACGCGTAAGTCGGGCACCGCGCAAGCGTTAAGGTCTGTCGTACCACAGCCTTGACACTTACCACGGCCGCAGTCGGATGCGGTCACATCCACCGTGGCAGAGCCAGCTCCGGCTCGCTGACCACGACAATCCCCAAACTTAAAGGAATTGAGAAATGAGCACTAAGTCTAAAGCTTTTAAAGAAGCCGCGACCAAGATCTCCCGCGACCACCTGTACCGCCCACTCGAGGCAGTAAAGCTGGCTAAGGACACTTCTTCGAAGAACTTCGACGCCACCATCGATGTCGCTATGCGTCTGGGCGTTGACCCACGCAAGGCTGACCAGTTGGTTCGCGGCACCGTATCCCTGCCAAACGGCACAGGTAAAGATGTCCGCGTTGCTGTTTTCGCGGCTGGCGAGAAGGCCACCGAAGCTGAGCAGGCTGGCGCCGACATCGTCGGTGTTGATGAGCTGATCTCCCAGGTCACCGAAGGTAAGATCGACTTCGACGTCGCCATTGCTACCCCTGACCAGATGGCTAAGATCGGTCGTATCGCGCGCGTGTTGGGTCCTCGTGGCCTGATGCCGAACCCAAAGACTGGTACCGTCACCAACGACGTCACCAAAGCGATCAAGGAAGTTAAGGGCGGTAAGATCTCTTTCCGCGTCGACAAGGCTTCCAACCTGCACGCCCTGATCGGTAAGGCATCGTTTAGCGAGCAAGCTTTGGCTGAGAACTACGGCGCACTGTTGGACGAAGTCCTGCGCCTGAAGCCATCGGCTGCTAAGGGTGTTTACCTGAAGAAGGTCACCGTTTCTTCCACCACTGGTCCTGGTGTTCCAGTTGACCCATCGGTGCAGAAGAACTACACCGTCGAGGGTTAAAGACCTCCAGGCTTAATAATCTCGACGCATAGGCGCTCAAGACTTAAGCTACTGAGTTCCCGGAGAACTTTGTGCCGGAGCACTTTGTGCCCGAAGCATTCGTACTACGCCCCGCCCACCTTCACTCCCGTTTATTGGGATAGTGCAGGTGGGTTTTGTCTAGTATCCGCCTTTTACCCGTCTATTACCCCCTATGAACTCTAGTGAACCCGGGGTAATCTTGGGGTTACTATGCGGTATCTCTATCTGGCCTGTGGGCTGTTGAGTGTGGGGCTCGGTGCTTTCGGTGCATTAGTACCGTTGGTACCGGCGACTCCGTTCGTGCTGCTCGCGTTTTTCTTTTTCACGCGTAGTTCGCATCGGTTGGAATTCTATATTCTGCACCGCTCACCGCTGCGTAGTTATCTCATCGACTTTTACTCTGGTTCCTTAAGCCGCAAACGTCGGATATACATCATTGCGACGGCGTGGGCCTCGATGATCTTGTCGACGATTTTGGTGGGACAACTGTGGTTCGCGGTCATGATGGTAGGCATCGGGATCATTGCCGCGACCGTAATCTGGCGGCGCGAGCCCAAACCAGAAAAAGTAGCTCGTTTTTGGCGCCGTTATGAAGAATCTGCTCGTCTCCAGGAGCGTCGTCAACAGCAACGCCGCCAACAGGAACATCAACAACAGAAGCACCGCCAACAGGAACGCCGCCAACAGGAACGCCGCGAACAGAAACGTCGCCAGAAATAACGCCAGAAATGACGCTAGAAATGACGCCAGCACGGTCGTGGAGAAACGCAGACGCTTAGACTTAACCTATGAGTTCTGGTTTTGCCCGGTCTTCCTTCGCCCACAATGGCGAGGCCCGGGTCGCCGTGATTGGTGCCGGCCCTAACGGCCTTACTGCTGCAGCAGTTTTAGCGCAGGCTGGATGCCGGGTAGAAGTTTTTGAATCCGCCGCCCACATTGGTGGATCCGCGCGCACCCACTCAGCGTTCGGGCCGGAGAGCGTGGTTGATTTCGGTGCCGCGGCTCATCCGTTTGGTGTCGTAAGCCCGGTGTTTCGTCAGTTAGGGCTCGAAAAGTTTGGGCTGAAGTGGAAGCATCCGGAGTACCCGATGGCGCACCCGCTTGTCGACGCACCCGCGGCTATTCTTTATCGCGATCTTAGGACCACCGCCGCACAGTTTTCCGACCATGACGGACGGGTGTGGAACCACCTGCACAAACCGCTTGTCGACGGCGTCGACAAGCTCGTCAACTCGGTGCTTCCGGTCCGCCCCCGTTATCCTCTTGCTCTCGCGCGCTTGGGCCTGCGGGGTGTGTGGCCAGCGAGAAGCTTAACCTCGCGGTTGCTTGTCGACGAATCTGCCCGGGCCTTGCTGGTTGGTTCTGCTGTGCACGCGATTCGCCCACCGAGCCAGCCCGGTACGGCAGCGTTTGGATTGTTGTTTAATACTCTCGGGATGACCACGGGCTGGCCAATGGTTTCCGGCGGCACTGGACAATTGGCTATGGCATTAGCACGCGTGATTAAGCACTACGGTGGGACAATCCAGACCGGTGCTGAGATCGTGGAGCTTTCTGCTTTTGCCACCTATGACGCTGTGGTGACCACGCAAACTCCGCGGCAGCTACTGACTTTGCAGGGGCTAGAGTTGTCTAGGTTGCGTTCGCGGAGTCTACGACGGTGGAAGTACGGTACTGCGGTGTACAAGATGGACTACCTGATTAATGGGCCGGTGCGGTGGAATGATCCGCGAGTGGCAGGCGCGGGCACGGTGCACGTGGGCGGAACCGTGTCTGAAATGCAGTCAGCGGAAAGTCAGGCTGCGGCAGGGATTTTGCCGGAGCGTCCATTCGTGATGGTCTGTCAACAACAGGCCGCGGACTCTACGCGTTTTTCTGGTAGTCGGCGGTCGGTGGGGGCTGGGCGGGCGCCCTCGGCGCAACCAGGTTCAGGAAGAATACCGGAGGAGGCAACGCAACCGCACATCCTTTGGGCCTATGCCCATGTGCCGCATGGTTACCAGGAGAAGTTCCCGGGTGAAGTAGCAGGCCTGATAGAAGCGCAGATTTCGCGATATGCCTCCGGGCTTTCAGCGCAAATTATCGAACGCCACCAGTCTTCCCCAGAACAGCTGCAGGAAGCCAACGCGAATCTGATCGGTGGAGATATCGCAGGTGGCGCCATGAATGTGGCGCAGATGCCACGGCAGCGCCAATACGTCGGCACGCTGACGAGGAATCCGGAGGTTCCGGTGGTGCAGGCGGGTGGGGCTAGCCTGCCAGGCGCAGGTGTGCATGGTATGGCCGGGTGGCGAGCAGCTCAGACGATCCTCCGTAGATTTGGTGCTGTCGCATTCAGGTGATAAGCTCCTCGGTGAAGTTTGAACGGCTTTGACGCCGCGCTCAAGTTTCACCGAAGACCGTCGGTTATCCGTGTAACGGATCGAAGGTCACCCCACGAGTTGCTCGTGGTGGCGACGACCCACGCAGGAGACACTTGTGCATCCCAACCAGAAGGTTGTGTGCGCCCTGTGCTCTTGCACGGGGCTTTTTTGTTGCCAGAATGCCAGCCTGAATGGGCGGTATTCCGGGGCAGGGAAGTCTCGTGGTGACACCACTAGGATGTATCGAAAGGAGGCGTGAGTAACCATGGCAAACCCGAAAAACATTGCGGAGCTAGCCAAGCTGAAGAACAAGCTGGCTGAGTCTGACTCGGTTGTTTTGACCGAATACCGTGGTCTGACTGTTCCGCAGATTTCCGAGCTGCGTGATCAGCTGGGTTTCGATGTTGAATACTCCGTCGCCAAGAACACCCTTCTGAAGATTGCCGCTAACGAAGCGGGAATCACTGACCTTGACGAATACTTCCAGGGCCCAACCGCTATCGCCTTCATCAAGGGCGAAGCTGTTGACGCCGCAAAGGTATTCAAGAAGTTCGGTTCCGAAAACGACGCCCTCGTCGTTAAGGCCGGCTACATGGACGGCAACGCGCTGAATGCCGACCAAGTCAAGGCACTGGCTGACCTGGACAGCCGCGAGGTAACCCTTGCGAAGCTGGCTGGCGCTATGAAGGGCAACTTGGCAAAGGCAGCAGCTGTGTTCAACGCACCTGCTACCAAGATGGCTCGCCTCGGCGCTGCTCTCGAAGAGAAGAAGCAGAACGAAGGCTAAAAACCACCCGGTGCTGGCCCTCGCGCTTGCAAGGCCTGGCTGGATCATCCAGCGCGGCTCGCAAGCCGACGATGCGCCGGGACCAACGACAAATTGTGCACTGTGAAGCGCGAATGCGCAGAACACGCAACTATAGAAAGGAAGCCTGACATGGCTAAGCTCTCCAAGGACGAGCTCATTGAAGCGTTCAAGGAAATGACCCTGATCGAACTTTCCGATTTCGTTAAGGAATTCGAGGAAGTATTCGACGTTGAAGCTGCTGCTCCTGTAGCTGCCGCTGCTGCCCCAGCCGCTGGTGCTGGCGAGGGTGCCGCTGAAGAGAAGGACGAGTTCGACGTTGTCCTGACCGACGCTGGCGCTAAGAAGATCGGCGTTATTAAGGCTGTCCGCGAAATCGTTTCCGGCCTGGGCCTGAAGGAAGCCAAGGAACTCGTAGAGTCCGCTCCAAAGGCTATCATCGAGGGCGCTTCCAAGGACGACGCCGAGGCTGCAAAGACCAAGCTGGAAGAAGCTGGCGCTTCTGTCGAGCTGAAGTAGTCTTTACTACCTCAAGCATTCTTGCCACCGCCGCGAGCCGGTTATAGCTCGCAACAATCGCTAACCCGCGGGTTCACCTCTTTGGTGCCCGCGGGTTTTGTTATCGGGTTTGGGACACGTTTTTTGTGGGTTAACCCTGTCGTTTAACCCTTTCCTGTCGTTAAACCCCTATTACCCCTTACCCCTGGCGTGGTTAGGGGTGTTGCCACAACGATGTCACCGGAAGGACGAATATCGTGTGCTCCTCGTCGTGGAATCGGAGCGCCTTGTCCCCGAGGTAGATAACCACGGTTGCCGCTATGCGTTGACCTAGCTGTGAGCCAATGGTTTTCAGGTGCTTCCATGCGCGTGCATCGACGTCATGCGTGCTTTTTACTTCGATGAGAATAACCCGCCCGTCGGCAAGCTCAACAACGATATCGATTTCTTCGCTTCTTTGCCGGAAATGAGCGATGGAATAACACTCGGTAGACCAGGTCTGTTGTTTGCGCAGTTTCCCGACGATGAATGCCTCTAGAAGGGCACCGTATAATTCAAAACCACCGGATTGGAGCGATTTTTGCACCGTTAGCCCCGATAAAAACGCGGCCAGCCCTGTATCGGAAACGCTGATTTTTGAGCGTTTCACGCTGCGGTTGGTAAAACCGACGCCCCAGCCAGGAATGGAGTCGACCAAATACATCCGTTCAGCGAGCTGTAGATAGTCAGTAAGTGCAGTCTCGGAGATTCCAAGGTTCCGGGCGAACTTTGCTTTGACAAGTTCAGCTTGCCCTTGGCTTGCCAATATCTTTAACAATGGTTGCAGATATTCTGCAGTAGTCACTGCTTCCTGCTAATTCACGGGCGTCATGGGTAGCTAAGCGTTCCAGATAGGAAGACAACCATCGGTCCCGTCGGCGACCAGGCTCTCGTTTTAGTGGCTCTGAGTATCCACCTGCAATAACAATTGATCTTTGTTGTTCAGGCCGCGCAATATTTTCGTGCTGGAAGGGCTTTCCTACGGAGTCGATCGCGGTACTGGAAGTGACGGAAAGGATCCAGTGGACCCAATCTCCTGGGGTTGACCTATTGGCTAATTCTCCTTGGCTCAGACCGTAGAGACGTGGTGATTCCGCTCGTCCGGCAAGAGAATCGGATACTCCGGGGAGGGTGAGCAAATCGATGGATCCGGTAATGACATACCTGCCCGGACGGCGGTCTAAGTCAATGACGCGTTTGAGGATGAAGTAATGCTAGCGTGCGGATTTTCCACAATATGCGCGAGTATTCGCCACAATATACGCGAGGATTTACCACAGTAATCGCGAGGTTTTAGCACCATATGCGCAAGGATTGTGTCGCCAAAGCAGAAGCGTTGACGGCACGCGGAAAAACGTCCTGGCGTCCTGTGTTTTCCAAACATGGACCCCACAACGGTGCACCCATACTTTCGGATGATTTTTCGTTTCCAGAAGGAGTAATCTAGAACCTAGCAATGCCACCACAATTGGCGGCAGCGTCTGCACTGTTGGCATGCTGCCCGCGCAGGATGCCACCATTCGCGAAGAAAGGATTCCCCATGACCAGCACCCCGAACACCCTTCTCGTTTTCTTTTCTCGCAGCGGTGAAAATCTCTGGGATGGTGGTCGCCGCACACTAGAAATCGGTAATACTAAGCGCGTCGCCGATATGATCGCCGAACGCATCGAATGCGACACTTTCGAGATCACGGCCGCTGATCCCTATTCCGATGACTTCGATTCCGTTGACCAGCGCTCGGCACGAGAACTACGCGACAATGCCCGTCCGGCCATCGCTGGCGAACTACCGGACGTCGGCAAGTATGAGCGCATTATCGTGGGCAGCCCGGTGTGGCACGCAGAGCTTCCCATGATTCTTCGTACTTTCTTTGATGAGACCAATGGTTTGGCTGGCAAGGACGTCTATCCATTTGTGACGTTTACTGGCGGCGCGGGTGCAGCATTGTCGGAGGTGGATGTGGCATGCCCGAAGGCGACGGTGCACCAGGGGCTACCGGTTCGTGGCGAGGATGCGGACAACGCTGCGGAAGATGTTGACGCCTGGGTGGCTGTCGAGTTCCACGGTGAGGAGCTTTGAGTAACCACTATGTAGCGCGATCAGCTCATATGGTGTGACTGCGTGCTGGCATCGATTAGGGTCCTTGTTCCCTGGGTACGGTAAACTGCCACCCATGCTGCCTGCCTCACGAGTTTTGTCTGCGATTGCGATCGCCATTGGCCTTGCCTTGGTGGTCGGCGCCGGCCTGGCTCCGCGCTTTGTGCACAGTGATGCGCGATTACCGCTTGATGTCCAGCACACCACCTTTCGGCTTGTCGACGATGCCACTGGTTACCAGCGCCAGTTGCATTGGGACCTACTGGAGCCTGCTGATGCAAAATCGGTCGCCGTTCGCGTCGGTTCGACGCTTGTGCGAAGCGCCGAGGACAACCAAGTAGGCCAGCCCGACGAGCAGCCAGGGGATAGCCACGCGGAAGATGGCCCGGACACGACCGAGCTTGTCGACGCCGACGTCTGGGCCTTCGACATGGACCGTCGGACCGGGGAAGCGTTGAGTACCGCACAACTCAGCCACACGTTGGTGACACCGGCTGCACACATCGAGATCGATGGCCAGTGGTTGAAATTCCCGGTTGACGCGGAAAAGACCAGCTATGACGTGTTTGACGAAACTCTTCGTGGATCCTATCCGGCGGCGTTTCAGGAGGAAGTCACAGTCGATGGGGTGGAGTTGTACCGCTATCGTCAGGTCATCGATCCGGTGAACGTTGCCTCGAAATACGCGGATGCGCGCAACACTAAACAGGAAGAGCTTCCGGTCCCAGAGGAAGTTCCAGAAGAAAACGCAGAAGAAGTTCCTGAAAAGGCCCCAGAAGGAGCGCTAGATGAAGCTCCAGAAGAAGCTCCTGAAGAAGCGCTAGATGAAGCTCCAGAAGAAGCTCCTGAAGAAGCGCTAGATGAAGCTCCTGAAGAGGCGCTAGAACAAGATCCGGAACCCGCAATAAGGCGGCAGCTGTATTTGCATCATTCGGCGACGCGTGACTATTTTGTGCATCCGCGCACCGGCATGATTGTCGATCTGCACGAAACTGTCGACGACTATTTTGCGACTCACACGGGAGAGCACATCGAAGACGGCATCGCATACCAAGCGCAGCTTGCCGACGCCGACGTCGACAAGCTTATTACCCAGGCTGAATCATTCCCTGACGATGACACAGTGCGTCTTATCCGCTACATTGTGTTGGGAATTGGTGTGATTATTACGGTGCTGGCGCTGATCGGTGTGTTTGGTGGCTTTCGGCGGGCCCGACAGAATTAAATCTGAGCAGCGTGTGATTGGTTAACCTCATCTGCCACAGTTGCTGATCAGGACTTTACAAAATAAGAAAACTGCAATAAACTGCTACGTTGCGCTGGATCCTGGGGACAGGTGCGTGATTGAGCCTTGTTAATTTTCGTGAAAACGTTCACTTGACAAGGTGATTTTATGCTATCTGATCACGGGAATCCACAGCAATAAAAGATGCTAAAAAATACCAGCGGTTGTGGGGCAGTCACATGCCAGAGTGGCTGACACCCGCTTCCGCGTGAGGTGCTGGAAGGACCCATCTTGGCAGTCTCCCGCCAGACCAGTTCAGTGGCTAATATTCCTGGAGCCCCGCAACGGTACTCGTTCGCGAAGATTGACGAACCTATTGCCGTCCCGGGGCTTTTAGACCTACAACGAGACTCTTATGATTGGCTCATCGGTACGCCGGAATGGCGTGAGCGCGAGCAAGAACTCCGCGGTGCCGATGCGCAGATTACTTCAGGGCTCGAGGATATCCTGAATGAGCTTTCGCCTATTGAGGATTACTCAGGCAACATGTCTCTTTCGTTGTCCGAGCCACGTTTCGAGCCGGTGAAAAACACCGTCGACGAAGCGAAAGAAAAAGACATTAACTACTCCGCGCCACTGTATGTGACCGCGGAATTCATTAACTCCGATACCCAGGAGATTAAGTCCCAGACTGTCTTCATTGGCGATTTCCCAATGATGACAGAAAAAGGCACGTTCATCGTGAACGGTACCGAGCGCGTTATCGTATCGCAGCTGGTGCGTTCTCCGGGTGTCTATTTTGATCGCTCCATCGACAAGTCCACCGAGCGCCCGTTGCATGCTGTGAAGGTTATTCCTTCCCGTGGTGCATGGCTGGAATTCGACGTCGACAAGCGCGATACCGTTGGCGTACGTATTGACCGTAAGCGCCGCCAGCCAGTCACCGTGTTGCTGAAGGCTTTGGGCTGGACTGAAGAGAAGATCCGCGAGCGTTTCGGCTTCTCTGAGCTCATGATGTCCACGCTGGAAGCTGATGGCGTGGCTAATACCGATGAGGCTTTGCTGGAGATTTACCGCAAGCAGCGTCCGGGTGAGCAGCCTACCCGCGATCTGGCGCAGTCGTTGTTGGATAACTCCTTCTTTAACCCGAAGCGTTATGACTTGGCACGCGTTGGTCGTTACAAGATCAACCGTAAGTTGGGATTGGGCGGCGATCATGACGGTGTGAGCACCCTGACTGAAGAAGACATCGCCACCACCCTGGAATACTTGGTGCGCCTGCACACCGGCGAGCGGGAGATGGAATCGCCGGACGGTCAGCACCTGATGTTGGATACCGACGACATTGACCACTTCGGTAATCGTCGTCTGCGTACCGTTGGCGAGTTGATTCAGAATCAGGTTCGCGTCGGCTTGTCCCGTATGGAGCGCGTTGTGCGTGAACGCATGACCACCCAGGATGCTGAATCGATCACGCCGACTTCGCTGATTAACGTGCGTCCGGTCTCGGCTTCGATTCGTGAATTCTTTGGTACCTCCCAGCTGTCCCAGTTCATGGACCAGAACAACTCGCTGTCGGGTCTGACCCACAAGCGTCGTTTGTCTGCGTTGGGCCCTGGTGGTTTGTCTCGCGAACGCGCCGGCATTGAGGTCCGAGACGTGCACCCTTCGCACTACGGACGCATGTGCCCAATTGAGACTCCCGAAGGTCCAAACATTGGTCTGATCGGATCGCTGGCTTCCTATGGTCGCGTGAACTCCTTCGGATTCATCGAGACCCCATACCGCAAGGTTGTGGACGGCAAAGTCACCAACGAGGTTGAATACTTGGCTGCGGATGCGGAAGACCGTTATTCCATTGCCCAGGCTGAAGTTCCAACGGCAGAAGACGGCACCATCCTTAGCGACCGTATTGAGGTCCGTCAGAAAGACGGAGATATCGCCGTTACCACTGCTGATGGTGTGGATTACGTCGACGTTTCTCCACGCCAGATGGTGTCTGTCGCTACCGCGATGATTCCGTTCCTGGAGCACGACGACGCTAACCGTGCACTGATGGGTGCCAACATGCAGCGTCAGGCAGTCCCTCTGGTTCGCTCCGAGGCACCATACGTTGGTACCGGCATGGAATTGCGCGCCGCTTACGATGCTGGCGACGTCGTCATCACCCCGAAGTCAGGTGTCGTCGAGAACGTGTCGGCGGACCTGATCACCATCATGGATGATGACGGCATCCGTGACACCTACATGCTGCGTAAGTTTGAGCGCACCAACCAGGGAACCAACTACAACCAGACTCCACTGGTCAACATTGGCGACCGCGTCGAGGCAGGCCAGGTGCTTGCCGACGGTCCAGGTACGCACAATGGTGAGATGTCGCTGGGCCGCAACATGCTGGTGGCGTTCATGCCATGGGAAGGCCACAACTACGAGGACGCGATCATCCTGAATCAGTCCATCGTGGAAGATGATTCGCTGACCTCCGTGCACATCGAAGAGCACGAGATTGATGCCCGCGACACTAAGCTGGGTGCCGAAGAAATTACTCGCGAGATTCCGAATGTCTCGGAAGATGTCTTGCGTGACCTCGATGAACGCGGCATCATTCGCATTGGTGCGGACGTTCGCCCAGGCGACATCCTCGTCGGTAAGGTCACCCCGAAGGGTGAAACGGAGCTGACCCCAGAAGAACGTTTGCTGCGTGCCATCTTCGGTGAAAAGGCCCGCGAGGTGCGCGATACCTCGATGAAGGTTCCGCACGGCGAAACCGGCAAGGTCATTGGCGTGGCGCGATTCTCTCGCGAAGACGACGACGATTTGTCGCCAGGCGTCAATGAGATGATCCGCGTTTACGTCGCCCAGAAGCGCAAGATTCAGGACGGCGATAAGCTTGCCGGACGCCACGGCAACAAGGGTGTCGTCGGCAAGATCCTGCCACCAGAAGATATGCCGTTTATGGAAGACGGAACCCCGGTTGATGTCATCCTGAACACCCACGGTGTTCCACGTCGTATGAACATTGGTCAGGTTTTGGAGATTCACCTGGGCTGGCTGGCACATGCCGGTTGGAAGGTTGATCCCAACGATCCGCAGAACCAAGAACTGATCAAGACCCTGCCGAAGGAACTGTACGACGTTCCGGCTAACTCGCTGACCGCAACCCCGGTTTTTGACGGCGCTTCCAACGAAGAAGTCTCTGGTCTGTTGGCTAACTCCCGTCCAAACCGCGACGGCAACGTCATGGTGGATCGCCACGGTAAGGCGCGTTTGTTCGATGGCCGCTCCGGTGAGCCATTCGAGCACCCGATCTCCGTCGGTTACATGTACATCTTGAAGCTGCACCACTTGATCGACGAGAAGATTCACGCTCGTTCGACTGGTCCTTATTCCATGATTACCCAGCAGCCATTGGGTGGTAAGGCACAGTTCGGTGGTCAGCGCTTCGGTGAGATGGAGGTGTGGGCAATGCAGGCATACGGTGCCGCCTACACCCTGCAGGAGCTTCTGACGATCAAGTCCGACGACGTGGTTGGACGTGTGAAGGTCTACGAGGCGATCGTGAAGGGCGATAACATCCCGGATCCGGGTATCCCAGAGTCCTTCAAGGTCTTGCTCAAGGAACTGCAGTCGTTGTGCCTTAACGTTGAGGTTCTTTCCTCTGACGGAACCCCGATGGAGCTATCTGGCTCTGACGAGGACGACGAAGCCGGACCATCGCTGGGCATTAACTTGTCCCGCGATGAGGGCGCCGCTGCAGACATCTCCTAAACGGCAAAACCAACGCCGAAATACCAAAAGTCCTTAATAGTCATTGCAATCCCTCCTTCATCGGAGGGGAAAGGGCATTTACGTGTTTGACGTAAACCTCTTCGACGAACTCCGCATTGGTCTTGCCACCGCCGACGACATCCGCCGTTGGTCCAAGGGCGAGGTCAAGAAGCCGGAAACCATTAACTACCGCACCCTGAAGCCGGAACGCGACGGCTTGTTCTGTGAGCGCATCTTCGGACCAACCCGCGACTGGGAATGTGCTTGTGGCAAGTACAAGCGTGTCCGCTACAAGGGCATCATTTGTGAGCGCTGTGGCGTTGAGGTGACCAAGTCCAAGGTGCGCCGTGAGCGCATGGGCCACATCGAGCTGGCTGCTCCGGTGACCCACATCTGGTACTTCAAGGGTGTTCCTTCCCGCCTGGGTTACCTGCTGGACTTGGCTCCCAAGGACCTGGAGCGCATCATCTATTTCGCGGCGAACATCATCACCTCGGTAGATGAGGAAGCCCGCCACAACGACTTGTCCACTTTGGAAGCAGAAATGCTTCTGGAAAAGAAGGACGTAGAAGACGACACCGAGTCTGAGATCGCCGAGCGAGCTCAGAAGCTCGAGCAGGACTTGGCGGAACTGGAAGAAGCCGGTGCGAAGGCCGACGCACGTCGTAAGGTGCAAAACGCTGCCGAGAAAGAAATGCAGCACATGCGCGAACGCGGCGAGCGCGAAGTTGATCGCCTCGACGAAATCTGGAACCACTTCGTTAAGCTGGCTCCAAAGCAGATGATCATCGACGAGACCATCTACGAAGAACTCGTCGATCGCTACGAGGATTACTTCACCGGCGGTATGGGCGCGGAAGCTATCCAGACCCTGATCCGGAACTTCGACCTGGAGGCCGAAGCGGAGGAGCTGCGCGGCATCATCAACGAAGGCAAGGGCCAGAAGAAGATGCGCGCGTTGAAGCGCCTGAAGGTCGTCGCTGCGTTCCTGAACTCCGGAAATGACCCTGCCGGCATGGTTCTGGATTCCATTCCAGTCATCCCACCAGAGCTGCGTCCAATGGTGCAGCTCGACGGCGGCCGTTTCGCGACCTCCGACTTGAACGACCTCTACCGTCGTGTTATCAACCGCAACAACCGTTTGAAGCGCATGCTGGATCTCGGTGCCCCTGAGATCATCGTGAACAACGAAAAGCGCATGCTGCAGGAGTCGGTGGATGCACTGTTCGACAACGGCCGTCGTGGCCGTCCGGTCGCAGGCCCAGGCAACCGCCCACTGAAATCGCTGTCTGACTTGCTGAAGGGTAAGTCGGGTCGTTTCCGTCAGAACCTGCTGGGTAAGCGTGTGGACTACTCCGGCCGTTCGGTTATTATCGTCGGTCCGCAGCTGAAGCTGCACGAGTGCGGTCTGCCGAAGCTGATGGCGTTGGAGCTGTTCAAGCCATTCGTCATGAAGCGTCTGGTGGAAAATGATTATGCGCAAAACATTAAGTCCGCTAAGCGCATGGTTGAGCGCCAGCGCCCAGAAGTCTGGGACGTGTTGGAAGAAGCAATTTCCGAGCACCCAGTTCTGCTGAACCGTGCACCAACCCTGCACCGTCTGGGTATCCAAGCATTCGAGCCGAAGCTCGTCGAAGGTAAAGCTATTCAGCTGCACCCTCTGGCGTGTGAGGCCTTCAACGCCGACTTCGACGGTGACCAGATGGCAGTCCACCTGCCACTGTCCGCCGAGGCCCAAGCCGAAGCCCGCGTGCTGATGCTGTCGTCGAACAACATTCTCTCGCCAGCGTCCGGTAAGCCATTGGCGATGCCGCGTCTGGATATGGTCACCGGTCTGTACTTCTTGACCATGAACAAGCGCGCCGACGAACAGGGCGGCGAAGGCCGCTACCAGCCGGGCGACGAAAACGGTCCAGCGCAGGGCGTCTATTCGTCCTACGCGGAAGCCATCATGGCGCGCGACCGTGGTGTTCTTGGTTTGCAGGCGCCGATCAAGGTCCGCATTTCCCACCTGCGCCCACCGCGCGAGATCGAAGAGGCGCAGTTTCCAGAAGGTTGGCAGCGCGGTGACACCTGGTTGGCTGATACCACCCTGGGTCGCATCATGTTCAATGAACTTCTGCCTTGGGATTACCCATACCTTGAGGGCGTCATGGTCCGTAAGGGCGGCGGCGAGGAGAAGATCCTGCTTGGCGACGTCATCAATGACTTGGCCGTCAAGTACCCAATGATCTCCGTGGCCCAGACTCTGGACAAGATGAAGGATGCGGGCTTCTACTGGGCAACCCGATCCGGTGTGACCATCACCATGCACGACGTGTTGGTCTTGCCGAACAAGACCGAGATCTTGGAATCCTATGAAGCCGAGGCCGAGCGCATCGAGCGCAAGTACTGGGAACAGGGTGCGCTGACCGAGCGCGAGCGTTATGAGCGCTTGGTCGAGCTGTGGAAGGATGCCACCGACAAGGTTGGTTCCTCTGTCGAGGACCTGTACCCAGATGACAACCCAATTCCGATGATCGTGAAGTCGGGTGCGGCCGGTAACATGCGACAGATCTGGACGCTGGCCGGTATGAAGGGCATGGTTGTGAACTCGAAGGGTGATTACATCACCCGTCCGATCAAGACGTCCTTCCGCGAAGGTCTGTCGGTTCTCGAGTACTTCAACAACTCGCACGGTTCCCGTAAGGGTCTGGCCGATACCGCGCTGCGTACCGCAGACTCCGGTTACTTGACCCGCCGTCTGGTCGACGTTGCTCAGGACGTCATCGTCCGCGAAGAAGACTGTGCAACCCGTCAGGGCGTGCGTGTTCCGATCGGCGAGCAGATCACCGACGACACCTACGCGGTACACGAGCTGTGGGAGACCTCCGCTTCCGGTCGCGTGGTTGCCTCTGATGTCAAGGACGCCAACGGCGAAGTCTTGGTTGCTGGTGGCGAAGACTTGACTGAAGAGAACACGCAGAAGCTGGTCGACGCTGGCATCACCGAGATCAAGGTTCGTTCGGTTCTGACTTGCCAGACCCCAGCCGGTGTCTGTGCGAAGTGTTACGGCAAGTCCATGGCTTCTGGCAACCTGGTCGACATCGGCGAGGCCGTCGGTATCGTGGCTGCCCAGTCCATTGGTGAGCCGGGTACCCAGTTGACGATGCGTACCTTCCACCAGGGTGGTGTCGGTGGCGACATTACCGGTGGTCTGCCACGTGTGCAGGAGCTGTTTGAGGCCCGCAACCCGAAGAACCGCGCCCCAATCGCCTCCGTCGCCGGCGAGATCTCGCTGTCGGATGAAGGTAACTTCTGGACTCTGACCATCCACCCAGATGATGGTTCGGACGACGTTGTCTACGAGAAGCTGTCGAAGCGTCAGGGCCTGGCCCAGGTGCGTCGCCCAATGGAATCCAACCCGGATGCCATGATCGAGCGCGCTTTGCGCGACGGGGACCACGTCGAAGTCGGCGAGCGTCTGTTGCGCGGTGCTGCCGATCCGCACGATGTTCTGGAAGTTCTGGGACGTCGCGGCGTCGAAAAGCACCTGATCGACGAAGTGCAGGCCGTGTACCGCACCCAGGGTGTGGCTATCCACGACAAGCACATCGAGATCATCATCCGTCAGATGCTGCGCCGCGGTACCGTTATTGATTCCGGTACTACCTCGCTGCTGCCGGGCAACCTGATTGACCTTTCCGAGGCTAAGCAGGTCAACGCGGCACAGGTCGCTGAAGGTGGCCAGCCTGCCGAGATGCGTTCCGAGATCATGGGTATTACCAAGGCCTCCCTGGCTACCGAGTCATGGCTGTCGGCCGCCTCGTTCCAGGAGACCACCCGCGTTCTTACCGACGCCGCCATCAACAAGCGTTCCGACTCGTTGATTGGTCTGAAGGAAAACGTCATCATCGGTAAGCTCATCCCGGCTGGTACCGGTATCAACCGTTACCGCAATATCACCGTGAAGCCGACGGAGGCTGCCCGCAATGCGGCATACTCCATCCCAACCTACGGTGATTCCATTTACGGCGACGACGGCTACAGTGACTTCACTGGCGCATCCGTCCCATTGGACGAAACCTTCGAGCTGTAACCAGCGGCTTGTTTCCTGCGCCAGGCGGCTAATTGCTGGTAGCAGGAAGTCAGCTTCGCAGTGCTAGCGCATCGTTGGCCCTATCCCGTTTCGGGGTAGGGCCGTTTTCCATGCCACGGCTGTCTCGGTCGGCCTGTTCAGCGCGTCCGGCTGCAGAAAGGCCTTGCTTATATCATCGTCCATATCGCCCGCTCAGTGCGCACCCAGCTCTTTGCCAAAATAGGTGATGCTGCGCATAAGCCCTTGGCAAAATTTTTGCCAGGGTATAGCGTGTAACGGTCTTAACAAATAGAACTTGCTGCAGCGTATCGGCACTAAAACCGTCGAATTCAGCTCAAGCTGCGCCAATTACACCGTAGAAAGGGCGAGATATGCCCCAACAAAAAGCTGGCGGTTCTCAGTCTGCTGCCACGCCACCAGCGCAGTCCAAGCGAAACTTGCAGTGGCGGCCGATCGACATCGTCATCGTCGCGATCCTCGGTGTCGCAACCGGCTTCATCTTCGTGGTCTGGAACAACATTGGTTATGCCTGGTTGACCGCGATGGATAACCTGACCCCGGGTCTGGGCGGTTTGGCCGTCGGCATTTGGTTGCTTGGTGGCGTACTGGGTGGTCTGATCATCCGCAAACCAGGTGCGGCGATATTCGTGGAAGTTTTCGCTGCCAGTGTCTCAGCTGCCCTCGGTTCACAATGGGGGCCAGAAACTCTCTATTCGGGGCTAGCGCAGGGCCTGGGTGCCGAGCTGATCTTCCTGTTGTTTGCTTACCGGAAGTTCAACCTGCTGGTAGCTATCTTGTCGGGTATCGGTGCCGGTGTGGGGGCCTGGACCTTGGAGTTATTCTTGTCGCCTAACCTTGCTAAGTCACTAGAATTTAACATCATCTACCTGGTCTGCGTCGCAATTTCCGGCGCTATCTTGGCTGGCATCGTCGGGTTTAGCCTGATGAAATCGCTGGCGAAAACGGGCGCGCTCGACCGCTTCGCAGCCGGGCGGGAGCACCGCGTATAAGCTTTAATTTTATGCTCGCTACAGCCGTCGAAATGTCGAATTACTCCTGGACCCACGCCGGGCGTCGCCGGCCTGCGCTTAATCGCGTCAACCTGCAGATCGCTGCTGGGGAGCGCGTGTTGATATGTGGTAACTCAGGGTCGGGAAAATCCACCCTGGTCGCTGCCATTGCCGGTGTGCTCGGAGGGGAAGAGGAAGGCGACCAGGTAGGCAGTCTGGTGTTGCGAGATTCATCCGGGCGGCAAGAACCTGCGGGCGCAGCTATACCGGTGGGGTTGGTCCTGCAAGATCCCGACTCCCAGGTTATTGCCGCCCGTGTCGGTGATGATGTCGCGTTTGGCTGCGAAAACCTCGGGTTGGAGCGCAGCGAGATTTGGCGCCGGGTGCGCGCGGCCCTGCCGCTGGTCGGCCTGGAATTGCCCCTGGACCATCCGACCGCGCACCTGTCGGGAGGCCAAAAACAGCGTCTGGCGCTAGCAGGTGTGATCGCGATGCGTCCGGGGATCATTATCCTGGATGAACCCACTGCGAACCTTGACCCGGAGGGCGCGCGCGGTGTAGTGCAGGCGGTGGCTAACGTCGTCAAGCACACCGGTGCCACGCTGCTGGTCGTCGAGCACAATTATGACGCGTGGTTGCCGTTGGTCGAACGCGGCCTGGAGTTCGCGGATGGCACGCTTGTCGACGACGCCCCAGTGCAAGAAATCGTGGCCCGGCGCAGACTTTCCCGTGTTCCGCAGGCACGCCCAGAATTGGCACAGCACACCCCGGCCTTGGTTGCCGATAAGGTCATTGCCGCCGACCAACCAGCTCATCTGCCGGCGCGCAGTCTGCAGTTACCCGAACATGCCTCGACGGTGATTACTGGAGCGAATGGCGCGGGGAAAACCACCCTGTTGATGACTTTGGCTGGCCTACGCCCGCTTGCATCCGGAAAAATCGAACTTACCGAATCCATTCGTTCTGGCCAGCGCGGCCCCATCGCCAAGTGGAAGTCACGCCAATTGGCGCAGCGCATCGGGTATGTGTTTCAGAATCCGGAACACCAGTTCGTCGCGCGTACCGTGCTTGAAGAACTACAGGTCGGGCCCAAGGTCATGGGCCTTAAGGTAGCCGATCAACGTTATCAGGAGTTGTTAGAGCGGCTCTCGCTCGCGCACCTTGCTTCGGCGAATCCGTTCACACTTTCGGGTGGTGAAAAACGCCGCCTGTCGGTGGCCACGGCTTTGATTGCTGCTCCAAAGCTCGTGCTTTTCGACGAGCCTACTTTTGGCCAGGATCCCCACACGTTCGGGGAATTAGTGTCTATTGTGCGTGGGCTTGTCGACGATGGTGTGACCGTCGCCTCGGTGACTCACGATAAGCACTACCGCAGCGCGCTCGGGGATAACCATGTGAAATTGCTACCCGGGGGAGGTGAAGTTCGTGGCTAATACCCAGCGAACTGAAGCTGCGCAGACTGCGGACCTGGTGCCATCTGGTGCGCCGCGAATAAATCCACTGACGCGCATTATCATCATGCTGTTGGTGACCACCCCGTTGCTGTTCAGCCTGGATTGGGTGAGTGCCTCTATCTCTTTGGCTATCACCATCGTCGTTGCCCTTGTTGGGGGAGTAGGGCTGAAAACTCTCGCGGCAACTCTTTGGCCGCTGCTGTTGATCGCCCCGCTATCGGGCATTTCGATGCTGCTCTATGGTGCCGAGGGTGGGGAAGTGTATTTCGAGTTCTGGCTCATGACTATCTCGGATAACTCAATTGAGCTGGCGATAGCGATTATGATCCGAATCTTGGCCGTGGCCAGCCCGGTGATCTTGTTGGCGCGAAATATTGACCCGACTCGGTTGGGGGATTCGCTGGCGCAGATCTTGCATTTCCCGGATCGCTTCGTGATCGGCTCTGTGGCCGGGGTTCGCATGACCGGGCTGTTTAAAGACGACTGGGTCGCGATGAATCGAGCTCGCCGCGCCCGCGGACTGGGAGATCGCGGCAAAATCGCGCATTTTTTCACCATGGCGTTTGGCCTGCTGGTACTTGCTTTACGACGCGGCGGCAAGCTCGCCACTGCCATGGAGGCACGTGGTTTCGGGCGCCAGCCTCTATACGGTGAGCGCCGTACCTGGGCGCGTCCTGCCACGTTGCGTGCCGCAGACTGGCGAGCGCTGGGAATAGCACTGGTGTGCGCAGCGATCCCGGTCGTCGTTGCGGTGCTCGTTGGCAGTTGGCGCTGGTTTGGTCTTTAACCACCGTAGTAATTCAGTCCCGGTTTGACACCGCCGAATAGCTGTTCAGCGGTCACGAATTCATAGCCCTGGTTGCTTAAAGAATCCAAAATGCAGGGCATCGCATCGACGCTGGTCGCATGCAGATCGTGCAGCAAAATCACGGCTCCGTCATAGGCGTTGGTAACCGCACGGTTGCAAACTAGTGCGGAGTCGCGGTCTTGCCAATCGCGGGTATCGACCGACCAGATGATGTTGGCCATGCCAAGCTCTGCGGCGATGTTATTAACGGTGTGGTTCGTCGCCCCGTAGGGAGGGCGCAGCATAGTCGGAGTGTGGCCGCCGGTGGCATTGGCGATTGCTTGGTTGCCTTGGCTGAGTTCGTTGCGTACCTCGTCGGCCCCCAGCGTCGTCAAGTCTGGATGATTATAGGTGTGATTGCCGACGGCATGGCCCTCATGTAAAGCACGCGCGACGGTTGTCGGGCTCGCATCCACGCTCGAGCCGATGGTGAAGAACGTGGCTTTCGCGTTGTATTGCGCAAGAGTATCCAGCAACCGGTTGGTGTTCGCTGCGGGACCGTCGTCGAAGGTTAACGCTACCCGCGGTGCTCCTGGGTTACGTGGTGCCTGCCGGGAATCTTGCTGGTTCGCAGCTTGCGCTTGTTGCGACGGTTGCGCTGGTTGCGACGGTTGCGCGATCTTTTCGGACTGGCCTGGCTGGGCCTGAGCGGTATGTGTCTTGCCGGTAGCGCTGCTACTGCCGCCGCTTCCAAAATCATCTCCTAGTACGCGTGTGGCCAGTGCGGAGTCTGGCTTGTGCTGCAATTTGTGCGGATCAATCGACAACTCGATTCTGCCGGCGGAATAAGCGCTGACGGTGCCGTCATCGAAGTGGATGTCGAGGGATCGTCCGTCGTCGCCAAGTGCGAATCCACCCAAGCTTTCCGCTGTCAGATCCTCGGGGAAAACCTCGGAAGCGTCGTACTGGCTTCGTAGCTGCTCGCGGGCTTTCTCCACAAATTCTTGCAGGCCAGCGTGGTCTGCAACAACGTCGCCGTTGGCATCGATAGCGCCGTCATACAGGTTTGCTACCCCGACCCGGCCGTTATCGTGCAGGTCAAAAGTAAGAACCCGATGGTGGCGTTCGGGGGAAGCGCCTTGGGTATCGAACAGCGTGTTTAAGGCCAAAGTCAGAACGCCGTCGCCGCGGTAGACCAAGTTGTAGCTCACGCGCTCGCTGAACTTACCGTCGAATCTTGGGGTCGAATCGCGGGTGACCGAACGGAAGTGTTCGCGTAACTCGTCGACCTCAGTCTTAAGCACCTTATTAATCTCCGGCCACTCCGTTTCTGGAATTTCCACATAGGAGGTGACGGTGTCGGTTTCTTCCTGGCTGACCACCGACGTGATGCCTTCGTAGCTCGTATTGGCAATATAGAAATTGTCGTCGGTCGGGGTTGGGGTAGCGCTTGGCGACGCGCTGGTCGAGACGGCAGCATCGTAGCTGTTCGAAGAGTGGGCCTCATCAGCAGGCGTGGTGCAGCCTGCAAGAACCAGGGTCAGTGATGAAACAGCGGCGAACGCGGCGGTATTGACGGTGCGATGACGACGAGAGGAAATCATGCTTCCACATTAAATAACAGCCCTACCATGCGCATCGATGTGTCGTCGGTGAGCAGCGATGCGCGTGAACGCTTAAACACTGAAAGAAACGTAAACAGTGGGAGAATCGGTAATTGCCACTACCTACAGAACCTGCTAAAGTTCACTCTGGTTCGTCTCGCCAGAACGGTGGGATGAAAGTCTGATCATCTTCACGACGCACAAAATTGCCAATGGAGACGTTCTGGACACGCGGAAGGGCCCCGGAAAAGAGCCCTAATTTTTGCGTGTTTGGGTTTGTTCGCCAGCAAGTAGTGTGCTTCGCGCCGCAAGGTGTAAGAAAACTCAACTGACAAGAAAGACTGGTTTATGCCAACTATTCAACAGCTGGTCCGCAAGGGCCGCCACGATAAGAAGTCGAAGGTGGCAACCGCAGCGCTGAAGGGTTCCCCACAGCGTCGTGGCGTGTGCACCCGCGTCTACACCACCACCCCGAAGAAGCCGAACTCCGCGTTGCGTAAGCTTGCCCGTGTTCGGCTGACCTCCGGTGTTGAGGTTTCGGCCTACATCCCAGGCGAGGGCCACAACCTGCAGGAGCACTCCATGGTTTTGGTTCGCGGTGGTCGTGTAAAGGACCTTCCAGGTATTCGTTACAAGATCGTCCGTGGTGCTCTTGACACCCAGGGTGTTAAGGACCGTAAGCAGGCTCGTTCCCGTTACGGCGCAAAGAAGGGGTAATAAACAATGCGTAAGAATCAAGCTCCAAAGCGTCCAGTTGTCAAAGATCCGGTTTACCAGTCCGAGCAGGTTACTCAGCTGATCAACAAGGTGCTTCTGGACGGTAAGAAAGCTACCGCTGAGCGTATCGTTTACGGTGCACTAGACAAGTGCAAGGAAAAGACTGGCACTGACCCATTGGGTACCCTTGAAAAGGCTCTGGGCAACATCCGCCCGGATCTCGAGGTTCGTTCTCGTCGTGTCGGTGGCGCTACTTACCAGGTTCCTATGGAAGTTCGTCCAAGCCGTGCGAACACCTTGGCTTTGCGTTGGTTGGTTACCTTTACTCGTAAGCGTCGCGAGAACACCATGATCGAGCGTCTGGCTAATGAGATCCTGGATGCCTCCAACGGTCTGGGTGCTTCCGTTAAGCGCCGTGAAGACACTCACAAGATGGCAGAAGCCAACCGCGCTTTCGCCCACTACCGCTGGTAATTCGCTCTATACCCAGACTGCGAAGCTTAACAATGTGTGGTTCTTCCCAGCGAGGAGCCGTTCATGGTCTGGATATGACAGATTGACCCGGAATGCACCAGCACGACCTGGAGGCTTGCGGGTCTTTTGTTTAGCAGCAGCGCTGCCTTCCGGCTTTATGACCGTTGTTAAAACACGACGAATAGTCCCGATGAGCAGTAGCTGGCTGCCAAATAAAGCTTTTCGTGGCATTATCGCAAGTAACGCGATTTGCACGCGGGAATTTACAGCAACAACTATTTTGATGGGGTAAAACTGTGGCACAAGAAGTGCTTAAGGATCTAAACAAGGTTCGCAATATCGGCATCATGGCCCACATCGATGCTGGTAAAACCACCACTACCGAGCGTATTTTGTACTACACCGGTATTAACCGCAAGGTTGGTGAAACCCACGACGGTGGTTCGACCACTGACTGGATGGAGCAGGAAAAAGAGCGCGGAATCACCATTACTTCCGCAGCTGTTACCTGTTTCTGGAATGGCAACCAGGTCAACATCATTGACACGCCAGGTCACGTGGACTTCACCGTTGAGGTTGAGCGCTCCCTGCGTGTTCTGGACGGCGCCGTAGCCGTTTTCGACGGCAAGGAAGGCGTTGAACCGCAGTCCGAACAGGTCTGGCGTCAGGCCGCGAAGTACGACGTTCCACGTATTTGCTTCGTGAACAAGATGGATAAGCTCGGTGCGGACTTCTACTACACCGTGCAAACCATCATCGACCGACTGGGTGCTAAGCCACTCGTTATGCAGCTGCCAATCGGCGTTGAAGATGATTTCGACGGCGTTGTCGACTTGCTGCAGATGAAGGCCTACTTGTGGCCTGGCAAGGTCGAGGTTGGAGCAGAACCTCAGCTGGTAGACATCCCTGAGGACATGAAGGACAAGGCTGAAGAATACCGTGAGAAGTTGGTCGAGGCTGTCGCTGAGACCGATGAAACGCTCATGGAAAAATACTTCGGTGGCGAAGAAATCTCCATCGATGAATTGAAGGCCCAGATCCGTAAGCTGGTCGTTAATTCTGAGATTTACCCTGTTTACTGTGGTACCGCTTACCGCAACAAGGGTGTCCAGCCACTGCTCGATGCTGTTATCGACTTCCTGCCGAACCCAATGGACGTCGGCGAAGTTATCGGTCACGAGATGGGCAACGAAGAAGTCGAGATGCGTCGTAAGCCATCGTCGGAAGAGCCATTCTCCGGCCTGGCATTCAAGATTGCTGCGCACCCATTCTTCGGTCAATTGACCTTTGTTCGCGTGTACTCCGGCCGCGTCGAACCAGGCAACGAAGTCCTGAACTCGACCAAGAACAAGAAGCAGCGCATCGGTAAGATCTTCCAGATGCACGCCAACAAGGAAAACCCTGTTGACGAAGCACTGGCAGGTAATATTTACGCGATCATCGGTCTGAAGGACATCACCACCGGTGACACCATTTGCTCGAAGGAAGATCCCATCATCCTCGAGTCCATGGACTTCCCAGACCCGGTTATCCAGGTTGCCATTGAGCCTAAGACCAAGGCCGACCAGGAGAAGCTGTCCACCGCTATCCAGCGTCTTGCCGACGAAGACCCAACCTTCACCGTGAAGTTGGACGAAGAATCCGGCCAGACCGTTATCGGTGGTATGGGTGAGCTACACCTCGACGTTTTGGTTGACCGCATGAAGCGCGAGTTCAAGGTCGAGGCAAACATCGGTAACCCACAGGTTGCCTATCGCGAGACCATCCGTAAATCTGTTGCCTCCCTGGATTACACCCACAAGAAGCAGACTGGTGGTTCCGGTCAGTTCGCTAAGGTGATCGTTTCCATCGAGCCTTACGCTCCAGACGAGAGCGAGCTGGAAGAGGGCGAGAGCGCACTGTACAAGTTCGAAAACGCGGTCACCGGTGGCCGTATTCCGAAGGAGTACATTCCTTCCGTCGATGCTGGTATTCAGGACGCAATGCAGTACGGCTACCTTGCCGGTTATCCATTGGTGAACATCAAGGCGACGCTGGAAGACGGCGCATACCACGACGTTGACTCGTCCGAAATGGCCTTCAAACTGGCTGGTTCCCAGGTTCTTAAGGAAGCTGTCGCCAAGGCTAAGCCAGTCCTGCTGGAGCCTCTGATGGCTGTCGAAGTTGTTACCCCAGAGGAATTTATGGGTGACGTCATCGGTGACATCAATGCTCGCCGTGGACAGGTTGAATCGATGGATGACCGTTCAGGCGCCAAGGTCGTCAAGGCTCGCGTTCCACTGTCTTCCATGTTCGGTTACGTCGGCGACTTGCGTTCCCGCACCCAGGGTCGTGCAAACTACACCATGGTCTTCGATTCCTATGGTGAAGTTCCGCAGTCCGTGGCTGAAGAAGTCATCGCCGCACGCACCGGTGGTTCGGCTAACTAAGTCGATCAACCAGGGGATTTAACATCCCCGCCCCGGGTGGCCTCGGTTCACGGTAGGATCGTGCTGCACTTACATCTTCCCCGTGCGGAGGCCTCCGGATCATCGGGTTGCGGCCGTGCTGAATTCACAGCGAATACGCTTCTAAAGAATCCCTGTTTGGGCAACTATGAAAGCGCGGGCTTTGATTAGCCCGTTTGCGTGGATTGAGTCGGCCGTTACCCGAAGGCCCATGATCTGAATGCTATGGTGATAAGAAAGCCGTGTATTAGTAACAACGGTTTGATATATCAGTGCCATAATTCTAGGATCAGGTAACGGGCATACCTGTAAGACGTCGCCTGCCACAAGCCTGTGGCGAAAACGCAGGTAACTTAGTAGGCAAAAGAGATAAACCCCGTGGCTGCGAAGGTCGTAGCCACCGATAAAGTCCAGGAGGACATACAGTGGCAAAGGAGAAGTTCGAGCGTACGAAGCCGCATGTGAACATCGGCACTATCGGACACGTCGACCACGGCAAGACCACCACCACCGCAGCTATCACCAAGGTTCTGTCGGACAAGTACCCTGAAGAAAACCAGGCATTCGCGTTCGACATGATCGACAAGGCTCCTGAGGAGAAGGAGCGCGGTATTACCATCAACATCTCCCACGTGGAGTACTCCACTCCTAAGCGCCACTACGCGCACGTGGACGCCCCTGGTCACGCTGACTACATCAAGAACATGATTACCGGTGCCGCTCAGATGGACGGCGCTATCTTGGTTGTTGCAGCTACCGACGGCCCAATGCCACAGACTCGTGAGCACGTTCTGCTGGCACGCCAGGTTGGCGTTCCTTATATCCTGGTCGCTCTGAACAAGTGCGACATGGTTGACGATGAGGAAATCCTCGAGCTCGTCGAGATGGAAATCCGTGAGCTCCTGGCTGACCAGGAGTTCGACGAAGAAGCTCCAATCGTTCACATCTCCGCTGTTGGCGCCTTGGAAGGCGAGGAGAAGTGGGTTCAGGCCATCGTTGACTTGATGGATGCCTGCGACGAGTCGATCCCAGATCCAGACCGCGCAACCGACAAGCCATTCCTGATGCCTATCGAGGACATCTTCACCATTACCGGTCGCGGTACCGTTGTTACCGGTCGTGTTGAGCGTGGCTCCCTGAAGGTCAACGAAGAAGTCGAGATCATCGGCATCAAGGACAAGACCCAGAAGACCACCATCACCGGTATCGAGATGTTCCGCAAGATGCTGGACTACACCGAAGCTGGCGACAACGCTGGTCTGCTGCTTCGTGGTACCAAGCGCGAAGAGGTCGAGCGTGGTCAGGTTATCGTTGCACCCGGTGCATACACCACCCACAAGAAGTTCGAGGGTTCCGTCTACGTTCTGTCCAAGGACGAAGGTGGCCGCCACACCCCATTCTTCGACAACTACCGTCCTCAGTTCTACTTCCGCACCACCGACGTTACCGGTGTTGTCTCCCTGCCTGAGGGCACCGAGATGGTCATGCCAGGCGACAACGTCGACATGTCCGTCGAACTGATTCAGCCAGTCGCTATGGACGAGGGCCTGCGTTTCGCTATTCGCGAAGGCTCCCGTACCGTTGGCGCCGGCGTTGTTAACAAGATCCTCGACTAATTCAGGATCTTAACCGCTGCTGACGTCAGCGCGTTGCGGCGTTCTCAGCAACTCTAGAAGCCACCACCGATTTTACGGTGGTGGCTTTTTCGTGTCTGTACTGCCAGGCATCCGTTAATGCCAACCCGGGGGCAGATTAGTTGGGGAGAGCCTCCGATTAACTCCCGCATGATCCCATTTCGACGGGGAAATGTCCCCACCTCGCCTTATTTGGGTATGTTGATAGCCTATACTCGGTAACATCGCGCGCTTTTCGTTTCTTTCACGTTGTAGCTAAGGAGTTCACCCGGTGTCTGACAGCAATTCCTGGGGAAGATCACCACGCCACTATGATTGGGGCCAGAAAAAGTCGGATAGCTCTGCAGCCGATGCGGGGCGTTCGCAAAGTGAAGATATCGCTGGTGACAAGTCTCATCAATGGGGCCAATCCCCAGCAGCGAATGTCGACAACTCCGGAACGGGCGACGAATCGTCCAACGGCTCCGGTTCGCAGTCCCCACAACAACCTGCCGAGCGAAACCGAACGAGCTATGGTTGGGAGAAACAAGACAAGAAATCGTCCTCCAATGGTGCGGAATATTTTGGGGCTGAGAATCTTTCACCGCGGAAAACGCAGCAAGTATTCCCGGAGACGACATCGTTCCCGCCAATTTCAACTGCTAACCGCCCAGCAGCACAAGGGTTCCATCCACACAATGATGCGCAGTTCCATGCGCCGCCATCTGACTATTCGACGATCGAAGAATCGGCTTTTGCTGCCGCACCAGCCGCGTCTACCGGATCCAGTAGAAAGAAAGGCATGCCGCTCATCATCGGCGCTGTGGTGGTAGCCGCGGCCGCAGTGGCCGGCGGTATCTCCTGGGCGGCGATTTCTGCGGATCAATCTCATGGTGGAGGCGACAACGTTGCCGAAGCCACTACCGAGGATCAGGCAAAGCAATCATCAAGTGTTGAATCCCCTACGGATGAAGCTCAAGTAGCCGAACAGGAACTTACAACCGAGCGGGCCATCGATAACGCTGAGTCGAACGAAGAGCAGCCCGTGCAAAAATCCTCAAAGCCGCAATCGTCGACTGGCGCGCATTGCGGGCAGGACGACGCAATGACGGCTTTTGAGACGGGAGTCTTCAGTGACAAGAATCTGGGAGCCTCGTGGACTTTCGCATCTGATGGCTATGATCCCTGCCTGCCTTTGTCGTGGATAACTACCACAGTTGAAGGTGCGACTGCGTCTTCTCCGTACCACATCATGCTTTATCACTATGGCACGTACAAAGGGACTGCGACCCTAGAGCCTCAAGCATTTGCGCCAAGAATTGAGGATGTCAGCGATTCTGAGATCGCAGTCACTTATCGATGGCCTCGTGAGGGTGAAGGAAACGCGAATCCATCTGGCCGAACCTATGCTGGCTTTTATTGGTCCGATACTGAGGGCAAGGTCATTATGACGGGAGATGTTCCGACGTATTAATTCGTTGAGTGGTTTGACCGCATGGCCTTGCTGTTTTGGGGCAGAAGTCGGCCCCCTGCCTACTGCCTTTTCTTTTCACCGATGAGACTAGCTAAGAAAGGGAATAGTGCGACAGTGAGCGCACCTCCGGCAACGAAGATAGATGCGGTCTGTCGCTGCATGAGCTCGGAATCGACTGCAAGTCCGGTAACTGCGACGATGATAGGAAGTCCGGTCGCCGAATATAACCCAACTTGCAGTTGTTCACGTGGCTTTGTAATGCCTGAGCCGGTGTCTGTGAACACTTCCCGCAGGTATACGGGAAGCCCGCGCGTGACCAAAATGAGGGCAGGAATTCCCAATACTTTGCCCGGATTATCGGCGATGGTCTGCCAATTGATAGCCATCCCCGAAACCACGAAAAACACTGGGATTAACATAGAATAAAAAACCACGTCTAACCGGTGTTCTAGTGGCTTATGAAATTCATCCGGGATAATCCGGTTGAGAATAATTCCAGCGGCGAATGCACCCAGTACAATATCGAGTTCGAACACTGCAGTGACAGCCATCAGCGTCGCCAAGATCAAGATGATTAGCCGCAAAATCGTCTGGTTTGTCGATCCTGCACCAGAAACAAATGCCCGCCCGACGCCCGGAATCGCGTGAATAATTGCTGCGGGCGCAATGGCTACCAAGACGGCAACGCCGATGAACGCCACCATGACTAGAAAAGTCGTCCAGGTGTCATGAGTTCCCAGCAAGAGCGCCATTGCCGTAATAGGAGCCAGTTCACCTATTGCGCCGTGAATCAACACCGCATCACCGACCTTCGTGCCGGTTACGTTGTCTTGCTTGAGCATCGGAGTTAGCGTGCCTAGCGCCGTCGATGTGAGAGCGAGCGCGACGACGATCGCACCCGGGATAGTATCAACTAAGAAGTATGCCCCGACGCCACAGGCAACCGCGCAAACAAGCCAAGTCGATAATCCGATCTTCGCCTGCTTTGAGCGCAGAGACTGCAGGTTGATTTCGAAGCCTGCGAGCAAGAACAACGCACCAACGCCTAGCTCTTTGAGCATGCCGATGCCTTCTTCTTCGGCAGCCAGATCAAGTACAGAAGGTCCGATAATCATGCCGAATACCAGCAGCAGTGCAACGGCGGGAATTCGATTTTTAAACACAAACGCTACCAGTGGAGCAAGTAATGCTGCAGCCATGATCCATGCAAAGGAAACCAGCGCATCAGTATATTCTGTGGCTCCAGCTGTGAGAATAATGGTGTCAGTTGCGTGCGCTCCGGTGCCGTCCATGATCTATAGACTACGCATAATCGCGAGCAGGACATAAGAAAACCGCGTGTGGGTAAAATTCCCTTCCACGCGGATTCAATTTGGCCGTAGAGGTGCGGTGACTCTAGCTAAACGGCTGGTTCGACTTTGTTCATATGCAACCGGTATACGGTGTCGATATCTACGTCATCGATTGCATCTCGCAAGTCGTCTTCGCTCGTCTCAATCATGTCGTTGAGTTTCGATAAATCCGCCTCGGGTCGCGCGGTAATAGTGAACTCAAGGGTTGGACGTTTTCGGTCAATAGAGACTTTGTGTTTAGCCGATGAGATATCGGAATCAGTCTCTAATTGAGCTGTCATCGCTTTGGCGATATGCCCAATGTGCAGTGTGATTTCGCCATCTTCATCGGAAGCTGAGGATCCCAGTCGGGAAAACGTCCGACGGCGAAGGTTGATAATGATCAACCACAATCCGATAATGATCGATCCCGCCAGCACACCCCAGAGGAGGTATTCGTACCAATCCTGTTCAGGGAGCGTCTTCCACGCTTCCGGATCTCTCCAGAGCGCTAGGTCTTTGGCAAATTGCACATCAAAGTGCACCAGTACCGGCCACAGGCCAAATACGATTAGGCCAATCGAGATGAGGAAGAAGATGAACCGATCGATGAAAGCGGTCAGTTTGCTCATGATACGCCCTCCTGGGAGTGTTCATTTTCGACGCTGACATCGATAGCAGGCGGGTTCTGCAAAAAAGCAAGCTTTCTACTGATAGCTTCCTCCGCGCGCTGTGGCAACGAAGAATCATTCACGTCGCCTTCAATAACGACCTGAAGCTTCTTCTTCGATATCTTCGAGTGAGCCGACCGAGCACCTGGTAATTGCTGTGCCGTAGCGGAGCTGATGCGCGCAATGTCTACTGGGCGCATCCAGGTGGCGGCCGTGCTTTTTACCGCGCGATGTGTGCGTGGTCGAGGTTTGAAAGTCACGATGAGCAGTAATAAGCCAACGATGATCGAACCTACACCGACCCAGACGATCCATTCAGGAAGTTCATCTTGCCCAAAAAAATCCGTGATTGGGGTGACCCAACTCTGCTGATCGTCGTTCGGAAGTACAAACCAAATTTCGCGGATCAATACTCCAGCTAACGCCAATAGCAAAAGTCCGAGGAGAACGCTTAAAGCACGCGCAATCGGCGAGGCCTTTGGTTCTTGTCCTTTGAACGAAGCCTCCTTAGCCACGTGAACCACCTCTAATCTCTCGGGCAACTTCGCGTGGATCTTTAAGATAGATCGCGCGCAACGGTTGCGGTTGGGGAACGGTGACTGAACGGAAAGGATGATCGGCAGGCGCGTACGATTTCCGCAGTTGTCGCTTCATAGGTGTGCGCACTTTCTGCAACTTCCGTGGCTTCGGTACCTCGGGTTTAGGAGGGTGCCCCAAGGTGGAAACTTCAATGTCGCGCAACGGCAGTGGTCGCGGAGCCTGTACCTTGCGAAGTTTTTTCCGACGCACATCAACCGCACGCGGTTTCCGCGGTTTCGGAGTAGCAACGCTGCGGACACGTGGTTTGCGTGAGACCACTTCGCGCAGTTTTCTCTCGGCCGGTAGAGAGACTGATCGCGGTTCAAACGAGCGCGTGTTGACGTTCGTCAGCTCCTGCGGCTCCGGCACCGTGACTTCGCGTAGTGGTTGCGGCTTTGGGGTAGCAGCCGATACTTCCGGAAGCTCACCGACAGAAATCTCCCGCAAAGCAGCTGGTGTTGGCACATTGATTTCCCGCAGCGGTTGTTGCTCGGGAGTGCGTACCGGGGCTAATTTTTGTTGCTTTGGCGTAGTCGGAGAGGTGACCTTGCGCTCACGCGGCACTTTAACGGTGCGAGTGGTCTCAAGTTCCGTGACCCGGATTTCGCGAAGTGGTGTTGGTTCTGGAATTTCCACTGAGACGGGTTCCGTTGGCTCAGCGACGGCGATGACACCAAGCGGCTTCGGCGACGGGGCCTCCACCTTGTGGCGAACCGCCAATTCCCGAGTCTCGACCGCGGTGAGCTCATCTATGCGACGCGTCGTGGTGACTTCGCGGAGTGGTGCGGAATCTTCCACTGAAATTTCGCGCAGAGTTTCTGTCTTGGAATCGATAATTGGTTGGGCAACCTTTATTTCGCGGACAGTGATGTTCCGCGGGGAAAATCTTTCTCGTGCTGCTACGTCGTCGCGGCTAATCCGCTGTTTGGATGGGACAGCTTCACCGATGGTGACGTTAACGCGCGTTGCCTCATACCCCATGTAGATATCCAACGCCTCTGCGATCGCAGTGCGTACTTCCGTGGCAACCCGTACTGCAGGCGAAGGCCACACCACAGCGACGACGACGTCGACTGAGGCAACCTGGCGTTCTTGATCCAGGCGGATATCGAATCGCGGGTAATTGCGTGACAGCAGACCACCGTCAACGTCCGTGGTGCCCGGCACGCTATAAATCGCACGCTCTACGACGTGTTCAGCGACCCGAGTTTTGTAACTGGTAGTACCTGCAGCCTGCGACGAGTCTGAAGTGCGCTCAGCTTCCTGAGTGTGTTCAGTCTTGTCGACGGTGCTGGAAGAAGAGCTCGCAAATGATTCCGTGGTGGCCGCAGGTTTATCCTGCTTTTCCATTAGCCCCGACCTTTACCTGAAGAGAAAATTTGTGTCAGATCAATGCGACCATCAAAGTGTGCGCCGATGGCAGCACCAATCAGGCCGAACGGAATGGCCCAGAGGGCACACCAGCCGGTGATGTAGATCAGCAGCAAAAGACCAATGCCTACCAGTGCGCCAATCAGTGTGTAACTCATGTTGTTCATAAAACCCGTCCTCAAAAGTCTTACTACTGGTTAGATGTGGAGCTATCGGTGGCATCAGAAAAGATCACGTCCACGCGACCAAGTTCGGTGGAGCAGGCTTTCTGAGCAACATCGCGTATATCAGATGCGAGATCGTACAAATTGACATCCGCTGAAAAATCAACGATGACGTGAATCTCGATGTGTAGTTCACCTGCACCAGATACCCGGCGTAGGCCAGAAACGCGTTCGCCGGGGTAAAGCAGGGCAACCTCACCGAATCGACCGTGATGGAGCGCTGCTACCCCGTGAACTTCTGCAACTTTGGATGCGATGGATCGCGCATCCGCCACCTCAAGCTGGGGTGCTTGAGTTGCGGCCATGCTTAGCGATCCTGGCCCGAATCGATTGCGGTCTGCTCGTCGTCTTGCTCTTCTTCTTCATCGCCAGGCAGTTTCACGTCGTGCACCATGACGTCGACGCCAGAGACGTTCAGCCCGGTCATGCGCTCTACGGCGGAGATGACGTTGCGACGAATAGCGTCGGCAAGCTCGTGGATAGCTACGCCGTATTCGGCGGTAATTGCTACCTCAACGTGAGCGGTGCCTTCTTCTACCTCAACGGAGACACCCTGCTTGACGTCTTCGGAACCGAAGGTCTGACGGATAGAACCCATGACACGCTGGGACGTCGAGCCCAGGGCAGCAACACCCGAAACTTCGCGGGTAGCCAGGCCAGCGATCTTGCCGACGACACCGTCATCGATGGTGGTGGTGCCGTGCTCGGTTTCCAGGTTGCTGTTCACCTTGCGAGCAGGGGTGTTGTCAGAAGACTGGTTCTGGTTCTGTTTTTGGTCGGCCATTGTGGCGCCTACCTTTCTGCTGTCTCATGGTTAAAAAATGAGACCCCGGAGGCTAACGAGCCGCACGGTGTGCTCGACGTTGAACGTTGACACACCCGGGGTATTTCAATATCGGCCAAGCAGTATGGATCACACGTGGGTGTGTCCTAGATCTGTTGGCTGCCTTTATCTTACGGGAAAATCATCTTGTGCGTTGAGTTTTAGAGATGTAGATCATACTGTGGGGGCACTGCGAGGGGTGGGGTTAGAAACGCTTGAATTGTGGATCGTGACGTGATTAAATGGCAGGGTTGCTTAGACAGGATGTATTCCGCCTACCCATAGCTGGGTAGCCAGATACATTGTGGCCAAGCAATCATGACACCTTCGTCGTGCATGGCTCCTAAAAAACTCTCAAAACATCAGGGGTCGCAACAAATGCACAGAAGGACTGCCAATCGGGCTAGGTTCGTCGCTAAAGACTGGGCATCCCGAGCGGTAGTACCGGAGAAGGGGCATAGCAAGTAAACAGCGGCAGTACACAGTCAGGTTCCACCGAGGCTGTCTTGGCTAGACGCAGGATATTTGCGTGTTTGGCCGGACCCGGTGCGTGTCAGAAAAGACCGAATACTGACGTTGCTTTGCATTCAGCTAGCCCTGGACGCGGACAACGTTGCAGAGAAATCGAAGAGCGAGCTTTCGTTGCCAAGCGCACGAAAGCAAGCGAGGAAGAGGATAATCGTGGCGGGACAAAAAATCCGCATTAGGCTCAAGGCCTACGATCATGAGGCAATCGATGTCTCGGCCAAGAAAATTGTCGAGACAGTCACACGCACCGGAGCCCGTGTTGTTGGGCCTGTGCCGCTGCCGACTGAAAAGAACGTCTATGCCGTTATCGGTTCTCCACACAAGTACACCGATTCGCGTGAACACTTCGAAATGCGCACTCACAAGCGCTTGATCGACATTCTCGACCCGACGCCAAAGACCGTTGACGCATTGATGCGCATCGATCTTCCGGCCAGCGTTGATGTCAACATTCAGTAATCGCGAAGCGAAAACTCAGTACAAAACTACGACTGTCTAAAACTGTCAGTGGAGAACAAATAATGAGCGAAAAAGAGATCAAGGGCATTCTGGGCACCAAGCTCGGCATGACTCAGGTCTTCGATGAGAACAACCGGGTCGTTCCGGTCACTGTCGTCGAAGCTGGTCCTTGCGTGGTCACCCAGATCCGCACCAAAGAAAAGGACGGCTACACCGCCATCCAAATCGCCTATGGCGAGATCGACCCACGTAAAACTGCTAAGCCGCAGGCCGGTCACTTCAAGAAGGCTGGCGTTACCCCGCGTCGCCACGTGGCGGAAATCCGTATGGACGATACCTCCGCGTACGAGGTTGGCCAGGAAGTCACCGTCGACATTTTCGAGGGCGTAAACCTCGTCGACGTCACGGGTATCACCAAGGGTAAAGGCTATGCGGGTGCCATGAAGCGCCACGGCTTTGCTGGACAGGGCGCTGCCCACGGTAACCAAGCTGCACACCGTCGCGTCGGTGGCATTGGTGGCGCTGCAACCCCAGGCCGTGTTTTCAAAGGTAAGCGCATGGCTGGCCGCATGGGTCGTGACCGCGTCACCACCCAAAATCTCAAGATTCAAAAGATTGACGCAGAATCCAACCTGTTGCTCATCAAGGGCGCTATCCCTGGTGTCAACAAGGGCGTCGTCACCGTTAAGACTGCTGTGAAGGGTGGTGCATAAGCATGAGTAACCTCACGCTAGATGTACAAACCGCTGAAGGCTCCACCAACGGCACCGTTGACCTGCCAGCAGAGATTTTTGATGTGAACACCTCGGTTGCCACGATGCACCAGGTTGTCACCGCTCAGCTCGCTGCCGGTCGTTCCGGTACCCACAAGGTAAAGACCCGCGGCGAAGTCCGTGGTGGTGGCCGTAAGCCATTCCGTCAGAAGGGCACCGGCCGTGCTCGTCAGGGATCGATCCGCGCACCGCACTACACCGGCGGTGGCATCGTGCACGGTCCCGTCCCACGTGACTACGCGCAGCGGACTCCTAAGAAAATGATCAAAGCTGCTTTGTTTGGTGCGCTGTCTGACCGCGCACGCAATGGTCGCATCCACGTCATCGACGAATTGGTACCAGGCCAGGAACCTTCCACTAAGAAGGCAAAGGCATTCCTGGAGCGCGTTTCTTCGAACAAGAAGATCCTGTTGGTTATCAACCGTGAAGATCTGAATGCACAACGCAGCGCCAACAACCTGCCAAACGTCCACATTTTGGACTCCGGGCAGCTCAACACCTACGACGTTTTGAATTCCGATGACGTCGTATTTTCGGCTGCAGCCCTGCATACTTTCATTAACCGCGGCGCAGAAGCAGCCGTTGCAGGGGAGGAAAACTAACATGGCAAAAATCGTAAACCCACGCGATATCATCATCGCTCCGGTTGTTTCCGAGAAGTCCTATGGTCTGATGGAGCAGAACACCTACATGTTCACCGTCGCCAAGGACTCCAATAAGAACCAGATCAAACATGCCGTTGAAGAAATCTTCGGCGTGCAGGTCGCTTCCGTGAACACCCTGAACCGTGAAGGCAAGCGCAAGCGCACCCGTACCGGTTTTGGTCGTCGGAAGGCAACCAAGCGCGCTTACGTAACTCTTCGCGAGGGCAGCGACTCCATCGATATCTTTGGCGCTAACGCCTAAGACTTCGGAAGGTAAGGAAGAATTATGGCTATTCGTAAATACAAGCCGACAACTCCGGGTCGCCGCGCGAGCTCCGTTTCCGACTTTCAGGAAATTACCCGTTCCACCCCGGAAAAGTCGCTTCTGCGTCCACTGCACAAAACCGGTGGTCGTAACGTACACGGACACATCACCGCTCGGCACATTGGTGGCGGCCACAAGCGTCGCTACCGTCTGATCGATTTCCGTCGCAACGACAAAGACGGCGTCCAGGCCAAGGTTGCGCACATTGAATACGATCCAAACCGCACCGCAAACATTGCTTTGCTGCACTACACCGACGGTGAAAAGCGCTACATCATTGCTCCAAAGGGCTTGAAGCAGAACACCATCGTTGAGTCCGGTCCCGACGCCGACATCAAGGTGGGTAACAACCTGCCGTTGCGCAACATTCCGACCGGTACAACCATCCACGCTGTCGAGTTGAAGCCGGGCGCAGGTGCCAAGCTGGCACGTTCCGCTGGTTCCTCCATTCAGTTGCTGGGTAAGGAAGGCAAGTACGCCATTCTGCGTATGCCTTCTTCGGAAATTCGTCGAGTCGATATCCGTTGCCGCGCCACCGTCGGTGCCGTAGGTAACGCTGAGCAGATGAATATCCGTTGGGGTAAGGCTGGTCGTATGCGCTGGAAAGGCGTTCGCCCAACTGTTCGTGGTGTCGTCATGAACCCGATCGACCACCCACACGGTGGTGGTGAGGGTAAGTCCTCCGGTGGTCGCCACCCAGTGTCCCCATGGGGCAAGAAAGAAGGCCGCACCCGGAACCCGAACCGCTATTCCAACAACATGATCGTGCGCCGTCGTCGCCCGAACAAGAAACGCTAAGAGGAGGTAAAACGATATGCCACGCAGCCTAAAGAAAGGCCCGTTCGTCGATGAGCACCTCCTCAACAAGGTGGACGCTCAGAACGAAAAGGGCACCAAGCAGGTAATCAAGACCTGGTCCCGCCGTTCCACCATTTTGCCGGACTTCATCGGGCACACCTTTGCGGTGCACGATGGTCGCAAGCACGTTCCCGTTTTCGTGGAAGATTCCATGGTCGGCCACAAGCTCGGTGAATTTGCACCTACCAAGACCTTCAAGGGTCACGTCAAAGAAGATAAGAAGAGGCGATAAGCGATGAGTGACGTTATCACCAGCGCATCCGCCACTGCTCGGTACGTGCGTGTAACCCCAATGAAGGCACGTCGCGTCATCGACTTGGTGCGCGGAAAGTCAGTATCTGAAGCCCTAGCTATTCTGAAGTACGCTCCTCAGGCTGCTGCAAAGCCAGTAGCCAAGGTGGTTGCTTCGGCTGCCGCTAACGCGGAAAACAACTTCGGCCTGAATCCAAGCACACTGGTTGTTTCCGAGGCTTATGCCAACGAGGGTCCAACCATGCGTCGTTTCCAACCGCGTGCTCAGGGTCGTGCGTTCATGATCCGCAAGCGCACCAGCCACATCACTGTGGTAGTCGAAAGCCAGGAAGAAGGTGCCAAGTAAATGGGTAACAAGATCCATCCACACGGCCTACGTTTGGGTATTACCGCTAACTGGAATACTCACTGGTTTGCTGAAAAAGACTACGCAGACTACGTGGCCGAAGACATCAAGATCCGTAACTTCTTGTCCAAGGGACTTGAGCGTGCCGGTATCGCTGACGTTGTCATCGAGCGCACTCGGGACCGCGTCCGCGTAGACATCCACACTGCTCGTCCGGGCATTGTTATTGGCCGCCGTGGTGCCGAAGCTGACCGAATCCGCCGTGAGCTGGAGAAGCTTACCGGTAAGATGGTCGCGCTGAACATCCTCGAGGTCAAGCAAGTCGACGCCAATGCAACCCTGGTCGCCCAGTCGATTGCAGAGCAGCTCGTGAACCGCGTTGCCTTCCGTCGCGCTATGCGCAAGGCAATCCAGTCCGCGATGCGCCAGCCACAGGTCAAGGGCATCAAGGTAATGTGCTCCGGCCGTCTGGCAGGCGCCGATATGTCCCGCGTTGAGCGTTACCACGAAGGTCGCGTCCCTCTGCACACCTTGCGTGCAGAAATTGACTATGGCACCGCCGAAGCCCACACCACCTTTGGCCGTATCGGCATCAAAGTGTGGATCTACAAGGGCGACGTCGTCGGCGGCGTACGGGAATCCGAACTGAACGCACCATCCGAGCGTCGTGGCCGGGGCGATCGTCGTCCTCGCCGTGGTGGCCAGCGCCGCCAGCGCGCTCAGCAGAAGAAGGACTAAAGCATGCTTATTCCTAAGCGCGTGAAATTCCGTCGCCAGCACCGCCCAAAGCGTAGCGGTGTCTCGAAAGGCGGAAACCGCATTAACTTCGGTGACTACGCAATCCAGGCTCTTGAGCCTGCGTACGTGACCAACCGTCAGATTGAGTCCGCACGTATTGCGATCAACCGCCACGTCAAGCGTGGAGGTAAAGTGTGGATCAACATCTTCCCGGACCGTCCACTGACGCAAAAGCCACTCGGTGTACGTATGGGTTCCGGTAAGGGACCTGTCGAAAAGTGGGTAGCCAACGTCAAACCAGGCCGCGTGCTTTTCGAAATGTCGTACCCGAACGAAGCAGTCGCGGTTGAGGCTCTGCGTCGTGCCAGCCAAAAGCTGCCATGCAAGGTCCGCATCATCAAGAAGGAGGACCAGCTCTAATGGCAACAGGTACCCCTGCATCTGAGTTCCGTGAGCTCGACGATAACGAGCTCAAGCAGCGTCTGAGCGACGCCAAGGAAGAACTATTCAACTTGCGTTTCCAACTGGCTACCGGTCAGCTGACCAACAACCGTCGCATCGGCGTCGTCAAGCGTGACATTGCCCGCGTCTACACCGTGCTTCGTGAGCGTGAGTTGGGTATGACCGAGACTCCAGGAGCTGAGGCATAATTATGAGTGAGGCAACTGTGACAGATTCCACCAAGGGCCCTACCCCGAAAAAAGATAAGGAAAAGGGCGCCCGCAAGGTACGGATCGGCTACGTCGTATCTGACAAAATGCAAAAGACCATCGTCGTCGAGCTCGAGGACCGTAAGCAGCACACACTGTACGGTAAGATCATGCGCTCGAACAGCAAGGTCAAGGCACATGATGAGGACGAAATCGCCGGCGTCGGCGACCGCGTCCGCATCGTCGAGACTCGCCCGCTGTCCAAGGACAAGCACTATCGTCTCGCCGAGATCGTCGAAAAGGCTAAGTAATCCGCTCTAGTGCGATAACTATTCTCAAGTGCCGGGTACGTATACTTGGCGCCCGGTTCGCAAACCCCCGTTTCCAGTTAAGGAAATCGGGGGTTTCGTTCTGCAGCAGACACTTTCGATGATGGGTTAAACACTAAAAGAGCGTGCGGACGTTGTGTTAGCCTTGGGCATGATCCTGCGGGTACGTTATTGGTCACGCGTACCTTATTGGTCACGCGCACGTTATTCGCCAAGGACTATCGACTGGCTCGAGCATCTTCGGGGCAGACCATCGGTGTGCCCGTGACAGGGTCGGGAACTACTCGTGCCGCGAGCCCAAAAACCTCTTTAATCAACTCGGAGTTCACCACGTTGTTTGGTGCGCCAGTGGTGACAACCGCACCGTCCTTCATGACGATGAGATGATCGGCATAGCGGGCTGCCTGGTTCAAGTCATGCAGGACTGCGACGATGGTTTTTCCTTGTTCATGGAAATCCCGTAACAGCTCCAAAAGTTCGTACTGGTGCGCAATATCCAAAAATGTGGTGGGTTCATCCAACAACATGATCGGGGTCTGCTGCGCCAACAACATAGCGATCCAGACTCGCTGACGTTGCCCGCCGGATAATTCGGATACTAACTTTCCAGAAATATCAGTGAGGCGGGTCGCGGATAAAGCATCGGAGACTGCTTGTGCATCGTCAGCATCCCACTGACGAAATAAACTCTGGTACGGCGCGCGCCCGCGCGCGACTAAATCGGCGACTCGAATGCCATCCGGGGCAGTAGACGATTGCGGCAATAACCCTAATTGCTGCGCCACGTGCTTGGCGGGAAGGTCGGTAATAGCCGTGCCATCCAGCACAACCCGGCCCTCTGAGGGAGTGAGTACGCGTGAACAGGCTCGTAGCAACGTTGATTTGCCGCAGCCATTCGGACCGATGATGGCGGTGAAAGACTGATGGGGGATTTCGACGTTAATCCCGCGCGAAATAGTTGTGGTCTCATAACCCACGGTGGCGTCAACGACGCGGAGCCGTGGTTCGGGTTGTGCGGTGTTCACAGTCTAAGTTCTCGCTTTTCGTCGTGATTGGGTGGTTGGCGATTTAGTGATTACGGGGCTTAGTGGTTACTCGGTGTGGTGTGTCCACTCTCATCCCCAGCCGTGCCGCTACGCAGAGGTCCACTTGTCCGAGCTACCAGCCCTCCAACGGCCCAGGGAGGTTTAGCCGGTGCCATACCGGCGGGTGGACTCGCGCAGTAGCAGCCAGAGCATGTACAAGCCACCGATAACTACGGTGATAAGCCCGACGGGAATTTGCCGGTAGAACGTCGCAATGACCAGCGATAATATGTGCGCTCCGGTGAGCAGGGTTGCCCCCATGGCGGCAGCGCCCAGTAAAGAGACTCCGGCTGTGCGCATGATGCGTCGCGCGATTTGCGGTGCCACCAGCGCAATAAATGAAATCGGCCCCGCGGCTGCCGTGACTAAGGCAGTGGTAGCAACGCCGATCACGATCAACCCCAGCCGCGCGCGGTTAACCGCAAATCCTTGGGTAGTCGCCGCGTCGTCGCCTAGCTCTAGGTGCCGCAGTGCACGGGAGTAAGCGGTGGCGGCGGTGATTACGATGATGCCCAGGAACATCGTCGGCACGAGCCCCTGCCACGTGACTTTCGTAATGGACCCGGCCGCCCAGAAACCAACTTGGATGCCTTCTTCCACATCGGCGCGGGTGATCAGATACGAATTAATGGATGTCAACATTGCCGAAACCCCAATGCCGACGATGATCAGCCGAAACCCCTGCACACCCTTGCGCCAGGCCAATAGATAGACCACCAGGGCTGTGCTGATTCCGCCGACGATGGACGCCCCCGCAATTGCCCAGAAATTACTCGCGCCGATGACGAGCATGGTGAGCACCACGGCTGTATAAGCACCAGCATCGAAGCCGATGACATCGGGTGATCCGAGCGGGTTGCGGGTCAGTGATTGGAAAATTGCTCCACCAATGCCGAGCAATGCGCCGAAGCCGACTGCGGACACGGCGATGGGCAGACGCCATTCACGCACGATCGTGGAATCGAAGCCACCGTCCCGGCTAAACAATGCACTGAATACTTCGCCCAGGCTTAAAGGATATTCCCCAAGCGTGATAGCTGTGATGGCACCAATCAGCGCCAGGAGTAGTAATCCCAGCGCTGTGACCAGCACTCGCGCCGGAAAGTGCACCGAAACCCACCGATTGCGGATAACCAGTCGTCGGTAGCCGTGCGTGGCTTCCGGGAGTGCCGTTCCGCTCAGGGGAGTGCCGCTTTGGGGCGCGCTGTTGTGGGGTGCGCCGTGTGTTGCTGGGGAGTTGTCTGCGCTCATAGTCCACTCGCTTTCCGACGCCGTACCAGCATGATTAGTACCGGTGCGCCCAGCACTGCGGTGACGATGCCGACTTCAATTTCACTGGGGCGCGCGATGATGCGCCCGATGATGTCGGCCGCTAGCACCAGTACTGGGGCTGCTAAAGCCGAGTACAACAGAATCCATCGTTGGTCTGGTCCGACGATCCAACGAACCACGTGTGGCACCATCAGTCCGACGAAGGCCAACCCACCGGTCAGTGCAGTGGCACCACCGGCTAGCAAGGTGATAGCGATGATTCCGAGCACGCGGGTACGCACGATTTTGGTGCCAAGAGCAGAGGCGAGGTCGTCGCCAAGCGCAATGGAATTCAGTGATGAGGAAATCGCCAGGGCTACCAGCAGACCGGCGGCAAGAAAGGGGGCGACTAGTGCGGTATCGGCGAGCTCTGCCCGGGCGACTGAGCCCAATCCCCAGCTGCGGATGGCTTGGAAGGTGTTCGGGTCGATTAACGTGAGAAACTGCGTGACGCCGGATAACACGGCGGCAAGGGCGACGCCCGCAAGCACCAGGGTGGCAGGGTTGGCTTTTCCGTTGGCGCCGAGTGCGGCTCCGGAACTGATGAAATACACCACCGCGGTCGTCACGGCCGCGCCGAAAAACGCGAACCAGATATAGCCGCTGATGCTGGTCAAACTGAAGAATCCGACGCCAATGGTCACGGCAAAACCTGCGCCGGCGTTGACGCCGAGGATCCCGGGATCGGCGAGTGGATTCCGGGTTAAAGCCTGGATGAGGGCGCCAGCCACGCCGAATGCCGCGCCAGTGATGACCGCGACGACGGTGCGGGGGATGCGCAGCGTCCACACGATGATCGCGGCTTCGGAATTGTCATGGGCGAGCAGTCCATCCCATACTTCGCGCACGGGCAAGGGGTTGGCTCCGAGGGCGAGACTGATGCACACGGTGACAGTTATGGCGATAAGGATCAGCAGCATGCCCAGTGTGCGGCGTGCAAAAAGCGCAGGTGCCAGCATGGACCATCCTTCGTTGTGAGAGATTGCTAATGGAATTTTTGACGCAGGTACTAGGAAATAAGGTAGAGCATAAAAATCAAAAAGGGTAGCCTAGGCTTGCTGTTTGCAATAAGCCAAGCCTGAGACGATCGTTATCCTTGCTTAAGAAGTTGGTAGTAGGTCGGCTTTGGGTGCTGGTTGGACCATGGTGACCGGGCAGTAGTCAAAGATAGATACGCAGTATGATCCGTAGCCGGTGAGGTGAATGCTGAATGCCAGAGGTGCTGCGTAACAAAATCTTCGCGACGGTTTCTTCGCAACAAAGTTGAACAATTGCCACAGCTTGTGGTTGAATGGCGGGGTTGCCGATGCTGGTCGGCGGATTTGTGATGCGTTTCCGAATCACAACCGCCGAGACCCTTCGACCGCCACGGCCACCAGTTAATTGGATGAATTCTAGTTAACCGCAGGTGGCGTGTTCGTCGACAAGCATCAGGTAGCTGCAAGAACAAGACCGAGTGCGATCAGGACGGAAATCTTTTCGCACATAAATCCAGGTCAGGAGACCAACTGTGATTCAACAAGAATCGCGCCTGAAGGTCGCCGACAACTCCGGTGCACGAGAAATTCTCGTCATCCGAGCTCTCGGCGGATCCGTGCGACGCTTCGCAGGCATTGGTGACATCGTTGTCGCTACTGTCAAAGAAGCAGTCCCAGGCGGAAACGTGAAAGAAGGTGACGTCGTTCGCGCCGTCATCGTTCGCGCAAAGAAGGAAACCCGTCGTCCAGACGGCTCCTATATTGCTTTCGACGAAAACGCTGCTGTCATTCTTCGTTCCAACGATAATGACCCACGCGGTACCCGTATCTTCGGGCCTGTCGCTCGTGAGCTGCGTGAGAAGAAGTTTATGAAGATTGTTTCTCTCGCACCGGAGGTGATCTAGGTGAAGGTACATAAGGGCGATATGGTCCAGGTCATTTCGGGCCCAGATAAGGGCGCGCAAGGCAAGGTCATTGAGGCATACCCAAAGGCCAACAAGGTTTTGGTTGAGGGTGTCAACCGCATCAAGAAGCACGTTGCGAACTCCGCGCCGGAGCGTGGCGCTGAGTCTGGCGGAATCGTTACCCAGGAAGCACCCATCCACGTCTCGAACGTCGCGGTGCTCGATTCTGACGGTAACCCAACTCGCGTTGGCTACCGCTTTGACGAGAACGGCAAGAAAGTCCGCATTGCTCGTCGCAACGGGAAGGATATTTAAGGCATGAGCGACAACTACACTCCACGTCTGAAAACCCGTTACCGCGACGAAATCAAGAATAAGCTGAATGACGAATTCTCTTACGAGAACGTCATGGAGATCCCTGGTGTTGTCAAGGTTGTTGTCAACATGGGTGTTGGCGACGCTGCTCGCGACTCCAAGCTGATCAACGGTGCGGTTGAGGATCTGACTCTGATTACTGGTCAGAAGCCACAGCTGCGTCGCGCTAAGAAGTCCATCGCGAACTTCAAGCTGCGTGAAGGTATGCCGATCGGCGTGCGCGTTACCATGCGCGGCGACCGTATGTGGGAGTTCCTGGACCGTCTGCTGACTATCGCGCTGCCACGTATTCGTGACTTCCGCGGTTTGTCTGATCAGCAGTTTGACGGCCACGGAAACTACACCTTCGGCCTGTCTGAGCAGACGATGTTCTACGAGATCGACATCGACAAGGTTGATCGTCCACGTGGTATGGATATCACCGTTGTTACCAGCGCTACCAACGACGATGAAGGTCGCGCGCTGCTTCGTGAACTGGGATTCCCGTTCAAGTAGATTTTGTAGGACTGGATAAGTCTGTTTGTTAAGACCTTTAACCCCTCCGGCATGAAACCGGAGGGGTTAAAGTCATTTTTGGTGTCCTTGGTGTTTTCTTCTTGGGAAGAAATACCATGCAGCTAAGAAAGCGATGAGGCTGGGGATGACGGCGATGATTAACTCAGAAGAATCGCGTATGAAGTACAACAACCAGTGAAAAAGACCGAGCAACATCAGCGTTGTAAAACAAATCCAATCATCGCGCCGTTTTTTATCTTTTGTCGCCACAGTACGCGTACCTCCTTATCGCGCCAGTGCAACGGCAACCTGCTATGCAATGGATCTGGCGGTATATTGTCAAATTAATCACCTGCGGGTTTTGCTAGAATAGCTACAATCGCTATTTAGATTGGTGATGCACGAAACCTACAAGGAGCCATTAACTATGTCCACAATCCCAAGCATTCTTCTCCGCGCTATCCCAGGTGCCCTCATCGCGGATTCTGGCATTTCCAAGTTGGGTATGGATGCAGAATCCTCGAAAGGTCTACAGGACTTTGCTGCTACGGGCATTCCGCAGGTGAAGGAACTGCCGTCCGATAAGTTTGGCACTATCATCGGTGCTTCCGAAGTCGCTGTCGGTGGCGCGCTGTTGGCGCCATTCGTCTCCAACCGCCTTGCCGGTCTTGCGCTGACCACCTTTGGCGCAGGTCTGTTGAGCATTTACTTCCGTAACGACGATATGACCCGCGAGGATGGCATCCGCCCATCTCAAGATGGCATGTCTATCGCGAAGGATTCCATGATGGTTGCGATTGGCACAGGGCTGATCGCTCTGGATCAGCAGGATCGTATCTCTGGTGTACTGCAGGAACGCAAGATTGCTAAGGCAGAAAAGAAAGCTGCCAAGAAGGCCGCACGAAAGGCTAAGAAAGACGCAAGGATAAACTCCTAAAGCTAATTTGCCGGTGACATTGGCACGCAAAGTCGGCTAACCGTTCTAATGGTTGGCCGAATCGCCTCAAGCCTGCTAGGGTTGGGGCGTCTTGTGCTTTTTGGGATACGTGTGTCTAAAACGCCGTAGCCTGAATAGAGATTTAGCGTCGGCGGGAAGAACCGTTTTAGCGTTTACTCTGCACGCACAGACTTGCAAGTTTTTCCTACGTTTGTTGTAGGCCCCTCGCCATCATGGCGACCGAGCTTCATTGAGGTAGCGAGCAAACATGCTATTGAGCATGGGAGCGTTAAGTTGCCCAAAACAGCCCGGTAACGCCCTTAAGGTGAGTTCGGGAACCGCAACGAGAAAGGTTCAAGGTCAACACATGACCATGACTGACCCGATTGCAGACATGCTCTCACGGGTGCGCAACGCTAACCACGCGCAGCACGACACCGTGTCCATGCCTGCATCCAAGATCAAGGCGAATATCGCTGGAATCCTGAAGCAAGAAGGCTACATTTCCGATTATTCTGTGGAAGGCGAAAAGGCAAAGAAGACCTTGTCGCTGGACCTGAAGTACAACGGCCGCGAGCGCGCTCTGTCTGGCCTGCGTCGCGTTTCGAAGCCAGGTTTGCGTGTCTACGCAAAGGCGACGGAGCTCCCTAAGGTTCTGGGCGGACTGGGTGTGGCTATCATTTCCACCTCCCACGGCCTGTTGACGGACCGCGAGGCTGAACAGAAAGGCGTAGGCGGAGAAGTCATCGCCTACGTCTGGTAAGGGAAGGGTGATTATTAATGTCACGAGTTGGTTTGGCACCAATCGCCGTCCCTAGCGGCGTCGAGGTAAAAATCGATGGCCAGAACGTTTCCGTCAAGGGGCCAAAGGGCACCTTGCAGGTTGATGTTCCAGAGCCAATTTCCATCGTCCAAGAAGACGGCGAACTCCGTGTTTCTCGCCCGGATGACCACCGTAAGAACCGTTCTCTGCACGGTCTAGCGCGTTCCTTGGTGAACAACTGCGTGATCGGTGTAACCGAGGGCTACGAAATCAAGATGGAAATCCACGGTGTTGGTTACCGTGTCCAGCAAAAGGGCAAGGATCTCGAGTTTGCTTTGGGCTACTCGCACCCTGTGCCAGTCAAAGCTGATGAAGGCATCACCTTCGCTGTGGACGGCAACACCAAGTTCTCTATCTCTGGTATCGACAAGCAACAGGTTGGCCAAGTTGCGGCGAACATCCGTCGCCTGCGTAAGCACGATCCTTACAAGGGTAAGGGTATCCGCTACGTCGGCGAGCAGGTACGTCGCAAGGTCGGAAAGACGGGTAAGTAAGCAATGTCTAATTCTGAAAACACCAAGCGCACTCCGGTCGGTAAGGATATCTCCTCCCGCCGTCGTGAAGCACGTGCCCGCCGTCATTTCCGTATTCGCAAGACGCTGCGTGGAACCCCACAGACCCCACGTTTGGTCGTTCACCGCACGGCACGCCACTTGCACGCTCAGCTGATCGACGACCTCGCTGGCCACACTCTGGCCGCGGCCTCCACCATGGAGATCCGCGACGCAGAGGGTGACAAGAAGGCACGTGGTGCCGAGGTCGGCAAGCTTATCGCACAGCGCGCCCAAGAAGCAGGCATCGAAGCAGTTGTTTTTGACCGTGCCGGTTACAAATACCACGGCCGTGTTGCTGCTTTCGCTGATGCCGCACGTGAAGGTGGTCTGAAGTTCTAATGATCAACGCAGTTGCACACACCAACGGAAAGGACGCGTAATGTCGGATCGTGATCAGCGCGACGGCGGACGCTCCGCCGACAACAAGAAGAACGATCGCAACAATCGTCGTAACGATCGTCGCAACCAGGACAACGAGCGCGATAAATACATCGAGCGCGTCGTAGCCATCAACCGGGTTTCCAAGACTGTCAAGGGTGGCCGCAACATGAGCTTTACCGCTCTGGTCATCGTCGGTGACGGCGAAGGCATGGTCGGTGTTGGCTACGGCAAGGCCAAGGAAGTTCCAGCCGCAATCCAGAAGGGTGCAGAAGAAGCACGCAAGAACTTCTTCCGTGTCCCAATGATCGGCGGCACCATTACCCACCCAGTACAGGGAGAAGACGCAGCCGGTGTCGTTATGCTGAAGCCAGCTGCACCCGGTACCGGTGTCATTGCCGGAGGCGCCGCACGTCCAGTTCTGGAGTGCGCCGGCGTCCAGGATATCCTGTCCAAGTCGCTGGGTTCGGATAACGCTCTGAACGTCGTCCGCGCTACCGTGGACGGCCTGAAACAGCTGGTGCGCCCAGAGGAAGTTGCTGCACGTCGTGGCAAGTCCGTCGAAGAGGTTACCCCAGCCCGTATGCTGCGCGCTCGCGCAGGACAGGAGGCATAAACCATGGCTCTGAAGATTACCCAAACACGTGGCCTGGTCGGCACCACGCCGAATCAGAAGGCCAACATGGAAGCACTGGGCCTCAAGCGCATTCGCCACTCTGTTGTCCAGAAAGACACCCCGGCGATCCGTGGCATCATTCAGAAGGTGCGCCACCTGGTCACCGTCGAAGAAGTGGCAGGGGAGTAGATATACCATGAGCGATATCATCAAGCTGCACGATTTGCGCCCGGAAAAGGGTGCAAACAAAGCAAAGCGCCGCGTCGGTCGCGGTGAAGGCGGTAAGCGCGGTAAGACTGCCGGTCGCGGTACCAAGGGTACTAAGGCACGTAAGCAGGTAGCGGCAAACTTCGAGGGTGGCCAGATGCCAATCCAGATGCGTTTGCCGAAGCTGCGTGGCTTCAAGAACCCAAACAAGGTTGGCTTCCAGGTTGTCAACGTTTCTGACCTGGAAAAGACTTTCCCACAGGGCGGCGACATTACCGTTGCTGACCTTGTCAACAATGGTCTGGTTCGCAAGAACCAACCAGTCAAGGTGCTGGGCAACGGTGAGATCTCTGTGAAGATCAATGTCACCGCTCAGAAGTTCTCTAAGTCGGCTGTCGAGAAAATCGAAGCCGCTGGAGGCAGCACCAACAAAGCTTAAGCGGTTGGTGTACGGGCACTCCGTGCTTTGATGTTCGTGGCCCCTGGTTCCTGCGCGATGCAGGTTCCAGGGGTTTTCGCCTACCCAAGACTGCGTCGTTGGTACGGCTAGATGTTGGTAGGGCTAGATCATCAATGAGCTTGAAGTACCTACATTTCGAGCTTACTGTTTTGCCTGTAGAAAACTAAGGTTGTCCTATCGCACATGCCTGAAAGTGTTTTCAGCCGCCTATGACTGGTAGGCTACTAACGTCACGCGTACATGTGCGCGCTGGCGCTTGAGCGTGGAGGTTTAGAGACCGCGCGCAGGCGCTCACTAATGAAGTAGTAATTATCGGTTGCCTTTGCGTCACTTTCCACGGTGGCAGTAGTTGGGCTAGGAGGCTTTAGTGTCTGCCATCATTCAGGCTTTTAAGGATGCGGATCTTCGACGCAAGATTCTGTTTACGATTTTGCTGATCGTGATCTACCGCGTCGGCGCCCAGATCCCTTCGCCGGGTGTGGACTACCAGAATATTTCCGGACGGCTCCATGAGCTGACACAAGAAGATGACAGCCTATATTCCGTCATCAATCTGTTCTCCGGTGGTGCGTTGCTGCAGCTATCTATCTTTGCCATCGGCATCATGCCGTACATCACGGCTTCGATTATTGCGCAGCTTCTCACCGTGGTGATTCCTCACTTCGAGCAGTTGAAAAAGGAAGGCCAATCTGGCCAGGCGAAGATGACTCAGTACACCAGGTATATGACCCTGGCATTAGCACTGCTGCAGTCTGCAGGCATCGTGGCACTGGCTGACAGGAACCAACTTCTTGGCCAAGGTGTAGAAGTATTGGATCCGGATCGCACCGTATTCGACCTGATCCTTCTCGTTACGGTGATGACCACCGGCGCGATCCTTGTTATGTGGCTCGGTGAGCTCATAACGGAGAAGGGCATTGGTAACGGTATGTCCTTGCTCATTTTTGCTGGTATTGCGACGCGTTTGCCGTCTGACGGCTACCGCATTTTGCAGGATAACGGTGGAGTCGTTTTCGCTGTAGTCTGCGCGGCTATTCTCGCATTGGTCGTTGGCATTACCTTTATGGAACAAGGTCAGCGACGCATTCCAGTCCAGTACGCAAAGCGTATGGTTGGGCGGCGCCAATACGGTGGGTCGTCGACGTATTTGCCTCTGAAGGTCAACCAGGCTGGTGTTATTCCAGTGATCTTCGCATCGTCGTTGATTTACATGCCGGTATTGATCACAGAAATCGTAAACTCTTCGAATCCGACACCACCCGATAACTGGTGGATGCGTAACGTCATCGCCAACTTGCAATCGCCGTCGTCGTACGTCTACATCCTGGTGTACGTGTCCCTGATTATCTTCTTCTCGTACTTCTATACTTCGATTCAGTACGATCCGAACGAGCAAGCCGAGAACATGAAGAAATACGGCGGTTTCATTCCTGGAATCCGCCCGGGACGGCCGACAGCGATGTACCTCAGCTTTGTGATGAACCGCCTGTTGTTTGTCGGTTCCATCTATTTGGCATTCATTGCTATCCTGCCAAATCTCGCGCTTGATATGGGGGTTGGTTCACAGGATTCTGCCGGTATGACTGCATTCGGCGGTACTGCTATCCTGATTATGGTATCCGTGGCGTTGACCACAGTGAAGCAAATTGAATCCCAACTCCTGCAATCCAACTACGAAGGGCTGCTCAAATAATGCGATTGGTACTCCTTGGCCCAGCCGGAGCCGGAAAAGGCACGCAGGCTGAAATACTCAGTGAGAAGCTGAATATCCCACACATCTCTACTGGTGACTTGTTCCGTGCCAACATCTCCGAGGGAACCCCCTTGGGTGTCGAGGCCAAAGAATACATTGATGCGGGCAAACTGGTACCTACTGACGTCACTGCCCGGATGGTGGAATCCCGTCTGGAAGAACCCGATACGGATGAGGGCTTTCTTCTCGATGGCTTCCCCCGTACAGTCGAGCAAGCCGAGATCTTGGAAGACTTGTTAGCGAAAAAGAATTTGCGGCTTGATCATGTCATCAACTTTGAAGTCTCCGAAGAAGAAGTAATCGAGCGGATGAAAGCTCGTGGCCGCTCTGACGACACGGAAGACGTGATTCGTACTCGACTTCAGGTCTATCGCGACGAAGTGATCCCACTGATTAAGCACTATGGCGACGATGTCATCAACGTGCAAGCCGAAGGCGAGATCGAGGAGATTAACCAGCGCACAATGTCCGCGTTGGGGAAATAAGAAGCAAAGCGCATAATTTTCCGTTAGGCACTGCATGAACGCGGTGCCGTTTTCACTCAAGGACGCACTTTTCCATGAACTCCCGTAAATTGTTTGCTGGCATTGTCGGCAGCGTCTCGATGTTGGCTTCGGTTCTTTTTTCTACACCATCCGCTCAGGCACAAGGTCTCCCTGGACCTTCGGAGATCGCGAACAACTTTCAAGCCCCGGCACTCCCAGATTTCAACCAGCTGGTTCAGCAATTTGACGAAGGCAACCGTGACGGAGCCTGGGAGCTCCGTAATCAATTGGTTCACCAGGCGAACGCATTGAATTCACAGTTTGGTGGGGGAGTTGCGCACTTTATTGACCGCGCACTCGAGGCTGTTTTTCCTGGCTTGGTAGCGCAAAAGCAAGAAGCAGCACGAGCTGCCCAAGGCCCAGCCGAAGCCATGACTCCTGCGCCAGCGCGCGGACCGGAGATTGATACTGGCGCATGTCCAGCCGATGCTCGCGTGTGTGTGGACATCGATGGCCGTCGTACTTGGTTGCAAGATGGGCATGGCAAGGTGACACACGTGGCGTCGGCCATGGCACCAGGTAAACCAGGCCAAGATACCCCACGCGGTACCTTTAACGTGAACCGTAAGGTGAAAGACGAGATTTCGTACGCGTTTAATAATGCTCCAATGCCGTACGCGATCTATTTCACCAATAATGGTCACGCGTTCCACGAGGGATCCCCGGCCTATGACTCCGCAGGCTGTGTTCGTTTGCCGAACCAGGATGCGATCGCGTTTTGGAACCACCTGAACATAGGCGACAAGGTAGTCATCTACTAGTTTTTAGTTGCTACTTTCTTGCTGCCTTAGGCATTTCCCAGCATGACGGCAGATAAGACGTAATCCCGACTTCTGGTAGAGACAAACCTTTAAATTTCGCACCTCCATAGCGCTTACCTCGCCAAAAGTTTGTTTTTGCTGCTAGCGCTCTGTATAGTTGGGATTTGGTCTGTCAAAGCTTTACCGTGAAGCTGTCTACCCAGCTAGCGGACACTGACACCGGCCACGGCCGGTGTTTTGTTATGTGCAGAGCAGTGTAAATTGTTCGAGTACAACAGGCCAAAGAAGCAATAGACAAGCAATCGGCGCAGCTGTGGCTGCGCCAGGAAGCCGGAGGATATGGCTAAGGAAGGCGCAATTGAGGTAGAAGGACGGGTAACCGAGCCTTTGCCGAACGCAATGTTCAAAGTCGAGCTAGACAACGGACATGAGGTGCTTGCTCATATTTCGGGTAAGATGCGCCAGCACTATATCCGTATTCTCCCAGAGGATCGGGTCGTTGTGGAATTGTCCCCATATGACCTGAAACGTGGCCGCATCGTCTATCGCTACAAGTAAAGACTGTAAGCCTCCCTACTCAAAACAATTCGCCCGCAGGTAGTACCGCGGGCATATTGTTCGTTTACCTCAGGCCGCGGTGGCCAGAGCCTGACATGTCGTGCAAGGCACCATGCTGATAGCAAAAAGCACTACCTGCAGAATGTTTTGTAACAACCTGATTCAGGGCGGGTAGGGAGAAAACCACCGCAAATACCCCGAAAGGACTCGCCTTATGGCACGTCTCGCTGGTGTGGATCTCCCACGCAATAAGCGTATGGAGATCGCTCTCACCTACATTTACGGCATCGGTCCAACCCGTGCCGCCGAGTTGCTGGAAGCTACCGGCATCTCTCCTGACCTGCGCACCGACGCTCTCACCGATGATCAGGTGTCGTCGTTGCGTGACCAGATTGAGGCTCAGTACACCGTCGAAGGTGACCTTCGTCGTGAGGTACAAGCCAACATCCGTCGCAAGATTGAGATTGGAAGCTACCAGGGTCTGCGCCACCGTCGTGGCCTGCCTGTCCGTGGTCAGCGCACCAAGACCAATGCACGTACCCGTAAGGGTCCTAAGAAGACGATCGCAGGAAAGAAGAAGTAGTTTATGCCTCCAAAGACTCGCTCTGGCGCACGCCGTGGCCGTCGCGTCGTAAAGAAGAACGTGGCCCACGGCCACGCCTACATCAAGTCGACCTTCAACAACACCATCGTGTCGATTACCGACCCTGCCGGTGCCGTCATCGCATGGGCTTCGTCCGGACACGTCGGTTTCAAGGGCTCTCGTAAGTCCACTCCATTCGCCGCACAGATGGCCGCAGAAAACGCCGCCCGCAAGGCAATGGATCACAACATGAAAAAGGTTGACGTTTTCGTTAAGGGGCCGGGCTCCGGCCGTGAGACCGCTATTCGTTCCCTGCAGGCAGCAGGCCTTGAGGTCAACTCCATCACCGATGGCACTCCGCACCCATTCAATGGCTGCCGCCCACCGAAAAAGCGTAAGTTCTAGGGGAAGGAAGAGGTTTAAAAAATGGCTCGTTATATTGGCCCCGCAACCCGCGTATCCCGCCGTCTGCGCGTCGACCTAGTCGGCGGAGACTTGGCATTCGAGCGTCGTCCTTACCCACCAGGACACGCTGGACGCAATCGCATCAAAGAATCTGAATACCTGCTGCAGCTGCAGGAAAAGCAGAAAGCTAAGTACACCTACGGTGTCCTGGAGCGTCAGTTCCGTCGTTACTACACCGAGGCGAACCGCCTGAACGGCAAGACTGGTGACAACCTCGTCATCTTGCTGGAATCCCGACTAGACAACGTCGTCTACCGTGCAGGTCTGGCAAAGACTCGCCGTCAGGCACGTCAGCTGGTTTCCCACGGACACTTCACCGTGAACGGTAAGAACATCGATATCCCGTCTTACTCGGTAACTCAGTACGACATCATCGACGTTCGTCCACGTTCGCAGAAGATGCAGTGGTTCGAAGAAGCCCAGGACGCCCTGGCCGACGCCGTCGTTCCGGCCTGGCTACAGGTTGTTCCTGACACCTTGCGCATCCTCGTGCACCAGTTGCCCGAGCGCGCTCAGATCGACGTTCCGCTGCAAGAACAGCTCATCGTCGAGCTTTACTCGAAGTAATCCAGCTTCATATCTTCAGCTTTTCTTTCCTTATTGTTGTCCTAACCGGCGTCAAATAGCGGGCGCCAAAGGAGAAAATTCATGCTTATTTCACAGCGTCCCCAGCTGACCGAAGAATTCATTGATTCTTCGCGCTCCAAGTTTGTCATCGAGCCACTGGAGCCGGGCTTCGGTTATACCCTGGGTAACTCGCTGCGTCGTACGCTGCTGTCCTCGATCCCCGGGGCTGCGGTCACTTCCGTGAAGATCGACGGTGTCTTGCACGAGTTCACCACCATCAATGGCGTGAAGGAAGACGTTTCGGAGATCATCCTGAACGTCAAGGACCTGGTCCTTTCTTCGGATTCCGATGAACCTGTCGTCATGTACGTGTCCCAGCAGGGCGCCGGCAACATTACTGCCGGAGACATCCAGCCACCAGCTGGCGTCGAGATCCACAACCCGGATTTGCACATCGCATCGCTGAACGACGACGCCCGTTTCGACATGGAACTCGTTGTTGAGCGCGGCCGTGGCTACGTACCGGCTGCCCCAACCTCCGGAGACATCGGACGCATCCCAGTGGACCAGATCTACTCGCCGGTGCTGAAGGTGTCCTACAAGGTTGAGGCAACTCGTGTTGAGCAGCGTACCGACTTCGATAAGCTGATCATCGACGTCGAGACCAAGAACTCGATTACTGCCCGCGACGCCCTGGCTTCGGCCGGCGGCACCCTGGTAGAGCTCTTTGGCTTGGCCCGCGAGCTCAACACCCAGGCAGAAGGCATTGAGATCGGACCATCCCCACAGGAGTCCGAATACATCGCAGCCTACGGTATGCCAATTGAGGATCTGAACTTTTCCGTTCGTTCGTACAACTGCCTGAAGCGCCAGGAAATCCATACCGTTGGTGAGCTCGCAGAGTGCACCGAATCGGATTTGCTGGATATCCGCAACTTTGGCCAGAAGTCGATCAACGAGGTCAAGATTAAGCTGGCGAACCTGAATCTGACTCTGAAGGATGCCCCAGAAGACTTCGACCCAACTGTGTTGGAAGGTTACGACGCAGAAACGGGCGACTTCAAGGATCCTGCAGAAGATTCCGAGTAAAGCGCATATGTTCTGGCGAGATTAGGCGCCAACGCTTGGCCAATAGTTGGCTTTGTTGACCCAATGCATGACGACGATGGCCCAAGCGTGTACTAGCCGAGATTTCGCACCGCGCTCATTGACAATTAACGAGGAGAAACACTATGCCTACTCCAAAACGAGGCGCCCGAATTGGAGGCTCGGCTCGCAACCAGCGTCACATTCTGTCGAATCTGGCCGCTGCTTTGTTCGAGCACGACTCCATCAAAACCACCGACGCCAAGGCTAAGCTGCTGCGTCCATACGCAGAGAAGCTGATTACCAAGGCTCGTTCCGGCACCCTGGCTGACCGTCGCGAGGTACTCGCACAAGTCCCACAGAAGGATGCCGTTGCCCGTTTGTTCAACGAACTGGCTCCGAAATTCGAAAAGCGCGACGGTGGCTACACCCGCATGGTGAAGCTCGAGAACCGCACCGGTGACAACGCTCCAATGACCCAGATTTCCCTGGTTCTGGAAGAAACTGTTACCGCTTCCGCAGAACGCACCACTCAGGCTGCTGCCGCGAAGGCTGATTCCGACTCTGCTGATCCATCCGACGAGTCCACCATGGATTCCGAAGGTGCCGGTACCGTCGATTCCCCGCAGGATTCTGAACAGAAGTAATCTCGCTGCTTCCTAGCGGTGGGCTAGTGATTGGACATATACGTCCAATCACTAGCTCTCGTTAAGCGATCTGCAACACATAACCGCGCTTGTGTGTAGTAGAGATCACTAAGCTCTATTTCCTCCCATCGAGGAAGTAGAGCTTTTGTGTATTAAAGTGTAATTATGAAACGCAATGAATCTAACCAAGACCGTGGAATCCGTGCCGTAGTGGGCATAATTGCCTTGCTCATTGGGTTGTTTGCAGTAGGCGGTTTCCTCCGTGCACTGTTGGGCATCGTTGGTCTCGTTCTGGTCATCACCGCAGCAGTGGGCTTCTGCCCGCTGTACCGCCTGCTGGGAATCAACACCTGTAAAGTCCGGCATTAATAGAGGCCGGAAACATAGACCGGCATTAATACGGGTCGGCATTGATAGAGTTCGGCATGAAAGCAGAGTGGCGTTCACCTAGCGCCGGTCTAGCTTAGGCAAAGGCTTAGGCAATGGCTTAGGCAAAAGCGGGAGCGCGTCTGCGCCCGCGTCGCCCCAGAGACATTGTGCCGAGCGCCGCCACCAATAGCAGGGCATAAGCGAGAGTGATTGCCACAGACGCGGGGATGTCTAGATGATACGCGCTCCAGAATCCCACTATGCTGCCTAGTAGTGCAATCACGACGGCACTGCAGAGAATTTGGCTGAGCATGGAAATGCCCGGTAGTCGAACGGTGACGGCGAAGATTCGCCCGGTAGCTGCAGGCAGTACCATCATCGCGATCACCAGCATCACTCCGGCGGCGTAAAAACTTGCGACCACCGTCAAAGAGGTTAAGGCAAGCGTCGTCAAGCGCAACACCCGTACCGGTACGCCGGCGACTGTGGCGGCGCGGTCGTCGAAGGCACAAGCTCCAAGCAAGGGGAGTAACCAGCCGACGAAGACGATATTTGCCAGCATGATTGGTATTAGCGTCCACAGATAAGACGGTTGCGAAAGTGCTGCCAGGTTGAGATTGCCGACCAACACGGTGTGCACATCGAAATGCACGTTCGAGAAATTTAAGCTAAGTAGCACGATCCCGACGGCGAACATGCTGGGAAAGACCAACCCCAGTGCGCCGCCTTCTGCGATTAACCCGGTATCAGCAAGCCACCTCGTGCCCAACGCCACGAGAAATGCCGCGGCTCCGGCGAATAAGACGAGTAATGGGGATTGCACCGATCCGGAAATAAGCGCACCTACCACGATTCCGGGGAGCACGGCGTGCCCCATGCCGTCGAGAAGCATTGCATCCTTGTTTGCCACCACGATTACCCCAGGGATTGCGCAGGTAATAGCGGTAACGACGGCCAAAATACTCACGGTGACGACGAAGCTCATTGGGAAAACACCAATCCGCGCTTAGGGGCGAAAACCAGGGATACGAGGGCAAAGACGGCCTGCACGACGGCGATCAGTGGGCCGGTAGGAATCGAGCCAATGATTACGGCCAGGTAGACCCCGATGAAGCAACTAGCAGCACCGATCACAGCGGCAAGGACCGTGACGATGCCAAGCTGATTAGACCATTGCCGCGCGGCCACGCAGGGGGCGATGACGAACGAGACCATCAAGATAACGCCGACGACTTTGATGCCGTTGACGACCACTAATGCGAAAGCGGTCATGGCGACAACGTGCAGCAGGCGGGTGTGCACTCCGGAGGTTGCGGCGAAGTTTGGGTCGAAAAGCCAGCATTTCAGCATGGGGAACCACCAGATGAGTCCGCTGAGAATAACCAGGCTGAGTACGACGGAAATACGTAAATCTGCGATGGTTACCGAACTAGCATTACCCAATAGGTAGTCCTGAATTCCGCCTTTGCCGGGCAGTGGCTGTTTGGTGATGATGAACAACCCCAGCATGCCTAAGGAAAAAGACACGCTGAGTGAGATGGCCATGCCGGTATCGACGGACAACGGCGTGTGGTGAAACAACCAGTGGGACACCCCGACGGCTAGTAATGCGGTCAGCAACGCACCGGTCGCTAAAACCAGTGGGTTGCGCGTCGGCAAGTTGAGGTACGCGGCGATAAGAAACGCGAAGGTAATTCCCGGCAAACTGGCGTGGGAAATCACGTCGGAAATCAGTGCTTGCTTGCGGAAATACACAACGGGGGACAATGCACCGGCTGCAACGCCGATGACCATGGTGCCGAGCACCGCCATCAGATACGTGTGGGTGGTCAACAATTCCCATGGTGTGATCATGACACCGACCTACGATCCCGCGTGAGGTTCGCGGAGAAGTTGCCCGGAAGATTATATGCGTCGCTGATGGCGGTGTCGGTGAGAGTTTTGTGCGTTGGTCCGTTAGCGGATACCTTGCCGCCAGCTAATAACGTCACGTGGTCGCAGTATTCGGCGACTTCCGCCAGGTTGTGGTGGACCATGATGATGGTGGTCCCCGACTGGTGTAGCTCGCGGAGGATGTCGACGATCGTTTCTTGGCTAAATGCGTCGATGCCCTGGAAAGGTTCATCGAGGACCAGCAGATGCGGGCTGTTGACGAGAGTGCGCGCTAATAGTGCGCGTTGTCTCTGCCCGCCGGAGAGTGCGCCAATCGCAGCGCCGGAATATTTCTGTAAGCCGACGGCGGCAACGGCCTCGCGCGCGGCTTTTTTATCTGCCAAATTTGGCCAAGGCCACCACGAGCGTTTGCTAGCAGTACGACCCATCAAGGCCACGTCCAGGACAGTGGCCGGAAAATCCCAGTCCACCTGTTGGCTTTGTGGCATATACCCGAGATCCGTCCGGATGGCACGCAGCGGCTTGCCAAAAAATTCGACCTGTGCCTGTCCCCGGGTCGCTTTGGGCAATAACCCCAGGCAGGCTTGCAACAACGTGGACTTGCCGCTCCCGTTTGCCCCGACAATGCCGGCGAAACTACCGCATGGGATTTTTACGTCCAGCTCATCCAAGATGACGCCGGTGCCGTAATTGACTGTCAGGTCACGTACTGACAATGCAGTGGTGGTAGTAGGGGCGGGTGCAAGCATGGAGGTCTCCTGGAGGGTGGTTGATACCTTGATTTACTTGGTTACTGGGGTCAGTGGGCATTGCGATGGATGGGCATTGCGACGGATGGACACTGTGACGGGTGGGTATATAGCCCCGAGCTGCTGGGTCGGTCTACTTCAGTGCGGCAGCGATGGCTTCGAAGTTGTGGCGGAATGCGCCAAGGTACGTATCAACTGGGGCTTCGGCTCCGAGACTATCGGCGTACAGTTCCTCATCAGAGATTTCGACATCCCATCCGCGCGCCGCGATGGCTTCGCTCAGTGCATTGATGGCCTGTGGGTTGACCTGGTTGTCGTAGAAGATCGTCGGAACCTTGGCTTCTGCAATCTTTTCGGCCAACTCATCGAGTTCGCTGGCAGATTTCTCGGCCTCGGTGGACACGAAGTCGGTGGCTTCTACGTCTAGGCCGTAGGTATCGCCGAGGTAGTTGAAAGCATCGTGGCCGGTGACCAACAGGCGGGAAGACAACTCGCCGAGAGCTTCTTTGGCTTCTTTATCCAGAGCTGCGATCTCGTCGGTGTATTTGTCCGCGGCTTCGTGGTAGGCCTCGCTGCCGTCTGGGTCAATCTCGGAAATGTGATCGGCGACGATATCGACGACTTCCTGCCACAGTTCTGGCGAGTTCCATATGTGTGGGTCGTATTCTGGTTCGCCTTCTTCCCCTGCTTCTGGCCATGGCAACAGCGTGGATTCGTCGAGTTGGTCACCAACGGCAACTTGCTTATCGCCGAGGGCTTCGAGTTGCTTATCCATCTGGGCTTCGAGGTGCAGGCCGTTCCACAGCACAACATCGGAGTTTTGCATGGTGTCGATGTCTTGCGTGGTGGGCTGGTAGGTGTGTGGGTCGCCGCCAGGGCCCACCAGGGTGATCACTTCTGCATCAGGGGCGATTTGCTGCGCGGCGTCGGCAAGGTAGCCGGTAGTGGCGAAGATGGTGAGTTTGTCGTCTCCGCCGTTGCCTGCGCCATTCACACCTCCCGCGGCATCGGAACCGGCATCGTCGCTGCAGGCGGCTAGGGTGAGCAAGCTGATCAGGGCAGTGCCGACGGTAGCGGTGGTGCGGATGGATTTATGATTCATAGGGCACCTTTCTAAATGCTTCTAGAATGTTGTGATTCTGTTTTATATAAAACTGTGCTGAAAAGTTCAGTAACATGGATATTAAGAATTCTAGATCTTGACACTCAATTTTTCAACTATATTGCTACTCTCACCTGCCCCGATGGTGACACGGCATCCAACTGCCAGCTAACATAAACCCATGCATATTGGTGAGCTGCCGCAACGAACCCAGGAATATCTGAAATTGCTGTGGGGGATCTCCGAACGTAATGGTGAGTCCGGCGGCCAGGCGTCGGTAAGCCTTTCGGAGTTGTCTCGCCGTGCGCAGCAGAAAAACTCCACGACCTCCGAGGCCATCAAGCGCCTGCAGTCCCGTGGTCTGGTCGAGCATGAACCGTATTCTGGGGTACGGCTCACCGAATTGGGGGCGCGGCTGGCGGTTACCATGATCCGTCGCCATCGTTTGATCGAAACCTTCCTGGTGGAAACCCTCGGCTACACGTGGGATGAGATTCATGCCGACGCCGACTTGCTGGAGCACGCGGCCACGGACCGCTTCATCGACCGCATTGATGCGCTTTTGAACTTTCCGACCCGCGACCCCCACGGTGATCCGATTCCCTCAGCCGACGGGCGTGTGGAAGATCTCGGTGTGATGAGCCTGGCCGAGTGCGCGCCGGGCCAGCCGGTAGTCATTGAACAGGTCAACGACGAAGACCCCGAATTGCTGCGCTATCTGGCTGCACATGACATCTCGCCGGGTTCTAAGGTGTGTGTCACTAGCCCGTCGGTGGCGGGGCTGGTACACGTGCAGGTGCTCACACCGATAGTTGAAGAACCGGTGGGGGACCCGGTGGCTTTGGCCATCAAGGCAGCTGCTGACGTCAAAATTAGTGTGGCCGATGATTCGCTTGCCGACGATTACCGCGCCGGTGACAGTGAGTACCGATGACCACTAGTTCTGCACAGTCCCGCGACGTGGCCTCCGACCTGGCCGGTGGCCTGGCCCGCGAAAAAACTCGCGAGCTGACCCCCAACCTGACCCGCCTGCGGATTGAACTGGCCTATGACGGCGCGGATTTTCACGGCTGGGCCCGGCAAAAACCCCAAGACGGCGAAGAACTGCGCACCGTGCAAGGCGTTATTGAAGATGCCTTGTCCTTGGTGATGCGTGCGCCGCTGCAACTGACGGTGGCTGGGCGCACGGACGCAGGGGTGCATTCGGCGGGACAAGTATGCCACGTCGATGTGCCGGTGGATTCGCTGCAGCAGCGCTCGATTGATGGCCAGCCGCACAAGCTGGTGCGCCGTCTGTCGCGATTGTTGCCGGATGATATTCGTATTAATGCGGTGGAATGTGCGCCTGCGGGTTTCGATGCCCGGTTTTCTGCGTTGCGCCGCCACTATGAGTACCGTGTGACCGCGCATCCGGGTGGGGTGCTGCCGACGCGGGCACGGGATACCGCGTTGTGGGGCGCGCCGGTTGAACTCTCTGCCATGCAGGATGCCGCCGACGCGTTGGTGGGATTTCATGATTTCGCTGCTTTTTGCAAGGCGAAGCCGAATGCCACCACGGTGCGTGATCTGCAGGTGTTTCAGTGGGAAGATATTTCTACTGCCACCGAGCCTGCGACGTATCTCGCGCACGTGGTTGCTGATGCGTTTTGCTGGTCTATGGTGCGCAGTCTCGTCGGCACGTGTTTGCAGGTGGGGGCAGGCAAGCGTGATGTGGATTTCGCCGCGGCGTTGTTGGGGCAGGATTCGCGTAGTTCGAAAATCCAGGTAGCACCCGCGAATGGGCTCAGTTTGGTGCGGGTTGATTATCCTGCTGACGACGAGCTGGCGGCGCGTGCCATTCAAACTAGGCAGCGCCGTGACTAGGCAACGGTGCGACTAGGCAGCAGTGTCAACTGTGATGTAGCATACTAGCGTCTGTCAGATTTTCGGGGGAGGGGATCTTTGTAGTGAGCTTTGGCGACGGGGAAAACCAGCAGCAGCTAGATCGTGGCGGGTCCCGCAGTTCGGGATCGCGCCCGAACACCATGCTGCCGACGACGAAAGCGCAAGTTAGTGGGCATAAGTTTTTGCGTCGCCGGGTGGAACATGGGGTAGTTACTGGCGATATCCGGATGATTCATGATCCGCTGGCGACACGTAGGCGGGCGTTGATTTTCGGCACTGTCGCCACGGTGCTCATCGGTGCTGGCGCCGGCGTGTTGGCGTGGTTGTCGCCGGAACCGGATCCGGGCGATGCTGTGATTGTGCGCAGTGAGCACGGGCAGCTCTACACGCTGCTGGATGGGCGTTATCATCCGACGACGAATCTGGCCTCGGCCCGGTTGCTGGCTGGCAGCCCCGAGGACCCGGTGGCGATCGGGGCGGAAAACCTCGCGCAGCGCCCGCACGGCATCCCGGTGGGTATTGTCGATGCACCAAATAATTTGCCAACTGTTGATGATCTTGCCGACGCCGCGGCGAGCGGTGGGGTCGCAGGTCGTGCAGCTGCATCCGGTTCTGCTGGTTCTGATACACCGGCGCCCAGCCCGTGGGCGGGGTGTATTGATTTTGCTACCGGCGCGTTGAGCGTGGTCGCTGATAACCCGGAAGAGACATTCTTGCTGGATGCCGTCGACGACGATGCCGCCGCACTCGTCGAACATGGTGGTAGGCAGTGGTTGGTCAGCGCCGATGGTCGCGTAGAAATCCCGGATGGTGCAGATGAGTTTTCGCGCGCCGTGCGGCGTGGTCTGGGATTGGGCCAAGGCTCTGTGGCCTGGGAGGCGCCGCCGGAATTACTCGCGAATTGGACAGCAAAGCCAGCTTTTTCTGTGCCACCGGCTGAAGAACTTCCTGAGGTCTTAGAGGTAGCAGCCCCGGATGCCAATCAGTGGTGGGCATTGCTTGGGGCTGGTGGCAGACCACAGGAATCACGCGGCATCACGCCGTTAAGCCAGCTAGAAGCGCAGATTTTGCAGGATATGGGTGCGCAATCGCGCCACACGGATTCCGCTGAGGTGCACCGTTACCCGGATGCGCAGCCAGCGGCTGTGAATTGGAATTTGCCTGAATTCAGGCCGGATTTGCTTGACGACGCTCACGGCCAAGTGTGCGCTGGTGGCAACGGAGAATTGGTGGTGCTGAATCACGATGCAGAACCTGATCCCAGTGCTCCCGGTGATCCCAGTGCTCCCGGTGATCCTAGTGATCTCCGTGAGCAAGGTACTCCCAGCGCCGAAGCCTTGGATCCGGTTCAGGTCAGCACAGTAGAAATTTCTGGCGCTGCGGCCGCGGATTATTTTGTTTCAACCCGAACCTTCAGCCATGGTGTGGCCAGTGAGCACGGCTATCACGTGTTGACGCCTTCGGGTCGGATTCATGATGTTGATGGTGCGGAAGCTATGCAGGCTGTGGGTGCGCCGGTGGTGCAGGATGAGCTGCTCGTGGAAGAAGTTTCCTGGGACTTGCTGCGTCTCTTGCCGGAAGGCCCGGGCCTGGATGAGCAGTCCGCACGGCAAGCTAGGGAATAACCTGGCTAACCTGGCCACTGAATCGGAAACCTTGCTGGCAGTTAAAACCCTGTGCGTAATGGAAATTCTGCGCACAGGGTTTTCGTGAGGGCACGCACCGACTACGTCTGCTTGTTTCTCCGCATACGTGCCGAAATCCCGAAGGCCACCAAGATGACAATAAGCGCGCCAATGAGTACCACAACGGCCAGTGCCACCAAGCTTCGAGCTGTGACCAGGGTTTGATCACCCGGTGGACCGGCCACCACCATGCGTGGCTGCGCGACAGCAGCATGGTCGTGCTCGGAGGGTGAACCGGCGTTCCGAGCACCGTCACCACCGTTACCAGCAGGTTCCACACCCGGGGCGGGGTGAGTAAGCACGCGCACCGGGTCGATAAAACCATGCTGTGGGTAGCTAGCAGTAACCAAAAGCTCCCGGATTTCTGCTGCACTGGCATGCGGATAGCGTTCCCGCAGTAAAGCCACGGTTCCGGTCACCACCGGGGCCGCGAAGCTGGTGCCACGCAGCCCGGATGGTTGCCCATTACGGATGATCCCCGCTGCCCAGGCCTGCGAATTTGGTGATAGTCCCACGGAAACTCGGCCCGGCGCGGAAAGCGCCACGTTGTTCGGGCCGTCGGAGTTGTGCGCGGCATCCCTGCCATCCCCACCACCTGTGCCAGTCGGGTGACCAGGCTGCGGCATGGAATATTCGGCGTGCTCGTGTGGGGTGGCGAGTGCACCGACGGTAATGACGGTTTCGTTGTTTCCTGGGAAAACGATTGAGCCGCGCTCGCATCCTTGCCCGGCATTTCCGGCGGCAGCGACGACGGGTACTTGCTGGTGTTCGGCGCGGGCGAGTGCGTCGTCAAGGGCTTGTGTGCGTAGATGCTGTGCGTGTTCCGGTGGGATGCAGGAAACCACCGAGGCGTTGATGACCTGCGCGTCATGGTCAAGCGCGGTGTGGATGGCCTGGGAAAAACTGCTGAGAGTGCCGGTGAGCTCTGGTTCCTCGGCATCGGGTGCGTGCTGATGGTCTGGTGTGTTGCTCAGTTGGCGGGAGCTGTAGTGCGCCGAAGATTGTCGGATGGACAGGATCTGTGAGTTTGGTGCGATGCCCGATTGTTCGGCGCCGATGATGCCCGCGACGATGGTGCCGTGCCCGTCGCAGTCGAGTAGTGGGTTGTTCTCAGCCGGGGAAACCAAATCGGCGACCGGTTCCACGTGTAACTGTTCGTGGTCGAAAACTCCGGTGTCAATAACTGCCACGCGTACCCCGGCTCCGGTGGCGAATTGGTGGGCGGTGCGGTAATCCGTACCGACGGTGAGCGGCTGCTGGTTGCGTGCGGGCTCAGAGCCTGTCTGTTCCGCGCGGCCGGGGCGTCCTGGTGCAGAACCGGGGGAGCTGCCAAAAGCATCCTGCCAGGGCTCCGAAAATTCAGCCTCGGCTGCCGGAGTCGCCGGAGTTGGTGCCGGAGCCACAATGGGGTCAACGCAGTCAACGGTGCGGCGGACCTCGACGTCGTCACGAGTCTGTGCCTGCGCGGTTGCGGAACCCGTGCCGCCTCCAACCGGGGAGAACATAAAACTATGTAGCCCGAGCGCACCGGCGGTGCTGGCCGCTATAACCTGCTGTAGTTTCTGCATTAACCCAACCCCCGAATCATGGCGAATACTCCAATGACCTGCAGAGCGAGCGGCAAGCATGCGGCAACGGCAAGCGATTCTGCTCGTTCCAGCCACACCATTGTGGTCGGTTCCAGGTCTCGTATTTTTGGCGCCCACATCGGGCTTGCCGACGCTGCCACCATGACCACCAACGCCACGCCGATCGCGCCGGGGTGGTCTAGCCCGGCCCAAATGCTGCTGCCGATGGCAATGACTGCGGCTGCGACTACCAACATCAATGCCCAGACTGCAGCACCATGGTGGTGTCGGGCGGCATGCAAACAGACTGCACCAGCTACTGCGAGGCACAGCATCTGTGCAAAAATGTTACCTTCCATGCCCACTGCCAGCAGCGCGGGCACCACCAGTGCTGCAATGCCGCTGACGATTCCTGCGTGCACATCGTGAGTGCGCTGGGCTAATGCGAGAGATTTTTCTTCGGCCGATCGCGTCCGCGCAGCAGCATGGTCAGTGGTGGACAGCTCCTGCCCGGCGGTGGGCAAGCGTGGAATAGGAATGCCGGAAAACTTCGTTGCGAGCATCGGTGCGAGTGCTAAACCGAGAACCCCGCACGCGATGAGTGCTCCTGCAAAAACGCTGGTAATGCTTGCCGACGGCAACGACAGCGCAGAACTAGCCAGCACGAGCAAGACCGCCGCGGTTGTGAGCGCGGCGACCACGCGCATGGATAAAGCGCGGTAAAAGATCATAAGCACCAGCAATAATGCTGCCACCGCCACGCCGGATAATAACGCCCATGCGGTATCGGCAGCGGAAAGTTGTGCTAACAGATCCGCTGGTGCTCCGGCAGGCTGTAGCCCCCAGGAAACGAGAAAACCACCGGCCAGTCCGGCGGAAATAATCGACGCGAGTGCAACCGCAGAACTGTCACCACCGACAGCCTTGTTCCGCATGCGCTGCTGCCAAGGCACGATGACCACCCCGATAAACGCAGCCACCGCAAACGCCAGCCACCACCACGCCAACCCGGCGGTCAGAAGTGCTGCCCCGGTTTGCGCGGCAAGTACCACCGCTGATAGCTGCTGACCAGCACGATTGCTGTGTGCGGTGGCAGCTAACGATTCCGCAGAATCCCGAACCACCGGCGAGCGCAATTCCGCACGTGGGTGCACCAGGATGGTGTCGCCGTCGGCAAGCCCAATTTCTCCCACCGGCGAGCCCATATCCAGTGGTTGGCCCACCACGGTAGAGGCCTGCCATGGCTTGGAAATTCGCGGTGCCTGGCACAGCTGAGTGCAGCGGGGCAATAACTCCAGTATTGACGCGTGCCGCGGGATTGCGACATCGACCTCGCGGGAAAATTCCCCGACGACAAAACACAAAGACACCCGCAAACACTGCGTGATAGACATGAAATTCCCTCCCGAAAATTCCCCTCCCGAATGCGGGTACGCAGTCACTGGGGACGTACCCGCGACCTACAGCACCCCCATGGTGCAATTGTGACCTACAATGTGGCCTGTGTCTAATGCTCGGGGGAAAGACATAATTCGGGGAGGGGTTATGAATTCTGCGCGTTCAAGCGCCACAAAAGCGAGCAATACCGCCGCTATTAACCAAGCAGCCAGCGATAATGCTGCTGCGGCTGCCGATATGCAGGCGCTGAGCACAGGCCCGCAGGAGTTTACGGTGGAGCCAATCACGCAGGCGCAACGTGATCCTTTGCCGCCATTACCACAGGGCAGCCTGAATATCGACGCGGTTCCGGCCGCACAAAAACCACAAGCAGTGCCTATGTTGCGCATCTTGCTGCCGGTGGTGATGATCGCGGTGCTGGTGTTGCTCGTCGGCGTAATGTTCTTCGGTGGTGGTTCGGTCAGTGGGGTGGGCATGTCGCCGATGCTGTTGATCTTTCCGCTGATGATGGTGATGTCGATGGGCATGATGTTCATGCCGCAGGGCCAGCAGGCCGACGCCGATGACATGCGGCGGACCTACCTGCGCCACTTGGGTGTCATCCGGGATAAAGCAGAACGCAACGCGGATAAACAGCGTGCGCACCAGTTGGTCCGCCATCCGCACCCGGAGGATTTGCACGCACGGCTGAGCACTCGACGCTTGTGGGAGCGCAGTGGCGATGACGACGATGTGCTGCAGGTGCGGCTCGGACTCGGCGAGGCGGAGCTGTGCACCCCGGTGGAAGTCAGCGAATCGGGTGCGCCGGAAGATTTGGATCCGGTCTGTGCGGTGAGTGTACGTCGTACTGTTGACCAGGTCTCGCAGGTTGCGGAGCTGCCGATCGTCGTCCAGCTGCAGGCTTTTGGCTGCATCGGGTTATCAGGTATTCGGGCGCGCTCACTGGTTCGTGCGCTGCTGGCGCAGCTGGTTGTTCATCATGGCCCGGACACCGTCGGCATCAGTGTGGTGGGCAGCAGCGGTTCATACAGTGGCGGTTCACACAGCGGCGGTTCACACAGCAGTGGTGCGCATAACGGCGACTCATATAACGGCGGTGCACACAATTGGCAGTGGCTGAAGTGGTTGCCGCACACTCGCAGGCCAGAAGATGCACAGTATCGGATTTTGCTGGTCGACGATGTACCCACCACCGGTACTGAGGAGTTTTTGGTCGACGATGAGTGGACCACCATCATCGACATCAACTCTCGGAGCACCACTGCACTGGGGATCCGCGCCGAAATGGAAGGCTTATTGCTGTTTGCCGACGACGAACTGGCGGTGCAAACAGAAGCCGGCTTGGAAAATCTTGGGTTGGCCGATGGGCTTGCCGACGGTCAGCTGTATGCATTAGCCAAGGCGTTGGCGAAATATTCTCGGCCGTATGCCACCGGCAGCACGGGCGAAGCCGCGCGCAATGAGATGGGTTCGCTGCTCGGGATCGACGATCTGCGGCAGTTGGATAATTCCACGATGTGGCCAGAACGCGAACGCGACGATCGCCGCTTAACCGTGCCGATCGGCCTCGGGCCGGACAAGACCCCGGTGCAATTGGATTTGAAAGAATCCGCGCACGGCGGCATGGGTCCGCACGGTTTGTGCATCGGTGCCACCGGCTCAGGTAAATCCGAGTTGTTGCGAACACTGGTCACGGCGTTGGCTGCCACCCACAGCCCGGAAGAACTCAACTTCGTGTTGGTCGATTTTAAAGGTGGCGCAACTTTCTTGGGGTTGGACTCTTTGCCGCATACCTCTGCCGTGATCACCAACCTGGAAGACGAAGCCGTGTTGGTGGACCGAATGTTCGACGCCTTGTCCGGAGAGATGAACCGGCGTCAGGAGGTGCTGCGCAAGGCCGGGAATTTCGCCAACGTCGGCGAGTATAACCAGGCGCGCCGGGGCGGCCGGGATGATTTGAAGCCTTTGCCTGCTCTGGTGATCATCGTCGATGAGTTTTCTGAGTTGCTGGGGCAGTTCCCGGATTTTGCGGACTTGTTCGTGGCCATTGGTCGCCTGGGGCGTTCGTTGCACGTGCATTTGTTGTTGGCGTCGCAGCGGTTGGAAGAAGGACGATTGCGTGGGCTGGATTCCCATTTGTCGTACCGCATCGGTCTAAAGACATTTTCGGCGATGGAATCACGCCAGGTGTTGGGTAGCGCTGACGCCTATCATTTGCCTGGTCAACCCGGTGCGGGATATGTGAAAACTGATGCCGACGAGCTGCAGCGCTTTCAGGCGGCCTACGTTTCTGGCCCGCTGGAAGTGCCGGCAACAGCTGGTGCCGGAACAACCGCCAGGTTGGGCCGTTCGGGAGCCGGTGAAGTCGAGCAGGAAACTGCTGATACGCAGGTTATTGAATTTTCTTGCTGGGCTGATATTGACCAGCCGCTGGCATCAGAACACGATCCGGTTGCTAATCCCGCGGGCGAATCGGAATCAACCGAAGCCGTGGAACCACAGGGCGAACTGGAGCCTGCCCATACGGTAGCGCCAGCAGGTACGGTTTCACGTGCCGACGCCCGTGAGCCCGCGGGTACCACCATGGACGCTGTGGTCAAGGCAGCTGTGGCCACGGCGCGTACCCGTGGCCAGGAAGCCCACCAGATTTGGTTACCGCCGCTGCCGAAATCCATTGAGCTGGCCAGTGTCGCAGAACGCAGCAGTCATCTCACTGTGGGCATCGGAATTATCGACCAGCCGTATCACCAGCGCCAAGACTTGCTGGAGGTTGATTTCTCAGCTCACGGCGGCCACGTCGCATTGTGCGGTGGCCCGCAAATGGGTAAGTCAACCGCTCTGCGCACGATGGTGGCATCATTAGCTGCGACCCATTCCACCGCAGAAGCACGTTTTTATGTTATTGACCTTGGTGGTGGCCAGCTGGAAACCCTCGCACGGCTGCCGCACGTGGCCGGGGTTGCTGGGCGTCATCAGCCAGAGCGCATCCGCCGCATCGTGGATGAAGTCTCTGGTCTGCTCAGTGATAACACTCGAGCCCACAGCACAGCGAAAACCCAGCAGCAGACTTTCCTGGTTGTGGACGGGTGGCACAATATCGGCACTTCTACCGCGGAGTTCGACGACCTCGCTGAACCAATCACGCAGATTGCCGCTGATGGTCCGAGCGCTGGTATTCACCTGCTGGTCGCGACCCCGCGGTGGAATACACTGCGACCAGCGATCCGCGATCTCATTGGCACGCGTCTGGAGCTGAAACTTGCAGAATCCATGGATTCGCTGTGCGACCGCAAAATGCAGGACAAGCTGCCCGCACTACCGGGCCGAGGCCTCAGCGTCGACAAGAAATACTTGCTCATTGCGCAAAGCTCGAACCAAGACCTGGCACATATCGCCGCAGTCAGTGCGGATCGTGGCGACGAACCGGTTGCTGCCCTGCGCGTGCTGCCGGAGAAGATCGAGCGCACAGAACTAACAGCCGCTGGCACTCTTGCCGACGCCTCGCCCTCAGGTACTGCTGCAGTGCCGGGTTTGCCGGTTGCGGTGGGTGGGCCACGGCTGTCCGCGCTGGCCTGGGATCCGTCGACAAGCGATCACTTCTTGTGTGTGGCCGCGCGCGGAATGGGTAAAACCACCACGCTGCGCACCGTCATGGCTGGCATTAGTGATTTAGGCCGGGAGGACGCGCGGATGGTCGTGATCGATCACCGGCGCGCACACCTGGGCGCGGTCCCGCAAGACATGGTGGCGGCGTATTCGCATTCTGCCCCGCAGACAGAAAAGGTCCTGGCCGATGCCGTGACGACGTTGCGCCAGCGCCTGCCATCGGAAGAAATCTCGCCGGAACAACTCGCCCGCCGCGACTGGTGGGATGGCCCAGAGATTTACCTGGTCATCGATGATTATGACTTGGTCGCCGATAATGTGCTGCACCCGCTGATCGAGTTGATTCCACACGCACGCGATATCGGAATGCACCTGGTGATTGCGCGGAAAGCAGGTGGGTTTAATCGTGCTGCCTTCGGGCCTGTACTGAGCGCGATCCGTGATTCGCAACCATGCGTCGTGGTACTGGGCGCCGACAAAGACGATGGCCCTTTCTTCGGTATCAAGCCCGCGCCGCACCCGTCGGGTGGACCACACCCAGGACGCGGTATTTGGCATGACGACGGTTCGACAATTGGTACCTGTCAGGTTGCTGTTCCCGGTGCAAATTCTTCTGCAGACGGGCCTTGTCCAGATGGAACCAGCCCAGATGGATCCGGCACAGAAGAGCCCCCTACAGACGCACCCAGCACAGAGGGCCCGACGGCGAAGGAGCCCGACGCTGATTCGGAGGCAGAACCATGATCCGGGCAGACTACGAACCTGAAAAACGGTGGCTGAATTCTGGTACGCGGTACTCTGATGCGCAGGTTTCGGTGTATTTCTATGACGATGCCACGGTCTTCGGTATCCCTGGCACCGAGGAAACAATCGTGCGCTATGACTTGCCTGCGCGCGGAATCACCGAGGGCTGGACGGTATCTGCGGTGGTAGATCAAACCGAGGCGATGGCCGAGGAAAACTGGCCAGATATCGGTGTGGCGATTTTTGCGGACGATGCCGACGTCTACGACGATTTTGCTCGTGTGCTCACCCAACACGGAGCACGTGTTTTCGCAGTTGATCTTTATGAATCAACAGAGGGGGCTGCACGTACAGATGCAGAATGTGAAACAGAATCTGCAGATCCGGATACAGGACCACTAGCTGCAGTCCCGACAACAAAGGGAGGTGCGCACGCTGCCGCGACGCGCCGCGGAGACGATGCTTTTGCTGCTGCCCGCGCCGGGGTCAACCAGCGTGCTGCAGAAAAACAGTCCGTGGGGTCGAATTTTGTGCAGCTGGTTGCGCGGAAACCGAAACGTCGTCGGCATGCCAAAGCTGGGTGGCGGCCACGTCCGTTTCAGATTCTGGTGGCCGCAGGCATTGTGGTGACTGGTCTGTCCGGCTGGTGGGTTGTGGACCGTTATAGCGGTGCCGATGAGGGCGGTGATGTCGGTAATGCAGGTGATGTTGATGCGGCGATTACTGCCGATGCTGCCGGTGATGGTTCTGATGGTGATGGTTCTGATGGCGATAACCGTGATAGCGCTGCAGATAAATCCAATGAGAAACCTGAGGATGCAGCAGTGCGCGGTGCCACTGCAGAAATCCCACAAATGGTGCACGAACATTCTGGGTTACGCCTGGTCACACCGCGTAGTTTCGTGATTGGGGATAGTGCGCAGCCCGGGGTGTTTGCTGCGACGGGGGAGGACCCGAATCTACGTATTTATGTCACTACTGATCAGTTGCATGACGACGCCGCAGCCCAGATCGATCATGACGCGGTACTGACTGACATTATGCAGACGGTGAAAAGCAGTCCGGACTTGCAAGAAGGCCGGCGTGAGCAGGAACCACGTGAACAAGTGCGTTATGTGGAAAACCCGGGTGATGGATCGCGTATTGCTTGGACTAGTTGGGTAGAAGGAAACCAGCAACTAACCGTCGGGTGCCACAGTAGGCGTGCAGCAACAGAACAGCAGAAGCAGGCATGCGAGCTGGTCGTTGGCAGTTTGGAGCGAATGTAAAAATTATTTGCGTGTATCGGGAACCGCAGTTGGTTATGCACAGTCCAATGACAATGAGAGCGATGAGATGACGACGGCACGGTGCCGGGATCTCTTATCGTTCGGGCACAACTGTTCAGTTTCTCAACCGGGGAGGGATTTTTCTATGGCACAGCAATTTGCCACTGAAGCAGATGTCATGGTCGCCACCGCTGGCCGTGTCGATACCGTTAACAATGAGGTGCAGTCTGAGCTGACGCGTCTGCAAGGCACGGTTGATGGGGTCCGTGCTCATTGGCAGGGCGCGGCGCAGGTCTCGTTTGACAACCTGATGCAGCGTTATCAGCAATCCGCGAATGAGCTGCAGAATGCGCTGGCTTCTATCAGCGATAACATCCGCAGCAATGCGCATCATTTCGACGACATGGAAGCACAGAACGCACAGGCATTTAACAACGTCGGTGGTGGAGGCTTGGCTCTCTAACGCCAACTTCTTACAGGCAACAGCGCTATTGCGTGAGTGCTACCGCGTGAGCACTACCGGGGGACTACTACCGCGTGAGCACTGTGTAAGAACTTTGTGAGTATTTAACAGCTCCGTGAGCAAGACGGACGAAGAGAAAGGTGAAACTCAATGTCACAGATCAAATACCAATTCGGCGCCATCCAGGCTGCTGCGGCAGATATCAATTCCACCTCTGCCCGTATCAATGGGCAGCTCGATGACCTGAAAGCGCAGCTGCAGCCGATGGTCTCGACGTGGGAGGGCGAATCAAGCATCGCTTATCAGGAAGCACAGGCCCGTTGGGACCAGGCTGCCGCCGAACTTAACCAGGTTTTGGCCACTATTTCGCGCACGGTGACCTCAGGCAATGACGCCATGAGCGATGTCAACCGTGCCGCCGCGGCTTCCTGGAGCTAACGGATGGTCTGATTTCAACTCTCTTCTGCGTGGTGCACTCCCGTATTTGTTGCGGGAGTGTTTTTCTGTTCGGTTAGAGCTTGGATTCTAGGGGTCGTTGCAACGATGATGGTTGCACAAGTTGTTATAGCTGCGTGTTTCCAGTAAAGTTAGCTAGCTGTGTGCCCTGTTGGCTTCATCTGCGATGTTCCCGTGAAACACGAGTAGTGCTTTGACGCGAACATGCTGTGAGGCGGCAACACTACCTGCAGGTCTCCACCGGCCGCTGTGGGGTAGTGCTGAGGCATTCGATAGATGTTGGCCGGCAGTCCAAGACAGACTTTCAAGGAGTCATTGTGTCTACATTCCACCCAAAAAGTGGTGACATTACCCGCAAGTGGTATGTCATCGATGCCACCGACGTGGTGCTGGGTAAGCTTGCTTCCACCGTCGCGGACGTCTTGCGCGGTAAGCACAAGCCACAGTTCGCACCAAACGTTGATACCGGCGATCATGTCATCATCGTCAATGCTGACAAGGTTCACATCTCCGCTAACAAGCGTGAGCGTGAGATGCGCTACCGTCACTCCGGCTACCCAGGTGGTCTGAAGACCATGACCCTCGGTCAGTCCCTGGATAACCACCCGGAGCGCACCATCGAAGAAGCTATTCGTGGCATGATGCCGCACAACAAGCTTTCCGGTGAATCCATCAAGAAGCTCCACGTTTTCGCTGGTTCCGAGCACCCATACGGTGGCCAGAAGCCAGAAAAATTCGAATTTAAGCAGGTGGCACAGTAATGACTGATCAGAACTTTGAAGAAAACACCGTCGCTGACGCTTCCGATATCGCTGCCGCAACCGCAGCTACTGAGCAGTTCACCAACACCATTGGTGATTCCCTGGCTCCGGAGGCTTCCGATGAGGTAGAAACCGCTGCTCCAGAAATCCACGAGGGCCCAATCCAGACCGTCGGTCGTCGTAAGCGCGCCGTCGCTCGTGTTCGCCTGGTGGAAGGCTCCGGCCAGATTGTTGTCAACGGTCGTAGCTTCGAGGATTACTTCCCCTCCAAGCTGCACCAGCAGGACATCATGACCCCGCTGACCCTGCTCGAGCGCGAGAATCAGTTCGATATCAAGGTCACCCTTCACGGTGGTGGCCCAACCGGTCAGTCCGGTGCACTGCGTTTGGCTATTGCCCGCGCACTGAACGTCTACAACCCTGCTGAGCGTGACCAGTTGAAGAAGGCTGGCCTGCTCACCCGTGACGCTCGTGCCGTTGAGCGTAAGAAGATTGGTCTGCACAAGGCACGTCGTGCCCCGCAGTACTCCAAGCGTTAATTTTCTTTTCGCTTTTCTTCCTCGCTTTTCGCCCAGCGCACCCGGTGCCCGGTGGTGTGCCGGCCGCGAGAAACTGCAAGCCGCTGCTTCGATTTCGGAAGTGGCGGCTTTTGTCATAGTATTCGGGGCTACGGAGAGTGGCGTATAGACAGTCGTGCAGTTTTCCGACCCTGAACGATTAGAGTATCGGGCTGTACCATTTACTGCATGTGTAGCGGGGGAAATAACTACTAATTAAGTAGCTTATTCCGCGGTATTCGAGTCCAGTTCATTGTCATCAGCAGCTGGTGCTGATTTTTCGCGCTGGTTGGCACAATTTTGTAACTTGCTGGCTTGCTCTTCACGCTGTGCTGCTTGCTCAGCGAGATATCCGTCAGTAGCGGCTTCGGTATACCACTCGTGGAGGTAGGTAGCTTCGCTATCAATGTTTGCACCTGCACCATGATCTTCTGGTACTGCGGAAGGGTCGAAAGCGAAATTGTCATTATGTGCTTGTAGGCCCTGGCGCACGGTTTGATTGATTGCGGCAGAGGCATAATTCCTACGAACAATTACGGGATCCGTCATCAAATCCTTCCCCATGCGATCATGATGCAAATGAGGATGAAGCCACCAGGGAGTGCACATGAGAACATAATCGAATGCAGACCAAATAGAGCATCTTGTCCGGCAATGAGAAACAGAGCTAGTGCGATAGATCCCAATGCTGCACCCCAAATGGCGGAAATGGAGGTAGAAGGTTTTGCCCTTCATGATTGGGACATGGATCCCATGACGTTGGTGGCTGAGTTTGCTGCAGTATTGAAGAAAATCAGGATAGCGATAAGGACTAAGATATTAGTAATACCTGACAGTGGCAGGCTTTCCATCAAGTCAAACATGACGTTTTCACCGGAGCCTTCCATTGCAATCCCATTGCCGTCGTCGTTGAGATGCGCGTTAATTGCAGTCGCTCCAAAAATGAAGTCCCACAATAGGGACAGTGGGGTTGGCACCAACATGATGACGGTGACGTATTCACGGACGGTGCGGCCGCGCAAAATCTTGGCTACGAACATACTGACGAATGGAGACCAAGAAATCCACCATGCTCAGTAGAGCATCGTCCAGATAGTAACGAATTTTTTCGGTTTCATCCTGGGAAGGCGTCACGGAAATCATTGACGTGAATTTATTAATGAATTGCAAAATTGATCTTGGGACCAAGTCGAGGATGAACATGGTCGGCCCAGTGATGAGTACGAAGAAACCGAGTCCGACAACCAAGGTCATGTTGGCATTGGATAGGATGCGGATTCCGCGATTAAAACCCAACATAGCTGGATAATAAAGATGACTGTCAAGATAAAATTGTAGCAACGAGGAATCCGTTGTCTTCCAGGGCCTGCCGGTGATGATCGATGTGCCGGTTGTAATCTACAGTGCGCCGATTCCCAATGAAGTGTCGGTGCCGAATAGCGTGACCAACACCGCGAAAATGTCGATGATTTTGTCTTGCCATCGGCTATTCGCATCCGTGACCAATGGTTCGAAGAGCGAGGAAATGAGCGGTAACCGGCCTCATCGATAAGCAGCGTAGGCAAGCGAGCCTCCGACGACTGCGTAGACCATCCAGGGCATTGTAGCTTGGTGTAAAAGCACCTGGGTAAATGCAGGAGAATTGCATCTTCGCTTCCCGGTTCGACACCATTGAGGTAAGGCAGTGGGGTGAGAAAATAGGTCAACGGCTCCATTGGGCCATAGAAGACGAATCCGATGCTGAGGCCTGCTGCGAAAAGCATTGGGATCTATGACATCCGGGAGAAATCAGGTCAGAATCATCAGCGCCTAGTTGCATTCTGCCGGTAGGTCCAAGGGCGATGATGCGCAAGAATACCGTGCAGGCAATTATGATGATGGTAAAAAGCCATCCAAAATTTGTTACTACCCAAGATCGTAGGTTACTGCCAGTAGCGGCTAGATTTTCCGCCGCGACGACCGCTCAAATTAGAATCCTGAGTGTGGCGGCTAGGGCGGCCGTAAATACGGGTTTATTGGTTCTGAACTGTGCTCGAGTATCCTTTGAAAAACCACCCCGAACCCCAAACTAAATACCTCACACCAACCAACCACACCCCCTACAACGTCTCAGCCGCTGGCTGAGAGAATAATAACCTCTCAGCCCAATCTCCCTCCTACACAAAGAGGATACCCAACAACACTCGGGAAACCTCTTTGTGTAGGGAGTATGCGCATGACTTTAGTTACGTTTGGTTTCCCTATGCTCGTCAACTAATGTGCTCCTGTTTTTAACAGGTTTACTACGGAAGATAGCTCGTATCACATACGCAACCAGGATTATGGGAATCAAGGATGCTATCAAGCTCGCTATAGGGATCATTACCCTTCACCTAATCCTTCCAATGATTTAGATCGATTAATCTACTTCTTAATCGTGATGCACGCCTTATTAGACCATTCTCCGTCAACCTTAGAACGCCCGCATACTTGTGACCGATCTTTAAGATCACGATTTATATCGAACCAGGCCCAGGAAGCACCGATGGAACACTCAGTCTTGGACGACTCAGTTTTGTGCTTGCCATTTGTTTCCACATATTCGGTCTCATGCTCGACTCCACAAATATTCTGCTTATAGTCGATTCCTCGCGTGTAAGAAACAGCGATCTTATCCACAAAGGTGGAGTGTCCATGTACCTCTAAGTTGGTGAATGCCCCACCGCCGCCAGGAGCAAGAGCATTGTTAGTAGCAAAGTACGGCTGTAGCCCCAGGCTAGAACCCGACTTCGAAGAAGAGCTAGGGAATGTAACTTTAGCGGTCTTCGTCCATTCTTTTTCCCCAGTAGGAGAACTTGCTATATCTGTCTCACTAGCATTAGCAACACCGCTATGCACAACGGTCAGAGCCAATAGCGTTGAGATAGTCAGCCGCCGAGCCTTCATTTGTGTTTCCCCCACTTTTCTTATAAAGCTATTAACTAATACGTAGATTATCTTACGGTGACGCACCTTGCAATAGATTGAAGCAAGTAACCCGGATGAAGCGACGGGGTAATAGACAAAAGGGGATGTGTACATTTTTGTCTGTTAACCGCTGTGATTGAATAAGGACCTGACCCCTGTTTGGTGGACACCTGATACCCAGCTCAGTCGGGTTGGGAAGAGAGGTAATCTACCACTGAAGTGTCCCAGGTTTTGTTCCGTTTGAGTAGATGGGAAAATCTTCGAACATGCCCAAAAAATTTGACCAGGATGCCAAGGACCGAGTGGCCCGTCTTGTGGAAGATCGCATCGTGGCGGAAAACATGTCGATGCAATCCGCTTGCCAGGCAGTAGCCCCAAAGCTGGGAGTTTCATGGCACACGGCTCGTCAATGGACTTAAGCCTGCTCGCCGTTCGGGAACCATCCCAGAACTTGTGCCTGAAGATCTTGTTGCAGAGGTGAGCAAGCTGCGTCGTGAAAACCAAGAACTACGCGACACCAATGAGTTGTTGAAAGCTGCCTCAGCTTTTTTCGCCTCATGACTCGACCCAAAACCTCGGTTATGATCCGGTTCATCGATGAATACCGGAATCGTTTCTCAGTCGAGTTCACCTGTATGACGTTGAAGAACAATCGCGTAGGTGGCTTCATTACCTCGCGTGGTTACCGCCAATCCAAAGCCCGAGGACTTAAGTGCTCGTCGCCTTCGCGACGGCGTGCTGGTTGAACGTATCAGTGCTGTTCATCGAGATAATTACGGTGTCTTAGGTGTGCGAAAAATGTGGCATGCTCTACGCCGTGAAGGAATCGATATCGGTCGTGAACATACCGCTCGGCTGATGCGCCTGGCTGGTGTTTCTGGCAAAGGTAAAGGCCGGTCACCGGTGACCACTCGTAGGTCAAAGACGGTGGATACGCGCCCGGATTTGGTCGAGCGTGAATTCAGTGCCGAAGCACCGAATAAGTTGTGGGTGGCTGACATTACGTATGTGCGCACGAAGAAAGGCTTTGTCTACACCGCGTTTGTCACCGACGTGTACTCCAGGCGGATCGTTGGGTGGGCGCTATCAGACTCGATGCGCACCGAAGCACTGCCGCTGCAAGCTCTCAACCAGGCGATAGTGTGCGCTGAAGAAACGACAGGTTTGGTGCACCATTCGGATCACGGTTCGCAGTATGTCAGCGTGGTCTACAACGAGCGGCTAGCCCAGCACGGGATTGCCGCTTCCACCGGGACTGTTGGTGATTCCTACGACAATGCTCTAGCTGAAAACGTGAACGGCCCCTCACAAGAACGAGCTGATCCATACTCGCAGGTGGGATGACGTTGTCGAGGTAGAAATCGCGACATTCGAGTGGGTGTCATGGTGGAACGAGACAAGGCTCCACCAGAGCTTGGGATACCGAACTCCGGTCGAGGTTGAGGACACGTTTTGGGAACAAGATGACTCTCGGGAAATAATAGAAAATAGGGTAAATGCCTAGGAACAAAACCCAGTACACTTCACAAAACTTGGGACGCTTCAGTTTGTCGCACTGTAGCCAATTGCAAACGTAACTAGTCCCGCGAAACCAAGGCCTATTGCGGGCGTCGTATGTTTTTGGAGGAGGCAAAACGCTGAAGCGAGGTAAAAAATCGTAGCTATGCAAAATGAATATACGCCTATTTTTGATGGTCTCTTTACCGATGGGTGCTTCGGATTTTGACTCTCTGCAGAATATGCAGCACTACCAGACAATATTGCTGCACTTGCTACGACTAACAGAGGAAACCACATATTATCCAAAGTTCCTTAATTTAATTACCGCAGTTGCTTACCTTTTTGCTCCGGGAGTTGGAATGCAGCAACGGCAGCGATCGCGAAGCTCAGCCCGAACAGCGTGAATAACAAGCCTTGCCCGCCGAGATTCAGAACAACCGGCACCAACAGCGGAGCTAGGATCGATGCCAGGCGGCCGAACCCAGCAGCGGCACCAGTTCCTGTCCCGCGCAGCGCCGTCGGGTAGAGCTCCGGCCCAATCGCGTACAGCGCGCCCCAGGCACCCAAGTTAAAGAAACTGAGCAAGCATCCGGCGATAATGATCGTCGCTTCGCTGGAGCTGAAACCATACAACCCGGCTGTCGCTGCAGAACCGGCCAAAAACGTCGCCAAGGTTACCCGCCTGCCCCAACGTTCAATGAGCCAGGCAGCTACCGCATAGCCGGGAAGCTGTGCCAGGGTGATAATCAGCGTGAATCCGAAAGATTTCACCAGGCTGAAGCCTTGCTCATGAAGCAGCGATGGAATCCAAATAAAGGCGCCGTAATACGACAAGTTGATGCAGAACCAAATAATCCATAGGTTGCGGGTACGCGAACGCAGCGAGGGCGACCAAATGGATTTTCCACCCCACACACCGGCTTGTTCTTGTACGTCGTCGGTCCGCTTGGGCAAGCGCTTGGCTTGCCATTTCAGCCGTGGGGAATCCTCAAATTCCTGCACTACTTTTTCGGCCTCGCGTGTTTTCCCGTGGCTTTCCAAGTAACGCACAGACTCCGGCAGCGCCATTCGGATCACCAGGCCATAGACGGCTGGGATGCATCCTAACGCCAATGCCCAACGCCAACCGTTGTCGCCAGAAGCCACCACAAATGTGCCGATCACCGCAGCGAGAATCCAGCCCACGGCCCAGAAAGCTTCCAGGATCACCACCATGCGCCCGCGGATAGAACGCGGCGCGAATTCGGCCACGTAGGTCGAGGCCACAGGCAGTTCCGCACCCAGACCGAGTCCGACGATAAAACGCAAAATGATCAACACCGCCAGCGAACCAGCCAGGGCAGACGCGCCCGTCGCCAAGCCATAAATCAACAGCGTGGCGGCAAAGACTTGCCGTCGGCCGAATTTATCTGCCAACAACCCGCCGAGCGTAGCCCCAATGGCCATGCCCACAAACCCGATGGAGCCTAACCACGATGCTTGCCCAGGCGATAGCCCCCACTGGGCGACGAGGGCGGCCATCACGAACGAGATCAGCCCGACATCCATGGCATCGAGTGCCCAACCAACACCGGAGCCGCCGAGCAATTTTCCGTGCGCACGCGTCAAAGGCAGTTGATCAAGCCGTTGGCTTCGGGGGAGTTGCTGTATGTCTGCCGCGGCCTGGTCAGGTTTCCCGGCGAAGCTGGAGGAGGAATTCATGGCTTATAGGCTACTCCAGCAGTACGCCCGTACTGCGCAGGGATCCTGACGGAAATACTCACATACCGAACAACTAAACAAACGCATGAGGCTAAGGGTGCATAATTGAGGGCATGACTCGTCTATTTGGAACCGATGGTGTCCGTGGCCACGCCAATGATGTACTCACAGCTCCGCTGGCTCTGCGTTTGGGCGCAGCAGCTGCGGAAGTCCTGACTTCACAACGCGATCGGCAAGGACGCCGTCCGACCGCCATCATTGGCCGTGACCCCCGGGTTTCCGGAGAAATGCTCGCTGCGGCGATGGCGGCAGGCATGGCTTCCCGTGGCGTGGATGTGTTGCGCGTGGGCGTGCTGCCCACACCGGCAGTGGCGTTTCTTACCGACGACTACGGCGCGGATATGGGCGTGATGATTTCTGCTTCGCACAACCCGATGCCGGATAATGGCATCAAATTTTTCTCCTCTGGTGGGCGGAAGCTGCCTGATCACGTGGAAGACGAAATTGAAGCCCGCATGAATGTGCTGGAGGAATCAGGCCCAACCGGTTCTGCCATTGGGCGTGTGGTGGAAGAATCCCCAGATGCGCATGAACGCTACCTGACGCATTTGCAGGAAATCTGCTCGACGGATCTTACCGGCCTGCACGTCGTAGTCGACTGCGCGAATGGTGCTGCTTCGAAGATTGCCCCGGAAGCCTATGCGGCGGCAGGCGCTCGCGTTGATGCGATCTATAACGCTCCCAATGCCTACAACATCAACGATGACTGCGGATCCACACACATTGAGAAGGCACAAGCAGCCGTGCGGGAATACGGTGCGGACCTTGCTTTGTCGCACGACGGGGATGCTGACCGCTGCCTGGCTGTCGATGCAGAAGGCAACGTCGTCGACGGTGACCAGATCATGGCAATTTTGGCCGTCGGCATGAAAAACGATTCTGATCTGCGTCACAGCACGCTGGTGGCTACGGTCATGTCGAACCTTGGTCTGAGCCTGGCTATGCAGCAACAAGACATTGAGATGATTCAAACCAAAGTAGGTGACCGTTACGTCGTGGAAGCGCTACATGAAGGCGGTTACAGCTTGGGTGGAGAGCAATCCGGCCATATCGTGCTGCCAGAACATTGCACCACAGGTGATGGCACGCTGACCGGTTTACTGTTGATGTCACAGATGGCGAAAACCGGCAAGACCTTACAGGAACTTGCTGGGGTAATGACCGTGCTTCCACAGGTGTTGATCAACGTTCCGGTTTCGGATAAATCCGTGATCATGGACAACGACGACGTGCGCGCGGCTATTGCCAAGGCTGAAGAAGATTTGGGTAATGGCGGACGCGTATTGTTGCGGCCTTCTGGCACCGAGGAATTATTCCGCGTGATGGTAGAAGCCGAACAAGAAGAAACCGCACGGAAGGTCGCAGGTCAACTGGCTGCTGTGGTTTCTGCTGTCTAGAATATTTCTCGAACTTCTCGAGAAATTCCCGATACGGCTGATAATTTTCACCGTAATTGTGTTTTATCGGGAACCGCACCCCTAGATCCACAGTCCAATACGGGCGAGAGAAAACGTGTGACGATTCTTCTCGTTTCCAGGAGCCGAAAACTCATGAAGATTGGCTCTGAATACGCAGTGGAGAAAAGGAGGTGCGGTTTTTCATGTCCGATGTCGATTTTGATTATGCGACATTGCGCGAGGGATTCCGCCACGTAGTGCAAGCTGATGATGCGCACCAGCATGCGCATACTGCTGACCGGCCGGTGTACCCATCCCACGCTGCTGGACAGGGGTTTAGCCATTACGGTGCGCGCATTGCCGCAGCACTAGAAGCAGTGCATTCCCAGGGCAGTGCACGGATCCAGCGCCGTCAACAGACTGCACAATCGGGAATCACAGAATGCGATAATTTCTGCGTCCGTGATGATCACAATGCGGCGTCATTCGGCGCGCAGCAGGTTGGGCGGGTTTGATGAGTATCGCAATCAACCGCTTATTAAATGATTTTCAGCAGTGCTTGGCCGAACTCGCTGTTGTCTCCGGTGGTAGTTACCTGCCGCCAGCGGGAGTCATCGAGACCATGCGGGAAGCCGCTGGCCGCGTGGACGGGTTGGATTCTGCGCAGCTTATTGCACAATCTTCTGCGGCCTCTGGTGCGCGCCGCAATAAAGGCGATGGCTTTGGCTTTGTCCTGGATATTTTGTCGTCTGGTCCCGGGATGCAACTTGCCGGCGGTGGGATGGAAGCATTGCTGCGCCGTTTCCAGCGTGATCATGAAGAAGATCAAGTGGCGAGCCAAGAATTTGCTGATGGCGCGCAAGCTTGTGGTCGTGCCTTGGACGATATTCGCGATAGCTCGGAGATTGGTCTCAGCGAGATCTTGGGCTCGGCCATCCCAATCGTGCAGTTGGTAACACGGTTGGTGCGTTTGCACCCGATTATGCGTCTCACTGGCATGGTGGGCACGCTGGCGAGCATGGTGATTGAACCGGCGGTAGCGAACTTCATGCGCACGGTTGGTGATCGTGATGACGCCATTTGTGGCTGTTATGAAGAATTTTTGCGTCGGTGTGAGCAACTCTGTGACAAAGAACTGGTCGATCCACCCGCGCTCGCGCCCGATGCTTCAGGCGATGGACCAGATGGTGGGGACAAAGCGGTTGAGTGTCCACCCCGTGTTGAAAAACCGGTGGGTGGGCCGCTGCCTGCGAATGAGTCCGCTCCGCCTCAGCCACAGTCACAAGCACAAGCCAAGTTTGGAGACACTAGTTCACAGACTACGCCGGTGGCAGAAAAGCCAGATTTCACTAAGCCGGTGCCAGAGAAGTTGGTGGCGGAACCGTGTCCACCGGGTGAAATAAACGAACCTGGGCCACCACAAAAAGCCGAGCCAGAATCAGCGCTGCCAAAAACACCGTCGCCCGAATCACTATTGCCAGAACCGGCGCTGGCCGAAGAACCGTTGCCAGAATCACCGTTGCCAGAACCAGAGCTTCCGGATATGACACCGCGAACACAGATGGCGAGTTCAGTGGAGTTTGGTTGCGATGTAGCTAAATCGTGCGTGGGCCAGATAGCGCGGGCAGGCTTAGGCATGGCAATGGTGGGTGCGCAGTTGGTGCAGGAAACTGCAGCTGAATGTTTGGAGCAGTTCAATTGTCAGCCTCCACAACCAGAGCCAGCACCGCAGCCCGTAGAGCCAGAATGCCCACCAGAGCAGCAACCAGCACCGGAACCGGAACCAGATTGTCCACCAGAAGAAAAGTCGGTGCCAGAGCCACAACCGGAGCCTGAACCAGATTGTCCGCCGGAGGAAAAGACGGTCCCAGAGCCAACCCCTGAGCCAATGGAAAAGCCGGCTCCCGAACCAGAGCCAGCCCCAGAGCCGACTCCTGAGCCAGAGCCTGCACCAGTTCCAGAGGACGAGGTCATTGAAAAACCCATGCCGGAACATTCCGTGGATAAAAAGCAGTTCCACTCCGGCCCGGCACAACTCGCACCGGAGCCGCAGCCAGAGCCTGTACCAGAACCGGTGCAATCAGCTCAGCCGGAAGCCCCTCATCCGGAAGCGCCTCAGCCGGACACTTCGCAGCCACAACCCGATCCGCAGCCGGAACCAGCGCCTGCTCAGCCCGAGCAACCGGCTAGTCCTGATCAAGATGGTGGAGAAAACACGACTCATGAGGCAGAGGCAGGGGTAGCGGCAGCCCCAGAGAAAACTTCCGGAAACACGCACAGGATGGGACAGTGGTAATGGAATTTGAAGAGTTCGCCGAAAAATTCCGGGAGCGCACAGCGAAGCGCCTGTTGGAATTCGAAAGCAAGTTAGAACAAGCCCAGCAGGAATTAGAAAAACAGGCAGAGAAGCAAGCCCAAAAGCAGACAGGCCAGCGTGCTTCTGAATCAGGCCAGCAGGCCGCAGAATCACAGCAGCAGCGTGTTGCATCGGCGCGACCGGCTCATGCCAGGAGCGCCGGGGTGAGTCAACTACGAGATATTTCCCGGGCTAGTCGGCCGCGGCAGGTAAAGTCGGTGTTACGCCGTGGCCTAGATTAAAAGCCCTAGATTAAAAACGAGCGTGCGGTCGATCTAGACGAATTTGCCCAGCAAGCCGGAGGGTTTTTGCTGTTCTTCTAGTTCGTCGCCGGTGGCGCTGCTAAAACCTTTACCCTCGGCTTCCGGGTCAGAAAAATCAGCGTATTGCTTGTCACCATTGAGCTGGTGTAGCAAGAAACCAGTGACCAGCCCGCGTGCAGTTTCAACAGCAGATGCTTTACCCACACCGATGCCAAGGAAGAACTTCCGCAAAGTGTCTTCGCTAAACGTCGCTTGCTTCCCATTATCAACTGCGCGGTAGCACACTGGTCCTTTCCAGTTCTGCGCCATCTGTGGTGGGTTACCGGCAGAGAAAATATCGGCATCCTCTGGGCCGATGATCAGGCCTGGTTTGTCTATATGTTTTGCTGCATCCTGTGATGATGGTGAAGTTTGTGCAGGGTAGAGTGCGGCGACGCACTGGACCTTGTCATTTTCCAGGGCGGCAAGCACGGCGGCACCACCACCCATGCCATGACCGATGACACCCAATTTGTTTGGGCTGACGGTGATATTGCCTTGCCCTAGTTTCACGCCAGCGGCAATCTGCAACGAAGTTTCTAAATCGGAAGCGAAGTCGCGGTGGTCTGGCCACAGACCCATTTCGGTTTCAGGTGCGACCACCACGATGCCCCAGCTAGCTAAGTGCCTCAGGGTATGGCGGTAGTGCTTCAGCGAAATTCGCCAGTCATGCCCAAAAGCAACGGCAGGCAGAGAGCTGCCTTCGGCCGGGGCATATACCTTGCCGGGCAAGCCGGCATAATCTAAATCACCGACCAGCACACGGTGCGGGCCGCGCTTGGACACGTTTGCTAGCTGCTTTTTAAGACTCACACAGAACAGCCTAATGTATCGCGTCTTGTATAGCGACGACGAGTAAGAGGCGTGCCATCACGATTTTTCCGCATAATGTAGTATCCAGCTCATGTGTGGAATCGTTGGATATGTGGGACACCCCGGCGCTGACCGTGACTTTTATGCTCTAGACGTTGTGATGGAAGGCCTATCCCGCCTGGAATACCGCGGCTATGATTCCGCTGGTGTCGCGGTCTATGCGGATGACCAAATCGCGTGGCGCAAAAAAGCCGGCAAGGTTGCTTCGCTGAAGGAAGAATTGAACAAACGCCCACTGCCGGACTCTGTCCTGGGCATTGGCCACACCCGCTGGGCTACCCATGGTGGGCCGAGTGATGTCAACGCCCACCCGCACGTGGTCGGTAATGGCAAAGTCGCTGTCGTACACAACGGCATCGTGGAAAACTTTGCAGAGATCAAGCGCGAACTGAAAGATAAGGGCTACAACTTCGTTTCCGATACGGATACCGAGGTCGCCGGAACCCTGCTTGCCGACGTTTTCGCTACCGAATCGAACGGTGATTTGGCAGAGGCTATGCGCCGTACCGCCAGCCGTTTCGAGGGCGCTTTTACCCTGCTGGCAATCCACGCCGACCAGCCGGACCGCATCGTGGCTGCCCGTCGTGATTCGCCACTGTTGATCGGTCGCGGTGAAGGTGAGAACTTCCTGGGCTCGGATGTCTCCGGCTTTATTGATTATTCCAAAGATGCCGTGATCATCGACAATGATCAGGTCGTGACCGTCACTGCTGATGACATCGAGATCACTGATTATGAGGGCAACGTCGTCGACCCGCGCGAATTCAAGGTCGAATGGGATGCAGAATCCGCAGAAAAGGGCGGCTATGCCTCATTCATGGATAAAGAAATCCATGACCAGCCTGCCGCAGTCCGCGATACCCTGATGGGGCGTTTCGACGAAAATGGTCAGCTTAAGTTGGATGAGATTCGCATTGACGAATCGATCCTGAAATCCGTCGACAAGATCATCGTGATTGCCTGCGGTACCGCCGCCTATGCTGGCCACGTTGCCCGTTATGCCATCGAGCACTGGTGCCGTATCCCTACCGAGGTGGAACTGGCCCATGAATTCCGCTACCGCGACCCGATAGTTAACGAAAAGACTCTGGTAGTGGCGTTGTCGCAGTCGGGAGAAACCATGGATACGCTCATGGCGGTGCGCCACGCACGCCAACAGGGTGCCAAGGTCATCGCGATCTCGAATACCCGTGGTTCTTCGATCCCGCGGGAATCGGATGCCGCGCTCTACACCCACGCTGGCCCAGAAATCGCGGTGGCTTCCACCAAGGCTTTCCTGGCGAAGATCGCCGCGACGTACCTGTTTGGCCTGTACTTGGCGCAGCTGCGCGGCAATATGTTCTCTGACGAGGTGCACGCTGTACTCAACGAGCTGCGTCAGATGCCGGAGAAGATCCAGCAGGTTATTGACAGCGAAGATGACGTCAAGGCCATTGCGAACAAGATGCACGACGCTCGCACCGTCTTATTCTTGGGCCGTCACGTCGGATTCCCAGTGGCGCTCGAGGGCGCGCTGAAGCTGAAAGAGATCGCCTACTTGCACTCGGAAGGTTTCGCTGCCGGTGAGCTCAAGCATGGCCCGATTGCCTTGGTAGAAGAAGGCCAGCCGGTGTTCGTCATCGTGCCATCGCCACGCGGCCGCGACGTGCTGCACTCCAAGGTGGTCTCGAATATCCAGGAAATCCGTGCTCGTGGTGCGGTCACCATCGTGATCGCCGAAGAAGGCGATACTGCAGTTGAGGATTATGCCAACCACATCATCCGCATTCCGCAGTCGCCGACCCTGATGCAGCCGTTGCTGGCGACGGTCCCGCTGCAGATTTTCGCCTGCGCGGTCGCCGAGGCCAAGGGCTACGATGTCGACCAGCCGCGGAACCTGGCAAAATCCGTCACTGTGGAGTAATTCTGGGCAGCATCACCCGGAGCTCAATAACCCGCCGTCGTCGAAAAGAGCAAGGCAGAACGCATGAATATGCTGCGCACTCGCATCGATCTGGATGCCATTGCCCACAATGTCCGTGTGCTTAAGCGTGCGGCGGGGCAAGCGCAGCTGATGTGCGTCGTCAAGGCTGATGCTTATGGGCATGGCGTGGAGCGCGTGGTCCCGGTGATGGAAAAAGCTGGCGCCGATCTTTTTGGTGTGGCCACGATTGCTGAGGCCAGGCGGCTGCGCGAGCTCGGAACCGAAATGCCGATCATGGCGTGGTTGTGGGATGCGGCCAGCCCGGATGCAGCAGACCAGGTGGCAGAAGCTCTTGCCGACGATATCCAGTTGGTGGCACCGTCGTTGCCACATTTACGGTTGCTTGCCGACGCCAACATCCCGGCGACGATCACGCTCAAGGTGGAAACCGGGATGCACCGCAACGGCATTGAGCCAGTGGATTGGCAACAGGCTTTTGCGCTTGCGAAAAATGCGCCTCATTTGACGGTGCGCGGGTTGATGTCGCACTTAGCCTGCGCGGACGAGCCGGACAATCCCGCGAATGCCGCGCAGCTGGAGCAGTTCCGTGATGCGATTGCGCAGGCACGCGCGGCCGGGTTAGAGGTCCCAGTCAACCATATTGCTAATTCGGCGGCTACTTTGGAACTCCCGGAAGCGCATTGTCAGCAAGTGCGTCCGGGGATTGCGTGTTATGGCTTGGAGCCTGCCGACGGCTACGAGCATGATCTGCACCCGGCGATGACCTGGGCAGCAAACGTGGTGAACGTGAAGCCGATCAGCATGGGGGAAGCAGCCTCCTATGGGCTGACCTGGAGTGCAGAACAAGACAGCTACCTGGCGGTGGTGCCGTGCGGTTACGCTGATGGTTTGCCCCGTAGTGTGCAGGGCAACCTAGAGGTGGGAATTTCCGGCAAGTGTTACCGCCAGGTCGGCCGTGTGTGTATGGACCAGATTCTGGTGGATCTCGGCGAGAATCCATTTGGTGTGCAGCCGGGCGATGAGGTCGTGTTGTTCGGAGAGCGCGGCATGTCCGCAACGGAGCTAGCGACTGCCACCGGCACAATTCATTATGAGATCGTGACCCGTCCGGGCGGACGCACCGTGCGTGAGTATGAAGGGGGAGTGCAGTTGTGAGTGATTCCGCACCACCAGAATTCTCACAGGCAGGCAGCATATTCGAACAACCGGGCTCGATAGAACTCGCCACCGCAGATGCCACCCGTGAGTTTGGGGCGCAACTTGGTGCCACGCTTACTGCCGGTGACGTGGTGATTTTGTCGGGCGGGCTCGGTGCTGGAAAAACCACGCTGACCCAGGGCATTGCGAAGGGGATGGATGTGCGCGGTCGGGTGACCAGCCCGACGTTTACGATCGCGCGTGTTCACCGGGCGCGCTGTGCCGATGCCCCCGATTTGGTGCATGTTGATGCTTATCGATTGCTCGGTGAGTCCGCAGCCGACCCTTGGGGTGAGCTGGATGCACTCGATCTTGATACTGATTTGGACACCTCCGTCGTCGTCGCGGAATGGGGTGCGGGCTTGGTAGAAGCGCTGACCCGGCGCTATTTGTTGATGGAGTTGGATCGGGAAACTTTCGCGGCACAGGATCCGGAATCGGAAACCCGCATTATCACCTGGCGTTGGGCAGAGCATTAACGACAGGAAGGGCACTGACGACCGGCAGAGCACTGACGCTGGAACATCACCGGAAAACCCCGTTCGTGAAGTGTGATGGCCACGCGCTATCCTTGAAGCAGATTGCACGCCAGACTCCCATGTCTGTCTTTTATTTTTTGAAGGAGCTTGTATGCCGAAAAACGGCGGAGCCATCATCGGTACCATTGTCGCGCTGTTTTGCCTTGTCTTGGCCACAATGGTCGGAGCAGCCGCGATTGCACAGGATGATTCCGCGCCGAAGGAGTCTTTTGCTGGCACGCTGCACAAGGTGGAACAACAGGGGCTGTCGACGACTGGTATTTCGCCAGCTGATCTCTTTGGTGAGGAATGGGTGGCCGGTACCTTCGTGTGCCCAGGTGTCACGGAGCAAGAAATACTCGCTAATGGCTTGAACCCTGCGGATTTCAACCTGGTCAACGAGGAGATCGACAAACACGATAACTACCTGCTGTTGGCGAAAGAGACCGGCGAATACTACGTGGAGAAAATGTCTATCCACAATGTCAATCTCTGCACCATTCCGTTGCAGGGCCCATTCCAGACGCAAGCTATCATCCACTTGGAACAAGATGAAGAAGGCACCTGGAACTTCATTGGTTAATGATGACTGCTAGTTTCCCCAGCCCGGTTCTCACTATTGATACCTCGACACCCACGCTGGTGACGGGTGTGGTAGACATGCTTGCCGACGGCACGGTCGCCGCTACTGAGAACACCGTGGTGAACACGCGTGCGCACAACGAGCTGCTTATGCCGACGGTCTTCGAGTTGCTGGAATCTACTGGCACCAAGCTCAGTGAGCTCGCCGCGGTGGTTGTCGGCTGCGGTCCGGGGCCGTTCAGTGGTTTGCGTGTGGGGATGGCTACGGCGTCTGGCCTGGGGCATGCTTTGGGTATTCCGGTGTATGGGGTGTGTTCGCATGACGCGATTGCCTGGCGTGCATTGCATCCTATGGAAACTCTGGATTCCACCGACACTCTGGACACCACGGAGACTCTGGATACTACGGAGACTCTGGACACTACAGGTGCGCTGAATTCCCCAGACATGCTGGGTGCTGCTGGTGCTACGACGGGAGCGGCTGTCGTCAACGTCTTGGTTGCTACTGACGCGCGGCGTCGGGAGACATATTGGGCTACCTACTGTGGCAACCGCCGTGTGGCAGGCCCGGATGTCGGCCCGGCTGAAACCTTGCAGCCGAATGTGGACCGGGTGGTTGCTGACCCGGCAATCGCGCAGCGTCTCCCGGAAAAATTGCAGAAGCTAGCAGCAGTCGAGTCCACTCCGGCGGTTCCCAGTGCACGCGGTCTCGTGGCAGTTGCGGATTTTGCGGCGGCACCACAACCACTCACTCCGCTGTATTTACGCCGTCCGGATGCGAAAGAACCAGCCGCCAAGCCGGTGTCTGCGGCGTTGCGGTGGGCAGAAAACTGATGGCTTCTGTAACCAGACCGCTGGATATAGACCAGCTGAACTTGCGTGAGCTTGGTCCTGCCGACGCGCACCGGTGTGCGCAATTAGAAACCGAATTATTCGCGGATGAAGGACCGTGGTCCGAGTCGGAATTCCGCGCGGAATTTGCCGCTGCGCATACATTTTATCTCGGGGTAGAAGCAGTGGGGAGCCCAGAGCCGGGCAAACCTGCAGCGCGCGTGTTGGTCGGTTATGCCGGGTTGGCGCAGCTAGGCCCGAAGAATGATCCGGAATTTGAAATTCATACTATTGGTGTCGATCCACGCGCTCAACGTCGTGGTGTGGCTCGGATGCTCATGGATAATTTTTGCTACGTTGCAGACGAGACCGGGGCCCCAGTTTTTCTCGAAGTACGCACCGACAACGAACCAGCCATTGCGATGTATCGCGCCTATGGATTCGAGAATCTCGGGCTTCGGAAAAATTACTACCCGGGTGGCGGCGATGCCTATACGATGCGTCGGCCAGCCGTGGACACCACCCAGGATTTACACCCACCGAATCGAACCCACGCGGCACCACCCACTAAGGACGCACAATGATCATTGCTGGAATCGAATCTTCGTGTGATGAGACCGGAGTCGGAATCGTCCGGCTGCACACCGAGGAATGTGCTGTGGGTCCGGAGGCCAACAGTGGCGTGGAGGCCAACAGTGGTGCCGATGGGCAATCACGCAGCACGCAGCCCCGTGGCGTCCAACCACGCGGTGTCCAACCACGCGGTGTCCAACCACGAATCGAGGTGTTAGCCAACGTAGTAGCCAGTTCCATGGAACAGCACGCGCGTTTCGGTGGCGTGGTGCCAGAGATCGCCTCGCGTGCGCACCTGGAGGCGCTGCCACAGGTGATGCAGCAAGCATTGGATGAGGCTGGTATCGACAAGCCCGATGCCGTCGCTGCCACGGTGGGCCCTGGGTTGGCGGGCGCGTTGTTGGTCGGTGTCGCGGGCGCTAAAGCCTATGCTGCTGGCTGGGACGTGCCGTTTTATGGCGTGAACCACCTGGCCGGCCATGTTGCGGTAGCGAATCTGGAAGGCGAATCACTTCCACACGCCGTAGCCCTGCTGGTATCTGGCGGGCATACCTCGTTGCTGGAGGTCGATGATGCGAACCAGCACTACCGGGAACTGGGCGCGACACTGGACGACGCCGCCGGTGAGGCGTATGACAAGGTCTCGCGGTTGCTGGGCTTGGGCTATCCCGGCGGGCCTGTGATCGACAAACTGGCCCGGAAGGGGAAGGTCACGGTTGATTTCCCTCGCGGGTTGTCCCGCGCAGAGGATTTGCGCGGCGAGCACCGCTATGACTTTTCGTTTTCTGGCGTTAAGACCTCCGTCGCGCGCTTTGTCGAAAAAGCCGAGCGTAATGGCGAATCGATTAATGCGGAAGATTTATGCGCCTCGTTTCAAGAAGCCGCCTGTGATGTGCTGACGAAAAAGGCAGTCATGGCCTGTAAAGACACCGGAGCTTCCACGTTGTTGCTTGGTGGCGGCGTGGTTGCGAATTCCCGATTGCGAGAGTTGGCGCAGCGGCGTTGTGATTCTGCGGGCATCACCCTGCGTATCCCCCGGTTTGAGTATTGCACGGATAACGGGTTGATGATCGCCGCTGCGGCAGCCCAGCAGATTGCGCACGGTGCACAGCCTGCGAACTGGGATATAGCGACGGATCCAACGCTGGAATTAGGAGCAGACTAGACGTCGGCAAGCAAGAGCCAAGTTGCTAGCACTACGCTCAAGATAGTTGTCACTTAGCACCCGGGTAGGTAGAGTGCTAATAGGTTGTTTGACCCACAGTTGTTCACCCGCGACGACGGCTGTGCTGGACATCCACAACCGGCACATAACAGCTTCGCGTGCTGGTCACATAGGTGATCGCACGCATTGGACCTGATTTCACGAAAGGAATCATCGTGGCAAACATCAAACCGCTCGAAGACAAAGTTCTGGTGCAGATCAAAGAAGCAGAAACCACCACGGCATCCGGCCTGGTCATTCCAGATTCTGCAAAGGAAAAGCCACAGGAAGCCACCGTCATCGCTGTTGGCCCAGGCCGCACCGACGACAAAGGTGAGCGCGTGAAGCCAGATGTCAACGAGGGTGACACTGTCATCTTCTCCAAGTTCGGCGGCACTGAGCTGAAGTACGACGGCCAGGAATACCTGCTGCTTTCAGCTCGTGACCTGCTGGCAGTCATCGAAAAGTAAGGGGGAGTAAGCCGTTATGGCAAAACTCATTGCTTTTGATCAACAGGCGCGTGAACACCTGCAAGCAGGCGTCGACACGCTCGCCGATACCGTTAAGGTCACCCTCGGTCCACGTGGCCGCAACGTCGTGCTGGATAAGGCTTTTGGTGGGCCACTGGTCACCAACGACGGTGTGACCATCGCCCGCGATATTGACCTGTCTGAGCCTTTCGAGAACCTCGGCGCGCAGCTGGTGAAATCCGTTGCGGTAAAAACCAACGACGTTGCTGGTGACGGCACTACCACCGCGACGCTGCTGGCACAGGCGCTGATTTTTGAGGGCCTGCGCAATGTGGCATCTGGTGCCAACCCAGTCGAGCTCAACCGTGGTATCGCTGCGGCTGCAGAAAAGACCGTGGAAGAGCTGAAGGCGCGCGCCACTCAGGTTAATTCCAGTGCTGAAATTGCTCAGGTCGCTACCGTTTCCTCGCGTGACAGCGAAGTCGGCGACATGGTCGCTGGCGCGATGGACAAGGTCGGTAAAGACGGCGTGGTCACCGTGGAAGAATCGCAGTCCATGGAATCGTCTGTTGAGGTCACCGAAGGTGTGGCGTTCGATAAGGGATTCTTGTCGCCATATTTCGTGACGGACCAGGAAACTCAGCAGGCCGTCTTGGATGATCCATACGTGCTGCTGGTGCGCAACAAGATTTCTTCGTTGCCGGATTTCTTGCCGTTGCTGGAAAAGATCGCTGAGGCTGGCAAGCCGGTGCTGATCGTCGCCGAAGATGTCGAGGGCGAAGCCCTGCAGGCGCTGGTGGTCAACGCTATCCGCAAGACGCTGAAGGTTGCTGCCGTGAAGGCACCGTATTTTGGTGATCGTCGCAAAGCGTTCATGGATGACTTGGCAGTGGTTACCGACGCCACCGTGGTTGACCCAGAAATCGGCGTTAACCTGCACGAGGCTGGCTTGGAAGTGCTGGGTTCGGCTCGCCGTGTCACCGTCGAGAAGGACGAGACTGTGCTTGTCGACGGCGCTGGTTCCGATGCTGCTTTGGAGGAGCGTCGCGAGAAGATCCGCCGCGAAATCGAAGCCACCGATTCCACCTGGGACAAGGAAAAGGCCGAAGAGCGCCTGGCAAAACTATCTGGTGGTGTGGCTGTCATCCGCATTGGCGCTGCTACCGAGACTGAGGTGAACGAGCGCAAGCTACGCGTCGAAGACGCTATCAACGCTGCCCGTGCTGCGGTCGAGGAAGGCGTGATCGCCGGTGGCGGTTCCGCGCTGGTGCAAATCGCCGAGACGTTGAAGTCTTATGCCGAACAGTTCGAGGGCGAAGCCCGCGTGGGTGTTGAATCGGTCGCCCGTGCGCTGACCAAGCCCGCTTTCTGGATTGCCTACAATGCCGGTGAGGATGGTGCCGTGGTTGTCTCCCGCATTGCGGAGATGGCCAATGGTGAAGGATTCAATGCCGCCAACCTGGAATACGGCAACTTGATCGACAACGGAATTATTGATCCGGTGAAGGTCGCGCACTCCGCTGTGGTCAATGCCTCCTCGGTTGCCCGCATGGTGCTGACCACCGAGGCCTCGGTGGTCGACAAGCCAGCGGAATCTGAGGATACTGAGGGTGGCCACGGCCACCACCATCATCACTAAGGCGCCCCGAGTCGGGCCGCTATTAACACCCTGCTATTAATACAGCGTTCTGAGTGATGGCCTGATGATCGGTCGTGCCGTGCGCCCTGAACAGTGTTTGCGCTCAATAGTGTGAGCGCTGTTTGGTGCCTATCATGTGAATGCCGCCGGGAATACCAGAAAATTATCTGGTGTTTCCGGCGGTTATCCTATTTCCGCACACTGGGCACAGTTTCGTGGGGCGAACAAGTGAGCGATTTTTCCGGTTTGAATTCAGCACGTGTGCTGGCACGGTTATAGGATCGGGCAGAAAAATAGTAAAATCGGCAAAAATAAATCACGTCGACCAAAGCTACTGCCGGTGTGGCGCGAACGTGAGGTCAGTGTGATGCCAACGAAAGTTGTGGAATGTGAGCGATTCTGATGAAGAACTCGCGCGGCTGGTTCCCCTGGCAATAGATGGGGATCGCCGCGCCATGCAGCATGTTATGCGGATTATCCACCCGCAGGTGCTGCGCTATTGTCGCGCCCGCATTGGCGGTGGGAAAACCCCCACTGCCGACGATGTTGCCCAAGAAGTCTGCCTCGCGGTGGCGAATTCGATGGACAGATTTGTTGACCGTGGCCGGCCGTTCATGGCTTTTGTCTACGGCATTGCTTTCAACAAGGTTGCCGATGCACACCGTTTTATGGGTAAGGACCGTTTACATCCGGCAGAGGAGATGCCTGAAGAGCCGGATCTGAATCCCAGCCCAGAAGATGCTGCGTTAGAGTCCGATGGTTGTAACAAAGTGCGCGCGATGCTCGATACATTAAATGACAAAGCTCGGGACATCATTATCATGCGCGTATTTATGGGGATGTCGGCCGAGGAAACAGCGCAAGCACTGGGAAGCACCCCTGGTGCGGTGCGAGTAGCGCAGCACCGTGCGCTTGCTCAACTTCGTAAGCGTGTGGATGAAAAGAATTAAAGGGAGTGAACGTGAACCGACGCGACTGGGAGAATGATGATTTCTTCCTGGATCAGTTGTCGCAAGGGATTGATCCTTCGCAGGGGCAGGATCCCCTCGCGGCTGCATTATTAGGTTTGCGCACCGAAATTGAATCCGAGATTCCTGCGGCCCCTCAGCTTGCCGACGCTGACCACAACGTCGTGGCACTGCACTCTGCTGGGGGCCGTTTGCGGCATCGCATGCCGCGCTCGGACGCGCGTCGTTCGCGCCGTGCCTCCCGAGCAAACGACCACGGTTCCGGCGGTGGACTGGGGATTGGTGTCGGCGCTGGCCGAGGATTTGGCTGGGGAAGTGCACTGGTGGGGGCGGCAGCAGCCACCGCGTTGTTTGCCGTCGGCAGTGTGAGTGTTTATCATGCGACTCCGAATTCGCCGTTGTGGGGCGTGCACCAATCGTTGTTTGATGATGAAGAAGAAGCAACCCGCGTGGAGCTCGCCAGCACCTTGGAGCAGCTGGAGGAAAGCGCTCAGCGGGGTGATGAGGAAGCTACTCGTCAGTTGATTGCCGAGGCCCGCACGCTGCTGGATAATCTGCGTGATCGCAAGGAAGCTAAGCAGAATAAAGGCGCTGCGGAGGGCACATCTGATAAAGACAGTTCCACGAACACTGAAGGTAAAACCACCAATGAGGGTGGAACCATCAAGCCGAAAGCTACGGTGACTCGTGTGCGCCCGCAGCCGGAGGGCGAATCTGAACCGCAGACGGTGACCGAAACCAAAGAAGTAACCGTGACAAAAACCGTTGAGCCTTCGCGACAAAACCCGCAACCTGCACCGGGCGGGAACCAGGAACCGGGCCCACGACCATCAGCTGGTGAACAAGCCCCGCAGGCGCCACAGCCGCAGCCCCAATCTCCTGGGCAGCCGCAGTCGGAATCGCAGCAGCAGCCACAGCAGCAGAGGCCAGACGGCCAGGGCCCGCATGGCCAAGGACAGGGTGGGCAGGAATTAAGCCCTGGAAATGACGACACCGCCCCTGTTGGTCCAGAAGGCTAGGCCAAGGCGGGGCGGCGGAAGCTGAAGGCGGAGGCCGAAAAACCTGGCTAAAATTACGGCAAACGCAGGCACAAAGCGCAGCTGAAAGCTCAGCCTGCATGATAACTATGAGCCACAGCTAGCGCCCACTAACGTGCACTAGCTGTGCAGCGCACTAGTTCAGGTGCTTGCGGTTCAAGCCGTCATAAAAGCCAACCGCGTATTCCCACGGGGTGTAGCGATCAGTATTTGGCTGCGCGGACGGCTCATGCACGGGCGCTAGTTCACCGTCGAGGGTAGAACGCATATTCGCGGCCATGATGTCCCAGTCATAGTAGTGCTGTTCTTCGCAGTCTTCGCAGATGAAAAATATGCCATCGATGCCGAATTGCGGCAGGATCTTTGCCATGCCGCGTACCATGCGTAGGTCCTGTTCCAGCATGATGCGTTCTTCGTCGGAAAGCTCCGGCATGGGCTCGTCAGCGTCGAGGAACGACGCCGGATCGTTCGGATCATCGGCGAAGGGATCGCGGGGCATATTCGAGTCAAAGTCCACATAGCACAGACTATTGTCAAAACCACTCATATTCAATTCCCCCGGCTAGCCCTTGAGCTGATCAAGCAACTACGATGTGACTACAGAGCTGACACTAGGCTGACACTAGATAGCTGCATTCGACGGCTAGCTATGGCTGATTACCGGGCTGACGAGCTGGAAGCAGGAAAAGGAGAATCTTGGGAATGACTGACCAACGCGTACATACTGGCGGCGATGACCCAAATAAGGTTGCACTGTACGGCCTCACGTTCGACGACGTGCTGCTGCTGCCTGCAGAATCCAACGTTATTCCCTCGGAGGTTGATGTTTCTTCGCGGTTTAGCCGCAACATCAACTTGGGGCTGCCGGTTGCTTCCGCCGCGATGGATACCGTCACCGAGGCCCGCATGGCTATCGCGATGGCGCGCCAGGGTGGCATCGGCGTGTTGCACCGTAACCTGTCGATCGATGAGCAAGCACAGCAGGTTGAGATTGTGAAGCGCTCAGAATCTGGCATGGTGACAGACCCGGTGACCGCCCGCCCGGATATGACAATCACCGAGGTCGATGATCTGTGCGCTCGGTTCCGGATTTCTGGCCTGCCAGTCGTTGACGCTGATGGCCATCTGGTGGGTATTTGCACTAATCGCGATATGCGCTTTGAAGCAGACCCGAACCGCCTAGTGCGCGATGTCATGACACCAACCCCGCTCGTGGTCGCCAAGGAAGGCGTCAGCAAGCAGGAAGCACTGAGCCTGCTCAGCGAAAACAAAGTGGAAAAGCTGCCGATCGTGACCGAAGACAACAAGCTCGTCGGGCTGATCACAGTCAAAGACTTCGTGAAAACCGAGCAATTCCCGCACGCGTCCAAGGATAAGGAAGGCCGCCTGCTGGTCGCCGCTGGTATTGGTACCGGCGATGAGTCCTTCCAGCGCGCCGAGGCCCTGGTGAAAGCGGGTGTGGACGTTCTCGTCGTCGACTCGGCCCACGCACACAACAACCGAGTTCTCGAGATGGTCTCGCAAGTGAAAAAGACCTTCCCGCAGGTCGACGTCGTTGGTGGTAACTTGGCAACCCGTGAGGCTGCGCAGGCCATGATCGATGCGGGCGCCGACGGCATCAAGGTTGGTATCGGTCCGGGCTCTATTTGCACCACCCGTGTGGTCGCTGGTGTGGGTGCACCGCAAATTACCGCCATCTTGGAGGCCGCCTCTGTTGCTGGTCCAGCCGGTGTTCCGGTTATCGCCGACGGTGGCATGCAGTACTCCGGTGATATCGCCAAGGCCCTGGCTGCTGGCGCGGACTGCGTCATGCTGGGTTCCATGCTGGCTGGTACGAAAGAATCCCCGGGCGATATCGTCGTTGTGGGCGGCAAGCAGTACAAGCGTTACCGCGGCATGGGCTCGATGGGCGCGATGCAGGGACGCGGCTTGACTGGCGAGAAGCGTTCGTATTCCAAGGACCGCTACTTCCAGGCCGATGTGCGCAGCGAAGACAAGCTGGTGCCAGAAGGTGTGGAAGGCAAGGTTCCATACCGCGGAGAGATCGACGCGATTACCCACCAGATCATCGGTGGTCTGCGCGCGTCTATGGGATATACCGGTTCTGCTTCGATCCCGGAGTTGAAGACCAAGCGCTTCGTGCAAATCACCGCGGCAGGCTTGGCGGAATCTCACCCGCACCACTTGCAGCAGACCATGGAAGCTCCGAACTACCGCTAGAGCTACTTTGAGAAGCTATCTCGAGAAGTTATCTCGAGAAGCTCACGCATAACGTTTGTCGTTATAGGAAGGTTTATTTAGTGCGCGAATATGCAGAGATAGGGATCGGCCGTGAGGCGCGCCGTACCTACGGGCTTGAGGATATTTCCATCATCCCGACCCGTCGTACCCGCTCCTCGAAGGACGTCGATACTACTTGGAGCATTGACGCTTATCACTTCGATATCCCGGTCTGCTCGCATGCTTCTGATGCGTTGGCTAGCCCGGAGTTCATCATTGAGATGGGTAAGCAAGGTGGTCTGGGCATCATCAATGCGGAAGGGCTGTGGGGGCGTGTCGACGACCTCGCTGGCGCTGTTGAGGCCGTAACCAAGGCGGAAAACCCTACTGAGTATCTGCAGAAGCTGCATGCGCTGCCACTCGATGTGGAGCTGCTGGCGCGCCGTATCGCTGAGGTCCGGGAATCCGGTGTGACCGTTGCGGTGCGTGTGTCGCCGCAGCGGGCGCGGGAATTAGCGCCCAAGGTGATTGCAGCCGGCACTGAGATCCTGGTGATTCAGGGTACGCTGATTTCTGCTGAGCATGTTTCTGCTGACGGCGAGCCGCTGAACTTGAAGGAGTTCATTGGTTCGTTGGAAGTCCCCGTTATTGCTGGTGGCGCGGTGGATTACACAACTGCGCTGCATTTGATGCGTACGGGCGCGGCGGGCGTGATCGTGGGCGGCGGCGTGAATACCAATGATATTTCATTGGGTATCAATGTCCCGAAAGCCACCGCGATCGCCGATATTGCTGCCGCGCGCCGGGATTATTTGGATGAGACCGGTGGCCGTTACGTGCATATTCTTGCCGACGGCATGCTGGCGAATGCTGGCGATATTGTTAAGGCAATCGCGTGTGGCGCCGATGCCGTCGTCCTCGGCCCGTTGTTGGCGCAGGCTGAGGAAGCCCCTGCGGGCGGTTGGTTCTGGCCGTCGGTGGCTGGCCACCCAAGCTTCCCGCGCGGATATGTGGAAATCTATAGCGATATTGAACTAGGCGCGGGTGTTAGTGGAGAAGATCACGCTTTCGATCCCATGACGGTTGTGTCCAAGAATTCCCCGCTGGAAGTTGTGTTGCACGGCCCGTCGTCCGATCCATTTGGGCGGCAGAACTTGGTCGGTGGTTTGCGTCGTGCGATGGCAAAATGCGGGTACACCGATTTGAAGGCTTTCCAGAAAGTGGACTTGGCAGTGCACTAGCACCCGGTGCCGGGTGTGTTAAGTACCTGGCGTTGGCTGTTGTGCTAATCCAGGTTTTTCTTGCGGCTTCGGGCTTCGGCGCGGAGCCGTTTTTCTGTACGCTTCGTAGCACCCTTTGTGCCAATGTCGTGCAGCTTTTTCACCTTCGCCCACGGCGCGCTATCCGCGCCAGAGCCCTCGGTTCCTACGGTTTGCACCACGGACGCGGCGATAACTACACCAATGGCTACTAGTTTCAGTGTGCTAGGCATCGGCGTGCATCGCTTGGGTTGTGCACTGCCTGGGTTGTGCACTGCCTGGGTTGTGGCCGTGAGTTAAACTATGGGGCGTGACTGATGCAGCAACTCCACGTCCTGTCCTTGTCGTCGACTTCGGTGCGCAATACGCGCAGCTGATCGCGCGTCGTGTGCGCGAGGCACAGATGTATTCCGAGGTCATCGCCCACGATGCGCCAATTGCGCAATTCCGGGAGAAAAACCCGGTTGCCCTGGTGCTCACTGGCGGCCCGAGCTCTGTGTATGCCGATGGTGCGCCGTCGTTGCAGCCAGAATTGTTGGAGCTGGGAGTACCGGTTTTTGGTATTTGTTATGGCTTCCAGGCTATGACGCACGCATTGGGCGGTACCGTCGCCCAGACTGGTAAGCGCGAATATGGCCGTACGGATCTGACGCTTGCCGACGGCTGTGGCGTGTTGCACGAGGGCTTGGCAGAGACCCACAAAGTGTGGATGTCGCATGGCGATTCCGTCTCAAAGGCTCCGGAAGGATTCGAGGTTACGGCTACTTCCGAGGGTGCGCCTGTGGCGGCGTTTGAGTGCTTGGAAAAGAAGATGGCTGGCGTGCAGTACCACCCTGAGGTGTTGCACAGCCCGCATGGTCAGCACGTGCTGGAGCGTTTTTTGACGCAGGTTGCGGGCTTGCAGCCGACGTGGACCCCGGGTGCTATTGCGGAGTCTTTGGTGGCTGACGTCCGCGCCCAGATCGGCGAGGGCCGCGCTATTTGTGCCCTGTCCGGTGGCGTGGATTCCGCGGTGGCTGCGGCGCTGGTGCAGCGCGCGATTGGCGACCGGTTGACTTGTGTATTCGTTGATCATGGCTTGCTGCGTTCCGGTGAGCGTGAGCAGGTAGAGCAGGATTTCGTTGCTGCTACCGGTGCGCGCCTGGTCACCGTCGACGAACGCGAGGCCTTCTTGCAGAAGTTGGCTGGCGTGACCGATCCGGAGGCCAAACGTAAGGCGATTGGAGCGGAGTTCATCCGTTCCTTCGAACGTGCGGTTGCTGGTGTCTTGGATGATGCACCAGAAGGCGCTTCCGTGGATTTCTTGGTGCAGGGCACGCTGTATCCGGATGTTGTGGAATCCGGCGGGGGATCGGGTACTGCGAATATTAAATCGCACCACAACGTCGGTGGTTTGCCGGATGATGTGGAATTCGAGCTGGTGGAGCCGCTGCGTTTGCTGTTTAAGGATGAGGTTCGTGCGGTAGGCCGTGAGTTGGGCTTGCCGGATGAGATTGTTTCGCGCCAGCCGTTCCCGGGCCCTGGTTTGGGTATTCGCATTATCGGTGAGGTCACCGCTGATCGTTTGGAAACCCTGCGTGCTGCCGATCTGATTGCCCGCGAGGAACTCACCGCTGCCGGTATGGATGCCGAGATTTGGCAGTGCCCGGTGGTGTTGCTTGCCGACGTGCGTTCTGTCGGTGTGCAGGGCGATGGCCGCACCTATGGGCACCCGATTGTGCTGCGCCCGGTGTCGTCGGAAGATGCGATGACTGCCGACTGGACTCGCGTGCCGTATGAGGTGCTAGAGACGATCTCGACGCGCATTACCAACGAGGTTGCGGAGGTCAACCGAGTGGTCGTCGACGTGACGTCGAAGCCGCCGGGAACCATCGAGTGGGAATAAGGAGTAGTTGAAAATGCTGGGCCTGAAGCTAGTTTAGATCTCAGTTTTCTTCAGGCGCTTGGCGTTAGCGCTTTCGAGTCTCAGCTCCGGAGATGAAAACGATCAGTCCTAGTGTCGCTATTGCCATCGTCGCTAATGCCGAAGCTATTTCGGTAATAGTCAATATGATGGCAATTAACGCTAGTACTATGGATACAATGTTGTGAATCCGCATTTTTTTTAAAGCAATTCTCACGAATTCCTGAAATTCCGGCATGAACCTGGCTTTGAATAGTACCAAGAGGTGCCGCCGCCACTAGAATTGTTGTAGTTAATTTCCTGGTTATTAGATTTCTCATTTTTCCTCCTAGTCAGTGGGCTTGACAACCCTGTGCTTATGCAGAAGCCCTCTTGGGTAAGATTATTTTATTAAACTTTGCCTAACCTTATTCAATAATGAAACTTTAGGTAAGGATAGGATGTATGGAAAATAATCTGATTTTCTGGGTCTACACAGTGGAGATGTTAGATCCTTGATAGCCCCAGGGTCACTTAATGTCTTATTTTGACTGATCGCTAAGATGTAGCGCCCGTTGTCATGTAGATCCATCAGGCTAAGATAGTTTGTCCGTTTCTCTAGGTGCGATACCTCCAAATGTTCGAACATGGTTGCGCGTTTAGAAAACCTGTGCCATACTTTCGCTATGGCTCAAACAGCTATTCGTGCGCAGGAAGGGCAGGAGCGGCAAGAATCTGTGGCTGTTCTTGCCGACGCGCGTGCGGAGCGTGTGGCGTCATTACGGAATAGAATTGCTGGTTTAGAGTCCGCAGCAAACTTAACTCCTGTTCAACAAAAACCGCGCCTGCTCAGTAATGATTCCGTTCCTGAAGGAAATGAATCTTCTGTAGATCCATACCGTGTGGTGGAATTGTCCGGTCAGCTCGCTGGTGTTATTCCTGCCGGTGGGTTGCCGAAAAACTCTGTGTCTCATTGTAATGATTGCCCTGCACTCGTCTCTGAACTTATCGCACAAATTAGCGCACAGGGAAAAACAATCGCTATTGTGAACTGGTCAGAACTTTCCTTGGCGCAGGTTGGGGAAAGTGGGGATCTCTCAAAAATCATCACGGTTCCCAACCCGGGCAGGGAGTGGATGACGGCGCTCGGCGTGCTGGCAGAAGGAGTAGATGTGTTGATTTACCGCAGCCCGCGTACCCATACTTTGAGCCCTACGCAAGCACGCCCGCTGCTGGCGAAAATCCGCAAGGGCAGGGCGGCTGTGCTCACTGTTGGTGCACAAGTGCCTTCACCGGCACTGACGATTAATGCTCAGGTCACTGGTTTTTCTGGCATCGGTTGCGGTAGTGGGCGCATCCGAAATACAGAAATTGCGGTCAGCTCCTACAGCAAAACCCACCGGAATGGGCCTGTCATGCTCACGTGTGGTGCGCGCTCCAGCGCCGAACCTAGTGCCGCCGTACCTGGCCGTGCCGCACCTGGTGCCGCAGTATCTAGCAGCGCTGAACCAGTCAGTGCCGTACCTAGCAGCGCCGTACCACTACAGGCGGTGCAGTAAATGACTGTCACGGTTCCGTCTCGCATTCAGCCGACAGCAGAGCGAAGCATTCAGCCTGCAGTAGAGATGCAACAGCATTCCCACAGGGTAGGCAACCGCATTGCCGTGTTGTGGTTTCCAGACTGGCCAGTACAAGCCGCATTGCTGGAAGAAACCCGCCAGGCCATTAGCGCAGAAAGTCCGGCTATCGCATTAGCCAGCAACCATCGCATCACAGCGTGCTGCGATAAAGCCCGCGGTCATGGGGTACGCCGTGGCATGAAACTGCGCGCAGCCCAAGCATTGTGCCCATCCATGCTGGTGCGTGATACCGACCCGCAACGCGACGGGCGCTTGTTTAGCGCCATTGTCGAGGAACTGGAGGATGTCTCTGCATCCCTTGAGGTGCTGCGCCCTGGGATGGTTGCGCTGAACCTGACTGCCGCCACGCGTTTCTACGGTAGTGAACAAGCCGCTTTGGAACATTTCATTGATGCTGCTGCACACGAAGGAATCGATGCCACCGCTGGGGCTGCCGACGAGTTACCCACTGCCATCATCGCTGCCCGGCACCGTGTGCTTGGAACCGTCGTCCAGCCCGGTGGTTCTGTTGCATTCTTGCGGCAGCAACCATTGTCTGTGCTGCTCGCAGAACCCGCGCTCGGTTGTCAGAAAGACACCGTGGAAACCCTTGTTGGTCTGGGTATTTCCACCTTGGGCGAGCTTACTGAACTGCCTACCACTGCGATCAGCACTCGCTTCGGCAGCGCGGGCCTGCACTGCCACCGCATCGCTAGCGCGCAACAGCAACGCAAAGTCGCTCCCGATGCAGCAGAGCTGGACCTGTCGGCTACCATCGCGCCGGAAGAACCCATCACGCGTGTTGATGAAGCCGCCTTTATTGCGCGTATGCTCGCCAACCAGGTGCACCAGCAACTGGCCGCACAGGGGCTGAATTGTGTGCGCATCAAAATTGCCGCAGAAACTGACGACGGAACGACGATTTCTCAAGTCTGGCGCACCACCACGGCACTGACAGAACACGCCACTGCCGAACGGGTGCGCTGGCAACTCGATGGATGGCTTTCCAGCGGTGGGGCCGGGGCGATCGTGGAATTATCCCTGATCCCACTGGAAACTCAAATACCTACTGCCACCGGCTCCATCATCGAGGCCGAGACCGCGGTGGCAGAAGAAACCACCGCCACCGTGGTCTCCCGGCTGCAGTCCATACTTGGCTTTGATGCGGTGCAGCAACCACACGCTGCTGGTGGCCGGGGAGTTGCCGAGCGTGTGCGCTTTCTGCCCTACGGGCAAGCCCTAGAAAATAGCCCAGAACACGATCAACACACCACCGGCTGGATCGGTGCCATCCCTACACCATTGCCGACACGGCTTGGCGGCGGGCTAGAACATCCAGCTAGCGGGGTGCGTTTAGTCGATGAGCACGGCACCGAGGTGTTTGTCACTGCAGAAGCCGTGCTCAGCGCAGATCCCGTCGGTATGGCTTGGGGCAAGAAGAGATTCCGTGTGCTTGGCTGGTCTGCGCCCTGGCCTGTGGATACCGGGTGGTGGGACAGTGAGACGGAAGCAGAGGAGCAGCGACTCGCGCGGATGCAGCTCGTCGGCAAGAGCCCTGATGATAAATACCCGAAAGCTTGGTTGTTGGTGTGGTGGCGCCGCAGCTGGCGCATCGAGGCTATGTACTAAAGCTATGTACTAAGGCTGTGTATTAGTGCAAAATATCGATGACCAGCCGTGTCGGCCCGCGCAAAACTTGTACAGAAAAGGGTTGTTTCATGTCCATCGCCAAGAAATATTGCGAACGGCCATCATGCATGCTTCCAGGAATGAAATCCTTAATAACACCCGGCTCCTGCTGTGATTCACTAGCCGAATCGTTGGCCTTGTCGATGAGTTTGTCCACATCCGGGCCGGAAAGCTTCTCGTCAATGGTCTCTGGCCGCACCGTGCCGTCGATATTGATATTCAGTGCAACGAGATGATCCATCTCGACAGGCCTGCCTGAGCCCTGGTGGAAAGGCTGCTCGGTATACGAGACATACCAGCCCGGCATCCCATTGCCTGCCATCTCAAACACTATGCGGTCGAAGCCATCATGACCAGCCATGCGAATATCGGTGATGGCAAGCTCAGTAGGGGCCTCTACACGCTCAGTTTTGGGCGCGCCATCGGCATCGCCCAAAGCCGTTAACCCTGCGGGCGCAGAATGCTCCGGCTGCGGCGACGCCGGAGTCTGCGGTGGCTGGGTCTGGGGCGCGGATTCTGTCCCAGACCCGGATTCAGAACCGGAACCGGCTTTATTAGAGTTTTTGGGGTCGTGTGCGCCCGCCAAGTGGGTGGATGGATTGCGCAGGCTAAAAGCAGACGACTGAGAAGAATTCGTGCTCTCAGTGTCCGAACCTGCGCCGGAAGCAGCAGAATCCCTAGCGTCGTCTGGGGTATCAGCCTGGTAGCCAACCTTATTTTCTCCGGCGGCAATATTGCCAGCACCAGTCTCGTCGTTCGTGCACGCGCCCAGCGCAAAGCAGGCCACCACAGCTATGGCAAGGCTAGGCATGTGTCGCTTCCGGGAAACCATATCCATTACCGTAGTCGCCGACTATGGGCGGACCAAAGAAAAACCAGTAAAAAGCACAAAGCGATAGGAAGACTCAACCAAATCGTTGCACAAATGTGTTCTAGGCTTAAGACATGAACCAGCCGCCATCCACACAGTCCACACAGATCACGGAACCCACACAGATCACGGAACCCACACAGCCCACAGAACCCACGCAGCCACGATCGCGCCCAGCTCACACCCCACGCTGCTCAGATGTGCAGGTAGAACCTATGCCTGGCACAGCGAAACGCGACCGCATGTATGTGGTTTTCGAATGGCCCGCAGGTTGGAGCCGGGATGTGCTCGACGGCGACACCTTCGGTGTGGAGCTTTCCGCCCAGATCAAAGCGCACCTGGGTTCTGGTGTGGGTTTTCAACTTATCCGTAAGCCCGGCCGCGCCGGGCACCAGATGCCACAGCGCCACCGTGTGTACCTGGTGTATCCAGAGCAAGCCTATGCAGAACTGCTCTATGTCAGTGGCCCGGAAGATATTCTGCAGTTGGATCTAACAGGACCCGGAAACAATAAGCATCTCGACGCCCGCCCCAGCCGCGAGCCTCTGGTGCTGGTGTGCACCCATGCCAAGCGGGATGTCTGTTGCGCGGTGAAAGGCCGCCCACTGGCTGCGCATTTAGATCAGCAATCGCCGAACCCTGACGTGGTTTGGGAAACTTCACACACCAAAGGCCACCGTTTCGCCCCAGCGATGTTGTTGCTGCCTTGGGGGTATAGCTTCGGTCGAGTGAATGAACACGCAGGCGAGCAGTTGGTCGCTAGCGCTCTAGAAGGGAAGTATTTTCATCCCGCCAACCGGGGCCGCGGGCTGTACGACGAGCCCAGCCAGGCCGCAGAGGTCGCCGTCGCTGGCCAGCTAATCGGGGCAGGAGAAACACTGTATTACCAGGATCTTGTCTCTGCGCAGCAGGTAGAAACTCTTGACGACGACGCTGCCGTGGTGGAAGTCTGCCACCGTGATGGACGAGCGTGGCACGTGACGCTGGCCCAAGAGCTTTTCGACGGCGTCGTGGCTTCCTGCGGGAAAAACCCTGCGACGAAGCCGGGCTGGGTAGTTACTGGTATGACGATGTCTTCTTCATGATTTTTACGGGCACAGTCTCCACGGTTTTCCTGCCGGTTATTTCACTTCTTTCCCGAATGTGGCTGCGATTTTCCGTGCGGTTTCTTTGGCGAAGGGGCCGACTCCGGTGATCGTTGCTGACCCGGGGCCAGTCCAGTCACCGTAACCGACTAAGTGTAGATCGGCATATTTTGGAGTCGTGCCATTGAGCAGATGCCTAATCGGGTTCAGCGCGGGTCGGAAACCGGTGCACCAGATCAGATGTTCGGCGCTGACTTCATCGAGAGAGTCAAACATTGGCGTTGCCTGCAACCGCCCGGAATCACGAGCCTCGCGCACTTTCGGCAGGGCGACGATGTCGCCCAGGTTGCTATCAGCCCCAGGGTCTTCGTCGCCACGTTGCAGGGCTAGGGTTCGTTTTCTATTGCGGCGAAATAACACGCGGCCATCGACATCATCAGGCATCCACCGTGGTTCATGCCGGGTGTACCAGGTGACATCGGCATGGTCGGTGAGTTCGGCGGCTATTTGTGCCGCAGAGTTTCCGGCACCTACTACAGCGACAGAAGAATCGCCGAAGGGGTCCGGCCCGGGATAATTCGCGGAATGCCATTGGGTGCCGTCAAACGTGCCTGGGTAATGCGGAACAAAAGGGCTAGACCAGGTTCCAGTGGCAGCGACGATGTGTGATGCGGTCCAGGACTGCTCGCCAGCAAAAACGTGGTAGCCGTCGTCATTCCGTTCTACTTGGTCAACGTATACGGGTCGGTCAACGGGAATCTGGTAGCGCTGCTCGTGATCTTTTAAATAGGCAACGACGTGGTCAGCCGGAGGGAAGCCGTCGTATTCTGGCATAGGTTTGCCCGGAAGATTGGAAAAACTCGCGGTGGAAAACAACGTCATCGACGGCCACACATGGCGCCACGCACCACCGGGGGCGTCTTGATCATCCAGAACGAGGGTGTCGACGCCAGCTCGCAATAGATAGTAGGCGGTGGCCAGGCCTGATTGGCCGCCTCCAATAATGATGGCTTCGTGGTGGTCAATGTTGGGGTTGCGTTCGTGAGCGCGTGTGCCGGTCGTATTCATAGATTTTGTCCCTTGCGCTGTCTTGCCTTTCATCGTGTCGCCGTTGCTGTTTGCTTAGTTCTATCCGATCTGCAGGACGGTACGTAGTTCTGCGAAAAGCTGTGGACGCACGCGGTGGATGACCGTACGGCCGACTCGTACCTTGTTTAATAAGCCGACCTCGGTTAAGCGTGCTAAGTGATGGGATACGGTAGGTTGGCTCAACCCTGATAATTCTGTTAACTCTGCGACGCTAACTGGTTCGCATCCTTCCGCAGCTAGCCGCGAGAGCAATCGTAGGCGGGTGGGATCGGACAGCGCTGTGAACAGAATGGAATAGCGTTCAGCTTCGCTTTTGGTCAAAAGGCCAGATCCCAGGGAACAACAGGAGGCAGGATCAGTCAGCGGGGAAGTTTCTGGGGAGGTCATAACAACTATGTTATATTGACGGCTATCGATATAATATATTGATAGCTATCGATATAAGTTTAGGATTCTGGCTTGATGCTCAGAATTGTTTTTAAGGAGTTTTATGACCGTTGCCCAAGGTCCGCGTATGTCCTGGTTGAATCGATTTTTACCGGTATGGATCCTCGTCGCGATGGGTGTTGGACTACTCCTGGGGCGCACGATGCCGGGAATCGGAGAAACGCTGGCGCGGCTAGAAGTAGGCGGTATTTCTTTGCCGATTACACTCGGTTTGCTGGTGATGATGTACCCGCCTTTAGCGAAAGTTCGTTACGATAAAACCCGCAAGATCGTTGCAGATAAGCGGTTGATGACAGTATCAATCGTGCTTAATTGGCTGGTGGGACCAGCTTTTATGTTTGTATTGGCGTGGTTTTTCTTACCTGATCAGCCGGAACTTCGTACTGGGTTAATCATCGTTGGCTTGGCCAGGTGCATTGCAATGGTGCTGGTGTGGTCTGATCTATCCTGTGGTGACCGGGAAGCTACAGCTGTTTTGGTGGCTATTAACTCTGTATTTCAGGTACTTATGTTCGGGCTGCTTGGCTGGTTTTATCTGCAAGTATTACCCCAATGGTTGGGGCTGGGTGCCAGCGAAGTGGAGTTTTCCTTCTGGACCATCGTGAGTTCTGTGTTGGTGTTCCTCGGAGTGCCTCTGGTTGCTGGTGCTTTGTCCCGGGTTGTGGGAGAAAATATCAAAGGGCGGCAGTGGTATGAAACGAAATTTTTGCCAGCTATTTCACCATTGGCGCTGCTTGGGCTGTTGTACACCATCGTTTTATTGTTTTCCCTGCAGGGTGAACATATTGCAGCGCAACCGACGGCAGTAGTTCGTGTAGCCGTCCCGTTGCTGCTTTATTTTGTTGGGATGTTTGTTGTGTCGTTGGTTGTTTCAAAACTGGTGGGGATGAATTATGCGCAGTCTTCGTCGGTGTCGTTTACAGCTGCCGGAAATAATTTCGAATTGGCTATTGCCGTATCCATCGGTACTTTCGGAGCGCATTCCGCACAAGCGTTAGCTGGAACAATAGGTCCGATGGTCGAGATTCCTGTGCTTGTCGGGTTGGTTTACGTCATGTTGTGGTTGGGGCCGAAGCTTTTCCCTGGTGACGCAACTTTGCCGGGTATGACCGCGCCGACTACCGGACAGTAACCTGACTGCAGTTGTGTTTAATGACGTGTTGTTCGTATGGAAAAGCCCGGCGATTAAGCCGGGCTGGGCGGTAGTAAAGAGTGCGAACACTAGCGACAGATGAGTTAGCGGCGCATGATCTTCTTCGACAACCAGTTGCCGAAGAACTGCGCGGCTTGGACGATGATGATGATTGCGGCGGTAGCAATCAGTGTGACCTTGTAGTCGAAGGCGCGGTGTCCGTAAACGATGGCGAAATCGCCCAAACCGCCACCGCCGATGTATCCGGCCATCGCGGACATATCGACGATTGCGATGAAAATGAAGGTGTAGCCCAGCACCAGTGGGCCCAGTGCTTCGGGCAGGATCACGCGAGTGATGATCCGCCATGGCCCTGCTCCCATCGCCCGGGCGGCTTCAATAATGCCCGGGTCGATCGAGACCAAGTTCTGTTCGACGATGCGTGCGACCGCAAAGGTAGCGGCGATGCCCATCACGAATGCGGCTGGTTCACGCCCGATCGACGAGCCGAGCACGCCGATGGTGATCGGCTGCATCAGAGCCAGCAAAATGATGAACGGTATCGGGCGGACGAAGTTCACCAGGATGTTCAGGATCGTGTAGACGAACTTGTTCTGCAGGATCCCGCTCTCGCGGGTGGTGAACAGGAATACGCCGACCACGAGGCCAAGGACACCACCGACGACCATGGCGAAAGCCACCATGACCAAAGTGTCGATGACGGCATCGGAAAACATCGGGCCCAGGCGGTCCCAGTTGGTATCAGCTGCGGAAATCATCGCTTAATCTCCTCAATGTGGGTGCGCTGGGATAGTGTGCGGTAAAACTCGTCGATGGCGGAATCATCGCCATTGAGACGCACTGTCATTTTGCCGAAGGATTGCTGCTGCAAGGTGGTCACGCCACCGTGCACGATGTTGATGGAACCACCGGAAGAGCGCAGCGTGGCAGCGGCTTCGAAGAACCCAGAATTTTCGGTCAGTTCGATGGTAAACAGGCGCCCGTCGTGAGCCAGCAAGTCATCGGCTTCGATGGCATCGGGTTCGTTGCGCAGGGCAGTGGCGACGAAGCGCTTGGCGACGTCCGTTTTCGGTGCCGAAAACACGTCGTAGATTTCGCCATATTCCACGATGGAGCCGTTTTCCATCACCGCGACTTTATCGGCGATAGCGCGCACGACTTCCATTTCGTGGGTGATCACAACAATGGTGATGCCGAATTCCTGGTTGACTTTCCGCAGCACATCCAGGATTTCTTGGGTGGTCTCCGGGTCGAGCGCGGAGGTGGCTTCGTCGGCAAGCAACAGCGACGGGTTGGTCGCCAACGCACGCGCGATGCCGACGCGCTGCTTCTGGCCACCGGACAGCTGCTCTGGGTAGGAATTGCCGCGTTCGCCCAGCCCAACGAACTGGAGAAGCTCCTGGACGCGCTTGGTGCGCTCGGCTTTTGGCACCCCGGCCAGTCTCAGCGGGAATTCGATATTTGCCGCTGCGGTGCGGGAATTAAACAGGTTGAACTGTTGGAAGATCATCCCGATATTGCGACGCAGCCCGCGCATCTTTGCTTCAGACATGCCGACGATCTCTGTGCCGTCGAGTTTCAGTGAGCCCGAGGTCGGATTATCCAGGCCGTTAATCAGGCGCACCAGGGTGGATTTACCTGCGCCGGAATAACCGATGATGCCGATGACTTCGCCGGATTCGACGGTTAAGGTGACATCGTCGACGGCGGTGACCTTCGTAGAGCCCTTCTTTTTGGCGTCGAAGACTTTATTGACGTTGGTGAATTCGATGCGGGTGCCGCGGCGTTCGCCACTTCCGCTAGCTGGGCTTGTACCCGAGTGTGTTACCACGAAAAACCATCATTTCTTCTTAGACGGAAAAAGCTTAGTCGCAGCTATGTTAGCCGTGACTAAGCGTCTTTCGTTACTGGCTTGCCCGGAAAATCCGGAGGAATACCGGAAGCGTTCCGAATGCGCTGTGCTGCAGTAGCGCCAGCAGTTCCAGTGGTCGCGTTGGATCCAGGGCTAGCCTTGCAGTTCTTTTTCCAGATCGTCCAGGATCTGCTGCAATTCTTCACGTGGGCGCTGGACTTGCACCGTGGTTCCGCCGGATTCTTCGAATACGGCCTTGGCGACACGCTCGTCGTGCCACAGCTCAGCCAGCTCGTTCAAGACCTTGTCGTCGACGGCGTCGGCACGAACGACCCACAAGTTAATGTACGGCTCGGCGCTTTCTGCGTTCGGATCGTCGTCGAAGATAGCCTCTTCTGGGGCAATATTGGCCTGGTTTAGGAAGTTATTGTTGATCACAGCTGGCTGGCCCAGACGGTATTGCCGTGCGGTTTCGGAAGCGTCGACCGTGGTGACAGTGACTTTAGAAGCTTCTTTATCGATGTCAGCCACGCTTGGGGTGTACTTCACATCACCGACCAGTTCCACTAACCCGGCCTCACGCAGCAGCAACAGTGCGCGGCCCTGGTTGACGGTGTCGTTCGGGATAACAACTTCTTCGCCTTCGATCTTGTCGACGTCGAGCTCGTCGGAGCCTTCCCAGAACAGGCCCATCTTGTAGATCTCCGTGGATACCAGTGGTGCCAGGTCATCGCCAGAATCAACGTTGTACTGCGCCAAGAACATCAGGTGCTGGAATTTGTTGATGTCATTTTCGCCCTGGCTCAGTGCAGGGTTTGGCTGGGAGTATTCTGCGAAGTTTTCAAGCTCAATGTTGAAACCGTTTTCTTCAGCGACCTCTTCGAATACCGACCATGATTCCAGCGAAGCATCGGTGGTGCCGATGGTGATGGTGTCGTCCTTGGAATATGGGGTATAAGCGGCATTGTCGCCGGAACAGGCGACCAGGGTGGTGGCGGTTAGTGCAGCGGTGCTACCGGCAAGAATGCGGCGGATATTCATAGCGTGTGCGTCCTTTCATGGGGTGTGCGTCGACGGGCTCGTGCATGGTGGGGCTTCCAGCATGTGTGGCGAGGCCCGGTACGCATGTCGCGCAATGACGTGGAATTTATCAGATTCTGTACAGCTTTGTCTATATTTTCGTTCAACCATCGCGGCCTGTGGTTGCTAAGAAAATGTTTTATTCGAAAATATATACGCATATGTGTGAGTTTCTGTGTAGGGTTAGTTTCATGAATTTCAACGGTGGTGCAGGCCTGTCGTGGTCACGTTTGGAAAGGATCTTATCTGGACATCCGGTGCCTCATCCGGTGTCTAGCCCGGTAGCGCTGTCACCAGGGGCCGATGTTGCTGCGGTTGTAGATAAAAATGCAGGGTATAAGCGTGCCGACGGTCCAGCCTTCGCGGAATTGGCTGCGGTGAGCTCATATAGCTTTTTGGCTGGGGCCTCGGACCCAGAAGCGCTGGTAGAGCGTGCTTGTGAACTGGGTTTAACTGCGTTGGGGATCTGCGATCATGATGGATTTTATGGGTCCATTGTGTTTGCAGAAGCCGCAGCTAAAGCTGGTTTGCCCACGGTGTTTGGTGCGCGGTTGAGTCTGGATCATGGCAGTCTTACCTTCTTGGCGCGTACCCCGGAAGGCTACCGGTTGCTGTCTCGGGTGATGGCGGCGGCGCATATGGCGAGCACAGACCGCCACCCGCGGTATCCGAGTTTGGAATTATTGGCGGAGCAATTGGCTGGGCAATGCTTTATCCTCGTGGATTATTCCTGGCTTGATATGCTCGATAGCTTGATCGAATCGTTTGGAATAGACAGCTTGGTTCTGCACTATGAATCTAACTTGTTACCGGAAGATGCCGACCGTTTTGCGGCACTGGATGCGGTTGCTGCGCAATTAATGAGTCAGCATTCTGGTCTGCGCGCGATCATCAGCGCCAGCCCGCACGCTGCTACCCGTAGCCACGCCCGTTTGGCCAGTGCGAAAGCCGCGTTGGCCAAGCGGGAATCACTGGCAGCTGCCAGCTGGCACACCCACCCGATGGGTGCGCAGTGGCTGCGGGATGGTCGCGGCATGCTGCGGCTGGCCCCAGGACGGGAGAAGCTCCTGGAAACTACCGTGAAGATTGCCGAAGAGTGCGCGTTTAGTTGGGATATCGTGGCACCGCGCCTGCCGCATTCTGCAGTTCCTGATGGTGAAACCGAGATGAGTTGGCTTCGGCAGCTGACCTATAGCCGGGCTCGAAAGCGTTATCAGGCCTACCCAGAGCAGACTTATCGGCGGGCATGCACCCAGATTGAACATGAACTCGGGGTTATCGAGCAGCTGGGCTTTCCCGGCTATTTCTTGATTGTGATGGGTATCGTCGATTTTTGTGCCCGGCAGAATATCTTGGCCCAGGGCAGAGGGTCGGCAGCGAACTCCGTGGTGTGCTTCAGCCTGGGTATTACCAACGCGGAACCGATCAGTGCACAGCTGTTATTTGAGCGGTTTTTATCGGCGGATCGTGATGGACCACCGGATATTGACTTAGATATTGAATCCACCCGCAGGGAAGAAGTCATCCAATACATCTATGCCACCTATGGGCGTGACCGTGCCGCGCAAGTGGCTAACGTGATTACGTACCGTCGGAAAGGCGCGGTACGCGACGCCGCCCGTGCCCTGGGGTTTCCGCAAGGTGCCGCCGATAGTTGGGCACAAGGAAAATCTGAACCACCAGATAATGTGCTGGCTTTATCAGAGCAATTCCTAGGCCAGCCGCGGCATTTGGGCATTCACTCCGGAGGCATGGTGTTGTGTGATCGGCCGGTGACGGATGTGGTGCCTACGCAATGGGCGGCGATGGAAGGCCGCAGTGTCGTGCAATGGGATAAAGACAGCTGCGCGGGCGCCGGATTGGTGAAATTCGATCTACTGGGGCTGGGCATGTTGGAAGCACTGCACCACATGATTGACCTGGTGCACGAACAACACGGATACACCGTGAACCTCTGGGAAATCGACCTGGCAGACTCCAACGTCTACGACATGCTCTGCAACGCCGATGCCGTCGGGGTATTCCAGGTGGAATCGCGCGCGCAGCTGAACACGCTGCCGCGGCTGAAGCCACGCTGCTTTTTTGATCTGGTGGTAGAAGTCGCGCTGATCCGCCCGGGCCCGATCCAGGGTGGTTCCGTGCACCCGTATCTGCGCCGACGGGACGGGCTAGAAGAAGTGACTTATGACCACCCGGTGCTGGAAAAAGCACTGGCAAAGACTTTGGGCATCCCGTTGTTCCAGGAGCAGTTGATGCATATCGCGGTTGATGCCGCCGGTTTTAGTGGTGCAGAAGCTGACGATTTGCGCCGGGCGATGGGCTCGAAGCGTTCGCCAGAGCGGATGGCCGCGCTACAGGAACGCTTTTTACGCGGTTGTTGGGAAACCAACCAGATCGAGGCAGAAACCGCCTATAAGCTGTGGTCAAAGATCGTGGCTTTCGCTGCCTATGGGTTCCCAGAATCGCATTCGCAGTCTTTTGCCTCACTGGTGTTTTTCTCGGCATGGTTTAAGCGCTACTACCCTGCAGAATTCTGCGTCGGGCTGCTGCGGGCGCAACCGATGGGGTTTTATTCTCCACAGTCGCTGATCCAGGATGCCCGCCGCCACGGGGTGCAGATCCTGCCGGTTTCAGCGTTGGATTCGCAGGTAGAAGCCAGCGTGACCAGCGGGGCCATCCGCTTGGGGCTCGGTTCTGTGAAAGGCTTGTCGACGTCTACAGCTGAGGCCATCGTTGCTGCACAACACTCGTTGAGCCGGGAGTCTTCGGTGGCGGATGTGGTACGCCGCACTGGGGCTTCAGTGAGTGAAGTCGAAGCGCTCGCACGCGCCGGGGCGTTGGAGGTGTTGGGGCTGGATCGCAGGCAAGCACAATGGGTTGCTGGTGTGGCAGCCACTGAGCAACCAGGCATGCTGTCGGGGCTTTCGGCGATTGCTGCGCCGACGCTGCCCGGCATGAGTGGTTTTGAGATTCTGGCGGCAGATCTGGCTTCGACGGGAATGACTCCAGAGACCCAGCCGATGGAGTTATTGCGTCACGCACTAGCTGCCAACAACGTTGTGCGTGCCGATGAGTTGTTGCAGGTGCCCGATGGCAGTCGTATTCGGGTGGCTGGCATGATCACCCACAGGCAGCGACCGAATACCGCAAGTGGGGCGACGTTTTTCGGGATGGAGGATGAAACCGGGCTGATCAACGTGATTGTGTCGCCGGGGTTGTGGAAGCGGCAGAAAAGACTAGCGCGCACCGCCAAAGCTTTGGTGGTGCGCGGGGTAGTGCAAAACGCGAGTGGGGCAGCCACGGTGGTGGCCGATCGACTGGAGCCGCTGGAGGTCAGCGAATTACTTGCGGTGCGCTCGCGGGATTTTCAATAGCCCAGCTCATGCAGCTGAGCTGTACTTATTCCGCTCGGCCTAGCTCATGCAGCGGGTTGGCGCATCAGTTAAGCTTATTTGCTCTCCGCATCCAGCATCTCGAGCAGTTCTTCGATGATATCCACCGCGTGCATCGCGGAGTAGTAGGCACCTTCGTGGGTTTGCTCATCGGAGCGCACCACGGTCTCGTTCTGTACCGCAGGGATTGTGCCGAACTGCGCATTCGACTGTAGCGACTGCCACGTTGATTTCTCATTGACTAGCGCTACTAGCGCATCGACGTCGTCAAGAGCCTGTGCGATCTCATCGATGTCATACTTGCCGGTCACACCCTCTAAGGCCTCATTGAAAGCCTCGGATGGTTCCGCGCCGAGATCCTGCAGCACCTGCGAAAGCAAACGCGTGCCATTGATGACGAATTTCTCGCCGTCATAGCTGACGGGTGCGAACTTGTGATCGGCCAGTGCATCGGCATACTTATCCGACAACCTGCCGACGCGTTTTTCATAATCGGCAATCAGGCTGCCGCCCTTTTCTTCGGTGCCGGTGGCGGACGCAACCAACATCAGATCATCTTCCCAGGTAGCGGTGGAAAAATCACCGATTGGTAGTACTGGAGCGATCTCTTTGAGCTCGTCGTGGATCGGCATGACATCCTGGACTGCACCGATGATCAAGTCCGGTTCAGCCTTTTTAATAGCGTCGATGTTTGTTTCTTCATCACCGGCGGTGTACAGCGTTTCTGCGCCATTCTCGTTGGCTTGCTTGATTTCTGCAGCCAATGGCGAATCCAAGTCAAACGCATCGGGTGCCTTCGGGTAACCGGTGACTGGTAGCTCCAGTGAGAGCGCAATATCGAGGTCCCGGCTTCCGGTGAGTACCACGACGGATTTCACATCGGCAGGCACTTCTACCTCGCCGAGTTCGGTATCCACAGTGCGGGATTCGCCATCTTTGTTGGCGGTTTTCTCGGCGTCCGAAGCAACGGAGGATGCGGTGCTTGATACTTCCGAGGCCGCGTCTTTGACAGAGTCAGCGGCTTCGTCGGCAGAAGAGCACGCGCTCAGGGTCAAGGCAGCAGCTACACATAGCGGAATAATCTTTTTCATGACCATAACGTTAGCAAAAAACCTGCTGCCAAAACTCTAGGAATTACATCTAGGATTCGATTGCGGATTGAGATGGTTTTCAATGGGAGAATATTCCCTGAATTACGTAGTTGTGGTGGCGGTAGGCTGGCGGCCATGTGCGCATCGCTGATGCTCCGAATGACGTACGCGCACAGCACAAACCCCGGGCTAAATCCTCGAAAGCACAACAAAAGAAAGCACAACGCGAGAAGGCGCAGAGTCCGAAGGTGCAGCCCGGGGAGGCCACGCTGTTCTAACTAGCAGCTAGTGCAGCGGTGCCACTAATTCCGCGGTGCCACTGGTTCTGCGTGGCCACTAGTGCAGCGCGCCGGCGACCAAACGGCCGACCACACCGGTAAACACGTCCAAACCGGCCAGGCAATCGTCGTCAAGAGTCAGCTCGCCCTCGTTGTGGGAGATGCCGTCGACGCTCGGTACGAACAGCATCACCGTGGGTACTTCGTCTTTCATATTTGTGGAATCGTGCCCGGCGACAGTCATGACCTCGCGGTGGGAATAGCCCAACTCTTCGGCCACTTCGCGGGCAAGTTCGCAGCCAGCCGATGAATAATCGTTTTGGTTCCAGCTGTGTGTGAGCGTCCGGTCGATATCTACGCGCGCCTCGTCGGCAGCGTCTGCAATGACAGTTTCCAAGTACTGTTCGGCCTGGTCCAGCACCTCGGCGTGCGGGCAGCGAATATCAACGTTGAAAATCACTTCGCGGGCGATGGTCACCGGCGAGTTCGGCTTGACCTCCATCTGCGAAACAGAGATCTGCAGCGGCTGGCCTGGGAACTTGTCGACGATGCGTCGGGCCTGTGCAATCACAATCGATGCGCCGAAGAGCGCGTCTCGGCGGTCTTCCATCAGCGTTGAGCCGGTGTGGCCCTGCTCGCCGTGGACCACCACACGGAACTTACGCGCGCCCCACGTTGCGGTCACCAGCCCGATCTGTGCCCCGGCCTGCTCCAGGTTCTTGCCCTGCTCGTTGTGGATCTCCGCATAGGAAGCGATCTCCGGTAGGGAAGCGGTACCTGGGTAACCGGTCTCGTTGAAAGCATCGCGTACGGTAGTGCCATAAAAATCGGTCGACGCTAGGGCCTCATCCAAGCCCATCTTGTTAATCGCCACCGAACTACCCATCATGCTAGGCGCAAAGCGAGAGCCTTCCTCGTTAAACCAGTTGACCACCGCAAGGTTGAACCTCGGGGTGAGGTCACCGGCTTCTACCGCCGACCGCACCCGGGCGGCAGCATAAGCGCCTGCGAGCACACCATAAGCGCCGTCGAAACGCCCCGCCATCGGCTGCGAATCCAGGTGCGAACCCAGCAACACATAGGGTGCGCCGGGTATGAACTCGATGGTGGAAAATTGATTCGCGATGGCATCGAAGTGGACCGGGTTGCCCGTGGCCCGCTCGAACACGCGGGACATCCACTGCCGATTTTCTTGGTCTGCCACGGTGCACGCTTCGCGGTCTACACCACCGGCTGCGGTGGCACCATGTGAGGACATGGTGGCGAAATCTTGCAGGAAAGCTTCATCGGAAAAGTCGCGGTCAGAAAAGGCACGGCCAGAAACACTCGAGTTCGTCATCACTGGCTTTCCTTGCTAATACCCGCGCGTTCCCATGCATTCAGGAACGCGTCGGCTTCCTTTTCACTGGTCACGGAAACACGCACACCTTCGTCACCGTAACGGCGGATGATCACGCCTTCGTCGAAAATGCGCTTTTCGACGTCTGCAGCATCCGAACGTGGCATCCAGACGAAATTGCCCTGCGATGGTGCGGCACCGACGGCGCGAGCGATGCGATCACGCTGGCGCTTGGACTCTTCTACACGCGGGGTAAACGCGTCGCGGTTGGCCAGAGCAGCGATTGCCGCTTGCTCAGCCATCGCGGTCACCGTTAGCGGCAAAGCCACCAGGTTCAGTGCTTTGGCCAATTCTGGTTGGGCAAAACCATAACCGACGCGCAGACCGGCCAAACCGAAAGCCTTGGAGAAGGTGCGTGCGCCAATCAGGTTCGGGTAGTCCTGGATTTCCTGCACCGCATCCGGGCGGTCGGGATCATCGTTGAATTCCCAATATGCCTCGTCGATCAGAACCACGAGATCATCCGGCACCATATCCATGAACTCGCGGAATTCCGCGCGGCTAAACGTCGTACCGGTCGGGTTATTCGGGTTGCACAGAATCACCAGTTTGGTCTTGTCCGTGATGGCCTTGGCACAGGCGCGCAGATCGATGCTGTAGTCGTCGGCAAGCGGAACTGTCACCGGAACGGCGCCGGCCATGCGCACATACAACGGGTAGGCTTCGAAGCTACGCCATGGGAAAACCACCTCGTCGCCAGTGTTGCAGGTAATGCGCACCGCACGCTGCACGATGGAGGAGGCACCAGGGCCGACGCAGAGATTATCCTCACCAACGCCTAGGTAGTCCGCGAGCGCCGCGGTAAGCTCCGGGGAGCCGAATTCGCCATAGCGGTTACCGTACTGCATGGCCGCGTGGATGGCATCTTGCACGAATGATGGCGGGGAGTAGTCGGCCTCATTGGATGAGAGCTTGATTTTACCCTCGGCGCTTTTGCCGGGGCGGTAATAGGGGAATTCGCTAAGATCTTTGCGCAGCATGAATCTGACCTCCTGAGAATGCGGGTTGGGTTTAGCAAGGCTTGGGTTGCTGGGGCTGATGCGGGATTGAGGTTACAGGTGCAACCTGAACGTTCAGTATTAGAACAGATCCCAGATGGTGATGGCCATGATGATCAGGCCCAGGATCAATACGAAGTGGTTGGCTTTGTCTTTGCGTATGTGTTTGTACACGTCCAGGTTGCGGAACATATAAACCGGCAGCAGGTAGACCAAGAAAACGACGAAGACGCCGGCGACCACGGATGCCAGGGTGACGATCGATGGGTTGAACACCGCGACCAGTGTGGTGGCGGCGAACGCGAAGACGTAGATGCCGATCAGCAGGTTGCGCCGCGGGATGCGCGCAGCGGTTTTGGGTGCGACGGTTTTGAACAGGTATTCGGTGCCTTCCTCACTGCCCAGCAGGTGGCCGAAGTACGACGAAACGATCGCGCACACCACCACCATCGGCGCGATTGCGGCCATGATTGGGGTGCCGGTGACGTTTGCGAAGTAGGACAGCACCGGAATATTTTGCTCGTGCGCCTCGCGCATACCATCGGCGCCGAGTGCCAGCACGCACGACCACACGAAGATCATGGTGAATACGACCAGCAGGATCGCGGTGTAGAACTCAATCTTCGACACGCGCTTTTCTGTGTTCTTGCCATGTGCTGGCTGCATGTCGACGGATAGCTGCGAGAGCGCTGCCATGTGCGAGAACGAGAACACCATCACCGGCAGGATCAGCAAAACACCCTTGACGACGGAGAGGAAGCCGCCGCCGTCGTAGTCGAATTCCATAAAGCTGGAGATATCCCAGCGCGGAATCAGGTAGATCGAAGTGATCGCCAGGAACAGAATCAGTGGGTAGACCAGGATCTGCGCCAGCCACAACATTGGTTTGCGGCCGAAGGCGAACCCGGCTGTCATTAAACCAACACACAGCGTCGCCAAGATCCAGCGGTTGATTGAGGAGCCACCCAGCTGGTTGACGATGAAACTATCGACCGCATTGGTGATAGAGACACCGTAAATGAGCACGGTGGAAAACACGGCGATCCAGTACAAGATCGCGATGATGACCCCGCCGCCGCGGCCCAGGTACTGCGTGCACAGTTCCAGGACATCTTTGCCGTGGTCCTTTTCTGGTGCTGCAGAGACGATGCGCGCGTAGGTGCGGTGGGAATAGTAGACCAGTGGGAACGCGACGATGGTGGCGAACAGCAACGGGATAAAGCCGAAGGATCCGGCGTTAATCGGCAAAAACAGGATGCCTGCGCCGACGGCAGTACCGAACAGCGTGATCACCCACGATGAGGTGGATCCGGCTGGCTCGGCGTTTTTCTTCGCCTGTTGCTTTGTGGTGCTCGTTGCTGGGCTGGCGCCACTAGTGGCGCTGTGGTTGTTTGTGCTCATAGCGGTTGCTTTCTTGTGTGAGCTGGGTGCTGGCCGCCGGGGTGGCACGCTGTTGTTGCCGGGGCGGTGTGTGCCCGGCGTTATTCGTCGGTGTTTTGCCGAACGGTCGGGATGGACAGTGCTTGGTCAGTAATAACGTTAATCACTGCCGGTTTTCCTTCACGCACCGCAGCCAGGGCGCGTTCGACAGCTCCGGCGGCGTCCTGGTCATTGGTGACGGTTTCGCCGTGCGCACCGTAGGCAACGGCGGCGGCAGCGAAATCCGGGTTGGCTAGCTGCGTGCCGGAGACCCGCTTGGGGTAGTGGTTGAGCTGGTGGGTACGGATGGTGCCGAATTCCGCGTTGCTCATCACCACGGCCAGAAACGCCCCGCCTGCCTGCACTGCAGTGGCAAGCTCCTGGCCGTTCATCAGGTATTCGCCGTCGCCAGCGATTGTGATGATGGTGCGCTCCGGGAACTGCAGCGAGGCTGCTACGGCAGATGGGATGGAATATCCCATTGAGCCATTACGCACGCTGAGCTGCGAAGGGTAGGTTTCCGTGTGCAGGTAGCGCTGCGCCCATAGGCAGTGGTTTCCCGCGCCGAAGGTGTACAGCGCATCTTTCGGGGCCTGTTTCTGGATCGCTGCCATGATCGATTCCATGTGCGCGGTGCCTGCGGCTGTCTCTGGCCAGTTTTCTGGCGTGCCGACGTCCGAAAAGGCCAGGTGGTTGCGGTGCGCGGTGGTGAACCATTCGTGTTGGGTGGCAGAGATACCAGCACCAGCATCAGTGCTGGTGTCCGTGCTGGCTTCACTGTCAGCGGCGACCCGCTCTTCGGAGTCGATGCGCTTGGTCAGTTCCTCGGTAACCTTCGCGAAGGCGTGCGGGTTGGCCAAGATGTGTCGAGTGATGGCGGCGGAGTTCCCCAACAGAGTGGTATCGGTGTTGATCAGGATATTTTTCGCATCCAGGTTTTGGCGTAGCGTGTAACCGTCGGTAGGCACATCTGTGAGTACCGCGCCGATCTCCACGACGAGGTCGGCTTCTGTCAGCAGCTCGGTGGCCGCATCGTTGCGGCCGTAGCCGAGCCAGCCAGCGTTTGCAGGCGAGGAAAACGCGATGCGGTCGCTGGCACGCCAGTCGTGCACTACCGGGATCTGTTGGTTTTCGGCGAATTGCTGTATTGCTGCGCTGGTGTCTGCGTTCCAGTGCGCACCGCCGGCGAAGATCAGTGGCTTTTCTGCTGTTCGAAGTTCGGCTGCGAGATAGTCCAGGTCGGCGTCGCTGAATGCACCATGGCTGGCAGGTAGCGGTGGGCAGAGCTCCCCAGTGAATTCTTGATGTAAGACGTCTTCCGGCAGGCCGATGACCACTGGGCCTGGGCGGCCCTGGGTGGCTAAGTGGAAGGCTTCAGCAACCACGCGGCTGGCGCGGGAGGCGTCGTCAAGCACATAGACGCGTTTGGCTTGGGTGCCGAACCACGCTTTGATGTCGAATTCTTGGAAAGATTCCCGGTCGCGATCGCTGGTAGGAACTAACCCAACGAATAGCACCAGGGGAGTAGCATCTTGCCAGGCTGTGTGCATGCCGACGAACGCGTTCGCGGCACCTGGCCCGCGAGTGACCATGGCGACGCCAGGTTGGCCGGTGGCTTTGCCGTGGGCTTCTGCCATGTAACAGGCACCGCCTTCTTGGCGGCACACGATGGTGTCAATGGAGGATTCGTACAGACCATCGAGCACCGGAAGGAAGCTTTCGCCTGGTACTTCGAAGATTCGTGGGACGTCGTGGAGTTCAAGACTGCGGGCGATTGCTATGCCCACGTGGCCTACGCTCATGCTGTTACCTCGCGATGTAGCAGGGAATATGTTCGGCAATATCTAGTGTGAAATGAGACACAATAAGACTGCTTGTAGTAAGCATATCAATAAAAAAGGACCGCATAACAAGGCTCTGTTATGCGGTCCTTTGCAATTATGCCGACTGAAGCTCTGCTTTAGAGTTCAGAATAAAGTGCGACGATGTGCCACATATCATTCGAAGCGAGCTCTGAACCAATACCAATCTGAGTAAAGGTGTCGTTCAGCAAATTCTTGCGGTGTTCTGGGCTGTCCAACCATGCTTGAACTTCTGACTGTGGATCGATCTTGTCGTCCCAGGTGCCGCGCAGATTTTCTGCAACGAGTCCGTGGCCGAACTCGATATCATCAAGTCCGTAGTGTACGACTTCGTTGTTGGCTGCGAGTTTTTCGGCGCGACGCTGTGCCTCTTCAGTGAGGTAATCGTTGCGCTCGAGCTCCTGCTTGCCGTTTTCGGTGCGGGCTTTGTTGGTTTCATCGATGATTGCTTGGTGTGTCGCATTGCGCTGCAAGCTGGTCCGTTCGGATGAAATCGAAGGTGCTGAGCTTTGATCCGCAGTCGAAGAAATATCTGCAACGGGGGAAGCAGAAGAAAGCTCGGCAATGGGGGAAGCAGAGGCAGCGGGAGAATTAGCGATGCCAACGAGTGACACAGCGGTGCAGAGTCCAATGATTGCTGGACGTGAAATGGTTTTCATGATTCCCTCCGGGGATAAGACTTTCGAGTGAGTCCTGCGACTCAGGCATTTGTGATTGTGATCTGCGCACAGTTATTTGTCAAGGTTTTCATTACCGATTAAGCAAAACATCCCACTTTAGGGGGGGGCTGCAGGGTGGGTGGCGTTGTGGTATGGAAGGTATTTTCAGTTCTCATACGGGGGCACGATGCATATTGGATTTTCCGGAGATGTGCTAAGCATGGGGTCAGTGCCAATACCTCGAGTGGGGTGGCACAGGTGTTGGTGCGTGTGGCTAGTGATCACACGCGATGAGTCGGGCTTTGCGTAGGATAGGGGTTTTGATGATCAAAAGCAACAATGCTGTGTTTTTCCACGATGCCCAATTTCGGCATCGCCGAGCTGCGAGCTTCATTGCTGCTGTGGGGGTCGGAGCACTCGCCTTGTCCGGGTGTGCCCAGCCTGCAGATAATGACACGAGTGCAAAAACGACAGCATCGAAGGCTGCAGAGCAGGACGAACCACTGGTTTTTGACACCCAGCAGGTCGTAGACCTGGATGTGCAAGCCAACCCGGTTCCACAAGCGGCTGCGAAACTGCCGCAAGACTTCGATCTACAGTCGCACCGTTTTGGACGTGGCGAGTGGATTGAGTCTTCCCGGGAGGGGTTGCAGAACTCGCTAGAAATGGGGGCACCCACCCTAGAATTCGATATTGTGCTCTCAGCAGATGGTGTACCCGTTGTCTGGCATGATCCAGAGGTTGCTGCCGAGAAATGCCAGGACACCGAGCCTGTTACCGAGGATGATCCGCAGTTCCCGTACGTCGGCAAGCTGGTCCACGATCTGACTTTTGAGCAGCTGTCCACGCTGAACTGCAATAAGAACCTGGACGATTTCCCAGATGCAGCCCCGCAGGACGACAACCGCTTGCTGCAACTTTCTGAGGTCTTCGAGATTGCCGCGGATTACCCGGATGTGCGCTTCAATATCGAGGCCAAGCTGGAGCCGGAGCACCGCGAGCAAACGGCATCCCCACAGGAAATCGTCGATGCGATCATGGATGAGGTGGAGGACGCTGATGTCGCGGATCGCACCATAATTCAGTCCTTTGATTGGGCATCGTTGCCGCTGGTACGAGAGCGCGATCCTGAGATGCCGTTGGCTTTGCTCTGGGATAACACCACATGGGAGTCCGGCTCGGCCTGGATCGGTGATATTGACTATGACGCGCTCGACGGTGACATCGTAGAAGCCGCAAAACAGTTAGGCGTGCAGGTGCTTTCGCCTGGACATGCTGTTCCTTATGGGCAAACGCCGCGTGACGACGACTACCACCCGGTCGCTACACCGGAGCTGATTTCCAAGGCGCACAAGGCGGGCATGGCGGTAGTGCCGTGGACCGTCAATGATGAAGACACTATGCGTGAGCAGATTGCTGCCGGTGTGGATGGTTTGATCACTGACTATCCAAGCAAGGGTCAAGCGGTACTGCAAGACAAGTAGCACACGAGTAACCGCAGCAGTGGTTCTGGTGAGCGCTACTGCTGCGCATGTGGGTGGACTAATTTCGCGCTTTGTGTAGCGGTGGAGTTCAATATTGCTTATGTCCGAAGTAGATCCGCTCATTGAATCCCTCTACCGCTGGTCTGATGTCAGCGGCGTGCTCCTGATGGGAATTATCGGCGGCACCATCGCACGAAAAAGCGGTTACGACATCATCGGATTTTTCTTCATCGCGATGTTTTCCTCGTTGGGTGGCGGTATGGTGCGCGATGTGCTCATCAACCAGGGCACCGTCGCGGCGATGAGCGAGCCGGAATACCTGTATCTGGCTTTTACCGGCGCACTGATTGCGCGTTTTGTCTATTTCAAGGGCAAAACCTGGGATTATATCCAGGCGCATGGCGACGCCGTCGTCTCTGGATTGTGGGCTGGCACTGGTGTGGTGAAAGCTATTGCCTACGGTTTGCCGTTGATTCCCTGCATCATGATGGGCGTATTCACTGCGACGGGCGGTTCCATGATTCGCGATATTTCCATGGGCCGCGAACCCGCTGTGTTTGGCAATAACCAGCCCACGGTCATTCCGGCGGTGGCGTGTGCCAGCATTGTGCTGTTTGGTAATCACCTGGATATGCTGGCTGTCGGCATGGTGGTGGGCCCGCTGGTGTCGATCTTCCTTGCACTGTTGGGTATTTGGGCTGGCTGGCGAGTTCCGGCGCATCAAGACTGGGCTCCCATTAATGACACTGCGGCCCAGGTGAAGGTGCTGGCGAAAAAGGCGGAACATAAAAGCCGTGCGGTCGGCCGCAAGCTGGAACCGCATCGCGTGCGGTCCTGGAGGCACCGGCAAATGGAGGCCGCACTGCAACGCCGGATGGAAAAAGAAGCGCGTTCTGGCAAGCGCACGAAGATGACGGAAGAAGAAGTCAGTGAGTTTATGGATTCTTTTGATTCCGACGTCGACCAGCTCAGTGCGGTTCCACCGGCTAGTGATGATACGGATTTTGGTGTGGATTTCACCGGGGATTCTTATGACACTGAGGAGCCGGTATCCACGGAGGAATCGCAGCGTCTTCTCGACACTATTTTGGCGGATGACAAGCTTAGCGATGAGCTTATCGAGCGTTTGCTGGAGCGTTATAACTCGCGGGATTAAAACGTCATTGCGCGTCGGGGACAGCTAACACCCATGTTAAGGTGATCTAAAGCATAAGTTTGCACATAGTAGTGTTGGTTAACTTTAGATCATCAAAGGACACGATTTTATGAGCTCATCCCCGGGTGATGCAATCCACGGTTCCACCAACGATGCAGTTGTGCAGGACCATCACGTACGCGATAAGGACGTTCGTAAAATTGCGATGTCAGCGTTCGTCGGTACAGCGTTGGAATGGTACGATTTCTTCCTATTCGGCACGGCCTCCGCTCTGGTGTTCAACCACCTGTATTTTGCTACGGAAGATCCGGTTACTGCGACGCTCGCCTCCTTCGCGACGTTTGGTGTTGGCTTTCTCGCACGTCCGCTAGGTGCCATTCTTTTTGGCAAGCTCGGCGATCAATATGGCCGTAAACCCGCGCTGTTGTTAAGCATCGTCGTGATCGGTGTGGCCACCGGCCTGGTTGGCTTGCTGCCGGATTATCACGCGATTGGCATGGCCGCACCAATCCTGCTGACGGTATTGCGCTTGCTGCAGGGCATCGCCGTCGGCGGGGAGTGGGGTGGTGCTACCACCATCGCTATCGAGCATGCCCCGCCAGAAAAGCGCGGCCGTTACGCTGCGATGGTGCAGCTCGGTTCACCGGTGGGCACGCTGTTGTCTTCGGGGGCTTTCGCGTTGGTGGTGATGCTTCCCGACGACGCCGTCGATTCCTGGGGCTGGCGCGTTCCATTCCTTGCAGCATTCCCATTCCTGGGAATCGCGCTATGGATTCGTCTAAAAGTGGAAGAATCCCCGGTCTATCAACAGCTGGCTGCAGAATCTGAGAACAAGCCCACTGGATCGCTGAAAGAACTTTTCAGTGCTTACCGGAAACAGGCAGTGTATGCGACATGTGCGGCGATTACCGGAATCGGTGGTTTCTTCATCTTCACTACTTACGCATTGTCGTACGGCACCCAAGTATTGGAATATGACCGGCAAACCGTCGTCAATGCCACCCTGTTGGCTGCAGCAGGGCAGTTGTTCTTCCTCCCGTTTTATGGCCGTCTCGGCGAGCGCTACGGTGCCGGGATAGTCATGGGCATCGGAGGTATTGCGGCAGCCATTTTGGCTGTACCGCTGTGGCTGCTGATTGATTCTCACAACGCATTTCTTATGACCATGGCGATCTGCATCGGAATCTGGGTTATCTCCGCACCATATGGTGTGGTTGGGGTCCTGCTTGGCGAGATGTTCCCGGCCCACATCCGCTACACCGGGATGGCGATCACCTCGAATATTGCAGGTGCCATCTCTGGTCTTCTGCCATTTTTAGCCACTTTCATCAACTCGTTTTTCGAGGAACAATCCTCGGTGTCCGCGATGGTGCTGTTAATCATTATCACGTTGTTGACCGCGCTCGGTGGAATCATGGGCTCGAAATACAAGCACGAAGAGAATTAACGTTCAGCATAGGCCCCATAATCCCGAATACATCACCCTCATCCGCGAAAGGAATCACCATCCATCATGGCTTTGCTCGATACCCTCATTACTAATGCCCGCATCTGGACTGGCGACCGCGAGAATCCGTCGGCAAGCGCAGTCGGGATTGTAGGCGACCGGTTTTTCATCCTCGATGAGGCCCAGGCCCACCAGTTGGGTGCGCGCCGTCGCTTCGATGCCAACAATGCGTTTATCGCGCCGGGTTTTAACGATGCGCACTGCCACTCGGTGTGGTTTGGCCTGACGCTGGCAGAGATTGATCTCAGTGATTGCCACAGCGCACAGGATGTGTATGACACCTTGGCCCAGGCAGAGAAGGATCGTCCAGACCAGGAGTGGCTGATTGCTTCGAATTTCCGCCCGTCGAAAATGGGTGGGGAAGAATTGGACATCGCCGAGCTGGACCGGGCCACTAACAACCGTAAGTTAGCCATCAAACACAATTCTGGCCACAGCATGACGGTCAACACTGCGGGCCTGAAAGCTGGCGGCATCAATATCGACGATCCGCAGCAGCCAGAAGGCGGCCAGGTGGTGCTTGACGACGACGGCAACCCGACTGGCCTGCTGGAAGAAAACGCCATGCGCGCAATTAACGATCAGCTCAGCCCGGAATCGGTCGACGAGCTCGCCTACGCGCTGCAGCTGGCGCACCGTCGTTATGTAGAAGAAGGCTTGACTTCGGTCACTGATGCCGGGATCGCCGGTGGTTGGATCGGTCACAGCCCGCGCGAGATGGCCGCGTACCAGCAAGCCGCGGCTGCCGGGGACCTGCTGGCCCGCACGCAAGCGATGATCACGAGCGACGTACTCCACCCGCTCGATGGGCACCCTGATGATCCGGAGGGGCACGGCCTGGACGCGGGCATCCGCACTGGTTTGGGTAATGAGCGCCTGCAGATCGGCCCGGTGAAGCTGTTTACCGACGGCTCAATGTTGGGCACCACCGCGGCCATGACAGAGGCCTACTGCGGTTGCTCACACCGCACGGGCTACTTGCAGGGCGATCCGGAAGATATGACTGCGCAAGCCATCAAGGCTGCTGGCAATGGTTGGTCGCTGGCGCTGCACGCCATTGGTGACGCAGCGGTAGATTTGGCACTCGACATCATCGAAGAAGCCACCGAAAAATATGGGGCACCGGAAATGCCGCACCGCATCGAACACGGCGGGGTAGTGCGCACTGATCAAATTGAGCGGCTGGCCAAAAACAACATCGTCGTGGCACCGCAGCCCCGGTTCATCCCGGAATTCGGCGGGATCATGGCAGAAATGCTCGGTGAAGAGCGCACGAAACTGGCTTACCCGGCCAAGCGTCTACTGGAAGCGGGCATGATCTTGCCGGGCAGCTCGGATCGCCCGGTTGCCGACGGGGAACCACTCAAGGTTATTCAGGCATTCGTGCAGCGTACAACAGAAAACGGGGAAGAGTTCGGCCCAGAAGAAATCATTACTGTTGATGACGCACTCTATGCTTATACTGCAGGTTCAGCCGCTGCCACTGGCTGGGCTGGCCGCAAAGGACAGATCGCGCCGGGCCAGTTGGCTGACTTGGTGGTGCTTGCCGACGACCCCCGCGAGGTGGATCCGGACGTAATCAGTGACATCGAGGTTGTGGCGACGATGGTGGGCGGCGAGTTCGTGCACGGTGGTTTACAGGAGGTTTAGCCTGGATTCTCAATCTGGAAAGGTGAATTGTGAGCTTTTAAAGAAAAAGACTTACACAAATCACGATGCAGGTATAGGCTTATCTCTGAAGCATTTATAGGTAGATGACCATGGATATTGTGGAAGCAAGTGATCCCCGGAAGATGGATTACCTGGCAAAGGTGCTCAAAAATTTAACTTTGAGCGATATCCAAAATGGAGATATTATTTTGCACAATTTTGGCGTGCAGGAATATCAAGGACCATATGAACAATTTAAGGGTGAGATTTGGCATTATTTCGATCTCCATTCCCCCCATCGGCATGATGGAAAGTTAGTGCGTCTATGGTATGACTTCCCCCCATTTGATGGAAGTCATGACAAAGATCATGAAACAGAGGTTCTGCTGGAGGCATCGGCCATTTTTGAAAGTTTTCTCACCTCTACCCCGGAAAAATCACCGAACATGGAATATCTGGAAAAGAAACCATGAAAAATTAATAAGTATGGCACCAGCGGGAATTATTGGAATGTTTGCTTTTGGAGCAACGGCGTCGACGGCTCAGGCAGAACAGTTGTCTTCTGAGCATCTATATCAGCCAGGTGATCAGGTGCCGACCTATGTTGATCCGGATGGATTCTTGCCTGATACGTCAGCTCCGGGATCGGGTTTTCGTGCAGCCGCGATTTGTGTGAATGTGTCCGACAATGACGGTAAAGTCACAGTCAGTAATGATTTTGTACCGGAGCCTTTCGTAAATGCCCGTTTTGATGGAGTCGAAAATTGCTAGTTTTCACAAGCTAGAAATCTCAATGCAGATTGAAATCTCCCTTAGCTCTGTATGGAGTTGAGGGAGATTTTCCTGCGATTTTTGTTTACTACTGGAAATCTAGCACTTAACGCCACAAAACATTGATTTTACTAGCGTCAGCCCGCTCTGAGTATTGCTAAACCAACTGTTTGAAGTGGTGCACGATGGTTTGCAAGCCTTCACGCAACAAAGCTTCGGGGATTACTAGCGGCGGCAAGAAGCGAATCACGTTTCCGTCCTGGCCACAGCTGAGTACCAGCACGCCCGAGGCTTTCACGGCCTCCACGATGGCACCGGTCAATTCCTTGTCTGGGTTGCCCTCGGCATCGACAAACTCGAGTGCCACCATCGCGCCGCGCCCGCGCAATTCTGCCACGCGCGGGTGTTGGGTGATTTCGGCAAGTTCCTCGCGCACGATGTGCCCGATTTCTATGGCGCGCGCACCAAGGTTTTCGGCCGCCATTTCTTCCAGGGTTGCCAGCGCAGCGGCACACGCGACCGGGTTTCCGCCATAGGTTCCACCGATGCCGCCTGGTTGCGGCGCGTTCATGATTTCCGCGCGTCCAGTGACTGCAGAAATTGGCATACCGTTGCCAATGCCTTTGGCCATCGTGACCAGGTCCGGCACGATTCCTTCGTGTTCGCTGGCAAACCATGTTCCGGTGCGCATGATGCCGGCTTGAATTTCATCGGCGATAAACACCACGTCCTTGGTGCGGCACCAGTCGACGATGCGCGGCAAGAATCCTTCGGCAGGCACGATGAAACCACCCTCGCCTTGGATTGGTTCGATGACCACGCACGCCAGGTTGTCTACGCCGACTTTTTCTAGTTCTGCGATTGTGCGCTCGGCGGCCTTGTCGCCGGCTAAGCCATCCCGCAGCGGATACGACATTGGCACGCGGTGCACGTCACCCGCGAACGGGCCAAACCCGGCTTTGTACGGGTTTTCCTTCGCGGTCATGGCCATGGTCAAGTTGGTGCGGCCGTGGAATGCGTAGTCGAACACGGCGACGCCTTTTTTCTTGGTGTAGTGGCGGGCAATTTTTACCGCGTTTTCCACGGCTTCGGCGCCGCTGTTCATCAGCACGGTGCGTTTATCGTGCTCACCGGGGGCGAGTTTGTCGAGTTTTTCTGCCAGTGCAACGTAGGACTCATACGGCGAGATCATAAACGAGGTGTGGGTGAACCGGGCGGCAGCGTCGTGGATGGCTTTGACGACGCGCGGGTTGGAAGCACCGGCGGAGGTCACGGCGATGCCGGAGGCAAGGTCCAGGAATTGGTTGCCGTCGGCGTCGACAAGAATGCCTCCGTCGCCGTCCACGACGAATCCCGGCAGCACCGATCCCACTGAGGAAGGCAGCGCCTGGTTGCGGCGTGTGAACAACTCGGTGCTTTTCGGTCCGGGGAGCTCAGTGTTGATGGAGATTTTCTGTTCGATGCGGTAGGTGAGGTCTTTCATCGCGATCACATCCTGTTCTGTGAATTGGGTGGCGTGTGAAGTGCTGTCCACTCATTATCTGTAGTTTCAGTCTCAAAATCTAGGTCCGTGGGGGCGAATTTGTAGCTTTTACTTCGCTACCGCGTATAACCACGGCGGATTTGATGTTTCCGTGGCTTTTTCAGCATAGCGAGCTTGGGCTGCGCTCGTTGGCGGGAACCACCATTGAACAACGCACGTTTACCACCGTGTACGTCAGCGAACTGCGTCGTCCGGTCGAATTCACGTTGCCGGGCGCGATCGGTTGCTGGTGTGCAGGCCGAGCTCGCATCCCGCAAAGGGCACAGGGGCATCTAACCGTTCACTCAGAAGCTCAAGTGCTCGGTGTGTGGCGCTTACTACGGCTCAAAAGTTTGGCACTCCAACGACCCGTACCGGTCGATGGTCTGGCAGTGCAACAGCAAATAGAAGGTCGAGCACCCAAAGCCGATGCCGCACCCACGCGATGAAGGGATTCAAGCCGCGTTCAATCGGGCGCTGTCAAAGTACGTAACTGCCCATTCTGAGGTGACACAAACCATTCAAAGGGCGCTCGACAACGCCATGAACACCCGAGACCTCGAGGCCGAGCAAGCAACAACGCTCGTGACGATCGAGGGCTTGATGGTGATGATGGACAAGGAAGTCCAAGCCCAATACACGCATCGCTCAATACCAGCAGGCCTACCGGCAACGCTTTGCCAAACTCGAAGACGGGTTTACGGCCGCCACTACCCGGTACGACGAGCTAACCCGGCAGATTGCTGATAAGCAGGCTCGTGCCGTAATCATGCGAAACTACCTCGATACCCTGGCTGATATTACGACGACGGTTGAGCTATTTGACCGCCGACTCTGGCACGTTCTTATCGACCACGGAACCATCGAACTGGAGTGGGCTGGAATATCGGACCAGTGACCTTAACTGGTAACCTCGAGATTTTCTTTCTTCCAACACTCAACAAAC